>NZ_CANLTR010000004.1 GCF_947494055.1 uncultured Jannaschia sp. | reverse complement strand
TCGCTGCCTGACCAGACGCAACTTCACATGCCAGGAGGACGCCGCCAGGGAATTTCCACCAGATACACGACACGACCCTCCAGTCCCGTCCGATGTTCAGAAAGGTCGGAGTTTCGGCGAGGTATCCGCCGATGACGGCCACGCGAAGCAGGCCGCTCGTAAAGATCAGCAGGATGTCGAAGGACAGCAGGATTGCCAGAAGTCGGACATGCACATTCACGGATTCATGCCAGACAGACAGTTAAAGACTCAGCGAGAACCAATAGGCGATTGTCACGAAACTGTCACACCGGCCATATGAAAGATCAAATCGTTAAGTGAGTGGGCTTTTCTTGAATACGCGCTGAACGCGAGGCGGCTCCGCCGCTTCCGCCGCCCGCTCACGAACGCTAGACCTGCCCCATGCCAGATCCGCGATTCGTCCACCTTCGTCTGCACACCGAATATTCCCTGCTCGAAGGGGCGGTGCGACTGAAATCGCTTCCCGACCTCGTGGCGCGGGCGGAGATGCCGGCGGTCGCGGTGACCGACACGAACAACATGTTCGCCGCGCTGGAGGCGGCGACTGCGCTGAAGGGTCGCGGCATCCAGCCGATCATGGGCTGCCAGATCGACGTGATGCACGATCCGGCGGAGCCCGGGCAGAAGCCGAGGACGCCCGCGCCGGTGGTCCTGCTCGCCAAGGACGAGAGCGGCTACGAAAGCCTGATGCGGCTCAATTCCTGCCTCTACCTCGCGCGGCCCGACATGCTGCCGCAGGTGACGCTGGACGAACTGGCAGCCAATGCCGAGGGACTGATCTGCCTGACCGGGGGCCCGGACGGCGCGGTCGGGCGACTCGTCGCGGACGGGCAGGTCTCGAAGGCGGAGGCGGTGCTCGACCGGCTGCACGCGATCTATGGCGACCGGCTCTACGTGGAGCTGCAGCGCCATAACAAGCCCGAGGCGACCGAGCGCTTCCACGTGGAGGCCGCCTACGCAAAGGGCATACCGCTCGTGGCGACGAACGACGTCTACTTTCCGCAGCCGTCGATGCACGAGGCGCACGACGCGTTTCTCTGCATCGCGCAGGGCGCCTATGTGGACCAGGCCGCGCCGCGCCGCCGGGTCACGCCGCGCCACCACTTCGCGTCTCAGTCGGAGATGGCCGCGCTCTTCGCCGACCTGCCGGAGGCGCTGGAGAACAGCGTCGAGATCGCCCGCCGCTGCGCCTTCGCCGCCCATGGCCGCGATCCGATCCTGCCGCGTTTTGCCGAGGACGAGGTGGTGGAGCTGCGTCGGCAGGCGAAGGAGGGGCTCGCCGCACGGCTGGCCGTGATCCCGCATGCGGCGCCGGTGGCCGATTACGAGGCGCGGCTGGACTACGAACTCGGCATCATCGAGGGGATGGGGTTCCCCGGCTACTTCCTGATCGTCGCGGACTTCATCAAGTGGGCGAAGGACCAGGACATCCCCGTCGGCCCCGGCCGCGGCTCGGGCGCGGGCAGCCTCGTGGCCTACGCCCTGACCATCACCGACCTCGACCCGCTGCGCTACGCTCTCCTCTTCGAGCGGTTCCTGAACCCCGAGCGGGTGTCGATGCCCGACTTCGACATCGACTTCTGCATGGATCGCCGGGAAGAGGTCATCCACTACGTGCAGGAGCGTTACGGGCGGGAGAAAGTGGGGCAGATCATCACCTTCGGCGCGCTCCTGTCGAAGGCCGCCGTCCGTGACGTGGGCCGGGTGCTCGGCATGTCGTATTTCCAGTGCGACCAGCTGTCGAAGATGATCCCGGTGGAGGGGGTGAAGCCCGTCTCCATCACCAAGGCGATGGCCGACGAGCCGCGCCTGCGCGAGGCCGCGCGCGAGAGCGAGCAGGACCGGCGCGACGGGCGCACGAACCCGGTGAAGCGCCTGCTCGACTACGCCGAGAAGCTGGAGGGGCTCCTCCGGAACGCCTCCACCCACGCGGCGGGCGTGGTGATCGGGGACCGGCCGCTCGACCGGCTGGTGCCGCTCTACAAGGACCCGCGCTCGGACATGCCGGCGACGCAGTTCAACATGAAATGGGTGGAGAAGGCCGGGCTCGTGAAGTTCGACTTCCTGGGCCTCAAGACGCTCACGCAGATCCAGAACGCGGTCGAACTCGTCACCGAGACGCGGCCACTCCACGTCGCCGCCGATGGCCGGCAGCTCTACGCGCCGACGCCGGGGACGGAGAACGACGTCAACCTGATCCCGCTCGACGACGAAGCGGCCTACGCGCTCTACTCGGCGGCCCGCACCGTCGCCGTGTTCCAGGTGGAATCGACGGGCATGATGGACGCGCTGCGGCGCATGAAGCCCACCTGCATCGAGGATATCGTCGCGCTCGTCGCGCTCTACCGGCCCGGCCCGATGGAGAACATCCCGAAATATTGCGAGGTCAAGAACGGCCTGTCCGCGCGCGACACGCTGCACCCCTCCATCGACCATATCCTCGACGAGACGCAGGGCATCATCGTCTATCAGGAACAGGTGATGCAGATCGCGCAGGAGATGGCGGGCTACAGCCTGGGCGGCGCCGACCTGCTGCGCCGAGCGATGGGCAAGAAGATTCAGGCCGAGATGGACGCGCAGCGGCCGCTTTTCCTCGAGGGCGCGGCGAAGAACGGCGTGCCGAAGGAGAAGGCGCTGGAGGTCTGGAACCTCCTCGACAAGTTCGCGAATTACGGCTTCAACAAGTCCCATGCCGCCGCCTACGCGGTGGTGAGCTACCAGACGGCCTGGCTCAAGGCGAACCACCCGGTCGAGTTCATGGCCGGGATCATGAATTCCGACATTCACCTCACCGACAAGCTCGCCATCTACGCCGAGGAGGTCCGCAAGTCGGCGGAGCGCGGCGGACTCGGCCTGACCATCGTGCCGCCTTGCGTCAACCGGTCCGAGGAATGCTTCACCGTCAAGGACGGCGCGCTGGTCTACGCGTTGGGCGCGCTCAAGAACGTCGGCGTCGAAGCGATGAAGCTGGTGACGCGCGGCCGGGGCGACACGCCTTTCGCCACGCTTTACGACTTCGCGCGCCGGGTGGACCTGAAACGCGTCGGCAAGCGCCCGCTCGAGATGCTGGCCCGCGCCGGTGCCTTCGATCAGATCGACCCGAACCGCGCCCGGGTGCTCGACGCGCTCGACGCGCTGGTGGGCTATTCCGCGGCGATCCACGAGCAGCGCGCCTCGAACCAGGTCTCGCTCTTCGGCGAGGCGGGCGAGGACCTGCCCGAGCCGCGCCTGCCCTTCCGTGAGGACTGGCTGCCGGCGGAGCGTCTGGGCGAGGAGTTCAAGGCCATCGGCTTCTACCTCTCGGGCCATCCGCTCGACGATTATATGCCGGCTTTGAAGCGGCAGAACGTGATGACGCTCTCGGAGGTGCAGGCGCAGACGGCGCGCGGCCCGATGGTCGCCAAGATCGCGGGGATCGTCGCCGCCCGGCAGGAGCGCAAGTCCGCCCGCGGCAACCGCTTCGCCTTCGTGCAGGCCTCCGACCCGACCGGCGCCTACGAGGCGATGGTCTTCTCCGACACGCTCGACACGAGCCGCGAGCATCTGGAAGCCGGCTGCCGCGTCATCCTGCAGGTCGAGGCCACGCAGGAATCCGACCAGCTCAAGCTTCTGGCCCGCGCCGTCACCCCGATGGACGAGGCAGTGGAGTCCGGGCCGCAGGCGGGCCTGCGCGTCTTCCTCGAGGAGCCGGATGCGATCGCGCCGCTCCGGGGCCTGCTCGACCGGCTGGCGGGCGAGTCGGGGGCGCGGGGGCGGGGTCCGATGCATCTGTGCCTGCTCGGCGAGGACCTGCCGGGCGAGGTGGAGCTGCGCTTGCCCGATCTCTATCCGGTCAATCCCCGGGTGAAGGGCGCGCTCCGCTCCCTGCCCGGCGTGGCGATGGTCGAGGACGTCTGACGCGGCCGTTCCGGCCCGATACGTAGCACCGAAGCGAAGTTCGCCCCACCGAAAAGGTTTCTTAAGGACAAATCTGGTGTGAAGCTTTGCGCGGGTACTCCGGAATGCCCGCAACGCCTCAACCGCCGGCCGCCCGACGCTTCCGCCGGCCGTCCAAGGATCGGAACCCGTCATGCCCGTCGTCGATACCTACAAGGCCATTCTCGCGACCGACGTGGACCCGGGGCACCGCTGGAACGCCACGCTCCCCACTGGCACCCCGATCATCGTGACCTACCGCTTTCCAGCCGGGGCTGATCTGCCGCCGCTGGAACGGACCTATTACGACGGCACCCGGGTCAGCGCCTTCGACGCCCGAGAACGCCGGGCCTTCCATAAGGCGACAGAAGAATACGAACGCGTGGCCGGCATCCGCTTCGTCGAGGTCGACGGGCCAGCCATGGTCGACGCCTACAACATCGCCGGGATCGGCTCGCGCTACGAATCCTTCGCCGGCTACGCGAACTACCCCTACGTAAGCGACCACGTCACCTCGCATGGCGATCTCGTGATGAACGTCCCCGATCCGGCCGAATGGAAACCAGGCCGGTCCGGCTTCACGGTCCTGCTGCACGAGCTCGGACATGCCGTCGGCCTGAAGCACACGCATGAGGGCCGGACCAGGCTGTCGGGCGAGATCGACGACCACGACCACACGGTGATGACCTACGAATGGAGTACCGACGACAATCCCCAGACGTTGCAAACCCTCGACCGGCAGGCCCTGCGGCATCTCTACGGCCGACCACAGGACACCGAGGACTGGACGTTCCGCTACAAGTCCGGGCCCGGGATTCTGGAGATCGAGGGCGGCCGGGGCAACGACACGATCGTGGTCCCGGCCGGCGACATCCGCGCCTCTGGGGCGGGCGGCCGCGACCGGCTGCACGGGCGCGAGGACGGGGATCATCTCTACGGCGGAGGAGGGCATGACGTGTTGAGGGGCAATGCCGGCGCCGATGTCCTGTCCGGACAGCGGGGGGCCGACCGCCTGTTCGGCAACACCGGCCGCGACACGCTGCTGGGCGGACCGGGCGCCGACAAGCTCGTCGGAGGCAGGGGCGCGGACGACCTGAGGGGCGGCGGCGGACAGGACAGGCTGACGGGATCCAACGGCCCCGACCTGCTCCGCGGTGGCGGCGGTGCCGACCGCCTGAAGGGCGGGGGTGCGGACGACGAACTCCGGGGCGGCGCCGGTGCCGACTGGCTCGACGGCGGTGCGGGCGACGACATCCTTCGCGGCCAGGGCGGGCAGGATCGCTTCGTCTTCCGCGAGGGCCACGACCGCATCGCCGACTGGCGGGACGGCGAGACGATCGTGATCGACCGCGCCGCGCTCGACGCGACCGGTCTGCGCCGTGCCGACCTGCGCGACATGGCCGAGGTCGGCGGAGACGAAATCGTGTTCGCGTTCAACAGCGCGGACAGCCTAACGCTCGACCTGGGCCGGCATGGCAGCATCGCCCTTGGCCATGTGCTCGACGATGTCGTATTCATCTGAGGCATGCGCCTCGATCCCGACCGTTTCCTGACCGACCTGAACACGCTCCGCGGCATCGGCGCTACGGGGAACGGCGTGGTGCGCCGGGCCTTCGATCCCGCCGACGTCACCGCCCGGCTCTGGCTCGCCGCCCAATTCTCCGAGGCGGGGCTCGACGCACGGATCGACGCGGCCGGCAATGTCTGGGGCCTCGGCGGCCCGCTCCTCCTTGGCAGCCACACCGACACGCAGCCGGAGGGCGGCTGGCTCGACGGCGCGCTCGGCGTGATCGCCGCGCTGGAGGTGGCGCGCGGCAATCCCGGCGTCTCGGTCGTCAGCTTCCAGGACGAGGAGGGCCGGTTCGGCGCGACGACGGGCTCGGAGATCTGGTCCGGCGCGCTGACGCTCGAGACCGCGGACAAGCTGACGGATCTCGACGGGCTGCCCTTCGGCGCGGCACGCCGAGCCTTGCCCGCGACCGGCGCGGCGCCCGACCCCGCCCGCTTCCGCGCCTATCTCGAGCACCATATCGAGCAGGGGCCGGTCCTCGACGCGGCGGGGGAGGCCGCGGGCGTCGTCACCGCCATCGTCGGCCTGCGCCAGATCGAGGTGACGCTGACCGGGCGGCAGAACCACGCCGGCACGACACCGATGCACCTGCGCGCCGATGCGTTCCGGGGTCTGGCGGAAGCCGACCGAGCACTGCGCGATACGCTCGCCGGCCTCGTCACGCCCGCCTCGGTCTGGACCATCGGCCATGTGGCGCTGCACCCGAACGCACCCTCCGCCGTGCCGGGCCGGGCGCGGTTCACGATCCAGTGGCGCGACGCGGAGACGGATCGGCTCGACCGGATGGAAGGGGCGATCCGGGAAACGCTCGAGCGGGTCGCGTCGCGGGCGGGGCTCGGGCTCGACCTCTCGGCGACCGCCGCCCTGCCGCCGGTGACGATGGACGCCACCCTGCGCGCGGCGCTCCGCGACGCGGCGGCAGCGCAGGTGCCCGGGCGTTGGCGGGACATGCCGTCGGGCGCGCTCCACGACGCGACCAACGTCGCGCGCCTGATGCCGGTCGCGATGCTGTTCTCCCCGTTGATCGGCGGGATCAGCCATGATTTCGGAGAGGATACGGCCGAAGCCGACCTCGTCGCGGGGTTGCGCATCCTCGCCGATGCGGCCGCCGGCCTGACATCGCGCCAGGGACGATGAAGTAGAGGCGTCCTTTTTACTCCGCACGCCGACGGAACGCCGACGGCCCCCGACCACTCCGATCATTTGGTCGACCTCGTCGCCGCTCGACTTAGCTGTGGCTGGATTCCGGAGGCGACGATCCATGCGACACGCGACCATCCCCGTCCTCGCGACCCTTCTTGCGGCGTCCCCCGTCTGGGCCGCGCCGGAAGACGAATGGCGCGACCTGCACCGACGTTGCGCCGAGGCGGTCCGGACCGGAGTCGCCCTCGACACCGAGGGGCTGGAGGAACGCCCTCCGACCCTCATCGCCGACATCGTGCCCGAGCCGCCCTTCGGCGTGCGCCTCGAATACGACGTCCTTCGCACCTCGCAGCGGCTCGCCCCGCGCGGCATCTGGGCGCAGCCGGACGGACGCTTCGAGATGCAGATCCTCGACTACCCCACCCGCGCCGGCAGCCGGTCGATCTGCGAGGTCTCGGTCGCCCGCGACGCCGCGCCCCTGACCGACGCGGAGGCGGCCCCGATCCTCGATGCGTTCCGCGACCTGCGCCGCCAGGCGGTCTCGGAGGGGGCTGCGACGGAAGAAGACGACGGCCGCGACCGGCTCCGCACCGAAGCGGTCGCGCCGAACCCACGCGGCTGCCCCGTGATCGCAAGCGTGACCTACGCGCCCGAGGACGACTTCTTCCGCTCTTCCGTCGCCGAGGGGCCCGGCGCGCCCGATTGCGGCGGCGTGTCGCTCTACGGCTCGGGCGGGCTGAACCCGGCGCGGGTGCTGAACGGAGCGGAGTGACGCACGGGCGCGTCCCGGGCCGGAACATCGGCGGGCCGGCCCCGTTGGTCCCTCCGAACGACAAGGAGATCGGGTATGAGCGACCATCACGACTGGCTGAAGCGGACGCTGGCCGACATCCTGGGCGAGGGTGCGGGCCTGCCCGACTACACGATCCAGCGGCTGGGCAACTTCCGCCCCGAGGATCTGGAGGAACTCCGCATCGACGAGCGCCGCGCCGTCTTCGACGCGATGAAGCGTGCCGCGCACGAATCCCGCGATGCGCGCGGGGCCACCAAGTCCGAAGAGGGGGACGCACATCCGCCCTACGTGGACGGCGACATCGACTGGGGCCTGCGCGCCGCGAAGTCCGCGCTCGAGGCCGTGCCCGCGGGCAAGCGTTCGGAGAAGGCCAACGACCTGCTTTCGGCCTGCACCTGCCCGGCGGCGACCGGCCCGAACCCGGGGATCGACGGCGGCAGCTCCGCCTGGCGCGAGCCCGAACCCGCCCTCGACCGCGCCTCGGCCGAGAGCCCCGAACGGCCCCTGCCCTACTGACCCGGTGCCGCCGTGAGCCGGAAGGACATCGTGGACGCCCTGATCGAACGTCAGGGCACGCTCTATTCCGAGGAGATGGGCGCGAACATCGCACGCGACACGCCGCAGGAGCTGTTCCACTGGCTCGTCGGGGCGATCATGCTCTCGGCCCGGATCGACGCCTCGCTCGCGGTAGCCTCTGCCAAGGCGCTGCGCGAGGCCGGTCTGCACAAGATCGACGCAATCCTCGAGGCCCCTGAGAAACGTCTGATCGAGGTGCTGACCGAGGGCGGCTACACCCGCTACCGCGAGGTGACGACCGGCTACCTTAAGGAGACCGCCGCCTGGGCGAAGGAGTGCTACGACGGCGATCTCCGCCGCCTGCGCGACGAGGCCGGAGATGCCGAGGCGATCCTCTCGGCGCTGCAGGGGGCGAAGGGGCTTGGCCCGATGGGGGCCGGGATCTTCGCGCGTGAGGCGCAACTGGTCTGGGACGCGTTCCATCCGCGCGCGGACGGCCCCGCCCTCGACGCGGCGAGGGATCTGGGCCTGCCACGAGAGGCCGGGAAGCTGTCGGACCTAGCCGGGTCGCGGGAGCGGTTCGTGCGGCTGATGGCGGCGCTGACACGCGCCGCGATCGACGGGCCCGATCAAGCCGTGACCGACGCGACGTGAGGGCCTTCGTCGGCCTCTCCGTCCCGGAGCCCTGGGTCACGCCGCTGATGCGCGCCTCGGCGGCGCTGCCCGGCGGGCGGGCGGTGGACGCCGACGACCTGCACGTCACGCTGGCCTTCCTCGACGACCAATCCGAGGCAGTGCTCGAAGCACTGCACGAGTCCCTCGAGACCCGTGCCCTGCCCGCACCCACGCTGCGCCCCGCCGGTCTCGCCGTGCTCGGCACCAAGCCCCGCGCCGTCGTCCTCGACCTCGCGCCCGACCCGGCCCTGACTCAGTTGCGCGAGGCCGTGCGCATCGCGGCGCGCGGCGCCGGGATCGAGCTTTCGCGCGAACGCTTCCGCCCGCACGTGACGCTGCTGCGCTACGGCTCCACCCGACCGGCCGACCCGATCCGCCTGCCCCGCGCGCTGTCCGGGATCGGCATGCCGGAGGTCGCGCCCGCCCCCGTCCGGCTGGCGACGCTCTGGTCCTCGACGCTCACGCCGGACGGGCCGCTCTACGAACCGCTCGCGACCTATCCGCTCGGCGTCTAGAATGCGATACACGAGCCCCGATTTGCATCACCAATCCGATTTCAGACCGAGTCCCGCATGCTCCGATCCATCGCCCTGCCGATCGCCCGCCGTATCGAGCGCCTGCTCGAGCGGCTCGGCGACCGCTCCGACGACACTCCGGTGCTGGAGGCCTATTGCGGCTATTCCACGCCGGACGCGCTGATCCTTCGGGGTCGCGTCCTCAGCCACCTGCGCGAGGCCGAACCCGACCCCCGGCAATCGCGGTGGGTCAACCTGCGGCAGATGGCGTCGCTGTTCCTGACCGACGAGGTGGCGGGCGTGTCGGTCCGGGGCGGCGGCGCGCGCGGCGTGAGCGACGCGGAAGGCTACGTCACGCTTGCCGTCGATCCGCACGCGGCCGATGTCGCCGCGGGCTCGGCCTGGGCCGGCGTGCCGGTCCGCATCGAGGGGCGCCCGGACACCGAGATCGCGTTTCCTGTCCGCCTGCCCGCCTCGGGCGCACGCCATATCGTCATCTCCGACATCGACGACACGATGATCGAGACCGGGGCGCATAGCCTCGCGCGGAACCTCTGGACGACCTTCACCGGCTCGCTCTTCACGCGCGAGGTGCATGGCGATGCCATCCGGCTGATGCGGCGGCTGACCAATGGGGGGCGCAATCCCGTCTTCTACGTCTCCTCCTCGCCCTGGAACCTGCACCGCTTCCTCGACTCCCTCTTCGTGCGGAACGGCGTGCCGCGGGGGCCGATGTTCCTGCGCGATCTGAGCATCACCTCCGAGGGCGTCGGCGCCAGCCACGGCAGCCACAAGGGCGCGGCGATCGACACGATCCTCGCGGCCAATCCTGGCCTGACCGCCTATCTGATGGGCGATACCGGACAGCGGGACGCCTTCATCTACCGCGACGCGATCCACCGTCATCCGGACCGCATCGCCGGCGTCGCGCTGCGCGAGCCCGCCCCCGGGGCGGGCGCCGACGACGCCGCGGCCATCGCCGCGATCGAGGCGGCGGGCGTTCCCTGCTGGCACGGGTCGGATTTCGACGGCGCGCTCGCGCATTGGGCCTTCGACGAGGATTTGACGTGACCCATTGCGGCGATCTCGAGACGCGCAGCGCCGAGGCGCGTTATGCTGCGCAGCTCGACGCGCTGCGTGATTAGCTTCGGCACGTCACCGACCCGGACCTGACGAATCCAGAGGAGATTGCTTCGTTGGCCGATCTTGCGCGCCTACCGATCCTGCGGCGACCCGCGCTCGTCGCACGGCAGGGCGAGCACCCGCCCTTCGGCGGCCTCCGCGTCTCGAACGTCGCGCGGATCTTCCAGACCCGGGACCGGTCTACGCGCCCGGCGGCACGACGCCCGACTGGTGGCGGATCGGGCGCGCTCTGCATGCCGCCGGCATCGGTACGACCGACCCCGTGCTGACCTGTTTCCCCAACCCGTCCGCGCCCGACGACGCGACGATCGAGAGCGGCGCGTGCGCTATCGGCGCCATCACGCTGCCCGTGGGCGGGCTGCCGACCCGCTGCCGCCCTGCGAGGTGTGCGAGATCGTCGTGACTTCGCTCGACCGGATTACCCGCTGATCCGTTTCGCGACCGGCGAATTGTCGACTGCGCACGAGGGGGCGGCCCCGTGCGGCCGCATTGATCTGCGTATCCGCGCGGGGGCGTGCCGATCAGGTGACACGGGTGAAGGACATCTTCCTATGCACCGAACAGGTCGCGGCCTTCGCCGCCCGGCACGCGGAGATCCGCGTCGAGCGGGTGGCACGTCTGCCGAATGCCGGGCGCGTCATCGAGGGCCGGCGCGACCGCGGCCGAGGACGGAGCGAGGGGCCGGCCCCTCGCGCTCCCCGGAGTATTTCGCCAAGAAGAAGGGGGTCAGGCGCGCAGCGTGCCGCCCGAGGCGCGCTCCACCTTTTCGACGACCTTCTGCGCGACCGCCTCGATCTCCTTGTCGGTCAGGGTCCGGTCGCGGGGCTGCATCCGCACGGTCAGCGCGAGGGACTTGCGGCCCTCGCCGAGTGGGCCGCCGACGAACTCGTCGAAGACCCGAACCTGCGTGATGAGCGCCTTGTCCGCGCCCTGTGCGGCCTGCACCAGCGTCTGCGCCTCGACGTCGGCCCCGACGACGAAGGCGAAGTCGCGATCGACCGCCTGCAGGTCCGACAGGACGAGCGCGCCACGTGCGGCACCCGTGGCCTTCGGGAACGGCACCTCGGCGGGCCAGATCGTGAAGCCCACGGCCGGGCCCTTCACGTCCATCGCGCGCAGCACTTTCGGATGGATCTCCCCGAAGGTCGCCAGCGTCTTCTTCGGGCCGAGCCCGATGCGGCCCGACCGTCCCGGATGCCACCAGTCCTCGGCGTCCCGCAGGACCCGGGCCGAAGCCGGCGCGCCGATCGCGGCGAGGATCGCCTCGGCATCCGCCCGCGCATTGAAGACATCGACCGACCGCCTTTCGCCATGCATGGAGCGTGGTCCCGTATGGCCGGTGAGAAGGCCCGTGATCGCGAAATGCTGCTCCCCCGGCTCGCCGCCCGTGAAGGCGTGCCCCGCCTCGAAGAGCGCCAAATCGGCGAAGCCCCGTGCCTGGTTGCGCGACGCGGCCTGCAGGAGGCCCGGGAGGAGCGAGGGCCGCATGTGGCTCATGTCCGCGGAAATCGGGTTCTCAAGCCGCGTCGCTTCCGTCCCGCCGCCGAACAGCGCGGCGGCATCGCCGTCAATGAAGGAGTAGGTCACGCATTCGTCGTAGCCCAGTGCCGCCGCCGTGCGACGCGCCATCCGCTCGCGCATCTGCGTGGGCGTCAGCACGGGGCGAAGCACCTGCGCGGGGCGGCTCATCGGCCGGCCTTCGAGCTTCGTCAGCGACGCGATCCGCGCCACCTCTTCCACCAGATCGGCCTCGCCCTGCACGTCGGGCCGCCACGACGGCACCCAGGCGTCGTCGTCCTCGAGACGGAAGCCCAGCGCCTGAAGCGTCGCGCGCTGCGTCTCCGCCGGGATCGACATGCCGACGAGGCTCTCGACCCGGTCCGTGTCGAGCCGGTAGCTGCGCGACGTATCGGGCACGGCGCCCGCGACCACCATCTCCGATGCCTCCCCGCCCGCGACGTCCAGGATCATCGCCGTCGCCCGGTCGAGCCCGTCGGGCGTGAAGGCCGGGTCGACGCCCCGCTCGAAGCGATAGCGCGCGTCGGAGTTGATCTTGAGCGCCCGCCCGTTCAGCGCGATCTGCACCGGGTCCCAGTAGGCGCTCTCGACCAGCACGTTCACCGTCTCCGGCGTGACGCCCGACGCCTCGCCACCCATGATGCCGGCGATGCTCTCGACGCCCGCACCGTCGGAGATGGCGATCGCGCCCTGCGGCAGCGTATAGGTCCGCTCGTCGAGCGCCTCGATCGTCTCGCCGCCCGCGGCACGGTGCACGCGAAGGTTGCCACGGACCTTGTCGGCGTCGAAGACGTGGAGCGGGCGGTTCAGGTCATGGGTGAACCAGTTCGTCACGTCGACGAGGAAGCTGATGGGGCGCAGCCCGATGGCGCGGAGCTGGTCCTGGAGCCAGTCGGGCGACGGTCCGTTCCGCACCCCCCGGATCAGACGCAGCGCGAAGACGGGGCAGCCATCCCGCGTGTCGTCGTCGATGGCCACGCCGACAGGGCAGGCGAAGGCGCCGTCGATCGCCTGGCTTTCGAGCGGTCTGAGCGTGCCCAGCCCGCGCGCGGCGAGATCGCGGGCGATGCCGCGCACGCCGAGCGCGTCGGGCCGGTTCGGGGTGATCGCGATCTCGATCACCGGGTCCACCTTGGCCGGGTCGTTCGCGGCCAGCCAGTCGATGAAGCGTTCGCCCACCTCGCCCGAGGGCAGCTCAATGATCCCCTCGTGCTCGTCGGAGAGGCCGAGCTCGCGCTCCGAGGCCATCATCCCGAAGCTCTCGATCCCGCGGATGCGGCCCACGCCGATGGTCGTGTCGATGCCGGGCACGTAGACGCCAGGCTTGGCCAGCACGACGGTGATCCCCTCGCGCGCGTTGGGGGCACCGCAGATGATCTGCTGGCGACCCTCGTCGGTCTCCACCTGGCAGACCTTCAGGCGATCCGCGTCGGGATGCTTGGTCGCGCTCACCACGCGGCCGAGGACGAAGTCGCGCAGCTTCGCCGACCGGTCCTCGACGCCCTCGACCTCGAGCCCGAGATCGGTGAGCGCATCGGCGATCTCGTTCAGCGTCGCGTTCGTGTCGAGATGGCGCTTGAGCCAGGAGAGGGTGAATTTCATCGGGCGGACCTCGGCAGATTTGACGTCCGCCTAGCCCATCGGCCAGACGGATTGAAGGCCCCGGTCAGGCGAGGCGGAACCCGATCCGCCGTGCCTCGACCGCATGGCCGACCAGATTGTCGTCCACCGCCCCCTCGTCCACGCCGCCATGGCACAGGTAGAAGCGGTGCGCCCGGTCGTTCTCGGCCAGCACCGTCAGATATGCGCGATCGAACCCCGCCTTGCGGAGCGCCACCTTCATCGCCGCCAGAAGCTCCGTTCCCGTGCCGCCGCCGCGCAGGTCGGGGCGGACGTGGAGGTTGTCGATCAGGGGCGGGTCACGGTCGGTGAGCGCGCAGGCGAAGCCGGTCAGCTCGTCGTCGGTGTAGTCGACGAGGGTGAGCTCCGGCGGCGCGAAGGTCCGGGCGGTCCACTTGGCCGCCATGTCGGCGGGCAGGTCGTCGCGCAAGTAACCCTCCGGCAGGACGCCGCCGTAACTCGACTGCCACGAGGCGAGGTGCAGGTCGCGGATGGCCGCGCGGTCGTCGGGCGTTGCAAGGCGGATCACGCCGGTGCCACCGTGTCGCCCCGGGCGATTCGGCCCGGCGCCACCACTTCCGCGCACCAGCCGCCGTGATGGCGCACGGCGGAATAGCCGCCACGGCCGAGCGTTTCCTCCATGCGCGAGCACGGCGCACAGGGACCGCTGAAACGCAGCACCGCCTTGCCCACCCGCACCTCCCGTCCTTTCAGCGCGGCGAGGTTGATGCGCGAGACGACGAGGTTGCGACGCAGCGCTTCCGGCGTGACCACCCCGTCGCAGAGCGCCGCTATCACCGGCAGATGCTCCGCCTGGATCAGCGTCACCGCGCGCTTGCCCGGGGCGGCGTGGTCGCCGTCGAGGCCGTGTTCCGAGACGTGCGCGCCCTCCACAGCGATCAGCGCCGCCCGACGCGCGGGGCGCAGGCCGATCCAGTCCAGCCGCCCGTCCCGCGTCACGGTCGCCATCAGCTCGCGCAGCGCGCTCACCGCCCGAAGGTTTCCGACAGAAGCGCGGCCAGCTCGCGCGCATCCTCGGCGTCGAAGGCGTCGGGCCGGTCGCTGTCGATGTCGAGCACGCCGATCACCGCGCCCGCCGCGTCGAAGACCGGCAGGACGATCTCGGACCGGGTCGAGGCCGCGCAGGCGATGTGCCCCGGAAACGCCTCCACCTCGGGGACGATCTGCACCGCCCCGGTTCGCGCCGCCGCGCCGCAGACGCCCCGCCCGAACGGGATCACGAGGCAACCATGCCCGCCCTGATACGGCCCGATCTTCAGCAGCCCCGGCGCGACGACACGGTAGAAGCCGGTCCAGTCGAAACGCACGTCGGAATGGTGTATCTCGCAGGCGAGCGTCGCCATGAGCGCGACATCGTCCTCCTCCCCGCCCGCCAGGGAGGCACAGACCTCTCTCAACGCGGCGTAGTCGACCCGCGTCGCGTCCTCTCGCCCGCCTTCGTCGATCCGGTCCCGCATTCCGACCCCCTTCACCATTCGGTAAGCTATGGCGGCTAGCGTCCCGTCGGAACGCGCCGCAGACCATCCAGCGGCAATGTCTACGAGGTGTTGCGATGAACATCGACAGCGAACTTCGCGGAAACGCCAAGTTGCTGATCCTGCGCGAAGCGCGGATCGACGCCGCCGGCGCGATGGCTTTCAAGGAAAAGGTCCGGACCCTGATCGCGGACCACGAAGGCCGCGTCGTCCTCGACATGGGCCGGGTGGAGTTCCTCGATTCGAGCGGGCTGGGCGCGCTGGTCGCGGTGATGAAAATGCTGGGCCGCGGCCGGTCTCTCGAACTGGCGGGATGCGGCCCGGTCGTCAGCAAGGTGCTGACCCTGACACGGATGGATCAGGTTTTCGTCCTGCACGACGACGTGGAGACGGCGCTCGCCGCCCGGGACGCCGCCTGATGCCCAGCGCCGCGGCCGGTCCGGTGGCGGACAGCCTGATCCAGGTCCGGTTTCCGGCCACCGAACTCGCGGTTCGCGCGCAGATCGCCCGCGTGCGCGCCTGCCTGGCGCAGACCTGCACGAGTGCGGCGCTTCAGGAGAACGTCGCCATCCTGCTGGGCGAGATCCTCAACAACATCGTCGAACATTCGCTGGCCGGCCAACGCGACGCCCGGATCACCCTCGTGATCACGCGCGAAGAGGCCGGTCTCCACGTGGAGACGCAGGATTCCGGCCGGCCGCTTCCGCCGCAGCTCCTGACCTCCGCGCGACTGCCGGAGATGCCGGCGGACCGCGTGGATTTGCCCGAGAGCGGGTTCGGCTGGTTCATCATTCACGCGCTGGCCGACGACATGGTCTACGAGCGCGCCAACGGCACGAACCGCCTGAGCTGCCGGCTGACCGAGCCCGCTCGCTGAGGGTGCCGGGCGCGGAGGTCATTGGCTTCTTCCGCCGCCCGTCCTAGCCTCGCCTCTCCCAAGCGAGAGGTGAGTATGCGCGATTTCCACATTCCCGGGCGTTCGCCTGTCTTCGCCACCGACGGCATGTGCGCTACCTCGCACCCGCTGGCCGCGAAGGTCGCGGTCGACACGTTGGCCCGGGGCGGCAACGCGGTGGACGCGGCGATCGCGGGTGCCGTGCTGCTGGGGCTCTGCGAGCCGCAGATGACGGGGCTCGGCGGGGATTGCTTCGCGCTCCTCAAGCCCGGCGGCTCCGAGGACGTGGTGGCGCTGAACGGCTCGGGCCGGGCACCGGCAGGCGCCTCGGCGGCGACGCTCCGCGACGAGGGGCTGGACGCGATCCCCCTCCGCTCGGCCCATTCGGTGACGCTGCCCGGCGCGGTGGACGCGTTCTGTGCCCTGTCGGAAAGCTACGGCACGCTCGGCATTGGCGACACGCTCGGCCCGGTGATCCCCTATTTCGAGCGCGGCGTGCCTGTCGCCTCCCGCGTGGCCTACGACTGGGCGGCCTCCTTCGACGTGCTGCAGGGCGGCGCGCGGGAAACCTTCGCCGTGGACGGCGGCGCGCCGGCAGCGGGCACGCGCTTCGCCCTGCCGGGACAGGCGGAGGTGCTGCGCCGGGTGGCGGCGCAGGGGCGCGACGGGTTCTACACCGGCGAGGTGGCCGAGGACATGATTGCGGCGCTGCGGGCCGCAGGCGGAACGCATGCGGCGGAGGACTTCGCCAGCGTGAACTGCGACTGGGGCACGCCGGTCTGCGGTCATTACAAGGGCATCGATCTGCTGGAGCATCCGCCCAACGGACAGGGGGCGACGGCGATCCTGATGGCCAACATCCTGTCGAACTTCGACGTAGCCGGGATGGACCCGTTCGGCGCCGAGCGCGCGCATCTCGAGGCGGAAGCGGCGAAGCTCGCCTACGACGCGCGCAACCGCTTCCTCGCCGATCCGGACCATACCACACGGCTCGAAGCGATGCTGAGCCTCGACGTCGCGGGCCAACTCGCGGGCCTCATCGACCCGCTCCGTGCCATGCCCTCGGCCGCGGCGGTGACGGAGGCGGTCCACCGCGACACGATCTACATCACGGTGGTCGACCGCGACCGGATGGCGGTGTCGCTGATCTACTCGATCTTCCACGCGTTCGGCTCGGGGCTCGCCTCGGACCGGTTCGGCATCCTGATGCACAATCGCGGTGCCGGCTTCACGCTGGCCGAGGGGCATCCGAACGAGCTGGCTCCGGGCAAGCGGCCGATGCACACGATCATTCCGGGCATGCTGCGCGAGGACGGGCGGGTGACGATGCCGTTCGGGGTGATGGGCGGCGCCTACCAGCCGGCCGGGCACGCGCGCTTCGTGTCGAACCTGCGCGATTTCGGCATGGACCCGCAGACCGCCATCGACGCGCCCCGCGCCTTCTCGGACATGGGCGTGATGAAGGTCGAGCGGGGCTATTCCGATGCGGTCC
Organism: uncultured Jannaschia sp.; assembly: GCF_947494055.1. Classification (GTDB taxonomy): domain Bacteria; phylum Pseudomonadota; class Alphaproteobacteria; order Rhodobacterales; family Rhodobacteraceae; genus Jannaschia. The sequence continues at coordinate 269,165 of NZ_CANLTR010000004.1, read as the reverse complement.
GCGCCGAACTCGCCGAGATGGGCCACGACGTCCACGTGCCCGACGAGCCGATCGGCGGGGCGCAGGCGATCCGGATCGACGCGAGCGGGTATCTCGAAGGGGCGAGCGACCCGCGCAAGGATGGCTGCGCACTCGGCTATTGAAGCGTATCGTCCCCGTGAGGAGTTGTTTGGCGTTCAGAATGCCTGATGCGACAGGCGTCGGGACGGAGACCGGGGGGCTCGCCCCCCGGACCCCCGAGGATACTTGCGAAGCAAAGACGGGGCGACCGGACTCGTCCCGTCAGACGTTGAACTTCAGCGGCGCGACGGCCTGGAACAGACCCGTTGCGCGCAGCTTGTCGAGCACGGCGGCCGGAGGCTGCTCGTCGAGATAGAGGAGCGCGATCGCGTCGTGGCCCCGGTCGGAGCGGCCCAGCGTGAAGTTCGCGATGTTCACCCCGTTCTCGCCCAGCGTGACGCCCAGCGTACCGATCACGCCCGGCTTGTCCTCGTTCGTCGTGTAGAGCATATGCGCGCCGACCTCGGCGTCGATATTGATGCCCTTGATCTGGATGAAGCGCGGCTTGCCGTCGGAGAAGGCGGTGCCGGCGACGGAGCGCTCGCGCGAGGCCGTCTTCACGACGAGCTTGATATAGCCCTCGAAGGCGCCAGTCTTGTCCTGACGCGTGGTCGAAATCTCCACGCCACGCTCGCGGGCGAGGACGGGGGCGGAGACCATGTTCACGTCCGGGTTGGTGGCTGCCATCACCCCGGCGATGACCGAGCAGTTCAGCGCCTCGAGGTTCATCTTCGAGACGACGCCGTTGTAGACGATCTCGATGGATTTGATCGGTTCGTCGGTCATCTGGCCCACGAAGGCGCCCAGATGCTCGGCCACCTTGATCCAGGGACCCATGACCTTGGCCTCCTCGGCGGTAACCGAGGGCATGTTGAGCGCGTTCGTCACCGCGCCGGTCAGGAGGTAGTCCGACATCTGCTCGGCCACCTGCAGGGCCACGTTCTCCTGCGCCTCGGTCGTGGCGGCGCCGAGATGCGGCGTGACGACCACGTTGGGCAGGTTGAAGAGCGGCGAGGCGGTCGCCGGCTCCTCCGCGAAGACATCGAAGGCGGCGCCGGCGACGTGGCCAGAAGTGAGGGCTTCGGCGAGCGCAGCCTCGTCGACGAGCCCGCCACGGGCGCAGTTGACGATGCGGACGCCCTTCTTGGTCTTGGCGATGTTCTCGGCGGAGAGGATGTTCCGAGTCTGGTCGGTCAGCGGGACGTGCAGCGTGATGACGTCGGCGCGGGCCAGCAGCGTGTCGAGCTCGACCTTCTCCACGCCGAGCTTTGCCGCGCGATCCTCCGAGAGGAACGGATCGTAGGCCACGACCTTCATGCCGAGGCCCACGGCCTTCTGGCAGACGATACCGCCGATATTGCCGGCGCCGATCACGCCGAGCGTCTTGCCGGTCAGCTCGACGCCCATGAAGCGGGACTTCTCCCACTTGCCGGCATGGGTGGAGGCGTTGGCCTCCGGGATTTGGCGGGCGACCGCGAACATCAGCGCGATGGCATGCTCGGCGGTGGTGATCATGTTGCCGTAGGGCGTGTTCATCACGATCACGCCTCGCCGGGAGGCCGCCTCCTTGTCGACGTTGTCGGTGCCGATGCCGGCGCGGCCGACGACCTTGAGGTTCGGCGCGGCTTCGAGCAGCTTCCCGGTGACCCTGGTGGCGGACCGGATGGCGAGGCCGTCGAACTCGCCGATGCGGGCGGCAAGGGCATCCTTGTCCTTGCCGAGACTAGGCTCGAAGGTGACGTCGATGCCGCGATCGCGGAAAATCTGCACGGCGGCGTCCGACAGCTTGTCGGAAATGAGAACACGGGGGGCCATTCGAGGCTCCTGTCTTGAAAATGAGGGGCGGCTCCGGGGCGACCGGACCCAAGAGGGCTCAGGCGGCGGGCGCGGTGTCGCGCTCGGCGTGGTAGGCCCATTCGATCCAGGGCATCAGCGCAGCGACGTCGTCCGGCTCCACGGTAGAGCCGCACCAGATGCGCAGGCCGGCCGGGGCGTCGCGGTAGCTCGCGATGTCATAGGCTACGCCCTCGACCTCCAGTCGCTTGGACACGCGCTTGGCGAAGTCGTCGGGCACGTCGCCGGTGAAGCGGAGGCAGACCGAGGTGGTGGAGCGGGTGGCCGGGTCGTGGGCGAGATTGGCGATCCAGTCGTGGCGCTCGCAGAAGTCCCAGACATGGCGGGCGCTCTCCGTGGCACGGTCGACGAGGCCCTCGCGGCCGACGCTCTCGGCCCAGTCGAGCGCGACACGGCAATCCTCGACGCAGAGCATCGACGGCGTGTTGATCGTCTCGCCGCGAAAGATGCCCTCGATGAGCTTGCCGCCCTTGGTGAGGCGGAAGATCTTCGGCAGCGGCCGGGGGGGCGTGTAGCTCTCCAGTCGTTCGACGGCACGAGGCGACAGGATCAGGATGCCGTGCGCCCCCTCCCCGCCCAGCACCTTTTGCCAGGAGAAGGTCGTCACGTCGAGCTTGTCCCAGGGCAGCGCCATCGCGAAGGCGGCGGAAGTCGCGTCGCAGAGGGTCAGTCCCTCGCGGTCGGCGGCGATCCAGTCGCCGTCGGGGACGCGGACGCCGGAGGTGGTACCGTTCCAGGTGAAGCAGACGTCGCGCGCCTTGTCGCAGACGAGATCGGGCAGCGTGCCGTAATCGGTGGTCCTCACCTCGGCGTCGAGGTCGAGCTGCTTCACCGCATCGGTGACCCAGCCTGAGCCGAAGCTCTCCCAGGCGAGCATGGTGGCGGGGCGGGCGCCGAGCATGGTCCACATCGCCATCTCGTAAGCACCGGTGTCGGAGGCGGGGACGATGCCGACGCGGTAATCGTCGGGCACGCCGAGGAGCACGCGGGTGCGGTCGATGACCTCCGCGAGCCTGGCCTTCCCGATGCCCGCGCGGTGACTGCGACCCAGCGGCGCGTCGGCGAGCTTCGCGAGGTCGTAGCCGGGGGGCTTGGCGCAGGGGCCGGAGGAGAAATTCGGATTGACGGGTTTCGTCGCGGGCCGCGTGCCCGGGATCTCGAGATCGGTCATGTCTATCCTTGCAGATATATGCCCCTCGTTGGGGAGGGGTGTCCCGCGGGTGTCGCTATGCCCCGTCCGGGGGTCGCGCAAGGGTCATTCTGCGGCTATGGCGCCCGAAGCCGCCCGGAGTCCGACCATGTATGTCACCGTCCTCACTGCCTCGCCCAATGCCACCAACCTGGAGGCGCACCTCGTGGAGGCGCTTCGGAACGGTTGGGGCGGGGACGCGGCGCGGTGGCTTGCGCGGGGCGCGGCGGCGGAGTTCGATCTTCCGGCGATGCCGGACAACCTGGCGACGGTCCGGACGGAGCTGGACAGGCTGGGGGTCGACCTGAACGTGGTGCCGGTGGCGGGGCGGCGGAAGCGGCTGCTTCTGGCAGATATGGACTCGACGATGATCCAGCAGGAATGCGTGGACGAGCTGGCCGCCGAGGCCGGGGTCGGCCCGCGCGTGGCGGCGATCACCGCGCGGGCCATGAACGGGGAGATCGGGTTCGAGGGCGCGCTGCGGGAGCGGGTCGCGCTGCTCGCCGGGCTGGATGCGGGCGTGATCGACAAGGTGCTGGCCGAGCGGATCACGCCGATGCCGGGGGGCGGCACGCTGGTGGCGACGATGAAGGCGCATGGCACGCGGGCGGCTCTGGTCTCCGGGGGGTTCACGGCCTTCACCGAGGCGGTCTCGGCGCGGCTCGGCTTCGACTGGAACCGGGCGAACACGCTACTCGTGGCTGACGGGAAGCTGACGGGGGCGCCCGGCGAGCCGATCCTCGGGCGGGCGGCGAAGGTCGCCGCGCTGGAGGAGCTGACCGCGGAGATGGGGATCGCGGAGGCGGACGTGCTGGCCGTGGGCGACGGGGCGAACGATCTGGGGATGTTGACGCGCGCCGGGATGGGCGTGGCGTTGCACGCGAAACCCGCGGTGCAGGCGGAGGCACGGTACCGGATCAATCACGGGGACCTGACGGCGCTTCTCTACCTGCAGGGCTACCGGCGCGCCAACTTCGTGAGCTGAAGCCCGCCGGGGTATTTCGGCCCGATCACGAAGCATCTTCCGAACGTCACACGGATGCAACATGGTGCGGCTAGTTCGCCCGCGAACCCATATCCCGAGACGCGACCATGGCCGAGATCGACCCGCTGCAATTCGTCCTCGACGTCCTCCTGCCCTGGCGCCGTCGGCGCTAGAGCCCTGCCTCCGCCGCGATCTGCGCGCGGCTCTTGCGGGCACGCTCGGTCGCCGACTTGAGCTGCCCACAGGCGGCCATGATGTCCTCGCCGCGCGGCGTGCGGATGGGCGAGGCATAGCCGGCCTGCATCAGGATCGTCGCGAAGGCGCGGATGCGGTTGTTCGACGACCGCCGATAGGGCGCGCCGGGCCATTCGTTGAACGGGATCAGGTTCACCTTGGCCGGGATGCCGTCGAGAAGCTCGACCAGACGGCGCGCGTCGGCGTCGCTGTCGTTCACCCCGTCGAGCATCACGTATTCGAAAGTGATGCGCTCGCTGTTCGTGGCCTTGGGATACTCGCGCAGCGCGTCGAGGAGCGTGGCGATGTTCCAGCGCTTGTTGATCGGCACAAGCCGGTCGCGCACCTCGTCCGTGGTGGCGTGGAAGCTGACGGCCAGCAGGCAGCCGATCTCCTCTGCCGTGCGCACGATCTCGGGGACGACGCCGGAGGTGGAGAGCGTGATGCGGCGGCGACCGAGCGCGATCCCCTCGCCGTCCATCACGATCCGCATGGCATCGCGCACGTTCTCGAAATTGTAGAGCGGCTCGCCCATGCCCATCAGCACGATGTTCGACAGGAGCCGCCCCGTGGGATCGTTCGCCGCGCCTCGCTCGGGCCATTCGCCGAGGTCGTCGCGGGCGAGCATCACCTGCCCCACGATCTCCCCCGCCGTCAGGTTGCGGACGAGCCGCTGCGTGCCGGTATGGCAGAACGAGCAGGTGAGCGTGCAGCCGACCTGGGACGAGACGCAGAGCGTCCCGCGCCCCTCCTCCGGGATATAGACCGTCTCCACCTCGTGGCCGCCGGCGATGCGGACGAGGTACTTGCGGGTGCCGTCGGACGAGACCTGCCGGCTCACCACCTCGGGCAGCTCGATGGTGAAGTGTTCGGCCAGATCGGCGCGGAACCCCTTCGCGAGGTTCGTCATCGCATCGAAGTCGCGCACGCCCCAATGGTAGACCCATTGCCAGACCTGGTTGACGCGCATCTTGGCCTGCTTTTCGGACACGCCGATGCCGACCAGCGCGTCGCGCAGCGCGTCCCGCGTCAGGCCGACGAGGTTCACCGGCCCGCCTTCCGGCAAGCGGCGCGGGATCGTGTGGACGTCCTGCGTGACGGGCGCGTGCATGGCGGGTCTCCGGGTCGGTCGTAAAACGGGAACGGGCGCCCCATATAGGGACGCCCGCGGCAGAACTCAAACCATCCCGAGGTTCAGGAGGTGCAGCGCGACTCGGCATCCTCGACAGCGGCGGTGAAGCCCAGCAGGCTGAATGTGTCCTCGGTCCGGGTGCCACGGCTCGACTGGCCGATGACGACCGCCTGCGCGCCGCGCTTCATCGCGGCGATGATCTCGCCGTCCTCGGCAGGCGAGGCGGCCCAGGCGAGCTCCCCTTCCGTGAACAATTCGAAGCTGTCGGAGCCGATCTCGATCGTGACCGCCGAGCCGTCGGCGTAGGGATAACCGCCGGTCGTCGAGACCTCGCCCCGCTTGCCGTCGCCGGGCCAGTAGCTCACGAACAGGCGGATCTCGCCACGCCGCGCCTCCACCTCCTGCCCGTTGCGGACATTCCGGATCTCCACGGGCGCCGAGACGATCCAGCACTGGGTCGGATCGTCCTCCACGAAGACGGACCAGTCGGTCTCGGTCGATACGCGGTTGGTACTGCCCTCCTGCGCGAAGGCCGTCGAGGTCGCGGTCGGCAGGGCCATCGTCCCGGCCAGCAGGACGGCGGTGATCGTCTTCGGAATCATCACGGGTTCGGCCTTCTGTCCTTTGAACGGCGCGGACGGCCAGACCGGTCCGGTCGTAGGCCGCGACGCGCGTGGTTCCCAATCCATCGCCGCCCTGATAGCCCGAGCCGCGCCCGGTCGGAAAGACCATGCGGCACATTTTCACGGACCGGAGAGCGGCATGACAGAGGTAAGTGACGGCGCAGTCGAGCTGGTGCGGGTGATCCGGGGCGACCGTGTCGAGTCCGTCCATCGCGGCCACGCCGTGATCTGCGACGGCACGGGCGCGGTGGTGGAGGCCTGGGGCGACCCCGCGGCGGTGATCTACCCGCGCTCGTCGTGCAAGATGATCCAGGCGCTGCCGCTCCTGGAATCCGGGGCCGGGCGCGACCTGACGGACCGGCAGGTGGCGCTGGCCTGCGCCTCGCACCAGGGCGCGGCGATCCATACGGAAGCGGTCTCGGCCTGGCTGTCGGATCTCGGATTGTCGGAGCCGGATCTGCGCTGCGGGACGCACATGCCCTACGCGGACGATGCGAAGTCGGCGCTGATCCGCGCGGGCGAGGCGCCGTGTCAGCTGCACAACAACTGCTCGGGCAAGCATGCGGGGTTCCTCACGCTCTCGAAGCACCTCGGCGGCGGGCCGGACTACGTGGAGATCGACCATCCGGTGCAGATCGCCGTGCGGCGCGCTTTCGAGGAGGTGACGGGGATGGACAGCCCGGGATACGGCATCGACGGCTGTTCCGCGCCGAACTTCGCCACCCGGCTCGATGCGCTCGGCGCTGCGATGGGGCGCTTCGCGGCGGCGCGCGAGGGCGGCGGCACGCGGGCGGACGCGATGGCCCGGCTGACGCAGGCGATGGGCGCGGCACCCGAGCTCGTCGCGGGCGAGGGCCGGGCCTGTACCGATCTGATGCGCGCGATGGGGGGCCGCGTTGCGGTCAAGACCGGGGCGGAGGCGGTGTTCGTCGCCATCGTGCCCGGGCTCGACCGGGGCGTGGCGCTCAAGATCGTCGACGGCGGCACCCGTGCGGCGGAGGCCACGATCGCGGCGCTTCTGGTGCGGCTCGGCGTGCTCGACGCGGCGGCGCCGGTGGCGCGGCGCCTGATGGAAGGCCCGATTGCGAACTGTCGCGGCACCGTCACCGGCCGTTACGAGGTCGCCCTGGCATGAGGTGACGGGGCATCGAGATGACGGGCGAGTTCCGCCATCAACTCGCCCTTGCGGAGCGGCTTCGTGAGGTAGGCGTCGAAGCCCGCCTCGGCCAGGCGTTCCGCGATCTCGGGACCGACATGCGCGGTCAGCGCGATGATCGGAATCGAACCATCCGTCGCGCGCATCGACGCGGCGGCCTCGAACCCGTCGATGACGGGCATCGAGATGTCGAGGATGACCGCCTCGGGCGCCCGCGCCCGGAAGGCCTCGATCGCCGCGGCCCCGTCGCACACGACGTCGACATCGTAGCCTTCGCTTCGCAGCATGCGGTCGGCGATGATGCGGTTCGTCGCGTTGTCGTCGGCGAGGAGGATGCGGGGAACCGGCGCAGCCACGGTGTCGGGTTCCTCCGCGAGCGCCGCGACCAGCTCCGCGCCCCGTGCCGGCGCCGGCAGCAGGGCGTCGGCCCGCGCCAAAGTCTCCGGCAAGGCGTTCGCCCGCCGACCGACGAGCACGAGCCGCACCGCGGGCGCCAACGCGCCGAGGAAGGCGATCTGGCGGTCGCGATCCGGATCGAGCGGCAGGATCACCTGCGCCGCCGCGGACGTCACATCGCGCGCGACCGAGACACCGCCGGCACCGAGCTGCGCCGCGAGCAGATCGCCGAGCGCGCCGTCGGCGACCACGACCGCCTGCGGCAAAGCGGAGATTTCTCGAACCGAGCCGTCGGATGCAAGCGGCAGGGAAAGGGTGAAGGTCGCGCCCGCGCCCTGTGCGCTCCGCAACGTGAGCGTGCCGCCCATCTGTTCGGCCAGCCCGCGCGAGATCGTCAGACCGAGACCCGTTCCCTCGCCTGCCGGCCGGTCTGAATCCGGGATCTGCCCGAAGGCCTCGAAGATCGTGGCCTGCGCTTCCGGCGCGATGCCGGGACCGGTATCCTCGACCTCGATGACGACGCGCGCCGGGTCGTCCCCGGTCACGGAGGCCCGGAGGATCACATGGCCGCGCTCTGTGACACGGATCGCGTTGGCGAGCAGGTGCGCCACGACCTGGCGGAGCCGATCCTCGTCGCCCTGGAACCGCAGGGGCGCATCCAGCGGGTAGGCCAGCCCGACCGCGACCCCGGGCCGGGCCTCGGACATCGCCAGCCGCACGCCGTCGCAGAGCAGCGCTTCGAGGTCGAACGGCGCGTCTTGGAGCGCCATGCGCCCCGCAGCGAGCCGCGAGACGTCGAGCGCGTCGTCCACGATGCCGAGAAGCGCCTCCGCCGAGTCGCAGATCGTGCGGGCGGAGAGGCGCGTCTCTGCATCCGTGGCCTGCTCGGCGAGCATCTGCGCCATGCCCAGGATCCCGCTCATCGGCGTATGGATCTCGTGGCTCATCCGGGCGAGGAACCGTGCCTTTGCGTTTGCCGCGCTTTCGGCGGCGTCGCGGGCGGCCGCCAGCGAGGCCTCGCGGTCGCGGTGCTTGGTGATGTCGATGGCGACCGACACGACGTCACCGTCGGGGACGCGGCGATCCTCGATCCGGATGATCCGACCGTCGTATCGGGTCAGCGACAGCGGCGACGGGTCCGGATCGTTCCACCGGGCGAGTTGCCGGGCGATCCAGTCTTCGGAATCCGTCCCTTCCGTGTCGAAGACGCCCTCCGCCGCGGCGTGGTCGAGGATCTCGCCGATATGGTCGCCGGGGCCGAGGATGGCGACGCCGTCGAACAATTCGAGATAGACGCGATTCGCGGCGATGAGGAAGCCGCCGGAGTCGAACAGGGCGAAGCCGTCGCGCATCGTCTCGATTGCGTGCCAGAGCCGGCGGCGCCCGTGGTCGGCCCGCAGCGCCGCCCGGCGCTGCGCGGCCATCGCGACCCGCCGGCGTTCTTCGAGTCGCAGACTCTGCTCGCGCTCCGCGACACAGTTGCGCGAGAGTCGATCCGCATTGACGGTGAGGGCGGCGTGGGCCCGGGCAAGCTCGCGGCACGTATGCTCGAGCTTGCGCTCGGCCGCGAGCCGGCGGCGGCGCTCCTCGAGATACAGATCGTCGCGAACCGTGTCCATGCGCTCCCGCTCGTCGCGGCCCTCGCGCGGGCCCGACGGGAATCTCGCATGCGGGGCATGAAGAGCGGCTTAATGCGCCTGCGACGGCGGGATGTTCAGGTTCCCCCGATCCGGGGGCCCGACGCCCGGGACGTCAGTTCAAGTCGAAATGCAGCGGATACTGCCGTCCGTCGAACGCTCCGAAGAGATCGCCGAGATCGGGATGTGTGACCGGCTCTCCGGTGCGATCCAGGACGAGGTTCTGCTCGGAGACGTAGGCCACGTAGTAGCTGTCGTCGTTCTCCGCCAGAAGGTGGTAGAAGGGCTGGTTCCGGCTCGGCCGGCTATCCTTCGGAATGGCGTCGTACCATTCCTCGGTGTTCGAGAATTCCGCGTCCACGTCGAAGATCACCCCGCGGAAGGGATGCTTCCTGTGACGCACGATTTCGCCCAGCCCGTACTTCGCTTCGTTCTTCAACATCACTTCGCCCTTTCCCGACCAGTTCCTAGCGCTGCCCGGCGCGGCTTGTAAATCGGGACCGCGACCCGGTGCCGGAAACATATTGTGACGCACATCCCGACAGTGCGGCGGATCGCGCCCGATGTCTCCGGGTCCGACGAAACTGCGACGGCGTGATGCAGGCGCGCCACGCGGGCCCGCACGCGCCGACAATTCCGGGCGCGCGACCGGAAGCGAGCCTGTTGGCAGGTGGGGTCCTTTCGGGTTAGACTTCCCGAAAATCGGTAAGAAGCCGGGCAGTGACATCATGAAGCGACTAATCCAGATCGGCTGCGTGCTGATCCTCGCGGCCTGTGGCGGGGGCGGCGGCTCCGGGCGGGCGCCGAGCAATCTCGACGACGCCTGCGCCATCCTCGCGCAACGGCCGGGCTACCTGCGAGCGTTCAAGGCGGCGGAGCGCAAGTGGGGCGTGCCGGTGCATGTCCAGATGGCGACGATCTATCAGGAATCGAAGTTCGTCTCCGATGCGCGCACGCCGCTCCGCTTCTCGCTAGGTGTGATCCCGGTTGGGCGGCAATCGAGCGCGTTCGGCTATTCACAGGCGCTCGACGGAACCTGGGAGGAGTATCAGGAGGCGCAGGGCGGACGGCGGACGCGGCGTGACAACATCCGCCATGCGACCGACTTCATGGGCTGGTACATGGCCGAGACGCAGCGGACGCTCGGCATCTCGGTCCGCGACGCGCGCAACCAGTACCTCGCCTATCATGACGGGCGGAACGGCTATCGCCGCGGCACCTACCGGGCGAAGCCGTGGCTGATGCGGGTTTCGGGTCAGATCGAGGCCCGGGCCCTGATGTACCAACAGCAGCTTCCGCGCTGCCGCTGAGGAATCGGCGCCCGGAGGACGGCTCGGCGATCCGGTGGGGTTCGCGCGATGGGCGACGTCGATTACCCAGCCTCGCCGCGACCGGAACACGGCCTGGCCAGCGTGATCCCGTGCCGCCTCAGCGGTCCACCGGCAGGCCCGAGGGCACAGTCTCGGGAATGCCCAACCGCCCGGCCAGCGCGTCCTCGTCGCGCAAGGCCGCGAGGAAGGCCAGGAGCGTGTCGATCTCGGCCTCCGTCAGGACGCGATCCGGCCCTTCGACGGCGGCCGCAAGCGCGGCGACCTCGGCGGGATCGTCCATGAATACCCAATCCTCCGTCGTGCCGCCCATGTCCGGCAGCACGCTCGTCCGCGCGTACTCCGCGAGCGCCCGGCGCGGCGCGGCATGGTCGACCAAAAAGGCGCGCAGGTCGTCGTAGGCGCCCGCATGGCCCCAGGGGCCGGTCTCGGTCACGTTCCGGAGAGATGGCGTGCGAAAGGCAAAGCGGTCGGCCGCCTCGCCTGTCACGCGCAGCCGTCCCTCGTCGCGCGCATGGCTCTCGAACCGCGCCCGCTTGCCGGGGCCGAGCTGCGGCTGGCCGGTGACGTGGAACTCGTGGTCGGTCTGGAACGGGCCGGCATGGCAGGAGGCACAGCCAAGCTCGCCGTAGAACAGCTCGACGCCCGCCAGGGCCTCGGGCGGAAGGGAGTCCTCGCCCCGGAGCCAGCCGTCGAACGGCGACGTGTCCGAGCGCCATTCGTGTTCGACGAAGGCGGCGATGGCGTCGGAGATGTCGGTGAAGTCGAGTTCGTCGTCGCCGGGGAAGGCCGCACGCCACATCTCCACGTAGTCCGGGATGGCCCGCACCCGCGCGGCGATCAGGCCCCATGCCCCGCCCGGCCCCGTGATCTCGCCCTTGCGGACGGCACGGCTGACCTCGTTCTCGGCGTAGTGGCCGGCCATCTCGTCGTCGGCCAGAACCGGAAACATCGTCTGCGCGGAAAGGACGGAATCGAACCCCTCGACCATCTCCGTTCCCATCGGCGTGCGGAACCCGTCCTCCAGTTCCTCCACCCGGCCGTCGTGGAACAGGACCGAGAACTCGTGCGCGCCGAGGTTCCACAGCCCCGGCGCGTTGCGCGCCAGCCGCTCCTCCGGGGCGTTCGCAGGATCGGCGGCCCGCTCGGGGCCGAGCCCCCTGCCGCCATCCCCCATGCCGAGCGACAGCCCGTCCGACGTGCCGAAGCGCGGGTGGTGGCAGGTGCCGCAGCTCAGCTCCCGGTTGCCCGACAGGACGGGGTCCCAGAACAGAAGCCGCCCCATCTCGACCTGCGCGGGATCGGTCGCGCGGTAGGCGTCGTCGCCGACCGGCGCGGGGAACTCCATCGCGGTGGCGGGCAGGGCAAAGAAAATCAGGAAGAAGCGCAGCATGGGCGGGACCCAAGCACAGCGATGCGCATGACGGTAGTGCGACGTCGCGCCCCAAGGGTGGCAATCACGGCGAAATGGCGCTAACGCGCCCGCAACCCCGATCTAAGGCTGTCTCTCATGGACCTTCGCAACATTGCGATCATCGCGCATGTCGATCACGGCAAGACCACGCTCGTCGACGAACTACTCAAGCAATCCGGCACCTACCGGGAGAACGAGGCCACGACCGAACGGGCGATGGATTCGAACGATCTCGAGCGCGAGCGGGGAATCACGATCCTCGCCAAGGCGACCTCGGTCGAATGGAAGGGCGTGCGGATCAACATCGTCGACACGCCCGGCCACGCCGATTTCGGCGGCGAGGTGGAGCGCATCCTGTCGATGGTCGACGGCGTCGTCCTCCTGGTGGACGCGGCCGAAGGACCGATGCCGCAGACCAAGTTCGTGACCTCCAAGGCGCTGGCGCTCGGGCTGCGCCCGATCGTCGTGCTGAACAAGGTCGACAAGCCCGACGCGGAACCCGACCGCGCGCTCGACGAGGTGTTCGACCTCTTCGCCAATCTGGGCGCCGACGACCAGCAACTCGACTTCCCGGCGATGTACGCCTCGGGCCGCTCGGGCTGGGCCGATATGGAGCTCGAGGGGCCGCGTTCCGGCCTCGACGCTCTGTTCGACCTGATCCTGAGCCACGTCCCGTCACCCAAGCAGGTGGCCGACCGGGACATCCCGTTCCGGATGCTGGCCACGACGCTCGGCGCCGACCCGTTCATCGGCCGCATCCTGACCGGCCGGGTCGAGTCGGGCACGCTCAGGACGGGTCAGACCCTGCATGCGCTGTCGCGCAAGGGCGACCGGATCGAGCAGTTCCGCGCGACCAAGATCCTCGCCTTCCGGGGCCTCGGGCAGCAGCCGATCGAGGCCGCCGAAGCCGGCGACATCGTGACCATCGCCGGCATGTCGAAGGCCACCGTGGCCGACACGCTCTGCGACACGTCGATTGACGTGCCCCTGCCGGCGCAGCCCATCGACCCGCCGACGATCACCGTGACCTTCGGCATCAACGACAGCCCGCTCGCCGGACGCGACGGCAAGAAGGTGCAGTCCCGTGTCATCCGCGAGCGCCTGATGCGCGAGGCGGAGACGAACGTGGCCATCAAGGTCTCGGACACGCCCGGCGGCGAGGCCTTCGAGGTCGCGGGCCGCGGCGAATTGCAGATGGGAGTCCTGATCGAGAACATGCGCCGCGAGGGGTTCGAGCTCTCGATCTCGCGCCCGCAGGTCCTGTTCCGCGACGTGGACGGCCAGCGGATGGAGCCGGTCGAGGAAGTCACCATCGACGTGGACGACGAGTATTCCGGCGCCGTCATCGAGAAGGTCACCGGCCCCCGGAAGGGCGATCTCGTAGAAATGAAGCCGGCCGGAGCGGGCAAGACGCGGATCATCGCGCATGTCCCCTCGCGCGGGCTGATCGGCTATCACGGCGAATTCCTCACCGACACGCGCGGCACCGGCGTGATGAACCGCGTGTTCCACGAATGGGCCCCCTACAAGGGCACGATCCCGGGCCGTCGCGCGGGTGTGCTGATCTCGATGGAAACGGGCGTCTCGGTGGCCTACGCGCTCTGGAAACTGGAAGATCGCGGCAAGTTCTTCATCGGCGCGCAGGAGCAGGTCTATCAAGGGATGATCATCGGCGAGCATGCGCGCGAGAACGATCTCGAGGTGAACCCGCTGAAGGGCAAGCAGCTCACCAACGTGCGCGCCTCCGGCACCGACGAGGCGGTGCGCCTGACCACGCCGGTGACGCTGACGCTGGAACAGGCGATCGCCTATATCGACAACGACGAGCTGGTCGAGGTGACGCCCGCCGCGATCCGCCTCCGCAAGCGGTTCCTCGACCCGCACGAGCGCAAGCGGCAATCCAGGGCCGCGGGCTAACACCAGGGCGCGGTCCCTCCCGGCGATCCGTCCAGGGACCGTGCCCTTCCCTTAGTTAGGGCCGGCAAGAGGCAATATCTTGCCGGTCCGCCCGCGTATATCCGCGCGGCGAAACACCTACCGTTGCGTTAACACTTCTCAATTTGGACGTCGTCCGTGCTAACGTCTCGCGTGATCCGGAAAAGGGATTCGCCGGATCGGGAGGGCCGCCTCGGCCTTCGTTTTCGAGAGGGAGACAAACGATGATTTCCAGCAAGCATTTTGCACAGAGCAGCGTGATCGCGGCGATGGCCGTGGCCGGCACGTTCGCAATCGCCGGGAGCGCCAGTGCTGCGCATCTCGGTTTCACGAATTACCCGGGCAACATCTGCACCGGCAACACCACGACGCCCGGCGTCACGACCGGCAACGGGCTCGGCGACTGCGCCTACAACGGCTCGCCCGTGATCGCGCGGGTCGAGTTCGGCGGCGACGACATCGAGGACGAGGACGTCGACCTCGCGAACTTCTCCATCGAGTCGTTCTACGAGGGCGTCACTGCCGACGATTTCTCGTTCATGCGGGTCGCGAATCTCGACGACGGCATGGGCGGTACGACGTTCGGCTATTCGTTCACCTACACGCCGGACGACGACGATCCGCTCATCACGGCCTTCGCCGCGAAGGGAAGCAACAGCTTCAACCTCTACGACGGCTACGACGGCGAGACCTACGTCTACTCGGCGACATTCCTCACGCCGGTCAACAACGGCGGCAATCGGGCCGGCCTGTCGAACCTGACGTTCTTCGACACCGAACTCACGCCCGAAAATCCGGACAACCCCGGCAACCCCGACGCGCCGGCCCCCGTGCCGCTTCCGGCCGCGGGCTTCATGTTGCTGGCCGGTCTCGGAGGCCTCGGCGCCATGCGCCGTCTCCGCAAGCACTGAGCGACAGGACACGAGACTGGAAAGGCGGGCCTCGGCCCGCCTTTTTCCGTTCCGGAAGACACGACGACGCGACCGGCGCATGGGGCCCGATCCGGACGGAAGATCTTTCGCCTCCGGCCTGCCGTGATAGAAAGCACCCGATCATCGGGGAGGGATCGACCATGAATACCACGCGCCGCCAGACGCTCGCCCTCATAGGCGCCACCGCCGCCACCGCGCTTGCCGCGCCGGCCATCGCCCAGGGCCGCGCGATCAAGGTCGGCGCGCTGCGTTTCACCAGCCACGCGCCGACCTTCATCGCGATGGAACGGGGCTACTTCGCCGAGGCGGGGCTCGAGGTGGAGCCGGTCTTCTTCCAGGCGGCGCAGCCGATGGCCGTGGCCATCGCGGCGGGCGACGTGGATTACGCGATGACCTCGATCACCGGGGGCCTGATCAGCCTCGCGCAGAAGGGCGCGGTCAAGGTCTTCGGCGGCGCGCTCTCCGAGGAACAAGGCATTCCCGGCCAGTCGATCCTCACCTCCGGCGCGGCGATGGAGGCGGGCGTGACGAGCCCCGCCGGTCTCGACGGCCGCCGATGGGGCATGACGACGGCGGGTTCGTCCTTCCACTACATGGGCGCGAAGGT
Source organism: uncultured Jannaschia sp. (assembly GCF_947494055.1). Classification (GTDB taxonomy): domain Bacteria; phylum Pseudomonadota; class Alphaproteobacteria; order Rhodobacterales; family Rhodobacteraceae; genus Jannaschia. The sequence continues at coordinate 253,683 of NZ_CANLTR010000004.1, read as the reverse complement.
GGCCGAGGCCGAGGGGATCGGGCTCGAATTCGTGCCGCTCCAGAAGGTGCCCGCCGTCATCGGCGCGCTTCGCACGGGGCAGGTCGATGCCTGGGCCATCGTGCCCCACATCGCGAGCGGACTCGTCGCCAGCGGCGAGGTGCACGAGATCGGCCGGATCGCCGATTACCTGCCGGGCTACCAGGTCACCACGATGTTCGGCTCCACCGCGAACGTGGCGGATCGGGAGCTGACGCAAGCCTGGCTCGACGCGATGGCGCGGGCGATTACGGATTACAACGCGACGATGATCGACCGCGCCTCGGGCGAGGCGGGCGTTCAGGACATGGTCTCGCTGCTGGCGCCCTACGTCTATCCTGACCGCACCCCCGAGGAGGCCGCCGGACCCATCGTCGCGGGGACGATGCGGATCAACGAGGGGGCGGCGTTGAACGTGGCCTCGGTGCGCGACCAGCTCGACTGGTTCCAGTCCGAGGGGCTGGTGGACGCCTCCATCGCCTTCGAGGATCTCGTCGACACCTCCTACGTGGAGAGCGTCGGCGCCTGATGGACCTGCGCGTCGAGGGGCTGACGCATCGCTACGGCGAGACCCGCGTCCTCGACGACATCTCGCTAGAGATCCCGGCGGGGCGGATCGTCTGCGTCGTCGGGCCCTCGGGCTGCGGCAAGTCCACGCTCTTGCGGATGCTCGGCGGGCTGGAGCGGCCGGAGCGGGGCCAGGTGCTGCAGGTCGGCGCGCCGCCCGAGGGCTGCCTGAACCCGCTGACCTACGTGTTCCAGGACTTCGCGCTCCTGCCCTGGCGGGACGTGGCGGGCAACGTGCGCCTCGCGTTGGAGGATCACCGCCTGCCCGACCGCGAGGCGATCATCGACGACGTGCTGGCGCGGACCCGTCTGTCGGAATTCGCACGCGCCCTGCCCCGGCAGCTCTCGGGCGGGATGAAGCAGCGCGTGGCGATCGCCCGCGCGCTCGCGGTGCGGCCCGCGGTGATGCTGATGGACGAGCCGCTCTCGGCGCTCGACGCGCAGACGCGGGAGCTTCTGATGGACGACCTGATCGGCCTGTGGATACGGGAGCGCTTCACGGCGGTCTACGTGACCCACAACCTCGCGGAAGCGGTGCGGCTCGGCCATCGGGTCGTGGTCCTGTCGCGACGGCCGGGTCGGGTCCGGGAGATCGTCGAGATCGACGCGCCGCTCCAGGGACGCGGCGCAATGGAGGACGTGCAGGCGCATCTCTGGGGGCTCATGCGTGACGAGGCACGTGCGGCGGATGCCGAGTTACTGACATGAGCCTTGCGACCGGCGCCGAGAGCAAGATCGGAGTTCCGGGAAGACACCCGTATCCGAACTGTTCTCCTCAACAGCTCCCGTATGAGGCGAAGGGCGCCGCCCGGCCCGCGGGCGAGCGGACAAGGCCGAGGCTTCGCCGCTTGTGCGGGTCCGCCATCGGGAGCCGGTCCGGACCGCGCGAACGCCGCCAAGAGCCGCGAGCGGGGTTCGCCGGATGACCGACACGCTTCAAACGGGCCGAGCCGTTTCCCGGCCTCCCGATCACACCGGCCCCCGCCCCGTCCCGTTCCGTGGCGGCGGCTTCCGGCCAACGACGAACCGCTGGGCCGGGGCGCTGGTCTTCGTGCTCATCGTCGCCTTCGTCGAGATCGGGCTCCGGGCGGGGTGGATCAGCAAACTGACGCTGCCCCTGCCCTCCGACGTGTTCGCGACCTTCGTCCAACTCTACGAATCCGGCCTGCTCTGGAAGCATCTGATCCCCTCGCTCACCCGTTTCGTCGTCGGCGCGACGCTGGGTGCGCTGGCGGGCATCGGGGTGGGCACGCTGATCGGGCTCTTCGGGCTGGCGCGAGCCGGGCTCGTCCCCCTCGTCGCCGCGTTGTTCCCAGTGCCGAAGATCGCGCTCCTGCCGCTCTTCGTGATCTGGTTCGGGATCGGCGAGGGCTCGAAATACGCGCTCATCGCGCTCGGGACCTTCACGCCGATGGTAGTGGCGACCTACGGCGCGGTCGACAACGTGGACCGGACCCTGATCCGGATGGGGCAGTCCTTCGGGCTTTCCTGGGGTTCGATCGTGCGCAAGATCGTCCTGCCCGGCGCGATGCCGGGCATCCTGTCGGGGCTGCGCATCGGACTCGCTATCGCGATCATCTTGCTCGTCGCGGCCGAGATGCTGGGTGCGCAATACGGGATCGGCGCCTACATCCTCGAGGCCGGCTCGCTCTACGATCTGGAGCGGCTCTTCGCCGGCGTGGTGATCCTGTCGGTGCTGGGCGTGGCGACGAGCGCGGTCGTGGCCTGGGTGGAGCGGCGTGTCCTCCGCTGGCGGAGCTGACGCGACTATTGTGAGACTCCAGAAGCTCTCGCCCGCACACCGCCCGACCGCCCCTCCGGGGCGAGGGCTTTGCCCCCACCCGCGGTCGGGGACAGTCCTCTTCCCCTCTCTGTGCTGTCCCCGGCGCCTTCCGCACGAGACGTTCTTCAGCCAACCGGCGATCCGGCCTCCAGCAGGTCCCGCACACGGATCGGAAAGCGCCTCACCCGCGTCCCCGTGGCGTGCCAGATCGCATTGGCGATCGCCCCCACGGTGCCGGTCACGCCGATCTCGCCCACACCCTTGATGCCCAGTGCATTCACATGCGGGTCGTCCTCGTGCACCGTGATGACCTCGAGCCCCTGCACGTCCGCGTTGACTGCGATGTGGTAGCCCGCGAAGTCGGCATTGACGATCCGGCCGGTGTGGCGATCGTGCCTCGCCTCCTCGTGAAGCGCGAAGGACGTCCCCCAGATCATCCCGCCCATAAGCTGGCTCTCGGCCAGCTTCGGGTTGATGATCCGGCCCGCGGCGAAGGCGCCGACCAGCCGCGTCACCCGCATCTGGCAGAGATCCGGGTCCACCTTCACTTCCGCGAAGACCGCGCCATGCGCGTTCATCGCCCACCGCTCCGCGTCCTCGGGGGCGCGCGAACCGCTGCCGTTCCCGATCAGCGCGGCGCCGCCGGCGCGGGCGAGGATGTCGGCGAAGGCCTCGCTGCGTTCCTCGTCGCCCGCAACGCAGAGCCGACCGTCCCGCGCGACGAAGCCGGCATTGCCCGCGCCGTGAAGCGGCGAGGCCTCGTCCGCGGCCGCGATCTCGCCCAACTGCCGGATCACGTCGCCCCCTGCGGCATGCAGGGCGGTGCCGGCGGTCGCGGTATGGCCCGAACCGCCCGCGACCCCGGCATCGGGCAGGTCGGAATGGCCGGCGCGGAACTCCACCCGGTCGAGCGGCAGGCCGAGGCTGTCCGCCGCGATCTGCGCGAGCGCCGTCCAGGCGCCCTGCCCCATATCGGCGGCCGAGGTCTCGACCAGCGCCGAGCCGTCGGGTCGGAGCGTGGCGCGCGCCTCGGCGGCGAACATCGGCGCGGGGAAGAGCGCGGTGCCCATGCCCCAGCCGACGAGGAGCCCGGCCTCGTCGCGCATCTGCCGGGGCGCCAGCGGCCGCCCGGCCCAGCCGAAGCGCTCGGCGGCCTGATCGTAGCATTGCCGGAGCGCCTTGGAGGAATACGGCTTGCCGGTGCCGGGCTCCGTCTCCGCGTAGTTCCGCAGGCGAAACTCGAGCGGATCGATCCCCGCTTCCTGCGCCAGCTCGTCCATCGCGCATTCGAGCGCGGCGGAGCCCGACGCCTCGCCGGGCGCGCGCATCGGCCCGGGCGTGCCGACGTCGAGCCGGACGGCTCGGTGCGCGGCGCGAAGCGCCTGCGCGGAATAGAGACCCTGCGACGCGTTCGCCGCCGGCTCGACGAAGTCGTCGAAGCTCGACGTGGCGGCTATGCTCTCGTGGTCGATCACCGTGAGCGCTGCCGCAACGTCCGCCCCGAGGCGCAAGCGCTGCCGCGTCGCGCCTCGATGGCCGACGGGGCCGAACATCTGCTGGCGGGTGAGCGACAGCTTGACCGGTCGCCCCGTCATCCGCGCCGCCAGGATGGCGAGGACCTGCGGCCCGGTCGTGAACGCCTTGGAGCCGAAGCCGCCGCCGAGATAGGGGCTGCGCAGCGTGACGTTCTCCGCCGGGATGCCGAAGAAGTAGGCATAGGCCCCGCAGGACATCGCCAGCGCCTGGCTCGGCATGTCGAGCGTCAGGTGGTCGCCCTCCCACGCGGCGACCACGGCATGCGTCTCCATCGCGTTGTGATACTGCGCCGCCGTCTCGTAGGTGACGTCGACCGCCTGCGTCGCGGCCGCGTGCCCGCCGGCGACGTCGCCGTGCTCCGCTCCCGCGGGCAGGCCGAACCCCGCGGGCTCGAACGCGAAAGGCGTCTCGTCGTCGAGCGCGGTTCGGGCCGTCTCCGCCGCGTAGCGCGGGGCGAGCAGGCGCGCGCCCTCGGTCGCCGCTTCCAGCGTCTCGCCCAGAACGAGGGCGATTGGCTGGCCGGCGTAGCGGACCGTGTCGTCCTGCAGCACGTCGATGCGGAAGGAGAACGGCGTGGGCTTGGCGGAGGGGTCGCCGTCCAGCGGCGGTCGGTCCGCGGGCGTGATGATTTGGACGACACCGGGATGCGCCTCGGCGGCCGCGACGTCGAGATGGGTGACGCGGCCGCGGGCGATCGTCGCGGGCAAATAGACCGCGTGCAGCAGGCCGGCCGGTTGGTTGTCGGCGGCGAAGGTCGCGGCGCCGGTCACCTTGGCGATGCCGTCGCGACGGGTGACGGGCTGGCCCGAGTTGGAGCCGAAGCGGACGGGTTGGACGAGCGTGTCAGGCATGGACGTGGTCTCCGGCTGGCTCTCCGAAGGGAGAGGCGGGCAAGGCGGGCATCCGCGCGGGCGCGCCGGTGGCGGCCATGGCGAGGGCGCGGGCCGCGGTGCGGCGGGCGAGGTCGATTTTCCAGGAATTGTCGCCCGACGGCGCGGCGCCCGTCAGCGCGGCCCCTGCGGCGCGGGCGAAGAGGTGGGGATCGGGCGCCTGTCCCGCCAGGAGCGCTTCGGCCTCGGCTACGCGCCAGGGCTTCGCCGCGACCGCGCCCAGCGCCAGACGCGCCTCGGCGATCCGGTCTCCCTCCATCCGCAGCGCAGCGGCGGCGGAGACGAGCGCGAAGGCGTAGGAGGTCCGCTCCCGCACCTTGAGGTAACGGGCGTGACCGGCGAAGTCGGCGGCTGCGGCAGGCAGGCGGACGGCGAGGATCAGCTCGCCCGGTTCGAGCGCGGTCCGCCGTTCGGGGGTGTCGCCCGGCAGGGAATGGAAGTCCGCGATCGCGATCTCGCGCTTGCCCTCCGGTCCCTGCACCTCGACGACTGCATCGAGCGCGGCGAGGGGGACGCAGAAATCCGACGGGTTAGTCGCGATGCAGGCCTCGCTCCAGCCCAGCACGGCGAGGTTGGCGTTCTCCCCGTCCCGCGCGTCGCAGCCGGTGCCGGGGTCGCGTCGGTTGCAGGCGGCCTGCGGCGTCTCGAAGTAGTTGCACCGCGTGTGCTGCATCAGGTTGCCGCCCACGGTCGCCGCGTTGCGCAGCTGGCCGGAGGCCCCGGCGAGCAGCGCCTCGGCCACCATCGGAAGCCGGCGCGCCACTTCGGGATCGTCGGCGAGGTCGGCGTTGCGCACCATCGCCCCGATGCGGAGAGAACCGTCCGCGCCCCACTCGATCCGGTCGAGCCCCGGCAGGCGGGTGACGTCGATCACCGTGTCGGGTTGCACCGCCCCTGTCTTCATCAGGTCGACGAGGTTCGTGCCCCCGCCGAGCCAGGCCGCGCCCGGGTTCCAGGCGGCGAGCGCCTCGTCGATGCTGGCGGGCCGGATGTAATCGAAGCGCTTCATGCCGCGTCCTCCGCTTCGGCCCCGGCCATCCGGCGCGTCGCGTCCTGCACCGCGAGGGTGATCCCGTGATAGGCGGCGCAGCGGCAGAGATTGCCGCTCATGCCCTCGCGGATGCGCTCCGCGTCGTCGCCGGCCCGCCCCTCGGCGATGAGGCCCACGGCGCTCATGATCTGGCCGGGCGTGCAATAGCCGCACTGAAAGGCATCGTTCTCGATGAAGGCGGCCTGTACCGGATGCAGCGTCTCGCCGTCGGACAGCCCCTCGATCGTGGTCACCTCGACCCCGTCGAGCGTCACCGCCAGCGTCAGGCAGGCATTCACCCGCCGGCCGTCCACGAGGACGGTGCAGGCGCCGCACTGGCCGCGGTCGCAACCTTTCTTGGTTCCGGGCAGGGCCAAACGCTCTCGCAAGAGGTCGAGCAGCGTCACGCGCAGATCGTCGAGCGCGACCTGCCGCGCGACGCCGTTCAGGGTGAGGGCGATGGAGGATGCCATGCGACCTCCTTTCCTATCGAGATGGGGGACCCTCGGGGCACTCGCGCCCGGACAAGGAGTTCCGTAAGGTTGATCGGCGGCCCCGTGCGGGCCCCGTGACAACCTTATACGGAGGCATCCTCCGCTTAACAAGAGGAGACGGCGTCTGTCGGCCGAAACCCGCAAGCGCAAGCCGCGTGCCGACGCGCAGCGGAACCGCGATCGGTTGGTCGAGGCCGCGAAGGACGTGCTGGGTCGCGGCGGACCCGACGCCAGTCTCGAAGCGGTCGCGCGGCAGGCGAATGTCGGGATCGGCACGCTCTACCGGCATTTCCCGAACCGCGAAGCGTTGTTCCATGCGGTGTTCCGGCGCGATCTGCAGGATCTCGTGGAGATGGCGGAGGGGCTCGACCCGTCGGGCGACCCGCTCGCCGCGCTGCGCGGCTGGCTGCACGCGAATGTGGCTCTGATCGAGACGAAGCGCGGCATGCTCGGCGCGCTCTCGCTCGTCATGACCGAGGAGTCGAAGCAGGCCTACGCGGAGGACTCGGACCGGATCAGCGCCGCAGTGAACCGCCTGCTCGCCCGCGCCGCCGCGAACGGCCAGATCCGGGAGGGCGTCACGGCGGACGACCTCCTGCAGACGATGTACGCGCTCTGCTACGCCCGCGAGCCCGGCCCGGACTGGCGACAGCAGGTGCTTCGCCTCCTCGACATCTTCGTGGACGGGCTGAAGCGATAGAAGGCAGGCGGTCGCCGCCGGCACGGCACCGCCTGCGACGATCGCGCACACCCGATCTTCTCGACCGCCTCGCCGCCGACCCCTACCCTCCCTTCAACGCAAGGGGCCGTTGACGGGGTCTCTGGGATCATCATTCGGGGGAATGGACATGCTGCATCAACGGACGGCCGCGCTGGCCCTCGGCCTCGCGGTCGGAACGCCAATGGCCGCAATCGCGCAGGACGCGCCGCTGACGGTCGCCATGCACTACACGCAGGAGCAGGCCGCGCCCCTTCTCGCCTGTCTCGACGCCTACGACGCGGACGGCGTGACGGCGACGTACCAGCAGATCAGCTACCGCGATTACCTGCAGACCGTCCTGACCGGGCGGCTGGGCGGGCAATCGCCTGATATCTACAACGTCTATTCGATCTGGGCGGCACAGATGGTCGACAACGGCGTACTCGACACGCCGCCCGACACGGTGTCCGAGTTCGTGTCGGAGACGTACAGCGCCGGCACCGTCGACGCTGTGACCATCGACGGCACCGCCTGGGGCGTGCCCACCGAGATCAGCGCCTACATGCTGGTCTCCAACATGGCGCTGCTGCGCGAGGCGGGCTACGAGTCGCCGCCGACGACATGGGACGGTCTGCGCGAGGTGGCCGAGGCCGTGACCACGCGCAACGACCAGGGCCGGATCGAGACCGCGGGCTTCGCCTTCGCCGACAGCTCCTCCGGCGCGGGCTTCGTCCATCCCTTCTACGCGCTTCTCTATTCCGAGGGCGCGCGCCCCTATGCCGACGATTTCTCGGAGGCGAACCTCGATACGCCGGAAGCGGAGACCGCACTGGGCCAGATGGCGGGTCTCGTGCAGGACGGGATCACCGACCTGTCGGTCGACGCCTACGACTTTCCGGCCGGCGGCATCGGCATGATGATCATGGCGAACTGGCTCGAGAGCGAGATCCGCGCGGGTTTCGGCGACAGCTTCGAGGACGACGTGGTGGTGAGCCAGATCCCCGCGGGCGAGGATTGGCGCACGCTGCAATACGCCTTCTTCATGGGGGTGGACAGCGCGTCCGACCGCAAGGAGGAGGCTTGGGAGCTGGTGCGCTACCTGAACGCGCCGCGCGACGGCGGGCCGTCCTGCATCGGCGAGATGCTCGCAGGCCTCGGCGCGCTGACGGCGAACACGGCCGACAACGCGGCGATGGACGCGCCCGACGCCTTCACCGCGCCGTATCTCGCCGCGCTGGAGGAGGACCGCGCGATCAGCCAGCCCAATGTCATGCAGGCCGCCGAGATCGAAGGCATGATGGCCCAGACCTTCGAGCGCGCGCTCGCCGGCGACGCCGAGCCCGGTCCGGCGCTGGAGACGCTGGACGGCAAGGTCGAGGACATCCTCTTCGAGTTCTACTGAGCCGATGCGACCTCGCGCGCCGGTGGGCGACGACGGCCCGGCCGCGGGCGGCGCGGCGCCGTGGGTATTCCTCGCGCCGCTCCTGATCTTCGCATTCGTCTTCTTCGTCCTGCCGCTCGGCTTCTCGGTCTGGCTGTCCTTCACGCGGTGGAACCCGCTCGGCACCCCGTCCTGGGTCGGGCTCAGGCAATTCGAATACCTGCTGACGCGCGACGACGCGTTCTGGCGGACGATCCTCAACACCTTCGTCTTCGCCTTCGGCTTCGTCGCCATCGGCGTGCCGCTCGCACTGGTCCTCGCCTTCGCGTTTAGCCGGGCGAAGGGCAAGGCGATCTGGCGGCAGGTCTACTACCTGCCGCAGCTCACCAACATCGTGGCGATCGCCTACCTCTGGCAGTTCGTCCTCGACGACCGCGACGGGCTGATCAATCGCGGTCTGGCCGCGATCGGACTGCGCGGGCCGGACTGGCTGACCGATCCGACGATGGCGATGATCTCGGTCGTCCTGGTGATGATCTGGTACGATGCGGGCAAGAACATGCTGATCTTCTCGGCGGCGCTCGAGGCGGTGGACCAGGAGATCTACGACGCGGCGACGCTCGACGGGGCGGGCGCGTGGCGGACGCTGCGAAGCGTCACCCTGCCGATCATCCGCCCGGCCTTCACCTTCGCGACGATCACCAGCTTCATTACCGGGATGGGGTTCTTCTCGCTAATCCTCGCGATGACGGGCGGCGGGCCGCGCGGAGCGACGGAGGTGACGGCGCTCTACACCTACCGGATGGCGTTCGAGGACCTGCGCATGGGCCGGGCCTCGGCCGGAGCGCTGATCCTCTTCGTCATCATTGGCCTGCTGTCGCTCCTGCAGTTCCGGGCCCTGCGGGAGCGGGCGCGATGACGGTCTCGGACCCCGTCGTGGCCGGCGAGACGGCGGAGATCGCCGCCAACCGGCGCCTGCTGTCCGGCGGCACATTGCGGCGGCAGGCGGGGGGCGTGCTGAAATACGTCCTGCTGACGCTCGGCGCGGGCCTGATGATCCTGCCCTTCGCGGACATGTTCATCGGCGCGCTGCGCGGGCCGGCCGACGTCTATGCGAACCCGCCGCGCTACCTGCCGGCGGAGCCGCAATGGGGCGTCTACGCCCGCGTCTTCGCCGAGCTTCCGATGGGCCGGTGGTTCGCCAATTCGGTGATCGTCACCTTCCTCATCACCGCGGCGCAGGTCGCGACCTCGGTCACCGCGGGCTACGCGCTCGCCAAGTACGAGTTCCGCGGGCGGGCCGCGATCTTCCGGCTGGTCGTCGGCGCGCAGATGTTCCCGTTCTTCCTGTTCATCATCCCGATCTTCTTCATCCTGCGGTTCGTCCCACTCATGGGGGGCAATGACATCGCGGGACAGGGGGGCTCGGGCTTGCTCGGAACATACGCCGCGCTCTGCCTGCCCTTCCTCGTGACGTGGTACGGCGTGTTCCTGATGCGGCAGTTCTTCCTCGCCATCCCCGACGACCTGATGGAGGCTGCGCGGCTCGACGGGGCGAACGAGTACCGCATCTTCCGTTCGATCATGCTGCCGCTGGTCAAGCCCGCCATCGCGACGCTGACGCTGTTCTCCTTCGTCTACCACTGGAACGAGTTCATCTGGACGATGACCGTCACCCGCTCCGCGCCGGAGTTGCAGACGCTGCCCGTGGGCATCTACCTGCTGTCGGGCGCATTCGAGAGCCTCGACCAGAAATCGCTGCAACAGGCGGCGCTGGCGGTCTCGATCCTGCCGGTGATCGTCGTGTTCCTCGCGCTGCAACGCCTGTTCGTCGCGTCGGACTTCGCCAGCGGCGTGAAGTAGGGCGCGGGCCCAGAAGGATTCGAACCCTCGACCTGCCGATTAGAAGTCGGCTGCTCTATCCAGCTGAGCTATGGGCCCCCGATGCGTTTGACTAGGCGGCCCGGGTCGCGGAGTAAAGCGTCGGGAGGTTGACGGCGGACTGTCGGCCTTGCCACCATGACGCAAGCTCCGAGGATCAGATGCTACCGATCGTGCCGACCGATTTCACGCCCTGGGCCTCCCTCGCCGGAGGCATCCTGATCGGGCTGTCCGCCGTGATGGTCATGGCCGCGCTCGGAAGGATCGCCGGTATTCTGGGCATAACCGCCGGCGCGGCGACGGGGCCGGACCGGGACTGGCGGATCGCCTTCGTCGGCGGGCTCCTCGCCGCGCCGCTCCTGTGGGCCCTCGTCACCGGCGGCTTCCCGGCGCAGGTGGTCGGCGGAAACCTTCCCTGGATGGCGGTGTCGGGACTGCTCGTCGGGATCGGCACCTCGCTCGGTTCGGGCTGCACCTCGGGGCACGGCGTCTGCGGCCTCGCGCGGCTCTCGGGGCGCTCGCTCGCGGCGGTGGTGACGTTCATGGCCTTCGCCGCGCTCACGGTGTTCGTGCTGCGCCATTCGGGGGGCGTCTGATGCGGGCGGCGGCGGGGTTCCTTGCCGGGCTCGTCTTCGGGCTCGGGCTCCTGCTCTCCGGCATGGCCAATCCCGCGAAGGTTCTGAACTTCCTCGACGTGGCGGGCGCGTGGGACCCGAGCCTCGCCTTCGTCATGGGGGGCGCGACGGTGACGGCGTTCGTGGGCTATCGCCTCGCCTGGCGGCGGGCGCGTCCGATCCTGATGCCGTCGTTCGACCTGCCCACGCGCCGCGACATCGACCGCCCGCTCCTCGCCGGGGCCGCGCTCTTCGGGATCGGCTGGGGCATCGGCGGGTTCTGTCCCGGCCCGGCCTGGACGGCGCTGCCGATGGTGGCGCCGGGCACGCTCGTCTTCTTGCCGGCGATGCTCGCAGGGATCTGGCTCGGCCGCCGCGCGAAGGCCGCACCGCTGATGCAGGGGGCCTGACGATGCCCGACATCCGCCACTCACCCTCGTCCGGACCGGAAAGCCCCGATGTCTGGGGCTGCTACGAGCCGGTTACGGGCTCGATCCAGTATGTCTGCGCCTGCCCCGCGACGAAGAAGGCCGCGTTGATCGACGTGGTCTGGGGGCTCGACCCCAAGAGCTACGCGACCGACACGGCGGCGATGGATCAAGTGCTCGACCTTTGCACGCGCGAGGGGCTTGAGGTGGTCTGGATCCTCGACACGCATCCACATGCCGACCACGTCATGGCCTCGGCGCGGCTGAAGGAGCTCACCGGGGCGCCGAACGCGATCGGCGAGCGGGTTCGCGACATCGCCGGGCTCTGGCGCGAGATCTACCACCTGACGAACGCGTTGGACTCGGAGCGGGACTTCGACCGCCTGTTCGCGGATGGGGAGACGTTCGAACTGGGCGATCTCACCGTCGAGGTCGAGCTCACCCCCGGGCACACGCTGGGCTCGATCACCTTCCATGCAGGCGATGCCTCCTTCGTGCACGACACGCTGATGATGCCGGACATGGGCTCGACCCGTGCCGACTTCCCCGGCGGCTCGGCGGCGGAGCTCTGGGATTCGTTGCAATCCATTCTGTCCCGCCCGCCCGGAACCCGCCTTTTCGTCGGGCACGATTACGGCGCCGAGGGGCGGGACGAACCCGCCTGGGAGGCCACCGTCGCCGAGCATCTCGAACGGAACCGGCATGTCCGCGCGGGGACGACGCGGGCCGAGTTCATCGCCACCCGCGAAGCGCGGGACGCGACTCTGCCGCTGCCCAACCGGATGCTCGCGGCGCTGCAGATCAACCTGCGCGGCGGCCGGCTGCCGGAGGCGGAGGCGGACGGGCATCATTACCTGAAGATCCCCGTCGGCCGGTTCTGAGCCGGCAATCGATCCAGAGTGGGAAGCCGACCATGCGAACGATCCTGACAATCGCGCTCTGCGCCGCGACGCTCATTCTCGTCGGAGCGAGCTTCCTCGCGCTGATCGAGACGAATGCGTGGTGGGTCCGGATGACGGACTTCCCGCGTCTGCAATATCTCGTTGCGCTGATCCTCCTTCTCGGGGCGGTCGCCCTCTCCTTCCCCGTCGGCCGGACGCTGCGGCTCGGCCTCGGCGCCGCAGTGCTGGCGGCGATCGCGTACAATGCGGTCAAGCTCGCGCCCTACCTGCCGCTGCGTGACGGCGTGGCCGAGGCCTGCCCGGCGGAGAGCCGCGTCTCGATCATCGTCGCCAACGTCAAGCTGGGGAACCGCGAGTCCGGCCGGCTTCTCGAGATGGTGCGGTCGCGGGAGCCCGACCTTCTGCTCGCGCTCGAGACCAACGAATGGTGGGAGGCGAAGCTAGAAGGATTGGCCGACACCTTGCCGAACGAAGTCTCCGAGATCACGGGCAGCTACTTCGGGATGCATCTACGCTCCCGCCTGCCACTGTCGGAACCGGAGGCGATCTACCCGGTGGAGCAGGACGCCCCGGCCATCTTCGCGACGGTCCAGTTGCCGTCAGGCGCCGAAATCCGCCTGTTCGGCATCCATCCCCGTCCACCGCATCCCGACCAATCCTCGACCGGGCGGGATGCGGAACTCATGTGGGCCGCGCTCGAGGCCCGCGACGCGACTCGCCCCGTCATGCTGGCGGGCGATCTGAACGCGGTGCCGTGGGAGCGGACGATCGAGCGGATGCAGCGGATCGGCGGGTTCATCGACCCGCGCGAATCGCTCGGGTTCATGCCGACCTATGACGCGCATTCGTGGTGGATGGCCTGGCCGCTCGACCAGGTCCTGCACCAGCGGGGGCTCAGTGTCCTGTCGATGGAGGTGCTGCCCGGGTTCGGCTCGGACCATTACCCCGTGGAGGTCGATCTCTGCCACACGCCGACCCCGTTCGACGCGCCCGCGATGCGGGACGACGACATCGCCGAGGCCCGCACCACGATCGCAGCCGCCCTCGAGGGCCCGGCGGACGATCGCTAGGACAGGGCGACGACCTATTGTCGCATGCCGCCCCGAGGCGGATGGCTTGCCACCCAAGACACGGCTTGCCCCAGTTATATCGGGTCAAGGTGGGGTCACGAGGCGCAGACCCTGCCTTCGAATGCGCAGCAGACCGCCCGACCGATACAAAAGACTTAGTCCGGCGAACCCGATACCCTTTGAACCCGGCTTCATCGAACGTCATATTATCACGACCCGTCGCATTCGGCGGGGCATCAGTGGAGGAAGCGACTATGGCATGGACGAAGCCCATCATCCGCGAAATCGAGTGCGGCATGGAAATAAACATGTACGGCCCGGACGGCGACGAAGATCCCGTCCTGTTCTGAACTGTCGGCGCGCGGAGGGACATGACGCTCCGCGCGCGCATATTGGGGGCGGCCGCCGGGGGCGGCCTGCCGCAATGGAATTGCGGCTGCGAGAATTGCCGTCTGGTCCGCGACGGGCGCATTCCGGCACAGACGCAGTCATCGCTGGCCGTCAGCGGGAACGGGTCGGACTGGGCGATCCTGAATGCCTCGCCCGACATTCGCCAGCAGATGGCGGATACTCCGGACCTGCACCCGACCGGCCTTCGCGACGTACCGCTTCGGTCGGTTCTCGTCACGAACGGGGACATCGACCATATCGCGGGGCTGTTGGTGCTGCGGGAGATGCAGGACTTCACCCTGTTCGCCACGCCCGAAATCCATGGCGTCCTGCAGGCCAACCCGGTCTTCGACGCGCTGAACCCGAAAGTTGTGATGCGGATGGAGATCACCGCTGAGACGCCGTTCGAGTTGGCGTCCGGGCTCGAGGCAACGCTGTTTCCGGTACCGGGCAAGGTGCCGCTCTACATGGAGGGCGAGACGGTGGAGACGGACCTTATCGGTGAGCAGACCGTGGGCGTGCATCTGCGCGCCGGCGAACGCGATGCCTTCTACATCCCTGGCTGCGCCACAATGAGCGCCGATCTGCGCGACCGGCTTCGCGGGGCCGATCTGGTCTTCTTCGACGGCACGCTCTGGCGCGACGACGAAATGGTGCGGGCCGGGCTCGGGCCGAAGACGGGGAAGCGCATGGGCCACATGTCGATGTCCGGGCCGGACGGCTCGATTGCTGCCTTCGAGGGACTGGATGTCGCCCGCCGCATCTTCGTCCACATGAACAATACGAACCCCGTTCTGCGTCCCGACAGCGACGAGCGTCGCGTGGCCGAGGCCGCCGGCTGGACCATCGGGCAGGACGGCATGGAGATCAGCGCATGACCCAGTCCCGCGAGGCGTTCGAGGCTCGGCTCCGTCAGATCGGCGCCGAGCGCTACCACGATCGCCACCCGTTCCACGCGCTCCTACATGGTGGCGACTGCACGCCGGATCAGGTGCGCGCCTGGGTCATCAACCGCTATTACTACCAGCATTCGATCCCGATGAAGGACGCCGCCTTCATGTCTCGGGTGGAGGACCCCGAGCTGCGTCGCCGCTGGCGCTCCCGGATCGAGGACCACGACGGCACCGACACCAACGAGGGCGGCATCCGCCGCTGGCTGCGCCTGGCCGAGGCGGTGGGCCTCGACCCCGACTACGTCGCCTCGACCCGCGGCGTCCTCCCTGCGACGAAGTTCGCCGTAGACGCTTATGTCCGGTTCGTGCGCGAGAAGACGCTGCTGGAAGCCGTCGCCGCCTCTCTCACCGAGCTCTTCGCGCACAAGATCCACAAGGACCGGATTGCCGGGCTCCTGCAGAACTACGACTTCGCCGACGACAGCTCGCTTTCCTACTTCCAGAACCGGCTGAAGGAAGCCCCGAAGGACGTGGCCTTCGGCCTCGGCTGGGTCCTCGACCATGCCGACACGCAGGAAAAGCAGGACGCCGCCGCCGCAGCGCTCGTCTTCAAGACTGACGTGCTCTGGTCCCAGCTCGATGCCCTCCACGCCGCCTATGTGGAGCCCGCCCGCATTCCGCCGGGCGGCTGGCAACCGGGCGAGGGTCTCCTGGACCGGCGGGCCGCGTGATGGAACCGGGCGAAATCCCCTATCTCCCTCGCGGCGTGCGGCTTCATCACGACCGGGTCCGCGACACCTGGGTCCTCCTCGCGCCCGAACGCGCCGTTTCCCTCGACATGGTGGGACATGCCGTCCTCAGCGAAATCGACGGCGCACGTTCCTTCGGCGAGATCACCCGAGCGCTGGCTGCCAGGTACGATGCCAGCCCCGACCAGATCGCCGCGGACGCTTCGGGCTTCCTCCGCGCGCTCCGCGACAGACGTTTCCTGGAGGTTCAGGCATGAAAGCCGATCCCGCGAATGTCCGCCCGCCCATCGCCATGCTGGCGGAGCTGACCCACCGTTGCCCCCTCTCCTGTCCCTATTGCTCCAACCCGCTGGAACTGGCGCGGCAGGAAACGGAGCTCGACACCGAGACGTGGGCCGACGTCTTCCGGCAGGCCGCCGATCTCGGCGTGCTGCAACTCCATCTCTCTGGCGGCGAGCCTGCCTCCCGCCGGGACCTCGAACCGCTGGTCACGGCGGCGCGCGACGCCGGGCTCTATACCAATCTCATCACCTCCGGCATCGGCCTGACCGAACGCCGCCTCCGCGCCCTCGACGCCGCCGGCCTCGACCACATCCAGCTCTCGCTCCAGGGCACCACGGCGCAGATGGCCGACATGATCGGCGGCTATCGTGGTGGGTTCGACCGCAAGATGAAGGTCGCCGAGTGGATCGGCGCCGTGGGCTTCCCGCTCACGCTCAACGCCGTCCTCCACCGCCAGAACCTCCACCAGCTTCCCCGCGCCATCGAGATGGCGGTGGAGATGGGCGCCCGCCGGATCGAGGTCGCCACCGTCCAGTTCCACGGTTGGGCGCTCAGGAACCGCGACGCCATGATGCCCACGCGGGAACAGGCGCGCGAGGCCGACGCCATCGTCGCCGAGGCCCGCGCCCGGCTGAAGGGCGTTCTCGTCATCGATTACGTGCCCGCCGACTACCATTCCGACTACCCGAAGCGCTGCATGGGCGGCTGGGGCTCCACCGGCCTCGTCGTCGCGCCCGACGGGCAGGTCATGCCGTGCCACGCCGCGTCGACGATCCCGCACCTGACCTTCGACAACATGCGCGACACCTCCCTCGCGGAGACGTGGTATCGCGGCGGCGCATTTCAGGCCTATCGCGGCACCGACTGGATGCAGGAGCCGTGCGCTTCCTGCGAGCGCAAGACCGTCGATTTCGGCGGCTGCCGCTGTCAGGCGATGGCGCTCCTCGGGGACCCCGCCGCGACCGATCCGGTCTGCATCAAGTCGCCCCACCGCGCCGAGCTGACGGCGCAGGCCGATGCCCATGCCGTCGCCGGGAGCGACCTCGTCTATCGCGTCATGCCGCGAGACAAGGTCTCCGAGCCGGCCGACTGAACCATCCCGGACGGGGCCGAACCACGCAGGCATTGTGGCGATCTTGCCCCTCGTGTCGAAAAACCGCGATATGGACGGAACGGCTGAATTCGAGAGGCGTTCCGAAGATCATGCGCAGAACATCCAGACCTCGTGGCCTGCGGGCCCTCACCATGCTCGCGGTCGCCGGCGGCCTCAACGCCGTCCGCCAACGTCGCCGCGAAAATGAACATGACGGCGATGCGCAGGGTGACCCGCGCGCCCCGCATCACGCCGATACGCCCTCGGAGTTGCCACGCCGGGGCTGGATGGACGTGCTCAAGCGGACTTACGCGGAAATCACCAACGACCATGTCATGCTGGTGGCCGCCGGCGTGACCTTCTACGCCCTTCTGGCGCTGTTCCCGGCGCTTGCCGCGCTGGTCTCGATCTACGGCCTGTTCGCCGATCCGACGACGATCCAGGAGCATCTCGACGCGCTCGGGGGCGTCCTGCCCGGCGGCGCGATGGAGATCATCGGCGGACAGCTCGACTCCCTCATCTCGCAAGGTTCCGCCGGTCTCGGGCTGGCCTTCGCCGCGGGGCTCGGCACGTCGCTCTGGTCGGCCAATGCCGGGGTCAAGTCGATCTTCGAAGCGCTCAACATCGCCTACGAGGAGCGCGAGACGCGCGGCTTCATACGGCTGACGCTGACCTCGCTCGCCTTCACGCTGGGCGGGCTCCTCTTCGTGATCCTCGCCCTCGGCGCGGTGCTCGCTGTGCCCGCGGTGCTGCAGAACATGGCCCTCGGTGCGCAGCTGGAAACGGCAGTGAACTGGTTGCGCTGGCCGCTTATCCTCATCGTCGTCGCCGGTCTGATCGCGCTCCTCTATCGCTACGGCCCGGCCCGGGAACCTCCCGAGTGGCGTTGGGTCAGCTGGGGAAGCGCCATCGCGGCGGTCCTGTGGCTCGTCTTTTCCGGGCTGTTCTCGTGGTACGCGTCGAACTTCGGTTCCTACGACGCGACCTACGGCTCGCTCGGCGCGGCGATCGGCTTCATGACATGGATCTGGATCAGCACGATCGTCGTCGTGACGGGGGCGGAACTGAATTCCGAGCTGGAGCATCAGACCATGGCCGACACGACGACCGGCCCGGAGCGACCTTTGGGCGCCCGGGGCGCCGTCATGGCTGACCGCGCCGTCGGCGGCCCGAAGCGGGCGAAACGTCGCGGCGACGGTCTCTGACGTCCGGGCGAGGATCACCGGCTGCTCGGCCGGGCTGGCGTGCCTGCGGGCCGCGTCCCTCCAAGGGTTCGACCGATCGCACTGCGTTCGATCGCCGCCCTTCACGGACGCGGTGAGGCCGTTACGTCAATGCGTCCACGAACCCCGGCGATTGGTCGCGAAGTTCTCGCCGTAGCCACCCGCGCGGAGGTTCGCCTTCCGGCTTTGGGGACGCAGTACGATGTAGTCGATCCCGTTGTCGCGCGCGTAGTCCTCCGCCTCCTTCTGGGATTCGAAGGTCAGACGCACCTGCGCCTGCGTATCGTACGAGCTCGTCCAGCCGGTAAGCGGATCGATTTCGCGCGGGGTCTCCTGCACGAAGTCGAGCACCCAGTCGCGGGTCTTGGCACTTCCGGACGACATGGCGGTCCGGGCGGGCTTGTAGATGCGGGCGCGCATGATCGGACTCCGAATGGGGCGATTTCCACCGGAGATAGCCGGCGCATCGAAATCCGGCAAGACGCATCCGTCATGCCGTCTTGTGGGAGGCGTCGAACGGCATAGATTGAGGACGACCCCGGCACGACGAGGCCCCCGATGGCGCATAACAACGACAACCGTCCGAAGGGCGAGACGCTGACCCTTCCCCCGCGCGAGGACACGACGGGGCACCTGCCGATGATGCAGCGCCCGGCGGCGGCCCGCGACAAGCTGGAGGGCGGCATCCGGTTCCGCATGGACACGACGTTCAAGCCGGCGGGCGATCAGCCCTATGCGATCCGCGAATTGTCGGCGGGCGTGAACGAGGGCGAGCGCGATCAGGTCCTTCTCGGCGCGACCGGTACCGGCAAGACCTACACGATGGCCAAGGTCATCGAGGAGACGCAGCGCCCCGCGATCATCCTCGCGCCGAACAAGACACTGGCCGCGCAGCTCTATGGCGAGTTCAAGGGCTTCTTTCCCGACAACGCCGTCGAGTACTTCGTCAGCTACTACGACTATTACCAGCCCGAAGCCTACGTCCCGCGGTCCGACACCTTCATCGAGAAGGAATCCCAGATCAACGAGCAGATCGACCGGATGCGGCACTCCGCGACCCGGGCGCTGCTCGAACGCGACGATGTGATCATCGTGGCCTCCGTCTCCTGCATCTACGGCATCGGGTCGGTCGAGACCTACGGAGCGATGACGCAGGACCTGATCGCGGGGAACGAGTACGACCAGCGTAAGGTCATGGCCGACCTCGTGGCTCAGCAATACCGGCGCAACGACGCGGCCTTCTCGCGCGGCTCCTTCCGGGTCAGGGGCGACTCGCTGGAAGTCTGGCCCGCCCACCTCGACGACCGGGCGTGGCGGCTGTCCTTCTTCGGCGAGGAGCTGGAGGCGATCACCGAGTTCGACCCTCTGACCGGATCGAAGACGGATACCTACGACAAGATCCGCATCTACGCGAACAGCCACTACGTCACGCCGCGCCCGACGATGCGGCAGGCGATCCTCGGCATCAAGTCGGAACTGAAGACCCGGCTGGACCAGCTCGTCGGCGAAGGCAAGCTGCTGGAGGCGCAGCGACTGGAGCAACGGACGAACTTCGATCTCGAGATGCTGGAGGCCACGGGCGTCTGCAACGGGATCGAGAACTATTCGCGCTACCTGACGGGCCGCGCGCCCGGCGAGCCGCCGCCGACGCTGTTTGAGTACATCCCCGACAACGCCATCGTCTTCGCCGACGAGAGCCACGTCTCAGTCCCGCAGATCGGCGGCATGTACAAGGGCGACTTCCGGCGCAAGATGACGCTGGCCGAACACGGGTTCCGCCTGCCGTCGTGCATGGACAACAGGCCGCTCAAGTTCGAGGAATGGGACGCGATGCGGCCGCAATCGGTCTTCGTCTCGGCCACCCCGGCCGCGTGGGAACTGGAGCAGACGGGCGGCGTGTTCACCGAGCAGGTGATCCGTCCGACCGGGCTTCTGGACCCGCCGGTGGAAATCCGGCCGGTGGAGATGCAGGTCGACGACCTGCTCGACGAGATCCGGCGCGTGTCGAAGGCGGGCTACCGCACGCTGGCGACCGTCCTGACCAAGCGCATGGCGGAGGACCTGACCGAGTACCTGCACGAGCAGGGGATCAAGGTCCGCTACATGCATTCCGACATCGACACGATCGAACGGATCGAGATCCTGCGCGACCTGCGGCTCGGCGCCTTCGACGTGCTGGTGGGCATCAACCTGCTGCGCGAGGGGCTCGACATCCCCGAATGCGGCCTGGTCGCGATCCTTGACGCCGACAAGGAGGGGTTCCTGCGTTCGGAGACGTCGCTGGTGCAGACGATCGGGCGCGCGGCACGGAACGCCGACGGGCGCGTCATCATGTATGCCGACCGCATCACCGGCTCGATGGAGCGGGCGATGGGCGAGACGGAGCGGCGCCGCGCCAAGCAGCATGCCTACAACGTCGAGCACGGCATCACGCCCGCGACGGTGCGCAAGAACGTCGAGGACGTGCTCGCGGGTCTGTATCAGGGCGACGTGGACATGAACCGCGTCACCGCGAAGATCGACAAGCCGATGGCCGGGGCGAACCTGCAGGCGCATCTCGACGGGTTGCGCGAGCAGATGCGCAAGGCGGCCGAGAACCTCGAATTCGAGGAGGCGGCGCGGCTGCGCGACGAGGTCAAGCGGCTGGAACAGGTCGATCTGGTCGTCTCCGACGATCCGCTCGCGCGGCAATCGGCGGTCGCGCAAGCAGTCGAGGACGCGCGGAAGGCCGAGGGACGCTCGACCGCCGGGCGGCCGGGTCAGCGGGGCGGGAACGTGAAGCGGCGCAAGAAGCGCTGAGGCTTGCGGCATCCGCCGGCTCCGCTATCCTTTGCGGCGACCGGCGGCATGCCCGCCGACCGGCACCTGTTCGGATCACGCTCATGCGCTTGCCGCTCGCTTTTACCGCCCTCCTCGCCGCCACCCCGGTGCTCGCCGACCAGACCACCGGGACGATCCTCGCCTACGACCGCGAGGCGAACGTGATCGTGTTCAACGACCGGTCCGTCTGGGAGCTGGGCGATCTCGAGGTGCCCGACGATCTCGAAGCCGGCGAGCGGGTGACGATCGACTTCACCAGTGCCGGCGACAGCGGCATCGGCAAGGCGAACGCCGTCACGCGCGAGTGACACATCGTTCGTCCTTTACGATGAGTTAACCATCGACGACGCAGAACCGGGCGATGCTGGCCCGGCTCGCTTTCCTGCTGACGCTCCTGCCGTCCATGACGACGGCCGGCCCGTGGATGCGTGAACAGGGCAGCGTCTACGCGCTTGTATCGCATTACGGGGGCTCGGACGGCTGGACCGGGTTCTACGCCGAATATGGCGGGCCGTTCGGCTGGACTTACGGCCTCGATCTCGGCGGCCATGTCGTCGGCTTGCCGCAACTCATGCAGACGGGCATCGCGGATCAGGATGTGGACGGCCGCATCCGGTCCTTCGTGCGCCTTCCCCTGCCCCTCCCGACGGGCGACACCGTGCCTGACTGGCTCGATCCCTGGCTCGCCGCGGTCGAGTTCAGCGTCGGGCAGGACATCGAGAGTGACGGGACGCAGATCGACCGCGTGGGTGTTGGCGGGACGGTCGGCCGCGGTTTCTCCAGCCGCTTCGGCGACGGCTGGACGACGTTCGATCTCGGCATGTCCTTCGCCGAGGACGACAGGCGGACGACCTATGCCGCCGTGATCGGCGTGAAGCCCATCGACCGCCTGGCTGTCGAGCTCGGCGCGTTCGGCGAGCAAACGGACGAGTTCGACTACCAGATCGGCCCGACCCTACAATACGGGTTCGGCCAGATCGGCGCGGCACGCGTCGGACTCGCCTACCGCTCCGAAGGCGACCTGCAGGGCAGCGTCGGCTGGTCGCTGGAATTCTAGACCGGACGGGCGGTCACTTGATCGCCCGGATCAACGCGACCACGATCGCCGCGCCGATCGCCCCGACGACGAGGATCAGGAGCAGCCCGCCTGCTGCGAGCGCCGTGACGCCGAGCGCCGCTAGGAGGAACGGCGTCGCCATCGCCGCAACCGCGCCGATCACCGCGTAGAGCGCCTTGCTGCGCCCGGTCATCGCGCCGGCGACCCAGCCGACCGCCAGTCCCACGATCGCGAGAATGATCAGGGCGGCAGCGCCCAGCCCCTCGAACAAACCTTCCATAATGCGGCCTCCAATGCGCGTGTCCCGACCCGGCTAGCACGGTCGATGCAGGAGACGAAGGCCCGCGACGTGCAAGCGCGCGTTTATTGTACGATCGGGCTCGCCGAGTACCCGTTCCGGCCCCGTACGGACCTGCGGATCGGGACTTTCTTGGAACCCCTCTTTCGTTCGACGTGTTCCGGGACTAGGCGAGATCGCAGAACACGACAGAACGGGACGGTGCCCATGCCGTCCGTCAGGAAGGGGCAGAATGACCCATATCGAGATCGAACGGGGCCGCCGCTCATGAACCGTGCAGACCCGCCCAAGGCGCTCGCGCGCGCGCGCCTCGCCATCGAATCCGTCTCCCCGACCGTCGAGCAGGGGCGCTTCGCCGCAAAGACCGTCGCCGGATGGCCGACGCGCTTCTCCGCCGACCTGTTCGCAGACGGGCACGAGGTTCTCGGCGCCGCGGTTCTCGTGACCGTGTCCGGCTCGAAGGACGTGACCGAGGTGCCGCTCACCCACGAGGTCAACGACATCTGGCTTGGCGAGCACGTCCTCGACACCGTCGGGCCTGCCCGCTTCCGCGTCATCGCCTGGCGCGATCTCTACGGCACATGGGCCCGCGACACCGGCAAGAAGGTCGCCGCCGGCCAGTCGGTTGAGGTCGAGATGATGGAGGCCCGCGACATCCTCGGGCGGACCAAGGCCCGGGGTGACGACGCGAAGGCCCTGAAGGAGTTGCGGCGCGCGGCCGAGGGCCCGGACGCGCAGCACGTCCTCACCTCCGAGGAGACCCGCGCGCTCATGGCCCGGATCGGGCCGCGTGCGAACCTGACGCAATCGCCGGACTATCCGCTCTGGGTCGACCGCGAGGCGGCGGCGTTCTCGGCGTGGTACGAGCTTTTCCCGCGCTCGCTCGGCGGACGCGACGACGCGGGCAAGCCCGTCCACGGCACGTTCCGGGACGTCGAGGCGCACCTGCCCTACGTCACCGACCTCGGCTTCGACACGCTCTACTTCCCGCCGATCCACCCGATCGGCACGGCCAACCGCAAGGGCAAGAACAACACGCTGCGCGCCGAGCCGGACGATGTCGGCTCGCCCTACGCGATCGGTTCGCCCGAGGGCGGCAACATGGACGTCCACCCCGAGCTCGGTACGCTAGACGATTTCGACCATCTCGTCGCTACCGCCCGGGAGCACGGGCTCGACATCGCGCTCGACATCGCGCTCAATTCCTCGCCGGACCATCCGTGGCTGAAGGAACATCCCGACTGGTTCGAGTGGCGCCCGGACGGGACGATCAAATACGCCGAGAACCCGCCGAAGAAGTACGAGGACATCGTCAACTTCCGCTACTACCTCGACGACGGCAGCCCGAACCTGCCGTTCTGGCATGCGGTCGTGGACATGTTCCTGTTCTGGGCGGCGCGCGGCGTCACCTGCTTCCGCGTCGATAACCCGCACACCAAGCCCTTTCCGTTCTGGGAATGGCTGATCGCGGAAGTGCGCGCGGAATACCCCGAGACGATCTTCCTGTCGGAGGCGTTCACCAGGCCCAAGGTGATGAAGCGGCTCGCCAAGCTCGGCTACAACCAGAGCTACAGCTACTTCACCTGGCGCAACACGAAGGCCGAGCTGACCGAGTACCTGACCGAGCTGACCACGGAGAACTGCGCGAACTACATGCGCGTCAACTTCTTCGTCAACACGCCCGACATCAACCCGGTCCCGCTGCAGACGAGCGGCCGACCGGGCTTCCGCACACGCGCCATCCTCGCCGCCGGGCTCGCCGGCAATTGGGGGCTCTATTCCGGGTTCGAGTTCTGCGAGGGCGCGCCGATGCCCGGGAAGGAGGAGTATCTCGATTCCGAAAAGTACGAGCTTCGCCCCCGCGACTTCGACGCGCCGGGCAACATCAAGGACGACGTGCGCCTGATCAACCGCATCCGGCGCGAGCATCCCGCGATGCGCGACATGCGCAACCTGCGCTTCGTGCCGGCCCACGACGATCGCGTGCTGAGCTGGCTGCGCCACGACCCGGCAACGAACGACGCTGTGCTGTTCCACGTTCTCCTCGACCCCTACGCCGGCGCCGAGTTCGGGTTCGAGGTCCCGCTCTGGGAGTTCGACCTGCCCTCCGAGGCGTCGGTCGAGGTCACCGACCTCATTCAAGGCAATTCCTTCACCTGGCACGGGCGCGACCACCGCCTGACGCTCGACCCGCACGAGCGTCCCTATGCCATCTGGAAACTCACACCGCCCGGAGTCGCGCGATGAACGCCCCTTCCCCGACGATCGTCGCCGACACCGACCGGGAGGACTGGTTCAAGGACGCGGTCATCTACCAGTGTCACGTGAAGGCCTACCAGGATTCGAACGGCGACGGGATCGGCGACTTCAAGGGCCTGATGCAGCGTCTGGACCATATCCAGTCGCTCGGCGCGACCGCCGTGTGGCTGCTGCCGTTCTATCCCTCGCCGCTCCGCGACGACGGCTACGACATCGCCGAGTTCAAGGAAGTGAACCCGCAATACGGCGACATGGACGACTTCCAGAACTTCGTGGACGAGGCGCACCGCCGCGGCCTGAAAGTCATCACTGAGCTCGTCATCAACCACACCTCCGACCAGCACGAGTGGTTCCAGACCGCCCGCCGTGCCCCGAAGGGCAGCCCGGAGCGCGACTTCTACGTCTGGAGCGATGACCCGAGCCGCTGGATGGACACGACCCGCGTGATCTTCAACGACACGCATGACAGCAACTGGTCCTGGGACCCGGTCGCCGAGCAGTTCTACTGGCACCGCTTCTTCGACCACCAGCCCGACCTGAACTTCGACAACCCGAAGGTCATGGAGGCGGTGCTCGACGTCATGCACTTCTGGCTCGACAAGGGGGTGGACGGGCTCCGGCTCGACGCGATCCCCTACCTCGTGGAGCGGGATGGGACGAACAACGAGAACCTGCCCGAGACGCACGAGATCCTGAAGGCGATGCGCCGCGACCTTGACGCACATTACGACGGCCGGATGCTGCTCGCCGAGGCGAACCAGTGGCCCGAGGACACCCGCCCCTATTTCGGCGAGGGCGACGAGTGCCACATGGGCTTCCACTTCCCGCTGATGCCGCGGATGTACATGGCCGTCGCGCAGGAGGACCGCCACGCGATCACCGACATCATCCGCCAGACGCCCGAGATCCCCGAGGATTGCCAATGGGGCATCTTCCTGCGGAACCATGACGAACTGACGCTCGAGATGGTGACCGACCGGGAGCGGGACTACCTGTGGGAGACCTACGCCTCCGACAAGCGCGCACGGATCAACATGGGCATCCGCCGCCGTCTGGCGCCGCTGATGCAGAACGACCGGCGCAAGATGGAGCTTCTGAACTCCATGCTGCTGTCGATGCCCGGTACGCCAATCATGTATTACGGCGACGAGATCGGGATGGGCGACAACATCTATCTCGGCGACCGCGACGGCGTCCGCACTCCGATGCAATGGTCCGCTGACCGCAACGCGGGCTTCAGCCGGGCCGATCCGCAGCGGCTCTACCTGCCGACGATCCAGGACGCGGTCTACGGCTACGACGGGCTCAACGTGGAGGCGCAATCCTCCTCGCCGTCCAGCTACCTGAACTGGATGCGGCGCATGGTGGCCGTGCGCAAGAAGCACGACGTGTTCGGACGCGGCGAGATCGACCTGCTCTATCCGAACAACCGCAAGGTCCTCGCCTATATCCGCCGCACAAAGGGCGTCGATGGCGCCACGACCGGCAACGAGGCGATCCTGTGCGTCGCCAACCTGAGTCGCGCGCCGCAGGCGGTGGAGATCGACCTGAGCCGCTTCAAGGGTCGGGTGCCGGTCGAGCTTGTCGGCCAGTCGCCCTTCCCGCCGGTGGGCGAGCTGCCCTACATGCTGACGTTGCCGGCCTACGGGTTCTTCTGGTTCCTGCTCGCCGACGAGGAGGACGCGCCGTCTTGGCACACGCCGGTGAACCCGGTCCTGCCGGACTTCCTGACGCTGACCACGCGCGACGGGTATCTTTCCACTGCGCTGAAGGGTCGTGAGGGCCGCCAGTTCGAGGCCGAGACCCTGCCCCGCTACGTCGCGCTCCAGCGCTGGTTCGCCGGCAAGACGCAGGGCGTGTCGCGCGCCTCGCTGCGCCAGCTCGGCGAACTGGCCCAGGGCCGCCACCTCCTGTCCATCGCCGAGGTGGAGACCGGCGGCGAGACGCAGAGCTACTTCCTGCCGCTTTCCGCCGTCTGGGACGAGAACGCGCTTTCGCTGTCTCCCCGCCTGCCCGCGACGCTCGGCAAGCTGCGCCGACAGAACCGCGTCGGCGCGCTGATGGACGGCGCCTCGGACGAGGAGATGGCCCGTGCCCTGCTCGACGCGATGCGCGCGGGGGCGGAGGTCGAGGGCGACGGCGGCAAACTCGTGTTCGAGGGGATCGACCTCGAGACCGGCGACGCGGAGCCGCGGCTTCTCGGAGCCGAGCAGTCGAATGCCTCGGTCGCCTTCGGTGACAAGCTGGTCCTCAAGCTCTACCGGCGCGTCCGCGAGGGCGTGCAGCCGGACATCGAGGTGGCCCGGTTCCTGACGCGGGAGACCGACTACGCGGCCACGCCCGCGCTGCTGGGCACGATCCGCTGGGTCGACGATGCGGGGACCGAGACGATCCTCGCTGCCGCCTCCGCCTACGTGGCCAACCAGGGCGACGCGTGGTCCTTCGTGACCGAGGGGCTGGACCGTGAGATGGAAGCGCGCGAGCACGGCCATGACGGGGACGAACGCCCGCTGATGATCGGCGCCCTCGACCTGGGCACCCTCCTCGGCCAACGCACGGCGGAGTTGCACCTTGCGCTGGCTTCCGGCGAAGGGGCCTTCGGGACCGAGCCGCTCGACGCGGACGGCTTGCAGGCGCTCGTTGCGGAGACGCGTTCCGAGGTCGCCGACACTCTCGACCGCTTGGCGAAGGCCCGGCTCGAGGGCGAGGCCGCCGAGCTTGCCGAACAGGTGACAGCACGGCGCGACGCCATCCTCGAGCGGATCGACCGCGTGGGCACGATGACGCCCTCGGGCGCCGCCTGTCGGGTCCACGGCGATTACCACCTCGGTCAGGTGCTGGTGGCGCAGGGCGACCTCGCCATCATCGACTTCGAGGGCGAGCCGTCGCGCAGCCTCGCGGAGCGGCAGGAGAAGTCCTCGCCCCTGCGCGACGTGGCCGGCATGCTGCGCAGCTTCGACTACGCGCTCTGGTCCGCGCTCGGCCGCCGGATCGAGGCCGGCGCCGACCCCGAACGGACGATGGCGCAGGTCCGCGACTGGCGCAGCGCCACCTCCGGCGCGTTCCTCGACGCATGGCGGGAAACGATGGGGAACTCTCCCGTCCGCCCCGCCGACGGCGCGTTCGAGGATGCGCTGCTCGACCTCTACCTGATCCGCAAGAGCGCCTACGAGATCGACTACGAGCGCGATTTCCGGCCCACCTGGATCGACGTGCCGCTCCGCGGCCTTCTCCAAGTCATGGAAGATAGCGAATGAAACCCGACGATCAGACCTGTGAGGCCATCGTCCGCGGGCGCCTCAGCGATCCCTTCCGGGCGCTCGGAATCCACGACGGCGCCCTGACCGTCTTCGCTCCCGATGCGGGCGAGGTCACGGCGGTGAACGCCAAGGGCAAACCCCTGCTCGAACTCGAGCGGATTCATCCCGAGGGCGTCTTCCACGGCGAGTTCGGGCGCAAGAAGGCGCCCGCCGACTACCGCCTGCTGTGTCGCGCGGGCGAACACGAATGGACGCGGGAAGACCCCTACCGTTTCGGAGCGCTCCTGGGCGAAATGGACGAGTATCTTCTGGCAGAAGGACGCCACGAGGAGCTCTGGACCCGCCTCGGGGCGCATCCGACGACGCACGAGGGCGTCGAGGGCACGGCCTTCGCCGTCTGGGCGCCGAACGCGCGTCGCGTCAGCGTCGTCGGGCATTTCAACGCCTGGGACGGTCGCCGTCACCCGATGCGCCGTCGTCTGGGCGGTGGCCTGTGGGAGTTGTTCATCCCCGGCATCGCGCGCGGCGAACTCTACAAGTACGAGATCGTCGGTGTCCACGGCGAGGTGCTGCCGCTCAAGGCCGACCCCCTATCCTTCCGGCAGGAATCGGCGCCCGCGACCGGCTCCATCGTCGAGGGGCCCGTGAAGCATGACTGGCAGGACGACGCCTGGACCGACCGTCCGCGACAGACCGCAACCGAAGAGCCGATCTCGATCTACGAGGTGCATCTGGGATCCTGGCGGCGCGGCGACGGGGATACCATCCTGAGCTACGCCGAGGTCGGCCCGTTGCTCGCCGACTACGTGGCCGAGATGGGCTTCACCCATGTCGAGTTCCTGCCGCTGTCCGAACACCCCTACACCCCCTCCTGGGGCTACCAGCCGATCGGCCTCTTCGCGCCGACCTACCGCTTCGGCACGCCCGAGGAGTTCGCGATGCTGGTGGATTACCTCCACGGGCGCGGCATCGGCGTCATCATCGACTGGGTCCCGGCGCACTTCCCGTCCGACGAGCACGGGCTCGCGCGGTTCGACGGCACCGCGCTCTACGAGCACGAGGATCCGCGGCTGGGGTTCCACAAGGACTGGAACACGCTGATCTACAATTTCGGCCGCAACGAGGTGGCGAACTTCCTGCGCGCCTCGGCGCTCTACTGGCTCAACGAGTTCCACGTCGATGCATTGCGCGTCGATGCCGTCGCCTCGATGCTCTACCTCGACTATTCGCGGAACGACGGCGAGTGGATTCCGAACCGCTTCGGCGGGCGCGAGAACCTCGACGCGATCGACTTCCTGCACGGAGTGAATGCGCGCGTGGCGGACCGGACGCGCGGCATGACCATCGCCGAGGAATCCACCGCTTTCCCGAACGTCTCCCGCCCGGTCGATCAGGACGGGCTGGGCTTCGACTTCAAGTGGAACATGGGGTGGATGCACGACACCCTGACCTACATGGCGCAGGACCCGATCAACCGGAAATACCACCACGACAAGATGACCTTCGGGTTGCACTACGCCTATTCCGAGAACTTCGTCCTGCCGCTGAGCCACGACGAGGTCGTGCACGGCAAGGGCAGCCTGATCGGCAAGATGCCGGGGGATCACTGGCAGCGCTTCGCCAACCTACGCGCCTATTTCGGCTGGATGTGGACGCATCCGGGCAAGAAGCTGCTGTTCATGGGCGGCGAGTTCGGACAGGAGCGCGAATGGTCGCACGACCGCTCGCTCGACTGGCACCTGCTCGACGATCCGAACCACAAGGGTTTGCAATCGCTGGTCCGCGACCTGAACGGCGTCTACAAGTCCCATCCCGCGCTGCATGCCCGCGACTGCGACCCGGCCGGTTTCCAGTGGATCGACGGCGGCGATGCGGAGAATAACGTCTTCAGCTTCCTGCGCCTCGGCGCGGAGGGCGACCTGCCGGTCGTCGTCATCTGCAACATGGCCCCCGTGCTCCGCGAGGGCTTCCGTGTCGGGATGCCGCAGGGCGGGCGGTGGCGCGAAGTGTTCAATTCCGACGCAAGCCAGTATGGCGGAACCGGATCCGGCAATGGCGGGTTCGTCACTGCCGACGGGGAGGGTTGGCATGGTCGCCCCGTATCGACAAGTCTGACGCTGCCACCCCTCTCCACGTTGGTCCTGACGCCGGAGACCTGATTACACGCACTCCGGAAGGTTCGACCGAGATGTCCTCCACACCCTACGCCCTCGAAGCCGGCACCGGGTCGCGCCTCGGCGCGACCTGGGACGGGGCAGGCACCAATTTCGCCCTGTTCTCCGCCCATGCCGAAAAGGTCGAGCTTTGCCTGTTCAACGAAAGCGGCCGCCGCGAGATCGCCCGCATCCCGCTGCCGGAATACACCCATCAGGTGTTCCACGGCTATCTGCCGGAGGTCCGTCCCGGGCAGCTCTACGGCTACCGGGTCCACGGGCCCTACGCCCCCGAGGTCGGTCACCGCTTCAACCCGAACAAGCTCCTCGCCGATCCCTACGCCCGCGCCCACAAGGGCGACCTGCGCTGGCACGACAGCCTGTTCGGCTACCGGCTCGGCTCGCGACGGGGTGATCTGAGCTTCGATCGTCGCGACAGCGCTTTCGTCATGCCGAAATGCGTCGTCACCGCGGATGCCTCGGCCTGGGGCAACGATCGTCGTCCCAACACCGAATGGTCCAAGACGGTAATCTACGAGGCGCATGTCGGCGGCATGACCAAGGGCGCCGGCCACGTGGATGAGCCGCTGCGCGGCACGTTCGAGGGGTTGGCCCACCCGGACACGATCCGCCACCTCCAGAAACTCGGCGTGACCGCGATCGAATTGCTGCCGGTCCATGCCTTCCCGAACGACCGCCACCTGCTCGAGCGCGGGCTGGTGAACTGGTGGGGCTACAACACGATCGGGTTCTTCGCGCCGACGATGCGCTACCTGATGCAGCATGGCGCGCTCGACGAGTTCCGCGTGATGGTCCGCCGCCTGCACGACGCCGGTATCGAGGTGATCCTCGACGTGGTCTACAACCACACCGCCGAAGGCAACCAGATGGGCCCGACCCTGTCCTTCCGCGGGATCGACAACGCCAGCTACTACATTCTGGGCGACGACCGGCGGTACTACTACGACACGACCGGCACCGGGAACTCGCTCGACCTCGACAACCGGCGGGTGTTGCAGATGGTCATGGATTCGCTTCGATACTGGGTCGAGAAATGTCATATCGACGGGTTCCGCTTCGACCTCGCCTCCACGCTCGGACGGCGGCGCGACAATTTCGACCCGCATGCCCCGTTCTTCGACGCGGTGCTGCAGGACCCCGTCCTGTCCGGCGTCAAGATGATCGCCGAGCCTTGGGACACCGGCAACAACGGCTATCAGGTCGGCAACTTCCCTCCGGGATGGGCCGAATGGAACGACACCTATCGCGACACCGTCCGGGCCTTCTGGAAGGGTGACGGCGGCAAGGCTCCCGACATGGCCGACCGCCTTCTGGGTTCGGCCTCGAAGTTCGAGCATCGCGGCCGTCGGCCCTGGACATCGATCAACTTCATCACCGCGCATGACGGCTTCACGCTGGCCGACCTCGTCTCCTACAACGACAAGCACAACGAGGCGAACGGCGAGGACAACAACGACGGCCATTCGCACAACGTGAGCTGGAACCACGGTGTCGAGGGTCCGACCGACGATCCCGACATCCTCGCCCTCCGCGACCGTCAGCGCCGCAACATGATGGCGACGCTGCTGCTCAGTCAGGGCACGCCGATGATCCTGATGGGCGACGAGCACGGCCGCTCCCAGGACGGCAACAACAACACCTATTGCCAGCCGGGCGAGATGAACTGGTTCGACTGGTCGAAGGCCGACGATCCCTTCGCCAAGTTCACCGCCGACCTCATCCAGCTGCGCAAGTCGCGCGACCTGCTGACCTCCCAGCGGTTCCTGCACGGAACCGACGGCAACCCCGAAGGGCGTTTCGTCACCTGGCACCGCAGGACCGGCGCGGCGATGCAGCCGGACGACTGGCACGATCCGGAACGGCGCGTCCTGTCGCTGGTGATCGCGGGGGGCGAGGATCGGTCCCTTCTGCTCGCGATGAACGCAAACCCGGACGCGATCACCTACCGGTTGCCGCCGGGGGAATGGGAGACACGGATCGACACCGACACGGGCCTCGTCACGCAGGATGGCGGCCCGACCGTGTCGGGGGAGATCACGCTGAAGGAACGCGCGCTCATGCTGCTCGAGGCCGTCGGAACCGGACCGATCGAACCCGAGGGTCAGGAAACCGAGCCCGAAATGACGGAGAACGCCAGCGACGAACGTGGCAGCGGCCTCTCCGACGCGCAATACGACATTCCGCAGACCGAAGAGCAGGGGGACACCGTGCCACGGTCCGACGACGAGGACACGATTTGATGGACACCCACGACAGCGACCGACACTGGGGACCGCGCATCGGCCCGGACGGCGTGCACTTCCGGCTCTGGGCCCCGGGGCTCGATGCGTTGACCCTGCATCTCGACGGTCAGAACTTCCCGATGGACAAGCAGGGGGAGGGCTGGTTTGCCACCGTCGCCGAGGCGCATGACGGGTCCGAATACGGCTTCTGCATCCCCGACGGCCGCATGTTTCACGACCCCGCCGCGCATGCCCAGTCCGGCGACGTCCATTCGCTGAGCCGCGTCGCCATCTCGAAATACGAGTGGAAACACCCGCCCTCCGCCCGCAAGTGGGAGGAGGCGGTGATCTACGAATGCCACGTGGGCACTTTCACCCCCGAGGGCACGTTCGCGGCGATCCACGACAAGCTCGACTATCTCGTCGATCTCGGCATCACCGCGCTGGAACTCCTGCCGGTCGCGACCTTCGGCGGCGAGCGCGGCTGGGGCTACGACGGGACGCTCCTCTACGCGCCGCACCGCGCCTACGGCACGCCCGACGAGTTGCGCGCGCTCGTCGACGCGGCGCATGGCAAGGGGCTCATGGTGATCCTCGACGTAGTCTACAACCATTTCGGCCCCGAGGGCAGCTACATCCCCGCCCACACGCCCGAGTTCTTCGATCCGGAGCGACATACCCCTTGGGGATCGGCGATCGACTATTCGGAGGGGCCCGTGCGGCGCTTCTTCATCGACAACGCCGTCTACTGGTTGCAGCAGTTCCGCTTCGACGGTTTGCGCTTCGACGCGGTGGATCACATCCGCGACACGTCCGACCCGGAATTCCTCATCCAGCTTCCCCGCGACATCCGCGCCCGGCTGGACCGGGAGGTGCATCTGACCACCGAGGACAACCGCAACATCACCTATCTGCACGAGCGGCGCGGCAATCACGCCCCCCTGATGACGGCGGAGTGGAACGACGACTGGCACCATTGCGCCCATGTCCTCGCCACCGGGGAGACCGAGGGCTACTACGTCTCCTTCGAGAACGACCCGGCCGGGTTGATGGCCAAGGCCGCGGCCACCGGCTTCTCCTTCCAGGGAGAGACATACGAGGGCGAGGCGCGCGGCGCGCCGTCGGACCACCTGCCGCCCGCAGCCTTCATCGACTTCCTGCAGAACCACGATCAGGTCGGCAACCGGGCCATCGGCGAGCGCATCGCCGCGCTCGCCACGCCCGAGATGATCCGGGCGTTGCACACGACTCTGCTGCTGTCCCCGCATATCCCGCTCCTCTTCATGGGAGAGGAATACGGCGAGACGCGGCCGTTCCTGTTCTTCGCGGATTTCCACGACGAGCTCGGCCGCGCCGTGACCGAAGGCCGTCGCAAGGAGTTCGCGGGCTTCGGCGGGCACCAGGCCGAGGAGGTCCCCGACCCGATCGCGATCTCCTCCTTCTCGGACAGCAAGCTCGACTGGGACAAGCTGTCCGCCGAGCCGCACAGCGCCACCTTCGCCTTCGTTCGCCACCTCCTGCATCTGCGGCAGGAAAAGGTCGTTCCGTTCCTGCCCGGCACCGGCCCGCACAGCGGCACGGTGCTGCAGGCGCCGGATCGTTGCGTGGCCGTCGACTGGCGGCTCAACGGCGGCACGCTGCGTCTGCGCGCCAATTTCGGCGACAGCGCCGTCGACCTGCCCCCCGCGGCCGGGGAGCTTATCCAGCTCACCGGAAAGGCTCCGGGCGCCCCCGTCTCCGCCGCGTTCTGGCTCGACACATGAGCCTGCGCAGTCTCGCCCGGCATCACGGCCTGACCACCACCTACGAGGAGCGCGACGTCCCTGACGCGACGCTCGCGCTGATCCTCGAACGGCTCGGCATCGACCCCGAAGGCGCGCCGTCCGGTCCGCCCGCGGCCGGGACGATGCCGTCGCCCGACGCGAGCGCGCCACGCCCGGCCTGCGGCTGGGGCGTGTTCTGCCAGCTCTACGAATTGCGCTCCGACCGGAACTGGGGGATCGGCGACTTCACCGATCTGGCGCAGCTTGCCCGGATCTGCGGCGATGCCGGCGCCGACTTCCTCGGCGTGAACCCGCTCCACGCGCTGTTCCTCGCTGCGCCGGGACATTGCTCGCCATTCTCGCCCTCGAACCGGCGCTTCCTGAACCCGCTCTACATCGCGCCCGATGCGCTCGGCTGCCAACGGCCCGACCTGCCCGACAGCGACCTCGTGGACTACGCCGCCGTCACCGAGGCGAAACTTGCGGCCCTGCGTGCCGTCTTCGACGCGACGGGCGACGATCTGGATTTCCAAATCTTCGTCGAGGAGGGCGGCGAGGCACTGCGCCTGCACGCGCTCTTCGAGGTGATCTCCGCCGGACAGAGCCATGCCGGCTGGACCGGCTGGCCCGAAGCGTTGCGCGACCCGCACGGCGCGGCGGCGGCCGAGATCGCCGAGACCCAAGCCGAAGACGTCCGCTTCCAGCAATGGCTGCAATACGTCGCCCGGAGCCAGCTTCGCGCCGCGCAGCGGGCCGCCAAGGAGGCCGGCATGCGGATCGGCCTCTATCTCGACCTCGCGGTGGGCGAAGCGCAGGACGGGTCGGCCACCTGGTCCGGCACCGCCGCCGCGATGCCCGGTCTCGGCGTCGGCGCGCCGCCCGACGTCTTCTCCGAGCACGGTCAGAACTGGCACCTCGCCGCGCCATCGCCCGAGAAGATGGCACGCGACGACTACGCCACCTACCGCGCGATGATCGGCGCGCAGCTTCGCGACGCGGGCGCGCTCCGGATCGACCATGCGATGGCGGTCTGGCAGCTGTTCCTCATTCCCTCCGGCGAACCGGCTTCGAGCGGCACCCACCTGCGCTACCCGATGGCCGACCTTCTTCGGGTCCTCTGCGAAGAGGCGCACCGCAACGACGCCATCCTCATCGGCGAGGATCTGGGCTTCGTCCCGCCCGGCTTCCGCCAGGTGATGACGGCGGCGAACATCCTGAGCTACCGGATCGTCTACTTCGAACAGAGCGCGGCCGGCTTCGACGCGGCCGACGCCTATCCGGACGTCGCGCTGGCCTGCCTCTCGACCCACGACCTGCCGATCCTGTCGGCCTGGTGGAAGGGCAACGACATCGAGCTGCGCGAGGCGAACGGACTTGTCTCGCCCGAGGCCAGCGAGCAGCACCGCGCCCACCGCGAAAAGGAGCGGCGTGACCTCGTTCGCGCGCTCGGGGTCGAAGCCGACCCGGAGGCGGAGACGCTGCCCGACGCCGTGCTCGACGGGGCGCATGCCTTCATGGCCGCGACGCCGTCCCTCCTCGCCGGGGTTCGTCTGGCCGACCTCGTCGGTCCCGAGACGCCCACGAACCTGCCCGGCGTCACCGACGGCCATCCGAACTGGCGCCCGCGGTCGCCCGTCACGGTGGACGACATCGCCGACCATCCCGTCTTCACCCGCATCACCGACCTGATGCGCGCCGCCAGACCGAGAGCCTGATGCACCTCCCGACCGCCACCTACCGCCTGCAATTCCGCGAGCACATGGACTTCGCACGGGCCGAGACGCTCGTGCCCTATCTCGTCGATCTGGGCGTCTCGCATCTCTACGCGAGTCCCCTCTTCACCGCGACGCCCGGCTCAACCCACGGCTACGACGTCACCGACCCGAACGAGATCGAGCCGTCGCTCGGCGGCCGGGCGGGTCTCGAGAAACTGTCGGCGAAGCTGCGCGAACACGGGCTCGGCCTGATCCTCGACATCGTGCCCAACCACATGGCCTTCAACGCCGCGAATCCCTGGCTGCACGACGTCCTCGCCAACGGTCTCGACAGCGCCTATGCCGGCCACTTCGATATCGACTGGTCCGACCGCCTGCGCCTGCCCTGGCTGCCCGAGCCCTTCGAGGCGATGGCGGAAAAGGGCGATGTCACCACCGACGGGACCGACATGATCGCGGGCGACCTGCGCGTGCCGCTCGCCGTGACCGGCCCGGAGGACATCCGCGACCTCCACGACGCGCAGCCCTGGCGGCTGACGCATTGGCGGACCGAGTCGGCGGCGATCTCCCACCGGCGCTTCTTCACCGTGACCGGCCTGATCGGCGTGCGGGTCGAGGACGACGCGGTCTTCGACGACATGCACCGCCTGACCTTCGAGCTTATCAACGAAGGCATCGCCGACGGGCTGCGCGTGGACCACGTGGACGGCCTCGCCGATCCCGCGGGTTATCTTGCCAAGCTGCGCGACCGCGTCGGCGACCGGCCGGTCTGGGTGGAGAAGATCCTGACCGGCGACGAGCGCCTGCCCGAGGAATGGTCGGTGCAGGGCACGACCGGCTACGTCGCCGCCCGCGCAATCGCGCAGGTCCTGACCGACGCGGCCGGCGCCGAGGAGCTCGACGCGCGCACCAGCAGCGATTTCCGCCGCGTGCTGGCGGCGTCGAAGCGCCAGATCGTGACGACCGAACTTCCCGCCGAGCTCGACCGGCTGGTGGAGCTCGCCCTGTCGCGCGGTGGCGAATGGGGCCGCGGCGCCTGGCGGGAAGCGATCATCCGCTATGTCGGCGCCTTCCCGCGTTACCGCACCTACGCCACGATGGAGGCGGTCAGCGAAGCCGACGCCGAGGCGATGCGCGACAACGTGGAGCGCGCCAAGGCCGACATGATCGATACGGGCGCGATCGACGACCTGCTCGCGCTGCTGCTCGACCCGGATTGCGGCGAGCTGCGCGTCCGGCTCCAGCAGCTCACCGGCGCGGCCATCGCCAAGGCGCAGGAGGACACGGCGTTCTATCGCTACACGCCGCTGCTGTCGGCCAACGAAGTCGGCGGCGAGCCCGACGAGCCGGCGCTCGACATCGCGGGCTTCCACGAGGCGATGCAGGTGCGGCAGGCGACGATGCCCGGCGCGCTCACCCTCACCTCGAGCCATGACACCAAGCGCTCCGAGGACGCGCGGATGCGCATCGCCGCGATCAGTCACGACGTCGCGATGCGCGACACCCTGCGCGAGCTGACCGACCTGCCGGCGCCCTGGGGCTGGTATCTCGCGCAATCCGCCTTCGCCGCGCAGCCCGAGGGGGAGCTGGCCGACAGGCTGGCCGATCACATGACGAAGGCAATGCGCGAGGCCAAGCGCGACACGTTCTGGACCTCGCCGGACAAGGACTACGAGGCCCGCGTCACCGGGGCCGCCCGCGACATCGCGGGGGCGATCGACCCGCTGCCCGAAGCGGTCGCGCCGTTGGCCGACCGGGCCGCGAACCTGTCGCTGGCGCAATGCGCGCTGAAGCTGACCATCCCCGGCATTCCCGACATCTATCAGGGCACCGAGATCGGCAGCTTCCGCCTGACCGATCCCGACAACCGCGCCGTCGTTGATTTCGACGCTCTCGCCCGCGGCGAGACCGAGACGCCCTTCGACGCCGCCAAGCTGGCGCTGACACGCACCCTCCTGCATCTGCGCCGGGACCGGCCCGATCTCCTCGAAGCGCCCTACGCACCGCGCGACGCCGAGGCCGGCATCCTCGCCTTCACCCGCGGCGACCTGCTGGTGGAGGTCTCGGTCGACGGCACGCATCTGCCCGAGGCGTCCGGGCCGGTCCGACTGACCCTCGACGGGACGGCGCTCCTCTGAGCGCCGCCCGCGGGGCGCCTGCCCCCGGGGCGGAACGGCCTACGGGCCACCGGTTTCTCCGGTCGTCGCTGGCCTTCCGTCACGGAACTGTCGATAAGCCGGGTTAACCAGTCCCAGAGCAATCGACATCGAGGTTTCCCATGAATCGGCCCTTCAATCCCGTCCGGGGGACGTTCGGCGACGACCTCCTTTCCGGCACCGATGGCGACGACCGCATCCGCGGACGCTTCGGCGACGACACGATCGATGCCGGCGCGGGCGACGACACGGTTTTCGCCGGTCGGGGCGACGATGTCATCCGCGGCGGTGCGGGGGCGAACCGGATCAACGGCCAGCGCGGCTTCGATACGGCCGAATATGCCGGCGGCGTGGAAGACTATAACGTGATGATCGGACGCATGCCGCGCACGCTCGTCTCCAGCTTCGAGAATCCGGGAAACTACGACCTGCTCCAGTCGGTCGAACAGCTCTATTACGAGGCCGACGATTATTACGTCGACCTGACCGGGGGGAACAACGGCGTGCTCGCCCGCGACGACAGCGCGGGCCTTGCCGCCGGGGCGTCGCTCACGCTGACGGAACTGACCGCCAACGATTTCGACTTCGACGGCGACGACCTGACGATCACGGCGCTCGACATGGCGGACCTCGTCGGCACGGCGACGCTGAACGACGATGGCACCGTCACCTACGACTCGACCGGCGCCTTCGCCGATCTGGCCGAGGGCGAGACGGTCGAGGTTTCCTTCGGATACACCGTCTCGGACGGTCGCGGGGCCACGGATACGGCGACCGTCACCCTCACCGTGACCGGCACGGATACCGGCCCGGCCCCCGCCCTGTCGATCAACGAGTTCCACTACGACAACGCCGGGACCGATACGGGTGAGTTCATCGAGGTCGCTGGCGCGCCGGACCTCGACCTCGCCGGCTGGTCCATCGTGCTCTACGACGGCAGCGACAACGAGTCCTACCGCACGATCCGGCTTGACGGCACGCTCAACGCGGCTGGCTTCGCGTCGGTCGACGTGCGGGGCCTGCAGAACGGATCGCCCGATGGGTTCGCGCTGGTCGACCCGGACGGCGCCGTCGTTGAGTTTCTTTCCTACGAGGGCTCGTTCACGGCGACGGACGGGCCGGCGGAGGGCATGACCTCCGAGGACGTGGGCGTCTCCGAGGGCGGCAGTACCGCGATCGGCCAGTCCCTGCAGAAGGTCGACGGCAAGTGGGCGGGCCCGCTCGACTCGACCCGCGACGCCGCGAACGTCGCGGATGACGGTATACCCGACGGGCCGAGCGAGAGCGTCCTCATCAACCAGGTCCAGGGGTCCGGCGCGACCTCGCCCTTGATCGACCGCTTCGTGAACGTGACCGCCGTGGTGACCGCGACGCTGGGCGACGGCTTCTTCCTGCAGGAGGAGGACGCGGATGCCGACGGCGACGCCGCCACCTCCGAGGGCATCTTCGTCTTCACCGACGACGCGCCGACCGTGACTGTGGGCGACATGGTCTTCGCCGAGGGCGTGGTCGAGGAATCTTTCGGCGCCACGCAGATCTCCGCTGTCATGATCGACGTGCTGGGCATGGCGGACCTCCCGACCGCCGCGTCCCTCACCCTGCCCATCGAGACCGACCTCGAGCCGCTGGAAGGCATGCGCGTCGCCGTCACCTCGTCGACGGCCGATCCGGTCACGATCATCGAGACCTTCAACTTCGACCGCTACGGCGAGGTCGTGGTTAGCGCGGGCGATCAGGTCCAGCCGACGCAGATCTACGACGCCCAGACCGAGCGCGCCGAGATCGAGGCGCTGCAGGCCGACAACGCCGCCAACCGGCTGATCATCGACGACGGCAACGGGTCGCAGAACCCCGACGCTTTCCCCTACATCGCCAACGACACGGCCGGCGACGACGGCGACGGCATCCTCTCGGCGGGCGACACGTTCGGGCTCGACAACCCGGCGCCGCGGATCGGGGCGGAGATGGACACGCCGGTCGAGGGCGTCCTGACCTACGGGTTCGGCGAGTACCGCGTCATCCCGACAGAGCCCCTGCCCATCGACGAAGCGACCGGTGTTGGCACCCGCGATCCGGAGGCCCCCGAGGTGGGCGGCGACCTGAAGGTGGCGAGCTTCAACGCGCTCAACTTCTTCACCACGCTCGACGTGCGCGGCGCGACCTCCGCGTTCGACCTCGAACGCCAGACCGAGAAGCTGGTGAACGCGCTCGTGGAACTCGACGCCGACGTGGTGGGCCTGCAGGAGATCGAGAACAACGGCTTCGACGATGCCTCCGCCGTCGCCACGCTGGTGGATGCGGTGAACACGCGTCTGGGCGCCGAAATCTACGACTTCGTGGATCCCACGGAGGACGGCGGTCTGGTCGGCACCGACGCGATCACCACGGGGCTGATCTACAAGCCCGGTTCCGTCTCGGTCCTCGACAGCGGCGTCTACGTCTTCGACGACGGCGGCGAGCAGCGAAACCGCCCCGCCGTCGCTGCGGCCTTCGGGGACGGGAACGGCGAGGTCGTGACCATCGCGGTCAACCACTTCAAGTCGAAGGGCGATAGCGGTCTCGCGGGCGGCGATCCGGGCAATCCCGACGTCGACCAGGGCGACGGCCAAGGGTACTGGAACGCGACGCGCACCGACGCCGCCGAACAGCTCACGGCCTGGCTCGCCTCCGACCCGTTCGGCACCGGCGACCCGGACGCCCTCATCATCGGCGACCTCAACGCCTACAACGAGGAGGACCCGGTGCAGGCCATCGAGGCGGCGGGCTACGTCGACCTGCTCGAGACCTTCGTCGGGGCCGAGGACGCGTTCAGCTTCGTCTTCGACGGCCAGCGCGGCGCGCTCGACCAGGGGCTCGCGTCCCGTTCGCTGGCCTCTCAGGTCACCGGGGTGGCCGAATGGCACATCAACTCGCTGGAGCCGGACCTGATGTCCTATTCCAGTGAGTTCACCGATGCGGGCTTCTACAGCGGCGACGATCCCTTCGCCGCCTCCGACCACGATCCGCTGCTCATCGGCCTCGATCTCGGGACGCCCGAGGAGGACGGCTTCATCTTCCTCTGACGGCCGGTCGGGAGGCGTTCCGGAACGCCTCCCGCGACCCGCCGCCGCGCCAAGAAAGATTAAGGAACACTTGTTCGACCCCGGTCGTTCGGCTTGCGAAACACGCCGGAGTGACCATGAAAACGACCCTTTCGATCAACGGCGCGTCCTACGAGCTCGAGGCCGACAACCGGACCACGCTACTCGACGCGCTTCGCAACCACCTCGGCCTGACAGGCTCCAAGAAGGGTTGCGATCACGGCCAGTGCGGCGCCTGCACCGTCATCGCCGACGGGCGGCGGATCAATTCCTGCCTGACGCTCGCCTGCATGATGGACGGTGTCGAGATCACCACGATCGAGGGGCTGGGTGAGCCCGGCGCGCTGTCGCCGCTGCAGGACGCCTTCGTGCGCCACGACGGCTACCAGTGCGGCTATTGCACCCCGGGTCAGATCTGCTCGGCCACCGCCATGCTCGACGAGGTGCGCGCCGGCTGGCCCAGTGTCGTGACCGACGACCTGAATGCGGGCGCAGAATTGACCGAGGAAGAAATCTCCGAGCGCATGTCCGGCAATCTCTGCCGCTGCGCCGCCTACCCGAACATCGTCGACGCGATCTCCGAAGTCGGCGGCGCCAACGGCTGGAAGGAGGCCGCGGAATGAGGCCCTTCGACTACGCACGCGCCCAGGATGTCTCCGGTGCCCTCGATGCCGGGAAGATCATCGCCGGCGGCACCAACCTCCTCGACCTGATGAAGCTCGGCGTGGAGACGCCCGAACGGGTCGTCGACATCACCCGGCTCGACCTGAAGCGGATCGAGGATTTCGAGGGGGGCCTCAGGATTGGCGCGCTGGTCTCGAACTCCGACCTCGCCGTGGACGACCGCATCCGCCGCGACTATCCCGTCCTCTCCCGCGCGCTCCTCTCCGGCGCGAGTGGCCAGCTTCGCAACATGGCGACCACAGGCGGCAACCTGCTCCAGCGGACGCGGTGCTACTACTTCCAGGACGTCGCCTCGCCCTGCAACAAGCGCGAGCCCGGCTCCGGCTGCCGGGCCATCGGCGGCGCCACCCGGCTGCACGCGATCCTCGGCGCCTCCGAGCATTGCATCGCCACCCATCCGAGCGACATGGCCGTCGCGATGCAGGCGCTCGACGCCTCCGTCGAGATCGAGGGCGCGGGCGGCACCCGCACGGTTCCGCTGGCGGAGTTCTACGTCCTGCCCGGCGACCGGCCGGACATCGAGACCGTCCTGAAGCCCGGCGAGCTCATCACCGCCGTGGTCCTGCCCGCGCCGCCGCCGGGCCGGCAGACCTACCGCAAGGTGCGCGACCGCGCGTCCTACGCCTTCGCGCTCGTCTCCGTCGCCGGCATCGTCTCGGTGAAGGACGGCGTGATCGAGCAGGCCGCGCTGGCCTTCGGCGGCGTCGCACCGCGGCCGTGGCGCAACCTCGAGGTCGAGACCGCGCTCGCCGGTCGCGAGCCGACCCGCGAGACCTTCGACGAGGCCGCCGACATCCTTCTGGCCGAGGCCGAGGGGCAAGGCGGCAACGACTTCAAGATCCCGCTCCTGCGCCGGACCTTCCGGGCCGTGCTGGGCGAACTCACGCAAGGGGCCTGAGCCATGACGATCCACCAGAAGATGGACGCGCCCGACCGGCGCAACCGCCTCGACGACATGGCGCAGGGCGTCCTGTCCACGCCGCTCGACCGCCCCGAAGGTCCCCTTAAGGTGTCCGGCCGCGCGCCTTACGCCCACGAGGTCCAGCCCGCCGGAATGCTGCACGGCTACTTCGTGCGCGCGCCGAAGATCGGTCGGCTTGCGAGGATGGACGACGCGATCGCCCGCGGCATCGCGGGGGTGGAGACGGTGATCTCCGGCGCGAAGCTGATCCGCAACCCGTGCCAGGGCACCGCGAACGCCGCGCCGGTGCAGCCCGATGGCGACATCTACTATATCGGCCAGCCCATCGCGCTCGTCGTGGCCGACACGTTCGAGACCGCCCGCGCGGCGGCCATGACCGTGACCTTCGACATCGCCGAGGCCGACCGGCAGCCGGTCAATCCGACCGACTACGACACGCCCGAGGACCAGCAATCCGCGCAGGGCGACCTCGACACGGCGATGGCCGAGGCGGCCTTCAGTGTGGACCGGGAATACACGACGCCCGCCCACAACTCCGCCGCGATGGAGCCGCATGCGGCCATCGCGGAATGGGACGGCGACAAGCTGCTGCTGCGCGGCTCGCTGCAGATGCTCAAGTACAACCGCAACGAGATCGCGGATTCGCTCGGCATCGACCCGTCGAACGTGCGCCTGCTGTCGCCCTATGTCGGCGGCGGCTTCGGCTCGAAGCTCGGCATCGCGCCCGATGCCGTGGGTGCCGCGCTCGCCGCGAAGGAGACCGGTCGCCCGGTGGGCGTCGTCCTCTCGCGTCAGCAGGTCTTCGAGGCGACGATGCGCCGGTCGGAGACGAAGCAGCGTGTCCGGCTCGCGGCCGATGCCGACGGTGTCCTCTCGGGGATCGGTCACGATGCTTGGGTGTCGAACCTGCCCGACGAGAGCTTCTCGGAACCGGTGACGCAGGCGACGCCGTTCCTCTACGGTGGCGTGCACCGCCAGATCGGCCACCACATCGCCCGCGTCAGCCGCACCTGCGCCGGCTCCGTCCGCGCGCCGGGCGAGGCGGTCGGGATCACGATCTTCGAGATCGCGATGGACGAACTGGCCCGCGCTGCCGGGATCGACCCCGTGGAGCTGCGCCGGCGTAATATACCGGACCAGGACCCGACGAGCGAGATCCCGTTCTCCTCGCACAAGCTGGCGGAGGCGCTCGACGACGGCGCCCGGACCTTCGGATGGGACGACACCCTGCCCGAGCCGGGCGGCCGCCGCGAGGGCGAGTGGCTTATCGGTCAGGGCATGGCGAGCGCCGTCCGCGTGAACTCGCTGATGGAGTCGAAGGCGCGCGTGACGCTCCAGCCCGACGGCACCGCGCTGGTCGAGACGGACATGACCGATATCGGCACCGGCACCTACGCCATCCTGACGCAGCTCGCCGCCGAGATGCTGGGCCTCCATGCCGCCGACGTGAAGACGGTGCTGGGCGATACCGACCTGCCGCCGGCCTCCGGCTCCGGAGGCTCGTGGGGTGCGGGCTCCTCCGGGGCCTCCGTCTTCCTCGCTTGTCAGGGCGTTCGCCAGAGGATCGCCGAGGCGCTCGACACGACCGAGGAAGACCTGACGCTGAAGGACGGCATGGCCATCGCCGGCAACCGCTCGGTCCCGCTGGCGCAGGTGCTCGACGGTCCGGTGGAGAGCGAGGGCCATATCGAGCCGGGCGATACCGGCGACGCCGTTCGCCAGGCGACCTGGGGGTCGTATTTCTGCGAGGTGGCGGTGAACGCAGTCACCGGCGAGACGCGAGTCCGGCGGATGCATGGCAGCTTCGCCGCGGGCCGCATCCTGAACCCCAAGACGGCGCGGTCGCAATGCCTCGGCGGCATGACCTTCGGCATCGGCATGGCGCTGACCGAGGAGCTGATGCACGACCCGCGCGACGGCCACATCGTCAATCGCGACCTCGCCGAGTACCACCTGCCGGTGAACCTCGACGTGCCGCAGATCACGGTGAACCTGCTCGAGGAGCGCGACCCTTGGGCCAACCCGATGCAGGTCAAGGGCATCGGCGAGCTCGGCATCTGCGGCGCGGCGGCGGCGGTGGTCAACGGCATCTACCAAGCCACAGGCGTCCGCGTGCGCAACCTGCCGGCGACGCTGGACAAGGTCATGGCCGGGCTGGATTGATCTCGCAGTTCGGCCGGGTTGGATTA
This sequence comes from uncultured Jannaschia sp., assembly GCF_947494055.1. GTDB lineage: Bacteria > Pseudomonadota > Alphaproteobacteria > Rhodobacterales > Rhodobacteraceae > Jannaschia. The sequence continues at coordinate 209,160 of NZ_CANLTR010000004.1, read as the reverse complement.
ATCAAGTAAGTTGACGAAAGCGGCGGCCTTTTAGGTTGCCGCTTTCATTCTGCCGAGACGTCAAATCCTCGGCCCGTGAGTGTTTGACGGAGAAGGAAACGCCCGGCCGCGAGCGGGGCTGCCCTGCGTGCCACGGGTGGAGAATACCTGCTACGGCACCATCGCCTTGATCGCCCGGACATGCTCGGCAGAACCGGGGGCGAGATCGCGCGCCCCAGCGACGGGGTCCGGCTCAATCCGGTCCACCAGACCGAAGGCCAATGCCTCGGACGCGTCGAGTCGCGCGCCGCCTGCGAGAATGAGCTTCGCACGCGCCGGACCCACGAGGCGGGCAAGCCGTGCCGGGTCCGAAGGCTGCGGCAGGAAGCCCAGTTTCGCCACCGGATAGAAGAACGCGGCGTGGGGCACGGCCAGCCGGATGTCGCAGGCCAGCGCCATCCCGAAGGACCCGCCGGCCAGCGTGCCATTCAGCGCCGCCACCGTGAGACAGGGCATGGTCGCGATGGCGCCCGAGACCTCCTCCCACAGCGGCGAAGTGGCGAGTCCGGCGCGCATCTCCCCGAGATCGGCGCCGGCGCTGAACACCGCGTCGCCCGCCCCGGTCAGGATCATCAGCCGCAGATCGTCGGCCTCCCGGACATGCCCGAGCAGCGCCGTGAGCATCCCGGCGGTCAGCGCGTTCGCCTTCTCCGGCCGGTCGAGCGTCAGCGTCAGGACGTCGCCGTCGCGCGCAGCCCGGATCACGCGAGACCGATCCGGCCGCGCAGCCCCTCGTCCCTGAGCGACAGCTCGGTGCCGCGCAGATCGTCGGCCTCCGGCCCGCACATCCAAACCAGCGCCCGCGCCACCCATTCGGGCGGAATGTGCGCCGACCAGTCGAGCTGCGCCACGGGGCCGATCCCGCTTTCCTTGATGTCGCGCTGCATCTGCGTGGCGACCGTGCCGGGCGAGAGGCCCATGACGCGCAGCGTGCGGCCATGCTCCTTGTGCAGGCATTCCGTCAGCATCTTCGCGCCCGCCTTGGACGCGCAATAGGCCGACCAGCCCTCGAGCGGGTTGCTGGCCGCGCCGGAGCTGATGGTGATGACGGTGCCGGATTTCTGACCCAGCATGACGGGGAGCGCGGCGCGCATGCCGTGATAGACGCCCTTCAGGTTCACGTCGATCGCCGTCGACCAAGCGTCCGGCTCGCCCTGTGCGATCCCCGCGATGGGGTCGATGACGCCGGCATTGTTCACGATCACGTCAAGCCCGCCGAAGGCGTTGACCGTCGCCTCGACCGCGCGGGCGACCTCGGTCCAGCGGGCGATGTCGCAGGGAATGGCGAGCGCCTTCGGCCCGATTTCCCCGGCGAGGTCCGCGATCGCCTCGGTTCCGCGCGACAGGAGCGCGACGTTGCCGCCGGCTTCGGCGAAGGCGCGTGCGGCCGCGGCGCCGATGCCGCGGGATGCGCCGGTGATGAGGATGGTCTTGCCTGTCAGGTCGGTCATGGATGCCCCCGTTGACCCTGCCCGCAGGGTCGGATCATGTATTCGCGACCTGTCTAGAGGAAACGCGAACATGCCGAAACATGCCTTTGCCGGGGCCGCCGTCCTGATGCTGTCCACTGCCGGCGGGGCCGTGGCCGATATCGACGCGCAGACGATCTGGTCCGACTGGCAGGACGTCTACGCCCGGATGGGCGGGACGCTCGCGGCCGGGTCCGAGGATTACGCGGGCGGCGTGCTGACGCTGACCGATGTCACGGCCACCAGCACGGTTGCGGGCACGGAGAGCGTGTCGAGCTACGGCGACTTCACCCTGACGGAGACGTCGAACGGAGAGGTCGAGATCGGCTTCGACGACGCGATCGAGGCGGAGACGACCTCGACCTTCGGCGACGTCACGCAGACGCAGACGATGCGGCTGTCGCAGGAGGGGCTCACGGTCGTGGTCAGCGAGGACGACGGCGTGCGGCTCTACGACATCGACGGCGAGACGCTTCGGATCGAGGCGAGCGACGGCGAGACCTCCGACCCGGACCTCCCCGCCCCTCAAAGCTTTACCCTCGGCCTGTCGGGCGTCGCCTCCGAGTACCGATCCGGCCTCGACGGCGACCCCAACGCCTTCGCACAGGAGATCCAGGCGGAGGCGTTGACGGTCAGCGCAGGACCGGTCGAGGCGCCCGACAGCCTGAGCTACGGCGCCACGGGGATCGAGGGCGAGATCACGGGCAATTACGGCGAGATGCCCGAAGAGCCGGTCGAGAGCCTTGCGGACAGCAACATCACCTATGCGGGCGAGCTTCGCCATGCCGGCGCGACGCTCCGGCTCGAGCCGGAGGTCGAAAACGGCCAGGGCCCGAGCGAGATCGAAGGCCGGTCCGAGTCCGGGCGCGCCACGTTCGAGATGACGGGCGACACGCTGACCTACCTGCTCGGCACGACGAACAACGCGATGACGCTCGGCTTGCCGAACTTCCCGGTCCCGGTCGAGGTCACGATGGCGGAGGCGAGCTCCGGCGTGACCCTGCCGTTGGCGGAAGTGGGCACGGAGGCGCCCTTCGGCCTCGACCTGAGATTGCAGGATCTGTCGATCGACGAAGCCGTCTGGGGTCTGGTCGATCCGACGGGGCAATTGCCGCGCGATCCGGCGTCGCTGGTCGTGGATGTCGACGGGACGGCGGAGATGAGCGTGGACCTGTTCGGCGGACCGGACGCGTTCGCGAACCTCGCCGGACCGCCGGGTGAGCTGACGTCGCTCGTTCTGAACGAGGTGCTCATCGACGCCCTTGGCGCGGTGTTGCGCGGCTCGGGCGATCTCGATTTCCCCACCCCCGATCCGACCGTGCCGGTGGGCACGATCGACCTCGCGCTCGACGGGGGCTTCGCGCTGATCGACCGGCTGGTCGCGCTCGGTCTGATACCGGCGGAGCAGGCGGCCTTCGTCAAGGGCATGTCCGGCGCCGTCGCGGAGCAGGTGGGCGAGGATCAGCTCGAATCCACGATCGAGTTCGAGGCGGATGGCGGCATCAGCGCGAACGGCCTGCCGCTGCGCTGAGCACGCCGGCCGCGCCCTTGTTCCCGCCGCACCCCGGGGCTACCTGCGAGACGCAGCCCCCGAACGCGAGCGAGACATGACCGACCTGCCCCGACTGACGGAACAGCTTCTCCATGTCGCGCGGCGGGCCGGTGCCGGTGCCGCCGACGCGGTCGCGGCCGAGACGAAGGCCATCGATATCGAGGTGCAGGGCGGCCGGCTGGAGAAGGCGGAGCGCGCCGAGGAAATCGAGATCGGCCTGCGCGTGTTCCTCGGCAACCGTCAGGCCATCGTCTCCGCCTCCGATGCCGCGCCGGCGACGCTCGAACGGATGGCGGAGCGCGCCGTGGCGATGGCGCGGGAAGCGCCGGAAGACCCCTTCATCGGGCTGGCCGACCCGGACCGGCTCGCGCGCGACTGGGACGTAGAAGCGCTCGACCTTATGGATCCGGCGCCGGTTCCCCTGCCGGCCGAGTTGCAGGAGATCGCGCTCAGGGCGGAGGCCGCCGCGCTCGACGTGCGCGGCGTCACGCAGGTGTCCGAGGCGGGTGCGAACTACGAGGAGACGCGGTTCCACATGGCGGCGACGAACGGGTTTTCCGGCGGCTACGGCCGGACGCAGACCTCGATCGGCTGCGTCGCCATCGCCGGCGCGGGCACCGGCATGGAGCGGGACTATTACGGCGACGGCCGGGTGCATCGGTCGGACCTGGACGCACCGGAGAAGGTGGGCCGGATCGCGGGCGAACGCACCGTCGCCAATCTCGGCGCGACCAAGCCGCCGACCGGGGCCTGGCCCGTGGTCTACGACGAGCGCGTCGCGGGAACGCTGATCGGCCACCTGCTCGGCGCGGTGAACGGCCGGGCCGTGGCAAGGGGCGCGACCTTCCTGCACGACGCGCTCGGCGAGGCGGTGCTGCCCGCCGGGCTCACGCTGACCGACGATCCCACCTTGCGCCGTCTGATGCGGAGCCAGCCCTTCGACGACGAGGGCCTGCCGGTCGCGCCGTGGGACATCGTGGCGAACGGCGTGCTGCAGGGCTGGATCCTCGACCTGCGCACCGCCCGGAAGCTCGGGATGACCAGCACCGGCAACGCCGCGCGCGGCACCTCATCCGCGCCCGGGCCGGCGCCGACGAACGTGATCCTCACGCCGGGCACGCGGACCCGGGGGGATCTGCTGGCGGAGATGGGGACCGGGCTGCTCATCACCTCGATGATCGGAGCCTCGATCTCGGCCACGACCGGCGATTATTCCCGCGGCGCCTCCGGCTTCTGGGTCGAGAACGGAGAGATCGTGCGGCCGGTCAACGAATGCACCGTGGCGGGCAACCTCCGCCCGATGCTGCGCTCGATCGTGCCCGCAAACGACGCCCGCACCTATGTCAGCCGCCAGGTCCCGTCGCTTCTGGTGGAAGGCCTCACGATTGCCGGCGCCTGACGCCGCCGTCGACCGCGCGCTGCTGGCGGACGCGGCGCGGGCGGCGGGCGAGATCGCGCGACGGCATTTCAGGCGCGACCCCGAAAGCTGGGACAAGGGCGGCGGCCAGGGCCCGGTGACGGAGGCCGACCTCGCCGTCGACGCCATGCTGCGCGACCGGCTCTGCAAGGCTCGACCCGACTATGGCTGGCTTTCGGAAGAGACGCCGGACGGACCGGCGCGGCGGGATTGCGCGCGGGTCTTTGTCGTCGATCCGATCGACGGGACGCGGGCGTTCATGGAGGGATCGGAGAATTTCAGCCATTCCCTCGCCGTGGTCGAGGACGGGGTGCCGCTCGCCGCGGCGATCCATCTGCCGATGAAGGACGACCTCTACCTCGCCGCGCGCGGCCTCGGCACCACCAGGAACGGCACGGCGATCGGGGTCAGCATGCGGAGCCGGCTCGACGGGGCCGAGGTGCTCGGCACGCGGGCGAACTTCGCCGACGCGCACTGGAAGGGCGGGCTCCCCCCGATCGTGCGCAAGTTCCGCTCCTCGCTGGCTTACCGCCTCGCGCTGGTGGCCGAAGGGTCCTTCGACGCGATGGTGACGCTGCGGCCGGCCTGGGAATGGGACATCGCGGCCGGCGCCCTGATCGTCGCGGAGGCCGGGGGCCGGGTGGCGGACCGGCACGGCGGGCCGCTTCGCTTCAACAACCCGGAGCCGCGGCTCGACGGGGTGGTGGCCGGAACGCCGCTCGTCGCCGACGCGCTTCTCGACAGGCTGGTCTGAGCTTCAACCCACGCGACGGACGCGTTACAGGCGGGCGACAGACATGGGAGATCCGACATGGTCCAACGCCTGCATCTCGTCTTCGGCGGCGAACTCGTGAACCCGAGCTCGACCCAGTTCACCGATGTCGACCAGATCGACATCGTGGGCATGTTCCCCGACTACGCCTCCGCCTACGACGCCTGGAAGGCCGCCGCGCAGCGTACCGTGGACGATGCCCACATGCGCTACTTCATCGCCCATATCCACCGCCTGCGCGACGAGGAGGCCGCGGCCTCGCCGACCGAGGAGCTCGGCTGAACGCCATGCTCCCATCTCCCGTTCTCGGGGCGTATCTGTTCTGGTCCGATCGCGCGCAGCGGCACGGCGAGCGGCTGCTCGCCCGCCGTCTGACCGAGGGCAAGGAGGATGGCGCGCGCCTCGACGAGCGCCGGGGCCTCGCTTCGGTCGACCGTCCCGACGGTCCGCTGATGTGGCTTCACGCGGCGAGCGTGGGCGAGAGCGTGTCGCTCCTCGAGATGATCCGGCGGATGGGGGAGGAGCGCACGGAGCTGTCGTTCCTGCTGACGACGGGGACCGTGACCTCCGCGCAGGTGCTCGCCGGACGCCTGCCCGCGCGCACGATCCACCAATACGTGCCGCTCGACATACGTGCCTGGATGCGCCGATTCCTCGACCATTGGCGGCCCGACATCGCCGTGCTGGCCGAGGGGGAGATCTGGCCGGCGCTGATCCACGAGACCGTTTCGCGGGGCATTCCGCTGTCGATGATCAACGCGCGGATGACCGAGCGCGCCTACCGCCGCTGGCGCTTCGCCAAGGGGGCGTCGCGGACCCTGCTCCGGAAAGTCGCGCATGTCCACGCGCAGGAGCAGGCGACGGCGGATCGGTTGCTGTCGCTCGGCCTGCCCGCAGAGCGGCTCGAGGTGACGGGCACGCTCAAGGAGGGCTCTGCCGCCCTGCCCCACGACGAGCCGGAGCGGGTGCGTATCGCCGCCGCGCTCGGCGGCCGGCCCTGCTGGCTCGCGGCATCGACCCATGCGGGCGAGGAGGCGCTGGCCGCCACGGCGCACCGCACCGCATTGCGGTCCTGGCACAAGCTCCTCCTCGTGATCGCGCCGCGGCACCCCGACCGCGCCGACGCGATCATCGCCGACCTGCGCGGCGGCGGCTGGCGGGTGGCGCAGCGCTCGGCGGGCGAGGAGATCACGCCGGAGACGCAGATCTACGTGGCCGACACGATGGGGGAGATGGGGCTCTGGTACCGCATCTGCACCGTTAGCTTCGTCGGCGGGTCCCTCGTGGAGGTGGGCGGCCACAACCCGTTCGAGCCCGCGGCCCTCGGAAGCGCCATCCTGCACGGCGCCGGGATCGCGAACTTCGCCGACATCTACGACCGGCTGCGGGCGGCCGGGGCCAGCCGCGAGATCACGGCGGAGACGCTGGGCCCGGCGCTCGCGGAGGTGCTGGAGCCGGACGTGACCGCACGCATGGCGCATGCCGCCTGGGAGGTCTGCTCCGAGGGGGCGGAGGTGACCGAGAAGGCGATGGACCTGCTCTTCGCGATGCTCGACGGGGTCGATTGATGAAGGCGCCCGGCTTCTGGTCGCGCCCGCCGGGCCCGCTTTCCCACCTCCTGTCGCCGCTGGGCGCGCTCTATGCCCGCGGCACGGCGCGCCGTGTCGCGCGGGCGGGGGCGCGGGTGGGCGTGCCGGTGATCTGCGTCGGCAACCTGACCGCCGGCGGGGCAGGCAAGACGCCGACGGTGATCGCGCTGGCCGAGCGTCTGGCGGCCCGGGGCGTCGCCGCGCATGTCGTCTCGCGCGGGCATGGCGGGCGGCTCGAAGGGCCGGTGCAGGTGGACGCCGCCCGGCACGACGCAGCGGAGGTGGGCGACGAGCCGCTCCTGCTCGCAGCCTTCGCGCCGACCTGGGTGGCGAAGGACCGGGCCGCCGGTGCGCGGGCGGCGGTCGCGGCCGGGGCGCAGGCGGTGCTGCTCGACGACGGGTTCCAGAACCCCGCGCTCGTGAAGGACCTCTCGATCGTGGTGGTCGATGCCGGGGCGGGGTTCGGGAACGGACGCGTGATCCCGGCCGGCCCCTTGCGCGAACCCGTGGCGGCGGGGCTGGCGCGCGCGGACCTGACGCTGACGATCGGGGACGGTGCCGTCGCGCTGCCCGACGAACCGCCGCGGCTCCGGGGGCATCTGGCGCCGCTCCGGACGGGGATGGACTGGGCCGGGCTGCCGGTCTTCGCCTTCGCCGGGATCGGTCGGCCGGAGAAGTTCTTCGACACGCTGCGCACTTTGGGTGTGGAGCTGCGCGGGACCGAGGCGCTGTCGGACCATCAGCCGCTGACGCTGGCGCTGCTACGCCGTCTGGGCGAGCGGGCGGCGAAGCTCTCGGCGCAGCCGGTCACGACGGAGAAGGACGCGGTGCGCCTGCCGCCCGCGCTGCGCGGCCGCGTGCTGACGCTGCCGGTGCGGCTGAAGATCGAGGACGACGCGCCGCTCGAGACGGCGCTCGCCCGGATCGGGCTTTGAAGGTCCTTACGGCGCGATCGACCCAGGGACGTCATCCGGAGAGGTCGGCCCCCGGCTGCGCGTAGGGGCCGTCGGCATGACGCCGCGCTCGCCTCAGCTCGCCTCTTCGACCAGCGATGCGATCTGCTCGAGACTCATGTTGCCGGCATGCAGCGCCCCGTTGACGAGGAAGGACGGCGTCGAGCGGATGTTGTCGGCCGCCACGTTCTCCTCGTACCAGTTCACCAGCGCCTGCGCCTTTTCGGCATCCTGCAGGCAGGCATCCGCTTCCTCCGAGGACAGGCCCGCCTGCGCGCCGATGCGCTTCAGGCTCGCCGCGACATCGGCCGGATCGCCCTGTCGCGCCCAGTCGGATTGTGTCGAGTAGAGCAGATCGGACACCCCAAAATAGCGGTCCGGGCCGGCGCAGCGGGCGATCATCGACGCCCAGAGGCCGTAGCGGTCGAAATACACCTCCCGGTAGGTAAAGTGCACCTTGCCGGTGTCGATGTAGTCGCGCTTGAACGCCTCGAACGTGTCGTTGTGGAAGCTCGCACAATGCGGGCAGGTGTAGCTCGCGTATTCGACGATCTTCACCGGCGCGTCCGCATCGCCCAGGGTGACATCCTCGATCGCACCGGCCTCCTGCGCGTTGGCGGCACCGATCAGGCCCGCGGGCAGGAAATTGCAGAGGCCGGCAAGCACCAGTCCGGTCGCGGTGTGGGTCAGGGCTTTGCGTCGCGTGATCATCGTGGTCTCCGTCTGGTCGCGCCGCATCAGGCGCCTCGTTTCGATATGATGTTGGCCCCGAGCCGTTCAAGCGAGCGGCGCAGGCCCTCGTCGCCCACGCCCTCCGCCAGCGGCCGGGCGCGTTCGATCGCTTCGGGCGGCGGTTCCTTCGGCGCCTTCGGACGTGCCGCGAAGGCCACCTGCCCCTCCTCGAACCCGGTGGGCGCGGTCTGGGTCACGTCGATCCGGCTGATCGCGGAATAGCCGTAGCAGGCGTTCACCCGTTCCTTCAGGCGCGGCAGGATCATCTGCAGCATCGGCGCCTGCGCCCCGGTGGTCAGCAGCGTGAGCGTGGCGCCGAAGCCGCCGCGCGGGAAGGACACCTTCACCGGGCGACTCATCGCCGCGGCCTCGGCGCCGACGATCTCGGCCCAGTGCGTGAGCAGCCGCGTCTCCGAGAACCCGCGCCGCTCGCCCAGACGTCGGACGTCGCCCTCGACGAGGGCGGAGACGCGGCGCGCGGATTTGCGGAATCGGGTCATGGGGGGCCGGGGTTCCTCGAAGCTCGCGCGGAGCCTACATGACGGTGGGGTGCGGGAAACAGGGGACGACTACATTTATGCGTGATCCGCGGAGCGAGGCGCTGCTGGCCTGGTACGACCTGCATGCGCGCGACCTGCCGTGGCGGATGCCGCCGGGCGCGACGCGTCGCGCCGATCCCTATCGCGTCTGGCTGAGCGAGGTGATGCTGCAGCAGACGACGGTGGCGGCGGTGAAGGGCTACTTCGCGACCTTCACGGCGACCTGGCCAACCGTCGCCGACCTCGCCGCCGCCGAGGACGGGGCGGTGATGGCGGCCTGGGCCGGGCTCGGATACTACGCGCGGGCGCGCAACCTGCTGAAATGCGCACGGGTCGTCGTGGCCGAGCATGGCGGGCGCTTCCCCGGGACAGAGGCGGGCCTGCGCGCCCTGCCCGGCATCGGCCCCTACACGGCGGCGGCCATCGCGGCGATCGCCTTCGGGGAGCCGGCCGTGGTGGTGGACGGCAACGTGGAGCGGGTCATGTCCCGGCTCGCGGCCATCGAGACGCCGCTGCCGGCGGCGCGTACGGAGATCCGGGCGGTCGCGGCGGAGATGACGCCGTCGGACCGGCCCGGCGATCACGCGCAGGCGGTCATGGATCTGGGCGCGACGATCTGCACGCCCCGCAGGCCCGCCTGCATGCTCTGCCCCTTGTCGCCGGATTGCGCGGCACGGGCCGCAGGGATCGCCACGACATTGCCGCGCAAGGCGCCGAAGGCCGCGAAGCCCGCCCGGCGCGGCCATGTCTACCTCGCCCGGCGCGGGGCGGAATGGCTGGTGGAGACGCGACCCGGCTCCGGCCTGCTCGGCGGCATGCTGGCCTTCCCGACGTCGGACTGGAGCGACGCGCCGGACGATGCCCCGCCCTTCGCAGCGCCGTGGCAGCGGATCGGCAGCGTCCGTCACGGCTTCACGCATTTCGACCTGACGCTCGACGTCCACGCCACCAACGTGGCCGGAAATCCGGACCGGGGTCGGTGGGAGGTGCTAGATCCGGGCGCGCTGCCAACGCTTTTCGCCAAGGCCCACGCGCTCTGGGCCGAAACGAAACGCGAAACATAAGCGATGCGGGGGGCGGTAACCTTTCGTTAACCGATCCCCCGACAGACAGGCGCGATGACGACGATACCCGACGCCCATCTGCGCTCCCCCGTCGCGGCGCTCCCGTTCTGGAGTTCGCTCACCATGGTGCCGGTGATCTGGGCCGGCGCGATGCTCGGCGGCTGGTGGATCGCGGCGGTGCCGGTCTATGCTTGGGGCCTGTTCTCGCTCCTTGATGCGATCGCGGGGGAGGATGCGCGCAATGCCGACCCCGCGACCGACGACGCCACGCTGGGGTGGTACCGCGCGATCACGCTCCTCTGGGGGCCGGTGCAGGTCGCTACGCTCTACGGGCTCATCCTCTACGTCAGCCGGACGGCGCATCTCTCCGCATTGGAGATGTGGGGCCTGTTCTTCGGGATGGGGGTCGTGTCTGGCACGATCGGCATCAATTACGCGCACGAACTGGTGCATCGGCGGCCGAGGCTCGACCGCTGGCTCGGGGACGTGCTGCTGGCGATGGTGCTGTACTCGCATTTCCGCTCCGAGCACCTGCTGGTCCATCACCGCCATGTCGGCACGCCGCGCGATCCGGCGACGGCGCGCTACAACGAGGGGTTCCACCGGTTCCTGCCCCGTGTCGTGCTGCAGAGCGCGCTCTCGGCCTGGCGGGCGGAGGCCGCGATGCTTGCGCGCAAGGGGCTGCCGGCTTCGCACCGGGCGAACCCGTTCTGGCGTTACGCCGCGTTGCAGGGCGCGATGCTGGCGCTGGCCGTTCTCGCCGGCGGCTGGCTCGGGCTAGCGCTCTTCGCGGTGCAGGCGACGACGGCGATCTGGCAGCTGGAGCTCGTGAACTACGTCGAGCATTACGGCCTGTCCCGGCGCAAGCTGGCAAACGGGCGCTACGAGCCGGTGCGGCCGCACCATTCGTGGAACTCGGCGAAGCGGGCGTCGAACTGGATGCTGATCAACCTACAGCGCCATTCCGATCACCACGTCCGGCCCGACCGCCCGTTTCCGCTCCTGCAGACCTACGGCGAGACCGCCGCCCCGCAACTCCCCGCCGGCTATCCGGCGATGACCGCGCTGGCGATGGTGCCCCCGCTCTGGCGCCGGACGATGAACCCGCGGGTGCGCGCCTGGCGGCGGCGGCACTATCCTGACGTGACGGATTGGACGGTTACTTCAAGCGTTCAAAGTGCCGGGCGATAGAGAGCTATTCCCGCGCCTGCCGCACGAGCCGCCACACATAGACCGCGACCAGCGTGCCCACCACGACCCAACTGACCGGGTCGAGCCAGCCGGCCACGCGCTCGTATTGCGCCTCGAGCAGGTAGCCCAGCACGGTGAGACCCGCGATCCAGACCACACTGCCCAGCGTCGTGTAGAACAGGAACGGCAGGAGCGGCATCCGCGCGACGCCGGCGGGAACCGAGATCAGCGTCCGCAGCCCCGGCAGGATGCGTCCGATCAGGATCGCCCAGGCCCCGTGACGGCGGAACCAGTCCGAGGCGCGGTCGACCTCCTCGGGCGAGATCGTCAGCCAGCGTCCATGACGCTCGGTGAAGCGGCGCAGGCGATCCTCGCCGAGCTTCAGGCCAATCCAGTACCAGAAGGTCGCGCCCGCGACCGAGCCGACGGTGCCCGCGACGAGAACACCGAGGAACGAAAGCTCCCCCGTCGCCGCGAGGAAGCCCGCCAGCGGCATCACGACCTCGGACGGGATCGGGGGAAAGATGTTCTCGAGCAGCATCAGGCCGGCGACGGCCAGATACCCGCCAGCCGCCATCACGCCGGTGATCCACTCGAACATGCACGTCCCCCGTCTGTTGGAACCGAACGCGAGCGGGCCGGATCGGTTGCCTCACTGGGCCTTGCGCAGGTCGTCGAAGGCCCGCAACTCTCCGATCAGCGCCTCCATCCGGTCGACCGGGATCATGTTCGGCCCGTCGGACGGCGCGGTGTCGGGGTCCTGATGCGTCTCGATGAACAGCGCGGAGACGCCGACGGCGCAGGCGGCGCGGGCAAGGACGGGGGCGAATTCGCGCTGCCCGCCCGAGGACGTGCCCTGCCCGCCCGGCTGCTGCACCGAATGGGTGGCGTCGAAGACCACCGGATAGCCCGTCCGCTCCATCACCGGCAGGCCGCGAAAATCGCTGACGAGGGTGTTGTAGCCGAAGCTCGTGCCCCGCTCGCAGAGGAGGATGTTCCGGTTCCCGGTGCTCTCGATCTTGGCGGCGACGTTGGCCATGTCCCAGGGCGCGAGGAACTGACCCTTCTTGACGTTGATGACGCGCCCCGTCTCGCCTGCGGCAAGCAGGAGATCCGTCTGCCGCGACAGGAAGGCCGGGATTTGCAGGACGTCGCAGACCTCCGCCGCGGTGGCGCAATGGTCGGGCAGGTGCACGTCGGTCAGGACCGGGCAGCCGAACTCGTCCTTGATCCCGGCGAGGATGCGCAGCCCCTCCTCCATCCCGAGGCCCCGCGCCGTGCCGATGGAGGAGCGGTTGGCCTTGTCGTAGCTGGCCTTGAAGACGAACCGCGTGCCGGTCGCGTCGCAGGCCGCCGTGATCCGCTCGGCCATCATCCGCGCGTGGTCGAGCGATTCCAGCTGGCAGGGTCCGGTGATGAGGGCGAAGGGATGATGGCCGCCGACCGGGATGCCGGCCACGTCCACGACGTTCGAGGCGATGGGGTCCATGGGCTCAGGCTCCTTGCAGGACGGCTTCGATGCGGGGGATGTCCTCGGGGTTGTTGAGCTCCCAGAAGACGCGGCCACGGGCCTCGACCTCGACGCAGGCGACGGTCGCGCCGTTCTCGAGGAATCGAAGCTGCTCCAGCCCCTCGCGCGCCTCCAGCACCCCCTCCGGCCAGCCGGTATAGGCGCGCAGCGCGTCGGGGCGGTAGGCGTAGACGCCGACATGGTGGAAGACGGGCACCGGGTCGGGCACCCGGCCGGGCGCGATCCAGGGAATCACTTCCTTTGAGAAGTAGAGGCCGTGGCCGGTTCGGTCGAAGACGGCGGTGGTGCCGCCCACGCGACCCGCGCGGCGATCCTCCACGAACATCTCGTAGGTCTGCCGGTCGCAGCGCAGGACCGGCGTGGCGACGGCGGCCTCGCGATCGGTCCGCATCCGCTCGATCAGCGCCTCGACGAACCACGGCGGCGTCAGCGGCGCGTCGCCCTGCAGGTTCACGATCAGGTCGGCCTCGATCCGGTCCAGCGCGTCGGCGCAGCGCTCGGTCCCGTTCGCGGCCTCGGGCGAGGTCATCAGGACGGAAGCGCCGAACCCCTCGCAGGCGGCGCGGATGCGGTCGTCGTCGGTCGCCACGTGGATCGCGTCCACGCCCGCGACCGCCTGCGCCGCCTCCCAGGTCATCTGGATCAGCGTCCTGGTGCTGCCGTCCCGCTGGCGCAGCTCGGCCAGCGGCTTGCCGGGATAGCGGGTGGAGGCGTAGCGCGCCGGAATAAGGATGACGGTCTTCATGCGACCCCCGCTCGGAGAAGGTCGTGGATATGCAGCACGCCCACCGGGGCGCCGTCCTCCACGACGATGAGGACGTTGAGCTTGCGCGCGTTCAGCACGGCGAGGGCTCGGGCGGCGAGCTCCTCCGGCGGCAGGGTGAGCGGCGTTCGCGTCGCCACGTCCCCGGCGCATCGCGACATCAGGTTCGCCATGTTGCGGCGCAGGTCGCCGTCGGTGATGACGCCGAGGAGCTTTCCGCGCTCGACCACTGCGGCGATGCCGAAGCCCCCCGACGTCATCGCGAGCAGCACCTCCGACATCGGCGTGTCCGGCCGGACCGTCGGCACGTCCGTGTGCATCAGGCTTGCAACCCGCGCCATTTGCGCGCCGAGCTTGCCGCCGGGATGGAACACGCCGAAATCCTCCGCCCGGAAGTTCCGCCGCCGGAGCAGCGCCACGGCAAGCGCATCGCCCAGGCCCAGCGTCAGCGTGGTCGAGGTCGTCGGCACGACGCCTAGCCCGCAGGCCTCGGGCAGCGCCGGGATCGTCAGGTGATGGTCGGCCGCGCGCATCAGGGTCGAGTCGGGGCGCGAGGACAGCCCGATCAGCGGCACGCCGAAGCGGCGGGTATGGGCGATGATGTCGCGCAACTCCACCGCCTCGCCCGAGTTCGACAGCATCAGCACCACGTCGTCCGGGCCGATCATGCCCATGTCCCCGTGGCTCGCCTCGGCGGGATGGACGAAGAGCGCGGGCGTGCCGGTCGAGGCCATCGTCGCGGCCACCTTGCGGGCGATGTGGCCGGATTTGCCGATGCCGGTGACGATCACGCGACCCGGCACCGCGGCGATCAGGTCGACGACGCCCGCGAAACCCTGCGGCATGTCGTCGGCGAGCGCGTCGAGCGCTGCGGCCTCGGTCCGCAGCACCTCCCGTCCGGTCTCGAGGTCATCGTTCATGGGCGGCAGATACGCGGGCCGTCCGGGCGGCGCAACTCGGGCAAGGGCTGCCCTTGCCGCATCACGCCTGTCGTCGCATCTCAGAGATGCAGGCGACGCTCCGGCGGCACCAGCGCGTTGATCTCGGCGATCTGGCGCGGAAGGCATGCGGTGAGGAAATCGTACTCCGCCACGACATGCGCGCGGGCGGCACGGCCGAGACCGGCATGCGCCTCCGGCCGGGCGAGCACGTCCGTCACCGTCTCCGCCAGCGCCGCCGGGTCGTGGAAATCGACGAGGCGGCCGGTCTCGCCGTCGGTCATCACCTCGCGCACCGGCGCCACGTCGGAGGCGACGATCGTGGCCTCCATCGCCATCGCCTCCAGGAGCGACCAGGATAGCACGAAGGGCATCGTCAGGTAGATGTGGCAGCGGCTGACCTGCACGATCTTACGGAAGGCCTCGTAGGGCACGCGGCCCAGGAAATGCACACGGTCCCAGTCGACGAGGTGGCCGACCTCGGCTTCGAGTTCGGCGCGGAAGCCGCCCTCCGCCGCGCTCGCCCGCCCGTAGGACGCGCCGGAGCCGCCGACGATCAGGATGCGCGCCTTCGGCCGCGCCGCCTGGATCGCCGGCAGCGCGCGCATCAGCACGTGGAAGCCGCGCGTCCGCTCCATGTTGCGCGCGACGTAGGTGACGATCTCGTCGTCGCGCGTCAGCCGCCCGGCCCGACCGAGGTTCAACTCGACCTGCGGATCGGGACCGAGCCGGTCGGTGCGGATGCCGTCGTGGCAGACCGATAGCCGGTCGTGGAACGACGCCGGAAAGGTATCGCGCTGCCAGAGCGTTGGGCAGATCCCGCGATCGACGGCCAGGATCGCGCTGTTCGGCACGGCGTTGCGCGCGGCGAGCAGGAACGGCGCGGTTGCGGCGGGGGGCTCCTCCGGGTCGAAGCCGACCGGGCCGCCCCGGGCGCGGTAATAGTATTCGAAGAACCCCAGGACCGGCGTGTCGGGCAGAACCTGCTTCACGAACAGAAGTTCGCCCCAGCCGGTATGGCCGAGCACGATGTCGGGCACGAAACCCTCGTCGCGCAGTCCGGCCATCGCCTGCGCCGCGCCGTAGGCGGTTCCCGCCGCTTCCTCCCAGACCTTCGACAAGCCGTAGGCATTTTCGGCCGCGGCGTGGTGCGGGCGATAGATCACCTGCCGGACACCGGGCATGTCCGGATGGTCCCGCCGCTGGGTCAGGAAGACGACCTCGTGCCCGCCCTGCCCGACCAGCCAGGCCAGAAGCTCCCGGTACTGGCCGGGCATGTTCTGGTGGACGAAGAGGATGCGCATGGGCGCCGGTCAGCGCCCGACGGCGTCGTACCCCTCGAACCCGGCATCCTGCGCCACCTGACGCGAGTAGATGTTGCGCAGGTCGGCCATCCGCGCCGTCCGCATGTCGCCGGCGATACGTGTGAGATCCAGCGCACGGAACTCGTTCCACTCGGTCAGGAGCACGATCAGGTCGGCATCCTTCGACGCCTCGTAGGGATCCTCGACCCAGTCCACGCCGGGCAACAGCGCTTCGCCCTCGCGCCGCCCCTCGGGGTCGACGACCCGGACCTTCGCGCCGCCACCCACGAGCGCGGGCACGATGGTCAGGCTCGGCGCCTCGCGCATGTCGTCGGTGTTCGGCTTGAAGGTCACGCCCATCACCGCGATCGTCTTGCGGTTGAACGAGCCGTCGCAAAGGTCGCGCAGCTTCTCGACCATGCGGGCCTTCACGCTGTCGTTGACCTGCATCACCGCCTCGGTGATGCGCATGGGCATCGCATGCTCCTGCCCGATCCGGGCGAGCGCGGCGGTGTCCTTCGGGAAGCAGGAGCCGCCGTAGCCCGGCCCGGCATGCAGGAACTTGTTGCCGATCCGCCCGTCGAGGCCCATGCCCTTCGAGACCTTCTTCACGTCGGCCCCGACTCGCTCGCAAAGCGCGGCGATCTCGTTGATGAAGGTGATCTTGGTCGCGAGGAACGCGTTGGCGGCGTACTTGATCATCTCGGCGGATTCGAGATCGGTCACCATGATCGCGAAGTCACGCAGGTAGAGCGGGCGGTAGATCTCCGACATGACCTGCTCCGCGCGCTCGGTCTCGACGCCGACGACGACGCGGTCGGGCCGCATGAAGTCGTCGATCGCCGCGCCCTCGCGCAGGAATTCGGGGTTCGAGGCGACGTCGAACTCGGCGTCGGGGTTTGCCGCCCGGACGGCCTCGGCCACCTTGCGGTTGGTGCCGACGGGGACGGTCGACTTGGTGACGATCACGGCGTAGCCCGTCAGCGCCTTCGCGATCTCGGCCGCGGCATTCATGACGTAGGTCAGGTCGGCATGGCCGTCGCCGCGACGGGTCGGCGTGCCGACGGCGATGAAGACCGCGTCCGCGCCGTCGACGGCCTCCTTCAGGCTCGTGGTGAAGGACAGGCGGCCGGCGCCGACGTTGCGCACCATCAGGTCGTCGAGGCCCGGCTCGAAGATCGGCACGCGGCCGGCCCCGAGCATCTCGATCTTCTTCGGGTCGCGGTCCACGCAGACCACCTCGTGCCCGAAATCGGAGAAGCAGACGCCCGAGACGAGGCCGACATAGCCTGTTCCGATCATAGCGATGCGCATAGGATGACCTCTTCGTCTTCGTTTCCCGGGCGCCATGCCCGATATTCCGTGCCGGTGTCGAGATGGTTCGACCCGCTTCTCGGCGGCATCCGTTGCCAAATCGTAAAGACTATTTCCGCCGTGTCGGCGGTCGCCGTCCATTCGGGCGGATTGGCGACGACGGGTCTTATCGGTACCCGTCGCCCCGCCCGCTACGGAATCGCGGCGGCCCCGTCGTATTCGGCCCTGTACCAGTCCACGAAAGACCGCATGCCGTCCTCCACCGAAGTGCGCGGCAGCGGATGGCCCAGCAGGTCGGTCAGAAGCCCCGTATCCGCCCAGGTCGCACTGACGTCGCCCGGCTGCATGTCCATGAGGTTGCGCCGGGCGGTTTTCCCGGTCGCCGCCTCGATCGCCTCGATAAAGCGGCCGAGCTCGATCGTCTCGCCATTGCCGATATTGACGATCCTGTGCGGCGCGACCGGGCTCAGGCTGTCACGCTCGGAAACGGGCTCGGACCCCGGCGGCACGTCGATGAGATCCGCGATGCCCTGTACGAGATCGGAGACGTAGGTGAAATCGCGGAGCATCCGGCCGTGGTTGTAGACGTCGATCGGCTCGTTCGCGAGCACGGCGCGGACGAACTTGAACGGGGCCATGTCCGGCCGGCCCCAGGGCCCGTAGACCGTGAAGAAGCGGAACATCGTCGTCGGGATGCCGTAGAGATGGGCGTAGCTGTGCGCCATCGCCTCGTTCGCCTTCTTGGTGGCGGCGTAGAACGACATCTGCGTGTCGACCTTCATCGTCTCCCGGTAGGGCATCTCCGTGCTCGCCCCGTAGACCGAGGAGGTCGAGGCCAGCAGGAGGTGCGACGGTGTGGTGGCCCGCGCGGCTTCCAGCACTTCGTAGCTGCCGAGAAGGTTGGCCTCGACATATTCGCGCGGCGCGTCGATGGAGTGACGCACGCCCGCCTGCGCGGCGAGGTGGATCACCGCGTCGGGGCGCTCGTCGGCCATCAGGTCGCGCACGAGGCCCGGGGTCGCGACGCTGGCCTCGACCTCTGCGAAGGCCGATCCGGCCAGCATCTCGTGGCGGCGTCGCTTCAGTCCGACGTCGTAATAGTCCGAAAAGACGTCGAGGCCCGTGACCTGCCAGCCGCGCTCGAGGAGGAGCTTCGAGAGGTGGTAGCCGATAAATCCGGCCGAGCCGGTGACGAGCGCTCGTTTCATGGCCCTGTCGTGTCAGAGGCGGGCGGACGCGTCAAACCCGTATCACCGCCCGGGCAGGCTGGCCGGGTCGGCCGGAGAAGCGTTGCCCGTTTCCAGGCGATCAGATCCAAAGCCCGAGATGCGCCGGCGGACCAGCGACAGCGCCGCCTCGGCGTCGCCCTCGTCGACGGCGCGCCGCAGCGTACGCAGGATGTCGGCCATCTCGAATTCGGAGACGCCGGCCTCGCGGACACGGAAGATCTTGCGGTGCGCCGTCGGGCGCTCGGAGCCGTCGAAGAACAGTTCCTCGTGCAGCTTCTCTCCCTCGGCGAGACCGATATAGTCGATCCTGATGTCGCCGTTCGGATTGGCCTCGCTCTGGACGGTATAGCCGGACGCCTCGATCGCATGCTGGGCGAGGTCGACGATTCGCACCGGCTCTCCCATGTCGAGAAGGAAGACCTCGCCGCCATCGGCCATCGAACCGGCGCGCAGGACGAGGCGCGCGGCCTCCTCGATGGTCATGAAGTAGCGGGTGACGTGGGGATGGGTGACGGTGACCGGGCCGCCGCGGCGGATCTGCTCGTGGAAGATCGGGACGACCGACCCGGAGGAGCCGAGGACGTTGCCGAACCGGACCATCGACAGGATGGGGCCGCCTTCGGGAACGCGGCTCGCCAGATCCTGCACGATGAGCTCGGCCAGACGCTTGCTCGCCCCCATCACGCCGCTCGGGCGGACGGCCTTGTCGGTGGAGATCAGGATGAACCGCTCGATCCCCGCCTCTACCGCGCCGGCGGCGATGACCTGCGTGCCGAGGACGTTGTTGGCGAGCCCGGCCAGCGGATTGCACTGCACCATCGCCACGTGCTTGTAGGCGGCGGCATGCAGGATGACCTCTACCCCGTGATCGGAGAGCGCCTGCCGCACCTGTCGCGCGTCGCAGACCGAGCCGAGGACGGGCACCAGCTCGACCTGCATCGCCTCCGCCAGACGGCGAAGCTCGCGGTGCACGGTGAAGAGCGCGATCTCGCTCATCTCGTAGAGGACGAGCCGCTTCGGCGCGCATTCGATCAGCTGCCGACAGAGCTCCGCGCCGATGGAGCCGCCGGCCCCGGAGACGAGGACGGACTTGCCGGCATAGGAGACCGCCCCTTCCATCAGCGGGGTCTTCACCTCGTCGCGCCCGAGCAGCATCTGCGGCTTCAGCGTCTCAAGCCGGTCGATCAGTGCCTCGGTGCCGATAAGTTGCGCGAAGGAGGGCAGCGTCTGCACCTCGAGCCCCATCGCCTGCAGCCGCGCGGCGATTCGCGCCTGCTTCGGCGGACTGAGCGACGGCACCGCGAGGAGGACACGGTGGATGCGTTTCTTCTCCGCGATCTCGGCGATGCGGGTCGGACCGTAGACGGTCAGCCCGGCGATCGTGAGGCCCTGCATCGACGGCTTGTCGTCGACGAAGGCGATCGGATGGATGCCCTTGTGACTGCGGAAGGCGCGCACGAGCTGTGTGCCGGTCGCACCGGCCCCATAGATCAGCACGCGTGTCACGTGTCCGCCGCGCCGGTAGACCGACAGGACGACCTGCAGCGCGACGACGCGGCTGAGGAACATCGACAGGAACAGCGTGACTGCGAATCCAGCATAGATGACGAAGGGAAGCGACAGGCCGACCGCGCTCGTCAGCACATAGGCGGCCACGGCGAGGCAGATCGCGAGCAGCGCGCTGCGGATCGTCGCGCTGCTGTCGTATTCCGCGAGCGAGAGCGACGGCAGCCCGAGCCCGACCGCCAGACCCGCGGCCGTCACCGACAGGATCGGGGCCGCGACGATCAAGGCCACGCCAGGGGGCGGAAAGCCGGCCGGCAGATGCATGGCCCAGAGGGTCACCGCCAGCGAGAAGACGACCAGAACGAGGTCGCAGACGAGGAAGAGCGTGTATTTGTGGCGCCGGCTCAGAGAGCGCAGCAGCGTCTCCATGCGCGATGTCCGGACATCAGAAAGCTTGGACAAAACGCCTCCTTAACGGCCCGCCGTCGCGGGCCACAATCCGGCTTTGCTATGCCAAGTGCATTCCGGCGGCAACGTGGCAGGCATGGATCGGCCGATGCGCGTCGAATATGGTGCCGCGGCTGTTGCCCATCTGGCGCATATGGCCGCCCGGGCAACGCCCCGCATCCGCGAAGGGTGGAATGACGGCACATCACCGCGTTGCAAGATGCGTTAACAAACCGTTAACCGCTCGCGCCGAGGTTCCGGAACTTCAGATCGCCGGAGGCCCCACATCCATGCAAGAAGATACCACGATCCTGTCGCTTCCCCTGATCCAGGGCAATCAGGCCCAGAAGCACATCACGCACAACGAGGCGCTGCGCCGACTCGACGCGCTGGTTCAGCCCGTCGTCGCCGACATCGACCGGCCGACACCGCCTGCCGCACCCGAGAACGGCGCACGTCATATTGTGGCGGCTGGCGCGACAGGGGACTGGGCGGGCCACGAGAACGCCATCGCTGTGCGCGAGGACAATGCTTGGGCCTTCATCGCGCCGGCCCGTGGCTGGCGATTCCATGTCGAGGCACTGTCCCGGGACGTCGTCTTCGACGGCACGGCCTGGACGGCGGTTCAGGGCGAGACCGGCGGTTCGGGCGGGACCACTGAACCCGCTCCCGGGCCCGCCCAACCCATCGAGACGGCCGACGTCTTCGGCATCAACGCCACGGCCGACGCGACGAACCGCCTGACGGTCTCGGCGGCGGCGACGCTGCTGAACCACGACGGCGGGGGACACCAGCTCAAGATCAACAAGTCCGCGGAACGCGACACGGCGAGCCTGCTGTTCCAGTCCGGCTACTCGGGACGCGCCGAGATGGGATGCGTCGGGCCGGACGGCTTCGCGATCAAGGTCAGCGCGAACGGGGCAGCCTGGAACACCGCGCTGCGCGTGGATCCGGCTTCCGGCGCCGTCTCCTTCCCGTCCGGCTTCCGCCAGAAGCGCGCCGACACGATTCGCGGTCGCTGGACGTGCTACACGAACAATCGCTGGGTCCGGTTCTCGACCTTCTCCGGCGCCGATACCGAGACCTACACCGCGAGCGGGGGCTTCGGGGCGGAGCCGGACCTGGACTGGAAATATGTCGGGCCCTTCGTGGAGAAGGGACGCGAGCTTTCGCGCCTGACGGGCACCTACCGCGGCACGTCCAACGATATCGGCCAGTTCGACTTCCGCATGTACCTGCAGCACGGCCCGGCGGGCGAGGTCTGGGCAAGCGACGCGCAGACGACGCGCATTCTCGTGCACGGGCTGAACGGGGTGGAGGTGGGCGACCACTGGTCGCGGCTGGAGGTCGATCTCGGCCGGTTCATCGTCCCCGAGGACGGACACCTGCTCTGCTTCATGCGGCCGAGCAATCCGCTCGTCTCGCAGAGCTACATCGACACCAACCTCAACATTGAGACGATCGGCTAGACGCGGCGCGAACGCGCTGTCTCTATCCCCGACGCAGATCCGAGAGGATCACGGCGAGGCCTTTCCGCCAGTCGGGACGGTCGATACCGTGGTCGCTACGAAGCGACGCGCAATCGAGCCGCGAGTTCAGGGGCCGTCGAGCAGGCGTTGGGTAGTCCGAGGACGGGATCGGTGTCACCACGCAATCGAGTCCGGCGGCGTCGAAGATCGCGTCTGCGAAGCCGGCCCAGCTCACGTCGGGTGCGCCCGCGAAATGGTAGGTGCCGGACGAGCCACCGGCGCTCAGGCTCCTGGCGAGCGTGAGGCAGGTTCCGGCGATGTCGCGCGCCGGGGTCGGCCCGCCGATCTGGTCCGCCACGATGTTCAGCGCGTCGCGTTCCGCCCCGAGGCGCAGCATGGTCGTCACGAAGTTGCGGCCGTGCGCGGAGACGACCCAGCTCGTCCGCAAGATCGCGAATTGCCCTCCGGCCTCCCGCACCGCGTCCTCGCCCGCGAGCTTGGAGCGACCGTAGGCGCCGAGCGGGCCGGTGGGGTCGCCGGGGGCCCAAGGCGTCTCGCCACTGCCGTCGAAGACGTAGTCCGTGGAAATGTGGACGAACGGGATGCCCGCCGTGGCGCAGGCCCGCGCCATCTCGCCCGGCGCATCGCCGTTGATACGCGTCGCCTCCGCCTCCGAGGTCTCGGCCCCGTCCACGTCGGTCCATGCGGCGGCGTTGATCACCGCGCGCGGGGCCGTGCGCTCGATCGCGGCGGCACACGCGCCCGGCACGGACAGGTCGGCCTCCCCCCGCCCGAGGCAGGTCACGTCTTCCGAAGCCCGCGCCAATTCCCGCGCGACCTGTCCGGTGCGGCCGAAGACGAGGACGGTCACGACGCCTTCCCGAGCCGCGCGCCGACCCCTTCGCGGTCGAGGAGCGGCCGCCACCAGGCCTCGTTGTCGAGATACCAGCGCACGGTCCGCGCCAGCCCCTCCTCAAGCGTCACCGAGGGGCGCCAGTCCAATTCCTCCCGCATCCGCGACGGGTCGATGGCGTAGCGCGCGTCGTGCCCGGGCCGGTCGGTCACGAACTCGATCAGATCGGCATGCGGCGCGCCGTCAGGGCGCAGCTCGTCGAGGATACCGCAGATGGTGCGGACGAGGTCGATGTTGCGTGCCTCGTTCTCGCCGCCGATATTGTAGTTCCGCCCGACCTCGCCCCGCCGCAGCACCGTCAGCAGCGCGTCGGCGTGGTCCTCCACGTAAAGCCAGTCGCGCACGTTCTCGCCCGCGCCGTAGACCGGGATCGGCCGGCGGTGCAGCGCGTTCAGGATCACCACGGGGATCAGCTTCTCGGGGAAGTGGAACGGGCCGTAATTGTTCGAGCAGTTCGTCAGCAGGATCGGCAGGCCGTAGGTCTCGTGCCAGGCGCGCACGAGGTGGTCGCTGGCGGCCTTGGACGCCGAATAGGGGCTCCGGGGATCGTAGGGCGTCGCTTCCGTGAATTGCCCCGTCGGCCCGAGCGAGCCGAACACCTCGTCGGTGGAGATGTGGTGGAAGCGAAAGCCTTCGGGTTTGCCCGCCCGGGTCCAGTGTGCACGTGCCGCCTCCAGCATGCTGTAGGTGCCCGTCACGTTGGTCTCGATGAAGGCGCCCGGCCCGTCGATAGAGCGGTCCACGTGGCTCTCGGCGGCAAGGTGCATCACCGCGTCGGGCACATGTTCGGCGAAAGCCGCGTCGAGCGCCGCGCGGTCGGTGATGTCGGCCTGAACGAAGGCGTAATTCGGCGCGTCTGCGACCTCGGCCACGTTTTCGAGACACGCTGCGTAGGTCAGCGCATCGAGATTGACGACCTCCATCCCCGCGCGCACCGCCTGCCGCACCACGGCGGAACCGATGAACCCCGCGCCGCCCGTCACCAGAAGCTTCATCGCCCTATCGCTCCTTCCTTGGCCCGGTCGCGTACCGGACGTCCTGCCGCGTCATGCTCGCTTCGGACCGGCTTGCAAACGGCAAAGAGGTTTACCGGTAAACGCCCGACCGCGATCCACCGATCAAGCTTGCGACGTCCCACCGGTAAACGGCGTCTCGAAGTCGGCGAGTTGCGGCGCGGTCGCGTCCTTCTCCGACAGGATCGGCTCGCCCGTCAGGCCCCAGTCGATGCCGCAGGAATCCCACCGGACCCCGCCATCGGCCTCGGGCGCGTAGAAGCCCGTGCACTTGTAGACGATCTCCGTCGCGGGCTCGCAGGTGACGAAGCCGTGCGCGAAGCCCTCGGGAATCCACAACATTCGGCCGTTCTCGGCGCTGAGTTCCGCGCCCGTCCACCGGCCGTAGGTCGGCGAGCCCGCGCGGATGTCCACGGCCACGTCGAAGAGACGCCCGCGCCCGCAGCGCACGAGCTTGGCCTGTCCATGCGGCGGCGCCTGAAAGTGCAGGCCGCGGATCGTGCCGGCCATCTCGGAGAGGGAATGGTTGTCCTGAACGAATTCGGCCTCGATGCCGAGCTCCGCGAAGGCCCGGGCGTTCCACGTCTCCGCGAAGAAGCCGCGTGCGTCGCCGAAGCGCCGGGGCGTGATGATCTTCACGGCGTCGAGTTCGGTATCCTCGATCTGCAATCTCCGTCCTCCGCGTTCGATGGCCCGCGCGCTGGCTGGCGGTCAGAAATGCATCGCTTGCGCGTGAACCTCGCCGACGCGCCGCGTGGCCGCGACCAGCCGCTCGGCGATTCCCGGCTCGGAGAGGGCATGCCCCGCGAAAGGCGCGATGTCGAGGCGCACGTCCGGCCAGTTCGCCGCAATGGCGTAGGCCGAGGCGGGCGGACAGATCATGTCGTAGCGTCCCTGCACGATGTCGCCCGGAAGATGCGCTATCCGGTGCTGGTTGGCGCGTATCCACCCGTCGTGGTCGAGAAAGCCGCGATTCGTGAAGTAATGGTTCTCGAGCCGCGCGAAGGCGCGGGCGTATTCGCCCCCCGGCTCGCCCGAGCGCCCCTGCGAGGAGACCGAGGCGAGCGCGTTCTCCCACGCCGCCCAGGCGCGCGCGAAACGCACCTGCTCGTGCGGCGGTCGGTCGAAGAGGCGGCGGTTGTAGGCGGCGATCAGGTCGTCGCGCTCGCCTTCCGGAATCATCTCCGCGAAGCGCGCCCATTGCTCGGGCCAGAACGCGCCGACGCCGCCGCCGTAGAACCAGTCGAGCTCGCGCTGCTCCATCAGGAACACGCCGCGCAGGAAAAGGTGCGCCACCCGATCGGGATGGGTGATCGCGTAGATCAGCCCCAGCGTCGCGCCCCAGGAGCCGCCGAACACGGCCCAGCGATCGATGCCGAACATGGCGCGCAGGCGTTCGATATCCTCCACCAGATGCCATGTCGTGTTCTGGACGACGGCGGCATGGGGTCGCGACCGGCCGCAGCCACGCTGGTCGAACAGGATCACGCGCCAGATCGCGGGATCGAAGAACCGTCGCATCATCGGCGAGCAGCCGCCCCCCGGACCGCCATGCAGCACGACGACCGGCAGACCGTCGGGATTGCCGCATTGCTCGACATAGAGCGTGTGGCCGCCGCCCATCTCCACCATCTGCTGGTCGAACGGATCGCACGGCGGGAAGAGCGTGCTGGCGGTGGTCTGATGGGCATGCTGATCCATGTTCGGGCTATATAGACTGCCAGGCCGACACCGAAAGGCCCCTTTGCGACGGAGACGAAGATGACCACCACGATCGATCCGGGCGAAATCGAGAAGTTCCAGGCGATAGCCGCCGAATGGTGGGATCCGGAGGGCAAGTTCAAACCGCTGCACATGCTGAACCCCTGCCGGCTGGATTACATCACGACGCAGATCGCCGGTGAGTTCGATCGCAACCTTCGCGCCGAGCGACCCTTCGACGGCCTGCGCATCCTCGATATCGGCTGCGGCGGCGGCCTGCTGGCGGAGCCGATGGCGCGGCTCGGAGCGAAGGTGGTGGGCGTGGACGCGGCCGAGCGCAACATTCCCGTGGCGCAGGCCCATGCGGCGCAGTCCGGCCTCGACATCGATTACCGCCACGCCACCGCCGAGGCGCTGGTCGAGACCGGCGAGGCGTCCTTCGACGTCGTCCTCAACATGGAGGTGGTCGAGCATGTCGCCGACCCGCTCGCCTATCTGACCGCCTGCCAGCGGCTCCTGCGGCCCGGCGGGCTCATGGTCTGCTCGACGCTCAACCGGAACCCGAAATCCTGGGTGATGGCGATCTTCGGGGCCGAGCAGGTGATGCGCTGGCTGCCGAAGGGCACGCATGACTGGTCGAAGTTCATCACGCCGGACGAGCTCTACGACCTGATCCGCCGGGCGGGCCTCGCGCCGGTGGACCGGATGGGCTTCGTCTTCAACCCGCTCACCTGGTCATGGCGGCTTTCGGAGCGGGACCTGTCGGTGAACTACGTGACGGCCAGCACCAAGGCGGCCTGACATTCGCGCCACGCAATCGAGGCGCCGATCGAACGCCCCCCGACGCGGCAGTCAACGACTATCGTCGAGGCTCGGCTCGTCGTCCCGATCGGAGCCGAGCGCCGCGGCCACCGCGCGGACGACGCGGGCATGGGCGGCCTGCGCGATGCGGAACGCCTCACCACGGATGGTTTCGTCCGGCGCTTCGGTGATGAGCGTCACCGGGTAGTCCGCTTCCGCCTCGATGCCGGTCACGTAGGGGATGCAGCCCGCATGGACGGCGAAGGCGCGTTCGGAGACGTATCGATCGTAGAGCGTCAGCATCCGTCGGTTCTGCGCCCCGATCTCGGGACAGGCCGCGAGCGCGCCCAGTGCCGCGTCGAGGACGACCCGCCCCAACGCCGCCGCGTCCTGTGCATGGCGCAGGATCAGGAAGAAACCCTTGGGGATCGTCCAGCCCGCGAAGCCGTCCGGGATGTAGCCCGAGAGCGGGCGCGTCCATTCGTGGCTTGGGTAGCCGTGCAGGTTGAGATGGACCTCCGCCGGCAGATGCGCCCGCGCCCGGTTCCGGACGTCACGTTCCGGGCAGTCCGGCGCGTGGCCCAGATCCGCGCCGCTCGCCGTGTAGCGGGCGGCGTGGTGCATGTCGTGCGGCCGGGCGCGGCAGAGGTCGCGAAAGACGGCATAGCCGTCGGGGTTCTCCAGCGGCGTCACGGTGAAGCTCGCGCGGCCCTCGGCGGCAAGGTCGCGCGCGGCGCGGAGCGCACCGACGATGCCCGTGCTCTCGTTGGCGTGCTGCCCGCCCGAGATCGCCAGCGTGGCCCGGCCCGTCCCCGCAACGAACCGGCCCGGGATCGTCCGGCCCTGTCGCGACCGTCCGGCGAAGGGCACGCCGCCGATCCGGTCGAGATGGCCGGCGATCTGCGCCGGGGTCAGCCAGTGCGCCACGGTGTCGAGATCGGGCAGGTCCGGATCATCGAGGTCAGCCGTCTCGACCTCCGGCGTCGCGACCTGCATCCGCAGGCCCGGCACGCCGCCGGCGAGGACGCGCGGGACGATCTGCCCGCAACGCACGTTCCGCGCGCCGGGCGAGAGGCTCAACCGGCGACGAAAGATCTCGAGCCCGGCGAAGTAGATCTCCTCGTGCATCGCCTCCGCGAGCGAGACACGCTCGTGCCCGACCGGAAGGGGCATGTCCGCCGCCGGCAGCGTGACCTCGACCGACAGGCGCGCGAAGAACGGGCCGTCGGGCTCGGCAGGGTCGAGAGGGTCGAGAGGGTCGAGAGGGTCGAGCGGCAGCGCATGAAGCGCCGCGCAAGCCCGCGCGAAGATGGCCTCGTACTCCGTTTCGAGCGGCTCGCCCGCGTCCCCCCGGGCCAGCCAACCGCAAGCGCCGAGCACGGGCCGCCCGTCCGCGCCCGCACGCCAGCGCACCGGGACCGGGACGCGGTGGCGACCCCGCTCGGTCTCCACCGTGTAGACGGGCAGGTCGGGGCCGTCCTGCAGGTCGGGCACGAAGGCGATCTCGCAATCGGGCACGAGCGCATGCAGCGGGTAGCATTCCAGCCGGAACCGGTCGGCCGCCACGTTCGGCACGACGGGATAACGGATCACCGCCCGCCGCGCGTCGTCGAGCAGACCGTCCTCCAGGACGTGGTGGAGCAGCGTCTTGTAGGCCGAGCGGATGCGGATCGTGCGCCCTCCCTCCGCCGCGTTCCGCTCCGCCGCCGCGCGGGCGGCCCGATCCTCGAACAACCACACCGTCGTCGCCTCGGGTGGCAGGTCGTCCAGTGTCCGGGGGAAGGTCTCGTCAAGGGGGATCACGTCGCGCGGGCAACGCGGTGGCCGGGTCGCGCCTCCTCGAGGGCGACCCGGGCCGGGCCGCGGCCGACGGGGAAGATCGGGCTTGCCGCCTCGATCCCGGCCGTGTCGGGTATCGGCGGGCGGGCGCGGGTCGGGTCGGGCACCGGCACGGCGGCGAGCAGGCGTCGCGTATAAGGATGGCGGGGATCGCGGAGCACGGCGTCGCGCGGCCCCTCCTCCATCACCTGGCCCAGACGCATGACCATGACCCGGTCCGCGACCCCCTCGACCACCGCCATGTCGTGACTGATGAAGAGATAGGCCAGCCCGTCCGCCTCCTGAAGTTCGCGCAAGAGGTCGAGCACCTGCGCCTGCACGCTCACGTCGAGGGCGGAGACGCTCTCGTCGGCGACGATGACCTTGGGCCCGAGGCTGAGCGCGCGGGCGATGCAGATCCGCTGCCGCTGGCCACCGGAGAATTCGTGCGGGTAGCGCCGCAGCATGTCGGGCGAGAGACCGACCCGCCGGAACAGCCATTCGGCCCGGTCGCCCAACTCCGAACCGGCGACGAGGCCGTGGACCCGCATCGGCTCCGTCACCTGCGCGCCGACCGGCATCCGCGCGTCGAGCGAGGCGCCGGGGTCTTGGAACACCATCTGGATATCGCGCAGCACCGGCCGCATGGCGGCGCGCGACCGGCCGCCTGTCTGCACTCCGTCGACGCGGATCGAGCCCTGCCACGGGACGAGGCCCATGAGCGCCTTGCCGATGGTGGACTTGCCGCAGCCCGACTCGCCCACCAGCGCCAGCGTCTCGCCCGCGTGGATGTGGAACGACACGTTCTCGACCGCATGGACCCGTGCGACGGTCCGGTTGAGCAGTCCGCCGGCGAGGTCGAAGCGGACTGAGAGGTCGTCCACCTCGACGACCTTGCGAGCCTCCGCCCGCTCGGGGCGCGCGGACGCGGTGCCGAGGCGCGGCACGGCGGCGAGAAGCGCGCGCGCATAGTCGGTGCGCGGCGCGGCAAAGAGGTCGCGGACCGGGGCCTGCTCCTCCTCGCGTCCGGCGCGCAGGACGACGACACGGTCGGCCATCTCGGCCACCACGCCCATGTCGTGGGTGATCATCAGGACGGCCGTCCCGTGCTCGCGCTGCAACGTCCGGACGAGATCGAGGATTTCCGCCTGCACCGTCACGTCGAGCGCGGTGGTCGGTTCGTCGGCGATCAGGACCTCCGGCTCGCAGGCCAGCGCCATCGCGATCATCACCCGCTGGCGCATCCCGCCCGAAAGCTCGTGCGGATATTGCTTCAGCCGCCGTTCCGGCTCGGTCAGGCGGACGTCCTGCAGGAGGCGCAGGGCGCGGGCGGGCGCCTCCCCGCGGGCACAGATACCGTGCTCGAGCAGAACTTCGCAAAGCTGCGTCTCGACGCGCATCAGCGGGTTCAGCGACGTCATCGGTTCCTGGAAGATCATCGCGATCCGCGCCGAGCGGATGCGGCGATAATTGGCCTCGTCGAGCGTGGTCAGTTCCGTCTCGCCCAGCCGGATGGCGCCGCTCGTGATCCGGGCCATGGGCTTCGGCAGAAGGCCCATGATCGCTAGCGCCGTCATCGACTTGCCCGACCCGCTCTCGCCGGCGAGCGCAAGCGTCTCGCCCGCCACGAGGTCGAAGGACAGGCCATCGAGCACGGTCTTCGCGCCCGCCTCGGTCGCGACCTGCACGGTGAGGTCACGGACCGAGAGGACGGGGCGGCGGCCGCCCCGTCCGGTATCGTCCTTCGCGCTCATTCGAGGACGATGCGGGGGAAGTAGAAGGACACGACCCAGTTCGGCATGTCGACGATCTCCGAGATGCGCAGGTCGCCCGCCACCGAGCAGAGCAGGTAGGCGTCCTCCGCCGAGAAGCCGTGCTCCCTAGACAGCAGGTCGATCATCGCGGAGACCGCGTCCCGCGCCCCCGCCATCAGGTCCGGCCCCACGCCCGTCGTCGCCTCGTAGCCCTTCGCGTCGAGATGCCGCGTGACCGGTCCGGGCGTGGTGAAGCGCGGGTTCGCGAGATGCGTCTGCTTCACGAGGTCGAGCGTCACCTCCACGTCCATCGGGCTCTCGATGGCGGTGCCGCAGACCTCGCCGTCACCCTGCGCGGCGTGGGTGTCGCCGATGGAGAAGAGCGCGCCCGCCACCTCGACTGGCAGGTAGAGCGTCGTGCCCGCGGCAAGGTCGCGGATGTCGAGATTGCCGCCCATCCGCCGCGGCGGGACGACCGAATGGTGCCCCGCCTCCGCTGGCGCGAGCCCGATCGTGCCCGCGAAGGGCTTGAGCGGCACCCGCGCCGTGTCGGAGAACAGCGCGGGGGCGAGGCTGCCCGCGTCGTAGTCCCAGACCTTCAGATGCGGGTCGGGGAACTGGTCGGCCAGAAGCCCGAAGCCCGGGATGTTCGCCGTCCAGCCGAAGCCCGACGGGTGGAACGCCTCGAGCGTGACCTTGAGCACGTCCCCCGGCTCGGCCCCGTCGACATAGACGGGACCGGTGACGGGGTTGATGAGGTCGAAATCGAGCTTCGGCACGTCCGCCGTGGTGCTCTCCCGCGTGAACTGACCGCCGGAGCTGTCGAGGCAGCGGAAATGGATGCGGCTTCCCGGAGCCACCGTCTCGGCGGGCGGGATGGCATTGTCCCAGCCGTGGTGATGGCGCCCGTGGATCGTGTAGTCGCAATGCTTGCACATGGGATCACTCGGCCTCGGTCGCGTAGATGTAGTCGTAGTTCACCGGAATGTGGACCGGATCGACGAACAGGGTGTCGTCGCCGGCCACGCCCTCGGAATGGAGCGTGAAGCGCTGCTCGTTGAAGACGGGCACCCAGGGCGCGTCCTCCATGATGTCGAGGTAGATCTGCCGCCAGGCGTCCTCGCGGCCCCCCTGCTGCCCCTCGCCGGTCATCGCGTCGGCCTCGGCGGCGCGCGCGTCGATCTCCTCGTTGCAGTACCACGCCCAGTTCCAGCCGCCCGGCACCGCGCCGGCGCAGCCGAGGATCGGGCCGTAGAAGTTCGACGGGTCCGGGAAATCCGCGATCCAGGCCATGCCGCCCGACCAGATCATCGGCGCCTGGTCCGCCTCGCCGCCGGCCGCGATCACGTTGGCCTGCGCGAGCGAGCGGATCTCGGCGGTCACGCCGATCTCGGCTAGGTCCTGTTGGATGGCCTGCGCGATGCGCGGATTGGGATCGACGTTCATCACGTAGAGCTCGGTCGTGAAGCCGTCGGGAAAGCCGGCATCGGCCAGCATCTGTATCGCGGCCTCGGGGTCGTAGGCGTAGCCCTCGTAATCCTCGGCGTAGCCCGGCATCGTCGGCGGCAGCGGCTGGTTGGCCGGGACCGCGCGGTTGTTGATCATCTGGGTGATGCGATCCTTGTTGATCGCCATGTTGACGGCCTTGCGGACATCCACGTTGTCGAACGGCGCCATCTGCGTGTTCAGCGTGATGTAACCGGTCTGGAGCTGTCCGCCCTCGACCACGCGCTCGGCCTGCGCCGGGTCGTTCATCACCTGAAGGAACTGCGCCGGCGGGATACCGTCGCCCGGGACGTCGGCCTCCCCGCTCTGCAGCCGCAGGAGCGCGACGGTGGGTTCCAGCCCGATGCTGAACGTGACCTGATCGAGCTTCGGCACGCCTTCGCGGTGGTAGTCCTCGAACCGCTCGAAGACGAGCTGCTGGCCGGGCGTCCATTCGGCGAGACGGAAGGCGCCCGAGCCGACGGGCTCACGACCGAAATCCTCGCCCGACGCCTCGACGGCCTCCTGCGGCACGACGGAGGCGAAGTTCAGCGCCATGACGTGTCCGAACGTGGCGTCGGGGCGAGAGAGCGTGATCTCGACCGTCTTGTCGTCGATCACGGTGACGCCCGACAGGCCTTCGCCCTCGCCCGCGTTCCAGCTGTCGAAGCCCTCGATCATCGAGAAGAAGCCCGCGCCGGGGCTGCGCGTCTCGGGGTTCGTCACCCGCTCGAGCGAATATTTCACGTCCTCGGCGGTGATCTCGCGACCGTTGTGGAAGGTGATCCCGTCCTTCAGCGCGAAGGTATGGGTCAGGCCGTCCCCGGAGATCTCGTGGCTCTCCGCCAGTTCGTTGCGCAGCGTCGTCGTGCCCGGCTCGTAGCCCATCAGCCCGTCGAAGAGCGACTTGATCATCGACCAGTTCTGCCAGTCGTAGCCGATGGCCGGGTCCAGCGTGGCGACGTCGTCCTGGTAGGTGACGACCATCTCGCCGCCCTGCGGCGCGTTCTCGTCCACTTGGGCCAGCGCCCCGGTGGCGGTGAGCGCGAGCGTCGCGATGCCGGTCAGTAGGGTGCGTGTCATGTTGTCTCTCCTCTATTGGTCACTTGGTCTTGATGCGGGGGTCGATGAGCGGCGCCGCGAGGTCGGCCAGCAGGTTGCCGATCACGATCGCCGCCGCCGACACCATCGTCACGCCCATGATGACGGGGATGTCGATGCGCTGGATGGCCTGCCAGGCGAGCTGGCCGATCCCCGGCCATCCGAACACGCTCTCGACGACGACGATGCCGGACATGAACAGGCCGATATCGATCCCGATCATTGCGATGATGGGCAGGATCGCGTTCGGGATGACGTGGCGCGTGACGATGCGGACCTTCGCCAGCCCCTTGGCACGCGCCGTGCGGACGAAGTCCTGGCTCAGCACGTCGATCATCGAGGATCGCATCATCCGGGAATACCAGCCAGCACCAAGCAGGCCGAGCGTCAGCGACGGCAGCACGAAATGTGCCGCCGTGCCGTAGCCGCCGATCGGGAACCAGGCGAGCTTCACCGCGAAAACGTAGAGAAGCAGAATGCCGATCACGAATTGCGGGGCGGAAATCGACACGAAGGAGAAGATCATCAGCGAATGATCCATTGGCCGGTTGCGGCGCAGCGCGGCGACGACGCCGATGGTGAGCCCGATGATCAGTTCCGTGACGATGGCCGACAGCATCAGCAGCAGGCTCGCCGGCAGCCGCGCGGCGATCAGGTCCGCCACTTCCGCCC
Organism: uncultured Jannaschia sp.; assembly: GCF_947494055.1. Lineage (GTDB taxonomy): Bacteria > Pseudomonadota > Alphaproteobacteria > Rhodobacterales > Rhodobacteraceae > Jannaschia. The sequence goes on along the minus strand of NZ_CANLTR010000004.1, from coordinate 176,084 downwards.
GCTGAAGGTAGGAGCGGCCCATGTCGCCCTGCGCGAGGTTCCAGAGGTAGCGGCCGTATTGCACGAAGAGCGGGTCGTTCAGCCCAAGCTGATCGCGGATGTTCGCCACCGTCTCCGCCGTGGCCGACCGGCCGGCGATCTGCCGCGCCGGATCGGCGGGCACGAGGTAGAGGAGCACGAAGGTCACGAGGGTGATCCCGAGCAGGATCAGCGCGCTCTCCAGCAGGCGGCGGAGAATGTAGGCGCCCATCAGTGCCGCCCCTTCAGCGTCGGGTCGAGCACGTCGCGCAGCGCGTCGCCCACGAGGTTGAAGGCCAGCGCCAGAAGCACGATCAGCAGCCCGGGAATGAAGACGAGCCAGGGCGCGGTCGAGAAGTAGGTCTGGTTCTCGAAGATGATGTTGCCCCAGGACGGCATCGGCGGCTGCACGCCCACGCCGAGATAGCTGAGCGTCGCCTCCAGCAGCACGGTGGTGGAGATGCCGAGCGTCCCGAACACGATGATCGACGACAGCAGATGCGGCAGCAGATGGCGCCCGAGGATGCGCAGGGGACCCGAGCCGATCGCGCGCTGGACCTGGATGAATTCCCGCTCCGCGAGACTGCGCGTCTCGGTATAGATTACCCGGCTCATCTGCACCCAGTTCACCATCGCGATCACCAGCGCCACGATCATCAGCGACGGCTGGAAGATCGCGGCCAGCACGATGGCGAGGAGGAGCGCGGGGAACGCCATCATCAGGTCGGTGAACCGCATCAGGATCGCTGCCGTCCAGCCGCAGAAATAGCCGGCGGTGATGCCCACGCCCGCGCCGAGCACCACGGCGATCCCGTTCGCCACCACGCCGATGATGAGCGACGTGCGCGTGCCGAGGATCAGCCGCGAGGCGAGGTCGCGTCCAAGCAGGTCGGTGCCCAGCGGATAGGCGCCCCCGGGCGGCAGCGGCGCACCCATCAGGTCGAGCCCGTCGAAGCTCTGCGCGAAGGGATCGTGCGGCATGAGCCACGGGGCGAAGAGCGCGGCCGTGACCATGACCGCAATGACGACAAGGCCGAACGCGGCGCGCGGTCGACCCAGAAGCTGGCGCAGCACGCCCTGCGGACGCCGCACGGGGGCCTCGGCAGTGGCGCTCATCGGCGCGCCGTCCGCGCGGCATGCCCCTCGGACAGGATCCGTCGCGCGGCCTCCTCCAGGCTGATCCGCTCGACCATCGCCATCGCGCGAAGCTGCTTCAGCGCGACCGCCTCGTCGCCGTTCGCCTCCCGGAGTGCCAGCACGGCACGGATCACGTCGAGCCGCCCGGCATTGCGCTCCGCCACCCGTGCCTCGCGCCGGCGACGTTCGGCCTTCTGCGCGAAGGTCTCGTGCGCGATCACCAGGGCCGAGAACAGGTTGCCCAGCGCCGAGAGCGGCAGGTAGGCGTCCACCTCCTGCGCCAGAGCCCAGGCCAGCCGACCGGGGCTCTCCGAACCGACGAGCCCGATCACCGGCACCGGCGCCTGCCCCGGCGCCCAGGGCAGCTGACCGTCGTCGCCCGTGTCGATGTCGAGGATCACCATGTCGATCTTCGCCATGTCTTCGGCGGTCACGTCGCCCCGCAGCATCGGCGCCCGGATGCCGAGCCGGTCGCAGCGAGAAGCGATCTCCCGGCCCGGCCCCTCGGAGCGATGCAGGACGAGCGCCGAACGGCCTGCGAAGTTGTGGAGCGGCGCGCGGCTCATCGGACGATCCTCAGATCGGGTCGCGGCTGGGAGAGATGGGCACGCTGCGCGGTGAGGTAAGGATCGGCCGACTCGAGGTCCGCGGCCCACTCGATCACGCGGAACCGCCCGCCTGTCGCCAATGCCAACCGAGGGGCGAGCGCGGCGTGGCGCAGCACCGGGTCGATCCGGACCTCCCCCATCGCCGTGATCACGGGCCGCTCGGCAACGGCGCGGAACACGGCGCGCGGCGCGTCCGTCCCGGCCCGACGAACGCCTTCGACAAGGATCTCGACCGCCGCATGGGCACTCGCGAGGAAGGCCGAGACGCGGCCGTTCGGGGCGTAGCGCCGCGCTACTTCCTGCAGCGCCACGTCCGCATCATCCTCGAAGAGGCAACCGGCGGAGAGAAGCCCCTCGGCGGCCGGGCCGAGCGCGTCGAGATCGGCCTCGGTCTGGTTGAAGCTCACGACATGGCCCGGCCGGCCGACGCGACCCGGGTCGCGGGCGGCGAGGTCGCGCAGGAAGCTGGCGTTGGTCGGCCCGATCAGGCTGTCGATCACGCAATCGGCGTCCCGCGCGCAAATCTCCTCGACCACATGCCCGTGTCGGTCGGAGCCTAGCGGCACGAACCGTTCGCCGACGATCTCCACGCCCCGCGCCTCCAGACGCTCCCGCGCCAGCCGCAGCGTCTCCCAGCCCCACACGTAGTTCGAGCCGACAAGATACGCCCGCCGCATCCCCTGCCGCGCGATCCAGTCCGTCGCCGGCAGGACGTGATGGTTGGGCGCGGCGCCGAGATAGACGACGTGGTCGTTGCTCTCGAAACCCTCGTAGGGGCACGGATACCACAGGAGTCCCCCGCCCCGCTCCAGCGCCGGGATCATCTCCTTGCGGCTCCAGGAGGTGATCGCGCCGAGGATGTGCTGCACCCCGTCCTCCAGCAGCGCCGTCGTCTCCGCCTCGTAGCGGGCCACGTCGCCGCCGGGATCGCGGATCACCGGCTCGATCGCGACACCCTCCGCACGCAGCGCCGCGATGGCACCCAGCGCCCCGGCCAGCGCGCTCTGCCCCAGCGCGGCATAGGATCCGGTCGTCGAGAAGATCAATCCGAGCCTGAGCGTCATCGCCCCCCGCAAAACGAAAAAAGCCCCGCCACCCCGGTCGTCCGGCGTGTAGCGGGGCCCGATTGCCCTTGGCCGCCCCCAGCGGCCGTTTGGACCACCCTGCCCCGATCATCGCACCCGTGTCCAGCCTCACGCGCCGGAGCCGGGCACAGGTCAGGCGGCGCTGCCGAATTGGGCAGCCGGGCCCTGTCCTGCGTCCGAAATGGGCAGCGTCTGCATCAAGCCGCGAGCCCGAACGCCCGCGGGGCCCCTGCGGCGTCGGCACCCGAACAGATCCCCGCTGCGATCCTTGCATCGCATCTTTCTGCGGCGCAGAATCGAGCGATGCAGGGAAAGCTCTCGATCCTCGTCGTCGAATCCGATCCCGACCGGGCCCGGCAGATCGTCGACGGCTTGTCGGGCGGCGACGCCTTCGCGATCTCCGTCGTCTCGGAATCCTCCGGCCTTGCGCGGCACGTCGCCGAACGGCAACCGGACGTGGTGCTGATCGATGTCGAGAGCCCGTCGCGCGACAGCCTCGAGGACTTGGCCATCGCGTCGGGGCCGCTCGACCGGCCGGTGGCGATGTTCGTCGACCGCTCGGACGACACGCTGACCAAGTCGGCGGTGGAGGCCGGCGTGTCGGCCTACGTGGTCGACGGGCTGCAGGCGCACCGCATCCGTCCGATCCTCGATGCCGCGATAAGCCGGTTCAACGTCTTCAAACGCATGCGCACCGAGCTCGAGACGACGAAGCGCGCGCTGGAGGAGCGCAAGGTGATCGACCGGGCGAAGGGCATCCTGATGAAGGCCCGCGGCCTGTCGGAGGAGGAGGCCTACGGGCTCCTGCGCAAGACGGCGATGGATTCCGGGCGCCGCGTCTCGGACGTCGCGGAATCGCTGGTGACGGCGGCGGGGCTCCTGTCGTGACCAGGGTCCTGAAGGTCGGGTTCATCCCGCTGACCGATGCGGCCCCGCTCGTGATCGCGCAGGAGATCGGCTTCGCCGCCGAGGAGAACATCGCGCTCGACTTCCTGCGCGTGCCCTCCTGGTCGGCGATGCGCGACTACCTGATGCTGGGCCATATCGACGTCGCGCACATGCTGGCGCCGATCCCCGTGGCCAATTCGCTGGGGCTCGGCAGCGTCGAGGGCGATCTCGACGTGCTCGCCGCGCTGAACCTGTCGGGCAACGCGATCACGGTGAGCTGCGACGTCGCCCGGGAGATGCGCGCGGCGGGCTACCGCTTCGATTTCGCCGACGCAATGGCCGCCGGGCGGGCGTTGATCGGGCTGGGCCGGCAACTCCGGATTGGGGTGCCCTTCCCGTTCTCGATGCATGCCGAGCTGCTCTATTACTGGCTGGAGGCTCTCGGCCTCGCCGCGCCGCAGGCCCTGTCGGTGCGCACCGTCCCCCCGCCCCTGATGGCCGAGGCGTTGGCGCAGGGCGAGATCGACGCGTTCTGCGTGGGCGAGCCCTGGGGGTCGCTCGCGGTGGAGAACGGCCACGGGACGCTGCTGTTGCCGACCTCGGCCATCTGGAACACGGCGATCGAGAAGGTCGTCGCCGCGCGACGTGGCTGGGCGGAGGCCGATCCGGAACGCGCGGGCGGCCTCCTGCGGGCGCTGTGGAAGGCGGGCCGGTGGCTCGACCAACCGGAGAAGCGCGGCACGGCGGCGGAGATCCTGGCGCGGCCGGATTACCTCGATCTGCCCGTCGGTCTGGTCGAGCGCGCGTTGCGCGGCGACTTCGTCACTTCGCCGCACGGCGACATCCGGCACGCCGACCGCTTCGTCACCTTCCACGACGGCGCCGCGAACTTTCCCTGGCGGTCGCAGGCGGCGTGGATGGGGATGCGGATCGCCAAGCGCCTCGGGCTCGACCGGCGCGAGTCGATTGCGGCGGCCAAGGCCGTGTTCCGCACCGACCTCTACCGCGCCCATCTGCGCGGCATCCGCGCCGACCTGCCAAGCGCGTCGGAAAAGGTCGAGGGCACGCTCGACCACCCGACCGCGGTGCCTTCCGAGACCGGCCGCGTGATCCTCGCGGCCGACCGGTTCTTCGACGGGTCGGTCTTCGACCCGATGGCCTAACGAAGCGCCGGGCCGGGCCGCCTCACCAGGCGTTGTAGCCGAGATACTTGCCCGACATCGTGACCTGGACGCGGTCCCCCTTCGGGTTCTCGACCCGCTCTATTGCCATGTCGAAGTCGATCGCCGACATGATCCCGTCGCCGAACTTCTCGTGGATCAGCGCCTTGATCGTCGGTCCGTAGACGCCGACGATCTCGTAGAGGCGGTAGATGCAGGGATCGGTCGGCACCGTCTGGTCCCAGACCTTGGTCGGACTCTCGGTCAGCGCGTCGACCGCCTCCGTGGGCAGGTCGAGCGCCGCGACCAGCGCCTCCGCCTTGTCCTTCGGCATCGCGTTCATGCCCATCGCGGCGGAATGGGTCCACACGGGCGACATGCCGATCGTCTCGGCGATGCCCTCCCAGCTCAGTCCCGCGCGCTTCTTCGCGGCGATGATCAGGGCGGTGACGTCCTCCCGGGTGAGGGTGTCGATCGTCAGGGTGTCTTTCATGGTCTGCTCCTTGGGTTATCGGCCGCCGAGTTGGGCGGCGAGGACGACACAGAGCACGGCCAGCGCGGCCGACACTCCCTGCCAGAAACGAACGGGGTTCCGCTCCGCGAGCGGGACGTGGCGGCCGGCCTTCCAGCCGGGGCCGGGGCGGCGAAGATCGGCGAGGAACTCGCTCACCGCGTCGTAGCGGCGCAGCGGGTCGGGATGGAGCGCCCGGCGCAGCGCCGCGTCCATCCAGTCCGGCACCCCGCTCCGGTCGTCGCGCGCCGTCTCGTAGCGAAGCCGGCCCTGATCCCGCCGGGAGCGGATGCGCGCGACCTGCGCGCCGTAGGGCAGCCGCCCGGTCAGCATCTCGTAGGCCAGCACCCCCAGCGCGTACTGGTCCGACCGCCAGCTCACGGCGTCGCCGGACAGGTATTCGGGCGCGGTGTACTGGAACGTCCCGGGCATCTCGCCCAGCAATCCCGGGGCGGCCTCCTCCACCCCCGCCACGGTCACGGAGCCGAGGTCGATGATCTTCGCCGTGCCGTCGCGGTCGAGCATGACGTTCTCGGGCCGCAGGTCCTGATGGATCATCTCGCGCCGGTGCAACGCGCGAAGCCCGGCGGCAACCTGTTCGACGATGCCGCGCACCTCCTCGAAGGCGGGGCGCGGGTGGTCGGTCATCCACTGTCGCAGGTTCGTGCCCTCGACCCATGCGGTCGTGACGTAAAGGACGCTGCGCCGGTCAGGCGCGGGGCCGGCCGCGACGACGTGGGGCGACGCGACCCGCCGGGCGATCCATTCCTCGAGCTGGAACCGGCGCAGGGCGCGGGCATCCTGCGTGATGTCGGAGGCGGGGATCTTCAGCGCGACCTCCGTGCCGTCAGCCGCCGTCGCGCGGAACACGTGGCTTCGGGCGGAGGCCTGGACGGGCCGGACGATCCGGAACCCGTCGACGACGTCGCCCGCCCGCGGCAGGGGCGGCACCGGCAAATCCGCCGCCTCCGGCGCGAGGCTCGCCGCCCCGTCCGGCAGGGCGTCGACGCGGACGATCTGGACCGTGAGGTTGTCGTCGCTGCCCGCCGCCAGTGCCGCTTCGAGGATCGCGCGGGCGGCCGCGTCGAGATCGGGCCGGGACAGCGCGTCCCGGACGATGCCCAGGTCCATGTGATCGTGCACGCCATCGGTGGTGAGGAGAAACGTGTCGCCCTCGGACAGCGCCACCCGCCGGTAATCGACCTCGACCTCCGCCGCCGCGCCAAGCGCCCGGTCGAGATAGCTGCGCCCTCCCGCGAGCGTGACGCGGTGATCTGCGGTCAGCCGTTCGAGCGCGCCGCCCGCGATCCGCTGCACGCGGCTGTCGCCGACATGGAGGACATGCGCGGCCCGGCCCTTCAGGATCAGCGCGGCGAGCGTCGTGACGCGACCGGTGTCGATGTCGGACAGCGCGGCGTTCCGGCCGTGCAGCCAGGCATTCGTCGCAGCGATCACGCGGGTCGCGGCGGTGCGGACCGACCAGGCGTCCGGCGTCGCATAGTAATCGTCGAGCAGGCTGCCGATCGCGGTTTCCGCCGCCTCGCCGCTCACCGCGCTGGAACTGATGCCATCGGCCACGGCGAGTGTGATGCCCTTCAACGTCAACACCTCTCCTTCCGGAACAAGGGCGCCGTGGAAATCCTGCATGACCGGCTTCCGGCCCGCGGCGGCGGCCTGACCGATCGAGACGTGGAGGGCGTCCGGTGACGTCGTGTCCCTTGGCATGATCGTGCTCCGGCGAATGAAGCAGGGTCCCGCCTTGGCGGGGCCCCGGGGGACTCACTCGGCCGGCATCGCCGACGCGTCGTCGTTGCGCGCGAGGGCCGCGTTCCGCTTGGGCGACTCGCGGTAATGCGTGGCGTAGATCATCGCGCCGACGAAGGTCAGGCCGCCCACGAGGTTGCCGATCACCGTCGGGATCTCGTTGAACAGAAGGTAGTCGCCCCAGGTGAAGTCGGCGCCGAGCAGGATGCCGATGGGGAACAGGAACATGTTCACGATGGAATGCTCGAAGCCCAGATAGAAGAAGATCAGGATCGGCATCCACATCGCGATGACCTTGCCCGACACCGAGGTCGACATCATCGCCGCGACGACCCCGGTCGAGACCATCCAGTTGCACATCACCGCCCGCACGAAGAGCGTCAGCATGCCGCCGGCCCCGGCCTCGGCATAGCCCACGGTCCGGGCGTGACCGATGTTCATCAGGCGCTGGCCCACATCGTTCGGCTCCAGCGTGAAGCCCATCGTGAAGGTGATCGCCATGAAGATCGCGGTGGTCATCGCGCCGGCGAAGTTGCCGACGAAGACCAGCCCCCAGTTCCGCAGCATTCCCTTCGTCGTCACGCCGGGCCGCTTGTCGAAGAGCGCCAGCGGTACGAGCGTGAAGACCCCGGTCAGAAGGTCGAAGCCCAGCAGGTAGAGGGTGCAGAAGCCGACCGGGAACAGCAGCGCGCCGATCAGGAAGTTGCCGGTATTGACGGCGACGGTCACGGCGAAGGCCGCGGCCAGGGCCAGGATCGCACCAGCCATGTAAGCGCGGATCAGCGTGTCCTTGGTCGAGGTGAACACCTTGGATTCGCCGGCGTCGACCATCTTCGACGCGAATTCCTTGGGCTGGATGTATGACATACGGTGTGTCCTTCTATCGGGTATGGCGGCCGGGATCAGCGGCCGGAGATGAGGGGGCCGGAGGCGTATTCGGACGCGACCGGCGATCGCCGAGCGCGCAGCCGATGCGCGCGAGAGCGGCAGGTATTGTGGGTGATGCGTCGCATGCGACCTCCGACCCGGTTTGGGATGCGGAACCGGAGCGTCGTCGGATCCGCGGCGATTTCTGTCGGGGAAAGCGGAGCCGCTGTCCCACGCCCGCGCAGGGGGCGAAGATGCAGCGTCCTTGCTGCGGCCCTTGGGGCCTTGACGGAAATTGCCGCGCCGTTGCGACCGCGACCGACGGCGTGCCGCCCTCGGTCTTAACCTTCCGGTAACTGTATCACGTTCGGTCGTGCAACGTCTGCGGTTCCGGAATCCGGCGCGCCGGCATCGATCGACGTTCGACTTGTCGAAAACCGGGGCGAATTGGAGGACGCTGCCCAAAGGGTAGGCAAACCGTGATCATCCCGGGCACTCAGGCGAAGGCGGGCCGCGTACCGGACCGTGCCGATGCGGCCGCGAAGGATTTTGGGTAGCGGACGAACAGGATCGCGGGGCTCCGCAGATCCTCCACGCGGATCGTCTCGGCGAGGTCGCGCAGCGTGGTGGTCGCCTGCCGCTCGCGGGCCGTGCTGACCGAGGCGACGACGTCGACGGGACAGTCCGGCGGCGCCCCGGCCGCGATCAGGTCGCGGCTGACCTCCTGCGCCTTCTCGACGGCCATGTAGAACGCCGCGGACGTGCCCGGCTGCGCGAGACGGGACCGGTCCGGTCCCGCATCGCCGGGCCGGCAGGTGCCGGTGGTGATGACGAAGCTGTCGATCTCCCCCCGTTCGGTCAGCGGACGCTTCAGCACCGCCGCCGCGGCCGACGCGGCGGTGACGCCGGGCACCACCTCCGTCTCGATCCCCGCGGCCTCGGCGGCGGCGAGCTCCTCGGCGGCGCGGCCGAAGATCGACGGGTCGCCCGACTTGAGCCGCACGACGCGCCGCCCTTTGGCGGCCTCGGCCACGATCAGCGCCACGATCCGTTCCTGCGGCCATGCACAGGCGCCCACCTCCTTGCCCACGTAGACCCGGTCGGCGTCCCGGCGGGCGAGCTCCAGCACCTCCGGTTCCACCAGCCGGTCGTAGAAAATGACGTCGGCCTGCTGCAGCCGCTGCACGGCCCGCAGCGTGAGCAGGTCGCGCGCGCCCGGCCCGGCGCCGACCAGCGCGATATGGCCCTTCGGCTCCGGCGCCCGGCCCTCCGCGATCGCGGCCTTCAGCAGATCCGCCGCAGCCCGCTCGCGCCCGGCGAGATGCGCGCGCCAGGCCTCGCCCGAGAAGGCCCATTCCCAGAAGCCCCGCCGCGCGCCGGGGGCGATGGCCTCCGCCACCGCGCCGCGCAGCCGACCGGCCAGCGCGACGAAGGTCCCGAGGCGGGGCGAGAGCATCGTCTCGACCTCGGTCTTGATGGCACGGCCCAGCACGGGTGCGGCGCCCTCGGTCCCGATGGCCACGACGACCGGGTCGCGGTCGACGATGGAGGGGGTGTAGGCGTCGCAGAGGTCGGGCCGGTCCACCACGTTGACCACGACCCCGGCGGCCCGCGCGAGGTCGGCCAGCGCGGCATCGGCCGCGACGCAGCCGGTCGCGATGAAGGTCAGCGCGGCGTTGGCGAAGGTATCGGCGCGAAGCTCGGCCTGCTGCACCGCCCGGCCCGACGCAACCAGCGCGGCGAGCTCGGGGTCGAGCTCCCGCGCGAGGATCACGATCTCGGCCTCCGTCTTGAGGACGAGCCGCGTCTTCCGCGCCGCCTCCTCCCCGCCCCCGCAGATGACGACGCGCCGCCCGGACATGCGCAGGAACATCGGAAAGTTCTTCATGGGATCACACCTTTCGAACGCAAAAAGGGCCGCCGACGCACGCGCGACGAATGTCGCGTGAGGTCGAGCAGCCTTGCTCATCGGCCCGATCTTCGGGGGGTGACGACAGCGTTGCCGTCGGGGATCAGTTAGCGCCCGCTCCGGCGCGCCGTCAATATCGGTCGGGCTTCAGGCGGCGAGGTCGCGGTTGCGCGCGGTCCAGACGTCGCGGGCCACGCGCTCGGGATCGGCCACGCCCGCGGTCTCGAGCGCGAGGGACGCGGTCGAGAGGACGATCGCCTCCGCGAAGGCATCCGTGCGCGCGCCGGTCCAGATCTCGACGAGCGCCTCGGGCTCGGCGGGCGCATCGGCCAGACGCTGGTGCGCTTCCACCGGACGCCCCGTGAGGCCGCTCCACGGCTGGCCGTCGCGCAGGCCGAAGATCGCGATGTCCTTCGCGGGGTGGTGCTCGAACTCGCCGCCCCCGCCCTTCAGGACGGTCAAGCGCGGCAGGCCCATGAGCTGCGCGGCGTCGGCCTGCAGCTCGCGGTAGGGCGGATGGAACACGCCCTGCACCGCGGCGGACGCGCCAGCAGGGTTCAGCATCCGGCAGACGGTGTTCACGCAGGAGCGCAGGCCCAGCACGTCGCGCAGCCGCAGGAGCGCCATCAACCCGGGGCTCAGATGCTCGAGCGGCAGGTAGGCGATCCCGTCCGCGCCGATGCGGTCGGCGGCCCCCTGCACGCTTCCGGCCATGCCGATGCCAAGCCGGGGCAGCGCCTCGCGCACGGAGGCGCCGGTGGACTGGTGCGAGTTCCAGCCGTGCAGCAGGACCGGCACCCCGGCATCCGCGACGAGCCGTGCCGACAGCAGGAACCAAGGCAGCCCCCGCGTCCGGCCGGCGGCGTAGGTCGGCCAATCCAGCGCGGGCACGGCACCGGGCCAGTCTCCGAGCGTGGTGCGGACGGCTGTGGCGAAGCCCGCGATCTCCTCCGCCGTCTCCCCCTTCATCCGCATCAGCATCAGGATCGCGCCGACCGCCTCCCGGTCCGCGTCGGGGGCGAGCATGCCGGTCATCGCCGCATGCGCCTCGTCGTAGGTCATCGACCGGGCCCGGCCCTGGCCACGCGCGAGGATCTGGACGTAGGGAGCAAGGCTCACTCGGCGGCCTCCCGCGTCAGGGCGGCGTCGAGGAGCGCCGCGATCTCCGGGCGGCAGGAGCCGCAATTCGTGCCCGCCGACAGCGCCGCGCCGACCGCTTCGACGCTCATCAGACCCCGCGTCTCGATGGCCGTCAAGATCGTGTTCACCCCGACGTTGAAGCAGGCACAGAGCGTCGGGCCGGGATCGGGTCGGTCGGCGGGTGCGCGACCGGTCAGCACGTCGCTCTCCGGCAGGGTGGCGAGGTAGTCGCGCATCAGCCCGAGTGGCGCCGGCCCGACGAAAAGCGCGGCCTGAAGCCGCCCGCCTTCGTGGAAGGCGAGCCGGGCCAGACCGCGGGCGGGGTCGGTCAGGACCTGGCTTTCCGCCACGGGCATGTCGAACAGCGCGCGGGCGGCGGACTCCCAGTCGGCGGGCGTCGTCCGGCCCGCCATCTCCACGCGCCAGCCGGCCTGCGTCGGCGCGACGGCCCAATAGTCGCTCTCCGGCCGCACTGGACGGCGCGACACCGCGAACCCGTACCAGCCCGCCGCGAAGACACGGGCCGCGCAGACCGAGGCCTTGCTTTCGGGCTGTCCCGAGACGGGGTCTGTCGCCCCGGCGACGAGCGCGTCGATCCGGCCCGTGGGCGCGGTCTCGCCGGTCCAGTGGATCGGCGCGAAGAGCGTGCCGGGTCGGGTCCGGTCGGTGATCGTCGCGCGCAGCACGGCGCGGCCGGTCGGGCTCTCGACCTCGACCAGCGTATCGGGCGCCACGCCGAGCCGGGCGGCGTCCTCGGGATGGATCTCCACGAAGGGCTCGGCCAGATGCGACGACAGGCGGGGCGAGCGGCCGCTGCGCGTCATCGTGTGCCACTGGTCGCGGATGCGGCCGGTGTTGAGGCGGAACGGATAGCGCGGCGCGCGCGCGGCCTGCGGCGGACGCCACGCGACCGGAACCATCCGCATCCGTCCGTCGGGATGGAAGGAGCGTGCGTCCGCGAAGAAGCGCCCGCCCCGTTTCGCCGCCACCGGCCAGCGGGTCGGCCGCAGGGCCGCGTAGTCCGCCTCGCTCAGATCGGAGAGGCCGGAGATGTCGAAATCCCGCCCGAAGCCGCCGGCGATGCCCGAGAGCGCCGCGTGCTCGCGGAAGATCTCGACCGGGCTGGCGTAGTCGAAGGCGCGGGCCCAGCCCATGCGCCGCCCGACCTCGGCGACGTGCCACCAGTCGGGGCGCGCCTGCCCGGGCGGGGGGAGGACGGCACGCTGGCGGGAGATCGTGCGGTCGGAATTGGTGACCGTGCCGTCCTTCTCGGCCCAGGCCGTCGCGGGGAGCAGCACGTCGGCGAGCCGGGCCGTGTCGGTCTCCGCGGTCACGTCGGAGACGACGGTGAAGGCGCAGGACCGGATCGCCTCGCGCACGGCGTCTGCCTCGGGCATGGTGGCGGCCGGGTTCGTATGCATGATCCACAGCGCCCGGATGCGCCCGTCCGCGACGGCGCGGAACATGTCGACGGCCTTCAGGCCCGGCCGTTCCGGCATGCGCGGCGCGTCCCAGAAGGCGCGGACGGCCGAGCGATGCATCGGGTCCTCGAGGTCGAGATGGCAGGCCAGCATGTTGGCGAGCCCGCCCACCTCCCGTCCGCCCATCGCGTTGGGCTGCCCGGTGACGGAGAACGGCCCCATCCCGGGCCGTCCGATCCGGCCGGTGGCGATGTGGCAGTTCAGGATGGCGTTGACCTTGTCGGTTCCGGCGGAGGACTGGTTCACCCCCTGGCTGAAGATCGTGACGACGCGCTCGTGCGCGATCCAGAGGCGGCAGAACCACGAGACCAGACCCGGGTCGAGACCGGTCGGCCCCGCGTCGGCGCAGAACGCCCGCCGCAGCGTGTCGTCGAACCCGTCGACCTGCTGCAGGTAGCGAGTGTCGATCGCCCCGCCCTCGTAGATCGCCACCAGGAGCCGGTTGAACAACGCCACGTCGGACCCGATCCGCAGCGGCAGATGCAGGTCCGCCCCGTCGCAGGACGCGGTGCGGCGCGGATCGACGACGACGATCTTCGTGCCCCGCGCGGCCTTCGCGGCGAGTGCGCGCTGGTGCAGCACCGGGTGGCACCAGGCGAGGTTGGAACCGACGAGTACGATCAGGTCGGCCTTGTCGATATCCTCGTAGGTGCCCGGCACGGTGTCGGTGCCGAAGGCCCGCTTGTGCCCTGCCACGGTGGACGCCATGCAAAGGCGGGAATTGGTGTCGATGTTCGCGGTCCCGACGAAGCCCTTCATCAGCTTGTTGGCGACGTAGTAATCCTCGGTCAGCATCTGGCCCGAGGCGTAGAAGGCCACGCTGTCGGGCCCGTGCTTGGCGATGGTCCGGGCGAAGCGCGTGGCGACGCGGTCGAGCGCGCTGTCCCAGCTCGCCTCCCGCCCCTTGATGCGCGGCGCGAGGAGGCGGCCGCGCAGGTCCACCGTCTCGGCCAGGGCGGAACCCTTGGAGCAGAGCCGCCCCCGGTTGGCCGGATGGTCCGGATCGCCCCGCACCGTCAGCCCGCCCGCCCCGTCCGCGTCCAGCACGACGCCGCATCCGACGCCGCAATAGGGACAGGTGGAGCGGACCCCGTCCGTCACGCCGCCGACCGCTTGCCCACCGCGTCCCCGTCGAGGAGCAGGCGTCCGTCCTCGACGCGGATCGGGTACGTGGCGATGCGGCCCGCATCGGGGCCCACGACCTCGCCCGTCTCGAGCGAATAGACGTAGTTGTGCAGCGGGCAGGTCACCTTGCGGTCGTGCACGATCCCCTCCGAGAGGGGACCGCCGCGATGCAGGCAGGTGTTGGAGGTGGCGTAGACCTCCGCCTCGCCGGTGCGGAAGATCGCCACGCAGCCGGCATGGGTCTTCACCAGCCGCGCCCCGCGGAGCGGCACGTCGTCGAGGGCGCCGATATCGATCCAGTTCATTCCGCCGCCTCCAACGTGAGATCGGCCAGCGGCTGGTAGCGACGCTCCTGCTCGGCGGCCGTGTGTTCCTTCCAGGGATCGTATTGGTAGACCGACTGACTGATCGCGAAGCGCTCGTTCAGCGCGGCCCGCTCGGCCGGGTCGGCCAGCGTCTCGCGCACCCAGTCGAGGCTCACCTTGGCGAGCCACTTGTAGGGCCGGTCGAGATACTTCGCATGCTCGCGGTAGAGCTGCATGAAGGCCACGACCCACTCGAAGACCTCCGCCTCGGTGACGACCTTCACCAGCGGCTCGGTCGGCTTCAGGTCCATGCCCGCGGCGCCGCCGACGCCGATCTCGTAGCCCGAGTCGACGCAGATGATGCCGATGTCCTTGCAGGTCGCCTCGGCGCAGTTCCGGGGACAGCCGGAGACGGCGAGCTTGACCTTGTGCGGCGTCCACGAGCCCCACAGCATCTTTTCGAGCTTCACGCCGAGGCCAGTGCTGTCCTGCGTCCCGAAGCGGCACCAATCGGTGCCGACGCAGGTCTTCACCGTGCGAAGCCCCTTCGTGTAGGCGTGACCGGAGACCAGACCGGCCGCGTTCAGGTCCCCCCAGATCGCCGGCAGCTGTTCCTTCGGCACGCCGAGCAGGTCGATCCGCTGGCCCCCCGTCACCTTGACCGTGGGCACGCCGTACTTGTCGGCGGCGTCGGCGATGGCGCGCAGCTCGTCGGGCGTCGTGATCCCGCCCCACATCCGCGGCATGACGGAATAGGTGCCGTCCTTCTGGATGTTGGCGTGGTTGCGTTCGTTGACGAACCGGCTCTGCGGGTCGTCGCGGTAGTCGAGCGGCCAGTCGGCGAGCAGGTAGTAGTTCACCGCCGGGCGGCAGACATGGCAGCCGTTCGGGGTGTTCCAGCCGAGCTCCTGCCAGACGGCGGGCTGCGACTTCAGCTCCCGGGCCTTGATCAGGCGGCGGACGTCCTCGTGCGTCAGGTCGGTGCAGGGGCAGACCGGCTTCGCGGCGGGAAGGACGAAATCGTCGCCGAGCGTGACGGACATGATCTGCTCGACCAGTCCGGCGCAGGTGCCGCAGCTGCCGCTCGCCTTCGTCTCCGCGCGCACCGCGTCGAGGGTGGTCGCACCCCCCTCGACCGCCTCGACGATCCGGCCCTTGCAGACGCCGTTGCAGCCGCAGATCTCTGCGTCAGCCGGCAAGGCTGCAACGGCGGCCAAAGGGTCCTGCGCGGCCCCGCCCTGATAGGCCGGTCCGAAGATCAGCGACTCCCGCATCTCCGAGATGTCGGTGCCGTCCTTGATCAGACCGAAGAACCAGTTCCCGTCCGCCGTGTCGCCGTACATCACCGCGCCGACGAGCCGGTCCGCCTCGATCACGAGGCGCTTGTAGACGCCGCGGGAGGGGTCGCGGAACACGATGTCCTCGCGGCCCTCGCCTTCCGCGAAATCGCCGGCGCTGAACAGGTCGCAGCCGGTCACCTTGAGCTTGGTGGAGACCTCGCGGACGGCGAAGGCGTCCTCCTCGTCCAGCAGGGTCTTCGCCAGCACCTTCGCCTGATCGTAGAGCGGGGCGACGAGGCCGAAGAGGTGGCCCGCATATTCCACGCATTCCCCGACCGCGAAGACGTCGGGGTCGGAGGTCCGCATCTGCGCGTCGACCAGGATCGCGCGGCCGACCTCGAGCCCCGCCTCCCTGGCGAGCCGGGCCGAAGGGCGGATGCCGACCGCCATCACCACGAGGTCGGCGGGCAGCTCGGTCCCGTCCTCGAGTTCGACATGGGCGACATGGCCGTCGCCGTGGATGGCCTTGGTGGACGCCTGCGTCATCACGGCGATGCCGCGCCGTTCCAGATCCTTCTGCAGCAGGTAGCTCGCCGCCGGGTCGAGCTGCCGGTCCATCAGGTGGCCCGACAGGTGCAGCACCGTCACCTCCATGCCGCGCAGGCGCAGGCCCGCGGCGGCTTCGAGGCCCAGAAGCCCGCCGCCGATCACCACGGCCCGCGCGCCGGGCATGGCCGCGCTCTCGACCATCCGGTTGGTGTGGTCGAGGTCGCGATAGGCCACCACGCCGTCGAGGTCGTGGCCCGGGCAGGGCACGATGAACGGGTCCGACCCGGTGCCGAAGACCAGCTTGTCGTAGGGTACCTCGCCGCGCTCGCCAGTGACGACCTTGCGGTCGCGGTCGATCGCGACGACCCGCTCGCCGAAGCGGCAGGTCACCTTGTTGGCCGTGTACCAGGCGTCGTCGTGGGTGACGATCTCGGCGTAGCTCTTCTCGCCCGACAGGACGGGCGAGAGCATGATCCGGTTGTAGTTCCCGCGCGGCTCGGCGTTGAAGACCGTGACCTCGTAGGCAGCCGGGTCGGCCTCGAACAAATGTTCCAGCAGGCGGCCGGTCGCCATGCCGGCCCCGATGACGACGAGTTTCT
The DNA here is from genome assembly GCF_947494055.1 of uncultured Jannaschia sp. Classification (GTDB taxonomy): domain Bacteria; phylum Pseudomonadota; class Alphaproteobacteria; order Rhodobacterales; family Rhodobacteraceae; genus Jannaschia. The sequence continues at coordinate 159,658 of NZ_CANLTR010000004.1, read as the reverse complement.
GCATGCTCGTATTCCTCAGCAATACCAGGCGACGACGTGACTGAGCTCGCCGTGCGCGTGAATGGGAAGGGCGACCATCATGGCGTAGCCCCCGGCGGCCGAACCGCTTTCGACCACCGGCAGGCCGGAGCCCAGCGCGTGGCCGACGGGGCCCTGCCAGATGCGGACGGCCCGCTCGCGCCCGGCATTGTCCGGGTCCCAGAGCGGACCTTCGCGGGAACAGATGCCGTCGACGAGACGCGCCTCCTTTTTCGCGCCGACCTTAGCGGTGCGGGCGTCCCAGATCTCGAAGCGCCGGGCGAGCGGCGTGCTGCGTGCCGACAGGAGCGTCAGCACGTAGGTCCGGCCGCCCGGGACCGGGATCGGCAGGCCGAGCCCGTTGGTCAGCCCCGCCTTCCCGGCGCTGTCGGCGCGCATGAAGCGGTAGGCGGAGCCGAGGTCGCGCATCAGGATCGGTGCCTCGGCCGACCAGACCCCGCCGACGAGCCCTTGCCCGCGCGGGAACTGAGTGTGTTGCGACACCCATTCGAAATGGCTGGCCGCGCCGTAATAGCCGTCCTCCAGCGTGAGCACGCCGTCGCCTTCGGCCCAGACCTCGATCGCGCCGACCCGTTCGGCGTCGTCGGCGCAGAGGACGACAAGCACCGCCTTCAACGTCGCCCCCGCGAAGACGGGGATCGCGACGGCGGCGGTCAGGCCGGCGGCTCGCGCCGCCTCCGTCCGCTTGAAGTAGGAGCCGTCGAATTCCTTGAGCACGACGGGCCGCGCCTCGGCCCAGGCATTTCCGGGCAGGCCCTCTCCCTTGCCGAAGCTCTCCCGGGCGGAGGCCACCTCGAACCCGCCAAGCCCCCCGTAGGCACCCCCGCCCCAGACGAGGCGGTCGCCCTCGGGCACCCAGATCTCGGCCACCTCGACGAAGGTGCGGTCGGTCGTGTCGATCACGGTATCCATGTCAGCTTACTCCGCCGCGATGGCCGGCCGGGCCGGCTCGGGTTTCGGTTTGGGTTTCGCGCCGTGCTCGTACTCCTCGAGGAAGCTCAGCACCTGCTCGCGGTAGCGGTAGTAATCGGGGTGCTCGAGCAGGGCCTTGCGCGTGCGCGGGCGCGGCAGGTCCACGTCGACGATGCGCCCGATCGTGGCCTGCGGGCCGTTGGTCATCATCACCACGCGGTCTGCCAGCAGGATCGCCTCGTCGACGTCGTGGGTGACGCAGATGGCGGTGACCTTGGTACGGTCCCAGACCTCCATCAGCACCTCCTGCAACTCCCACCGGGTCAGGCTGTCGAGCATCCCGAAGGGCTCGTCGAGGAGGAGGAGCTTGGGGCTCAGCGCGAAGGCGCGGGCGATGCCGACGCGCTGCTTCATGCCGTTCGACATGTCGGCCGCGCCACGGTCCATCGCGTCCGCGAGGCCGACGCGCTCGAGGTAGTATTCCACCACCTCCTCGCGCTCGGCCCGGCTGGCGCGGGGATAGACCTTGTCGACGCCGATCGCGACGTTCTGCTTGGCGGTGAGCCAGGGGAAGAGGTTGGGCGACTGGAACACCACGGCGCGCTCCGGGTCCGCGCCCATCACGTGGCGGCCGTCGAGCTTGATCGCGCCTTTCGAGATGTCGTTGAGCCCCGCGGCCATCGTCAGCACGGTGGACTTGCCGCAACCGGAATGGCCGATGAGCGAGATGAACTCGCCGCGGTTCACCTTCAGGTCGAAATCCTCGACCACGGTGAGCGGGCCCTTCGGCGTGGGATAGACCTTGTGGAGTTGCGAGAAGTCGAGGAACCGCTCCGCGATCAGGCCCTCCGCCGCGTCCTTCTGCGCCTTGGGCAGCCCGTGGATCGGCGTGACGTTGGGCAGGGTCCGCCGCCCCTCCTCGCGCGTGGCGATCCCGACATCCATGAGGTAGCCGGTGATCTCGGCGCGCAGGCGCTTGAAGCCGTCGTGGTGGTTCATCTCCGCCCGGTCGCGCGGCCGCGGGATCGAGACCGCGAACTCCCGCCCGGGCGTGCCGTCGGGGTTCAGCGCGACGATCCGGTCCGCAAGCGTGATGGCCTCGTCCACGTCGTTGGTGATGAGCACGCAGGTCTTGCGGTCCGCGTCCCAGATCGCCTCGATCTCGTCGGCGAGATTGGCGCGGGTCAGCGCGTCGAGCGCCGAGAGCGGTTCGTCCAGCAGCAGCACGTCCGGGTTCATCGCGAGCGCGCGGGCCACGTTCACCCGTTGGCGCATGCCGCCCGACAGCTCCGCCGGCCGCCGCCCCGTGGCGTGGGACAACCCGACCATCTCGACGTAATGCGCGACCTTCGCGTCCTTCTCGGTTCCGGAGAGGTTCGGGAACACCGTGTCCACCGCCAGCCGCACGTTCCCCGCGACGGTCAGCCACGGCATCAGTGAATAGCTCTGGAAGATCACGCCACGCTCGGGTCCCGGCCCGGTGACGGGCGCGCCCCGGAACGTGACCTGCCCTCTGGTCGGGGCCTCGAGCCCCGCCATCAGGTTGATAAGCGTGGTCTTGCCCGTCCCCGAGAAGCCGAGGATGACGAGGAACTCGCCTTCGGCCACGTCGAGGTCGATGCCCTTGAGGACGGGCGTGTCGCCGAAGCTTTTGGAGACGCCGTCGAAGGTCAAAAGGCCCATGCCGCTCACCGCTGGTTCGTGAAGGTGAAGGCCGCCTGGATCGCGAACATGACCCGGTCGAGCAGGAAGCCGATGATGCCGATGGTGAGGACCGCGACCATGATCCGCGCGAGCGAGGAGGAGGAGCCGTTCTGGAACTCGTCCCAGACGAACTTCCCGAGGCCCGGGTTCTGGGCCAGCATCTCGGCCGCGATCAGGACCATCCAGCCCACGCCCAGCGACAGGCGCAGCCCGGTGAAGATGAGCGGCAGTGCCGAGGGCAGGACGAGCTTGGTGATCTTCGTCCAGGTGTTCATCTTCAGGACCTTCGAGACGTTCACGAGGTCCTTGTCGATCGAGGCCACGCCGAGCGCCGTGTTGATCAGCGTGGGCCAGAGCGAGCAGAGCGTGACGGTGATCGCCGAGACGAGGAACGACTTGGCGAAAAGCCCGTCATTGGTGACGTAGACCGCCGAGACGATCATCGTGACGATGGGTAGCCAGGCGAGCGGGCTGACCGGCTTGAAGATCTGGATCATCGGGTTCAGCGCGGCGTTCGCCGTGGGGCTCAACCCCGCGAGGATGCCCAGCGGAACGGCGACCGCGGTGGCGATCAGGAAGCCGAAGAAGACGGTGAATATCGAGGTGCCGATCTGCTGGTAGTAGGACGGGGCGCCGGTATAGGCGACGTCCTTCACCTCGTCGCCCCGGCCGGCCTCGATCAGACGCTCGTTGCGCATGGCGACCATCGTCTCGAACTTCTCCCGCTGCGCGCCGGTGCGGACCGCGTCGGCGTGCAGGCCCGTCGCTTCCTGCCAGACCGCGACCGGCCCCGGCACGGCCCCGAGCGAGGTCTGCACCTGCGGTGCGAGCGCAGCCCAAAGCGCGAGAAAACCGGCGATGGCGAGAAGCGGGACGCCGAGCAGGCGCCAGATCTCGGAGACCTGCGCCCGCGGATTGTCGCCTGCCGCGGCCCGCAGGACCGGCGTCATCCATGCGAGCCCCAGGACGCGGAACCACGCATCCGCCTTGTTGATGTGGGTGAACCAGCGGGCGCGGCGGGCCTCGCGGTGTTCGGCTTCGATGACGTTCGGGTCGACGGCGGTCATGGCAGGTGTCCCGGGTTCATGTCCTTGGAAGGTCTTTCGAGGTCGTCTCGGGCGCGGCGGGAGGCGCCGCATCCGGCCCGTCGCGTCAGCCCTGGATCTCGGAGCCGACGATCGTCTGGTCGCCCTTCAGGCCAATCTCGAGGCTGTCGAGATAGGCGTTGGGCTGGCGGCCGTCATAGGCGATGCCGTCGATGATATCCTCGGACGGCGTGGGCGCGCGGTAGCCGTCGCTGTCCCAGGGAAAGGCGTCCTCGGGGGCCAGCCCCTCGTCCACGAGCATCCGTGCCGCCTCGAGATAGATGTCGGGCTTGTAGACCGACCGGGCGATCTCGTCGTACCAGCCGTCTTCGTGGGCCTCGGGGATCTGGCCCCAGCGGCGCATCTGGGTGAGGTACCAGATCGCGTCGGAGTAGAACGGATAGGTCGCGTCGTGGCGGAAGAAGGTGTTGAAGTCCGGCACCTCGCGCACGTCGCCCTTCTCGTACTCGAAGGTCCCGGTCATCGAGTTCGCGATGACCTCCGCGTCGGCGCCCACGTATTCGGGCCGGGCCAGGATCTCGACGGCCTCCTCGCGGTTGGCGTTGTCGTTCTCGTCGAGCCACATGGCCGCGCGGATCAGCGCCTTGGTGATGGCGAGCGTGGTGTTGGGGTTCTCCTCGACGAACCCGGCGGTCAGGCCGAACACCTTCTCGGGGTTGTTCTTCCAGATCTCGTAATCGGTGATGACCGGTACGCCGATGCCCTTGAACACCGCCTGCTGGTTCCAGGGCTCGCCCACGCAATAGCCGTAGATCGTGCCGGCCTCGAGCGTGGCGGGCATCTGCGGCGGCGGGGTGACCGACAGGAGCACGTCGGCCTGGATCTGCCCGGTGGCGTCGCCGTCGCCGTAGAAGCCCGGATGCAGCCCGCCCGCGGCGAGCCAGTAGCGCAGCTCGTAATTATGCGTCGAGACGGGGAAGACCATGCCCATGTTGAAGGCCTTGCCGTCGGCGCGGTAGCTCTCGACCACCGGGGCCAGCGCCTCGGCCGAGATCGGGTGCTGCGGCAGGCCGTCGGCGTTCTCGGGGATGTTCGGCTTCATCTCCGCCCAGACTTCGTTCGACACGGTGATACCGTTGCCGTTCAGGTCCATCGAGAAGGGCGTGACGATATGCGCCTCGGTGCCGTAGCCGATCGTGGCGGCCAGCGGCTGCCCGGCGAGCATGTGTGCGCCGTCGAGCTGTCCGTCGATCACCCCGTCGAGCAGCACCTTCCAGTTGGCCTGCGCCTCGAGCGTGACGAACAGCCCCTCCTCGAGGAAGTAGCCCTGCTCGTAGGCCACCGCGAGCGGCGCCATGTCGGTAAGTTTGATGAAGCCGAAGGTCAGCTCGTCCTTTTCCAGATCGAGCATCTGCGCAGTGCCCGGCGTGGCGAGCGCCGTCGCCGCGACGAAGCCGAGGATCAGTCGTTTCATGTTCAGTCCCTGTCTTCAGGCCGGGGTCGGGGCCGGCCAAACACACAAAAAGCCGCTGACACGCTTCGCGAAGGTCGCGAAGGGTCGAGCGGCTTTGCTCAGATGGCCCGGTCTTTCGGGGGCTGTGTCACGACGGGCTACGCTGCCTGCCGTCACGTTCTCCGTGCCGCCGGCCGTTCCCGAAGAAAAGTCCTAATCAGATCCCAGGATGCGAAAGGCGCCACTTTGCGGCAAGGTTCGGCAGACCTGCCCGGATCGGCGGCACTTTGCGAACGGGACCCGCCGCCCGGAGCATGGCAAGCTGACGGAATCCGATCAGCTCGATCACGCCGGCGCGACCGCGAAGAGGTCGCGAAAGCGGTTTCGAAGCGCGTTCTTCTGGACCCTGCCCATCGTGTTGCGCGGCAAGGCGTCGATCAGAACGAGTTCGCGGGGCCGCCTGTAGCCAACGAGCGCCTCCCGCGAGGCCGCGCCGATCTATGCGAGATCCGGCCGCGCCTCGCGCTCCGGCACGAGCCCGCCTACCGGCGTCTTGCCGAAACCGAAATGCGGGACGCCGATGGCGGCGGATCCGAGCATGCCCGGCCGCATGTCGAGCACGAGTTCGATCTCCTTCGTATGGATATTGTGGTCGGAGATGGTGATGTCCGTGCCGCGTCCGACGATGGAGACGTCGCCGTCCGAGATCGCCGGTGATGCAGAAACCGGACGCCGCGCGTCAGAGCGAGACGCGCAACCTGTCGCGCGGCAGGCCGGGCAGGTTGCGCATGTCGAGCGAAAGATCCTGCCGCGGCAGGGCGGACCAGTCCACGTGGTCGAGCAGGGTCCGGGTCGTCGCCAGCATCAGGTCCTGCGTCACCCATTCGCCGGGGCATCGGTGGTTCGTCTCGTGCGCCCCGCCCCCCTGCGGGATGAGCGTGAAGGGGTCGCCCTGCCAGCCGTCGAAGCGCGATGGCCGGAACGCGTCGGGATCGTCCCACGCGGCCGGGTCGCGGTTCGTGCCCCAGATGTCGAGCGCGACCAGCCGACCCGCGGGAATCACGTGGTCGCGCCAGGCGGTGCGGACCCGGGCGCGGGCAACGAGGGCGGGGAAGAACGGATAGGTCCGCCGCACCTCCTGCACGAAGCCGTGGAGCCGGTCGGGATCCGACCGAAGCGCCGCCACCTCGTCCGGCTGCGTCGCGAGCGCGTGGGCCGCGAAGGTCAGATAGGCCGAGATGGCGACGAAGGGCCTTAGGATGTTTAGAAGCTCCACCGCCGCCACCCGCGGCGGTAGCAAGGCGCCGGTCTCGTCGCGCCATGTGGCCACGACCGCGAGCGCGCTGCCTTCCGGCGGCGAACAGATGCCGTCCCGCACCGCCCCGATGAGTTTCGCCGCCCAACGATCGGCGCGTCGGCGCGCGAGGCGTGCCACGACCTGGCGCAGGTCCACCGAGCCGGCATGCTCGAAGAGATGCGAGAGCATGCGCGTCCTGTTCTCCTCCTCGCTCATGTCGAGCGGCACGCCCGCCCAGTCGCAGACGGCGCGGGTCAGGATGCGCTCGAACGCGTCCTGCAGGACGACCTCCCCCGGCTGTCGGAGGCGCGCCGCGATGCCGGTTACGGCCCGTTCGATCAGCGTATCGGTCCGGCCCGGTCCGAGCAGGGACAGGAACAGCGCCTTGTGGTGCCGATGCGCGGCGCCGTCGAGCCCCTGCACCCCGCCCTCTCCGAACAGGGTCCGGCGCAGGAACCGCGGCGCGGCGCCCTCTCGTGTAAAGAGGTCGCGGTCGTAGAAGAACCGTGCCGCCTCCACGCCCGAAAGGCAGAGGGTCCGTTCGAGCATCAGGCGGGTCTCGAACGCGTCGGAGCCAACCGCGTCGCAGATGCGGCGGATGAACCGGTAGGGATCGGCGCGAAACGGCAGGGTGCTGTCGAATGGCGGCATGCGGTCAGGAGTTCCAGCGCCAGTCGCGGATTTCGGGCATGTCATCGCCGTGCTTCCGGATGTAGTCGTGATGCGCCTCGAGGCGGTCGCGACAGACCCGTTCGAGCTCCGCCGTCTCGTCCCCGTCGCGTCCGCTTCGCGTTGCCGCGTCGAGGGCCAGCGTGAAGCGGTCGATGCCGTTCAGCACGGCCATGTCGAACGGCGTCGTGGTCGTGCCCTTCTCGCCATAGCCGTGGACGTGGAACCCGGCATGCCCCGCGCGTCGGTAGGTCAGCTCGTGGATCAGGCCGGGATAGCCGTGAAAGGCGAAGACGACCGGGCGATTCCGGGTGAAGCAGGCGTCGAAATGTTCGTCGGACGCGCCGTCCGGGTTTCGCGGCGCTGGCTGCAACGCCATTAAATCGACCACGTTGACGGCCCGCAGCCGCAGGTCGGGCATATGCGTGCGCAAGAGCGCGATCGCGGCCAGCATCTCGATCGTCGGCACGTCGCCCGCGGCGGCCATCACCACCTCCGGGTCCGCATCGCCGGCGGCCCAGTCCCAGATGCCGAACCCCGCCGCGACGTGGTTACGGGCGGCGTCGGCGGAAAGCCATTGCGGCTCCGCCTGCTTGCCGGCAACGATCACGTTCACCTTGTCGCGGCTGCGCAGCACCCTGTCGGCCACGTGCAGGAGCGTGTTGGAGTCGGGCGGAAGGTAGATGCCGACCAGTTCCGCCCCCTTGGTGACGAGGTGGTCGAGAAAGCCCGGATCCTGGTGGCTGAAGCCGTTGTGATCCTGCCGCCAGACATGGCTCGACAGCAGGTAGTTCAGCGAGGCCAGAGGCGCGCGCCAGCCCGTCTCCTTCGCGCCGCGCAGCCACTTGATGTGCTGGTTCGCCATCGAGGAGACGATGTGGATGAAAGCCTCGTAGCTGTTGAAGAGCCCGTGCCGACCGGTCAGCAGGTAGCCCTCCAGCCAGCCTTGGCAGAGATGCTCGCTCAGTACCTCCATCACCCGACCGTCCGGCGCGACGTCGACATCGGTCTCCCGGACCTCGCCGCTCGCCATGCGGGCGGTGACGTCGAACACCGCATCGAGCTTGTTGGACTCGGTCTCGTCGGGTCCGAAGAGGCGGAACGTCTCGGGGTTTCGGCGCATCAGTTCGGCCAGCCATTCCCCGAGGAGATGGGTCGCGCCGGCGGTCACGCTTCCCGGCGTCCCGAACGTCAGCGCGTGATCCGCCGGATCCGGCAGGTCCAAGGGCCGCAGGAGCCGGCCGCCATCGGCATGCGGGTTCGCCCCGATCCGCCGAGGCCCTTCGGGCGCGAGCGCACGGATCGCGTTCGAGGGTGCGCCATCCGGGAAAAGGGCGGCCGGGTCGTAGCTGCGCAGCCAGCGCTCGAGTTGCGCGCGATGCCCGGCATCGTCGCGAACGCCCTTCAATGGCACCTGATGGGCGCGGAACGTGCCTGCGACGGGCGCGCCGTCGACCTCCTCCGGCCCGGTCCAGCCCTTCGGCGTCCGGAGCAGGATCATCGGGGGATGCGCGCTGCTGCCCGTTTCGCGCCGGGCGGCCTGCGCGTCGAGCACGTCGTCGAGCGTCTCCGCCATCGCCGCGTGCATCCGCGCCGGTTCGTCGCCCGACACGACCCGCGGCGCCCAGCCCAGACCCGAGAACATCGAACGGAGGTCATCGTCCGACGTCCGCCCGAGGATCGTCGGCGCCGCGATCCGGTAGCCGTTCAGGTGCAGGACCGGCAGGACGACCCCGTCGCGCTGCGGGTGGAGGAACCGGTGCGAATGCCAGTTGGTCGCCAGCGCGCCCGTCTCCGCCTCCCCGTCGCCGATCACGCAGGCGACGGTCAGGCCGGGGTTGTCGAAGGCCGCGCCCGTCGCGTGGGCGAGGCTGTAGCCCAACTCGCCCCCCTCGTGGATCGAGCCGGGCGTGGGCGGCGAGGCGTGGCTCGGCACGCCGCCCGGGAAGGAGAACTGCCGGAACAGGCGCCGCATCCCCTCCGCGTCGCGCGATACCTCGGGGTAGATCTCGGAGTAGCTGCCGTCGAGCCAGGCATTGGCCAGCACCGCCGGCGCGCCGTGGCCTGGTCCGGCGACGAACAGGACGTCGAGGTCGCGCGCGCGGATCGCCCGGTTCAGATGCGCCTGAACGAAGTTCAGCCCCGGTGAGGTGCCCCAGTGCCCCAGAAGCCGCGGTTTTATGTCCTCGCGCTCAAGCGGCCGGTCGAGCAGCGGGTTGTCCATGAGGTAGATCTGCGCGGCCGACAGGTAGTTCGCGGCCCGCCACCACGCATCGACGCTGTCGAGCATGTCGCTCATGCGGTGCCCTCCACCAGTCGCGACGTTTCGATCGCCATGATCCATTCCTCCTGTTCGGCGAAGGCGCGGATCTCGATGGCCGCGTCCGGGTGCGAGATACGCTCGTCGTTGCGCGCGTTCGCATCCGGGTCGAGACGCACGCCGAGAAACGCCAGATCGGCGCAGATGCAGGCCCGGATCTCCGGCTGCTCCGCACCGATCCCGCCGGTGAAGACGAGCGCGTCGAACCCGCCGAGGCTGACCGCCATCGCGGCGGCGCTTTTGGCCGCGCTTCGGCAGAACAGCGCGAGCGCCGCCTCCGCCTCCGGCGCCCCGGACGGGATCAGATCGCGCGTGTCGTTGCTGATCCCGGAGACACCGGCGAGGCCGCTCCGATGCCAGAGCAGGTCCGCGACCTCGTCCGCGGAGAGCCCGCGATCCTGCATCAGCGCGAGGATGAGCCCCGGGTCGACCGCGCCGGACCGCGTGCCCATCATCAACCCGTCGAGCGGCGTGGCGCCCATGCTCGTGTCGATGCTGCGCCCGTCCCGGATCGCGCAGGCGCTCGCCCCGCCGGACAGGTGCAGCGCGACGACGCGACCGCGCTGCGGGGCGACATCGCGCAGGCGCCGCGCCGCCCATGCGTAGGACAGGCCGTGGAAGCCGAAGCGCCGGAGGCCCGCCGTGGCCCCGGTCTCGGGCAGCGGCAGACGGCGTGCGATGTCCGGCAGGGTGGCATGGAAGGCCGTGTCGAACACGGCGACCTGCCGCAGATCCGGTCGGGCCGCCGCGATCGCCCGCGCCGGACCGAGCGCCGCCGGCTGATGGATCGGGGCGAGCGGCGCGAGGGTCCCGAGCGCCGCCATCTCGTCCTCGGTCAGGTCGACGGCCGGGGCGGTCCGGTCTCCGCCGTGGACGACACGGTGCGCGATCACGGACGGCTCTCCCGTATCCCGTTCGACCGCGTCGAGGATGCGACAGGCGATCGCCGGGAAATCGGACGTGTCGGACACGTCGAGACGGCGTGCCGGGCCGTCGGCCGGCCGTAGCAGGACGACATCCTCGGCCGAAAGATCGACGCCCCCGTCGAAGGTGAGGGCCAGTGCCTCCCCCTGCCCGCGGAACGCGGCATAGGACAGGCTGGACGATCCGGCATTGAAACAGAGGATGTTGACCAAGAATGCCTCCTGCGCCTCGCCGGCCGCCCGCAGAAAAACAGCGCGTGGGTCATGCAGTTCCCGACCCCTTCGATCGAGGCACCATTTCGCATGGATCTCCCCGGTCCCTGTTGTGCGCATCGCTGCGCGGGGGTCACGCTTGCGCATGCATTGGCGGCCGTTTTCATTGCAGCCGGTCAGCGAACGTCGTCGTCGAATAGCTGCGGCCGGGCCGGAACATGGTGCGGGCGGCCGGACTCGAACCGGCACGGCCTTCCGGCCCAGGCATTTTAAGTGCCATGTGTCTACCATTCCACCACGCCCGCACGGCGCGTGGGTGCCAGTTCTGGTCCCATGTCCCTGCGTATCGGGTCAGGCCACCGATCTGAACGGCATCATCGGCCGCGGTTGCGATTTTTTGTCTGGCCGCGACCGTCCCGCCACGTCCGCACGCCTGCGAGACAGGCGGAGCGCAAGCTCAGAGATCAGTCCCGTCGGGCTCGATCAGGAGATATTGCCGCTCGCTCAGCCAAGGGTTGAATTCGAGCGCCGCGCGGATTGCGTCCTGGCCCTCGCGGATGCGCCCCAGCTGGATCAGGGTCAGACCCTTGCCCGCGATCGCCGCAACATGCCGGGGGCGCAACGCGATGGCGCGTTCGAGGTCGGGCAGCGCGGCGGCGTAGTCCTCGCGGATGAACTGGGCAAAGGCGCGCTGGTTGTAGCCTTCGGCATAATCGGGGCAATACGCGACCAGCCGGTCGAAGGCCGCGATGGCCCCGTCGAGATCGAAAGCCGCCCGCCGCGCCATCCCGTCGTCGAGCATCCGTTGTGCGTCGTCGTCGGGGGCCTTGGCCCAAAGGGTCCACATCTCGTTCGAGATCTGCCGCGCCGCGTTCGCGCTCTCTGCACCCTGCACATCGTCGAGAAGCCGGTCGATATCTGCCGCGATGTCCGGGTTTGGCGGGCATTCCGCCAGCACCGGGCCGGCAGCACAGAGGAGTATGGCGATCGGGGACCAGACGAACATGCCGTTGGATGGTGGCCTGTCCCGGCCCGGGGTCAAGCCTGACCGTGGCTCAGTGACGCACGGCAGTCTTCCTCGCGTCCGAGGCCGCGAGGCGCACGCCCACCTTCTGCAGGTCCGGTGCTAAGGCAACGAATCCCGGAGGAAATCTGCCGCGGGCCTGAAGACCTTCGGCGTGATCAGCGCGGCGGATCAGTCTCAGCCGCGCTCGGGGTCCAACCAGCCGACCGCCTGCAAATCGCCATGCCCAGGATACGGGGCATGCCATTGGCATGCCCCGGAAGCGCCCGACGACGAGCAGGGACGCAGCGAGCAACACCTCAGAACGTCTACGTCCAGGCCCACTTCTCCGATCAGTCGGCCCTTGCCATCTGCCGGAGTTCAGATGGGAATTGGTCGGCGCCCAGCCTGATCTGCGCGTCTTCCGGGCAACATGACCGAGGTCGCGCGAAGATCGAGCGATGGCGGGAGGCGTCGCTCATATGGCTTGTAGTCAGGCAGTCAGGTCAGGCACCCGCGCAGGACGCGCCGCCCCCGACGCCGCAATGACCGGAGGGACCGGCCCGCCCGTCGCCCAATCCAGCAACTCCACCGTGTGGACGACCGGGACCTGCGTGCCGCCGCCGATCTGCATCATGCAGCCGATATTGCCGGCCGCGATCACGTCCGGCTTGCGTGCCTCCAGCGTCGCGACCTTGCGCCGCTTCAACTCACCCGCGATCTCGGGCTGCATCAGGTTGTAGGTTCCCGCGCTGCCGCAGCAGAGATGCGCGTCGATCGGCTCGACCACGGTGAAGCCCGCCCGCGCAAGAAGCGTCTTGGGTGCGGCCTTCACCTGTTGTCCGTGCTGCAACGAGCAGGCCGCGTGATAGGCCACGCGCAGCGGCCCGTGCCCCTCGGTCTCGGGAACGTGCTCGGTCGGGATGCCGCCGACCCCGTCGCGGGCCGGCCGCAGGGGTATCTCGAACGGATGGTCCTCCGGCAGCAGGTCCAGCAGCACTTCGGACACGTCCTTCGCGAGCGCGCTGACCTTCGCGGCCTTCTCCGCCAGCGGATCGTTGCGGAACATGTGGCCGTAATCCTTGACCGTCGTGCCGCAGCCGGAGGTGTTGACGACGATCGCGTCGAGCCCCCCGCCCGCCATCTCCGCACTCCAGGCCTCGATGTTGCGGGCCGCGAAGGCATGGCTTTCGTCGGCCTTACCCATGTGATGCGTGAGCGCGCCACAGCAGCCCGCGCCCTTCGCCACGACCACCTCCGCGCCGAGTCGGGTCAGCAGCCGGATCGTCGCATCGTTGATGTCGGTGTTGAGCGCCTTCTGCGCACAGCCCGTCATCAGCGCGACGCGCATCTTCCGCTCGGCCGCCGGAAAGGTCTGCGGATCGTCATTTCGGCTCACCGGCGGGATCGTCTTCGGCGCCATCGCGATCATCGCCCTGAGACGCGCATCCGGCATCAGCCGCGCGAAGGGGCGGCCGAGCTTCGCGCCCAGCAGCGCCAGCCGGAAGCGCCCCGGATAGGGCAGGATCCGGGCCAGCGTCCAGCGCAGCATCCGGTCCATGAGCGGTCGTCGGTAGGTCCGCTCGATATGCGCCCGGGCGTGATCGACCAGATGCATGTAGTGCACGCCCGAGGGACAGGTCGTCATGCAGGCCAGGCAGGAGAGGCAGCGGTCGATATGCTTGACCGTCTTCTCGTCGGCGTCGCGCCCGCTCTCGAGCATGTCCTTGATGAGGTAGATGCGACCGCGCGGAGAATCGAGCTCGTCACCCAGGACCTGATAGGTCGGGCAGGTCGCCGTGCAGAACCCGCAATGGACGCATGCGCGCAGGATCTCGTTCGAGCGTTTCGTGTCCGGATCGGCGAGTTGCTCGGGCGTGAAGGTCGTCTGCATCTCAGGCTCCTGCCCCGGCGAGGACGCCCCGCGGATCGAACTTCGCGCGCAAGCCGGCCGTCAGCGCCGCGATCGCCGGTACCTCGGGCGGCAGGTCGACCCCGCCGCGCACGCGCGTGGCGTGGCCATCGAACGATCCGAGCCGGGCGCGCAGTTCCGTCCCCTCCGCCACGCGAACCCAGATTAGCCCCCCGCCCCAGTCGAGCAGCACCGCCTCCGCCCCGGCACGGGCGACGAGTTCGGGGGCATGGCTCGGCCGCGCGTGGATGCGCCAGACATCGCCCGGCCCCGCCATCGCCTCCGCATCGCGCACCCCGCGCCAGATGCGTGCCGAATCGGCGAGGTCGAGCCGGGTCGTCGTCCCGAAGGCGGCGAGCCGACCCGCAAGTTCACCGGCGCGATAATCGACCGATCCCGCCAGCCCCTCGATCCGGAGCCAGGTCGCTCCCGCGGCGGGATCGTGGGCGGCCGCGTTCACCTCGAAAGGCGAGGTCAGGCCCGACGCCATCGCGCGGACTGCCTCGGCCACCGACAGGCCGTCGAGCCGCAGCGTTGCCTCCGTCGCGGCTGCGGGGAGGACCTTGAAGCTTACCTCGCTCAGGATGCCGAGCCGGCCGCGCGATCCGGCGAGAAGCTTCACCAGGTCGTATCCCGTCACGTTCTTCATCACCCGCCCTCCGTTCTTCACCACGCGCCCCTCGCCGTCCACGAAGCGCACTCCGATGAGCGAATCCCGGCAAGCCCCGACGGTCACCCGGCGCGGCCCCGACACGTTAAGCGCGACCGCCCCGCCGATGGTCGGCACCCCCTCGGTCCCGAGAAGCCCGCGATGGTCCATCGGCTCGAACGGCAGGCGCTGCCCCTCCGCCTCCAACGCCGCCTCGATCTCGGCCATCGGCGTCCCGGCTCGTACGACGAGCGTCAGCGCGCCCGGCTCGTAGAGCGTGATTCCAGACAGCCCCGCCGTCGTCAGCCCGTCGCCCTCGGCCGGCATGTGACGCGTCGCGCCGCCCTGCACGGCCAGGGGTCCGTTCGCGCCGCGCACGATCTCGGCCAGTTCCGCCTCGGTCTCGGGTCTCAGCACCGCCCCATCCGTCTTTGCTTCGTAAATATCCCCGCCGGAGGCGCCGCCATTCGCATCAGGCGCGGCGCTCAGCGGTGGTCGCGAGCGGGAAGACCTTGGCGGGGTTCAGCAACCACTTCGGGTCGAACACGTCCTTCACCCGCATCTGAACCTCCATGTCGTCCGCCGTGAACTGGTGGCCCATCAGGTCCCGCTTCTCGACGCCGACGCCGTGCTCGCCCGTCAGGCAACCGCCTACCTCGACGCAGAGCTTGAGGATCTCGGCCCCCATCTCCTCGCAGAGCTCTAGGTCGCCCGCCTTGTTGGCGTCGAACAGGATCAGCGGATGCATGTTGCCGTCGCCCGCGTGGAAGACGTTGCCGACCTTCAGTCCGTAGCGGTCCGACAGATCGGAGATGCCGCGCAGCACGCGCGGCAGTTCGCTCACCGGGATCGTGCCGTCGAGGCACATGTAATCGTTGATCTGCCCCATCGCGCCGAAGGCCGACTTCCGGCCGAGCCAGATGCGCGCGCTCTCGTCGTCGGAGGTCGAGCGACGCAGCTCGACGGGTTCGTGGCGCCGGGCGATTTCCTCGATCAGGCCGAGCTGCTCGTCGATCTCCGCCTCGGACCCTTCGACCTCGACGATGAGCAGCGCCTCCACGTCCGGATAGCCCGCGCCGGCGAAGGCCTCGCTCGCCCGGATCACCGGGCGGTCCATGAACTCGATCGCGACCGGCAGGACGCCGGCCTTGATGATGTCGGCGACGCAGGCGCCCGCCGTCTCGTTGTCGTCGAAGGCGATCAGCACGGGGCGCGCACCCTCGGGCTTGGGCAGCACGCGCAGCACCGCCTCGGTCACCACGCCGAGCTGACCCTCGGAGCCGCAGACGACGCCGAGCAGGTCGAGCCCGCCCGCATCCATGTGCGCCCCGCCGATCTCGACCACGGTGCCGTCCATCTGCACCAGCGTCACGCCCAGAAGGTTGTTGGTCGTCACCCCGTATTTCAGGCAATGCGCCCCGCCGGAGTTCATCGCGATGTTGCCGGCGATGGCGCAGGCGAGCTGCGAGGAGGGGTCGGGCGCGTAGAAGAACCCGTCCGCCTCCACCGCGCCGGTGACCGACAGGTTGGTGCGGCCAGTCTGCACGCGGATGAAGCGGTCGTCGTAATTGACCTCGAGCACATCGGTCAGGCGGGCCACGCCCAGGATCACCGAGTCGGCCGTGGGCAACGAGCCGCCCGCGAGCGAGGTCCCGGCCCCGCGCGGGACGACGGGAATGTCCATGTCGTGACAGATGCGCAGGACATGCGAGACTTCCTCGGTGCTGCGCGGCAGGACGACGGCGAGCGGCGGGCATTTGTAGGCGGTCAGCCCGTCGCATTCGTAGGCGCGCAACTCCGTCTCCGCGTACACGATCGCGTCCTCGGGCAGGACCGCGCCCAGGGCACGGACGAGCTCGTCCTTGCGGGCGAGCGTGAAGGGATCGACCTTTGGCATTTCCATGACGCGTCTCCTCCGGCGGCTTTCTCAAGATATCGCCAAATTTGCCGGAGGCAAACCGGTCCCCGCCTGCTAGGACGTCCGTGCGATGCCGGACCTTCTGACCTTCTTCTCGCCGCTCGATGCGGTTGCCGTCCTCGTCCTCCTCGGCAGCTGGGGTCTGGCCGGCTGGGTGATCGAGAACCCGCCCGCGCGCCGCATCTCGGTCAGCCGCCTGATGAACGCCTACCGACGCGACTGGATGGTGGAGATGCTGACCCGGCAGCCGCGCATCTTCGACGCGACGATCCTGGGGTCGCTGCGGCAGGGCACGACCTTCCTCGCCTCGGGCGCGATGATCGCCGTCGGCGGCGTGCTGGCGCTCGCGGGCAATGCCGAGCGTCTGGACGACGCGGTGATGGGCATCGGCGTCGAGGGCCATCCGGTGGCATTCTGGCAGACGAAGCTCGCCCTGGTCGCGCTGTTCCTGACTCATGCCGTCTTCAAGTTCATCTGGTCGAACCGCCTGTTCGGCTATTGTGCCGTGGTGATGGCGTCGGTGCCGAACGACGTGACCGACCCGCAGGCACTCATCCGTGCCGCCAAGGCGGCGGAGATCAACATCCGCGCGGCGATGAACTTCAACCGCGGGCTCCGCTCCGTCTATTTCGCCTTCGCCGCACTGGCCTGGATCCTCGGCCCCCTGCCCCTCCTCCTTGCCGTGGCGGCGATCGGCTGGACGGTGCTGTCGCGCGAATTCGCCTCGACGTCGCGCAGCGTCCTGATGGAGGACTGAGCCATGCGCGTCCTGATGCCCCTTGCCCTCATTGCCGCCCCGGCCCTCGCCGATACGCCGGTGATCGAGCATGTGGAGGCAATGCGGCTCGCGACCGGATGGCGCTTCGACGTGACCGTCCGCCATGCCGATGCCGGATGGGAGCACCATGCCGACGGCTGGACCATCCTGACAGAGGCGGGCGAGCCGCTGGGGCATCGTGAACTACTCCACCCGCACGACGACGAACAGCCGTTCACCCGCTCGCTGTCCGGGGTCGGGATCCCGGCCGGCACGGAGCGCGTGATCCTTCGCGCGCATGACAACGTCCACGGCTGGAGCGTGGGTTACGAAGTCGTGCTGCCCGAGGAATAGCTCAGCCCGAATGCGCGCCCTCGGCGAGCGTCCTGACATAGTCCAGCACCGCCTCGACGTCGTCGCCCTTGCCGATCCGGTCCACGATGGCGGAGCCGACGACGCAGCCATCGGCGACGGCGGCGATGTCGCGCGCGGCGTCCGGCGTCTTGATGCCGAAGCCCACGATCACCGGCAGGTCGGTCGCGGCCTTGATCCGCGAGACCTCCGGCGCGACCTTCTCGGCGCTGGCCGATCCCGCGCCGGTGATCCCGGTGATCGAGACGTAGTAGACGAAGCCCGACGTGTTCTCGAGCACCTTGGGCAAGCGGCGATCATCCGTCGTCGGCGTGGCGAGCCGGATGAAGTTCAGCCCCGCCCGCTGCGCCGGAATGCAGAGCTCGTCGTCCTCCTCCGGCGGCAAATCCACGACGATCAGCCCGTCCACCCCGGCTTCGCGCGCCTCCTCCAGGAAACGGTCGACGCCCCGCGAATAGATCGGATTGTAATAGCCCATCAGGACCACCGGCGTCGTGTCGTCATGCGCGCGCAGGTCGCGCACGATGTCGAGCGTCCCCTGCAAGGTCATGCCGCCGTCGAGTGCGCGCTGCCCGGCAAGCTGGATCGTCGGCCCGTCGGCCATCGGATCGGTGAAGGGCAGGCCCAGCTCGATCACGTCCACGCCCGCGTCGCCCAGACCGCGGACGATGCGCTTGGTCGTCTCCGTGTCCGGATCGCCGGCCATGATGTAGGTGACGAAGGCCTTGCGGTTCGTCGCACGCAGGCGGGCGAAGGTGTCGTCGATGCGCGTCATGAGGACCCCCGGGCAGTTCGCCAGAGGGAGTGCGACACTTGCGCGCCCGGGTCAATCGTCCGGCCGCGGATCGCCGAGGCAACTGCCTTTCGGCACGAAAGGTCTGGAAGCCCGGCGGGCGCGACCCCATTTCCCCTGCATGAACTACATACTCGCCATCCTCCTGCCGCCGCTGTCGATCCTGCTCGCCGGGCGTCCGATCCTCAGCATCGTGACCTTCATCATCTGGCTGCCGGCCCTGTTCTTCTCGGGCGGGTTGACCCATCCGATGTTCATCCTCCTCGCGTGGTTCGTCATCTTCGAGGGACGCAACCGCAGGGCCTGACCTTGCCGGTCCGCCGGCCTGCGCGTATGGGACGCCCCGGTTCCAGCGAAGGGTGAGATCATGGGCTTCAGGATGGGCATCGTCGGGCTGCCGAACGTGGGCAAGTCCACGCTCTTCAACGCGCTGACCCGAACCGCGGCCGCGCAGGCGGCGAACTTTCCCTTCTGCACGATCGAGCCGAACGTGGGCGAGGTCGCCGTGCCCGACGCGCGCCTCGAACGTCTCGCCGCGATCGCGCAGTCGAAGCAGGTGATCCCGACGCGGATGACCTTCGTCGACATCGCCGGGCTGGTGAAGGGCGCCTCGAAGGGCGAGGGCCTCGGCAACCAGTTCCTCGCCAACATCCGCGAAACCGACGCCATCGCCCACGTCCTGCGCTGTTTCGAGGATGGCGACGTCACCCATGTCGAGGGACGGGTGAACCCGGTCGAGGATGCCGAGGTCATCGAGACCGAGCTGATGATCGCCGACATGGAATCGATCGAGAAGCGCCTGCAGGGGCTGAGCCGGAAGGTGCGGGGCGGCGATAAGGAGGCGGTGCAGCAGGAACGCCTGCTCAACGCCGCGCTCGCCGCGCTGGAGGATGGCAAGCCCGCCCGGACGGTCGACGTGACCGAGGACGATGCGCGCGCATGGACCGGGCTGCAGCTCCTGACGACGAAGCCGATCCTCTATGTCTGCAACGTCGACGAGGGGTCGGCCGCGGACGGCAACGCGCATTCGGCCGCCGTCGCCGAAATGGCCGCGCGACAGGGCGCGGCGCATGTCGTCATCTCCGCCCAGATCGAGGAGGAGATCGCGCAGCTTTCCGACGCGGAAGCCGCCGAGTTCCTCTCCGAGATGGGGCTCGAGGAGCCGGGTCTCGACCGTCTGATCCGCGCGGGCTACGAGCTTCTCGCGCTGGAGACCTACTTCACGGTCGGACCCAAGGAGGCCCGGGCCTGGACGATCCGTCGCGGCACGAGCGCGCCCCGCGCGGCGGGCGTGATCCACGGCGATTTCGAGAAGGGTTTCATCCGCGCCGAGACCATCGCCTACGACGACTTCGTGTCGCTCGGCGGCGAGCAGGCCGCCAAGGAGGCCGGCAAGATGCGCGCCGAGGGCAAGGGCTACGTCGTCCGGGACGGCGACGTGCTGCACTTCCTCTTCAACACCTGACACGCCTCGGCGGGACCGCGGCGTTCCGCAGCGGCGAAAACACGCCATTGTGTCCTTGTTAGGACATGCCATCTATGCCCATTTTCAATGACGCGGGCCCGAGGGGAACGGGCCTGCCGAGGTTTGCCAAGGAGTCATTCATGCAAAGACGTCACCTGCTTGCTGGGAGCGCCGCGCTCGCACTGTTCGGTCGCCAGGCCGTGGCCCAGTCGATCCGCCCCGACTTCCTGCCGGTGGAGGTGCGTATTCGCGACGACGTTCCCCCGAACGAACTGCATGTCGTGCCCGACACGTTCATGCTCTACTGGACGATGCTGGGCGGCCGCGCGATGCGCTACATGGTCGGGATCGGTCGTCCGGGTCTTTACGAATCCGGACAGTTCTATGTCGGCGCCAAGAAGGAATGGCCGAGCTGGACGCCGACCCGCGAGATGATCGAGCGCGATCCCGATTCCTACAAGCAGTTCGAGGAGGGGATGCCCGGCGGCCCCGACAACCCGCTCGGCGCCCGCGCGCTCTACCTGTTCGAGCCGGGTCGCGGCGACACATTCCTGCGCATCCACGGCACCAATGCGCCTAGCACGATCGGCACCGCGGTCTCCAACGGTTGCGCCCGCCTGGTGAACGACCAGATGATCGAGCTCTACAACCGGGTGCCGCTGGACTCGCGCGTGATCCTGCATCCGAAGACACTGCTCTGAGGCGATCGTCGCGCGAAGGGGCTTTTGCCCTTGTTCCCCCGCGCGACCGCCTGCTAGACCCGCCGACGGAGACGTGGCCGAGTGGTCGAAGGCGCTCCCCTGCTAAGGGAGTAGGCGGGAAACCGTCTCGAGGGTTCGAATCCCTTCGTCTCCGCCACAAGGCCTTATTTTAATGAATAAATCTGGGATTGCGGACGGATAGTAGAGTTAGCTTGTTCGAAGCTTGCAAGCAGAACGGTGCATGAACGACCATCGTCCTGTGGCACAATATCGGCACAGTTAATCCGATGCCAAGCATGCCCATGCTGCTGATGAGCTGATTATGCTACGCGCATTCGATCGTCCGAAGGAAAGCATCCGCTGGGCACGGGAAGCAGTCGACGAGTTCCAGTCCGGCTTTCGACAGTTCTTCGAAGAGCAAACCCGTCCTCCGGTCCTCCACCCATGTTACCCCTATGTGAGAATCATCGATCTGGAGCCGGAGACCTTCGATCAGATTCACAAGCTGCGCTTCTGTTATGCCTTGCCTAGAGCTTTGGAAAGGAAGGCCAATGAGGCCCTCCAAAACATAAGGAATTCCTTCGACCAGAGCCTTTTCGCGGCGTGTACCGCCATCCATAAAGTTCCGAGGAGAGGAGACCTCAGATTTC
The DNA here is from genome assembly GCF_947494055.1 of uncultured Jannaschia sp. Classification (GTDB taxonomy): domain Bacteria; phylum Pseudomonadota; class Alphaproteobacteria; order Rhodobacterales; family Rhodobacteraceae; genus Jannaschia. The sequence goes on along the minus strand of NZ_CANLTR010000004.1, from coordinate 138,862 downwards.
CTTGGTGTACTACTCCTAACGACCTCGCCGCGCGCCTCAATAAGCGGCAAATCATCCCTGCCGAATTTCACGAAATCATACGGCGGGAAGAGCCATATCCGACTGGTGATGGATACACCGGGGGTAATGATACAATTCGCCAGATCGCCCATCTTGCGAATGATAAGCATACTGTCGGGCTCAAGGTCTTGACGCATGCCGCCGTAGCACGTCCTCCAAGCATCATGTCGCTGGATCCGTGGGTCGTCGTCCCTGAACCGTCTTGGAACATGGTGAAGAACGAGATATTTCTCTGTAAGGTCTCGCCACGATCGAAAGTGCACGACAACTACCAGCTCAGCCTTCAGGTAGCTTTCGACGTATCCGCGCCCGTTGGGGATATGGCCGCGGATACGCTTCTGGGCGAATTCGCGGATCGCGCCAAACGTTTTGCGGAAGTGATCGAGGCTCGATGCACTCGTCTTATCCAATGACTGCAGCACCATCGGTCCTCGCTTGTCCAGTTCGGTAATCGGACTGTACGTGAGAACGACCATTGTTGCGTTGTGGGCTGAACCAGCGAACGCTGCAACGACGGATCACCCGAAAAATGTTTTGGCAGCCCACCCTGCTCCAGCACCGACGAGTAAAGTAAGAAGGTGTGTAACTGACTGATCTAATTTTGAGGCAGTCCATCTCCTAATTCGTGAGATAGGTCGTGCGTCACGGACAGCTTGGCGCCCTTCCTCGGTAAGAATAGCACACATCGAGTCATAGAATAGTTGGCCCCGAACAAGGCCGGCAGGCTTTAAGCGATCGAAAGCTTCTCGATCTTCTGGAAGATTACCAGGAATAGTCTCAATAGCTGGTCCAACCGCTCCAGAATCTTCGAGCTTTCTCAGAAATCGTAGGTCGTTGTTAGAGAGCGTCATTTCAGTGTCACCGTCGGCTCTTCGAGCCGCCTTTGTAAAGGATCGGTATGATGAGTCAGAACCCTACGCGCACGGATTTGCAAGCCGCCGAAAAGATGGGTCCCGCCAGCGACCTCCGTTGAGGCGTGCGCGCGGACAAGTCGTGAACGATCCGTGAATGTTGAGGGCGGTCGAGCTCGATGACGCCCTACCAGTCCGTCACCCAGGTCGACGTAAGCATCACGTTTCTAGGAAGCCCTTCGCGCTTCAGGACATCCCAGACGTCAGACTTCAAGTGACCGGCCACGCCCGTGCCGACAGGCTCCAGGAGGAATCGCGCGTCCGGCATGTTCACGGCGTAGTCGAGGAGCCTGCAGAGAGCCGCATCGATCTCGCGAAACGGGACCTGCTCGGAGTTCGGTCCACGCGTGGTGATCGCGTAAGCGTTTCCCGTCGCACCGTCCGAGACACCGAGCTGCGCACCGAAAGCCTCAGCGGCGTGGATAGCGCTTCCGTCATCATGCCGCCCGGCCCGGTCAGTACCGAAAACATAAATCTCTCGCATCGAAATCTTCCTTCAGTAGTGCCGCCCTGTCCTCGATATCGAGCAGCATCTTCGCGCACGCGAAACTGCCAAGGTTCGCCCCGTGATTGCTATCCGCCATATCTGGCGACTTGACCGCGAGTGAATGTTGAGTCGCGAGCGGGCCTCGCCTAAGGCGTCCGAATGTCCCGTCCCATTCCGTCCGAGCTGCTGACCCGTGTCCCTGTCGCAGGTCACGCTCTCGCCGTCTGGCGCCTGGACGGTAGGCCAGGCGATCACCCGCACAGCTTGCGCGAGTACCTCGCCGACCCGGCGAACCAGTATGGCACGCTACTCTGGTCGGACGGCCATGACGGCATCGCCAAGGCGCACCAGGTCAGGTGGACGGATCGCAACTGGGACTACGGGGGCCCGGGCGGACGGCTCTTCGCAGACCCGGTGCCGCCGGTGCCGGGGCGGCAAGACGGCTGACTCTCGTGAGCACGCGCTCTGCCTGGCGAAACCGCTCGACGTTCCCGCTGAAGCACGCATCGATCACGCGCAGCTTCGCCTCGGGAAGCGCCCTTGGACCATGCGCAGCGACGAGTTCGGCCGCCTTCCGGCGGATCGCAGCACGTCTGGCGCGCATGGTATCGAGCAGGCGAAACATGCCAACCTGATGCCCGGATAACGGAGCCGAGACTTGGCAATCATGAGGCGGCTGCATGACGCTTCGTTCAAAATCGAGCGGCCGAAACGAAAAAGCCCCCGGCCGCATCACGCGGCCGGGGGCTATGTACTCTCGGCAATCGGACCTTAAGGGCGTGTCGCCTGACCTATCGGGATGTTCTCGATGCAGATCGGTTCCGGCGGCATGTATGGCGTCTTCGCTCCAGGGATCTGACCCGGGCAATCCGTGTAGACGGGCGCCAGGCAATAATCGAGGAACCCTGGCGGAACGACCCGGTCCGGGACCTCGACCTGCCAGTCGAACGTACGAGGGGTGTCGCCGATATTCCGGGCCGGCCGCTTGTTCGTCGGGATCGCCGCGAACCTGTTTCCGCTTTCGGGATCGAGCCAGTAGAACTCCGTCTCGCCCGGGATGACGCTGCAGCTCGCGCCGGCTGTTGTCCGCTCGATCGTTGCCCGGATGATGCACGTCCCGCGCTCGGTGCAATCGGTCAGCGGCCCGCTTGCGGGGACTCGGAGTCGTGCCACCTCGCGTGGAAGCTGTGCCAGCCGCTCGATTGCGTCGATGCGCTCGATCGCGACGCTCTGGCTGGCAATGATCTGGTCGATCTTGCCTTCGAGGCGATCCCGACCTTCCTCTATGCCGTCGCGAAGCTCACGGTTGGCATCCCGGATCTTCGCGTCGATCCGCTCGTCGATCTTCTGCATCAGGGTTTCGGTCTGGTCGTTGATCCACCGGTTCCACGACCAGACACCAGCTGCACCCCCGAGGGACGCGACCGCCATGACCGATCCGGCAACGAATCCGACGAACCCCTTCGACACGCCCTCTCGAAAGAGGTCTTCCGTCCGTATCTGTGTCATGGCTATCCCCTCCCGCACGCCCGATCCAAGCTCTCGATGAGCGCGTCGCCGGTCAGCACCACGTCGTCTGACCCTTCGGTCGCCAGCGCCACGGCATGGGCGCGGACGCGGGGTTCCAGCCCGTCACAGAGACCCCGTGCGGCGCCGCTACCGTTGCCCCCGGCGAAGCAGCCGGTCACGAGCGGCAGTAGTATTGCCATTGTCAGCAGCGACAGGCCCCGACGCGCGGTCGAATGTGTTGTCATAGTCCTGTTTCTCCTGTTGCTTGTGAGCCTTCCGTTCGGATCGCTTGCCGCCCCAGAAGGCCGCGCCGATGGCAGCGATGATCGCAGCAACGACGCCGAGGATCGTGGCGAGGTCGCTCACGTGCCTGCCGCTTGCGGATCGTCGCGCTCGCGGACCATGTAGCCGGCGAAGAGGCCCGAGCCGATGGCGATAAGCGGCTGAACGGCAACGCGCGCGCCTTCGATGCACTCAGTTGCCCCCGGCCAGAAGACCTCGAGCAGCGGCATGGCGACCGCCACCGCGCCACCGACTCCGGCGAAGTATTTGACCTTGCGCGTCGGCGCGGCGGTCGGCTGCGGGACTTTGCGTCCTTTGGTCATGTCACTTGCTCCATTTGAAGATGGCGAAGGCCCCGGCGAGCGCGGCGAGGATCGCAGCGACGATGCCGGGCTTCGGATGGGGTAGCTCGACGTCGGGCCGCACTGGCGGCGCGACGATCGGCGGCCGGTTCACATCCGCCCACCAAGCGCCGGCGTCGAAGCCCGGGCATTGCGTCGAGGCGTAGGGCATGTCCCGATGGCCCACGACGGCGACGGGTCCGAACCGTTCCTGCAGCTCGCGGATCAGCCGGACCATGGCGGCTGTCTGTGCCGGTGTCCGGGTGTCGAAGCCCTTGTTCACGTCGGCCGAGACGACACCGCCTTCGTAGCAGATGCCGATGCTCGAAGAGTTGTTGCCCTTGGCGTGGGCGCCGACCTCGAAGCGGCCAGGCTGCGACAGGTCGCGGCCCGTCTCCGCCATGCCGTCGCGCCGGATAAAGTAATGGTAGCCGATCTCGGCGAACCCACGCTGGCGGTGCCATTTGTCGATCTCGGCCGCGGTGATCGGCCGCCCGTCGATGGCCGTCGCGCTGTAGTGGATGACGATCGTCGTCACCCTGTCGTCGGGTAGATAGGACATGGCGTCCTCCCATGCGGAATGACCCCGCCCGTGAAGGCGAGGTCGCGCTTGCGAGTGATGGGGGATGCCGGGCACCGTAGCGCCCGGCGGGGGATCAGGCCGCGTTGTTGCGCCAGCCCTTCGGAGTCGGATCGGTGCGAACCGCCGTGCCGCCTTCGTACTGTGGCGGGTTGGTAGCATTACCTGCGCCGCCCTGCGGGATATACGCGCCAACCGTGTTCGTCGGTGTGGCAAGTGACGTGTCGAACGATTGTCCCGCCAATTTCGGCCCTTTGTGCCGAGGCGTCCACAGCGCAGACGTCACGAACGGACCCTGCGATGTGATAGCGGGCGAGGCGTTCGGTTCGTGCCTTACGTTGTCTCGCTCGACTATATCGCCAAAGCCGGATTCTGCGACGTTGACGAACGGCTTGTTTCGGTAATCGCCATCCAAAGTGACAACGGTGTTCTGGTAGAATTGAACCGGAGCCCCATACAAGGCGTTATTCCCCGATTTGATGGACGTACCCAGAACAGACGAGAAGTGATGCCTTCGATTGCCAGAGATGTTCGGAGTGATGAGCAGCGAGTTTCTGATCGTGCACCCGGACGAAGAAGTGCCGAAGAAGGACCGGGTTCCATAGGAACCAACGACAACGCACATATCAACTAAGTACGGGCTTAGCACCGGGTCGATATTGCCGTTCATCGGGCTGTTGACCGCCGACTGGAACCCGCCTTCCATCGACGTTCTGAAGATGAAATAAGAAGAATTGGCCCTTTGCGCCATATTCATTCGGATGCAGTTCTGTTCGTCAGGAACAGTTGCCCCAGATTGCGTAAACCATCCGGTCCTCACGAAAAGATCACACCCGTCGATGTAGACCGAATGCTCGATAAACATTTGGAACCGCATAGGTCCGTCGCTATTGTGAGTGTGAGGGACAGTCTCCTTACCACCTGACAGCGCGTCTACGTCTTGTGTGATCCGGCACCCCAGAACGCCAATTCTCGAACCGGATTCGTTGTAAAGCCCGTAGCTGGCGTGATTTGTGAAAAAGCAATTATGAAGAGTGAACCGTGAAGCTGCGTCTTTTGCGGAGTTCCCGCTGTAAACCCGGTTCTTCACGCACATCTCGAACCCGCTGATCTTAACATTGGAGAGCGTGGCGTAGGTTTCTGCCTGTAGTTCCAAAAAATTAAGCCCGGGAATCTCCCACGTTTCTGTCTTTGAGTTCCATCCACCCCTCGCGTCGAGGTCGCGCATGATAAATTGACGGCCCCTGTAGTCGTTAATAACAGTGAAAGAGTTTCTGTAGCCGGTACCGTCATCGACGCGCTGGAGAACGGCTCGCTGACCTTTGCGGGAAGAGCACATGAAAATCTGCTCTTGGTGGTTGTAATTGATGCCACTATGACCGCCAAGAGAGTGCGTCTCGTTATAGGCCAGCATGATGCGAGCTTTCTTCGAGCTACCGGACCGGTCCCTCGCAAGATTCAAAGCTGCGCCAATGCCGAACGTGTGCTGCGACCCGGCGGGCCTATCGCCGTGACTGGGCGACGAAGAGACGAAAATCGTGTCCGCACCGGAAAATACCGTGTCTTCGTTTCCAATCGTGATTGGGTCCAAGGTGATCGTCGTGTATTTACCGGAGGATCGCTCAACGATCAGCACCGATGGCGTATAGGTGCCGGGTGTCTCGTAGGTGTGAACCGGCTTCGGACCATACCCCTTGTTGGCGTCGCGCCACTGCGTCAGCACATTCTGCGGCGAGCTATAGGACGCGCCGGTATCTCCAAAGTCCCAGAAATAGTCGATGTCGAAGTAACGGGCGTCATAGCCGCTTGTCCCTCCGGCGCCGGTATTCCATCCCTGAAGGTTCTCCGCGCTGAAGTAGATCGTTTCGGGCGCAAAACTCGTCGGTTGCCGGTCGATGGTTATATCCGCGCTGACGTTGCCATTCGTGCCTGTCGGTGTACCCCCGCCGGACGTTTCGCCGCCGCCCGTTGCCGGTGGTTGCGCGACAACAGGAAGCGGGACCGTGGCATAGCCGGTCAACGCCGTTCCGCCGACGAGAGACAGCGAGCCAATTACGCCCGCAGAAAACATTTCAAGTGTTGCAAATGCCATCGGTTAGGCTCCTGTGATGTCGGTGGCGCGAATGTGGTTAATGGTCTCAGACCCTTGGGTAGAGTTTGGAATATTAAACTGGATACCAAAATGCGTGATCCCCGTGAAAGCGGAGCAGTCCACCGTGCGTGCTTCCACAATTCCCCCACTAGCTGTGGTGCGGTTTATCCCGCTGCCAATGGTCTCTCCGAAGGTATTGCCCGCATGGTACACTTTTAGGAAAACAGCAATTTGAGAGTTGGGCGTGGGGACAGAAAACTCAAACCGAAGAACTCGGTTCGCAAAGGCGGCCGCATCGACGGCTTTTTTCAGAGTGATCTGGCTGCTGGTCGTGGAAACCGTAATCGCTTCGCCATTCTTTACGACGACGTTGCCTGATGCTTTAGAGTCTCCGGGAGCGGCGTAGGTCGTGAAGTCAACCAAGGTAACCGGCGCAGGCGCGACATTAGCCGGCGTCGTCAGTACTCCGGTATGTGATTTTGCCGCGCCCTGACAGTTTTGCCCGAATGCCTCGAATTGGACGGTGTATGGCTTGGAGTCGTAGGGGGATAGGTCGAATACGAAGTCGCCGTTCGCCTGCTGATACTGCGAAAGGTTGGTCTTGACGTTATCCACGTAGATGTCAGGAATGACGGTTACGTCGTAGTCGTGAGCGAGCAGCGGCTCCTTGACCGTCAGTGTCGAACCGCTGACGACGTATTCCATTTCTTTCAGGATCTGCGGCTTTTCGTTCCACGTCGTCGGCTTGAGTGTGTACGTGCCGTTATGGTGCACCCAGGTTTCGGACGTATATTCAATATCGAAGTCCGGGGTATCGCGTGTGACGCCGGAGATGCCGATCTGATCTGTCTCGGGGTCTTTCGTGACGATCAGCGGCGCGGCGGATGCCTGCACCGTGGTTTCGACCGAAAGTTCCTGAAATGGCGTCTCGTCCTCGGTTACGCCCTTCTCGCGAAGCTGGACCTTGACGCCTGTCGCGAGGACAGTCGCGGGCGGCAACGGGACACCGCCGGACACCATGTCGAGCGTGGTTTCGTCGTCGAGCGCGTGGCCGAGCGGGAAGGTGTAGGTGCCGCGCGACGTGTCGGGATGCGCCAGCACTTCGGCGACCGTCATGCCGTCGGTGATCTCGGGCAGCGTCGGACGCTTGGTCACCGTCCAGGTCGCGTCCGGGACGTTGCCGACATCCACGCGGCGAGGCGGGAAGGTGGTCGAGGACCCATCGTTCGCGGTCGCCTTGACCGTGACGTCGAAGTAGACGACGGCCTCCCGGTTGACCGGAAAAATCAAGGTGGCTGTGTTGCCAGAGACAGCCCAATATTCCGACGGCGTGATGGTCATCTCGTAGGTCGTCGCCCGGTTGGCCGCGGCGACGATCGTCGTGCCGGTCGGGGCGGTCTCGGGAATGGTCGTCTTCGACAGCGTAAGCCCGTTCGGCGGAATTGCCTCCACGGCGGCCTGCACCGACACTGGGCCGAACTCGAACGCTTTGACCCGTTGTGGGTCGCCATCGGTGGTAATGGTTACCTCCACATAAACCTGCATGCCTTCGGTTAGGACGGTGGTCGAATTACCCACAGCACCGTGGATCCTCCGGACCTGCCCGACGATCAGACCCGCGCCCGGATTGAAGTTCTCGGGCTTTCCTAGATCCTGGTAGACCTGACTTTCCCCGACCGTCTGGCCGGCTGTCAGCGTATAGCCGGCGAGGTCGAGTGGCAGCGCCGTGGTGATCTGCGGCGCAGCGCCCGTGACCTCGATGATTGCCGGCATTTGGACGGCAAGCCACCCCTCATAGCGGCCATTCTCGCGATGGAGCGCGAGGTTTGGGTTATCCGCGTCGAGTTCGTATAGCTCGTAGCCCTTGTTCCCGGTCATGTTATCCGGGCGGCTGAAAGATGCGATCTTCGCCATTCTACTACTCCAAGATGTTGAAGGTGCTGCCCGTCACGGTGAAGCGCGGAAGCCGGGGGTAAGAGGTGATGATCGAGCCCCACAGCGCCCAGGGGCGGCGAGATTCGGCGATGCGCGCGGCGCGTTCTTCGACCTGCGCCGCCGTCAGAAGGTCGCGATCGGTCAGACCCTTGGTGACGGCGGCCTCGACGCTAGCTGCGGTCGGTAGAGCGACGCGGGCAATCTCGGCGGCTGCGGTCGCCTTGGAGACAGTCTGGATGTCTGCGGTGGTCGGGATCGTGAGCCCGCCGATTCCTGCGGCGACACGCGCATCGATGTCGTCGCTCGAAGGGATAGCGATGCCATTGACTGCCGCCGACACCCGCGCGTCGATGTCCGCCTCTGTGGGGATCGACAGGCCTGCGACGGCATCAGCTGCGGCGGCCTCCGCAGTCTGGGCGATCTGCACGGGCAAGCCCGCGATCTTGGCATCCACTTGCGCGTCGATGCGGTCGGGGCTGACGATGGGCACATACCCGGACCCATCCGCGCGGGGCATATGAAACGTCGCCACGTCGCCGTCGAGGGAGACAAGGAACAGATCCTCCTCGCCGTCCGCCACCGGCCCGGTGGGCGCGGCCAGAACCTTCTTGTAGATCGCCATTACCACTCGCTCCCCGGATCGATGGCGGGACCGTCGCCGAGGCCGCCGCCGCCAGGCTGCGCGGGGTCGGGAGGGTAGCTGACGCCGTTCGCGTAGCGGACGGTCGTGCCCATGTAGACGGCGACGATCGGCAGCGTGCCGTCGCGCAAGAAGGGTGGATCGGCGTCGAGATCGTAGATCAGGTACGGGCGGCCCTGCTCGTACGAGGTAAGGGCGTCGTATTGCGACCGCGTAAGGAGCTGGATCGGCAGCGTCGCGTCGGACAGCAGCGCTGTATTGAAGTTCTCGATCGAGGGCCGGATGGACTCGGTCTGCTGGAGCGTCCCCGTTCCCAGAAACTTGTTGCTGACGTCGCGGATGGAGAACCCATCAGGATCCTCGATCGTGATGTTGCAGCGGTACTGCGCGTTCTCGTCGATCTCCTCGCCGATATCGTCGGCAAGCACGCGGATACGATTGGCGGTTCCGAGCTTGTCATAGATCGGGTTCCCGCCGGCAGTAACGGAGACGGCGAGCCACAAGGTGGCATCGGCCGGGACACCGTTGCAGACGATATCGAAATCGCTGTCCCGCGGCGGATCGATCACGAGAGAGACAGGCCTTCCGCCCGGCTTCACCGCGTTGGTGAAGTCGTAAATGAACTCCAGTGGCATGATTTCCTCGTCAGAGAGCGTCGAGTTGCGCCGTCAGGTTGGCAAGGCCGATATCGATTTCAGCCTTTGTGGCAGCCGCCTGGATGGCGTCATTGGCATCCAGGCGGAGCGCCTCGGTCGCGCCGAACAAAGGCCGCCAGATCGCCGCCATGTTCAGCCAGAGTTGCGCAAGCTGATACGGCGTGGGCGCCGTAGGCGTCGCGCGGCCGAGCTCGGCGGCCAGGAGCGGGAAGTCCGCAAGGTCCGCGGGCTCGGGGTCCATCGCGACGTAAGCCTTGGCCTCCGCTTCCTTCGACAGGTATCCGCCCTCCTGACCGTCGATGACGGTGATGTGGCGGCGCCGGAACTGCCCGATCGCGATGTCGACGCGTCTGCGTGCTCGGCTTCGCTCGAAGGCCATGTTAACCGCGTCGTCGTCGACCCAGGCGTCTCCCGACCACCGCGTCCCGGCCGGTGCATGTCCAAGGATGACGAACTCGTCGCCCTCGGGCATCCTCTCAGCCATCTCCCCCGTCGAAGCGCTGCCTGTCCGCAGCACATGCCCGTCGGCCGCGCAGACGGTATAATCCACCGTCATCGTGCAATGCCCAGCAGTATCATGGACGCCCGCGAGATCGACGGGCTCGATCCCGACCCCTTCCGAACCCAGAGCCGGATGCGGTGGTCGCCCGTCAGATCGGCATACTTCCCGATTATCGTGCCCTGTTGCGCATCCGACCCCGAGATTTCCGCGATGGGCGTCAGGTGGCGACGAAGCGCGATGCAGTTCGCGTTGCCATCAAGCGAGACATTCATCTCCATTCCGTCACCGACGGCCGTCACGAAGAAATACAGGTCGTACGGAATGTTGCCTTTGGGTGGGGACAGTAGGCAATTCAGGTACTGGGCCTGGAAATGCGACGTCGCGCTGCCGTCGCCGCTGACGGACACGAGGTCGAAGCCGTTTTCGGTGTCGGCCGAGTTGCCGAACGTGATCGAGTTCTCGCGAAGTGCAAGCGTTCCGAACTCTGCGCCATTAGTGTTAATGCGAAAGCCGTCGCCCGCTCTGCCCGAGGAGAACCCGGCCGATTGCAGTCCGCCGCCATCGAACAGCGCAAGGCCGCCCTTGAAGACGTAGTAATCGGCGCCGAAGGCGATCTGCGAGATCGGATTGCCGTCGAGGTTGTCGGCTGCGAGGAGACGAAACGTGCTCTGGGCACTGCCTGCCGTGGTGGTCAGGACGTACTTCGACTTCGCCCCTTGCTTGCTGGCATAGGCCATGCCGTCGGCGATCACGCCGGCATTGTTCCCGCCCGCCTGCACGCCGAGGCGCGTGAAGAAGCGTCCGAACGCATCGTCCGCAGTCACGTCCAGGTGCTCGATGTTTTGCAATCTGGCCGAGGTGGACACCGCGCGCGTCAGGTCATGCGGATCGACCTCGATCAGCGTGCCGTTGTCGCTCTCCATCTCGATGTCGTCGAAGAGGACGGCAGCATTGCCCGAGAACGAGCCGTAGACCTGCTTGTTGCCGACGTTCGTCGCATTCCCGTCTGCCGCGACAAGACGGACCTCGATGTAGGCGACGCGGTTGACCCCGGTCCGCGAGCTGTCCCGCTTGTGCCAGCCACCGCGGAGGACGCCCTCGTTCTGAAACGTCGTGTAGACGCCCGATATGGTGGTGGACTCGTCGAGGATATCCCCGTTCTCGTCTCGCTGGATGAAGTGGATGAAGAAATCGTCTTCCCCCACGAAGCCGCCATCCGGCGACGCGTTCGGCGTTCCGGCGGTGCTCACCCACCCCTGCGCCAGCACGCGGATGTTCTGCCCGCGGGTGAAGCGGAAGACCTTCGACAGATACCACCACGGGCCCGCATCGGATGTCTGGCTTCCGAAGGAATACTTGCCCTTCGTTTCTGGCGCGAGCTTGTCGGTGTGATGCCGGACGACCAGCTCGCCGCCGACGGCCGTCACGAGCCGCCATCCCGTCGGCTCTCCCGCATCGCGGCCCTTGACGTCCTCGAAGCCCAGGTTCGGGATGAACGCGGCCTCGAGCGTGGAGATCGTCGCTGCGATCGAGCCGAGATCGTCGGCCAGCGAAACGGTCTGCTTGTCGGTGTAAGCCTGCGCGCCCGCCTTCGCCGCCTGCGTCTGCTCGTCGATGTACTCATACACCGCGGTCTCATCGACCGTACCGGCCTCGATCTGTGCAAGGTAATCGAGGAGGCGTGTCCCCTTTTCCTCCGCGATCGCGTCGAGCTCGTCCGCCGCCTTCTCGGCCGCGGCCAGGTCCTTCTGAATCTTTTCCTGCAGGTCCTTCTCGCTCAGCCGCACGTCCGGCGCGGTGAAGGCCTTGCGCTGCGACCAGGGCGTGCGGCCCCGCTTCTTGATCCGACGGACCCGAGCCTCGTAGCTGCCGTTCGGGGCGATCCCGTCGCCCGTCCGGCCCCGGCCGAGATCGTAGCTGTCGAACCGGCCATCGGTGACTAGGTTCGTCCCGCTGCCCGCATATATCTGGTACTCGACCGCTTCGCCGCGCTTGCCGGCGTTCCAGGTGAATTCTGCGGCGACCCTTCGCGCGCCGCTGCCGTCGTTCACCTCGACGCCCTGCACCGACCAGTTCGGGACGACGTAGGTCGGCTCCGCAGGCTTCACGATGCTGCCCGACGAGACGACCTGAAAGTCGGGGCCGTCGAAATCGTAGTCCGACGGATCGACCTCGGTCAGATCCAGCGTGACGCTGCCGTTCGGCTCGTCGCGGATGCCGTCGACCCGGAACAGTTTCTTGATGTAGCCGTTGCGGCTGCTGTCCCAGGCGCCGTAATCGCCCGGCTCGACTCCGAAGAACTTCGACCCGAGCGTGATCGTGTGGCGCCGCGCCCGGCGCGCCTCGGCGAGCGCCGACTTCATCAGGCGCTGGACCTGTTCCTTGGCCGTGACCGCGTTGAACTGGACGTTGGAGGTCAGCCGACGGTCACCGTCCTCCTGCTCGTAGGCCGCCACCCGGAGCGCGGGCGCCTCCTGCATGTTGTACTGCTGCTCGGGGTCCGGGTAGGTCCCGGTGAAGTGATTGACGGTCTCGGCGAGCGGCAGGAACGGCGAAAACGTCTGCGCGTCGAGCGTAGAGATGTCGTCATCCGAGAAGGTGAAGTTCGCCGCGGACACGGGGGGCGGATCACCAACCTGGAACTTCCACGCCCCCGCGACCTCGACGAAGCGCCCGTTGCAGGCCGTCGCGAGGTCCTGGCAGACCTCCGAGACCGGCCGGTCCACGCTGATCTCCATTCCGGACGCGTAGCGGGACGGAACCGTGCCATCGCGGAAGGCCCGGTTTCGCTCCGCAGTCGTCCACTGATCCGCGCCGGGCACCTTCCGGCGGCAGTCCTCGACCGCCTTCGCCCAGTTCGCCGTCGGGAGGACGGCGGGCTTCTGCGGCCCGTAGAACCATTCCCCGGCATATTCGATGCCCGACAGGATGCCGTGCATCTGTGCAGCCGGCGTCTGGTCCCCGGTCCCCATCGCACCCGTGGACGGATCGCGGAAGCGGTAGCCCTGGACCTCGAAGAGGACGTCCGGACGTCCCGTCGTCCAGACACGGGGATCGTGGTCGAGGGTCAGGATCGCGTAGGCGATGCCCCGGCCGACATGCGCGCTTGTCCAAGGCCGCTCGTCGCTGCTGACGTTGTTGACCAGTTCCGGATTCGCAACGGTCTGCGTACCGTCGTAGAAGTTGTAGTAAGCCTTGGCCTTGTCGTCGTAGTTGAACTCCGGAATCACCCACCCGCGCGGGCCGGGCGTGCCATTCTGAAGCGAGCACTCCTGCCCGTTGATCCACATGCGCGAGAGGCCACGCACCGGCAGGTCGGAAAGCGCATAGACGACGACGAACTTCTCGGTCGGATCGTCGGAGCCGGTGCCATAGCTGTTGCGGTAGACGATCGAGCCCTTGGTCGCATACGTCCCGACGATAAAGGACCGGGCGACAATCCCGAGCTGGCCCTTGTCGAGGATCGGATTGCTGACCCGGCCAGGCGCCGACGGCGCGAACAGCGCGGAGGCCAGCGCATTGATCGCGACCCCCGTCAGGATCTTCCCGATGGCCGTCGTGGTCGCAGCCGTGAAGACCGCACCGGCGGCGGCGGCGATCGCGCTAAAGAAGGCCATCAGACGAGCCGGTAGACCATCTCGGCGGGCTCATACCCGCGCCGCCGGGCGAGCGTGCCCGTGCGCTCGTCCAGAACCGTCATGCCGATCGGCCATGCGCCTTTGCCGTGCGCCCAGGCTTCGTAAGCGGCCATCATGCGCGACCACAAGCCGAAGCTGCGCACGTCAGGGTCGACCCAGAACATGATCTCCTGCGCCGCGAGCTGGCGGCCGAACGGGGACGGCGCGACCATCGCGAGCAGGATGCCCCCGCCGCCCTCCGGCATGATGGCGAGACCCTGGTCCGACGACAGGATGCCGTGGAACGTCGCGCGGAACACGTCGGGGCTGTAATCCACCCACGCTCCGCCCGCTGCCTGGAACGCACGCGCCATCCGGTCCACCTCGGGCCAGTCTGCTATCGTCGCCTCACGGATCATGCTGTGAAATTGTCCTCCGAACCCCACTCGACTTCCCAGTCGCCGACGACGGCGGTGTGCTGATAGAAACGATCGCCCGAAGCCCGCCGACGCTGATCCGCGTCGGACCGCTTGGCTGTGCTCGACCGCAGGAGCTCCTGGCTCAGGCTGGCGCAGTGCAGGCTGACGGCGCCGTCCTGTCCTTCGGCGGGCGTGTCGATCTCGGCGTTGTCGACGAAGCCGAAGAACCGCCGCACCGCGGGCTCGGGCATCAGGTGACTGTTCGGATCGAGGAAACCACGGCAGATCAGGATCGGCGCCCGGCGCACATCCCACTCGCGTACGGCCTCCTCGACGGCGACCGACACCATGCTCAGGCGAACCGTCACCTCCTGCGCCACGAACCCGGAGACGAGCGGCACGGCCCCGATCTGACCGAGGTCGCCCTGCCCGACGAAGGTCCGGGTCCGGACCGTGTTCGTCTCGTCAATGATCTGCGCGTCGATCGTGCCGACGTCGTTCCACCAGCCGCGCTCGGCGCGCGCCCCCGTCGTGCGTCGACGTGCGCCGATCCAGACGAAGTCGCGCGCGACGAGTTCGCCGGCTTCGAGCCGCCGTTGCGTGGCAGCGCTCAATTCCCTCATCGGACCACCTGCGTCGCCGAGAAGACCACGCACCAGGCGCCGGGGGCCTTCTCGACGAGATCGAGCGTATCCGGGTCGAGGCGCAGCTCGGCGACCGGGTTCACCATCCGGACTTCCTGTCCCACTTTGACCGAGACGCGGATATTCGGGACCACGTCGACCCACGAGGACAGACCGGTGGAGCTCACGCTGCCGGCCGTCGTCAAGCGCAGCAGCTCGCGTCCGCCCTGGTCGTTCGTGATCGAGAGGAAGTCCCCCCGTGCCAGGTCCAGCCCCGCCGGCAGGTTGTTGATGCGGAGCGCGCGGCGATCCGAGCGGATCGAATGCACCACGAGACCGGGCAGGCCGCCGCCGCTGAAGTGCAGGGGCCGGCAACGGCGCGCGGTGTGGCCGTAGAACGTGCCGAGGGACCCGCGCAACGCCTGCATCGTCGCCTCGAAGTCCTCCGCGACGTGAAGGCGATCGGGAAAGGTGCGATAGCTTGCGCGCCAGAGCATGGGGCCGAGGTCCCGCGCCTGGACGATGGCGTTCGAGCGGAAGTGTTCCTGCCGCCAGATCGGGCGGAACGCGGCCTCGGACCATCGGATACCGGTCGTCAGTGTCTCGGGCATCAGACGACCTTGCGGCTCGCGCCGCGGTTGCCGGTGCCGCGGAGCGTCTTCATCACCATGCCCGGCCCGACCGTGACGATCGCGTTGCCGACCTCGCGGCGGACGGTTTCGACCGTGACGCCCTCCGGGATGCCGAGGCGGACATCGACGGCGACCTTGCCCCCGCCCGAGGCGTGCACCCCGAGCTTGCCGCCCGGCCCGCGCGTGAGCGGCATGATCGCTTCCGGACCGGCCTCGCCGAAAAGCGCTTGCGGCGCGACCGTCGGACGCGAGACGACCGAGTTGGTGAAGGCGCCGCCCTTGGCGAAGGGCACGACCCGGCCGGACCGGAACGCAGCGCCGTCGGCGTAGAGCCCGCCAGACCCCGACGCGGCATTGGCGGCCGCTGCCGCACCGCCGCCGCCCGCTCCGCCCATGACGGCCCCGAGCAGGCTGCTCAGAAAGCCTCCGCCGCTCGACGGTACGAGGGCTTCCAAGCCGCGACGTATGCCGCTGTTCGCGAGGTCCGCTGCCATTTGCTTCAGGACGTTGCCGAAGACTTCGCCCATGCTCTGTCCATCGACGATAACCTGGCCGATCCCCTCGGCAATCGTGTCGAGACCGCGGCGGTAGGAATCGAGTCCGAGCTGGCCGCGCTCGAATTCTTCCGTCAGCCGGCCGACGGCATCCGCCTTGGCCTCAATCGTCTCCCGGACGGTCTGCCCGGTCTGCGCATCGCGGGCGTCGAGCGAGATGCCGGCCTCGCGTGCGGCATTGAGCAGGCGTTGCTGCGTCTCGTAGCGCGCCGAAGCCGCGGCGCTCATGTCGAGCGTGGCGATCCGATCGCGGATTGCCGCAATCTCCTGATCCGCCGCCTCGAAGATCGATGGCTCGTCCTTTGCGGACCCGCCAGAACCGCCTGAGCTACCACTTCCCCCGGCGGGCTTGGCCGCATCGCGGAAGGCCTTTTCGGCTGCGTCGAGTTCCGCTTGTGCGGCAGCGATGTCCCGCGCGCCCTGAGCCGCACCGTCGACGAAGTCGGCAACCTCGCGGACCGCATTCGGCTTGCCCCCACGGATGGCCGCGTAGGCCGCAGCCCCACTATCTTCGTTCGCGTCGACCCGCGCCAGTGCGCCGGCGCGCTCGACCGGCTTGCCAACCGTGGCCCGCTCCGCGGCGATCCGGTTCGCCGCCACGCGGTTCGCGGATTGCATACCCGCCATCACGCCGCGTAGCGCGGCCATCGCGGCGCCGAGGTTCGAGGCCAGCCGATCGGCCGCGTTGGCGGCGTCATTCACGAGACCCGGGACACCGCTTGCCGCGTCGGCAACACCGGACGCGTTCGTCTCCGCATCGGACAGGCGGGCGGCGGTCTGGCGGGCGGCATCCTCCGCCTGCACCATCTTGTCGAGAAGGCCTTGCTCGACCTCGACACCGGTCTGGGCAATTAGGTCGCGCATGCTCGCGAGCGCATCCGCGACATCACGAAACCGCCCTTCGGCAAGCGCCTCGTCGTAGGCCCGGGCAAGGTCTCTGACGCGCTCGATCGTCTCGACGTTGGGCGCGAGCTCGTCGGCCATGGTCCCGGCAGCTTCAAACTCGCCACGCAGCACCGCCAGCTCCTCGCGAGCCCGCTCGAAGTTTTCCGTCAGTGCAGGGGGGACGGGTTGGTTGAGCGCGCGCAGGTTCGTGATCTCGGTCGCAAGCTCACGCACTTGCTCGACGGCTGCGTCGAGCTGTTCCGTGTCCGCCTCAATGGCGACGGCGGCGACCCCGCCCAGGGCATCCGCGAACGTCTTCGCGAAGTTCGAGATCGTCGCATCGCCCAGGACCTGGCCGATTTCGAACGTGGCCGCGCGCTTCTCGATGTCAGCCAGCGCATCGGCCAGCTCGACGACGGAGCGCGTCACCTCGCCGTAGCGCGCCTGAAGGTCCTCGAGACCTCCGGCGCTCGCCAACTCCATAGCGGCCTCCGCCCGGCCGAGCGCCGCCTCCGCCGCGTTCAGCTTCTCCGCGAAGGTCTGAACTTCTTCGGCCGCCTCCGCGCTGTCGCCACCCACGGCCAGGAACATAGCGCCGAGCGGAATTCCCACGGCCGCCACGGTGCCGAGGAGCGGCGCCACAAGGCCCAGGACGCCACCGAGGGCACCGAAGCCTCCGAGGAGCTGCGGAAGCTGCTGTGCGGCGACGCGCGACTTGTCCGTCCCGCCCTCCAGCTGAACGGCGATGTCGCCGAGCTGCGACGCGGTGTTCTGAAGCACGAAGCGCCCGGCACTCGACACGTTGAAGAAGCGCAGCATGCCGCCGCCGGCCGCCTGGCTCGCGGTATTGGCCTGCACCATGGCCCCGCTGGTCTGCTGCAGGGCCGCGCCCGTCGCGCGGATCGGGCCCGCCGCCTCCGCGTATTCCGCGTTCAGCCGGTCGAGCGCCTGCGCATGCGTCGCCGCGTCGATCGCGCCGATCTTCTGCGCCCGGTTCAGATCCTCGAGCGCGGCCTCATAGCGCTTCGAGGCCGCGAAGACCGGATCGTATTTCGCGCGCAGCCGGTCCATCTCCTGGCCGATCGCCTGCCCGGATTCCTCGGCCGTCCGCGCCATCTTCTGATGCGTGGCCGCCGTGCGCCGCTCCATGTCCTTCGACGCGCTGGCGGTGATGGCCTGCGCCTTCTTCATCGCCGTCTCGAGCTTCTTGATGTCGGCCGAGAGGCGCAGGACGAGGCCGCGGTCGACATCACTCATCGCCGACGCCCCGTGCCGCGTCGCGCGCCAGCATCGCCTCGAACTCTTCCTCCGACGGCGGCTCGACCTTGTCGCCCTTCGCCCCCGCGTTGAACCCGCGCACGAGGTTGCAGAAGTCGGCGTAGCGCAGCGCGCGCAGATCCTGCGGCGACATGCTGAACTCGCGGCATACTTGCGAGACCTCGGAGAACCGGAACCGGGCCTTCGTCACGCCCTCGGGCGGGGTCTCCGTCACCTCGACGCCGTCCATGATCGAGATCAGCACGTCGACAGCAAGCGAGGCCATGGCGAGCGCGCCACCGAGCTCGAACCGCTCGATCACCAGGCGCTTCGCGTCGAGCTGGTCCATGCCACCACCGATCAGCGCGAGCCGGATCGTGTGCACGATGTCCTTCGCCCCGAACCCGCCCTGGCTCAACCGATCGAAGATCGAGCCGAGCGTGCTGTCGCACGCCTCCTCGAGGTCGAGGACGTCGCCGAAGGTCAGGCGGAAAACGCGCTCCCGCCCGGCCCAATCGCGCTCGAGGTCGGCCATCAGGCGGCGTCTGTCCAGACGCGCCGGCCGTTGCCGACGATGTTGGCCGAGAACGTGGTCGACGCCTTGCCCTGGGCGCCGAGCTCGAGTCCGGTCAGGAAGCACGACACGGTCCAGTAGCCGCCGCCCGCATTGCCGGGCTCGTCGAGCTCGATCTGCACCTTCTTCTCCTCGCCGCTGTCGGCCCATTCCCGCCAGACCGCGAAAGAGTTCTTGGCGACCCGACCCTCCATCGACATCGTGGTGTCCTGGCTTTCCAGGAACCGGTGGATGACGGCCGGCGAATCGAGGGGATCGTCGCAATCGAGCAGGGTGTCCTCGCCCGTGTTATTGGTCAGGCTGACCGAACGGGCATTGGCGCCGCAGGGGAACGCGAAGACCTCGGGGCTTGCACCATTCCCGAGCTTGATGAGGAAACGGTTCGTCGTCTTGGGGCTTGCCATCGGATCACTCCTTGTCGGTGGCGGGGGTGGAGGTCTTGGCGGCGCCGACCTCGACGGCACTGCCGCGCTCGATGAGCTGCGTCGCGATCTCCTTCGTGGGCGAGTATTCCTCGCCCTTGAGGTAGAAGATGCTGTGGGACGAGGTAGGTGTCAGCCGATCGTCCTTCGTCATCCTGATCTTCATGAGGTTCTCCATGTTTCGGTTCCTGACGATCGCGATCGTGCTTGCGGGCACGGCCGCGGAGGCGACGCCGACAGCGCGATGCAACGCTATCCGAGAGATGACGGAGGCTCTGGTCCGTCAGAGCGCTGACCTGTCGATGACCATTGCCCTTCTGATGCTCGAACCTGCGTTTGCAGAATCCGAGGAGCGTAAGCCGACTGACTATTCAGCAGTGATGGACGGTCTTGGGACAATTCTAGGGAACAGCAACGAAGCCGCCGAAGCCGGCTTCGCTGCGATCGACGAGTTCTGCACCATCAAACGGCCTTGATCGCTTTGTTCATAGCCCGGGTGATCGCGGCGCGCGCCTTCGACCGCATCGCCCGCCAGACCGGGTAGAAGAACGGGTTCGCCGGCATCTTCGCCGTCCCGAACTCCTGGAAGCGGGCGTTGTCGGTGTCGAAGAAACCGCTGCGCCCGACATCCCGGCTCCGCGTGCCGGACGATCGGGATTGCCGCCGCGCCGTCTCCGCGGTGCCGCCGGCGTAGAACGTCATCGTCATCCGTGACCCGCCCGCGTCATTGCTGATCCGACCGATCGTCATCGCGCCGCCCGGCGGCCGGCCCCACGTCCACCCGATCGAGTTCGCCAGCGCGAGGCTGTCCTTCGGCGCGGCGGCTCGCATGGCAGCCACGATCTTGTCGGCCTGCCGCCCCATCTCGTCGCGGACCGCGATGCGGACCTTGACCGGAATGGCCGCGAAGCGCCGCTGCACCTGCGCAAGCCCCTCCATCATGTCAGGCTTCCTCGATCTCCGCCTCGAGCGACACGATGCCGTGCCAGGTCGATCCGTCCGGGTCTTCCATGATCCGCGTCGACGTCACCTGCATGCGGACCAGCGCATGCGTCCGGAGGTCCGACGCGGCCTCGTGCAGCGCGTCCTTCACGGCGTCGACGAGCGCTGCACAGGGCCGCCTTTGCCCCTTCGATCGGGTCCAGCAGTCGATCTGCAGCGTCTCGACGCGCCCGTCGATGCAGTCGTAATCGTCCGGAACATGGCCGCCGGGCCCGTAGCTGATGGCCGGGAAGGCGCCGTCGACCGGCCGTCCGTCGTGCACCCGGCCATCCACGACGGCCTGCACGCTCGCGTCGCCCATCAACAGCGCATGCACCGCGAATTGCAGATCCTCGGACGGCGACGCCATCAGATCGCGACCCCGCTCTCGGCGACGATCCAGACGAAGGCCCGGTCGCTGATCGGGTCGACCTCGCGCACGTTGTAGGCGACGCCGCGGAGGACGTCGCGCATGCGGTGCGCCGGCGTCAGCGCACGCGTCAGGGGGTTCGACCGCAGGCGCACCTTGAACGACGCCGTCCCGGTCTGGGCGCCGGACTGTTCCGCCTCGCGGCCCCGCTCGTACCGAAACTCCGCCGAGAGCGACGGCGTGACGGGCGTCCATTCGATCTCCGCCCCGCCGTACTCGTCCTTCGTCCGGACCTCGACGTCGAAGGCGACCAGATCGACGAACCCGGCCATCAGATCGACCGCCACCGGAATGGTGCAATCATGCCTTCGGCCATGGCGGGCGGCGCCTGCAGCGCCTCCGCGTTGCCGAGCATCAGCTGGTTGAACCAGTGCGCCACCATAAGGCGGCAAGCCGTGCGCAGCACCTCGGGCACCTGCGCCGCCACGCCGTAGCCGAACTTGATGTCGATCGAGAACGGGTACGCCACCCGTTCCACGCCGAGGCTCGCGCCGACATAGGTCAGCACTGCGCCCGCGGCCTCTTCCTCGATCCGGAACAGCTCCGGCACGATTGTCTGCCCCGCGCCGTTCGGGTCGCGATACGTCGCCGCCACGATGCTCTGCGCGTCCGGCATGACGAGCGCGATGCGGCCCGCGAGGCTCGAGAAGCCGTACCGCCAAGTCTGCGTCACCATGCACCGGCCAAGGATGCCGCTGTAGCCGTCCAGATGCGACGCGGCCGCCCGGACGAGGTTGCCGATCAGCTCGTCCTGATGATCGAGCTCGACGTTGCAGGCCGCCTTGGCGTCGGCGAGCGTCAGGATCGGCGCGACCGGCTCACCGACGCGGACCGGGCGCAGCATCCTGCGCCCGGGGGCTGAAGGGTACAGCACCGCCACGCCGATCAGCCCTTGCCGTAGACCGACGGGTCGAGGCCCTTGCCGATGAAGTCCTCATCGGAAGGCCGGCGGTTCAGCGGGTCGTTCATGTCCCGCGCGTTCATCAGCGCGGTCGTGCCCGCACGCGGGTTCGCGTCGATCGCCGGATGATTCATCTCGACGCCCTCGACGATGGCCGGCTCGACGACGGCCCCGGACGCGCTGTCCGGCTCGCCGGCGGCGGCCGGGTCTGCGACCGCCTGCGGCGCCTCGGCGGCGGCCTTCCTCGCGGCGTCCTCGGCGGCGGCTGCCTCAGCAGAAGCCTTCATTTCGGCTTCCTTCTTCGCCGCTTCCTCGGCCGCGGCTGCCTCAGCAGAAGCCTTCTCTTCGGCTTCCTTCTTCGCCGCTTCCTCGGCCGCGGCTGCTTCAGCGGCGGCCTTCTCTTCGGCTTCCTTCTTCGTGGCCATGATGATGGTCCTCCGATGCTGGATGTGGAGACGTCCCGCCCCTCACGGGCGGGACGCGGGTTCACGCGTATCCGTCCGACGTCAGGCGGCCGCCATCTTGAGGATGCGCATCACGGTCGGGTCGAGCACGCCACCACCGACCCGCTTCGTGGTGTAGAACATCACGTAGGGCTTGTTGGTGAACGGGTCGCGCAGCACGCGGACGCCGGTCCGGTCGATCACCAGGTAGCCCCGGCGGAAATCGCCGAATGCGATCGGCAGGGCGCCAGCCGCGAAGTCGGGCATGCCGGGCATGTCGGTGATCGGGTAGTTCAGCAGGGTCGCCGGCTCGCCGGCCTGGCTCGAGGGCTGCCACAGCTGGCGGCCGGTCGAGTCCCGGAGCTTGCGGATCGTCCCCGTCGTCGAGCGGTTCATCACGAAGCGCGCGTTCGCCGTGTAAACCGCCTCAAGGCTGTAGATGAGGTCGAGCAGCTCGTCCTCGGTCACGGTGTTGACGGCGGCGGCGTCCTTCACAGGGATCGCGCCCTTCGGATGCACGGCCGCGGCGGCCTCGCCCTGCGCGTAGGTCAGGAAGCCGCGCGGCTTGTTGACCCCGTTCCCCGCGATGAATGCCAGCCCTTCCTGCAGGCTGAACTCGGTCTCGACCTCGGTGGCGAGCCACGCTTCGAGGTCGATCGCCGCGTCGTCGAGGATCGTCTGCGTCGCCGCCGGGTTCGCGTAGAGCTCGCCCGTGGTGAACTCGAGCGGGGCAAGCTGGCCGGTCGCGGTCTGCGGCCGCGCGGCCGTCTCGCCGACCCAGCCGGACGCCGTGCCGCCGAGGTGGACGAGCTTGCGGAAGCCGGCCCCGGAGATCGTCTGCTGCCCCGCGATCTGCCGCATGGGCGAGACCTCGACGAGGCGGTCGATGATCGTCCGATCCCACTCGACCGGCGCAAGGTAGCCGCCTTCGGCATCCGCACCGCGGTTCAGCGCGGCCTGGACGTCACCCTTCTTGAAGTGCGCGCGGAACGCGTCGGTGTACTCCGCGTCCCTCACGCCGCCGCCGGTGCCGCCCAGAGAGGCCGCGGCAAGCTGCGCGTTCGCCTGGTCGAGCGCCGCCTGCATCTCGCCGACGGAGGCATTCAACCGATCGAACTTCTCGGTCGTGACGACGTCGTCGAACTTCGCCTTGACCTCGCGATCCTTCTCCTGCGCCGTCGCCTTGAACTGGTCCCAGTCCTGCTGAAGCCCCGCGAGGATCGTCTTCACGTCGCCGCCCGCATCCGCGCGCACGGCAACGATGCCCCGCATCGTGGCGGGCATCATGTGTTTGGCCATCGGTATCTCCTAAGACCTGAGGGTTGCCGAAAGCTGCCTGAGGGCAGCCACGATGCCAGCGTCCTGCGTGGCGTCAGGGGCAGCGCCTGGCGTGCCCCCCTTCAGCGCCGCAATGAGGCTACGGCGCTCATTGCGGGGCATTCCCGTGCGCATCAGCGCGTTCTCCGTCCGGCGCTCGGCCTTGGCCGGCCCCTTCGGCTCCGTCGGCACGGCCGCGTCCCCGGGCAAGAAGGCGTCGGCCAGGCCTGCCGTGACGGCGTCTTCGCCATTGAACCATGTCTCGGCATCCATCCAGGCGGCGGCTTCGCCGCGCTCGACGCCGGCACGATCCGCGTAGAGCGCGGCCATCGCGTCGTCGAAGGGCTCCATCGTCTCCGCCGCCTCGATCAGGTCGTGCCGGTTTCCGACCGCCACCACCCAGGCATTGTGGATCATCACGAAGCCGGCCTTGCCGATCAGGACCTCGTCGCCCGCCATCGCGATGACGGAGGCGGCCGAGGCCGCGAGCCCGAGGATGTTGACCGTGACCTTGCCCTTGTGCTGGCGCAGCATGTTGTAGATCGCCACGCCCTCGAAGAAGTCGCCCCCGGGCGAGTTCAGGTTCACCACGACGTCGCGCTCGCCGATGTTGCGCAGCGCGGCCGAGATGCGCTTCGAGGTCACGCCCTCGCCGGTCCAGAAGTCCTGGCCGATCACGTCGAGGATCGAGATCGTCGCGTCGCTGGCGTCGGCTTTCGGCGCGAGCGCCTCGAACCGGTCGATCGCGCCGTCGTCGAGATGGAAGGCGCACACGTCCGGCAGCTTCCGCGCCTTCAATTCAGGTAGGGCTCGCAGGCTCATCGCCGTCTCCTCTTGGTCTCGCGGACATCGCCGGCGGCAGGTCGTCCCGCGGCGGCAGGTCCATCCATTCCCGCGGCTCGCTCGGATGCAGCCAGGGCGCGTGGCCGCCGGCGCCGAGCCCCTTGGCGAAGAAGTCCGCCTGATCCTTCATCGACCCGCGCAGGAGCGCGCCGGCGTTGAACTTCGCCTCGTAGAGGTCGACCTCGTCCTCGCGCAGGAGGTCGCGCTCGATCGCCTGCTGCCAGGCCTCGAACCACGGGTTCAGCCCGTAGCGAACGAAGAACTGGCCGAGCGCGTCGATGCCGGAGCCCCAGGAGGTGTCGTCGACATTCAGGAGCGGCCGGGGAACACCGAACGGCCGGCTGATCTCCTCGACCTGAAGCTGCCGCTGCTCGACCGTCTGGCTGTCGCGACCGGTCCCGCCGCCCGAGACGAGCTCCATCCCCTCCTCGAGGATCTTCCAGCTATGCGCGTTCTCCGCGCCCTGCCCTTCGGCCATGCTGGCCTTCAACCGATCGTAGGCCTCGGGGCTGAGGTTCTTCGGGTGCTTCAGCGCGCCCCCGACGATCATCCCGTTCCGGAACAGCCGGGCCGCCGCGCGTTCCGTCTGCAGCGCCAGCCCGATCGCCTCGGCCGCTTGCTTTACCAGCGACAGGCCGGTGATCCCATCCTCCGACATGCCGTACCGGACGTGGAAGATATCCTCCTGCCGATAAATCCGCGTGCCGCCCGCCGGGCGCTGATACTCGAACTCCAGCGTCCAGTCCGGCCGCTGACGGACCCGAATGCGGTCGTTCGGCAGCGGCACGAGCTGCAGGAGCTTCGATCCGCTTCGCACCTGCAGCGCATAGGCATCGCCGTGCGACAGGGCCCGCTGCTGCATAAGCGACCGGAACTCGAACGCCGTTTGCCAGGCATTCGGACGCCGGTGCAGGATCCTGTAGAGCGGGTGCGTCGTCGCCTTCTCTCGCGACGCCTTCTCGGTCAGGAACAGCGGCAGCATTCCCATCGAGAACGCGATGAGCGAGACGCACCGCAAGACCGTCGTGTTGCGCATCGCCAGTTCCGGCGTGACCGTGACCCCGGACTCCGTCGTGCCGGACCCGCCTGTCCGCAGGAATTCGAGCAGCATCGGATCGTCGAACGAGGCGAAGGACGCGACCTCACCGCCGAGTGCGGCGACGCTCGTGCCCCTCCGGGCGTTTCCTCCGCTGCGGGAGACGGCCGGCGGCTGCGACCAGCCCCGGAACGTGCTCTGATGACCCATGAGGCCCCCTTATACCGTGAGGAGGCCGCGCTCCTCGTATACGGACGGCCCCCCGGCAGCTTCGGGGTTCATGTCCATCAGGATCGCCGCGTTGAACATGGCGATCAGCAGATCGATCTTCGCGACGCCGGCCCGGGCCTTGGTGATCAGCACGTTGTTGCCCCGCGCCTCCGCTTTCGCGTTGCCGAGGCACCAGGTCATGATCGGCTGGCCGCCATGCTCGAGCGTTCCGTTCAGGAGCCGCCGTTCCAGGCCCTTGATCGCGCCGTTCAGCTTGAAGCCCTGCCCGACGGCGCCGAACTTCTCGAGGGGCATGCCGCGAAGCTCGAGCGCGTCGAGCAACGCCGCCACCCCGTAGGCGTCGAGGCCGACCGCGTTCCCCTCGGGCAGGAGCGCGGCCGCCTCGAGCGCCATGCAGATGTCGACCATCTGCTCGACATGCACATCGATGTCGGCATCGATCACCAGGTCACCAGCCGCTTCGAGGTCGAGCAGCTTCGGCGCGATCTCCTGCCGCTTTTTCAGAACGCCCGGATGCACCCAGGCCTTCGCCCAGACGAGGCGGTGGCGGGTCTCCCGGCACCGCCCCATGACGCAGAGCGAGGACAGGTCGTCTGCGCCGCCCAAGTCGCCACCGACGACGCAGACCTCGGACCGCGCCATCAGCTCCGCGAGACCCAGCCCGTCGGACGTCTGCGCCGCCCAGTAATCCGCCGCCACCCAGCGTTCGCTGTGCAGGCCGAGGCCGATCTCGACGTTCAGGTGCTGCGACGCGAAGAGCGCGAGCTTGTCGGCCCCGTCGATCTCCGCCTTCGTCATCTCGTCGCGGAGGTAATCGAGGCTGACCGAGCGCTCGAGGTTCGGGTTGACGATCCCCCAGGTCGCGGGGTCGCGCCAGGCCTCGCTCTTCTGCTTCTCCCGCGGCATCTCGTAGATCACCGCGAGGATCGGCAGGTCGAGCTTGCCGTCCCGCACCGCCCGGGCCCTCTGCAGCCGGCGCTTGAATTCCCCGTGCGGCTCGATCTTCGACTGCGTCGTGATTTCGAGGAAGAACCCCTCGGGCCGCGACGCCAGGCCGCCCGTCAGCTCCACGTAGAGATCGGCGGCCTTCGTCTTGTGGCCGAGCACATGCGCCTCGTCGACAAGGATGTAGGCCGCCTTCGAACCGGTCACGACGTCGCCGTCCGCCGACAGGATACGGATCATCGCGCCGGTCGTGCGGTGCAGGATCACCTTCAGGTGGCTTCGGACGTGGAAGATCGCCGTCAGGCCGGGGTCGAGCTTGATCATGCCCTCCATCTGGCGAAAGCTGATCCCGGCAATCGTATGCGTCTCGGCGATCAGGATCAGCTCGACCTCGGGCCGCTCGTTCAGGATGGCCGCCACCAGGATGATGGCCGCCGCGATCGCGCTCTTCCCGTTCTTCTTCGGGATCATCAGGAAGAATTCCCTGATCATCCGCCGCTTCGTCTCCGGATCGTAGGATCCGAAGATTGCCCGGACGAAGTCGAACACCCAGTTCTCGCAGACCTCGCCGTAGGTCGGGGTGCCCACGAGGTCCGGGACGCGGAGCCGCTTGAAGATGCGGAGCGCCTTGTCGGCGACCGGATCGAAAAGCGGCAGGTCCGGGATCAGCGAGCGTCCCTCGACGATCCGCTCTTCCCAGTCCGGACAGGCCGTCGCCCAGTCCCGCGGGACGAAGCTCATGTCAGTGCCAGTTCCCCGGCATCAGGTCAGGATCCTCGACCGCGTGCTCCGCGTTCTGCCGGTCCTGTTCCTTCTTCCCGAGCTTGGGCGGCGGCGTCGGATCGACATCGGCGCGAAAGCCCGCATCCGCGAGGTGCTCGTCGCGGCGCTTCATCAGGTTGCCGAGCTCCTTCATCGCGCCGACGTTGCCGGACGCGGCCTGCACCGCCAGCGTCTCCGCGCGCCAAAGCTCGAACCGCGTGCGCTGCATCTCGCGGCGCTTCAGCTCGGAAAAATAATACCGGCGCAACGTGGGCAGGCTGATCCCCAGTCCGGCCGCGATCTCCACGTTCGTGTAGCCCATCGCCAGGCCCATGATCACCCTGTTCGCGTTCGATTGCGACCACCGGTGAGACGGCCGCCCACGACGCCCCGAGGGCAGTGTGGTGACGTCGCCGAACAGGTCCACCGTCAGATTTTCGTCCACCACGAAAAAAACCTCTCGCTAGGGGGGATGCGGGTCTGGGCTGAATCGCCCCGCCGGACTTTCGACCCCCCCCCCCGGGGGTCCGGCCGGTCACCGTCGCCCCGCCGCCTCACGCCGCTGCTTCTCGCTGTCGTGCCAAGCCTTCGTGACCGACTGCAGGTTGCCGAGGTCCCAGAACAGGTCCGGGTCCCACCGGTGCGGCTCGATATGGTCGACCGCCGGGCTGTTCGGCGCGGGATACCGACCGACCAGCATCACGCCCGTCTGCCGGCACTGCCAACCGTCCCGCGTCAGCGCCTCGATCCGCAACCGCTGCCACCGCGCCGTCGAGTACCAGTTCGGCCGGGCCGCGTTCCGCTCGCGCAGCCGCTCCGCCTCGCCTGACCTGCGGGCCAGCCGCGGCGTCGCCAGGGCCAGCCGCCCAGGAACCGCGCTCAGGCGACCCATGCGGACCGCGTCGAATGGAAAGATCGCAACGCTCCAATGCGTCGCACATGTGCTCCCAGTGATCGGGCCGGAA
The DNA here is from genome assembly GCF_947494055.1 of uncultured Jannaschia sp. Lineage (GTDB taxonomy): Bacteria > Pseudomonadota > Alphaproteobacteria > Rhodobacterales > Rhodobacteraceae > Jannaschia. Next base: position 111,030 of record NZ_CANLTR010000004.1, on the reverse strand, counting down.
GCGGGCGGCGATTCTTGCGCAGTGCCGCACGGCAGGCCGAAGCCTCTCCCCCGTGCCGCTGCGGACCAGCACGGTGAGTCGCCAGTAACACGCGCTCCGACGATTCGTTAAGCGTCTTTCGCATCCTCCACCTCGTCGACCGGGAGGACCACGTTGATGCCGAGCGCGGTGCAGATGGCCTTCGAGCCGCGCACGGCTGTGACCTCGACGAGGTATCCAGCAAGCGGTCCATGCGCGAGCCGCACCATGTCGCCCGGCTTGCAGCGCATCCGTTCCGCCAGCGCGGCCGACAGCCCGTCGATCCGCCGCACCTGATCCTCGCGCAGCGCCACCGGCAACCCGCCCTGCGACAGCACCCCGCTCACGATCCGTCGGGAGCGCAGCGCCTCCCATTGCGGCGCCCGGGTGAACTTCGCGACGACCAGGCCTGGCACGGCCGGAAGTCGAAGCTCGTTCCGGACGCCCCGCCGGTAGCGAACCTTTGTCACGGACGGCGCGAACGCCATCAGCCCCTTGCGCTTCAGGAAGTCGACGGCCGCGAAGTCCTTCCGGGGCGGCACGAGCAGCGCCAGCCAGACCGGCGGGATGTCCTCGCCCAGCGGCTCGTACCGCCGCTCCATCGGCACCACATCCCCGACACGAAGCGGACGATCCGGCACAGGCCGACGCCACGCCGCGGTCATGCCGTCACCCCCGACGACAGCGCCGCGATACGCCGGCACCGGTCGAGCGTTGCCGCCCTCCGCGCGCGCCACTCCGCCTCGGTCACCGTCAGGTCATCCCCGGCCGCCAGCCGCTCGTCGAGCCGCGTCATCTGCCGCACCGCATCGTCCGCCCGTTCCTTCAGCTTCACCACCACGAACGACCCCGGCCACCGCCGCGTCAGCTTCAGCTCCGCCAGCAGCTCGGGCGCCCACCCGCCGGACAGCGCGTCCCGGCCAAGCTCGTTGGCGAAGACGGCCCGGATCAGCGGCGAGGCATCGTCACCCGGCGGCTGGATCTGCGCGGCCCATTCCAGGACGCGGTTCGCGATCGGCAGGCGATCCTTGTCCTTCCCGCCCGGGTTCGCCGCGACAACCTCCTCGAGCGCGGCGAGGTTGCCTGCGCTCATGTAAGCGAGCTTGGCGCAGAGGCTGTCCACCATGTCGTCGAACTGCGCCTTCGTCAGGCTGGCCGGCCGCGCCAGCCCGCGCTGCAGAAGCGGCTCGATCAGCATCGTCCGCACCGCCTTCTCGCCCTCGGCCTGTCCCTTGCTGTCCATCGTCCATCCTCTCTGCCTGACCACTTATCCACAGACGCCGTCCGTCGATCTGTCCCGCCGTCCGTCTATCCGTATCTTTTCCCTGTCTATTTCCCTATCGAAGCGGACTGTCCGGGATGTGTCCGCGACTGTCCCCGGACTGTCCGGGACTGTCCGCAGGACACTTTCAGGACACTTCGGACGCCGTCAGCGGCGCCCGCCGACCTCGCTCATCCCCTTCCTGTGCTGGACCCAAGCGCGCACCCCGCGCTCCACCCAGGAGGCGGTGCGCTTGGTGCAGCCCTGATCGACTAGCCATTCGTCGATCCACCGGACCGCATGATCGTTCTCGCCGAGCGACTTCTCCATGCCCGTGAGCTGGATGCGCAGCCGCTGCAGGCGCTTGGCGCTGTTCGCCGCCTCCGTCCGGGCCCGGTTGTCCTCGCGCCGCGCGAACCCGTCCGTCAGCGTGTCGAGCACCACCCGGTGCATCAGCCGGACCTCGCCGTCGCAGTTGCAGGGCGCCCACCCGTGGAGCGGCCCGTAGGGCTGCGCGCACATTGCCTCGAACTCACCCCGCTCGCATCGGACGAGTTTGGCGAGCACGCCCATATCGACGGGCAGCGTGCCGATCGGCGACTGGTCGAAGGCGTGATTGATCAGCGCGAAGAACACGCCCTGGCAGGCCCAGCCCCCGCGCAGGTGCATCTCGCTGTTGAGCCAGCGGCGGCGCTGCCAGACCATGAAGAAGTGACTGTCCAGCCGGTCGCCATGCGCGAAGGGATAGTCCGGCAGCTCGTCGGTCTCGACGAGGGCCGGGCCCGGTGCCGCGGTCCGCAGGCTCATGCCGCCACCTCCATCGTGTAGGTCCGCCCGACCCGCGCCGCCCGCCAGGCGCGCAGTGCGCGGCCATGCACCGCCCGCGCGGTCCGCCCGCCGGTGCGCGACAGCACGACCGGCCCGGCGACGCGCACCCGCGCGTCGAACAGGAACCACGCCGCGTTATCCTTCCCCGGCGTGCCGTTCTCCATCCACGACACCCGGCCGACCGGCACGATGCAGGGGCAGATAGGCGCGAGCCCGTCGAAGTAGCCGTTCGCCGCGAGGTCCCACGGCAGGAGCATCCAGGTCGGACGCAGCGCCGACAGATGCCGCGCCAGCCCGACCACCGGCGCGCCCCCCTGCCCCGGCGCCGGCCAAGGCGGGTTCGTGATGATCATCTCGGCTCCCGTGGCGTCGACGTCCGCCGCCGTCGCGCGCATCGCGTCGAGCCGGTGGATGCCCTCGGCCCCGGGGGCGAGGTCCGTCGCCACCACGCAATCCGCCCGGCCCGCCAGATGCGCGATCAGCGCGCCGTCGCCCGCGCAGGGCTCCCAGTACGGCACCCCGCGCGGCAGATGCCGCAGGAGCGGCAGCGCGCCGGCCCGCGGCGTCGGGTAGAAGTCCCGCGCGCGGCGGGCGAACTGGCCGGCGCGCTTGCTCATGCCATCCCCCGCGCGTTCAGTTCCTTCGGCTCCGGCCGACGTGCGCGCAGGCGTTTGCCCTGTGCCATCGTCCGGGCGATGCCGCGCTCGATCCAGTCCGGGTCCAGCCCGGCCAGCTCGCAGACGAAGCGGAAGTCGCGCGAGCCGATCCAGTGCACGGCCTGCGAGATCGCGAGCGAGGATTGCTGCGAGGACGGCGTCGAGATCGCCAGCCGCACCTGCTCGTAGAGCACCGCGCACCACAGCCGCCGCATCGCGTGGACGCTGCCCGGACCGACACGCGGCCCGGTCGTGACGGGACGCAGCGCGGCGGCCGGCAGGCCCGGCTTGCGAGATGACGCGACGCTCATCGAGAAACCTCACCGCCGATAACCCTCACGATCGCCTGGATGACCTCGGGACCAAGATCGAGCGCGCCGGCCATCGCCACGACGTCGCCGCGATCCCGCTGCCAGTCCCACCGCGCGAGCAGCGCCGGCCGGTGCCACGCCACCCACATCAGCGCGTCGAGCCGGTCGCAGAGCTTCAGCAGCTGCCGCTCGCGCTCGCTGAGCGGCAGGATCGGGCAGACGCCCCAGAGCCGGAGCCGCTCGCGCCGCTCGATATCCTCGAGCTGCCGCGCGAAGCCCGGGTTCGCCGCCTTGAAGTCGCCCGGCACGTCGCCGACCAGCTGCTCGCCATCGTCATGCGCCAGCGCCGCCTTCAGGAGCGCGGCGGACGGTTCGGGCACCAGCGCGCAGATCAGCCGCGCGACCCGGCCGCCATGCCCGTCGGTGAAGTCGCACGTGTCGACCATCTCGGCATTCGCATGCCAGCGGCGCGTCCGCCCGGCGCGGAAGATCGCGTCTAGATCACGGGGGACCGTCATGCGCACACCCCCGGCGTGAATGGAAAGGGCCCCCGCGGGGCGAACCCGGCGGGGGCAAGTGCACCGCGCCCCAGAGCACGACCGGGCAGGTCGACAGGCACGGCATGGGGGCGGACGGCCGGGGCAACCGGACCGCCCGCGGACCCGGCGACCGACAGGGGGCGGTCGCCGAATACGGAATGGGTGGGGGCTTCCGACGCGGACGCCGCCCCCGAAGCGCACACGAAGGGCGGTCCCGCACCCCCCGCGTCGGAATGGATCGCCCCGGCGCGACGGGCCCACGCGCCGGAGCACCTCCGCACCCCAAGGGAGGAGAGGGATGCGAAGAAGCTGGGGGAACGCCGCACGGTCATGCCGGCACGCGAAGCTTGAAGCCCCGCCCCCAATCGGTCTCGATGATGTCCGCTGGCCCGCCGGCTGCGACGATCCGTTTGCGAAGCTTGTGCACGAACACGTCGAGGATCTTGGGCTCGGGCTCCTCGAGCCCGCCGTAGAGATGGTCGAGGATCGTGTCGCGCGTGACGGTCGCGCCGATCCGCAGCGCCAGCACCTCGAGCAGCGCGTATTCCTTGCCCGTCAGATGGACAGGCGCGCCCGCTACCTCGACGCGGTGCGCGTCCAGATCGATAGCCAGCGGCCCGGCCTCGACGACCCGGTGCGCATGCCCGCGCGACCGCCGCACGATGGCGTTGACCCGCGCCAGCAGCTCCGCCGGGTCGACGGGCCGGACAAGGTAATGGTCGGCCCCCTCCGCGAAGGCGCGCAGCTTGGCGACCGGTTCGTCGTTGACGGCGAGGACCAGCGCCGGCGTCTTGACCTTTGCTTGGCGCAACCGGCGCAGGACGGCGGCCGCGTCGGCGGCATCCGCGAGCGGCAGGTCGAGCAGGATCAGATCGTAGGAGAAGACGCGCGCCAGCTCGACGGCCTCGGTGGCAGTCGCGGCCGGGATGACGTTGTGACCGGCGGCGCTCAGGCGAAGCGCCGTCGCCCTCGTCCGGTCAGCGCAGCCTGCGACGACGAGCACCCGGGTCACCGCCGCGCCTCCAGCCGGACCCGCGCCGCCTTCAGCGCCTCGATCGCGTCGTCGATCTCCTTGACCGCGCCAGCCCGGTCGTCGGCCGAGCTCGACTGTTCCGCCGACAGGATCGCGCAGATGGCCTCGCCCGACTCCCGCGCGATGATCGACCCGTCGTTCAGCAGGCTGCCGGACGTCGGCACTGGCCGGTCCTCCAGCCGCCGCGCGAGCAGCTTCGTCACCGGGTAGCGCCCCGACGCGTCCTCGAGCGCGATCACGTCCGAGATCGTCCAGTCGAACTGGCCCGCGACCTTCTTCGAGATCGTGCCCCGCGACACGCCGCCCGTCCCGGCCGGCGCGCCCCACCGGGCGTTGATCGTCTCGGCCACGGCATCGTAGCAGCCGAACCAGTCCACGATGGACTTCACATGCGCGCGGGCGACGAGGCGGATGTCAGGCACGGTCGCCCTCCCCGATGGTGCCGCGCAGCGGAATGACGGTGGCCGGCGCGAGCATGTCGACCGGGTCGAGCGGCGGAATGCGGTCGAACCGGCAGACCCGCGCCCGGGCCCGCGCGTCGAGCGTGTCGCGCAGATCGCCGAGGTCGCGCCGCAGGAGGACGCCGAAGACGAAGGCGCCGAGGCCGAGGCCGATCGCGAAGCCGACGGTCAGCACGGCGAGGAGGGTCAGGACGCCCGTCATGCGGCGCCCGCCGGTTGACCGATGAATGTCGCCCCGGCACGGTCACGGCGACGGACGGGGATAGCAGCCCCGTCCGCGCCTACGTCACACCGGAAGGAGAACGAACCGATGGACGATAGAAAAGAGCTGATCGAAGCCCTTACCGGAGCGGTCAATCTGACCGGTAGGGCGAACACGATACTGTTGCTGCACCTAATCAGAGCTCTGGCAGAAAAGGGGATCATCGACCCTAAGCCCCTTCAGCTTCTGATGATGGGTCATGCCGAGTCTGCCCGGGATAAAGGCAAGGAGGCTGATGCGGATGGGTTTGATTTTTGGGTTGGTCAGCTTGGGAAGATCGAGCCTCCCGACAAATGACTTCGTCCAAGGCATCGACGAATGCCTGGCCCCTTGCGGCTTGAAGCCTATCAAGCTCGGCGATTGCCAGCTCGATGAAATCCGTGTCTGTAGCGACCTTCGTTGCCCTGATCTTCTCGATCTGGGCAGCAAGCTCCTGCGACCTTGCGTAATCGATAGCTGGAGTCGCGGTCGCTTCGGTTGCCCGTGCGGCCAGCGGCGCTGCGACCGCCCCGAGAAGAAGCGCGCGTCGGTTCATGTCGGGGTCCCTTCCCTTGCGTCTTCGGAAACGTCGATTCCTTGAGCGCCCCGCGGCGCGGAGTCACACCCGGGGCATGACGAAAGCATTTGAAGGCCGAACATCAGACGGCCTCCGCCTGCGCCGGCCCGCATTTCGGGTCCGGCGTGGGTTGGGGCTCGGGGGAAGCGGGGACAGCTTCGCGGTTGTCGAGAAATTGCTCGATACGTTCCGCATCATCCTCCAGCTTCTTCAGCCGAGATTGAATGCGCTCGTACAGACGGAAATTGCCTGTCGCATACCGGCAGACAGTCGCGGGTGTGACGCCGTTGTCTGCAGCGTATTTATCAACGCGACGGAGTAGGTCTTGTATCCGATCCATGACGCCTTGGGTGCCAAAAGGCACCGGCTAGGTCAAGTGCCAATCGACCGCTTGAACAGAGCATCGGGGTCGCGCCTACGTTCAGCCATGGCTGAAACCTTTCGACAAGCGCTGTTATGGCACATGGAGCGCGGGAACGTCGGCCCGTCTGAGCTCGCGAAGGGAAGTGGCGTTTCCCTGGACGTCATTAAGAAGCTTCGGCTCGGCGAACGACCGAACTCCTCAACGACGCCAGAGAACGCACTGAAGATCGCAGCCTACTTCGGGCTTACACTCGAGGCCTTCATGAAGACTGGCGAGACTGAGCCGGGCTCCGCTCTAGCGGATCTTGCCCAGCTTCTGACCCCGCAAGAAGAGAAGCTACTTGCCGCCCAGATTCGGGGTCTTCTTGCAGCACGCGGCCAGCAATAATCCCGCCCGCAAAGGCTAGTGCTGCTGCGTAGCCTGCCTCGTTTCTGGCAATCTCGTGAATTAACTTTTCCAATGTCATCTCCCTGAAATGTAGGGGGATCACCGACGCTTTTGGCAACGTGAACCTTTCGTCACCTCCGGTATTTAGTGCCAATCGGCACCTTTCTGATTGACGGTGCCTTTTGGCACTGGTAACTCCCCGTTAAGCGGTTCCACGATGGTGGGGCCCTTACCACTCCCCAGAAATGGGGAGACGATCAGGAGGTTACCGAGATGCCAGACCCCACCCCCCTTATCAGCGACGCCATGCTGCGCGAGTTCTCGGAGCTCGACGGCCCGGCCGCCCTGGGCGCGTTCGACGAGGAGACGCGCGCCGTCCTCTCCGTCGCCCTCCCGGAAATCTGCCTCGAGCTCCTCCGCCGCCGCGCCGCGGACCGCGCGCCGCGCATCAACGAAGTGATCGACCTCCGCACCTGCCGCCCGATCCGCGAGCCCGCGACCGAGCCCGTCGCCCCGCTCGACGAGATCGCCGCTGCCCGCGCCGCCCTTCGCGCGCCCTTCACGCCCGAGGCCGACCTCCGCGCCGCCGCCCGCACCCTCCGCGCCCTCTCGCCCCACCCCGACGACCAGATGACCGCCACCCGCATCCTGCGCCGCGCGGAGTGCATGGCGTGACCCTGAGCCGGGACAAGAAGATCGAGCTGCATCTTCTGATCGAGCAGATCGAGGCGTCGATCGAGGTGATGAATGGTCCGTACATTCAGACGGGCCACATCCTGCGACTCCTGAAGGAGCTACGCGACGGGTGGTTGGACGATGCCGTCACCACGCATTGCGAGGCTTGCGAGGAGCCGATCCTCGAAAGCGAACTAGAAAGCGCAGTGTTGAGCGAGGACGCCGGCTGGTTCTGCGCCGACTGCGTGGCTCGCTGGAACGCAGACGGATCGGCACCCGATCCGGCACCGGTCGGACCGTCGACATGACCGCCCCCGCCTGGACCTTCGCGCCGCTGCCGATGCCCTGCCCCGAGGCGCAGCCCGACCGCGCGCCCGCCGCCTATCTCGACGCCGGCGGCGACCTCAGCATCTCTGACGGGGAGGAGACCATCTTCGTCACTCGGTGCGGCATCGTTACGTCCACGGACGTCGATAGGCATGACGCGTGCTGGAACCCGAACACCTGCACCGCCCTCTCCCACGGCTTCACCTGCACCGGCCTCTCCCACGGCGTCACGATCCTGCCCGCCACCGCCCTGCCCGGCGACAATGAGGCCACCCGCCACGCCCGCGCTGCCTTCCTCGACCGCCTCGACCGGATCGGCCCCGCCGGCTGGCGCGACGCGATGGTGCAGGAGGTGATCGAGGCCGGCGGCACCTATCCTCTCCGCGTCGGCATCGAGGCCGACCACCCCGACCACGTCGTCGAGCTGTCCCTCCACGGCGTCTCCGCCATCGCCGCGACCGAGGACCGCGCGATCCGCAACTGGATCGCCGCCGCCCGCGACCACACCCGCCCGGCTCCGCCGCCCCCCGCAGATCAGCCCGAAAGGAACGCCTCGTGATGGCCGAGAAGATCAATCCGCCCGCCAAGGTCCGGCGCGCCGAGCACGACCCCTACAAGATGCGCTCGATCGAGCAGATCCTCGCGCTCTTCGACGGCGGCGCGTTCCTTGCCGATCTGCTGGACAAGCACCGCCAGCTGCAGATCGACCTCCTCGAGCACCGCGACGAGCACGGCACCAAGGGCTGCCAGGGCACGATGACGATTCAGGTCAGCTACGCGCTCGGCAAGTCGGGCGACGTCTCGATGGGCGCGACCGCGACATTCAAGGCCCCGAAGAAGCCCCCGTCGAGCGCCGCCGCCTTCATCAACGAGGACGGCGAGCTCACCCTCTACTCCCCCCTCATGGCCCGCATGCAGACCCCGGTCCGCGACGCCGAGGACTACGACCCCGAGACCGGCGAGGTCCGCGATGTCGATTGAGGCGAGCGTCGGGACCTGCCCCGAGGGCCACGAGATGCAGAAGCGTGAGGACGCTTTCTACTGGCGCGGCCGCTACTACGCCGTCGATTTCTGTCCGACCTGCAACTCCCTGTTCAACTGTCCGCCCCCCGAGTGGGCATCGGACTGCGCGGCCGGCGTCTTCGACGGCACGACGACAGGCGACATCGTCTGACCCCCCATTCCTCACTTCTGAAAGGCGCCACCGTGACCAGCCACCCTAATGCCAATCCCGACACCCCGCAGAACGTCGCCGAGACGATGCGCGACGTGATGAAGAAGTTCGGCGAATACGAGGTGATCCTCCCCGCCGATCCCGACGAGGTCTTCAACCGCGCCTTCCAGCTCGCCCTGCCCGAGGGCCGCACCGTCCACGACCTGACCGAGGCGCACCGCCGCGCGGCCGAGTACCTGCGCCCCGCCCGCCGCCGCGGCACCGCGCGCCTGAAGGACCTCGACAGCCTCATCGCCTGGGCGAACCGTTTCAAGGGTGAGGAAACCGCCCTCTTCGCCCAGCCCGACATGAAGGCGCCGGCGCTGACCTGCATCGCCGACTATCACGCGGGCGGCACACCGGATCAGGGGAACCCGGAGGGCGAGGCCACCGCCCGCCACTGCCACCACCGCGCCATCTACGACTTCCCGCTCTCGGACGAGTGGAAGGCATGGATGGCCGTCTCGAACGGCGAGCCGCTGGAAAAGGACGCGCTCGGTGAGTTCATCGAGGCGCAGGCGAAGGACATCATGGACCCGACCCCGGCCCTGATAAAGCTGGAGGAGGCCGAGGCGAACCAGCCTTGGGAGAACCGCCTGATCCAGACCGCCCGCAAGATCGAGGGGCGCTACGGCCAGCTGACGCAGCTGCTCGCCATGTCGAAGCGCTTCCAGGTCTACGAGACCTCGGACCTGAAGGTGACGACGAACCGCGACACCGGCGAGGCGGAAATCCAGTTCCTGAACGAGCACAAAGGCCCGGACGGCCAGCCGCTCAACATCCCGAACCTGATCATCATCGCCATTCCGGTCTTCCTGGGCGGCGCACCGTACCGCATGCCGGTCCGCTTCCGCTACCGGAAGATGGGCTCGACGGTCCGGTTCATCCTGTCCGTCTACAACCCCGATCGCGCCTTCGAGGCCGCCTTCGACGAGGCCCTCGCCACCGCCACAGAGGCGACGAGCCTCCCGCTTTTCAAGGGCACCCCCGAAGCCTGACCCCCATGCCCGGCATTTCGCCGGCATCCCCGGGCGTCGAGATCGGCGGCGTCCGGGGCAACCCCAACGGAGATCGCCCTATGTCTCTCCTACGCAAGCTCATCGCCCGCCTCACGTGTCGGTTCTGGCCGGCGCCTTGGACAGCGGAGGACGACCTGTACCTGGTTCGCCTGGGAGGCCGGGTGGACGTCAGCACTGCCGCCGATCACCTGAACCGGTCCGAGGACGAGGTCGTCGAGCGGTTCGCCCATCTTCGACTGTCCGGCGAATGGGATCGGATCGAGGCCGAGATCGAGAAGGGTGCGTCGTGACACGGCCCGCCCCCATCGGACCGCGCGCTGCGCCAGAAGCGCGTTTGGGTGATCCCCGCTCCGGCTTACGACGGCCCGGAACCCGTGAGGACCGCGCCCCTGCGCCGTCGCACGGGCAGCCTCACTCCCCCCGCAGGAGCGAAGCCATGACCCGTCCGTTTCTCCACTCCCCGTCCGCCCTGATCATCGCCGGCGTCAGTGCCGGCATGGCTCTCGCCCTCTGGACCGCCAACGCGGCCCACGGCGCCACCCTCGACACCTATGTCACCACCGACGCGCTCGGCTACGGCTGCGTTCAGGAGGCCGACCTCGACGCCGCCATGCTCGCCACCGACAAGGGCGTGACGCTGCCGCCGACCTGCCTGCCCGAACCCTGCCGTCGCCAGATCACGCGCAACGAGCTTGCCGTGCTCATCGGCCGCCCGCCGGAACCCATCGTCTGGGACGACTATGTCGCCCGCTACGCCGACACTTGCGTCGCGGAGACTGGCGGCGTCTGGGGCTACCCATCGAGCCCCCGACCCATCGCCCGCCCGACCGTGCCCGCCGCGTTCTGGGGCCCGATCCTTGCCGCTCCGACCATCGCGGCACCCCGCGCCTCGGCGGTTACCAACGCGACCCCGGCCCGATCCCTCGCCTTCGCCGGAGCGGCGATCTCCATCGGCGGCCGCACCAGCGGCGACAGGATCGTCGAAGGCGACGTGACCATTGAGGGCGACCGCACGATCATCCGCCGGCCCCGCCCGATCTTCGTCGAGTGCCCGGAATGCTGCGAGACGGACCTGCCCGGCGAGACGCCCACCCCGACACCGGTCCCGCTGCCCGCCACGGCCGCGCTCCTGCTCGCCGCCTGCGCAACCCTGATCCGCTGGAGGAAACCATGAAGAACAAACTCAGCGACCTGAACGACCATCTCTTCGCGCAGCTCGAGCGCCTGTCCGAGGAGAACATGTCGGCCGAGCAGGTCGAGCAGGAGGTCAAGCGCGCCGAGGCCATCGTCGGCGTGGCCGATCAGATCGCCAGCAACGCGAACCTGCAGCTGAAGGCCGCCAAGCTCTTTGCCGACCACGGCGCGGCCGTCCTGCCCCACCTGCCGATGATCGGGAAGGCCGATGCCTAAAGGGGCCCGCATCGAATACTCGGACGCCGAGCTGCGCTACATCGAGCGCTTCAAGGAATGGCCGCGCCGCGAGCTGCACGAGGCGTTCGTCGAGGCGTTCAGGCGCACGGACGTGACCGTCGACGCTCTGAAGCAGCTGTGCCTACGCAAGGGGTGGAAGACAGGCCGGACGGGATGCTTCGTTCCCGGTCAGACGCCGAAGAACAAGGGCAAGAAGATGCCCTACCACCCGAACAGCGCGCGGACCCGGTTCAAGAAGGGCGGCCTGCCGCACAACCATCGTGGTGCCGGGCACGAGCGGATCGACTCGAAGGACGGCTACGTCATCATGATCGTCGAGGAGACGAACCCGTGGACCGGCGCCAAGACCCGGCCCGTGCACAAGCACCGCTACCTTTGGGAGAAGGCGAACGGCCCGATCCCGGAAGGCTACCGCCTGAAGTGCCTCGACGGCGACAAGACGAACACCGACCCGTCGAACTGGAAGGCCATCCCCATGGCCGTCGCCCCGCGCCTGAACGGCCGGTTCGGCCGCGGTTACGACCAAGCGCCGGCCGAGCTGAAGCCGACGATCCTCGCGATCGCCGAGCTCGAGCACGCGGCGCGGACGAAGAAGCGGACGGCCTGACCGTGCTGCCGCTCCGCATCTCCAACGCCACCCGCATCCTCGCCGAGACGCAGGACGAGTACTTCGCCCTCGCGATCCTCGACGAGGTCGCCGAGGACGGCACGCCCATGATGACGAGCGTCTGGGAGCCGACGCCGGCCGAGGTCGCGCACCTGGTGGGCGGTGGTTCAGTTCGCCTGACGATTTGCGGCACTGTCCATCCGCCGGTGATCCTGACCACCCAGCCCGCGCCGGAACGCGACTGACCATGCAGGCCGCCCGCCCATACAAGCCCAAGACTTATAAGGATTGGCAGGACGCGTGGCAAACGACCTGTCGAGCCTGCGCCCGCATGCCGGACTGCGAAATCTGCGAAGCCATGATCGAGCACCTGGCGGGCGAGGGCAACTGGCCGGAGAATGGATTCGTGACGGACCCCGGCGCTGGCGTTTCATGCCTGTCATACGAACCGCACCGACGAGCGCCGCAACTGTCTCGGCAGCAGATTCGCCGACTGGCGCGCATGTCTGACGGCACGCTGCCCCCCGTTTGTAGCGGATGCGCCGCTACCAAAGGAACCGATGCCAGCAAGACGCTACACACGCGCCGCGATTTCGAAGCATCTGTTAAAGACCGCCGCCAGTTTCTTTGCCATGAGCGCCCGGGATATTGCGGGGGCTGGGTTCGCGCTGTGCTCGCTCGCGCCGGATACCGGAGATCATGATGCCTGCCGCGCGTCCTTCTCCCACCTGGGCTGTCGCGCCACTGGATCGCGTTGGCGCAGCGTCAGCCCTCGGAGTGAGCCTCCGAAAGTTGACGGACGACCTGAAAAAGTGGCCCTATTACGAGAGGCGCGGCCGCAAGATGGTCTTCTACCCTGAGCATATCGCGCGACTTCGGGAGGCGTATGCGTGTCAGGGCTCAGGCTCAGCAAACGAGGGGGCGTCTTCTACGCCACCGGAACCGTTGGCGGACAGCGCATACGAAAGAGCCTTGGCACTGGCGACCGCGGGGTCGCTGAAGAGCTCCGGGCGCAGTACGAAGCGCGGCTCTGGAAACGTCACACCTATGGCGACGAAGCGGTCCGGACTTTCGAGGAAGCCGCGCTGAGTTACCTCGAGCAGGGCGGCGAAGGCCGCTTCCTTCCGAGGATCCTCGCACACTTCAAGGGCCGTGCCATCGGGGCGATCAAGCCGGCCGAGATCAAGGGCGCGGCGCTCGCGCTCTATCCCGACGCCGGGCCCGCCACGCGCAACCGCCAGGTCATCACGCCGACCGTCGCGGTGATCAATCACGCGCACGACCTCGGCTGGTGCGGCGCAATCCGCGTGAAGGGCTTCCCGGTGCCGAAGTCTCGGAAGCACAAGCCGACCGATCGGACATGGCTGCGCGCCTTCATGGCGCAGGCCGATGCGGACGGCCTGCCGCACCTAGCGACGATCGTCCTCTACATGCACCAGACCGGCGCCCGGATCGGGGAAGCTATCGCGCTTACAGGCGACGACTGCGACCTGTCGCGCCGCATCGTCCTGGTCCCGAAGACGAAGACCGATGAGGGCTTCGTCCGCCACCTGACGGCCGAGCTCGTGCTGCGGATCGGCGCGCTGGCCCCGGCGTCCGATAAGCCCCTCTTCCACTACGCGCAGCGCAGCGGCGTGAACGGCGGGATGCAGCGCGTCTGCGAGCGGGCCGGGATCGAGTACCACCCACCCCATGCCGCGGGCCGCCACAGCTTCGCGACGAACGCCATGCAGCGCCCCGGCGCGCGGGTAAAGCAGGTGATGGAGGCTGGCGGCTGGAAGTCGGCTGGGCTGTTCCTCGGGACCTACGTGCACGAGGCTGACGCCGGCGCCGAGATCGCGCGCCAGCAGGACGAGGAAACCGGCCCGATTGGCACAGATACGACACAGGCTGCGAAGCCGGGCCGCTACCGGCCTTGGAACAAAGGCCTGAAACGCTGATCGCTTGAAGCCCTGCTAAGGGAGTAGGCGGGAAACCGTCTCGAGGGTTCGAATCCCTTCGTCTCCGCCATCATTCTCGGGCATCCAGCCGGACATGAAGATCGACGGTGGTGTCCGCGCAGCGGGGACCCGGTGCGGCCTCGTGCGTTCTGGTGCACCGGCCACCGCGATAGCTTGGCGGAGCGCCGCGATCTCCCGCGTCATCTCGGCGATTTCGCGGACCAAGAGGGGCTCGTCGTCCCGCCGCGCGGCGATCGTGTCGGCCATTCCGCCCGGGGCCCGGCCTTCGAGCCGACAGGACGCTGCGACGCGAACCGCAGCGGGGCGCGCGACGCGCAGACCCATCGACGCCATCCGCGCGACGAGGCGACGGTCCTCGTGACAGGGGATCGCGTCGAACCCGCCGACCAGCCGGTAGGCCCGTGCCGTGAAGGCGAGGCTCGCGCCGGGCGTCTGACCATGACAGGGCCACGGATCGTGGGCGGCGGGCGCGCGAAGCGCCGCGAGATGCGCCAAGAGTCCGTCGCGAAGATCCTCCAGATCGCCGTGTTCGCGCACCAGGGGCGGCAGCATTGCGAACTCCGCCGCATCGGGCTCGACGTATCCGCACACGACGTCCGCATGGTCCAGCGCAGCCCGGGTGGCCGCGAGCCAGCCCGGCCGGACCGTACAATCCGCGTCGGTCGTCGCCAGGACCGGGTCCCCTGCATGTTTCAGCGCCAGCGCCATACCAAGGCGACGGGCCGCGCCGACGCCATTGGCGAGCGGGCCGGTCTCCAGCGTCGCGACGGAGAGGGACGGGCAACCCGCCCGGGCGATCGCCGCGGTGTCGTCGTCGCAGCCGTTCGCCACGACGACGATGTCGAGCGCGCCCTCGGCGGCCAGCGCCGCCAACGCGCGCGGCAGGCGTTCCGCCTCGTTGCGGGCCGGGATGACGACGACGAAGCCGGTCCGTCCCCAGCCCCGGGGAACGCTTACTTGCATGGCGGTTCCTTCTGCGTGAGGGACGCGAACAGGTCGATGCGATACGTCGCCTCCATCCGGACGCAACGGGTTCGGCGGGACGTGGCCGCGCCGAACAGATGGAGCGCCTCGTCCCCCTCGAGCGGGTTGCCGGACGGGCCGAGCCATGTGACGCATAGGACGGTCGCCGCAGGCCAGCGGCTATCGATCTGCACGGCCAGCGAACTGAGCCCCGGCGCATCGAGGAAATACAGGATCTCGGACAGGACCAGCAGGTCGTAGTCGCCCTCCGGCAGGTCGCAGGGCAGGTAGCTCTGGACGAAGTTCCCGTGCGGCACGGCGCGACGCGCCGCCTCCAACGCGACATCGACGGCATCGACCCCGGTGTAGTCGTCGCACCTCGCGGCGAGGCGACGGGCCAGTTCCCCGTTGCCGCAGCCGACCTCCAGCACGTGACGGAGACGGGACGCGGGCAATGTGGCGATCGTGGCGTCGTACTTCTGCCGCTCGTACTTGGACGTCCGGAAGTTCCAGGGATCGTCGGTCCCGGCATAGAGTGCGTCCAGGGCCGCCCGCTTCACGGCACTCACGCGGCCCGCCCCCGGAAATAGAGCTCGGGAGCCTCGGCGAAGAACGCGGCGAAGCCCTCGGGCATGGCGAAGCCGTCCGGATCGTCATGGATCACCGCCCCCGTCTGACTGCGGTGGCAATCGATGGCTGCACGCTTCTGTCCAGGCGACCCCCCCGCCCAGGCGAACGCGGTCGTCCCCTCCGGCACCGGCGCGGCGCGGTCGGAGGCCTTCCAGCGGGACCAGACCGGATAGAACAGCAGACGCATCCCCGGCCGGGCCGCGACGGCCGCTCGGGCCGCCCTTGCGCCCGCTTCGTGGTCGCAATGCGGGTCGAGCGGCGAAGGTGCGATCAGGGTCGCCGGAGCGACGCGGTCCAGAACGACGCCGATGCTTCGCGCCACGTCCGCGCCGGGCCCGTGCAGACGATGCGAGGCCGCGTCCGGAAAATCGAGGAAGGTGACGTCCGCCCGGGTTCCGCCGAGCCGGGTCACGGCGCGGCCGAGCTCCGTCCGCCGGATGGCACGCAGGCGCGCGGGCGGATGGGTGCGGGAAGCGGGATGCGAAGCCGCGCCGTCGGTGAGGCAGATCACATGCGCCGCGCCCCCTTCGGCCCAGAGCGACGCCAGCAGGTGCCCACATCCGAGGGATTCGTCGTCGGCATGCGGCGCCAGCACCACGACCGGTCCACGGTCGAGCACGAGCCTATCCATCCCAGAGCTCCGAGAGCGGTCCGGGCCGCGACAGGGCGATACGCCCCGCGCGTTGCTCGAACGCGTCGCGGGCGGCCTGCCGGCAATAGGTGGCAAGATCCCGTGCCACGCGCCCCGTCGCGGCGGCGTCTTCGAAATGCGCCATGCCGATCGACTGCTCCACCGCGGCGATCGTGTCCAGCGCAAGCGTCTCGGTCAGGAGCCGGGCCTGCACCGAGAGCATCACCGCACGGTCCGGATCGCCGCGTCCGGCAGGCCCCGTCGCGACCTCGGCCGCCCGCTCTACGAGGCCGAACGCCGCAAGGCTCCGCCCGATCAGCGGACCGAGCCGGGCCACCTGCGCGTCCGCTTCGAGCCGCCCCCGCGCGGCGAGCCAGTCGCGCGCCTCGCCCAGAAGGCCGAGCGTACCGCCAAGCTGCAGCGCCGCGATCCGCCAGACACCGCCGACGAAGTAAGGCTCCCGGTAGTAGTCCCCCGGACCGCCGAGCCAGTCCGGTCGCATCCCCGTCAGGTCGACATCGCCGGACCGTGTCGCGCGCATGCCGCTCATGCGCCACGTCTCCGGCGCGTGGCGTGCCGTGTCCGTCACATCGAGCACCGCGAGGCGCGACGTGTCTTCCCAAGGCACGGTGACGATGGCGCGGGTCACAATTCCCAAGCCGGAAGCGTAGCGCTTTCCACCGGTCAACGTATCGTCACGAAGCGCGACCGGATCGGCCCCGTCCGCACCCCAGACGCCGAGCAGGGACATCGCGTCGTCCTGCATAGCCCCGTGAAGCGCAAAGAGCTGCAAGGCGTTCACGTGCCCTTCGGCCAGACGCGCCGCGGGGAGATTGACCTCCGCAACCGCGACGAGCGTCTTGGTCAGGGCGACCGGGTCGATCTCCGTCAGACATCCGCTCCGCAGCAGAGCCACCATCGACGGCTCGATGGACGCCCCCGCATCCTCATCGGGCGCGGCACGGCGCAACTCCGTCAGCACCGGCCCGATCCCGGACGAGTCGAAACGGTCGAACATTCTCGATTTCCCTGATTGCCCCGTCAAAACGCGGCACCGTCTGCCAGGTTCCGGCACGGCCCGCCCGACCTTGTCCCGAAACGGAGAGGGCACCCCGCATGCAAGCCTGCGACGTCCCAAAGTTCGAGCCCATGGGCGCAACGGATCAAGCGGTAGGATCGACCTGCGGACACAGACACGCGTCCCGGCCCTGACCGGACAAAACCCAGTCCGTCGATCCCCTCAGCGATCCGAGCGACGAACCGGTTTCGGACCCGCGCTCGAGCTTTGCCTGTCGGATGATCACGGGAAAAACTCCGCGAACCGCCCCGCGGGATGACAGTGTAACGCACGTCAATCCTTCGGATCCTGTTTCGCCGCGCGCTCTGCTTCGACTTCCGCCACGCAGCGTTCGAGATAGGCGCGAAGAGCGGCGACCTGGTCCTCCGTGAGTTGCACCCAGAAGTGCCCGCCACTCCGCGCGATCCGCTCCTGGATCGTGTCGCCGTCGAGGATCTGGCGCTCGATCGCGTCCCATCGCTCCTCATTCCCGGCCATTCGTCATGCCCCCTCGCGAGCGGAGGTCAAACCCGGAAAGCAGGATCGGCTGGCCCGGACGACACGATGCCGCAGGACGACAGACGATCGGCTTCTGTTTCTCGAACCGGTGTCCTGCGCATCGTCCTCCGCTGGGAACCCATGGGCGTCACCGACGGTAATTACCTGAACGAAGGCGCGCGCGTCACGGCTCCCGACGAGACCGGTTTCCACGAAGCCCGGACAAACTCGAAGTAGGCTCGAATGTCCAATATCGCGTCCTCGTTCCATGTTGTTGCTTGGACCTTTTCGTCGAAATCGCCGATCCTGGATGGGCGCTTCCGGGTCCTGATCGTTGCCGAAACGGACTACGGGGGGATCCGGTTCCGGGTGACGTAGGTGCGCCCGTCAAAGACGGGACAGCACCGCGTCGATCTCGGCGCGGATGGGCATCGAAGCCGCGGCACCCGGCCGCGTCACCGAGAGCCCGGCCACTGCGCAGCCGAACCTCGCCGCCTCGACCGGATCGCGCCCTTCGGCCAAGGCCGCGGCGAATCCGCCGTTGAAGGCGTCGCCCGCCCCCGTCGTCTCGACCAGCGGGCCGACTTCGATGGCTGGAATTGCTACAGAACGCGTGCCGCTGTGGTAGAGAACCCCCTGCCCGCCCATCGTCACGATGGCCGCCCGGCGCAGCCCGGCCGCGAGGAGCGCATCGCCCGCGGCGCGCGCGCTGGCCTGGTCGCGGATCGCGATGCCGGTCAGCGCTTCGGCCTCGCTCTCGTTCGGCGTGACGTAGTCGCAGAGGGCGAGCATCCCGTCCGGTAGCTCTGCCGCGGGCGCCGGGTTCAGGATCGTCACCGCGCCGCCCGCCCGGGCGAGCTCGAGCCCGCGCATCGCCGCGTCCATCGGCTGCTCAAGCTGGGTGACGAAGACCGCCGCGCCGCCGATCACCTTCGCCTGCGCCTCGACATCCGCCGGGGACAGCCCCCCGGCCGCGCCCGGGGCGATGATGATCGCGTTGTCGCCGGAACTCGCCTCCACGAAGATGAAGGCCGCGCCCGTCGCCTCGTCGACGCGCGACACGGCGGGGGTCACGCCGGCCTCTTCCCAGATCCGCATCGCCATGTCGCCGAACGTGTCGCGGCCGATCCGGCTGACGAAATGCGTCTCCGCCCCGGCACGGGCCGCCGCAACGGACTGGTTCGAGCCCTTGCCGCCCGGGCCGAGCGCGAAGGAACGGCCGAGGATCGTCTCGCCCATCCGGGGCTGGCGCTCGGCGCGGTAGGTCGTGTCGGCGACGAACACGCCGAGGATGGCGACATGCCCGCTCATCCCCCGGTTCCCGCGAGAAGGTCGCGAACGCCGTCGGCCAGGGCGAGCCCCAGCGACCGCTGCGCGCCGGCATCGAGATGCACCCCGTCGAGCGGATCGACATGTACCACGCGCCCGGCATCGAAGAAACCGCAGCCCAGACGCTCCGCCTCGTCGCGCAGAGCCGGCGCGATGGCGCGGGACCGGGCGCGGCCGCCTTGGAACATCTCGGCCAGCACGCCGGTCTCCTCCACGGGCATCGGCGCGATCAGCAGCACGCGCGGGGCCGCGCCGCCGGGACCCGCATCCGAGGCCAGCACCATCTGCGCGAGCTTGCCGATGCCCGCGGCGATGTCCCAGCCGCGCAGACCGAACCGCGCCTTGCAATCGTTGGTCCCGAGCATGATCGCCACGAGGTCGAGCGGGCGATGGCTCTCGAGGATCGCCTGCAGCGCCCGCCGACCGTTCTTGTGGCTGCCGTCCACCGGGTCGTCGTGCACGCTGGTCCGTCCCGGATGCCCCTCGGTGACGACATCGAGGTCGAGGGCGCGGGCCATGACGGCGGGCCAGCGGGCGACGGGCGGATGGCGGTCGAGCTGACCGAGCCGGGCAAGCGGCATCGTGCCGTGCGAGTTGCTGTCACCGAAGACGAGTACGGTCGTCATGCGCGCCCCCTATGCACGTCGCGACGCTATCGTGCCCGGCCGCCCCTGTCACGACGCCACCGCGCATGTTGACGCCGGGACGCGCGCGCGAAACAGTTCCGCGAGCCGACAGGAGCCTCGCATGACCGACCTCGCCCCCCGCCCCTGGCTCTCCGATGCGGTGCGGACCCGGATCGACGCGCTGCCCTTGCCCGACGACCCCGCCGCCCGGATCGAAGCGCTGGCCGCCGAGACGCGGGCGATCCACGACGCGCGCGCCTTCAACCTGAACCCCGCGACCAACGTGATGAACCCGCGGGCCGAGGCGTTGCTGGCCTCCGGGATCGGGTCGCGCCCGTCGCTTGGCCATCCGGGCGAGAAGTACGAGACCGGGCTCTCCGCGGTAGAGGAGATCGAAGTCATAACCGCACGGCTGGCGGCCCGTGTCTTCGACGCCACGCATGTCGAGCTTCGCGTGCCCTCGGGCGCGATGGCGAACCTGATGGCCTTCATGGCGCTGGCCCGGCCGGGCGACGCCATCATCGCGCCGCCGGCCGCGATCGGCGGGCACGTGACGCATCACGCGCCCGGCTGTGCGGGCCTGTTCGCGCTGGAGGTCCACGAGGCGCCGGTCGACCCGGCGGGCTACACGGTCGATCCGGGCGCGCTGCGCGACCTCGCCCGCCGCGTGCGGCCCCGCCTGATCACGCTCGGCCAGTCGCTCAACCTGTTTCCGCATCCCGTGGCGGAGGTCCGCGCCATCGCCGACGAGGTCGGGGCGTATCTGATGTTCGACGCGGCACATCTCTGCGGGATGGCCGCGGGCAAGGCCTGGTCCAATCCGTTGAAGGACGGCGCGCATCTGATGACGATGAGCACCTACAAGTCGCTCGGCGGGCCGGCGGGCGGGCTGATCGTGACCGACGATGCGGCGGTGGCCGAGCGGCTGGATCGCGTGGCCTTTCCGGGCCTGACCGCGAATTTCGACGTCGCGAAGACGGCGGCGCTCGGCGTGACGTTGGCGGATTGGGTGGCGTGCGGACAGGACTACGCCCGCGCGATGGTCGCACTGGCCCAGGCCCTCGCGCACGCCGCCGTCGCCGAAGGGCTGCCCATCTTCCTCGCCGACCGTGGCGCGACGGAAAGCCACCAGTTCTCAATCGAAGCCGCGCCGTTCGGCGGCGGTCAGACGATGGCGCGACGGCTGGAGGCGGCCGGGTTCCTCGCCTGCGGCATCGGCCTGCCCGTCGCGCCGGTCGCGCGTGACATGAACGGCCTGCGCCTCGGCACGCCGGAACTGGCCCGTCGTGGCGTGACCCCCGACGACGCCCCCGCGATCATGGCGCTCCTTGCCCGGGCCCTCCGCGAGCCGCCAGAGCAAGTCGCCGCCGAGACCGCGGCCCTGCGCGCCCGCTTCACGGACCTGCGTTTCGTCGAGCCCTGAGTCCGATCCCGACCGAGGCCCCCGCGCCTCAACCTTGTTCGCGCTTCGCCAGGTCCGTTACGTCGCCCATCGCGGCGAGCTTCAGCTCCCGCGCGAGGCGCAGGGTCGGCTTCAGCGCGAAGAGGATCGAGCCGATGACGAAGAACCATGTCGCAACTGTCTGCCAAGCCTCGTAGAAGAACAGCACGGAACCCACGACGAATGCCAGCGCGGCGCCGAAATCGACCGCCGTATAGGCGATCTCGAAGGCGGCGTGGACCCTCCGCGTCTCGTCGGAGGCATCCTTCGCGCGACCGTCGAACAGCATCAGCCGGCGTGCCGCGTCGGCGCCGCGAGCGCGCCGAAGCCGTAATGCTTCAACCAGCGCAGGTCGCTGTCGAAGAAGGCGCGCAGGTCCGGAATCCCGTATTTCAGCATCGCGATCCGGTCGATCCCCATGCCGAAGGCGAAGCCCTGCCATTCGTCGGGATCGATCCCGCCCGAACGCAGCACGTGCGGATGGATCATGCCGGAGCCGAGGATCTCGAGCCAATCGTCCCCCTCCCCGAGCTTCAACGTCCCGCCCTCCCAGGAACAGCGGATGTCCACCTCGGCCGACGGCTCCGTGAACGGAAAATGCGAGGCGCGGAAGCGCAGCTCGATCCCGTCCAGTTCGAAGAAGGCGCGGCAGAACTCCTCGAGGCACCATTTCAGGTTCGCCATGGAGATGTCGCGGTCGATCGCCATGCCCTCGACCTGATGGAACATCGGCGTATGCGTCTGATCGTAATCGGCGCGGTAGACGCGACCGGGGCAGATCACGCGGGTCGGCGCGCCGGTCGTCTCCATCGAACGGATCTGCACGGGCGAGGTATGGGTCCGCAAGACGTGCGGCGGGCGCGCATCACCCTCGGCGCGCGCCAGGTAGAACGTGTCCATCTCCGCCCGCGCGGGGTGATGGCCGGGAATGTTCAGCGCGTCGAAATTGTACCAGTCGGTCTCGATCTGCGGCCCCTCGGCGACCGCGAAGCCCATATCGGCGAAGATCGCCGTGACCTCCTCCGTCACCTGGCTGACCGGATGGATCGTGCCGTGCCGCCGCGCGCGGACGGGCAGCGTGACGTCGAG
The DNA here is from genome assembly GCF_947494055.1 of uncultured Jannaschia sp. GTDB lineage: Bacteria > Pseudomonadota > Alphaproteobacteria > Rhodobacterales > Rhodobacteraceae > Jannaschia. The sequence continues at coordinate 88,857 of NZ_CANLTR010000004.1, read as the reverse complement.
CCATTCGGTGCGCAGACGCTCGTCAAGCGCAGCATCCTCAAGCGCCGCCTTGCGGGCCGCGATCGCGGAGGCGATCTCGTCCTTGAGCGCGTTGAGCCGCGGGCCGACCTGCTGGCGCTCCTCGGGCGTCATCCGGCCCAGCTCGCGCATCTTCAGCGCGACCTCGCCCTTCTTGCCGATGGCGGCCAAGCGAACCTGCTCGAGCGCCGCCTCGTCCCCGGCGGCCGTCACCTGACCCAGATACTTGTCGCGCAGGTCGTCCATGCGAGGCCCCCTAGAAGAAACGAGGGCTAGGTATCCCGCACCCTCCCGGCTTGCAACCGGCGCTGGCGGCGGCGGGCGAGCAGGTTCAGCCCCTCGACCGCGGCGGCGAAGGCCATCGCGGAATAGATGTAGCCCTTGGGCACGTGCCGCCCGAACCCGTCGGCGATCAGGACCATCCCGATCATCAGGAGGAACGCGAGCGCCAGCATCACGACGCTCGGGTTGGTCTGCACGAAGCGCATGACCGGGCCGGAGGCGAGCAGCATCAGCCCGACGGCGACGACGACGGCGGCGACCATGATCGGCAGGTGATCGGTCATGCCCACTGCAGTCAGGATCGAATCGACCGAAAAGACGAGGTCGAGGAGGATGATCTGGATGATCGCGCTGCTGAGCGTCGAACGCGCCGCGCCGGTCCCGTCCGCGTGCGGGGTGAACGCGGGATTGAGCTTTTCACGGATTTCGGTCGTGGCCTTCCAGGTGAGGAACAGCCCGCCCGCGATCAGGATCAGGTCGCGGATGCTGAACGCCGTCTCGAAAGTCGGCTCACCGTGCGGGCCCAGAGCGCCCGAGATGCCGAGATCGATGACCGGCGCGGTCAGGCCGACGATCCATGCGATTCCCGAAAGCAGGACCAGCCGCAGGACGAGCGCGAGGACGATCCCGGTCCGCCGCGCGACGTCGCGCTGCGCCTCGGGCACGTTCGAGGCGATGATCGAGACGAAGATCAGGTTGTCGATGCCGAGTACCAGCTCCATCGTGAGGAGCGCGGCGAAGGCGATCCATGCCTCGGGCGATGCAAGAAGGTCGAGCATGGTGCGGAACGCGAGGCCCCCCGCCCGGTTCCGGCGCGTATCGCCCCGACACCGTCATCGCTCGACGGTTCGCATCGCCTCCGCCAGCGCCGTGCCAATACGCGCCGCGGCCTGCCGGCTTGGATGGATCAGGTCGCCGGCGTAGAGATCGCGATCGGCCGAGTCGATGACCGTGCCGGCGTCGAAGAACAGAAAACCCGCATCCCGCGCGTCGAGCCGGGCCATCCGCGCGTTTATCGTGTCGAATGCCGGCTGGCACGGGGTGAACGCGGTACGCGCCCCGGCCGGCCCGTCGTAATAGCCGAGATAGGCGACCTTCGCGCCACTCGCGCGCAGGCGGGCGATCAGGTCCGGCAGGTCGCCGTTCAGATCGGCGTCGACGATCCCGTCGAGGATCGCAGCCTCGGATGATGTCGCGCAAACGCCGCGCAGATCGTTGCCGCCGCCGGTCAGGACGATCCAGTCCCAGCCCCGACTGCGCACCTGCCGGGATACGTCGAAGCCGAGCGCGCCGAGGATCGCGTTCGGGTGGGTGAGATGCGCGCCGGATCGCGAGGCGTCGGTCACGGGCCGGCCGAGTTGGGCGGCGGCGACCTCCGGTATCCCGGACGCGCCGTTCCAAGCCATGACGCTGTCGCCGATGGCGAGGATGCTGCGGTCGGAGGACGGTGCCGCGCAGGCGGCGAGGAGGAGGATCGGGACGAGAGCGCGCATGCGGGGCAACGATCCCGAACCCGGTCCGGTTCAGCCGAAGGCCGGTGCGAAGGCGACCTCGCCCCGCGGCAGCGTGGTGCCGAACGGAAGCCCCTGCACGTAACGCGCCTCGGCGTCCCCGTAGGTCAGCCCGAGATCGTTCCGGAAGCCGAAGCGCGCGTAGTAACCCGGCTCCCCCAGAAGCACGCAGCCGGCCAGGCCCGCCTCCCGCATCCGGGCCAGACCGCTCTCGATCAGCGCGGTCCCGATCCCCTCCCCCTGCCGGTCCGGCATGACCGAGACGGGGCCGAGCGCGATCCAGCGGCCCGGCGCGTCGAGCTCAACGGGGGAGAAGGCCACATGCGCCACGGGCATATCGTCGAGCGCGAGGAGCGACAGGAGGAGGTCGCCCGCCGCGCGAAGCCGGTCGACGATGGCCGGCTCGCTCCCGTCGCTATGCGACGCAGTCGCGAACGCGGCCGCCGTCAGCGTGCGGATCGCGCCGGCATCCTCGGGCGTCTCGGGGCGGAACAGCATGGATGGCCTCCAAACGGATCGGGCCGCCCCGAAGGACGGCCCGCATGCAGTTCAGGGTCCGGCTGCGCTCAGGCCGCGGCGCGGGCCTGATCCACGATCGCGGCGAAGGCCTCGGGCTCGTGGACGGCCAGATCGGCGAGCACCTTGCGGTCCACCTCGATCCCGGCCTTCGACAGCGCGTTGATAAAGCGCGAATAGGTCATCTCGGAATCGTGGGCGCGCACGGCGGCGTTGATCCGCTGAATCCACAGGGCGCGGAAGTTGCGCTTGCGGTTCTTGCGGTCGCGCGTGGCGTATTGGTTGGCCTTGTCAACCGCCTGCGCGGCGACCTTGAAGGTCGTGGAACGACGGCCGTAATAGCCCTTCGCGGCCTTCAGGACCTTCTTGTGGCGGGCATGGGTGACGACACCGGAGGTTACGCGGCTCATGGTCTCTCCTCCTCAGCGATCGTAGGGCATGTAGCCCTTGACGATCTTCGCGTCAGGGGCGGACAGGGTGGTCAGGCCGCGGGCGTCGCGGATGAACTTCTTGTGGCGCTTGATCATGCCATGGCGCTTGCCGGCCTGGCCGGCGAGGACCTTGCCGCTCGCCGTGACCTTGAAGCGCTTCTTGGCGCTCGACTTCGTCTTCATCTTGGGCATTTCGGACTCCTTCTCCGTCGCGCGCCTCGGCATCCCAATCGCCGGGCGGGCGGACATTCGAGCGGGCCGTGTAGCCGGCGCCCCCCGGTTTGGCAAGGGCCGTGCGGGCGGTCAGCGGATGAAGCGGGCCAGCATCTCGATGAAGGCTTCCGGCACCGACATCGGGTCGAAGGCGCGCTCCGCGTCCCAGAGCCAGACGAAGAGCGCCGCCGCGACAATGAGCGTCAGGACGGAGAGCCAGGAGACCCGGCGCTCCGCCCAGGCCGCCACCAGCCCGACGAGCCCGAGCACTGCGAGCAGGCTCGCAAGCACCGTCAACAGGGCCGGATCGCCCGGCGGCGGCAGGTCCAAGTCGGGCAGGACGACGCGAAGCAGGCTTGCCGACATGGCCGAAGGCCATGGCGGGCCGGTCACATCAATCGACCTCGGCGCCGAAGATCAGCCGCTCGTCGCAGGGCGCGACCCGCAGGATGTTCGTCGAGCCCGGCTGGTTGAACGGAATGCCCGCCATCACCACGACCTGATCCTCCGGCACCGCGAAGCCCGCAGCCTTGGCCGCGCGGACAGCCGAGACGACGGCGAACTTGAAGCGCTCCACCGTCTGCGTCATCACCGAATGGCATCCCCAGGACAGGACCATGCGCCGCGACGTCTCCACGATCGGGGTCAGCGCGATGATCGGCACGCGCGGCCGCTCCCGGCTGATCTTGAGCGCGGTGGAGCCGGAATGCGAAAAACAGCAGATCGCCTTGATGTTCGTCGTTTCGGCGATTTCGCGCGCGGCGGCGACGATGCCGTCGGCGGTGGTCGAGAGGTGGGAGGAACGGCTGGCTTCGATGATCTCGCGGTAAGTCCGGTCGTCCTCCACCTGCTCGGCCACGTCGTTCATCATCTTCACGGCCTGGACCGGGTAGGAGCCGGCCGCCGATTCCGCCGACAGCATGATCGCGTCCGTCCCCTCGTAGATCGCCGTCGCCACGTCCGAGACCTCCGCGCGGGTGGGCATCGGGCTGTCGATCATCGATTCGAGCATCTGCGTCGCCACGATCACCGGCTTGGCCGCCGCGCGGCACTTGCGCGTCATGCGCTTCTGGATCGGCGGCACCGCCTGCACCGGGAGCTCCACGCCGAGATCCCCGCGCGCGACCATGATCCCGTCGCTGGCCTCGAGGATCTCGTCGAACGCCTCCACCGCGGCGGGCTTCTCGATCTTCGACATGATGGCCGCGCGGCCTCGCACGAGTTCCCGCGCCTCCTCCACGTCGGCGGCCCGTTGCACGAAGCTCAGCGCCAGCCAGTCCACGCCGAGCTCGCAGACGAATTCGAGATCCTTGCGATCCTTCTCGGACAGGGCGGCGAGCGGCAGCACCACGTCGGGGACGTTGACGCCCTTGTGGTTCGAGATCGTGCCGCCGGCCTGGACGGTGCATTGCGCGAAGTCGCCGCCGCATTCATCGACCCGCAGCCGCAGCTTGCCGTCGTTCACGAGAAGCGTGGCCCCGGGCTCGAGCGCCTCGAAGATTTCCTTGTGGGGCAGTTGCACCCGCGTCGCGTCGCCCGGCGTGTCGTCGAGATCGAAGCGGAAAGACGTCCCGGCCTCGATCTCGGCCGAGCCGGTGTCGAACACGCCGCAACGCAGTTTCGGACCTTGCAGGTCGGCGAGGATGCACATCGGCCGCCCCGTATCGCGCTCGATATCGCGGATGATGTTGTGGCGCGAGCGAATGTCGTCGTGGTCGCCGTGGCTCATGTTCAGTCGGAACACGTCGGCGCCCGCTTCGAACAACGCACGGATCGTGTCGTATTCGCTGGAAGCCGGGCCAAGGGTCGCGACGATCTTGACATTGCGGTGGCGTCTCATGGCACGCTCCTGAGAATGTATGCTGTTAGCGCTCGCACCTCTGCCTTCGACGGCGGTCGGGTGCAACGGGGTTCGGCTGCACCCTAGTCCGGTACGAATGGTCTGCAAGGCGTGATCGGGCCGCCGTCCGACTTGACCCGGCCTTGTGGCACGCGCATCTCGCATCGGAAGCAATCATGCCACCGAGGAGGCTCCGATGCCCGAAATGGACGATGCTACCCGCACCGAGGTCGAGGCCGCCGCGTTCCGTCGCCTGCGGCAGCATCTGCTCGATGACCGGCCCGACGCGCAGAATATCGACCTGATGAACCTTGCCGGGTTCTGCCGGAACTGCCTGTCCCGATGGTACGGGGAGGCCGCGGAGGCGCGCGGCGTCCCGATGACGAAGGAGGAGGCGCGCGAGGCGTTCTACGGCATGCCCTTCGACGAATGGAAAGCACGCCATCAGCAGGAGGCCTCGCCCCAGCAACGGGACGCGTTCCAGACGAGCTTCGCGAAAAACGTCGGGGCGGAAGGCTGAACCGGTCACGCGGCTTTGTATTTGACCTTGCGCATTCGCTGCCCAGATCCCTCCGAAGAAGGAGGGTTCCAACGATGCGATGCTTCACCTTACCCGCAACGATCCTGATCGTGGCGCTTGCGACGTCGGCCTGCTCGCGGGGCGCACTCACCGGACCCGGCATCACGACGATCGGACAGGCGCCGCTCACCGGGCCCCGGTCAAACATCGAGAATGAACTGCCTCTCTACGGCTACGACGATGTGGATGTGAGCCAGCTGTCCAATGGGCAGGTCATGGCGATCTACCGTACACTCTATTCCAAGCGGTCCCCCGGGGACATCCGGGGGCGCATCAGTTCCATCATCCGGCCCGGCCCGTTGCAGCGAGGGGTCGACCGCGTTCTCGGGCAGGACCGGTGATCCGTGTGCTTCTTCTGGGTACAATGCTCGCGATCGCGACGCCCGCCGCGGCCGAGCAGCGTTCGCAGCTCGAGGCCCTGGTAGAGCGACGGCTCGACCTCCTCGGCTTCGAACGCGTCGACGTCACGAGCCTGACGAATCGTCAGCTTTCCGCCCTGCATCTGCAACTTCAGGGCCGGGCCTTGAACATCGGCGGGTTCAACAGGATGAACGACCGGTCCCGCGTCGAGATCATCCTCGGCTGGGACGGATACGAACTGCACGACTAGATCGCGGCCTTGCGGCTCTCCTCGAGGTAGATCTCCCGCAGGCGTGCCGCCACGGGGCCGGGTTCGCCCGTCCCGACCGTCGCGCCGTCGATCCGCACCACGGGCATCACGAAGGTCGAGGCGGAGGTGACGAAGGCTTCGTCCGCGGCCTGCGCTTCCTCGATCGTGAAGGGGCGTTCCTCCACCTTCATCTGCGCCTCTCGTGCGAGCGCCAGCACGGCCTTCCGCGTGATCCCGTGCAGGATCTCCTCCCCTAGCTGACGGGTGACGATGACGCCGTCCCTGACGATGTAGGCGTTGTTCGACGTGCCTTCCGTCACCGCGCCGTCCTCGACCATCCAGGCGTCGTCGGCGCCCTCGGCCTTGGCCATCATCTTGCCCATGCTCGGATAGAGAAGCTGCACCGTCTTGATGTCCCGCCGGCCCCAGCGGCGGTCGGGGATGGAGATGACCGACAGGCCCGCCCGGGCCATCGGCGCGTCGGCCATCCCGGGCTTCGACTGGGTGAAGAGAACGAGGGTTGGCTTGGGCTCGGCCGGATAGGCGAAGTCCCGGTCCGCCGCACCGCGCGTCACCTGGAGGTAGACGAGACCGTCCTCGATCCCGTTGCGCGACACGAGTTCGCGGTGGATGGCCAGAAGCGCCTCCTCGGTCACGGGGCTCTCCATCTCGAGCTCGCCCAGCGACCGGCGCAGGCGCGCGGCGTGGCCGGGAAAGTCGATGAGCTTGCCGCCAAGCACGCTCGTCACTTCGTAGACGCCGTCGGCAAAGAGGAAGCCGCGATCGAAGACCGAGACCTTGGCCTCGTCCTCGGGGACGTAGTCGCCGTTCACGTAGACAATCCGCATCATGGGCCTCCGATCGCTCCGGTGCTCTCTTGCGGAGCGGGTGCGGCGGGGTCAAGCCTCGCGCCATGCTGCACCTGACCGAAGGCCCCCTCGCGCCGCTGCGCGGCCGACCCATCGCCGACAGGGTGGCCCGGGCCGCGACCCTGCGGTCCGGCTACCGCGACCATCCCGTCGATCTCACCGATCCCCGTGGAGCGGATCCGATGGCGGAGATCCGCGACCACGACCTCGCCGGGGCGAACGCCTATCACACGGGCGTGCCGCCCTATCACGCACGCATCCCTCACGCGGTCGCGGACCTGCTGCTGCGCCGGCCGCTGATCGATCGGCTCAACGGGGTCAACGAACGTCTCGTGCCTTACGGTCTGGAACTCTGGGTGTTCGACGCGTGGCGGCCGCTCGCCGTGCAGAACCACTTCCACGACCACTGGATGCCCGACCGCCTGCGCGGACTGCATCCCGAGTGGGACACCGTGCAAATCATGGCCGAGACGGAGCGCTACTTCGCCCGCGGCGCCGATGGCGCGATCGACCCGCTCTCGCCGCCGCCGCACGCGACGGGTGCGGCGGTGGACCTGACGATCCGGCACCGGCACGGCGCCGAGCTCTTCATGGGGACGATCTTCGACGACCTTTCCGCCGCCGCCAACACCGCGCATTTCGAGGGCGAACCCGAGGGCCTCGCCTTCTCGCATCACGAGGCGCGGGCGAATCGCCGACTGCTCTACTGGCTGATGGCGGAGGCCGGGTTCGCGAACAACCCGACCGAGTGGTGGCATTTCTCGCTGGGTGACCAGATGTGGGCGCGGCTGACCGGCAGGCCGGCGGCCTATTACTCGGTGCCCGCGGACGCGCCTAGCGCGACGTGAGGTATCCCAGGGGCTCGTCCGACGGCCGTTCATAGTCCAGCGGCGGCGACGTGCGTGCCGCCGTGGCCCGCTTGAACACGTAGCGCATCGCGTCGCCAACGGGCTCCGTCGCCACGATCAGGACGGACCTCAGAAACCGCGGCCCTTCGTGGATCTCCACCAGCCCGCGCAGCTTCGGGGCGGTCTGCAAGGCGACTTCGAACCCCGTCTCGTCGTAGCGCAGGATCGGGTACCAGGTGTCCCCGACCTGGACCCGGAGGCGGCCACCGCTGCGGCGCCTGTCTCGGTCTCGGGCGCGGGCCAGTCCGTCGCGGACCTCCTGCGGCAGATAGGGTTCGCTCTCGTTCACGGCATCCTCCCATGTCGCGAGGCCGGAGGCGGGACATTCGACCGCCGGCATGGGAAGGAGACTGAACGACCTGCATGAAGAGTCAATGACGCCTTGCCGAAGCTTTCGTGACGTCGGTCGCTACGCTCGCATCATCGTTTCGCACGGGGCCGCAATACGTGCGGCATCGCCGCATCGTAGAGCGCGGAGTCCCGGAACCCGACGACATCCCCCAGAGCCGGTCCGACGAGGACGAGCGCGGTGCGCGTGATCTTCTCGGTCCGGACCTTCGCATGGATATCGGCGAGCGTCCCGCGCAAGAGCATCTCGTCCGGCCAGCCGACCCGGTAGGCCACCACGACCGGGCAATCGGCACCGTAATGCGGGGTCAGCACCCGCTCGATCTCGCGTAGCGCCCGCACGCCCAGATGGATGGCGAGCGTTGCGCCCGTGCGCGCGAAGTTCTCCAGCGTCTCGCCCGCGGGCATGGAGGTCGACTTCATCGACATGCGCGTCAGCACGATCGACTGCGCGACCTCCGGCACGGTCAGTTCCCGGCCCAGCGCCGCGGCGGCAGCGGCATAGGCCGGCACGCCGGGCACGATGTCATAGGGGATGCCGCCCCGGCGCAGGAGCCGGATCTGCTCTGCGATGGCACCGTAGAGGGAGGGATCGCCGGAATGGACGCGCGCCACGTCCTCGCCCCGATCGTGCGCCGCGACGATCTCCGCATGCGTCTCCTCCAGCGTCATCGGCGCGGTGTCCAGCACCCGCGCGCCCGGGGGCGCCTCCGCCACCACCGCTTCCGGCACGAGCGAGCCGGCATAGAGGCAGACCGGACAGGCACGGATCAGGCGCTGCGCCTTCAGCGTCAGGAGTTCCGGGTCGCCGGGCCCGGCGCCGATGAAGTGGACAATCATTCCGCCGCCCCCGCCAGATCGCCGCCTGCCATCTTCCGGGCATAGCCGCGCGGCGTGTACATGCGCGGCCCGTCCCCCGTCCGCATCAGGCGCGTCTGGCTGGAGCCCACGAGCACGACAGTCAGCATGTCGACCTCGTCCACGTCGAGTTCGTCGAGCCTGCGGTAGCGGATCGTCTCCTCCGGCCGCCCGAGCGAGGCGGCGAGCAGGACCGGCGTATCTGCGGGACGGTGCCGCAGCAGGATGTCGCGCGCCTCGGCCAGGAGCGTGCGACGGCGCTTCGAGACCGGGTTGTAGAAGGCGATCACGAAATCCCCCTCCGCCGCCGACCTCAGCCGTCTCAGGATGTCGTCGCGCGGGGTGAGCAGGTCCGACAGCGAGATTGCGCAGAAATCGTGGCCGAGCGGCGCGCCGGCGCGGGCCGCGGCGGCCTGCAGAGCGCTCACGCCGGGGGTGCAGACGATCTCCACTCGGCGCGCGGCATCGGGCAGGTCGCCGCGCTCCATCACCTCGAAGACCAGCGCGCCCATCGCGTAGATCCCGGCGTCGCCCGAACAGACCAGCGCGACGTTGCGCCCTTCCGCCGCCCGCTCCAGCGCGTAGCGGCAACGCGCCTCCTCGCCGCCCAGCGGGAAGTCGGCGCGCGGCTTGCCTGCGGCGAGCGGCCCGAGCAGGTCGATATAGAGCCCGTAGCCCACAAGTTCCTCGGCCTCCGCGATCAGGCGGCTCGCCTCGGGCGTGCGCCAGCCGGACTGGCCCGGTCCGATGCCGACGACGCTCACCCGTCCGCGCGCGCGGCCCTTCAGCGCGACGATCGGGTCGGCCGCGCGGGCCAGTGCGGCGGTCGTGTTGGCGGTCTTGCGCTTCGACACGACGAGATCGCCGTCGGTCATGGCCAGCGCCGCCGCCTCGGCCACAGAGGGCGTGCCGACCTCGGCGCACACGACGTCCGACGGATTCGGCACCGCAATCCCCGCAAGCTCTTCCGCCTTGAAGGCGCGCAGCGGCCGGTCGAGCCGACGGGCCAGCGCGTTCATGGCCGGCTCGTCGAGCTTCAGGTCGAGCGTGGCGATCGCGGCGACGGCTCCGGGCGCGATCCCGGCTGCATCGAGCACGGCGCGCGCGTTCTCCCAAAGCTCTTCCGGTGACGCATCACGCGCGCAGCCGACGCCGAGGACATGCCGCATCGGATGATAGACCAGCCGTTCCGGCCCGCCCGTCTCCGGCGTCTCGGTCACGGCGATCTCGACCGCATCGCCCAGAGGCAGGTCGAAGAGCGCCTCCCCCGTGATCCGCGCACCGCCACCCGAAAGCAGCGCCGCCATGACCGGCTTCGCGTCATCCGGGTTCGCGAGCGCGTAGCCCTGCGGCGGCTCGTCCAGCGCCACGCCGAGGGCCACGTCCCCCGCCGTCGTCACCGCTGCCGTTCCGCCCAGAACCTCCGCCACGCGCCGCGCCAGACGGTTGGCCCCGCGATGGCCACCGAGGAGCGGCACGACCACGCGCCCGTCGTCGGAGACCGACAGGACCGGTGGCTCCGCCCGCTTGTCGGCCAGCATCGGCGCCACGGCCCGGATCAGGATGCCGGCGGCGCAGACGCCGATCACGGGATGCCCGGCGGCGAAGAGGTCGCGCACATGCACCAGCGCGTCGGGAAACGTGACCTCCGCCTTCGTCCGTCCCGCCCGACCGTGGAGAGGGCAATCGAGCGCGTCCGCAATCCGGCGGGCGACCGGCTCACCGGCGGCGTTGAGAGCAACGACGATGGGGGTCAGAGCCATGGATCGGCCCCTTTCGCGATCAGGATCATCGAGAAGTAGGGCGCGACGTCGGGGGCCCCGGCCAGCGGCAGGATCCGCTCTGCCCCGAGCGTCGCACGCTCCACGTAGTGCGCGCGATCGAGCAGCCCTTCCTCCACCACGAGCGCGCGCAGCCGCGGTAGATGGCGCCCGACCTTCATCAGCGCCAGCGTGTCGGCTGCCCGGAGATGCCCCCGGAGCGCGGAGTCGGGAAGCGGCCCTGGCAGGATCGTCAGCACCTCGTTGCGCGCGGCGAGTGGCATCGGCACGCGCGCGGCGCAGGCGGTGAGCGAGGTGACGCCGGGCACGATCTCGACCCGGAACCGGTCCCGCAGCCGGGCGTGAAGATACATGAAGCTGCCGTAGAAGAACGGGTCGCCCTCGCAGAGACAGACCACGTCGTCCCCCCCTGCCAGCGCCGTCGCGATCTCCGCCGCGCCCGCGTCGTAGGCGGCTTGGGCCGGGGCGCGGTCGGTCGTCATCGGCACGTCCATGCGGATCTCGCGCGCGCCCGCGGGGATCAGCTCGGCGGCGATGGCGCGGGCGAGGCTGTCGCCGCCGGCGAGGCTCGGCCAGGCGATCACGGTGGCGTTCTCGATCAGCCGGGCGGCGCGTCGCGTGATGAGGTCCGGGTCGCCGGGTCCGAGACCGACGCCATAAAGCGTCGCGCTCATCGCTTCACCAGCGCGTATTGCGTGACCGGCATCGACGGGCGCCACCCGCGATAGGGACCGACGGGCTCCGCCCGTGCGACCGAGAGCTTGACCAGATCACCACCGTGGCGGGCATGCAGGTCGATGAGCAGCGCCTCGCTTTCGAGGGTCACCGCGTTCGCCACAAGCCGGCCGAGCGGGCGCAGCGCGGCCCGGGCGGCGTCGAACACCGCCTCCGACAGACCGCCGCCAATGAACACCGCGTCCGGCGCCGGCAGGCCCTCGAGCGCCTCGGGCACCTCACCCTCGCGCAGGTCGAGCCGGGGCGCCCCGAGCGCCAGCGCGTTCTCGGCCGCCATCGCCCGGCGATCGGCACGCGACTCGATCCCGATGGCGCGGGCGGAGCGGGCGGCACGCATCCATTCGATGGCGACCGAGCCGGAGCCGGTGCCGATGTCCCACAGAAGCGCGCCGCGCATCGGCATGAGCTTGGCCAGCGTCGCGGTCCGCACCTCGCGCTTGGTCATCGTGCCGTCGCTGACGAACAGGTCATCGGCGAGACCCGGCACTCGTGGCAGCAGCGCGGCGTCGGGCGCGGCCACGCAATCGACGGCGAGTGTATTGAAGGCCGGCACGTCGTGGTCCCAGTCACGCGCGGTGCCGTCGAACCGCGCCTCGTCCGGTCCGCCCATGTTCGCCAGCACCGTCATCCGCGACTGACCGAAGCCGCGTTCCGAAAGGAACCGGGCGATCTGCGCCGGCGTCTCCGCGCCGGTCGTCAGGATCAGCAGGCGCGCATCCGGCTGGATGAAGGCGATCATCTGATGAACCGGTCGGCCGTGCACCGTCAGCGTCTCGAGATCGGCCATCGACCAGCCCATGCGCGCGGCGGCGAGCTGGAAGGCGGACAGTTGGGGGTGGTAGGCGATCTCGGCAGGGGGGATGGCGCGACCGATCCGGGCGCCGACGCTGAACCAGAGCGGATCGCCGGTGGCGAGCACGACGACGCGGCGGCCGCGATAGGCGCGCAGGCGGTCGATCAACGCGTCGAACGGGCTCGGCCAGGCGATGCGCTCGGCGGTGACCGCATCCGAGAGCGTGTGGTGACGGTCGCCGCCGACGATGATCTCGGCCGCCTCGACCACGGCACGGGCCGCGGGGGTGAGGCCCGCGAGGCCGTCCTCTCCGATCCCGACGATATGGAGCCAGGCCGGCGCGGCGCTCATTGCAGGCCGCCCGACGCGAGAAGGCCCAGCGCGTTGACCGCAGCCGAGGCCATCGCACTGCCGCCCCTGCGGCCCCGCAGGGTGACGAAGGGCGTGTCGCGCGGGTGGCCGGCGAGCTCCGCCTTCGACTCGGCGGCCCCGACGAAGCCCACCGGAAAGGCGAGGATCGCCGCCGGTCGCGGCGCACCCACGTCGAGCCGTTCGAGCAAGCGGAACAGCGCGGTCGGCGCGTTGCCGATGGCGACGACGGCGCCGTCCGTCTCCCAAAGTTCCACGGCGGCGGCGGAGCGGGTCGTGTTCAGTTCGGCGGCGAGGTCCGGCGTGCGGGCATCGTTCAACGTGCAACGGATCTCGGTTCCCGGCAGCAGGCGGCGCGTGATGCCCGACGCGACCATCTCGCAATCGGCATAGACCGGCGCACCCCGCTTCAACGCGGCAATGGCGGAGGCGGTGAGGTCGGGGGAGAAGGCGACGCGGTCCGCAACCTCGACCATGCCGCAGGCATGGATGACGCGGACGACGAGCTCGGCCATGTCGTGCGGAAAGCGGTCGAGCGATGCCTCGCGCCGGACGGTCGCAAAGGACGCGGCATAGATCGCCGCGGGATCGCGCTCGTAGGGACGCATCAGCGCGCGCCGGCAGGCTGAGTGGCCGTCACGCCTTCGTCTTCCGCGCCGATTCCGGCCCGTGCGGATGGTCGGCATGGGGATAGGGGGCGTGGTGGTGATCGTGCGAATGGGAATGGGACTTGGCATGGCTGTGCGCGTGCGCATGGCTCTCACCGTGCGAATGGGCATGGCTCTCGCTGTGGCTGTGGGAATGCCCGTGGTCGTGGTGGTGGTGATGGTCCCCGTGGTGGTCGTGATGATGCGCCGGTTCGCCCTCCAGCCGGCAGAGCCCGGTGCAGAAATCGCCGCAGAGCGTGCAGTCGGCCACGTTGGAGCCCGGCGCGCTCGCGCCCTGCCCCTCGACATGGTGGTGATGGCTCTCCTGCACCGCGCCGACCTCGGCCTCGAAGCCCAGCACCTGCGTGCGGTACTTGCACATGGCGCAGTTCGGCGGCGGCACCTCGCCCACCTGTTCCATCGCGCGCTCCGCGAAGGTCTCGAGCACCTTCGGATGGTCGCCGAGATAGCCCGCCTTGACGAACTGCGTGCCGGGATGGGACGCCGCCACGACGTCGGTGAAGCCGTAGATGCGGTCGATGAGGATGCCGGAGAAGAGGAAGTAGGGGAACACGACGATGCGCGCGTAGCCGAGCTTCGCCGCGTGTTCGAGGCAGGGTTCGACCAGCGGGAAGGTCACGCCGGAATAGCCGATCTCGAGCCATCCGGTGCCGAGGCCCTCATGCAGCATCCGCGCGACCTTGGCGACGTTGCCGTTGGCGTCCGGGTCGGACGCACCGCGGCCGATCACGACGAGGCAGGTGTCGTGGCGCGCGACCGGGCCGTGGGCGGCATCGGCCTCCGCGAGCGCGGTCGCGATGCGGTCGCCGGCGGCGGCGATCATCTTCGGGTCGACGCCCAGCTCCCGCCCGTAGCGCACGTCGACGCCGTGCTTCGCGGCGTAGGTGTTGAGCACGGTCGGGATGTCGTTCTTCGCGTGCATCGCCGCGAAGAGCATGCCGGGTACGGCGAGAATACGGTCGCAGCCGGCGTCGCGCAGGCGGTCGAGCCCGTCGCGGATCACCGGGTTGGCGAATTCGAGATAGCCGTAATCGACCTTCCAATCGGGCGGCAGATGCGCGGGCAGCTTCCGCGCGAGCACGGCGAACTCGTCGACCGCCGATTGCGAGCGCGAGCCGTGGCCGCAGATCATGACGCCCGTGCGGCTCACGCCGGTTGATCCTCGGCCTGGCCGTCCGTCTCCGCCTCGGCTTCCTTCTTGCCGTCGCGGCCGCCCTTCAGCCAGCCCAGTACCGCCGCCCCCGCGATCGCGCCGAGCCCGGCGCCGAGCACCCAATGGTCATGCCCGGCCATGTCCCCGATATGGCCGACATGGGCCGAGGCGGGCGTGGCGAGAAGGAAGAACGGGAGGAAGCGCATGGGTCGGGCCTTTCACGTCTGGTGAAACGCCCCGGTCGATGCCGGTTCGGTGACGATGCCGCCCTCCCGCCCCCGATCTGGGTCGGCGGGGATCGCGACCACCTGTCCGGCCCCCGGCCGGGGGCGTCGTCGAAACCACGGCTACCGACCGGGCCGGCCGGGCGCAACGCGATTTCCGACGCATGTCCGGGCAGAGGCGTCAGACGCCGACACGGCCGATGCCGGGCAGCTTTACGGCGGGTCGCAGGATGTCGAGCCCGAAGGCCTGCCCGAGCAGGTTGATCTCGATCCCCGTGCGCGGTCCCACGGAGAGCCCGGCATAGCCCCAAGCGGAGAGGTGGACGTCGCCGCCGGCATCCCGGATCACGCGCAGGCCATCGCCCATCCAGTCCTTGCCGACCGCATGCGGCGGCAGGGTCACGCCGATCTCCGGCACCTCGCGCAGGATATGGGCGACGAAGCTGTTGGAGTTCGGCCCGGGCCAGATCCGGTAGGCGCCGCGCGCGTTCCACGGATAGTCCCGGATCGCTTCCTGCACCTTCGGGACCAACGCCGCCGCCTCCAACCCGGTGACGGAGCCCACGTAATAGGGCTCGTTGGAATACCACCGCGCGTCCGGCGCGTAGGCGTCGATCCGGACGGGCAGGCCCCAGCCCACGACATCGGCACGTGACCAGGATCGGGCACCCACGGGCTTCCAGACGAGCCAGGAATGGACCGAGGCCGCGCCCTTCGCCCCGCCGGTCCGCGCCGCGAGGATGTGGATCGCCGCCCCCGGCACGTCCGCCGCGTCGGGCAGCAGGCCGGACGCCGACCAGTCCGCGTCACGCCAGGAGCCGGGCCGGTCCTGCACCGCCCACCACGCGCCGGCGAGCGCCAGCGGCAACAGGAAGCACAGCGCGAAGGTCGCCAGCAGGATCACGAGGCCACGTCGGAACAAAGGGTCAGTCTTCGGGGGCCGCCAGCATCCGGCCGAGGGGCCGCCCGCCGATCAGGTGCTGATGGTAATGCGGCACTTCCTGTACGCCATGGAGGCGGGCGTTGGAGATCGCGCGGAACCCCGTCTCCGCGATGCCGGTGTCGAAGCAGATCTTCGCGCAAGTGCGGTGGAAGTCCACGATCTCCGCGTCCGAGGCGTTCGCGTGGAAATCGTCGTAGGTCGTGTAGGCCCCCTTCGGGATGACGAGGATATGGACCGGCGCCTGCGGGGTGATGTCGCGGAAGGCGAGCGTGTGCTCCGTCTCGGCCACGGTGTCGTTCGGGATCTCGCCGCGCAGGATACGGGCGAAGATGTTGCTCTCGTCGTAATCGGCCATTCTCCGGGTCCTTCAATCGTCGAACAGGTAGGGCGTTTGCGCGAGGGCTTGCGCCGTCTCCGCGTCGATGTCGAGCGCCTGCGCCAGAGCGTGCGCGTTGGCCGCGGGCGCGGCGCTCTGAGAGATGCGGTGGATGCCGGGCAGGTCCGCCTCGCGGATGCGGGTCGTCTCGGACGCGACGTCCTGCGCGAGCGCGGGCATCAGCCGTTCGACGGTGGAACGGGGCGTCCCGCCCCCGATCAGACCGATCCGCCCGGCATGGCCCTCGAGATAGGCCGCGTCATAGTCGCAGTCGATGAGGATGGTGCGGATCGTCGCCCGGTCGCGGTGCAGATCCTCGATCAGGTCGAAGCGTGCGGGGTCGAGGCAGAAGGCCAGCCGGTCGGATGCGGTCGCGCGTAGAAGCTGTCCCAGAAAGGCGCGGCGGTGACGGTGACGCTTCTCGATGGTGGAGCCAATGCCGCCGAGATCGGGGATCGGCGCGTCCGCCTCGTCGAAGATGTAGTCCAGCGCCGGCATCACGTCGTGGTCGCGCAGGGCCTGCGCCAGCCGCTTGGCGACATGGTACTTCTTGCAGACCAGCACGACGATCCGGCGGTCCCGCCCGAGCGAGGCCGATTGTTCCCAGAAGCGCGGGGCGAAGCGGCGCCCCTCCCGGCCCCGCGCGGTCAGGAAGGCGAAGAGCCGACGTCCGTCCCCGGCGACGGGGAACTCCTTGCGGTCGGAAGCCCACAGCGCGGCGAGCCTGTCCTTCAGCTCCGTCGCCTCGGACGAGATCTTGCGGGCGAAGAGGAAGTCCTGGCTGACCAGCAGGTCGTAATGGTCGTCGTAGAACGTCGCGGGCATCCCGTAATCGGTGAACATCAGGAAAGTCAGCGTCCGCCCGTCGATCTCCATCCGCGGGACGAGGTGCCGCACGAGGGTCTGGAAGAACGTCTCGTCGGGGATCCACGTCGTCGCGAAGAAGCGCATCACGTCACTGCGCTCGCGGAGGAAGTCCAGAATCCGCTCGACCGTCCGGCGCCGCAGGCACCACCATTGCGAGCCGATCATCACGTCGATGTCGGACGGAATGCGCCGCTCGAGCCCGAACTTCCGCTGCGCCTCAAGCAGGCCGTAGAACAGCCGGGGGTGGCGACGCTCGTTCACGAAATGCCGGTAGAGGAGCCGGTCCTCCTTCATCCCGGTCTTGATCCAGTCCGAGGCGAAGAAGTCGAAGCTCTCGATATGGTCCATGTCGCGCGCGTCCAGGAACGCGTGCGCATGAGCTGCGGACTTGATCGGCCGGCAATCGCCGGACACCATGTAGAGATGCGTGGCGTCCGGGAAGGCCGCGAGCGCCGCGTCGATCGCGTTCAGCGTCGCGCGGACCAATGACCACTCGCCCCAGCCGCAACGCACCCGTCGGCGCGCGAAGGTCACGTGCGGATTGCCGCGCAAGCCCGCCTCGATCGTCGCGTAGTCCGCCGACGGGGCACGGGCGTCGAAATGGATCGCGACGCAATCGCCCGCCGCGGTCAGCCCCTCCGCCTGGCGGATGATGGCCTCCGGGTCGCGGTGGCAGAGGAGGATGAACGCGATCTTCGCCATGTCCGTCGCCGACACCCCGGTTTCCGTCGCTTCGGACCCGAATAGCGGACCCGACACGTTGAAGAAACCGTGCGATGCGGGTTTGATGCGGACGGGCACGACGAGCGGGGCACGCGCGGATGGGATTTCCCGGAACCTGGATGACCGAGAGCGAGAGCGTCGTGTACCGCGTCGTGCCGAAATGCGCCTGCTCGACGATCGGGCAGATCCTCTACTATTCGGATCACGGGCGGTTCTACGAGGGCGACATCCACGACAGCTCGTCGGGCCTGCACAAATGGGCGCAGGAGGAAAGTCAGCCGGTGATCACCGCCAGCGTGAAGGCACACCGGGCCTATGCCTTCACCTGCGTGCGCAACCCCTATCAGCGCATCCTGTCGTCCTTCTTCGACAAGATCGCGGGCATTCAGCGCAATGGAAAGCGGTATCGTGGCAAGCTGGTGCCGATGCTGATGCAGAAATACGGGGTCGACGTGGGGAGCCCGGACAACGGTTTCGACTTCGACCAGATCGCGAGCTTCCGGCGGTTCCTTCTTTTCGCCCGGGACACGATCCGGTTCCGCCGGCCGATGGACCCCGACATCCACTGGTCGGCCATCGCGGGCCATGTCGGAACCTTCGTCGCCAATGGCGGACGCTACGACGCGGTGGTCTTTACCGAACGGTTCGAGGACGGGATGCGGCGGGTGCTCGAGGCGGTCGAGACGCCGGTGAGGGTCGACCTGGCCGACGTGCCGCGCTTCAACGAGTCCGAGGGGCACGGACCGAAACGAGCGCATCCGGTCGAGGCCTATTTCGACGACCTTTCGATGCATCTCGTCCGCGAGATGTATCACCGGGATTTCCGGCTGTTCGGCTACGACATCGACGACCCGTCGAACCGTATGCCGAAGGGCGAGGTGGACATGGACGAGCTGCACGCCCGGCTTGCGGATTGAGGTTCGGGAGCAACGGTCCGTACCTCGGACCTGCGGCGACGATGAACGCACGCGTTCTCGTCGCGGGATCGAGAGGCCGGTGAGCCTCGTCGGCCATCCTTCAGAGCATGTGCGGCAGAACCAGATCCGGCGGGCGGTGGCCGTCGGCGAAAGTCTGCATGTTCAGGATGACCTTCTCGCCCATCTCGATCCGCGCCTCGTGGGTGGCGGAGCCCATATGCGGCAACAGCACGACGTTCGGCAGTTCGCGAAGTCGCGGGTTCACCCCCTGCCCGCGCTCGTAGACGTCGAGACCGGCGCCGGCGAGCTCGCCTGTCCGCAGCATCCGGGTCAGCGCGTTCTCGTCGATCACCTCGCCCCGGGAGGTGTTCACGACGATCGCCGTCGGTTTCATCAGCTTCAGTCGGCGCGCGTTCAGCAGGTGGAAGGTCGAGGGCGTGTGCGGGCAGTTGACGGAGATCACGTCGGCGACTTGGACCATCGCGTCGAGCCGCTCGTGGAAGGTCGATTCGAGCGGATGCTCCAGACCGGGATGGAGGCGCCGGCGGTTGTGGTAGTGGATCTCCATCCCGAAGGCGCGGGCGCGGCGGGCCATGGCCTGACCGATGCGGCCCATGCCGAGGATGCCGAGCGTCTTGCCGCGCAGGCGCGTGCCGAGCAGCGCGTCCGGGGCCCAGCCCGCCCACTCGCCGGCCTGCATCTTGGCCATGCCTTCCGTCATGCGGCGCAGCACGGCCAGCATCAGCGCGATGCCCATGTCCGCGGTATCGTCGGTCAGGACGCCCGGCGTGTTGGAGACGAGAATCCCCCGCGCCCGCGCCGCACCGACGTCGATATGATCTACGCCCGCGCCGTAATTGGCGATGAGCTTGAGCCGCGCGCCGCTGCCGGCCAGCAGCGCCGCGTCGATCCGGTCGGTCAGCGTGGGCACGAGGATGTCGGCCGCCTGCATGGCATGGGCGAGGCCCTCCCGGTCGAGCGGGCCGTCTGCACCGCCGAAGCGCGCGTCGAAAAGCTCCGACATCCTGGATTCGACGATCTCGGGCAGACGTCGCGTCACGACAACACTCAGCCGTTCTCTGCTCATACGCCGCCCGCACCCCTTCTATCGGCTACCGGCATGATGGCATCGTGCGGCACGCGTGCAAGGGGCGGCAGACCCCGTTTACCGCATGGGCAGGATATGTGGATGATGACACGGATGGTCGCGGCGGCTCTCGCCGTCTGCCTCTGGCTTTCGCCGGCGATGGCGGAGGCGGTGGGACCGGTGACGGGGCTGCCGATGCCGCGCTTCGTCTCGATGAAGGCGCCCGAGGGCTTCGCGCGGCGCGGTCCCTCCTCGACGCATCGGATCGACTGGGTCTTCAAGCGCCGGCACATGCCGCTTCTGGTGACCGGCGAATACGGGCATTGGCGTCGCGTGCAGGACCGGGAAGGCGCGGGCGGCTGGATGCATTATTCGCTCCTCTCGGGCAACCGGACGGTGATCGTGGAGGCCGAGGAGGTCGACCTGCATCGCCGGCCGGACGACGATGCGCCGGTTTCCGCAAAGCTGATGGGCGGCGTCGTCGCCTGGCTGGGCGAGTGCAGTGGCAGCTGGTGCGAAGTCGAGGTCGACGGGGCGGAGGGCTGGGCCCAGACAGCCGCGCTCTGGGGCGTCGCGCCGAACGGGATGCCGGACTAGGCCCGGGCCTCGGCAAGCGCGGCGTTGAACGTGTCCGCCAGTCGTTCCCAGAGCGGCTCGGAGCGGGCGTTGAGGAGCCGTCCTTCCCGCATGGTCGGATCGTATGCGCGACCGTCGAGGAGGCGCGATACCCCGCCCGCTTCCTGAAGGATCAGCACGCCCGCCGCGTGGTCCCAGACGTTCAGCATTCCGTTCAGGCAAAAATCGGACCCGCCGAGGGCGATCTGGCGATATTCGTGCAGGCTCGCACCGAGCGAACTCGCCCGGCGGAAGAGCGGTGCGGTCGCGGCGAGGGCGGGCTGCAGTGGCTGCGGGTAGAGATAGGCGCCGAGATTGCCGCGCAGGCGGTCGAAGGGCGCGTCGCCCGGGTCGGTCTCGAGCCGGCGGGCGCGGCCCTGGCGGTGGAACCATGCCCCCTGACCCTTGTGCGCCGCGATCCAGTCATCGAAGCTCGGGTCGTAGAGCAGGCCCCAGACGATCTCGCCGTCCTCGATCACCGCGACGATGACGCCGTAATTCGCGATCCCGTGCGCGAAGTTCCAGGTGCCGTCGATCGGATCGATGATGGTGACGCGTCCCTGTCCGACGCGGTCGAGGATGCCGCGATCCTCGGCCACGGCCTCCTCGCCGACGACGGAATCGCCGGGCAGGATCTCATGGATGCGCGCGGTGAGCGCCGTCTCGGCGGCCGTATCGGCGACCGTCACGAGGTCGTCGAAGGCCCCCTTGGCGTCGACGTCCTCGCCCGACAGGTTGCGGAAGCGCGGCAGGATCTCGGCCGCGGCGACCTCGCGCACGGCCTCGACGATGGCGTCGGATTGCGCCTCGGAAAGCGGCATCAGGCCGCGTCCTCGAGCCCGCGGCCTTTCAAGAGCGCGTCAACGCCGGGCAGGCGTCCGCGGAATCGTGTGTAGAGTTCCGCCGCGTCGACCGAACCGCCGCGGGACAGGATGTCGTCCTCGAGCTTCTGCGCGAGATCCGGGTCGAACGGATCGCCCGCTTCCTCGAAGGCGGCGAAGGCGTCGGCGTCCATCACCTCCGACCACATGTAGCTGTAATAGCCGGCCGAATAGCCGTCGCCCGAGAAGACATGCGCGAAATGCGGCGTAGCGTGGCGCATGCGGATCGCGCGGGGCATCCCGATCGTCTCCAGCACCTCGGCCTGCTTCTGCATGGGATCGGCCGGGGCCGGACCGTCGTGGAAGGCGAGATCGACGAGGGCGGAGGCAATGTACTCCACCGTCTGGAACCCCATGTCGTATGTCGCCGCGCGGAGCAGCCGGTCGCGCAGCGCATCGGGGATCGGCTCCCCGGTCTCGGCGTGGATCGCGAATTCCGACAGGACTTCCGGCAGTTCCAGCCAGTGTTCGTAGAGCTGACTCGGCAACTCCACGAAGTCGCGGGCGACGCTGGTCCCGCTCACCGTTTCGTAGGTCACGTCGGAGAGCATCTGGTGCAGCGCGTGACCGAATTCGTGGAACAGCGTGCGGGCGTCGTCGTAGCTCAGAAGCGCGGGATCGGCTTGGGCGAAGTTGCAGACGTTGACGACGATCGGCCGCACGTTTCCGTCGAGCCGGGACTGCGACCGCATCGCGCTGCACCACGCGCCGGAACGCTTCGAGGGCCGGGCGAAGTAGTCGCCCATGAAGATCGCGACATGCTCGCCCCCGCGCGTCACCTCCCAGGTGCGAACGTCGGGATGGTAGGCCTCGACCTCCATCGGCGCGAAGTCGAGATCGAACAGACGGTGCGCCACGGCGAACGCGGCCTCGATCATCCGGTTGAGCTGGAAGAAGGGCTTCAGTTCGGCCTCGTCGAGGTCGTGCAACTCCGCGCGCCGATTCTCCGCGTAGTAGCGCCAGTCCCAAGGCTCGAGCGGACCGGTAATTCCGTCGGAATGGGCCATGCGCGCGAGATGCTCGGCATCGGCGAGTGCGGCCGTCCGGGCCGGGTGCCAGACCTGCATCAGCAGGTCGCGCACGGCGTCAGGCGTGCCCGCCATCTCGGTCTCGAGCTTGTATCCCGCGAAGTTGTCGTAGCCCAGCAGATGCGCCCGTTCCTCCCGGAGCTTGAGGATTTCGGCGGCGATGGCGCGGTTGTCGGTTTCGCCGCCGTTTGCGCCGCGCGCGGTCCAAGCCTCGTAGGCCTTCTGGCGGAGGTCCCGGCGCGGGGAGAATTGCAGGAACGGCACGATGAGCGACCGGTTCAGCGTGATCACCGGCCCGTCCCGGTCCCGCTCGCGCCCCGCTGCGCGCGCGGCATCCTTCACGAAGGTGGGCAGGCCTTCGAGATCGGCCTCGGTCAGGGCCATATACCAGTTCCGTTCGTCGGCCAGCAGGTTCTGCGCGAACTCAGTGCCAAGCGTGGCGAGCCGCGACTTGATCTCCGTCAACCGCTCGGCCTCGGCGCCTTTCAGGGCAGCACCGGCGCGAACGAAGTGGCGGCGGGTGAGCATAAGCACGCGGGCCTGCTCCTCGGTCAGGTCGAGGTCGTCGCGACGCGCCCACAAGTCGTCGATACGATGGAACAGGGCCGCGTTGTTGGTGATCTCGGAAGAATAGGCCGACAGCTTCGAGGCCATCTCCCGCTGGAGCGCCTGCCGCGCGGGAGTGCTGTCCGCGCCGGCAAGGTTGAAGAACACGCCGGCCACGCGATCGAGCGTCGCATCGGCGCGCTCCAGCGCGGCAATGGTGTTCTCGAAGGTCGGTGTGGCCTCGCTGGCGGCAATGGCGGCGACGTTGCGCCGACCTTCCGACATCCCTTCCTCGAGCGCGGGACCGAAATGCTCGTCGCGGATCAGTTCGAAAGGCGGCAGGGCGAAGTCGCCCGCCCAAGGCTGCAGAAGCGGGTTGTTCATGGTCTCTCCTTTGGCCGCGGACGCTATGCCGGGCGCAACCGCTTTGCCAGCCCCGCCCGGGGCCGGCGTCAGGTGCGGTCCGGGACGACCTCGTCGACCGTGTCGTTGGTTGCCGGGTCGCGGCGGATCATCCGGTGGACGACCCCGTCCCGCTTGGTCAGGTGCCAGAGAGCGCCGGCGATGTGCATGGCCGCGAGCAGGATCAGCAGCTTAGACGTCCAGGCATGTGCCGTCGCAAGCAGGCCGCTCCGCAGCAGAACCGCGCCGAGTCCCGCCAGCGGCATTCCGATCAGGACGGCGTAGAAGGCGTAATGGGTGCCGCGGCTGAGATATTGCAGCTTTTCGGGCTCGGTCTCCGGCGGCGGCGGAGTGCCGTGACTGAGACGCATGCCGAGACGCCAGAGCATCAGGACGAAGATCGTCAGGCCGAAGAAGGCATGCACGAAGACGGCGCCCGAAAGCATCGGCGCGACCCCCTCCATGGCGGCATCGAAGGCCTGCTCCATCCCACCTCCGCTGGCGAACTGGAACAGGATCAGGAACGCGATCAGCCAGTGCGCGAACATCTGTGTCGAGGAATATACGGCAGGGCGGGCGGTGTCGGACATGGCGGCGGCCTCCTGATTGTGGGGGCCAAACGTCCCCCGGGGACGGCAGTTCCGCCCCCGGGGCTGCGATCAATCGTCCAGACGGACGTGGGCGGTCTTGTCCTGAAAATCCTTCTTCGGATCGGAGCCCATCAGCGCCTTGATCCCGGCCACGACACTGGACCCGTCCTCCCAAAGCTCGGCATCGGTCACGTCGTAGCGGATGAGCCGCAGCTTCGGGTCGTCCTTGCCCTCTTCGTACCAGGCGGCGACATGCGGGTTCCAGAGCCGGTCGATCACGGCGCGGTCGTTGTCCATCGTCAACGTGCCGCTGGCGGAAGCCCAGATGTCGTGGCCCTTGTCGACGAAGGTCATGGTCGCGGGTTGGGGCATGGTGCCGACGACCTTGCCCAGATCGGATTCGTGCGAGGTGAAGAACCAAAGCGGCCCGTGATCTGCGTCACCGTCGGGGATGGCCACCATCGGGCGCGGCAGCGCGCCCTCGCAGCCGATGAACACCGTCATGTCGGAGCGCAGCGCCTTCCAGAACTTCGTCTCGATCTCTTCGGGGGTGGACATGGGAAACTCCTGAATTGCTTGCCGGGGGAACGCCGCGCCGGGGGCGGGGTTCCGTGCGCCGGGACGGCGGCATGGTAGGCAAGCGGGCGAGCGTCAAATGGACGCAGCGGAACGCGATGGCCGGCTGCGCGTTCGATCACCGTCTGCAACCACGCTCGAAGGGAACCACCATCATGAAACCGTTTCTGATCCTCGCCGCCCTCGTCACCACGCTCGCTGCCTGCGAGACAACGCAGGGCTTCGGTCAGGACGTGCAGGCCGGTGGCCGGGCGATCGAGAACACCGCCGAAGACGCGATGAACTGATCGCCGGGCGCCATCCGGCACCGGATCGTCCGTATGGACCCGAACGCGCCTCCGCCGACCGGCCGGAGGCGCGTTGTCGTTCGCGCCATGCGCCCTCGCCTTTCGTGGCATCCTCCGACAGGGTGAACGCGGACCCACAGGAGCGCCACCATGTTCACCGCCCGCAACGCCGTCATCGCCGCCATCGGTGGGGTCGTCGGCTGCATCGCCAATTCCATCGCGATCACCGCGCTGGCCGGAGCGCCGCTTCTGCCGCTGATCCTCAGCCCGGGGCGGGAATTCTTCTCGATCCTGTTCGCGATGGCGCTGATCCCGATCTTCGCGCGGCTGTCTGGAGCGACGGCCTGGATCGCCGGGTTCGTCGTGCTGAACGCGCTCGCCTCGCTCTCGGCCAAACTGATCTGGGGGGCCGGGGCGCCGTGGAGCTTCGTGCTGCTGGTCAACGGGGTCTATGCCATCGCGGCGGTCGCGGTCTATGCGCTGGCCCCTCGCGGAACCGTGCGGGCCTGAGACAGGTTCCCCTACGTCGAGGAAGACGGCCCGACGCGGGCCGTCCCGACATCATCGGAAAGGTCGAACCCTTGAAGAACCCTTGGATGAGTGCTTGGCTATCCGCCGCCAACAAGGCCGCCGCGCCCGCCCGCGGCCAGATGATGGCCGAGATGAGCCGTCAGCGGACCACGATGATGAGGGCGTGGACGGAAGCCTGGATGCAGATGTGGATGCCGTGGGCGAAGCCCGGTCGCGCGAAGCGCGACTGACAACTCTATGGTTGGTTCAAAGTGCTGAGCGCGAGACAACCCTTATTAGTTGATGATTTTACCTGAGAGATTTAAAAGGTTTGTCTAACGAATTTTGCCAGTTTGCAAGAATGCCTCAACGCTCGCGAAACTTGCACTTCTAACACCAATTCTTTCTTTGACGTGTGCTGATAAATCTCGAATACTATTTAGAACTGTCTTTATCTGTTCCTCATCATCTAGTTTCAATGACATAGATACTAAGGTTCCATTGATATTATACTTAATATCTCTCGTTTGCCGCAGGCTTATGAGGATTGAAGACTCTCCTGAGGCGATATAAAAGTGACCGATTTTTCCAAATAGTTGATGAGCGAAAAAAAAAGACCATGCCCGGAGTTATCCCATTCGGATTTCTGATGGGATTTCTTCTTTTTATGACGCCAAGCTTTTGACGATACTGCAGGCATTAGCGAGTAATACACAGCTTCTCGATCGGAGGTGGGATTAGTATACTTACTATACGCAAGGGATTTGCGCACACCGATTCCACTGTCTGCAATGCAGATTTCAACAGTGTCACGACTTTTCCAATACTGCGCACAAAATACAGCAACATCAGTTTCACCATGCTCAAAGACATTTCGGAATATTTCTCTAAAAGATCTCGCAAGTGTTGCCTGTAACCTACCCGATTCTCGCTGCGAAACAATTTAAGCTATTTCGTCACATCTTTCCTGGATTGCGTCACCCATTTCAAACGCCGATTCGCGAGCTCGGTCTTCTAAAACACGTCGACTCATAACACTTATAGGAATGTAGCTCTCTCCCCCAAATGCTCCTTGCGGATACGGCGTTCCACTAATACGTAGAGCTTCAGAAAACCCAAGATTATTTGCATATCTATGGTTGCTTAGGCCCGTGTACGTAATCCTTTCATCATTGTGCTTTCGTGATCGCGCCCGGCACGTCTTAGATAGGAATATCATAGCAGATGGAGAAAGAAATCTTTCCGAGCCGGTATGGATTCTGATTTTCTGTGCTTTAGGAAGCTTATTCAAGCTGATGGAGAATTCAGCCAAAGCAGATAAGGAGCAGTTACGCGGGAAAGATGTTTGAAAGACCTCCAAATCACCCATCCATCTTCAACGCCGAAATGAACGCGCTCTGTGGGATCTCCACCTTCCCGAACTGGCGCATCTTCTTCTTGCCCGCCTTCTGCTTCTCAAGCAGCTTCTTCTTCCGCGTCGCGTCCCCCCCGTAGCACTTCGCCGTCACATCCTTGCGCATGGCCGAGAGCGTCTCGCGGGCCACGACGCGGCCGCCGATGGCCGCCTGGATCGGGATCTTGAACATGTGGCGGGGAATGAGCTCCTTCAGCTTCTCGACCATCGCCCGGCCCCGCGCCTCGGCCCGGTCGCGGTGGACCATGGTCGACAGCGCGTCCACCGGCTCCTCGTTGACGAGGATCGACATCTTGACCAGCGCGTCCTCCCGGTAGCCGATCATCTGGTAGTCGAAGCTGGCATAGCCCTTGGTCACCGATTTCAGCCGGTCGTAGAAGTCGAACACCACCTCGTTGAGCGGCAGGTCGTAGACCACCATCGCCCGGGGCCCGGCATAGGTCAGGTCGAGCTGGATGCCCCGCCGGTCCTGGCAGAGCTTCAGCACGTCGCCCAGGTAGTCGTCGGGCACGAGGATCGTCGCCTTGATCCGCGGTTCCTCGATATGGTCGACCAGCGTGAGGTCGGGCATGTCGGCGGGGTTGTGCAGCTCCGTCACCTCGCCGTCGCGCATATGGATGCGGTAGACGACCGAGGGCGCGGTGGTGATGAGGTCGATGTCGTACTCGCGCTCCAGCCGGTCCCGGATCACCTCGAGATGTAGCAGCCCGAGGAAGCCGCAACGGAACCCGAAGCCGAGCGCCGCCGACGTCTCCACCTCGGACGAGAAGCTGGCGTCGTTGAGCGAGAGCTTCTCGATGGCGTCGCGCAGGTCCTCGAACTCGGCGGCATCCACCGGGAACAGGCCGCAGAACACGACCGGGACGGACGGCTTGAAGCCCGGCAGCGCGGTCGTCGCGCCGTTCTTGTCGTGGGTGATCGTGTCGCCCACGCGGGTGTCGCGGACCTGCTTGATGGAGGCGGTGAGGAACCCGATCTCCCCCGGCCCCAGCACGTCGATCTCGGTCATGGGCGGACGGAACACGCCGATCCGGTCGACATGATGGGTGGTGCCGTTGGCCATGAACTTCACCCGGTCGCCCTTGCGGAGCTTGCCGTCGATGATGCGGACGAGGACGATCACGCCGAGATAGGCGTCGTACCAGCTGTCCACGAGCATCGCCTTCAGCGGCGCGTTCGCATCCCCCTTCGGGGCGGGCAGGCGATCGACGATTGCCTGCAATGTGGCGGTGATGCCCTGCCCCGTCTTGGCGGAGACGAGGAGCGCATCGGAGGCGTCAATGCCGATCACGTCCTCGATCTGCTCGCGCACCCGCTCGGGTTCGGAGGCGGGCAGGTCGATCTTGTTGAGGACCGGCACGATCTCGTGGTCGGCGTCGATGGCCTGATAGACGTTGGCGAGCGTCTGCGCCTCCACCCCTTGCGTCGAGTCGACCACGAGGAGCGAACCCTCCACCGCACGCATGGAGCGCGAGACCTCGTAGGCGAAGTCCACATGGCCCGGCGTGTCGATAAGGTTGAGGACGTATTCAAGGCCATCGGCGGCCGTCCAGTCGATGCGGACGGTGTTGGCCTTGATGGTGATGCCCCGCTCCCGCTCGATATCCATCGCGTCGAGGATCTGCTCCTTCATGTCGCGCGTGGCGACCGTGTTCGTCTCCTGGATCAGCCGGTCGGCGAGGGTCGACTTGCCGTGGTCGATATGCGCGACGATGGAGAAGTTGCGGATGCGGGAGAGGTCGGTCATTGGGCGCGGCCTTCTTGGGGTTTGGCCGGGGATACAACGCGCGGGTGCAGGGCGGAAGGCCCCTCGCCCGATCCGTCGCGCCGCTCAGATGAGGATGTCGTCCCTGAGATCCTCCCAGGTCATGCCGCGGAGCGTGATGCCGTGCCCGTCCTCGAACCCGAGGCGCAGCCCCCTCTCCACCTCCTCGGCCTGGGACCGGACCTCACGCCGGTTCTCGTACCCCATCCGACTGAGGTCCAGGGTATCGACGTCATTGCGGAAGTCCATGACGACGTCCTCGCCTCGCGCGGACCGGAACACGAACGTATCCTCGCCATTGCTGCCCCAAAGCTTGTCGTCGCCCGCACCGCCGAAGAGCACTTCGTCGCCCGGCCCTCCGTTCAGGATGTCGTTGCCAGTGCCGCCGCCAAGACGGTCCGCACCCTTGCCGCCACGCAGGTGATCGTCTCCCCCTTCGCCGCGCAGCACATCCTCCCCGTTCCTTGCGCGGATCTTGTTGTCCACCGCATTCCCGGTGATCCTGTCGGCGTTCCGTGTCCCTTCCACGTCCTCGATGATCGTCGTCTCGTAGATGGCGAAGACGACGGGGGCGTCGGCGCTCGAGACGGTCGAGATGGCCCCGGGGGTGAGGTCGATCACGTGCTTGCCGGGCCGATGGCCGAAGAGCGCCGTCATCTCGAGCAGGTCGTGCCCTCCGTCGTCCTTCAGGGTGATCAGGTTGGCCTGGCTCAAATCCGATGACGACAACCTTAGCCTCGACCCACCAATTCCGGTATCGAAGGTGTGCTCGTTGTAGATCGTCGCGCCGCGATTGACGTCGTGCGACCCATAGAGCATCTCGATCGCCCGGATGTCGGCGGCCATCGGCGTGACCGGATCAAGCCAAGGTGGAAGGTCACGATCCGAATAAGATCTGTCCTTGTCGGCATCGAAGTAGGACATCGCTGAGCGCAAAACGGTGTCGCTGCGATAGATCGCGTCCCGGAAATAACGGGCGTCACCGTTGTAGTGTCCTGGATGCCCGAGGCCCAGAGCATGTCCCAACTCGTGGAGGATCGTGATATAGCCTATATCGCCAAACTTTGCCATGCCATCGAGCCGGTCTTCGCCAATCGTTATCCGCACCTTGGTGAGCTCGCCCCCCGCCTGCCGACGCTGGGCATAGGCGTCGCTGCCCTCGCCCTCGACAAACCGGATGTCGCCGCCGGCGCGCACTCGATCGAAGTCGATTCCGATGTAATGGGACCAGACGTCGAGCGCCCATTTGGCCCGCAGACTGGCTTCACGATCCAGCCCGGTAAGATTTACCGCAAGAGTACGTTCGTCATCGAGGGTCCAACTGGCCGGGCGCCTGAAGGTGCTCCGCCAATAGCCATAGACCAGCTCGTCGGCCAGGTCCTCTATGGTTCCGTAAGCCATGCGCCGATGATCCTTTCGTCCCTCAGTTCGATCGCGACCCGTCCGGCATGCTTCCCGTCAACTGATCGGCCGGAAGCTTTCTAGAGGCTCGTCAAACTCGTTCCAGAACTTTTCAACAACTTGGTTAGCAGAAAACCCGACCAGCGAAGGGAGATACGGATCGGCAATCCTCCTTTCGAACCCGAGCCCGCCCCCGGCGCTTGACACCAGTCCCTCCCTGTCCCACATGCCCCCCAACCCCGCCCCTCGGGCCGCGTGAGCCGGTCGTCCACGAGGGACGCCCCAACGACGGGCGGGACGCTTTCCCAAGGATCACGCCGGGGAGGCGCGGATCGCGATCGCGGTCCGTGACCCCGAAACCGCGCGCCGCGTTGCGCGCCGCTAGCGTCCCCGCGGGACGCGACAGGACATTTCATGGATTTCGACATGCTGGGGCTGAAGCCCCGCCTCATCGCCGCCCTCGACGAGATGGGCATCAAGGACCCGACCCCGATCCAGAAGCAGGCGATCCCGCCCGCGCTGGAGGGTCGCGACGTCATGGGCCTCGCCCAGACCGGCACCGGCAAGACCGCGGCCTTCGGATTGCCGCTCGTGCAGCACTTGTTCGAGGACAATGCGCGCCCTGCCCCGCGCACCGCACGCGCGCTTATTCTCGCGCCGACGCGGGAGCTCGTGAACCAGATCGCCGAGAGCCTCGACGGCTACATCAAGGGCACCCACCTGAAAGTCGCGCGCGTGGTCGGTGGCGTCGGCATCAATCCCCAGATCAAGCGCATGGAGCGCGGCGTGGACCTGCTGGTCGCGACGCCCGGCCGGTTGATCGACCTGCTGGACCGCGGCGCCGTCAATCTCGGTGCGAGTCATTTCCTCGTGCTCGACGAGGCGGACCAGATGCTTGACATGGGCTTTATCCATGCCCTGCGCCAGATCGCGCCCAAGCTGCCGAAGGAACGGCAGACGCTGCTGTTCTCGGCGACGATGCCGAAGGACATGGAGGCACTGGCGGCAACCTATCTAGATCGCCCTGTCCGCGTGCAGGTCGCGGTCTCCGGCCAGACCGCGGACAAGATCGAGCAGTCGATCCACTACATCGCCAAGGCCGAGAAGCCGGGCCTCCTCATCGACCTGCTGCGCGCCCATCCGGGCGAGGCGGCGCTTGTCTTTGCGCGCACAAAGCACGGCTCCGACCGGTTGGCCAAGCAGCTGACAAGTGCAGGCGTGGAGGCCGTGGCGATCCACGGCAACCGGAGTCAGGGTCAGCGCACCCGCGCGCTCGAGGCGTTCACCGACGGCACTGCGCCGGTCCTCGTCGCGACCGACGTGGCGGCACGCGGGCTCGACATTCCGGTGGTCAAGCACGTCTACAACTACGAACTGCCGAACGTCGCCGAGACCTACGTCCACCGGATCGGCCGGACCGCCCGGGCGGGGCGCGAAGGGGCAGCGATCACGCTCTGCGCGCCCGACGAGATGGTCGAGCTGAAGGATATCGAGCGGGTCATCAAGAGCCAGATCCCCGTCGCCTCCGGCCGGCGCTGGACCC
This sequence comes from uncultured Jannaschia sp., assembly GCF_947494055.1. Lineage (GTDB taxonomy): Bacteria > Pseudomonadota > Alphaproteobacteria > Rhodobacterales > Rhodobacteraceae > Jannaschia. The sequence continues at coordinate 57,679 of NZ_CANLTR010000004.1, read as the reverse complement.
CCGCGCAGGAGGAGGCCAAGCCGAAGCAGCAACGCGGCGGTGGTGGCCGTCGTGGCGCGGGTCAGGGGCGTGGCGCTCCGAAGGCGACGAATACCGGTGCCAGGCCGGCCGCCAAACCGGGACGCCGCCGCCGCGCCCGCCACAGCGCCTGATCGTCGCGCCCGGAATTCTTGTCAGCACATCCGGCCTCTGGCATCCTCCCATAAAACCAAGAATATCGGAGGCCGGGCAGACATGACCCCGATCAGACTTCCTATCGCGCTGGCGGCGTTGTCAGCGCTGTCGGCCTGCGGCTCCGGCGATGCCGTGGGCGGCGGCCGCCTGAACGCGCCGGTGCGCAGCTTCGCCACCGGGCCCGTCCATACGGCTTGTCTTCGCGCCGACCGCGTCGCCGCGTCGAACGATCTGTGCGGCTGCGTGCAGGCCTCGGCGAACACCGTCCTGAACCGCAGCGAGCAGGCGCGCGCCGTGGCCTTCTTCCGCGATCCGCATCTGGCGCAGGTCACGCGCCAATCGGACAGGGCCGGCGACGAGCGCTTCTGGCTGCGCTACAAGCAATTCGTCGAGATCGCCGAACGCACCTGCACTTGAGCCGGACAGATCGCATCGTCGTGCTCTCGGGAGCGGGGCTGAGCGCGGAGTCCGGGCTCGGCACGTTCCGGGACGTGGCCGGGCTCTGGACCCGTTACGATCTGAACGAGGTGGCGACGCCCGAGGGCTTCGCGCGCAACTCCGGCCTGGTTCACGACTTCTACAATGCCCGGCGCGCGAACATGGTCGCCGCGACGCCGAACGCGGCGCATGCTGCCCTGGCGCGACTGTCGACCCGGCCCGGCCTGACACTGGTGACGCAGAACGTGGACGACATGCTCGAACGGGTCGGTGCCCGGAACGTGATCCACATGCATGGCGAACTCTCCGGCGCCCTCTGCGCCGCCTGCACAACGCGATGGCCGGCCCCACCGGTCATGGCGCCCGACGACCCCTGCCCGGCCTGCGGTGTCTCCGCGACGCGGCCAGACGTGGTCTGGTTCGGGGAGATGCCCTACCGGATGGACGAGATCGAGACTGCTTTGTCCCGAGCCGACCTCTTCGTCAGCATAGGCACGTCCGGCACCGTCTATCCTGCGGCCGGGTTCGTGGAACTGGCGCGGGAGGCAGGCGCCCGGACGCTGGAGCTCAACCTCGAAGCCTCCGGCGGACGTTTCGACGAAGTGCGCGAGGGACCGGCGAGCGAGACGGTCCCGGTCTGGGTCGCCGAAATCCTCGGAACATGAAAAAGGCCCCGCTCGGGGGCCTTCGTCCGGATCGATCGCCGCTCAGGCTTCGAGCGCGGCCGCCGTGTCCGACGACTTGGCGATGTCGCGCTTGATCTTCAGCGCGCGCGGCGAGAGGTCCGAATCCTTCGTCTTCGCGAGATACGCGTCGAGCCCGCCGCGGTGATCGACCGTTCGCAACGCGTGGGTCGAGATACGGAGCTTGAAGCCGCGGCCGAGCGCCTCGGATTGCAGCGTCACGTCGTTCAGGTTCGGCAGGAAGCGACGCCGGGTCTTGTTGTTGGCGTGGCTGACATTGTTGCCCGTCATCGGGCCTTTTCCGCTGAGTTCGCAGACGCGCGACATGGCACAACTCCGGTTTCGTCTGTTCAAATAGGTGTCCGGGGCCTCCATCAGCCCCTCGGGTCGCGGCTCTCTAGTCGCGGCGACGCGCGAGGTCAAGCACCGCGCAGCGATTGCAGCATCTCTGCCGCCGCTGCCTTCGGGTCGCGGGCGCCCCTGGCGACATCCTCCGCAAGCGCGGCCATCAGCGCGCGGGTTTCGGCATCCTCCGTCAGGCGTGCGAGCAGTCCCGCCCGCACCTCCTCCGCGAACCAGTGGGCCGCCTGCTGGGAGCGCGTCCGGTCCCAATGGCCATGCGCCCGCCGCCAATCGGCCAGCGCCCGCATCTCCTCCCAGGCCCGGCCAAGCCCCGTCCCCTCCGTCGCGGAGACCGGTAGCGCCTTCGGAACGTTCGGCGGGTCCTGCGGCCGCTTCCGCAACAGGCGCAGCGCCCCGGCGTAATCGGCCACCGTCCGCGTCGCGGTCGCGAGCAGGTCGCCGTCCGCCTTGTTGACGAGAATCAGGTCGGCGATCTCCATGATCCCGCGTTTCACCCCCTGCAACTCGTCGCCTCCGGCGGGGGCGAGCAGGAGGACGAACAGGTCCGCGATCTGCGCGACCATCGTCTCGGACTGGCCCACGCCCACCGTCTCGATGAGCACCACGTCGAAGCCTGCCGCCTCGCAAAGCGCCACCGCCTCCCGCGTGCGCCGCGCGACGCCGCCCAGATGCGTGGCCGAGGGCGAGGGCCGGACGAAGGCCAGCGGATCGCGCGCCAGCCGGTCCATCCGGGTCTTGTCGCCGAGGATCGAGCCGCCCGTGCGCGCGGAGGACGGATCGACCGCCAGCACCGCGACGCGCGTCCCCTGCCCCGTCAACATGGTCCCGAATGCCTCGATAAAGGTGGACTTGCCGACGCCCGGCGTGCCCGACAGCCCGATCCGCAACGCCTGCCGGTCCGTGTCCCGCAGCCCGTCGAGCAAAGACGCCGCCCGGGCGCGATGGTCGGACCGCGTGCTTTCCACCAAAGTGATCGCGCGCGCCAGGGCCCGGCGGTCGCCCTCGAGGACGGGCGCATGGAGGGGATCGTCGGCAGGCATAGCCGATGCCATGCCCCCGGCCGTGCCACGATGCAAGCAGGGCCGCCTGCGTGACGCCGCCACGCGTTGCCCCTAGATAGAGGGTCGCCCCAAACCAGGATCCCGTCATGACCGTTCGTTCCGCCTTCGCCGCGATCCTGATCGCGATCGCCCTGCCCGCCGCGTCCCAGGACTACGACGCCAATTTCACCCTTTCCCTGCGCGGCATTACCGGCGGTGAGATCGGGCTCTCCGGCCGGCAGCAGGGCCCCGCCTATTCCGTCGCCGCGGAGGCGAAGGCGACGGGGCTCGTCGGCTCGCTTCTGAAATACGGATACGAAGGTCGGGCAAATGGCCAATACGTGAGCGGCCGCCCCGTCTCTCAGAGCTATTCCGAACTGGAGGACGACGACGGCGAGCGCACGCAGGCCGAGGTCGCCTTCCGCGGCACCCGCCCCGCAACGGTGACCTTCACTCCGCCCCGCGATCCGCAAGACCACGATATCGAGCCGACCGAACAGACCGGCGTCATCGACCCGCTCAGCGCGCTCTTTGACGTGATGCGTCCCACGGAGCCGGGCTGGGCGTGCAACCGGCGTTATGAACTGTTCGACGGTCGGCACGTCTCGCGTCTGACACTCGGTCAGCCGGAGACGGGCGGCGACGGGACGATCCGCTGCGTCGGTGAATACCGCCGGATCGCGGGCTATTCTCCCGAACGACTGGCCGAACGTCCGGTGGTTCGCCTCGACATCCTCTACGCCCCGACGGGATCGGGCGCGGTCGCCGTCACCGAGGTGCGCTCCCCTACCCGCTTCGGCGACGCGGTGCTGCGCCGCCGATGACGCCCCTGCCGATCGACGACGCGCTGCCACAGCTTCTGGCCGCGATCCGCGACCACGGAGTCGCGGTGCTGCAGGCGCCGCCGGGCGCGGGCAAGACCACGCGCGTTCCGCTGGCACTCCTGCCAGTGGTCGAAGGCCGGATCGTCATGCTCGAGCCGCGCCGGCTGGCCACCCGCGCCGCCGCCGCACGAATGGCGGAGACGCTGAGAGAGGCGGTCGGCGAGACGGTCGGCTTCCGCATGCGCGGCGCCTCCGAGACGTCGAAAGCCACCCGGATCGAGGTCGTCACCGAAGGCATCCTCACGCGGATGATCCAGGCCGATCCGGAATTGCCGGGCGTCGGCTGCGTCATCTTCGACGAGTTCCACGAGCGCTCCCTCAACGCCGATCTGGGCCTCGCGCTGACATGGGAAGCTCGGGCCGCGCTTCGCCCGGATCTCGCGGTCGTCGTCATGTCGGCGACGCTCGACGCCGCGCCGGTGGCGGAGTTGCTTGACGCGCCCGTGGTGACCTCCGGGGGTCGCAGCCATACGGTCGAACGCCGCTGGCGCGACCGCCCGCCGCCCGAAGGGCAACGCTTCGAAGCGCAGGTCGCAGGCCTCGTCACGCGGGCGCTGGAGGAGAACCCGGGCGACATTCTGGCCTTCCTGCCCGGCGAAGGCGAGATCCGGCGCTGTGCCGCGCTGCTGAACAGGATCGACGCCGAGATTCGCCCGCTCTACGGTGCCCTGCCCTTCGCGGCGCAACAGGCGGCCATCGCACCCGGCGGGGCGCGGCGGAAGGTCGTGCTCGCCACCTCGATCGCGGAGACGTCGCTGACGATCGAAGGCGTGCGCGCCGTGGTGGATGGCGGTCGGGCGCGGCGAGCACGGTTCGATCCCGGCTCGGGCATGTCCCGGCTCGTCACCGAGCGGGCCACCCGCGCCGAGGCGGCGCAGCGGGCCGGTCGCGCCGGGCGCGTTGCCGAGGGGGCCGCCTATGCCAACTGGACGCGCGGCGAGGAAGGCGGGATGCGCGCCTTTCCGGACCCGGAGATCGCTTCGGCGGACCTTGCCGGACTGGCGCTCGAACTGGCCGAATGGGGCTCGGACGCGCTGCCGTTCCTGACGCCGCCACCCGAGGGCGCGCTTTTCGAAGCGCGCGCGCTCCTGACCGAACTGGAGGCGCTCGAGGGCGGACGGATCACCGATCACGGTCGGGCCATGGCAAAGCTGCCGCTGCATCCGCGACTGGCGCATCTGCTCCTGCGCGGCGGACGGGGCGCCGCCCGGCTGGCGGGTCTGCTCTCCGTGCGGCTTCCGCCCGGATCGGTCGATCTGTCGGACGCACTACGCAATCCGCCCGCGGAAGCGAAAGCGGAAGGACGGCGCCTCCGGCGATGGGAAAACGGTCCCGACCTGTCGGATGCGCAGCGCCTCGCGCTGGCCTACCCGGACCGCGTCGGGCTCCGCCGCCCGGGGGACGCGCCGCGCTGGCTGCTCTCCGGCGGCAAGGGGGCCCGGATGGAGAAGGGCGAGCCGCTCGCCGGCGCTCGGTTGCTCGTCGCCTGCGATCTCGACGGCGATCCGACGGAGGCGCGCATCCGCCGGGCGCTCCCGATTTCGGAAGCGGATCTGCGCGATGTGCTCGGCGACCGCATCGGGTGGATCGAAATCTGCCGCTGGTCGTCGCGGCACCGGCGCGTCGAGGCGCGACAGCAGGAGCGGCTTGGCGCGATCGCACTCGATGATCACCCGTGGCTTGGGGCCCCGGACGCAAGCGTCGCGGCGGCCGTTCTCGATGGCGTGCGCACACTCGGGCTCGACTGCCTCGACTGGACCCGCCGCGCCCGGCTACTGCGCGCGCGCATCGCGGCGTCCGGTCTGGCCGACGTCTCCGACGAGACGCTGATGGCGAACCTTTCGGACTGGCTCGCGCCGTTCCTCGGCGACGCGCGGGACGCGGACGGGCTCGGGCGGCTCGACCCATTCGACGCCCTGCAGGCGTGGATCGGCTGGAACACCGCGCGGCGGCTCGATGAGATTGCCCCGGCGCATTACCGCACGCCGCTCGGACGGAAGGTCTCGATCGACTACGCGCCCGAGGTGCCGACGATTTCGCTGCGGCTGCAGGAGGTGTTCGGCGAGACGCGGCATCCGACGGTCGGCGCGACGCCCCTCCGCATGGAACTTCTTTCGCCGGCGCAGCGGCCTGTGGCAATTACGACTGATCTGCCAGGCTTCTGGACGGGGGCCTATGCCGATGTCCGACGCGACATGCGCGGCGCCTATCCACGCCACCCTTGGCCCGAGGACCCGACGCAGGCGGAGCCGACGACGCGCGCGAAGCAACGGAAGTGAGAATTGTGACCCAGGGAGCGCATGACGACGCCCGGGAACCCCGCATGGGGGCCGGCAGACCGGGCGGCGTGTCGCGCCCCTCGGCTGTCCCTGCCTCATTGCGGCAGACGCTAGTCAATCAGGAGCAAGCGACGAATGGAACGAGGATAGAGGCGCTTCGACACGACAGGCAAGCCGGCCCCCTACGACCTTCGCCCTTCGGGCGCATCCCTCATCGAAAGAACGGAACGTCCGTCATCACCGCCGTAATCAGGTCGGCCGCGAGCGCCGCGACCTTTGCCCATTGTAACTAACAGCTGAAACTTCAACGAAGGCCTGTCGCCGCACATACCGAGCACGAAGGGCGGTACCGAGGTCCGCCCGGCTAAGGAGCGATCAGTGCAGCTTGGTCGAGACCGTCTCGATCGACTGGTCGATCATCCGGTCGGCGTCCTCCGGCGACATCTGCTTGGCGACGACTTCGCCAGCCACCGCCGTGGCCACCTGGATGGCGCGGTCGCGGACCTCCCGAATGGCGGCGTTCCGGGCGCTCTCGATCTGCTCCTCGGCCCCGGCCAAACGGCGATCCACGGAGGTCTTCAGGTCGAGCTTGGCCTGCTCGGCTGCGGATTGCGCCTCGGCTTTGGCATTGGCGACGATCTGATCGGCCTGCGCCTTCGCCTCGCGCGTCTTGCGCTCGTAATTGGCAAGCAGCGCCTGCGCCTCTTCGCGAAGCGCCCGCGCTTCGTCCAGATCGGACCGGATTCCGGTCGAGCGATCGTCGAGCATCCTCGTCAGGCGAGAGGGCACCCGGAAGTAGAGGACGACCCCAATGAAAACGAGAAAGCCCAGCGTGACGATGAAGTCGGTATTGCCGAGCGAGAAGAACGGACCGGTCGCGGCGAAAGCCGGCGATCCGATCACCAGGAGGGGCAAGGCGTATCGCATGGTTCAGTTCCCCTTCACGCGTGCATCGACGGCGGAGTCGATCGCGGCCTGGTCGGGCTTGCCGCCCAAGGCCGTCACGATGTCGCCCGCGACGTCGCGCGCCACTTCGGCCACGCTCGCGGCAGCATTGTCGCGAATCTCGGCGATCTGCGCTTCGCTGTCCGCCGACTTCGCGGCAATCTTCTTGTCGGCCTCCGCGATGGCCGCGTCGAGATCGGCCCGGATGGCGGCGCGGGCCTCGTCCGAGATGCGCTGCCCCTCGGCCCGGGCGTCGGCCAGAGCCTGCTCGTAGGCGCGTTCCGCGTCGGCGGCCTGACGCTTCAGATCCTCGGCCGCGGCGACGTCGTTCGAGATCGTCCCCGACCGCTCGGCAAGCACCGCGCCCACGCGCGGCAGGGCGACCCGGGTGAGGATCAGGTAGATGGCGACGAGCGCGACGAGGAGCCAGAAGATCTGATTGGCGAACCATGCGTCGCAGAGCTGCGGCATGCCGATCGCATTGCCGAGCGTGTTGACGCAGGTGCCCGCTAGCTCGAGATCGATGGGGGTCGTTTCCATGTATCGCGTCCCGTCCGGTCGGTTGGTCTGCGGCGGCGGCCCCGTCGAGGCCGCCCGCCGAGCGTAAGGATAGGGCCTGTCCCGATCAGATGGCGAACATCAGCAGGAGCGAGACGAGGAAGGCGAAGATGCCCAGCGCTTCGGCGAAGGCGATACCGATGAAGAGCGTCGCCGTCTGGGCGTTGGCAGCCGAGGGGTTGCGGAGCGCGCCCGACAGGAAGTTGCCGGCGACGTTGCCCACGCCGATGGCGGCGAGGCCCGAACCGATGGCGGCGAGCCCGGCGCCCGCGTACTGGCCGAGAGCTTGAGCGGCTTCGAGTTCCATGTGTTTTCTCCTTACGATGGAAACTTGGATTGAACCTTCCGTCAGTGCGACGGATGCAGCGCGTCCTTCAGGTACACGCAGGTCAGGATGGTGAAGACGTAGGCCTGGATGAAGGCGACCAGCACCTCGAGCCCGTAGATCGCCGTGATCGCGAGGATCGAGACCGGCGCGATGGCCGCAATCGCCGCGAACCCCGCGAAGACCTTCAGCACCGCGTGGCCCGCCATGATGTTGCCGGCGAGTCGAATGGAGTGGCTGACGGGCCGAACGAAATAGGAGATCAACTCGATCACCGCGAGGATCGGGCGCAGCACGAGTGGCGCGGAAGACACCCAGAAGAGCCCGAGGAACTTCGTCCCGTTCTTCACGAAACCGACGATCGTCACGGTGAGGAACACCGCGAGGGCCAGCACCGCCGTCACCGCGATATGGCTCGTCGTGGAGAACGACATCGGGAGCAAGGCGAGCGTGTTCGCGAAGAGGATGAAAAGGAACAGCGTGAAGATGTAGGGGAAGAACTTGACCGCGTCCCGCCCCGTCACGTCCTCGACCATCTTGTAGACGAAGCCGTAGGCCAGCTCTGCGATCGACTGGATGCGACCGGGCACGATGGCGCGGCCGCGCGTTCCGAGAACGAAGAGTCCGAGCACGCAGAGGACGGCGAGGGCCATCCAGACGGTCGCGTTGGTGACAGTGTACCAATGCACCGGATCGCCGTTCTCGCCGAAGATCGGACGGACGATGAACTGGTCCATCGGATGGAAGCTCAGGCCCCCTTCGCCATGATCCGGCCCGCCGGTATGCGCGTCGAGGGCGCCTTCGGTATGGACTTCCTCTGCCATCTCGATCCCCGTCTCCGTTCAACCGCCCCGCGAGGCCGGTCTTCGTCCCTGCCCTAGAGGCGACTAGTCGTCGTCCTCGTCGGCCCAGCCGGACGCGCCCGCGCCCGGATCCTTCAGGGCCTCGGTCGCGCCGATCCGCCCCTGTATCTCCTTCGCGGAGCCGATCATCGTCTTCACACCGGCCGCGAAGCCGAGGAGGACGAAGACGACCATCAGCCAGGGCGTCGTCCCCAGCAGCGCGTCGAGCCCGTAGCCGATGCCGAACCCGATGCCTAGGCCCGCCACCAACTCGATCACCATGCGCCAAGCGAGTTGCGCCTGCGAATGATGCTCGTCCATGTGGTGCTTCGTTTCCGTCCCCTTCGCCGCCGCGATCCGCGCCTCGAGAGCGCGCATACGGTCGGCATCGGGATCGCCGGACATCGAAGTCCCCCATGAATGTCGGGGCGGTGTCTAGGTCGCGCAGGCAGGCAAGTCAACGCAAGCTTGTTTCTCATATTCTCAATAGTTTGAGCCAAGGCAGCTTGGCTACGGATCGCTTTGCCTCGAAGTGATGTTCAACCATCCGGTTGAACGTCCTTGACCCCTGAAGCTCGCGGGAGGCACTGCAAGACGCATGACTGATGCGCTCACACGCACCTTTGGGGCCCTGGCCGACCCGACGCGGCGGGCGATCCTGTCGATGTTGCTGGAGGACGACATGGCCGTGACCGACGTAGCCGCACCGCTCGCCATCTCGCTCGCCGCCGTCAGCCGACATCTCGGCGTGCTCGCGCGGGCCGGACTGATCCGGCAGGAGCGACGGGGGCGGGTCGTCTGGTGCAAGCTGGAGCCGGATGCGCTGCACGACGCCAGTATCTGGATGCAGGGCTTCGGGCAGTTCGACCCGGTCGACGTCGACGCCCTCGACGCGCTGCTGGCCCGGGAAAGGAACGCTTAACCCTTCTCCGCCTCTCCATGCCGTTGCCCCCGTGTTGCCCGAATGTCCGGACATCTTCGCAACAATCGAACACGGATGGTGATGATCATGAACGGTATGCAGACAGCGATCTGGAAGAACGGCGAGTGGGTCGAATGGACCGGTTACGAGGACGAGTTCGGCCCCGATGCGCTCCGCGGCGCAAACACGGGTTCGGCATCGGACCGTTCCCTTCGTCTGGAGGATCCCCGCGAATTCGCCCGCCGCTGCATGCGGCAGCAACGGCGCGCCTGAGCACGGATCGAGGGCTAGCGGCCCATCCGCGACTTCAGTTCGTCCGAGAGGAAGGTCATGTCCTCGCCGGTTTGCGCGGCGAGCCGCATCAAGCCGAACTGCACGCGGGCAACCTCCTGGTAGTAGCTGGTGAAGACGTAGTTCGTCGCGGCCCCCGCGGCGGCGCCGATCACCGGCACGGCCTGCGCGGCGAGCTTCTGACCCAGCGGAATGGCGAGGCGCGGCGCGACCTTGGCGATGAGCCCCTGGATTGCGGGACCGGTCACCGAGAGGCGCAGCGTCAGAAAGCTCAGATCCGTGCCGTCATCGTCGTCCAGCGGTCCCGCGGCGGCGAAGACGCGCAGGCAGGCCGCGCGGACCTCCGGCAAAGCGGGGTCGAAGCCATGCTCGTCGGCGATGGACTGGATCGAGCGCAGCATGACCGTCGTGGTGACCGGCAACTCGGCCAGCGCCGAAGGTAGCCCCCCGAAGCCGCCCGCGGCGCCGGTGCCGAAGGTGATCGCGCGAGTCAGCCAGTCCGACGTGTCGCCAATCCGTCCTCGGCGGGAGAGTGCGGCGGCGTTGAAGCTCTGCTCGAGGGCAGTGGCGGTCGCCTTCTCGAGCCCGGAGCGCACCGGCTTCGGCAGCATGTCGAGCATGTTCTCGGCCTGCGACCCGATCACCGAGAGAAGCTGCAGGCCCAGCCCCGACGCTGCCTGCATCTTGGCGGCGAGCCGCAGGAGCTCCGCCTCCCGGTCGAGGGGCGGGAAAATCTGTTCGCGGCGGGGCGGCGTGAGCTTGTCGTTCATGCATCAGATGTGGGCCGCGGCGCGTCGCAAGGCAAGATGGCGCGTTCGACCGTGCCGGCGATGCCGTCCCAGTCCCAGATGCCGAGCACACGGTCCGGATTGGTCGGCGGCGGCATGACGACGTTCGGCAGGACATAAAAGCCGAACCGCACGTAATAGGGCGCGTCGCCGACGAGGAGGACTCGCTCCACCCCGGCGACGGCGGCCCGGTCGAGCCCGGACTGGATGAGAAACGCGCCCAGCCCCTCCCCCTGCCGTGTCGAATGTACTGCGATCGGGCCAAGCAGCATGGCGTCGTGGACACGCGCACCGGCGATGCGAACGGGCCAGAAGCGGATCGCACCGGCCACTTCCCCCATCCGCCCCCGCGCCACGAGACAGAGATCTCGGGCCGGAGGCACATCGTCACGCAGGCGGTAGGAGGACAGGACCGTCCGCCCGGGCGCGAAACAATGGTCGAAGAGGGCTTCGACCTCCCAGCGGTCGTCCTCAGTCTCGCGGTTGAGCTCCATTGCTCCCCCCGTCGTGCGCCAAATCGCGGCCCTTGTGGCGTTTCCCCGGGTCGACGGCTAGTCCTCGCCGCGACAGCAATGGAGTCCGCGATGTTCTACCGACCCGAGGAGGGCCACGGCCTGCCGCACAATCCGTTCAACGCCGTCGTGACGCCGCGGCCGATCGGGTGGATCTCCACGCGCGGCGCAGCGGGCGACAACCTCGCGCCGTACTCGTTCTTCAACGCGGTCGCCTACCTGCCGCCGCAGGTCATGTTCGCCTCGACCTCGGCCAAGCCGGATCGCGACGGAACGAAAGATTCCGTGGCGCAGATCCGGGAGGCGAAGGTCTTCTGCGTCAACATCGTCGAATACGCCGCGCGGGACGTGATGAACGCCTCCTCTGGCAGCTATCCCGCGAGCGTCGACGAATTCGCGGAAGCCGGCGCCACGAAGGCGGAATGCACGACCATCGATTGCCCCCGCGTGGCGGACGCGCCGGCCTCGCTGGAATGCCGCCTGACGGACATCGTCCGACTGCCCGGGGAGGCGAACTACGCCGTCTTCGGTGCGGTCACGGGCGTGCATCTGCGGGACGATTGCCTGCGCGACGGACGCTTCGACGTGACCGCGTTTCAGCCGCTCGCCCGGCTGGGCTACAAGGATTACGCCCGCGTAACGGACGTGTTCTCGCTCGAACGGCCAGGATGATTCCGGCGGTCAGTGACCGCCGAGAATGCCCGTCCGCACACCGTAATTCGCCGCGACGGCATAGTCTGGGTCGTCCGCGCTGTCGACCATGAGATGCCCGGCTCGCCGCAGGAGCTTGTGGCAGTCGCGCGTCAGGTGCCGAAGCTGGATGCGCTTGCCCGCCGCCTCGTACTTCGCGGCGACCGCCTCGATCGCCTGAAGCGCCGACTGGTCGGCGACACGGCTCTCGGCGAAGTCCACGATCACGGCGGAGGGATCGTTCTCCGGGTCGAACATCTCCACGAAGCCGGTCGCGGAGCCGAAGAAGAGCGGGCCCTTGATCTGATAGACCTTCGCGCCCTCCGGCGTGCGGTAGGTCGAGGAGCGAATGCGCGTCGCGTTCTGCCAGGCATAGGCCAGCGCCGAGATGATGACGCCGACGACGACCGCGATGGCGAGGTCGGTGGCCACGGTCACGATGGTCACGAGGACGATCACCACGGCATCCACCCGCGGGACACGGGCGAGGATCTTGAGCGAGTTCCATGCGAAGGTCCCGATCACCACCATGAACATCACGCCGACGAGCGCCGCGAGCGGGATGAGCTCGATCAGCGGCGAGGCGACGAGGATGAAGGCGAGCAGGAACAACGCCGCGGCGATGCCCGAGATGCGCGTGCGGCCGCCGGACTTCACGTTGATCATCGACTGCCCGATCATCGCGCAGCCGCCCATGCCGCCGAAGAAGCCCGTGACGGTGTTCGCCGTGCCCTGCGCGATGCATTCCTGGGAGGCGCCGCCGCGCTGACCCGTGATCTCGCCCACGAGGTTGAGCGTCAGCAAGCTCTCGATCAGGCCGATCGCCGCGAGGATGAGCGCGTACGGCAGGATGAACCGGAGCGTCTCCATATCGAAGGGTACGTCCGGCAGCCCGAATTGCGGCAGTCCGCCCGAAATGTCTGCCAGATCGCCCACGTTCGGGACCGGCAGGCCCAGGACGATCACGATTGCCGCCGTCACCCCGATCCCGGCCAAGGGCGCGGGGATCGCGCTGGTCAGCTTCGGCAGACCCCAGATCACCGCCATGGTGAGCACCACGAGCCCGAGCACCAGGAGCAGCTGTTCCGGCGGCAGCCATGCCCCGCCCTCGGTGCGGAAGAAGTCGAGTTGCGACTTGCCGATCACGATGGCCAAGCCGTTGACGAAGCCGAGCATGACGGGGTGCGGCACGAGGCGGATGAACTTGCCCCATTGCATGAGACCGACGAAGATCTGGATGATTCCCATCACGACGACGGTAGCGAAGAGGTATTGCACGCCCACCCCCGGCGGGAAGGCGGCGACGAGGCTCACCATCACCACGGCAAGCGCGCCGGTCGCGCCCGAAATCATGCCCGGCCGCCCGCCGATCAGCGCGGTGATCAGGCCGACGATGAAGGCCGCGTAGAGACCGACCAGCGGCGGCACGCCCGCGACGAAGGCGAAGGCCACGGCCTCCGGCACCAGCGCCAGCGCGACGGTCAGGCCGGCGAGCACCTCGACCCGGAGGACGGAGGCGTCGAGCTTGGAGGTCGGGGCCACGCGCAGGTCGGGCCCCTCGAAACGGTCGGCAAATCTCGCCAGCAAGCTGCTGTTCAAGGCTCAGGTCTTTCGCAAGGTTCGGATTTGCCGATGCCCCTAGCAGGGAATCAAGGGGGGCGACACCCCTCCGCCCATTGCGGCACGGATCGCACGGAGTCAGGGTTTGCGCGACGAGACGAAAGGGGTCGCGCATGGAACCAGTCATCGGAATCATCGGCGGATCCGGTCTCTATCAGATCGCCGAGCTGGCGGATGCGGAATGGCACGAGGTCGCGACGCCGTTCGGGGCCCCGTCCGACGCCCTGCTGCACGGGCGGATCGACGGCACCCGCACGGTGTTCCTGCCCCGCCATGGCCGTGGCCATGTCCAGACGCCCAGTTCCGTGCCCTACCGTGCGAACGTCGCGGCGATGAAGGCGGCGGGCGTGACGCACCTCGTCTCCGTTTCCGCCGTGGGCTCCTTCCGGGAGGAGATGGCACCGGGCGATTTCGTGATCGTGGACCAGTTCATCGACCGGACCTTCGCGCGGGAGAAGTCTTTCTTCGGCCCCGGCCTCGTCGCGCATGTCTCTGTGGCGCATCCGGTCTGTCCCGCGCTGTCCGGGGCCTGCGCCAAAGCTGCGCGGCAGGCTGGCGCGAAGGTACACGAAGGTGCGACCTACCTCGTCATGGAGGGGCCGCAATTCTCGACTTTGGCCGAGTCGCGCCTCTACCGCGATTGGGGCTGCGACGTGATCGGGATGACCAACATGCCGGAGGCCAAGCTCGCGCGGGAGGCGGAGCTGCACTATGCAAGCGTGGCCATGGTGACGGACTACGATTCCTGGCATCCCGAACACGGCAGCGTGCAGATCACGGAGATCATCGAGACGCTGCATGGCAACGTCGCCCGCGCCGCGGGACTGGTCGCCGCATTGCCCGGGCATCTCGGCGCGAGTTGTGACGCGGGATGCGAAACCGCACTCGACCACGCCGTCATAACGGCGCCCGAAGCCCGCGATCCGGCGATGGTCGAGCGCCTCCACGGCATTGCAGGGCGCTTGCTGACAGGCGACGCTCCGTCCTAACCGGTCATCCCCGACCCCAGACCAAGGGAACCCGACACATGCAGGCCAAGACCGTCCGCGACTACATCCGCACGATCCCCGACTTCCCGCACGATGGCATCCTGTTCCGCGACGTGACGACGCTGTTCGCGGACGCACGGGGAATGCGGCTCTGCGTGGATCAACTTCTCGATCCCTTCGCGGGCGCGAGAATCGACGCCGTGGCGGGCCTCGAGGCGCGGGGCTTCATCCTCGGAGGTGCGATCGCGCATCAGCTCGGCTGCGGCTTCGTCCCGATCCGCAAGAAAGGGAAGCTGCCCGGACCGACCTGGGAGCAGGCCTACGACCTCGAATACGGCACCGCGACGCTGGAGGTGCATCGCGATGCCCTCGCGCCCGGCGCGCGCGTGCTCATGGTGGACGATTTGCTGGCGACGGGCGGGACTGCGCAGGCGGGGCTGGCGCTTCTCGAACGGCTCGGTGCGGAGATCGTCGGCTGCGCCTTCGTGGTGGACCTGCCGGCGCTCGGAGGCCGGGCGGCTCTCGACGCGACGGGCATGCATGTCCACGCGCTTTGCCAGTTCGATGGGGCATGAATCATCGCTTCTGAAGATGCCGCTACGTTAATCTCTTGGTAACCAATGTCTGCGAAACAGCTTCTTGTGGGCGCCTTGCAGACGGCCACCCATTCCCCCCAGCGCCCTGTCCCCCCCGACAGGGCGCACCCTTTTCCGGACTAGCCGATCGTACGCAGCACCGCCCCGGGGTTCATGATACCCATCGGGTCCAGCGCGGTCTTGATCACCCGCATCGCGGCGAGCTTCGTCGGATCGACATAGGTCTCCAGATCGCCGACCTTGAGCCGTCCCACGCCGTGCTCGGCACTGACGGAGCCCCCATGCGCATGGACGAGATCGTGCACGGCTTTCTTGATCGCGTCGCGCTGATCCTCATGATCGGCCCCGCTGCGGCCTTCCACCGGGAAGACGTTGTAATGCAGGTTGCCGTCGCCGACATGGCCGAAGCAGTTGACGCGGAACGCCCCGATCCGCGCGATCGCCTCTGCGCCCTCTGCGATGAAACCCGGGATCGCCGCGATCGGCACGCTGATGTCGTGGCTGCTGACGGCACCGATACGGCGGTTCGCCTCGGGGATCGATTCCCGCACCTGCCAGAATGCCGCGCGGTGCTGCTCGGACTGGGCGACGACCCCGTCGCTGACGAGCCCGGCCTCGAACGCGGCCTCGAACAGGCCCTCCAGCGCTTGTGCCGGATCGCCGGTCGCGCCCATGCCGAGGTCGATCAGCACGCACCACTCCGGATTGCCGAGCGGACGGCGCACCTCTGGCATCGTCGCGGCAAGGAAGTCGAGGCCCATGCGCCCGATCAGCTCGAAGGCCGAGACCGCCTCCCCGATCCGGTCCCGCGCGAGGTTCAACAGGTCGAGCGCCGCTGAGGGATCACGGACCACGAGCATTGCCGCGCCGGTCCGAACCGGGCGCGGCACCAGCTTCAGCGTCGCCGCGGTGATGATCCCGAGCGTCCCCTCCGCCCCGATCAGAAGGTGTCGGATGTCGTAGCCGGTGTTGTTCTTCCGCAGCGGCGACAGCCCGTGCAGGATCGAGCCGTCCGGCAGGACCGCCTCCACCCCGAGGCAGAGGTCGCGCGCATTGCCGTAGCGCAGGACGTTCACGCCGCCCGCATTCGTCGCGAGGATCCCGCCGATCCGTGCCGTGCCCTGCGAGGCGATGGAGATGGGAAACAGCCGGTTCGCGTCCTCCGCCGCTTCCTGCGCGGTCTGGAGCGGCACGCCCGCTTCCACGACCATCGCGTTCTCGGTCGCGTCCACGTTGCGGACCGTATTCAGGCGCTCCAGCGACAGGATGACCGGCGCGGGCAGGTCGCCCGAGACCTGACCGCCCACGAGACCGGTTCCCCCGCCATAGGGGATGACCGGCACCGACGCCGCCGAGGCCGCGCGAACGATGGTCGCGACCTCCGCCACGTTCCGCGGCGCGAGCAGCAGGCCGTCCAACCCGGCCCAGCGACCCCGCGGCTCCTCCAGGTAGCGCGGCTCGAGATCGCGGAACGTCTCGGCGGGCAGATCTCCGCGAAGATCCTCGGCAAACGCGCCGGTTGCCGGATTCATCGGGCCTCCGCCAGATAGGCCGGCTGAAGAACGACGATCGTCGGTCGGCTGGGCAGCGTGTTGAGCGAAACCTCGAGGAAACTTTCCGCACGCCGGTCGACGTCGAACTCGGCCTCCATGCCGGCGACGAAGCGGTCGAGGCTGTAGGGGCCGAACCAGTGCATCGGGATCACCACCGAGGAGCGCAGGCGCTGCAGCGTACGGATCATCGTCGGCAGGTCGACCGTCAGCCCGCCATCGACCGGCGCCATGACCACGTCGAGCCGACCGAGTGCGGCATACTGCTCGTCCGTCGGCTCGTGGTGGAGATGGCCGAGATGTCCGATGCAGAGCCCGGCGACCTCGAAGACGAAGATCGAGTTGCCGTTCTCCTCCCGTCCCGCTCCGGCGGCGGAGCGGATGTCGGTGGACACGGAACGGATCAGCATCTCGCCCAGATCGAGATTATGGTCCGCCGGCTCCCCCACCCGCTCGGACCAACCGGGCAGAACGTGCGGGATCTCCGGATCGGGAGTCGGCGTCCAGTGCGAGATATGGGCCCGGTTCATCGTCACCGCGTCGGGGGGCGGCACGCTGCCGAGAAAGCCCGTGTAATCTGTGGCGACCCTGAGACCTCCGGCCGTCTCGATCAGGAACATGGCGTGGTCGACGTAGTTCAGCCGCACGGAGTACGCGTCGAGCGGATCGGCGAAGGCGGCCTTGTGGATGAAGCCCCCCGCATCGGCGATCGCGATGCAATGGCTCGGGCGGCGATCCTGCGCCATCGCGGCGGCGGGAATCAGGGCGAGGTAAAGGACGAACCTAAGGCATCGCGATACATTCATTGGCATTCCCTCCGATGCGGCGATCCTCTCGCATCCGGTCGACGACGACCAGAGGGCATCGGGCCGCGCCTCGCGACGGTCAGACCGGACGGGGGTCAGGATAGGCCCATGCCATATCTATCTTGCCGGTGATCTCGAACGCTTGGGCGCGGGCGGTCGCGGCCGGGATCTGACAAATCGTCTTCGACATAGGCACGCCGGCTCCCTGCAGCGGACGTTCCGCGGTCGAACTTGAGTCAGCCGTCCACCCGGCCGCGCCGATCCGAGCGCAGCATCGCGTAGAGGACGTGATTGCGCCAGCGCCCGGCGATCTGGAGGTAGGATTGCGCGACGCCTTCGTATTTGAATCCCGCACGCTCCAGCAGGCCGCGGGAGGCGCGGTTCTCCTCGAGGCAGGCGGCCTCGAGCCGGCTCAGATCCAGGCGGCGGAACGCGTAATGCGTGACCGCGACGATCGCCTCGCGCATGTAGCCCTGCCGCGCATTGGCCTGCCCGACCCAGTAGCCCAGCGTCGCGGATTGCGACGGGCCGCGTCGGATATTGTCCATCGTGATCGCGCCGAGCAGCGCCCCGTCCGCCTTCCGCGTCAGGAACATTGCAAGCGCCGTACCCTGCCCGTGGCTGCGCGAGGCCCAGTAGACGCGGTTCGTGAAGCTTCGACGACTCAGGTGGTCGGGCGCCCATTCCGGCTCCCAAGGTTGCAGAAAGCCGGCGCTCCCCTGACGGAGCGCGACCCAGGCCCTGTAATCGCTGTGCTGCGGCAGACGAAGGAGCATCCGCTCCGTTTCGATCCGAGGCTTGCGAAGCGTCGGAAAGATCACGCGGCCAGCCTTCGTCGCAGGGTCTCCGCATCGGGGGCGCCCCGGACGGGCCCGTAGAGCGCCAGCGTCGGGGCCGTCGAGAGGAGCCGGCCGGCATGGGCGCGGATCGCCGGCGCATCGACCGCGTCGATCTTGGCGATCGCTTCGGCCAGCGGCGGCACGCGGTCCCAGATCGCGACGACACGGGCCAGCCGCTCGGCGCGCGAGGAGGGCGATTCGAGCCCCATCAGCATGCCAGACTTCATCTGCGCACGGGCGCGCGCGACCTCCACCTCGGTCATGTCCTCGGCCGCGCGCCGGAGCTCGTCGATGGTGAGCTCGGCCAGCGCGCCGACATCATCGCCGCCCGTGCCCGCATAGATCGTCATCAGACCGCTATCCGAGCAGGCGCCGATGCTCGCGAAGATCGTGTAGCAGAGCCCGCGCTTCTCGCGCGCTTCCTGGAACAGGCGGGACGACATGCCGCCGCCCATCGCGCCGGCGAAGACCTGTGCCGTGTAGATCGCATCGTCGCGGTAGCCCGGCTGGTCGAAGGCCAGCGCCAGATGCGCCTGCTCGAGGTCGCGGACCTGCCGCACCTCTCCGCCTTGGTAGAGGCCGGGGGCGGCGGCCGCCTGCGGTTGCGCGGGCAGATGGCCGAACGCATCCTCGGCCATCCGCAGAATCGCGTCGTGATCGACCGCGCCGGCGGCGGCGAGGATCATCTGGCCGGGGCCGTAATGCTCTCCGGTAAACCTGCGCAGATCGGCCTCGGTAAATGCCGAAACGCGTTCGCTGGGGCCGAGGATGGTGCGGCCGATCGGCTGCTCGGGATAGGCCGCTTCCTGCAGCCAGTCGAAGATGATGTCGTCGGGCGTGTCGAGCGCCTGGCCGATCTCCTGCAGGATGACGCCACGCTCGATCTCGATCTCGCGCGGGTCGAAGACCGGGTTCAGGACGATGTCGCCGATCAGATCGACGGCGAGCGGCACGTCCTCCTTCAAAACACGCGCATAATAGGCCGTCACCTCGCGCGAGGTGTAGGCGTTGATGTAGCCGCCCACGTCCTCGATCTCCTCGGCGATCTGCAGGGCGGAGCGGCGGGCCGTGCCCTTGAACGCCATGTGCTCGAGGAAATGGGCGACGCCGTTCTGTTCGGTCGCCTCGTGCCGGCCGCCCGCGCCGACCCAGATCCCGACACTGGCGGATTGCAGGCCCGGCATGAACTCGGTGACGACGCGGAAGCCGTTGGGGAGTCGGTTCAGTTTCGTCGTCATGCTGCCCGCCTTTCGTCGATGACCGCCTCGAGCGCAGCCAGATCGTTCTCTACCCGTGTGACCCGTTCCGTCCGGTCGAAAAGGTCGGCCATCCGCGGCGGCAAGGGCGGTCGGATGCCGGTCGCCGCCTCCACCGCGTCGGGGAACTTGGCGGGATGCGCGGTGGCGAGCGTGACCATCGGCACGTTGCCCGGATGCGCCTCCGCCACCCGCACGCCCACTGCGCTGTGCGGGCAAAGCAACTCGCCCGTCCGGTCGTGGATGCGGGCGATCGTCGCCGACGTCTCCTCCTCCGACACGCGTCCCGAGGCGTAGACCTCGCGGAGCGCCTGCAGTGCGCCCTGGCTGACCGTGAAGCCGCCCGAGCGCAGCTCCTCCATAAGCTGCGCGACCGCCGCCCCGTCACCATCATAGGCCAAGTGCAACGCCCGCTCGAAATTCGAACTGACCTGGATGTCCATGGAAGGGCTGATCGAGGGATGTACCTCGCCCGTCCGGTATTCACCGGTCGTCAGACAACGATGCAGGATGTCGTTCTGGTTCGTCGCCACGACGAGCTGCCGGATCGGCAGGCCCATACGCTTCGCGATATGGCCGGCGAAGATATCGCCGAAATTGCCCGTGGGCACGGTGAACGACACCTCCCGGTGCGGTGCGCCGAGCGCGGTGGCGGCGGTGAAGTAATAGACGACCTGCGCCAGCACGCGGGCGAAGTTGATGGAGTTGACCCCGGCGAGGCCGACCCTGTCGCGGAAGGCGAAGTCGTTGAACATCTCCTTCAGGCGTGCCTGGCAATCGTCGAAATGGCCGGCAAGCGCCAGCGCGTGGACATTCGCCTCCGAGGGCGTGGTCATCTGCCGGCGCTGCACCTCGCTCACGCGACCGTGCGGGTAGAGGATGAACACGTCGACGGTGTCGAGACCGCGGAACGCCTCGATCGCGGCCGAGCCGGTATCGCCCGAGGTCGCGCCGACGATCGCGACCCGCTCGCCGCGCTTGTTCAGCGTATGCTCGAACATCTGCCCGATGAGTTGCATCGCGAAATCCTTGAAGGCCAGGGTCGGCCCGTGGAACAGTTCCAGCAGGTGATGGTTCGGCCCGAGCTGCTTCAGCGGCGCCCGCGCGTCGTGGCCGAAGCCTGCATAGGCCCGCTCGACCATGCCGGCGAAGGTCGCCTCGTCGAACGCGTCCGCGACGAAGGGCGCCATGATACGGACGGCGACCTCCCCGTAGGGCAGGCCCGCCAACCCGGCGATGTCGGCCGGGGACAGGACCGGCACCGTCTCGGGCACGTAAAGGCCGCCGTCCCGGGCGAGCCCGGTCAGCATCGTGTCCTCGAATCCCAGAACCGGGGCCTGCCCGCGGGTGGAGATGTAGCGCATGAGCTCTCTCAAATGGTGCGGCGCCTGATACGCCACAGTAGGAAGACTGTCATCCCCAGCCAGACGAGGGCCAGCCCGAACCACTGGATCGCGTAGCCGAGGTGGTTGTTCGGGATGCCTTCGAGCCCGACCGGGACGGGGACCGGCCCTGCCTCGGGCACGACATTGCGTGCGACGATCATCACGCGCTCCGTTCCCAGCGTCTCCGCCATCGAGTCCACGTCGCGGGCGAACCAGATCTTACCGTCAGGATCGGGCGTGCCGGGGTTCAGGTCGTCGGGCCAGTTCAGGTTTCCGGTGATTTCGAGCGGACCCTCCGTCAGCGCCACCTCGGCCTCCCGGTCGACATTGTCGAGCGGCACGATACCCAGATCGACCATCACCCGGCGCCCATCCTCGGTTTCGACGGGCGCGATGATGCGGAACCCCGCCCCGCCCTCGCGCCAGGCGCCGAGTACACGCAAAGGCCGGCCGTCGACGCGCCCGTTCAGGGAGACCGGGACGAAGTTGTCGGCCGAGGGGTCGGGATCCCGGGGTAGCGCGATCGGCGGCGCGCCGATCCGGGAGGCCATGTCCGCGATCATCCCCTCCTTCCAGTCGAGCCGCTGCAACTGCCAGAGGCCGAGCGCGACCAACAGTGTGGCCCCGCCCAGGCCGAAGATCACCGGCAGGATCAGACGCATTTCGTACCCCCGAACGCGAAGGTGGCGCGGATCACCCGCGCCACCCCGGTATCCGTACGCGGCGACCCTCCGCCGCGCGTTCCGTCAGCCGCCCCAGATATAGATCGCCGCGAAGAGGAACAGCCAGACCACGTCGACGAAGTGCCAGTACCAGGCGGCCGCCTCGAAGCCGATATGCTTGGTCGGCGTGAACTGCCCGGCCAGCAGCCGGATCAGGCAAACGGCGAGGAAGATCGTCCCGATGATGACATGCACGCCGTGGAAGCCCGTCGCCATGAAGAAGTTCGCGCCGTAGATGTTGCCGCCAAACCCGAAGGCCGCGTGGCTGTACTCGTAGGCCTGGAACACGGTGAAGAGGACGCCGAGCATGATCGCGAGCACGAGGCCCCATTGCATGTCCTTGCGGTTGTTCTCGTGGACCAGTGCATGGTGCGCCCAAGTCGCGGCCGCGCCCGAGCAAAGGAGGATCAGCGTGTTGATGAGCGGCAGGTGCCAGGGATCGAAGGTCACGATCCCTTCGGGCGGCCAGACGCCGTCGATGCCCGGGCTGCCGGGTCCCATCGGGTAGATCGCATGCTTGAAGAACGACCAGAACCATGCCGCGAAGAACATGATCTCGGACATGATGAAGAAGATGAACCCGTAGCGCAGCCCGATCCGGACGACCGGCGTGTGGTCGCCCGCATTCGACTCGCGCACCACGTCGGACCACCAGGCGAACATCACGCCGAGGATACCCACGAAACCCGCCGCGAATAGCCAAGGCGTCCCGCCCTTCATCCAGAGCACCGCGCCGATCAGCATGAAGAATCCGCAGACGGCCCCGACGAAGGGCCAGATCGAGGGCGGGATGATGTGGTAGTCGTGGTTCTTCGCGTGGGCCATCGTCGTCCCTCTCAGTTGGTCGTCGTCGTGTCCGTGGTGGCGGGGGTCGTGTCAAGCGTCGCGTCGAGCGCGGCGTAATCCTCGGGCAGATCGGTCACATGGAACGTGTAGGAGAGCGTGATCTCGGTCAGATCCCGTGCCTCCGGGTCGTCGAGGATCGCCGGGTCGACGTAGAACGTCACCGGCATGGAGGCGGTCTCGCCCGGCGCGAGGATCTGCTCGGTGAAGCAGAAGCAGTCGATCTTCACGAAATGCGGCCCGGCGGCGTAGGGCGCGACGTTGTAGCTCGCCGTGCCCGCAACGGGTTCGTCGGTCGGGTTCGTCGCTTCGTAGAAAGCAAGGTTCGTTTCGCCGATGCGGACGCGCATCTTGGTCTCGACGGGTGCGAACGACCACGGCATCCCGCGTTCCCGCGACGCGTCGAAGCGTATCAGGACGGTACGGTCCAGCACCTCGGTGCTGCCAGACCCCGCCGTCGCCGTCGTCCCGCCATAGCCGGTCACCGCACAGAAGATGTTGTAGAGCGGCACCGCGGCCCAGCCGAGCGAACCCATCGCGAGGATCGTCGTCACCGTGGCCGCGACAACGCGGCCGTTCGGAGAAAGATCACGCCAGAGCTTCACTGCGATACCTCCTCGGCGGGCAACGCGGAGGGCCGGGCGACATGGTCGAACCCTTCCGAAAAGCCACCGGTCCTGATCTTCACCACGGTTACGCCGAAGATGATGACGATGAAGGCGAGAAGCACGCCCAGCAATCCGAAGTTCCGGCTGCGGCGACGTCCGTGAAGCTCGTGGTCGCGATGCATCACCAGCCTCCGTAGGCGCCCATCGCCGCCTCGACGACGAAGATCGTGAAATGCGCGAAGAGATAGACAAGCGACCACTTGAAGAGGCCCTTCTCGACCGCGTGGCCGTCCGCCTCGCTCTCGGCGTCGGTGCGACGGTACATGGACCAGGCGCCGCGCAGGAACACGGCGTTCAGGGCCAAGGCCACTGCCAGCGTCATCGGCCCGCCGATCGCGGAAAATGCCGTCGCAACCGAGACGAGGGCGAGTCCCAGCGCGTAGAGCCAAGCCTGCCGCCGCGTCTCCGCCCGGCCATGCGTGACCGTCAGCATCGGGATGCGCGCGGCGTGATAGTCGAGCTTCACGAACAGCGCGAGCGCCCAGAAATGCGGCGGCGTCCACATGAAGATGAGACCGACGAGGAGCCAGGCTTCGAGCGGCGTGCCGCCCGTCGCCGCGGCCCAGCCGATCATCGGGGGGAACGCACCGGCCAAGCCACCGATCACCGTGTTCCACGAGGTCGTGCGCTTAAGCCACATCGAGTAGATCACGGCGTAGAAGAAGATCGTGAAGGCCAGCCAGAATGCCGCCACCCAGTTCGCAGTCAAGCCGAGCATCGTCACCGACAGGACCGACAGGAAAAGCCCCATGGCCAGCGCATCCGAAGGCGCCACGCGGCCCGCGGGGATCGGGCGGCTCCGCGTCCGCTTCATCACCCGGTCGATATCGGCGTCGAACCACATGTTGAGCGCGCCCGACGCACCGGCGCCCAGCGCGATCCAGAGGATC
The DNA here is from genome assembly GCF_947494055.1 of uncultured Jannaschia sp. Classification (GTDB taxonomy): domain Bacteria; phylum Pseudomonadota; class Alphaproteobacteria; order Rhodobacterales; family Rhodobacteraceae; genus Jannaschia. Next base: position 33,781 of record NZ_CANLTR010000004.1, on the reverse strand, counting down.
GACGTCGCACCGAGGAACGGGTGGATGTCGCCCGGCGCGACGAGCAGGCCCACCAGCGCCGTGAAGACCGAGAGCGACATCAGCCGCGGCTTTAAGAGCTGCCAGTAGTCGCGAAGACCCGCCTCCTCGGCGGGCCCTGCCGGGGCGATATGGAGACTTGCGTCGGTCACGCCGTCACCAGGTCTCCAGCTCGCCATTGCGGACGGCATCGAGCCACTCGGCATAGGCCTCCTGCGAGACGACCTTGACGGTGATCGGCATGTAGGCATGCGCGATTCCGCAGAGTTCGGAGCACTGACCGAAGTAGATCCCCTCCTCCTCGGCCCGGAACCAGAGCTGCGCCAGGCGGCCGGGAATGCCGTCCTGCTTCACGCCGAAGGCCGGGATCGTCCAGGAGTGGATCACGTCGCCGCCGGTGACCTGCATCACGACGGTCGTGTCGACGGGCACCACGACCGACGTGTCGGTGGCCAGCCGGAACTGATCCTCGGTATAGCCGGCCGCCTGAAGTTGCGCGAAGCTGTCCTCGGTCAGCATGTTGCTGGTGTCGGCCCCGATCATGTAGCTCGCGAACTCGACGCCCTCCTCTTCGGGGTACTCGTAGTTCCAGTACCACTGATAACCGGTCACCTTCACGACCACGTCGCCCTCGGGAATGCGCTGCTGATCGAACAGGACGGGCAGCGAGAAGGCCCCGATGGAGACGAGGATCAGGATCGGGACGATCGTCCACGTCACCTCGAGCGGCGAGTTGTGGGTGAACCGGGCCGGCACGAGGTTGGCACGGCGGTTGTACCGAATGACGACCCAGGCCAGCAGACCGGTCACGAAGACCGCGATGACCGTGATGATCACCAGCAGATACGCGTCGAGCCAGTGCAGTTCGGCGGCGAGCGAGGTCGCGGCCGGCTGGAAGCCGATGCCACCGTATTGCGGCTGCCCGATGATCGGCAGCTCGCCGAAGATCTCCGCGGCGGTCCGTGCCGCGGCGGGGGTCACGTCGGTCGGCTCGGTATCCGGGTTGCCGGCATTGATGTCGGGGCTGTCCGCCGGCATCGTGCTCAGGTCGGTGCCGTCCTCGAGCGCGGGGCCGGGCTCCTCTTCGGAGCGACGGACGTTCTCCCCCGCCGGGGCCGCGCCGGCCTCTTCGTCGGCGGGCGCCGCGGCGTCGCCGTCATCCTCGACCGGGGGCGTCGCGATCTCCTCCGGCGCCTCGCCGGTGCCGGGCATGGCCTCGTTCTGCTCCGCTTCGTCCGGCGCGGCGAGGTCGCCGTCGGCGGGCGAGGTGACCGGACTGCCTTCGTTCAGCGGAATGATCTGCGTCTCGTTGACGGGCGCTTCGGCATCCCCCGGAATCGCGACGTCGTCCTGCGAAGACCCGGCGGTGCCGTCGGTCTGCGGCGCGGTCGTGGTCGCTTCCGGCGCCTCGGGTGCCGTCGTATCCTGCGCCAGAGCGCCCGTGACGCAGAAACCTGTGGCGATGAGGGCGAGAGCCGCCAGCGATGGCATTTTCATGGGCAGGATTTCCTGTCTTCGTATTGTCTGACCTGGATGGCCCCGGAGCGTCGCCTGCCCCGGCCCGTTGCGTCCTGCGCGGGTAAGACCATATCTGAAGCCTGCTCCGCAAGGCCTGTGGGTCATCTGTCGCACCCGAACGGACGCCAACCCGAAGGATATTTGATGCCCGATCACGATCAAAGCGCCCCGTTCCGCCCCTTTGAGACGATGCTGGACCGGGACACGGCGCAGGACGTCCTGCGCACGACGCTGTCCGGCGCAGACGACGGCGAGCTGTTCCTCGAGCGGCGGCGGACGGAATCGGTTGTGTACGACGATGGCCGCGTCTCGAATGCGAGCTACGACGCCACCGAAGGTTTCGGCCTGCGCGCCGTGCGCGGCGAAACCGCGGGCTACGCACATTCCACCGAGATCTCCGAGGCCGCCCTGCGCCGTGCCGCCGAGACGGCGCGCCTTGCCGTCGGCAGCGGCGGCGGCACGTTGGCGGAGGCGCCGGCGCGGACCAACCGGAAGCTCTACGGCGACGCCGACCCGATCGAGGCGGTCGCCTTCCCGGTGAAGATCGACATGCTGCGCGAGATCGACGCCTTCGCCCGCGCGCTCGACCCGCGCGTGGTGCAGGTCTCGGCGACGGCGGCGGCAGGCCTGCAGGAGGTGGAGATCCTGCGCGTCGAGGGGCCGTCGGTAACCGATACGCGCCCGATGGTGCGCATGGGCGTTTCGATCATCGTCGAGGCGAACGGCCGCCGCGAATCCGGCAGCGCGCATGCCGGCGGCCGGATGGAGGCCGGCGGCCTTCTGACGACCGAGCGCTGGCAGGATCTGGCGCGGGAGGCGCTGCGGATCGCGGTGGTGAACCTGTCCTCCGTCGCCGCGCCCGCGGGAGTGATGGACGTGGTGCTCGGGCCCGGCTGGCCGGGCATCCTGCTCCACGAAGCGATCGGACACGGGCTCGAGGGCGACTTCAACCGCAAGAACCAGTCCGCCTTCGCCGGGCTTCTGGGCAAGCGGATCGCGGCCCCGGGTGTCACCGTTCTCGACGACGGCACGATCCCGGACCGGCGCGGCTCGATCACCGTGGACGACGAGGGCACGCCGAGCGGCAAGACGACGCTGATCGAGGACGGCATCCTGACGGGCTACATGCAGGACCGGCAGAACGCGCGCCTGATGGGCGTGGCGGCCACGGGCAACGGACGGCGACAGAGCTATGCCCATGCGCCGATGCCGCGGATGACGAACACATACATGCTGGGCGGGGACGCGTCGCCGGGCGATATCCTGGCCGATCTGAAGGACGGCATCTATGCCGTGGGCTTCGGCGGCGGTCAGGTCGACATCACCAACGGCAAGTTCGTCTTCTCCTGCACCGAGGCCTACCGCGTCCGCAACGGGGTGGTGGGCGAGCCGGTGCACGGGGCCACCCTGATCGGCGACGGGGCGACGGCGCTGCAGAAGATCCGTGCGATCGGCAACGACATGGCGCTCGACCCCGGGATGGGAAATTGCGGCAAGAACGGGCAATGGGTGCCGGTTGGCGTGGGCCAGCCGACGCTTCTGATCGGCGGGTTGACGGTGGGCGGTTCGGCAACCTGACCCTGCTTTAACTTTTCGGAAACCCCCGGCGCGCGACATGCCGGGATGGACTACGCGATTCCCGACGAGTTCCCGGACCTTCCCGACGGTATGGCCGAGCCGTATCTGTCCGAGCTCGACGGCCCGCCGACACAGGCCGAGATGTTCGCCCGCCTGCGTCTCGCCCGTTCGCGCCGGGTCGGCCCCGCCACGTTCCGTCGCCTCATCGCCGAGCACGGAACGGGGATTGCAGCGCTCGAAGCCTTGCCGGGGATCGCCGCGAGAGCCGGCGACACCGGTTATGCCCCGGCCGACGAGGCCGATATCCGTCGCGAGATAAAGGCAGCGAAGAAACAGGGCGCGCGTCTGCTCGCGCTCGGCGTGCCCGGCTACCCCGAGCGTCTGGCGCAGATCGGCGACGCGCCTGCCGTCCTCTGGGCCGAGGGCGACACGACGCTCCTTGCCCGCCACTGCGTCGCCGTCGTCGGCACGCGCAACGCCTCCTCGCTTGCGCGACGAATGGCCCGCGCGCTCGGACGCGATCTGGCGAAGGAAGGCGTCGTGGTCGTCTCCGGCCTCGCCCGCGGCGTGGACGCAGTAGCGCACGAGGCGGCGCTCGAACCCGATCACGGCGGCACGATCGCGGTTCATGCCGGCGGGCTCGACCGGGTCTACCCGGCCGAGAACGTCGACCTCGCCGCCCGGATCGCGGCGCAGGGCCTGTCGCTCAGCGAGCGCGCCTTCGGTCTCGCTCCACAGGCCCGCGACTTCCCGCGCCGAAACCGTATCGTGTCCGGGCTGTCGCAAGCCGTCGTCGTGGTCGAGGCGGCGGCGAAATCCGGCTCGATGATCACGGCGCGGAACGCGCTCGATCAGGGGCGGGAAGTCCTCGCCGTGCCGGGCCACCCGTTCGACGGGCGCGCCTCGGGCTGCAACCTGCTGCTGCGCGACGGGGCGACGCTCGTGCGCGGGATCGACGATATCCTTGAGGCGCTCGACGCCCTCGCGGAGGCACCCGTCGCTCGGCAGGCGGCGGCCGAGCCTCAATCCGTATCGGCACTTCCGACCATCGAGACCGACGATCTGGCGCGCCGCGTCCTCGACCTCCTTTCGCCGGTCCCCACCCCCGAGGACCAGCTCCTCCGCGACCTGCCCGGACCCGTCCCCGCGGGCGTGCTCGCCGCGCTCCTGTCGGAGATGGAGCTCGGCGGACAGGTCGCGCGCAAACCCGGGGGCGGGCTCGTCAGACTGTGAGAGCCGGGCCGCCGCGGGTGCATTGACATCCCCTGCCGACCGCCCACATGGTCCCCGGCCCAAGGAGGCGGCCAGGCGCCGAAGACCTCCCGTCGGCCGAACAGGCCCAGATCGAAGCAGCCCCGAGGTTCACCTGCATGCCCGTCGTCGTCGTCGAATCCCCGGCCAAGGCCAAGACCATCAATGGCTATCTCGGGAAGGACTACACCGTGCTGGCGAGCTACGGCCATGTTCGCGACCTCGTGGGCAAGGACGGCTCCGTCGATCCCGAGCACGGCTTCGACATGACGTGGGAAATCCCCACCGACTCGCGCAAGCACCTGAAGGCCATCGCGGACGCGCTGGCCGACGATCCGAACCTCATCCTCGCCACCGACCCCGACCGCGAGGGCGAGGCGATCTCCTGGCACCTTCAGGAAGCGCTGATGAAGCGCAAGGCGCTCAAGAAGGACACGCCGGTCCGCCGCGTGGCCTTCAACGCGATCACCAAGTCCGCCGTGCAGAAGGCGATCGAGAACCCCCGCGACATCGACACGCCGCTTGTGCATGCCTATCTCGCTCGCCGCGCGCTCGACTACCTCGTGGGCTTCAACCTTTCGCCCGTCCTGTGGCGCAAGCTGCCCGGGTCGCGCTCCGCCGGGCGCGTGCAATCGGTCTGCCTGCGCCTCGTCGTCGAGCGCGAGATGGAAATCGAGGCGTTCGACGCGCGGGAATACTGGTCCGTCCGCGCCACGCTCGAGACGCCCCGGGGCCAGACCTTCGAGGCGCGGCTGGTCTCGCTCGACGGCAAGAAGCTCGACCGCTTCGACCTCGCCAACGCGACGCAGGCGGAACTCGCCGTGCAGGCGGTGGAAAGCCGCGACCTCTCCGTTCATTCGGTCGAGGCCAAGCCCGGCACCCGCAACCCGAGCCCGCCCTTCATGACCTCGACCCTGCAGCAGGAAGCGAGCCGCAAGTTCGGCATGGGCGCGAAGGCCTGCATGTCGACGGCACAGCGCCTCTACGAGCAGGGCCTCATCACCTACATGCGGACCGACGGCATCGACATGGCGCCCGAGGCCGTGACCGGGGCACGCGACGCCATCGCGGCGCGCTACGGCAAGGAATACGTCCCCGCCGAGCCGCGCATCTACAAGAACAAGGCCAAGAACGCGCAGGAGGCGCACGAATGCGTGCGGCCGACCGACATGACGAAGGCCGCCGCCGACCTGAAGCTCGAGAAGGACCAGCGACAGCTCTACGATCTGATCTGGAAGCGCACGCTGGCGAGCCAGATGGCGGCCGCGAAGCTTGAGCGCACCACGGTCGCGATCCGCGACCGGGAGGAACAGGTCGAGCTGCGCGCCACCGGTCAGGTCGTCGTGTTCGACGGCTTCATGAAGGTCTACACCGAGGGACGCGACGACGACGCCGAGACCGGCGAGGACCGCCGTCTGCCCGCGATCCACGAGGGCGACGCCGCGAAGAAGGTGGCGGCCTACGCGGACGAGACCTCGGACAACGAACTGATCCGCGCGCCGTCGAACGCCGTACTGGGCCAGCAGCACTTCACGCAGCCCCCGCCCCGCTACACCGAGGCGACGCTCGTGAAGCGCATGGAGGAGCTGGGCATCGGACGCCCCTCCACCTATGCCTCGATCCTGTCGACCATCGTCGACCGCGGCTACGTGCGGAAGGAGGGCAACCGCCTCTTCCCGGAGGACCAGGGGCGGCTGGTGACGGCGTTCCTGTCGAATTACTTCCGCAAATACGTGGGCTACGACTTCACCGCCGCGCTCGAACAGGAGCTCGACGAGGTGTCGGCCGGCGACAAGGACTACAAGGACGTGCTCGACCGCTTCTGGCGGGACTTCTCGGCGGCGATCGGGGAGACGTCGGAACTTCGGATCACCGACGTGCTCGAGAAGATCAACGAGGTGCTGGAGCCGCATCTGTTCCCCGACAAGGGCGACGGGACCGATCCGCGCCTTTGCCCCAATTGCGGACAGGGGCGCCTGTCGATGCGGACCGCCCGCTCGGGCGGCGCCTTCATCGGCTGCTCGAACTACCCCGAATGCCGCTACACCCGCCCCTTTGCCCCGCCGGGCGGCGACGAGGGCAGCGCGCCGGTGGGCGACACGATGCTGGGCATCGAGCCGGAGAGCGGGCTCGAGGTCTGGCTGCGGACCGGGCGGTTCGGACCCTACGTCCAACTGGGCGAGGCGACCGAGGAGAACCCCAAGCCGAAACGGTCGAGCCTCCCCAAGGCCTGGGCGCCCGACACGGTCGATCTGGACCGGGCGCTGCAACTTCTGTCGCTGCCGCGCCTGGTGGGGAAGCATCCCGAGGACGGGGCGGAAATCGAGACCAATCTGGGCCGCTACGGGCCCTACGTCCGCTGGAACAAGGTCTACGCGAACCTGCCGGACGAGGAGGAGATCTTCACGATCGGCATGAACCGTGCCGTCGAGGTGCTGGCCGAGAAGCTCGCCTCCCGCGGCCGGCGCGGCCAAACCGCGGCACCCCTGCGCGAGCTGGGCGAACATCCCGAGAACGGCGGGCCGGTCAACGTCATGGAGGGCCGCTACGGACCTTACGTGAAGTGGGAAAAGGTCAATGCCACGCTCCCGAAGGACGTCTCCCCCGAGGAAGTGACGATGGCGCAGGCGGTGGAGCTGATCGCCGCCAAGGCCGCGAAGTCACCCAAGCGCAAGGCCCCCGCCAAGAAAGCCGCTCCCAAGAAGACCGCCGCGAAATCGACCGCCAAGAAGCCTGTAGCGAAGAAGTCGCCGGTCAAGACGGCGACGCGCAAGAAGGCGGCACCGAAAGCCGCCGAGAAGACCGGCGAAAGCTAGTCCCTGACATATGCACGGGGGCGGCATGGCGGTGCTTGAAACGCTCCGTGCCGCCTGCGACATGAAGCGCATGACAAGCCTTCCGCCCCTACGCGCCCGCCCCGACGTCTCCGAGTTTCTGCTGACCCGGCGCTCGCGCCCGGCAAAGACCCTGACAGGTCCCGCGCCCGACCGCGCGGCCCTGGAACCGATCCTGACCGCTGCGCTTCGCGTGCCCGATCACGGCAAGCTGGAACCGTGGCGGCTGGTCGTGCTGTCGGGTGCGGCGCTCGGGAGGCTCGCCGACCTGACCGCTCGGATGGGCGCTGCCCGCGACCTCGACCCGGGCAAGGTGGTTAAGGCCGAGGCGATGTTCCGCGACGCACCGCTGATGGTCGCCGTCGTTGCCGCGCCGCAGCCCTCCGAGAAGGTGCCCGAGGTCGAGCAGACGCTGAGTGCCGGGGCCGTCTGCCTCGGCCTGCTGAACGCCGCGCAGGCGGCGGGCTGGGGCGCGAACTGGCTGACCGGCTGGATGGCGACGGATCGCGACTGGCTCGACGCGGGCCTGTCGCTCGCGCCCGCGGCCTGGGTAGCGGGCTTCATCGTGATCGGAACCGAGACCGTTGCTCCACCCGACCGGCCGCGCCCGGATCCGGCCCGGCTGACGGAATGGCGGGACGCGTGATCGCCGACATTCTCCGCGCCGTCGGACAGCTCGGCGATCCGCGCTTCCGCAACGTGCTGCTGACCGGGATCGCCGCTTCGCTGTTCCTCTTGATCGGTTTCTCGGCGCTGTTGATCTGGGGGGCGACCTGGCTCGTCGGGCCTGTCGTGACGCTGCCTTGGATGGGCGAGGTCACGTGGCTCGACAATGCAGCGGGCTGGGCGCTCGTGCCGTTCACGCTGATCGCGTCGGTCTTCCTCATGGTTCCCGTCGCCTCCGCCTTCACCGGCCTGATGCTGGAAACCGTCGCCGACGCAGTGGAGGACCGGTACTACCCGGACCTGCCCCCCGCGCGGCCCGTCGGCTGGGGCGAGACGATGCGGGAAAGCCTGGGTTTCCTCCTCCTCGTGATACTCGTGAATGCGGGCGCCTTGATCGCCTACCTGTTCCTCGCGCCCTTCGCGCTCTTCATCTTTTGGGCCGTGAACGGGTTCCTGCTCGGGCGGGAATACGCGCAGATGGTTGCGCTGCGCCGGATGACCCGGGCGGAGGCGGCCGGGTTCCGGACGCGTCACCGGGCGCGGATCTGGCTCACCGGCGTACTGATGGCCATTCCGCTCTCCGTGCCGATCCTGAACCTGCTGGTACCGGTGATCGGCGCGGCGACCTTCACCCACCTGTTCCACCGTCTCTGGCAGCCTAGCCGAAGGCCGGCCGTCCGGTGATCCATCGCAGATCGTCGATGCCGACCATGCCCGACACGATCACCCAGACCAGCGGCGCCCAGATCACGAACGAGATCAGCGTGGCCCAGAGCACCCGGCGGCCGAGACGGAACTCCGCCGGGCTGTCCCAATGGGTGCCTCGAATGCGCTCGCCCCGGTCGCCCTGCGTGTCGTGACCGATCTGCAGTCCGATCAGGAAAACCATCGCCCAGACCATCGCGTAGAGGACGAAGGCTGAAAAATAGCCGATCACGCCCGCACCTGCTCGAGTTCCACCAGCGTCCCGTCGAAATCCTTCGGATGGAGGAAGATCACCGGGTTCCCGTGTGCGCCGATCCTGGGCTCGCCGTCGCCCAGCACGCGCGCACCGTCCGCGACGAGACTGTCGCGCGAAGCCGCGATGTCCTCGACCTCGTAGCAGAGGTGGTGCATGCCGCCCGACGGGTTCTTCTCGAGAAAGGCGGCGATCGGGCTGTTCTCCCCCAGCGGATGCAGGAGCTCGACCCTCGTGTTGGGCAGATCGACGAAGACGACGGTGACGCCGTGATCGGGCTCGTCCTGCGGCGGACCCACCTCGGCGCCGAGCGTGTCCCTGTAACGGCGCACGGCGGCGTCGAGATCGGGCACGGCGATGGCCACGTGGTTGAGCTTGCCGATCATCGCAGGCGCCTCCGGCGCGATCCGGAACATCCGTGGCTTATGAAAGCTGCACCGGATGTCGGCAAGGTCGCCGCGCATCTTCATCTTTCATTAGGGTGTTTCCGTGATGGTTCTCGCGAAGATTTTAGGAGGATCCGTTGTGCCAGTGACCGATCTGTCGAACCCGCCCATGATGCCCCGTCCCGTTCCGACATCGCAACGGCCGTTGCTCGGTCAGACGGTGCTTCTCGTCGAAGACAGCCGCTACGCGTCCGAGGCGGTCCGGTTGCTGGCGCTGCGATCCGGGGCGCGCATCCGCCGCGCGGATTGCATTGCGTCGGCGGAACGGCATCTCGGCACCTATCGCGCGGGGATCGCGATCGTCGATCTGGGCTTGCCGGACGGCGATGGACTCACGCTGATCCGCACGCTGGCAAACGCGAAGCAGCGACCTGCCGCGCTCCTCGCCACGTCCGGTCAGGCCCGTGCCGAGGTCGAGTCCGAGGCGATGGCGGCCGGTGCGGACGGCTTCCTCGCCAAGCCGATCGAAAGCCTCGCGGCGTTCCAGCATGCGATCCTGAAGCACCTCCCGGTCGAGGAGCATCCGAAGGGCCCCCGCGCCCTGCCCGGCGATACGGTCGAACCGGATCCGCTCGCCCTCTCCGAAGACCTCGTCTACGCCGAGCGCATGCTCGCTGACGAATCCATTGCCCCCGCCTATGTCGCGAACTTCCTGGCCGGGCTGGCCCGAACCAAGAACGACGCTGACTTCCTGGCCGAGACCGAGACGCTGGCCGCGAGCAATGTCGATGACCTGCGTCCGCAGCTTCGGAACCTGATCGCCCGCCGCCTCGGCGCCAGACGGGTCGTCTAGCGCCTGAGCGGCGTCAGCTGCTTGCCGGTCGCGTCGAAGTTGGACGGGTCGAGCCACGCGACATGCCTGGCGCGGATCGCCGGCCAGTCGCTGTCGATAATGGCGAACCAGGCCGTGTCCCGGTTCTGTCCCCTCACGATCATGTGCTGGCGGAACGTCCCCTCGTAGGTAAAGCCCAGCCGCTCCGCCGCGCGGCGGCTCGGCGCGTTCTCCGCGTTGCACTTCCACTCCACCCGCCTGAAGCCCGCCGTAAAGGCATGATCGAGCATCAGATGCACGGCCTCGGTCGAGGCCGGGGTGCGCTGCAAGCCGGGAGAGAAGGCGATGTTGCCGATCTCGATCACGCCGTTCGTCCGGTCGACCCGCATGTACGATGCCAACCCCGACCACCCCGCCGCGCCGCATACGGCATAGTAGAGCGGATCCGAACTCACCGCTGCCCCTACGGCCCAGAGGCGATAGACGCCGGGTTCGGGGAACGGACCGTAGGGCATGTATTTCCAGTGCGCGGCGTCGATCGGGTTCGCCGCATGCAGCGCTTCGACATGCAGATCGACCGACAGCCTTTCCAGTCGGGCGTAACGACCTTCCAGCGCGTCGGGTGCCGTCCAGTCCAGCGGCGTCCAGTCCGGAAGTTCCGTCATCGCCTATACCCCTCCCGGCGCAATCTGCCCCGACACAATTTCATCCACAAGGCACCGAGAACGAAGCAAAGTTGTGGAGAACCGAAACGCACGCTTTACAGCACGATCTACGCCGCTAACCATATGTTGTGTGGACAATCCGCGAACGGTCATAAGGATCGTTGTGATCCCAAGTTCTATGGCACGCGCGAAGGGGAGCCTCATGCTGCACCAGCGACACCAGTTTTCCGAAACTGGCGACCTCCATCCGATCGATCTCGTCGAGACGGTGGCGGAAACCTACGACTGGGCCTTCGACCGCGTCGGCGACGACCAGATCGCCATGGTCGTCGAGGGCCAGTGGCGGAGCTACTCCGTCACCCTGGCATGGTCGGAAGCGGACGAGACGCTGAGGCTCGTCTGCTGCTTCGAGATGGAGCCGCCGGAGACGAGCCTGCCGCGGCTCTACGAAGTGCTCAACCTGGCCAATGACGAATGCTGGGCCGGCTCCTTCAGCTACTGGGCCGACGAGAAGATGATGGCCTACCGCTACGGCCTCGTCCTCGCCGGCGGCGCCTGCGCGCAGGTCGAACAGGTGAACAGCATGGTGGCAGAAGCGGTGCTTGCGGGCGAGCGCTACTACCCGGCCTTCCAGCTCGTGTGCTGGGGCGGGCGGGCGCCGGTCGATGCGATGCAGATCGCGATGGCGGAGGCCTACGGCCGGGCGTGACTTGCCATCCCCCAGATCGTCCGTAGGGTCGCGTGGGACAGGGGAGGCGCGGAATGGATTTCACCGAGATCGGCGAACGCGGCGTGGTGCTGCTCGGCTGCGGCAAGATGGGCGGCGCGATGCTGTCGGGATGGATCGAAAGCGGTCTGCCACCTGCCGCCGTCACCGTGCTCGACCCCGAGCCGTCTGACTGGCTCGCGGGCACGGGCGTGCGCCTCAACGCCGACCTTCCCGCGCGCCCCGCGATCACCCTCATCGCCGTGAAGCCGCAGATGATGGGCGATGCGCTGCCCGCGCTGCGCGGCCTTACGGATACGCTCTACGTCTCCGTGGCCGCCGGCACGCCGATCGCCGCCTTCGAGGCGGCCTTCGGCCCGGATGCCAGGATCGTCCGCGCGATGCCCAACACGCCCGCCGCGATCGGACGCGGCATCACCGCCATCATCGGCAACGCCAATGCGACCGTGGCCGATCTCGACATGGCGGAGGCATTGCTCGACGCCGTGGGAGAGGTCGTGCGGCTCGATGCGGAGGAGCAGATGGACGCGGTGACCGGCCTTTCGGGCTCCGGGCCCGCCTACGTGTTCCACATGATTGAGGCGATGACGGAAGCCGGCACGGCGCAGGGGCTCGGCCGCGAGCTGGCGCTGCGCTTGGCGCGTGCGACCGTCGCCGGCGCCGGCGCGCTCGCGATGACGGGCGAGGAGCCGTCGCAGCTCCGCATCGACGTGACGAGCCCGAACGGGACGACTCAGGCGGGGCTGGACGTGCTGATGGCGGAGTTGCCCGACCTCATGGCGCGCACGGTCGAGGCGGCAGCCGATCGCTCGCGGGAGCTTGCGGCATGAGCGATCTGGACTTCGACACCTTCCTCAAGGTCGACATCCGCGTCGGCACCGTTCTCCGAACCGAACCCTTCCCGGAAGCGCGGAAGCCCGCGTTGAAGATGTGGATCGACTTCGGCGACGAGATCGGGGAGCGCAAGACGTCCGCGCAGGTCACCCGCCATTACACCCCCGAGACGCTCGCCGGGCGGCAGGTCGTCGCCGTGGTGAACTTTCCGCCGCGGCAGATCGGGCCGTTCCGGTCGGAAGTGCTCGTGCTCGGCGTACCGGACGCCGACGGCGAAGTCGTCCTGCTCGCCCCCGATCAGACCGTGCCCGAGGGAGGGCGGATGCATTGACCGACACACTCATCGTCTCCCGGGCCCTGCCCGACAGCGTGATGGCGGCCGCCCGCGACCGCTTCGACGTGACCTGCCGCGACACGACGCGGCCGATGGACCTCGCAGAATGCCGTGCGGCGCTGGCCGGCTACGACGTGGTCCTGCCGACGCTGGGTGACGCCTTTGGCGCCGATGCCTTCGATGGCGAAATTCGGGCGAAGGGACTCGCGAATTTCGGCGTTGGCTACAACCATATCGACGTCGGGGCGGCCAAGTCGGCCGGTCTCGTCGTCACCAACACGCCCGGCGCGGTCACGGACGCGACCGCCGACATCGCGATGACGCTGATCCTGATGACGGCGCGGCGTGCCGGCGAGGGCGAGCGTCTGGTCCGGTCCGACGCGTGGGAGGGCTGGCACCCGGTGCAGATGCTGGGCCTGCACGTCACCGGCAAGACACTGGGCGTGATCGGCATGGGCCGGATCGGGCAGGCCATCGCGCATCGCTGCCGGCACGGCTTCGGCATGGATGTCGTGTTCCATAACCGGTCGGAGAAGGTCGTCGACGGCGCGCGTCAACTGGGCTCGATCGCCGAGGTCTGCGCCGCGGCCGACATCGTCGTCACCGCCGTTCCCGCATCGGCCGAGACGTTCCACATCGTCGGCGCCGAGGCGCTGGCCGCCATGCGGCCGCATGCGATTCTCGTCAACATCGCGCGCGGCGATGTGGTGGACGAGGCTGCGCTGATCGAGGCGCTGCAGGCGGGCCGCATCGGGGGCGCAGGGCTCGATGTCTACGAAAAGGAGCCGCATGTCCCCGAGGCATTGCGAGCCTGCGAAAACGCCGTGCTGCTGCCGCATCTGGGGACCGCGACGCTGGAGGTGCGGGAAGCGATGGGGCGCATGGCGCTCGACAATGCGATCGCCATCGCCGAAGGTCGGGATCCTCCGAACCCGGTCTGAGCGGAGGCTTGGGGCTCAGTTGGCCTCCGAGGTTCCTGTTCCAATGAAGCCGTCATCCGGCCAGCCATGAAGGGCAATCGACATGATGCGGTTTCTACTTGCGACGGCGCTCGTTGCGCTGGCGAACGGCGCCTTTGCACAGGACCACGGCGCGATGGCCGGGCATGGGACCGATCACGCGACGGCCATGGACGATACGATGGCGCGGATGATGGAGGGGATGACCTTTGCGCCATCCGGCGATGCCGACATCGATTTCGCCCGTGCGATGATCGCGCATCACGAGGGCGCGGTGGCAATGGCGGAGGCCCTCCTCGAGACCGGCCGGGATCCCGAAATGCGGGCGCTCGCGGAGACCGTGATCGCCACGCAGGCGGAGGAGATCGCGACGATGCGCGACTGGCTGGCCCGAAACGGCGGCTGACCGTTCGGGCCTCGCGCCGTCAGATTCCGTCGATGCAGACGTATTTCGTCTCCAGGTAATCCTCAAGGCCCTGCGAGCCGCCTTCCTTGCCGAGGCCCGATTCCTTCACGCCGCCGAACGGCGCCTCCACGGTCGTGATGAGGCCGGAGTTGATGCCGATCATCCCGTAGGCCAGCCCCTCGTTCAGGCGGAAGGCGCGGCCGAGATCGGCGGTGTAGGCATAGCAGGCGAGGCCGAACACCGTGTCGTTGGCCATCGCGATCGCCTCTTCCTCCGTCTCGAACCGGAAGACCGGGGCGAGCGGGCCGAAGATCTCCTCGGTCGCGAAGCGCATCGCCTGCGTCGCGCCGGTCACGACGGTCGGCTCGAAATAGGTGCCGCCCTTCGCGTGGCGCCCGCCGCCGAGGACGACTTCGCCACCCTTCTCCCTCGCGTCGGCCACGAAGCCCTCGACCTTCTCGACGGCATCCATGTCGATCATCGGGCCCTGCTCGACCCCGTCCTCGCGCCCGTCGCCGACCTTCATCTCGCGCGTGCGCTCGACGAGCCGCTTCACGAAAGCGTCGTGGATGCCGGACTGGACGTAGATGCGGTTGGCACAGACGCAGGTCTGGCCGGCATTGCGGAACTTCGAGACCATCGCCCCCTCGACAGCCTTCTCCAGATCGGCGTCGTCGAAGACCAGGAAGGGCGCGTTGCCGCCGAGTTCCATCGACACCTTCTTCACCGTGTCGGCCGAGCCGCGGATCAGCTCCTTGCCGACCTCGGTGGAGCCGGTGAAGGTGATCTTGCGGACCGCCGGGCTCTCCATCATCGCGCCCGCGATCTCCCGCGCGGAGCCGGTGACGATGTTCACCACGCCCTTCGGGTAGCCCACCTCCTGGGCCAGGGCGCCCCAGGCGAGGCCGGAATAGGGCGTGGCCGTCGCGGGCTTGGCGACCACGGTGCAGCCGGCGGCGAGCGCCGGGGCGACCTTGCGGGCCAACATCGAGGACGGGAAGTTCCAAGGCGTGATCATGCCCACGACGCCCACCGCGTGCTTGGTGACGAGGATACGGCGGCCGTTCACGCCGGCGGGCACGATCTCGCCCTTGGCGCGCCGCGCCTCCTCGGCGAACCAGCGCACGTATTGCGCGCCGATCGCGATCTCGCCCTTCGCCTCGGCGAGCGGCTTGCCCATCTCGACGGTCAGCAGTTCGGCCAGTTCCGCCTGGTTGTCCATCAGCGCGTCGTGCAGCTTCCACAGCAGGCCGACACGCTCCATCAGCGCCATGTCGCGGAAGGCCGGGAACGCCTCGGTCGCGGCCTCGATCGCGCGGCGGGTCTCGGCCCGGCCGGCCTTCGGGACCGTGCCGATCACCGCGCCATCGGCGGGATTGGTCACGTCGACCGTCGCGCCGTCATCCGCGCCGACCCAGTCTCCGGCAATGAGGTTCGCCTCTTTCATCCACCGCTCGAACGCCATGTCCTATCCCTTCGCGAAGCTGAATGTCGTCGTCTGCTCGTAGGTTTCCCCGGGCCGCAGGATGCTGTCCGGGAAGTCGTCGTGATTCACCGCATCGGGCCAGCCCTGCGCCTCGAGCGCGACACCCGCATGGGGGCCATAGCTGCGCCCGCCGATCCCGGGCACGGCCACGTCGAGCAGCGCGCCGTCGTAGACCTGCAGGCCCGGCTGGTCGGTCGCAATGGTCATCGTGAGGTCACCGGCGCGCAGCCAGGCCACGTCGCGCGGCGCGACCTTGCCGTCGGAGAGGCAGAGGTTGTGGTCGAGCAGGCCCTCGCCGGGCAGGCCACGTCCCTGCCGGAAATCGAACGCGGTGTCGTCCACGGACGCGACGCCCGTGGGGATCAGGTCGTCGTCCACGGGCACGTAGCGGTCGGCGGCGACGGTCAGGACGTGATCCGCGAGCGTCGGCTTGCCGTCGAGGTTCCAGTAGGTGTGATGGGCGATATTGCAGGGCGTCAGGCTCTCCGTGGTCGCACGATAGCACACGGAGAGTGTCGCGTCGGCGGCACATGCAAACGTCGCCTCGATCCGCATCGCGCCGGGGAACCCCATCTCGCCGTCGGCGAGGTCGATGGCAAACCGGATCGCGTCGTCTTGGCGCTCGACCATCTCCCAGGCGCGGTTGCCTATGCCGCGCGACCCGCCGTGCAGCGTGTGCCGGCCGCGGAAGTTCGGATCGGTCCGGCAAGTTTCGCCGTCGAGCGGGAAGCGAGCCTCCCCGATCCGGTTGGCGACGCGACCGACCGTCGCGCCCATGTAATTCGCGAGCCCCGCGACGTAGTCCTCCGGATTCTCCAGACCCAGCACCAACGGCGCGTCGTGTCCGTCGAGGCGCAGGTCGAGAAGCGTCGCGCCCCATTCCATGAATGTCGCCGTCAGGCCGTGCCCGGCGATCGTGTAGCGGCTGAGTTCCATGCTATCCCCCTCTTGGCACATCCGGATGCCTGCGTGCTGCGTCGTCTCAATCTTTCATGCCGAGATGTCTGGCCACACGCCGCGCCGTCATCTCCGAGACGCGGGCATTGGCCTCCACCGTCACGCCGCCGATATGCGGTGTCAGGATCAGGTTCGGAACGCCCGCGAACGGGTTGTGCGCGCCGAGCGGCTCGTGTGCGAAGGTGTCGAGCGCCGCGCCGCCGAGATGCCCCGACCGAAGCGCCTCGCAGAGTGCGATTTCGTCCACCACGCCGCCCCGCGCCGCATTGATCAGCACCGCGCCGGGCTTCATCGCGGCGAGGACCTTCGCGTCGATCATGCCGCGCGTCTCGTCGGTCAGCGGGACATGCAGCGTCACCACGTCGCTCTCCTCCAGAACCTCGCGCTCGGTCCCTTCCATCGCGCCGGGAAACTCCTCCGCGTAGGGGTCGCAGGCGAGGCAGTTCATGCCGAACGCCGCGCCGAGCCGCGCCGTCGCCCGCGCGATCTCGCCATAGCCGACGAGGCCCAGCGTCTTGCCCGCGATCTCACGACCCTGCCCCGCCGCGGCCCGCGGCCAGTCGCCCGCCTCCATCGCCGCGCGCCTGTCGTAGGCGCCGCGCAGGAGCATCGCCGCCGCCGTGATCACGTATTCCGCCACCGAGAGTGTGTTCGCCCCCGTCGCCGGAAAGACCGCGACATTGCGCGCGCGGCAGGCTTCGACGTCGATATTGTCGAGCCCGACGCCGAGCCGTCCGACGCAGGTGAATCCGGCGCCGAGGAGATCGTTCGTTACGCGGGTCCGGTTGCGGACGATCAAGGCATCGGCGGCCTGCGCCTTCGCGGTCAGGTCATCCGGTCGATCGACCAGTTCGGGGTCATAGATCACGTCGGTCCGCGCGCGCAGCCAGTCGACCCAGGTCTCGTCCATGAATTCGGTGATCAGGATCATCGTGCCGCTCCTCGCGCCGTCGCATGTCGGTTCCGGGCGACCTGTAATACGCACGGGCCCGACTTGGAACACGCGGACCGGGTTTGCGATTGGCGGCGCGAGCGCGACCCGTCACGGGGTGCCGGCGGTCATCTCCGCAGCCGTCGGATAGACGTCCCAGCCGCCGGCGCGGCCACATTTGAGGGCGGCGGCACGGTTTGCGAACCGGCTGGCCTCCTCCAGAGTCTCTCCGAGGCCGAGCGCGAGCGCGAAGGCGCCGTGCCAGAGATCGCCCGCCCCGAGCGTATCGACGGGCTCGACCCTGGGTGCCGGGACGTGCCGCCCGCCGGCCCAATGCACGCCGTCCGCTCCGGCGGTATAGCCGATGCAGCCCGGCAGGCGCTTCGCCGCGTCGTCGAGCGCGCGGACAAGATCGTCCATACCGGTGAAGTCGCGCAATCCGTCGACGCTGAAGACGACATGGCTGGCCAGCGCGGCGAGCGGTTCAGGGGTGAACCGGTCGCCGTCGATCACGCAGGGCGCGCCGCAGGCCTGCGCGGCTCGAAGTGTCGCCTCGGCCGCTTCCGGCCAGCGGCAATCGGTGAGCGCGGCGTCGAAGTCCGGCAGGGGCGGCGGCGAGTCGGGCAGATCGGCGCCGGGATAATTCACGATCATCCGCTCCCCCGCCGCGTCCACCATGACCGAGGAGATCGGCGTGCGTCCCCCGCGCGCGGCCGCGAGGCGGAGGCCTTGCGCCTCGAACATCGCCGCGAGCTCGTCGCCCGCCGCATCCGTCCCGAGGCGCGTCATTAGCGTGACCGCGGCGCCCAGACGCGCCGCGCCGACCGCGGCATTCCCGGCAAGCCCGCCGCCGAGCCGCTCGAAGGCATGGCTGCGATGCTTCGCCCCGCCGACCGGCAGGGCATCCATGCGGTGGACGTAATCCATGACCGCGATGCCCGAGACGAGTAGCTTCACGTGACGCCTCCGCTACGCTGCCTGGGGCCGGACCTCGCCGCCATGATTGCGCGAATCGTCATGCTGCACGTCATGGGCTGGTCTTCCCCGTCGATCCTTTCGGTAGTGCAATCCGATCTCGCAAAGGACAGCCAGCACAATCTCGCGCCGACGAAGCGTCGCTCCACGCGTCCCGGCACCGGAACTGCCACGGTCGTCCGATCCGCTCGCACTCGACACCAAATCACGGAACCGGCATTGATCGGAAGAAACCTGCGACCCGACCCGGAGCCCGACAACGTGACCAGCCCTGTCTTTCCCGATCTCGACGGCGCCTCGGTCTTCATCACGGGCGGCGGCTCGGGCATCGGGGCCAGCCTGACCGAGGGTTTCCTGCGGCAGGGCGCGCGGGTGGCCTTCATCGGCCGTTCCGACGCCACCGCCTTCGTCGCGCGGATGGAGGCGGAGACAGGGCGCGCGCCCCTCTTCGCGCAGGGCGACGTCACCGACATGACGACGCTGCGCGCCGCGATGGACCGGGCGGCCGAGGCGCACGGACCGGTCACGCGCCTGGTCAACAACGCCGCCAACGATCAGCGGCACGCAACGCTGGACGTGGACGAGGCGTTCTACGACTGGTCGACCGCGATCAACATGAAGGCCTATTTCTTCGCCTGTCAGCATGCGATCCGCGCGATGAAGGCACTGGGCTATGGCCACATCCTGAACTTCTCCTCGATCAGCTACATGATGGGCAACGCGGGCTATGCCGTCTACACGAGCAGCAATGCGGCGATCACCGGGATGACGCGGTCCCTCGCCCGCGAGTTCGGCCCGGACGGCATCCGCGTCAACGCGCTCGCCCCCGGATGGGTGCTGACCGAACGGCAGCTGGAGAAATGGGCCAGTCCGGAAAGCCTAGACGCCTTCCTGGACCGGCAATGTCTGAAGACGCATCTGCAGCCCGCGGACATCGTGAACCCGACGCTTTTCCTCTGTTCGGACGCGTCCCGGATGATGACCGGACAGCTCGTCGCCGTCGATGCCGGCGTGGTGACGACCGGATGAGTCGCTGGATCGCAGCCGATTGGGGCACGTCCGCGCTCCGCCTGACGTTGATGGAGGACGAGGCGCCGCTCGATACGCGTGAAAGCGGCGACGGGATGAATCAATTGACGCAAGACATGTTCGAGCCGACGTTGCGAACACTTGCAGGCGATTGGCTCGACGGACCGGCCGGAATCTTCGCCTGCGGGATGGTCGGCGCGCGGCAGGGCTGGATCGAGGCCCCCTACGCCCCGGTGCCCTGTACGCCGCCGACTGACCGCACGATCCGCGTCCCGACGGAAGATGCGGACCTCGACGTCCGAATCGTGCCGGGTCTGAGCCAGACCGCCCCCCATCTCGACGTCATGCGCGGCGAGGAAACCCAGATCGCCGGCATCCTCCGCCGGCACCCCGCTTTCGACGGGATCGTCTGCCTTCCGGGCACGCATACCAAATGGGTCCATGTCAGCGCCGGCGAGATCGTCAGCTTCCGCACGGTGATGTCCGGCGAGGTCTTCGCGACGCTTGCCGGGCAGAGCGTGCTCCGCCACTCGCTTGCCGGCGACGGTTGGTCGGAGGCGCCGTTCCTCGACGCGCTGTCCGACGCGATCTCTCGTCCCGAGATGCTGACCGCCCGCCTGTTCGAGTTGCGCGCGGCCGACCTCCTGCTGGGACAGGACGCCACGACCGCGCGCTCCCTCCTGTCGGGATTGCTCCTCGGTGCGGAGCTCGCCGCGACGAAGCCGTGGTGGCTCGGCCGCGAGGTGATCGTCACAGGGTCGGCCGCGACGACGCCGGCCTACGATGCGGCCTTGCGCGCGCAGGGATTGCAGCCGATCATCCTGCCTGCGGACGAGATGACCCGCGCGGGCCTCGCCGCAGCCAGGGAGGTGTCGTGACCCGACCGCTCATAGCAATTCTGCGGGGCATCACGCCCGATGACGCCGTGCCGGCCTGCGGTGCATTGATCGCGGCGGGTATCACCACGATCGAGGTGCCACTGAACTCGCCCGAGCCGCTGCGCTCCATCGCCGGGATGGTCGCGGCGCACGGGAAGGCTGCGACGATCGGCGCCGGAACCGTGCTCTCGACCAACGAGGTGCATTCCGTTGCCGAGGCGGGCGGCCAGTTGATCGTGTCGCCGAACTGCGACGCCGACGTGATCGCCAAGACGCGCGAGCTCGGGCTCGCGAGCTGGCCGGGCATCTTCACCCCGACCGAGGCTCTCGCCGCCCTCCGGGCGGGGGCGAGCGGGCTGAAGCTCTTTCCGGGCGCGATGGCCGGGCCGGACGGGCTGAAGGCGATGCGGGCGATCCTGCCGCCGGGCACGACGGTCTACGCCGTGGGCGGCGCGGGACCGGAGAATTTTGCGGCCTGGCTCGACGCGGGTGCCGACGGCTTCGGGCTGGGCACGGCCTGCTACGTGCCTGGCCTTCCCGTCGACGAGATCGCCGCACGGGCCCGCCGCATCGTCGAGGCCTACGACCGCGCGGCAGAGCGGGAGGGCCGCGAATGACACATGCACAGCATTTCGATGACCGTGTCTGCACCCTGGGGGAAGGACCGCTCTGGCATCCGACGCGGAAGCAGCTCTTCTGGTTCGACATCACTGCGGCCCGGATACTGTCCCGAAACGCGTCCGGGCCGCTCGAATGGCAATGGGACGAGATGGTCTCGGCCGCAGGCTGGATCGACGAGGCGACTCTGCTCGTGGCGGGGGAAACCGGTTTGTGGCACTTCGACATAGAGAGTGGCGCGCGCGAGCGGGTCGCGCCGCTCGAGGCCGACGACGCGGTGACGCGGTCCAACGACGGCCGTGCCGATCCGCTCGGTGGATTCTGGATCGGCACGATGGGCAAGAAAGCCGAGCCCGGGGCCGGCGCGATCTACCGCTACTTCCGGGGTGAAGTGCGCAAGCTCTACCGCGACACAACGATCCCGAACGCGATCTGCTTCTCGCCGGACGGGGACACCGCCTATTTCGCCGACACCGCCAAGGGCGCGATCTGGAAGCAGCATATCGACCGCGCGGGCTGGCCGTCGGGGAAGCCCGAGATTTTTGCGGACTTCTCCGGCGTGGGCCTGAACCCGGACGGCGCGGTCTGCGACGCGGAGGGCAACCTCTGGATCGCGCAATGGGGCGGATGGCGCATCGCATGCCATGGGCCGGACGGACGGTTTCGCGTCGCCCTCGATTGCGGCGCGGCGCATGTCACCTGCCCTGCCTTCGGCGGTGACGACTTGCGCTCGATGTACGTGACCTCGGCCACCGAGGGGCTGGCGGACGGCGCGCTCGAACATCAGCCGGGCGGCGGTTTCACGTGGGTCGCGACCGACATGCCCACGCGGGGCCAAGCGGAACACCGGGTCGTGCTCTGACGGGCAGCTCCGGGCCTCGGCGATACTCCGGACCTCGGCTTGTGGGCGCCGTCCGCGCGCGGGCCCTATTTCTTCAGGCGGTCACAAGAAGGCTCCCGCCCGGCGCGGCTCAATCGACGTCCCATTCGTCCTCGCCGCGGATCTCGCCGATGGCGGTCCAGTCGGCACGGATCCGGGCAATGCGGGTATCTCCCCAGGTCCGGACGATGAGGTCGAAGCCGGACGCGTCGACATTCGCATGGGTGAGATCGGCCCGTGCGTTCGTCGCGGCGTCGATGTCGAACATGGCGAGTGCGGTCATCACGGCGGGCGGGGTCTTGAACGGCGCGTCGAACGTCACCCGACGTCGGACTTCGCGAGAACCGCGCCCGGCCCACATCTCCCCGCCATTCTCGAAATGGGAGAATAGGGTCTCGCTGCCCTGACGGATGCCGATGAGATGGTTCTGAAGCTTGCGCATCGCGTCCGCCCCCCCCGTCGCCGAAAAGATGGCCAACATCCCGTCGGATACCGGGACAGGGGTATCGAAATGGTGAAGGCCCCGAACCGAAGTCAGGGGCCCTCCATGTCGTCCGGCAATTGCGCCTAGAGGTTGGGCTGGTTCGTGTTCAGCCCGATATGCCCACCCATCGCGACCATGTCGGCGAGCAGCTTGGCCGCCGAATCCACGCCATCGTCGGACGCGTCGGCATGCGAGCGATGCGCCTCCGCCACCCAATCGTCGAACATTTCCTGCGTGACGTCGTTCACGTGCCGGGCCCGTTCGGCCAGCACGGTGACGCCCGCGCCGATCTCGGCGAAGCCGCCTGTGACGGCATAGCTCTCCTCGCCGTTCGGCCCCTCGACCGTCAGGATGCCGGGGCGCAGGGAGGTGATGGTCGGTGCGTGGTCGGCCATCGCGGTCAGGTCCCCGTCCGCGCCGGGGATGCGCACGGCACGGGCATCGTCGACCGATGCCAGCCGCCGCTCGGGTGAGACGAGTTCGAACCGCATGGCTTACGCGGCCTCCGCGGCCATGCGCTCGGCCTTGGCCTTCACGTCGTCGATGCCACCGACCATGTAGAAGGCCCCCTCGGGCAGGTGGTCGTACTCGCCGGCGACCACGGCCTTGAAGGAAGCGATCGTCTCCTCGAGCGGAACCTGCACGCCGGGCGAGCCGGTGAAGACCTGCGCCACGTCGAAGGGCTGCGACAGGAAGCGCTGGATCTTCCGGGCACGGGCCACGGTCAGCTTGTCCTCTTCCGAGAGCTCGTCCATTCCGAGGATCGCGATGATGTCCTGCAGAGACTTGTAGCGTTGCAGGGTCTGCTGCACGTCGGAAGCGACCTTGTAATGCTCCTCGCCCACGACTTTCGGGTCCATCAGGCGCGAGGTCGAGTCGAGCGGGTCCACGGCGGGGTAGATGCCCAGCTCCGAGATCGCGCGGCTCAGCGTGGTGGTCGCGTCGAGGTGCGCGAAGGACGTGGCCGGTGCCGGGTCGGTCAAGTCGTCCGCGGGAACGTAGATCGCCTGCACGGAGGTGATCGAGCCGCGCGTGGTCGAGGTGATCCGCTCCTGCATCGCGCCCATGTCGGTGGCGAGCGTCGGCTGGTAGCCCACGGCGGAGGGGATGCGGCCGAGAAGCGCCGACACCTCGGAGCCCGCCTGCGTGAAGCGGAAGATGTTGTCGACGAAGAACAGCACGTCCGTGCCGGACTGGTCGCGGAACTGCTCCGCCATGGTCAGGCCCGACAGCGCGACGCGCATCCGCGCGCCCGGCGGCTCGTTCATCTGACCGAAGACGAGGGCCACCTTGGATTGCGTGAGATCGTCGATGTTGATGACGCCCGCGTCGATGAATTCGTGGTAGAGGTCGTTCCCCTCGCGCGTCCGCTCGCCCACGCCGGCGAAGACCGAGTAGCCCGAGTGCACCTTCGCGATGTTATTGATCAGCTCCTGGATGAGAACCGTCTTGCCCACGCCAGCACCCCCGAACAGACCGATCTTGCCGCCCTTTGCGTAGGGCGCCAGCAGGTCGATGACCTTGATACCGGTAACGAGGATGTCCGACGTCGTGGCCTGCGAGGCAAAGTCCGGCGCGGGGTTGTGGATCGAGCGGGTCTCCTCCGCGCCGATCGGGCCCTTCTCGTCGATCGGCTCGCCGATGACGTTCATGATCCGCCCGAGCGTCGCGTCACCGACCGGAACCGAGATCGGCTTGCCCGTATCGGTGACTTCCTGACCGCGAACCAGACCTTCCGTCGAGTCCATCGCGATGGTGCGGACCGAGTTCTCGCCCAGGTGCTGCGCCACCTCGAGGACGAGGCGGTTGCCCTGGTTGTCGGTCTCGAGCGCGTTGAGGATCTCGGGAAGGTCGCCGTCGAACCGCACGTCGACGACGGCGCCGATGACCTGGGTTACTTTGCCGACTGCGTTGGCCATGTCGTGTCTCTCCAAGTTCGGTTTGAGGACGCCCCCGGCGCCCGCGTTCTCAAAGCGCCTCGGCGCCCGATATGATTTCGATCAGCTCGTTTGTGATGACGGCCTGCCGCGAGCGGTTGAACTCGATCGTCAGTTTGTCGATCATCTCGCCCGCGTTGCGCGTCGCGCTGTCCATCGCGGACATCCGCGCGCCCTGCTCGGAGGCGCCGTTCTCGAGGAGTGCGGCAAAGATCTGCGTCGCCACCGCGCGCGGCAGCAGGTCGGCGAGGATCGCCTCCTCCCCCGGCTCGTAATCGTAGAGCGTGGAAGCGCCGGCATCGCCTTCGGGCGCGTCGAACTTGGCCGGAATGATCTGCTGCGCCGTCGGATCCTGCGAGATGACCGTGTTGAACTTCGCGTAGAAGATCGTCGAGACGTCGAACTCGCCCGCATCGAAGCGCTTGAGCACGTCCGCCGCGATCGCCGAGGCGTCGCCGTAGCCGAGCCGTTTCACGTCCGACAGGTCGACGTGATCGACGAAGTACTGGCTGTAGCCCCGCCGCATCGACTCACGGCCCTTCTTGCCGACGGTGATGATCTTCACCGTCTTGCCCTCGGCGACGAGCTTGTCGGCCCGCTGCTTGGCGAGCTTGGCGATATTCGCGTTGAACCCGCCGCAAAGGCCGCGTTCCGCCGTCATCACGACGAGCAAGTGCGTCTGATCCGAGCCGGTCCCGCGCAGGAGCTTCGGCGCCGTGTCGCTGCCGCTCGCCGAGGAGGCGAGCTGACCCATCACGGCATTGAACCGCTCGGTATAGGGACGCGCCGCTTCCGCCGCGTCCTGCGCCCGGCGCAACTTCGCCGCCGCAACCATCTGCATGGCCTTGGTGATCTTGCGGGTCGACTTGACCGACGCGATCCGGTTCTTGAGATCCTTCAGAGAAGGCATTGAGGGCCCCCTTAGCCGAAGCTCTTGGCGTAGTCGTCGATCGCCGCCTTGATCTTGTCCTCGGCGTCGCCCTTCACCTTCGGGTCCTCCGTCGTGATGAAGTCGAGGACGCCCTTTGCCGGCCCGCGCAGATGCTTGAGAAGCCCCTGCTCCCAACGGCCGACATCCTTGACGTCGACCTTGTCGAGATAGCCGTTCGTACCGGCATAGATGACGCAGACGATCTCGGCATTGGTCAGCGGCGAGTATTGCGGCTGCTTCATGAGCTCGGTCAGGCGCGCGCCGCGCGACAGGAGCCGCTGGGTCGCCGGGTCGAGGTCGGAGCCGAACTGCGCGAAGGCGGCCATCTCGCGGTACTGCGCAAGCGACAGTTTCACCGGGCCGGCGACCGACTTCATCGCGTTCGTCTGCGCGGAGGAACCGACGCGGGAGACCGACAGGCCGGTGTTCACGGCGGGACGGATGCCCTGGTAGAACAGCTCCGTCTCGAGGAAGATCTGGCCGTCGGTGATCGAGATCACGTTGGTCGGGATAAACGCCGACACGTCGCCGCCCTGCGTCTCGATGATCGGCAGCGCGGTGAGCGAGCCCGAGCCGTTGTCGGCGTTGAGCTTCGCCGAGCGCTCCAGCAGGCGCGAGTGCAGATAGAAGACGTCACCCGGATAGGCTTCGCGCCCGGGCGGGCGGCGCAGGAGCAGCGACATCTGGCGGTAGGCCACGGCCTGCTTGGAGAGATCGTCATAGACGATCAGGGCGTGGCGGCCGTTGTCGCGGAAATACTCGGCCATCGCGGTTGCGGCGTAGGGCGCCAGGAACTGCATCGGCGCCGGATCGGACGCGGTAGCGGCGACGACGATGGAATAGTCGATCGCGCCCGTTTCCTCGAGACGCTTCACGAGCTGCGCGACGGTGGAGCGTTTCTGGCCGATCGCGACGTAGACGCAGTAGAGCTTCTTTGACTCGTCGTCGCCGGCGGCGTCGTTGTAGCTCTTCTGGTTGAGGATCGTGTCCATCGCCACGGCGGACTTGCCGGTCTGACGGTCACCGATGATGAGCTCGCGCTGGCCGCGGCCGATCGGGATCATCGCGTCGACGGCCTTGAGGCCAGTGGCCATCGGTTCGTGCACGGATTGGCGCGGGATGATGCCCGGTGCCTTCACGTCGGCAACGCGGCGCTCCGTCGTGTTGATCGGGCCCTTGCCGTCGAGCGGGTTGCCGAGGCCATCCACGACCCGGCCGAGCAGGGCGTCGCCCGCCGGAACGTCCACGATCGAGTTGGTCCGCTTGACGGTGTCGCCTTCCTTGATGCCGCCATCCGGCCCGAAGATCACGACGCCGACGTTGTCGCTCTCGAGGTTCAGCGCCATCCCCTGCAGGCCGCCCGGAAATTCGACCATCTCGCCGGCCTTGACGTTGTCGAGCCCGTAGACCCGCGCGATCCCGTCGCCCACGGACAGCACGCGGCCAACTTCCGCGACTTCGGCTTCCTGGCCGAAATTCTTGATCTGGTCCTTGAGGATCGCGGAGATTTCCGCAGCCTGGATCGCCATTACCGAACCTCTTTCATCGTATTCTGGAGTGCATTGAGCTTCGCGCGGACCGACGTGTCGATCATCTGCGAGCCGATCTTGACCACGAGACCGCCGATCAGGGCGTCGTCCACGGTAACGTCGAGGCGGACATCCTTGCCCGTCGAAGACTTCAGCGCCTGAGCCAGCTTGCCAGCCTGCGCGTCGCTGAGCGCCTTGGCCGTCCGCACCTCGGCCGTGACCTCGCCGCGCTGCTCGGAGAGCATGTCCTTGAGGACCGCGATCATGTTCGGCACGACGAAAAGGCGGCGTTTGGACGCCATCAGTCGCAGCGTGTTCGCCAGCACGTCGCCCAGCCCCATCCTGTCGGCCAGCGCGCCTATAGCCGCGCCCTGATCCCCGCGGCTGACAAGCGGCGAGACCAACACGCCGCGCAGGTCGGCGGAGGACCGGATCGCCTCGTCGAGCGCGATCACGTCCGCCTCGAGTTTACCGAGGTCATCCCCCTCGCGGCTAAGCTCGAAGACGGCTTGCGCATAACGCTGAGCTATCCCCGTTGAGATCGAAGCTGGTTCGGACACGTCCACCCTTTCGACTGTCTTTCCGGCCCCCGAATTCCCCGGGATCGGCCCACGTCAGACCCTGCCCCAAAAGGGCCGGATCACGAAATCGCGCTCCCTCTAGCAGAGGGGTCCGGACCCTGCAACTGCGACCCTGTGCTTCGTACGTCCGCCGTCGAACGGCCCCTCCCGGATGCTGGGCGACGTGAGGAAACCCTTACTCCAAAGCGTTCCCGCCGGGTGCTACCGAAGCGGGGCGGCCCTCCATGGTAAACGGGCACGGCGAAGGGATGTTGCGTCATGTTGCAGATGGTCCAGACCGTCACGGCCCCGTCGCAGGTCTGCGGCATCCTGGGCGCGACGCTCTACGTAACAAATTACGTGTTGCTGACCTCGCGCGTACTGACCCCCGCGACGACACCCTACTTCGTGCTGAACCTGGCGGCCTCCCTGCTGGTCCTGTCCAGCCTCGTGCACGCGTTCAACATCGCGACGCTGGTCATCCAGGTGTTCTTTGTCGGTATCAGCATGATCGGCATCGCGACACGGCTGCGCGCCCGGCGAAACGGGCTCGATCGGCGCGACCCCGCTGCCGGCGCCACGCCCCCGGTCGCCCCAGGGCCGCGATCCGCGCAGATGCCGGGACTGAACACCTAGGCCCTGCCCGGCTGGTCGGAGAGACGCCCCGTCGCGGTCGGCTCCGGCACGCCCTCGAGTACGCGGAGCGGGCGGCGCACGCGTTCGGCCAGACCGCTGCGCGGCCGGGCCGGCACTTGCTTCGATACCTCGAGCAGGATCACGCCGCCTCCGCCCGAACGGGAGAGGCGCTGCCCCATCCGCTCGATCATTCCGCCCGAGCGCAGCCAGAAATTGCCCCCCGAGGGCGGCGCGAAGAGGGCCGCGGCATGACGCTCCGGCACGAGGCCCGCGCCCTTCACCTGCGCTTCGAGCTGGCTCAGCGAGTAGGGGCGGCCGTAACCGAACGGCGTTCTATCCCGCCGGGCCCAGAGACCGGAGCGGTTCGGCACGATGAAGACGGCACGTCCGCCCGGTCCTAGTACGCGGGAGCACTCCTCGAGAAGCGCGGGCGGGTTCTCGGACGTCTCGAGCCCGTGCAGCAGGACCAGCTTGTCGACCAGTCCCGTGTCGATGGGCCAGAGCGTCTCCTCCACCAGCGTAGAGACATTCGCCATCCCCGCCGGCCAGTGCATCACGCCCTGCGGCGCGGGCATGAGCCCGATGACCCGGCGGGCGGCACCGAGATAGGGTCGCAGGAGGGGCACGGCGAAGCCGAACCCCGCCACTGTCTGACCCTTCGCCTCCGGCCAGAGCGCGAGGAGGCGGTCGCGCACCGCCTTCTGCGCCGCTCGGCCGAGCCGGGTCCGGTAGTAGAAATGTCGGAGGTCCAGCACGTCGAGATGCATGATCGGCGTTGCCCTTCGTTTTCCTCGTGGCATGGTAGCCCGAGCCACGGAGAAATGCATGACCCTCGCGACCGACCTCGTGACCATCCCCTGCCTGCGCGATAATTACGCCTTCCTGTTCCGATCCGGCGACCGCGTGGCGGTCGTGGACGTGCCCGAGGCGGCGCCGATCCGAGCCGAACTCGACCGCCGCGGGTGGGCCCTGACCGACATCCTTCTGACGCACCATCACGACGATCACGTGCAGGGCGTGGCCGAGCTTCGCGCGGCGACGGGGGCGGAGGTCTGGGGCGCTGCGGCCGATGCGCATCGTCTGCCGAGCCTCGATCACGCGCTGAAACCCGGCGATGCAGTCAAGATCGGAACGGAGACGGGTCGAGTCATCGACGTGTCGGGTCACACGATCGGGCATATCGCCTACCTGTTCGACGGCGTGGCCTTCACCGGCGATAGCCTGATGGCGGCCGGGTGCGGCCGACTGTTCGAGGGCCAGGCGGCGCAAATGCATGCATCGCTTGCGCAATTCGGCGATCTACCCGACGAGACACTGATCGCGTCGGGGCATGAATACACCATCACCAACCTGGCCTTCGCCAAGACACTTGAACCGGATAACGATTTCCTTATTTCTAGGATCACCGAGGTCGAGGGGCTACGTGGAAAGGGTCGCCCTTCCGTTCCGTCGACGCTCGGAGACGAGCGCAACACCAACCCGTTTCTCCGGGCTCATGTCGCAGAAGTCAAAGCGGCGACTGGCACGGACGGCGAACCCGATATCGAGACATTTGCCGCGGCCCGTGCCGCGAAGGACGCATTCTGATGCGTGTCCGCGCGGCGCTATCGGATAACAATCGGGTCAGGGGCGGCGAAGTACGACGAAAAAGGGTTGAAGCCTTCGGGCCAACAACCAAAACTTAAATAAACGCGGCCTACAGTCCCGTCGACCGCAGACAGGCAGGAGAACATCATGCCCTCGTTCTCGAACACTCTCGAACAAGCGATCCATGCGGCTCTGGCCCAAGCGAATGCCCGCCGGCACGAGCTCGCGACGCTCGAACACCTGTTGCTGGTTCTGATCGACGAGCCCGACGCTGCCCGCGTCATGCAGGCTTGCGGCGTAAATCTCGAAGAACTCAAGCAGACGGTCGAGGAGTTCATCGAGGACGACCTGTCGACCCTCGTCACCGATGTCGACGGATCCGAGGCGGTTCCGACAGCGGCGTTCCAGCGTGTGATCCAGCGGGCCGCGATCCATGTCCAGTCGTCCGGGCGGACCGAGGTGACGGGTGCCAACGTGCTCGTCGCGATCTTCGCGGAGCGCGAATCGAATGCGGCCTACTTCCTGCAGGAGCAGGACATGACGCGCTACGATGCGGTCAACTTCATCGCGCATGGTGTCGCCAAGGACCCGGATTTCGGGGAGCCGCGCCCGGTGCAGGGCTCCGAGGAGGAGAGCGAGAGCTTCCAGGGCAATTCCGAGTCGAGCGGGCCGAACCCGTCGGAAAACCGCGAGAGCGCCCTCGCCAAGTATACCGTCGACCTGAACCGCAAGTCCGAGAAGGGCGACATCGACCCCCTGATCGGTCGGGCGCACGAGGTCGAGCGTGCGATCCAGGTGCTCTGCCGGCGGCGCAAGAACAATCCGCTCCTCGTGGGCGATCCGGGCGTGGGCAAGACCGCCATCGCCGAAGGCCTTGCCCGCAAGATCGTGCAGGGCGAGGTGCCCGAGGTGCTGTCCGGTGCGACGATCTACTCGCTCGACATGGGCGCGCTTCTGGCCGGCACGCGCTATCGCGGCGACTTCGAGGAACGGCTGAAGGCGGTCGTGACCGAACTCGAGGAGCATCCGGACGCCGTCCTCTTCATCGACGAGATCCACACCGTCATCGGGGCCGGCGCCACGTCCGGCGGCGCGATGGACGCGTCGAACCTGCTGAAGCCGGCGCTGGCCGGCGGCAAGCTTCGGACGATGGGCTCAACGACCTACAAGGAGTTCCGCCAGCATTTCGAGAAGGACCGCGCCCTGTCGCGCCGGTTCCAGAAGATCGACGTGAACGAGCCCTCGGTCGAGGACACGGTCAAGATCCTGAAGGGCGTGAAGTCCTATTTCGAGGATCACCACTCGATCAAGTACACCGCCGAGGCCATCAAGACCGCGGTGGAGCTGTCGGCACGTTACATCAACGACCGGAAGCTGCCGGACAAGGCGATCGACGTGATCGACGAGGCCGGCGCCGCGCAGGCGCTCGTCCCGGACTCGCGCCGTCGCAAGACCATCGGTACCAAGGAGATCGAGGCGGTGGTCGCCAAGATCGCCCGCATCCCGCCGAAGAACGTCTCCAAAGACGATGCCGAGGTGCTGCGCGATCTGGAAGGCTCGCTCAAGCGCGTTGTCTTCGGACAGGACCCGGCCATCGAGGCGCTCAGCTCCGCGATCAAGCTGGCCCGTGCCGGCCTGCGCGAGCCCGAGAAGCCGATCGGCAACTATCTCTTCGCCGGCCCCACGGGTGTCGGCAAGACCGAGGTGGCCAAGCAGCTCGCCGACACGCTCGGCGTCGAGATGCTGCGCTTCGACATGTCCGAATACATGGAGAAGCACGCGGTTTCCCGCTTGATCGGCGCGCCTCCGGGCTATGTCGGCTTCGACCAGGGCGGCATGCTGACCGACGGCGTAGATCAGCATCCGCATTGCGTGCTGCTGCTCGACGAAATCGAGAAGGCCCATCCGGACGTGTTCAACATCCTCCTGCAGGTGATGGATCACGGCAAGCTGACTGACCATAACGGTCGGGCCGTGGACTTCCGCAACGTGATCCTGATCATGACCTCGAATGCGGGGGCTTCCGACGCCGCGCGGGCTGCCGTGGGCTTCGGCCGCGACCGCCGCGAGGGCGAGGACACGGCGGCGATCGAGCGGACTTTCACGCCGGAATTCCGCAATCGTCTGGACGCGGTCATCAGCTTCGCGCCGCTGCCGAAGGACACGATCCTGCAGGTGGTCGAGAAGTTCGTGCTGCAATTGGAGGCGCAACTGATGGACCGCAGCGTCTCGATCGAGCTCACCCGTGCGGCGGCCGAGTGGATTGCCGAGAAGGGCTACGACGACAAGATGGGCGCACGCCCACTGGCCCGTGTGATTCAGGAGCACATCAAGAAGCCGCTGGCGGAGGAGTTGCTTTTCGGCAAGCTCGCCAAGGGCGGCGTGGTCAAGGTCGGCGTCAAGGACGGCGATCTGGACCTGCGGATCGACGAGCCGGGCCCCTCGAAAATCTCGAACAAGCGCCCACCGCTCCTGACCGCGGACTGAACCTAGGACGCTTTGAGATGCTGGAGCCCCCGCTTTTCCGGCGGGGGTTTTTGCGTGTGTGGGTCACGGATGGCTCAGGTTGTTGGGTAGACAATGGTCCGAACAACCGTCGTAGATGCTGTGCTTCCAGCGCAAACTCGAGATTCAGGTGCCGGATGCGAATAACTTCCGGGACTTCCGCGAGGCCCTCCTCGCGGCAGGCATTTTTGCCGACCTGTTCGCGTGTCTGGGCTGGGCGATAACGGCGGCGGGCCTCTACCACGGGGCGGACAGATCGCCGATGCGCACCCGCCGCGCCAATGCCGAGAAATCGGCGGTGCGCGCAAAGGGCCAAGCCTGTCGTCGCCCAGCAGAAGGCCCGCATGGCGATGACCATCCGCATGATCGGACCGGCGGGGGTGCGGTCGCCGTCGACTTAAACTACCTGCTGAAAATTCGGGTGCGCGACATGGCGGATTTTAGGCTCAGGACCTATTGATTGGCTTGAGGCTTGTCGGGGAGCAGAAAATTGAGCCGCACATCCCCGTCTTCGACAAGACCACGCGCAAGGACGGTGCCTTCCAGGCAACGGACTTCGTCTTCGACGCACAAGCGAACGAGTACACATGCCTGAACGGTAAGAAGCTCAAGAAGTACTGGAGCACGATGACCAAGCCGCACTTCGGCTTGTGCAAGGACAACACCTACCGCTACTTCGCCAGCAAGGCTGACTACTCGGTCTGCGCCCTCAGGGCGCGGTGCACGCCGGTCTAGGCCATCCGCAAGATCGCGTGCCACCTCCATGAGGACGCGCGGGACAGGGCCCGCGCGATCGCCAAGACGGATGCCTATGTTGCCTCGAGCTACGCCCGGAAAAAGGTCGAGATGCTCTTCGCGCACCTTAAGCGCATCCTAGAACTCGACCGGCTGCGCCTCAGAGGACCGAACGAAGCGAAAGACGAGTTCCTTCTCGCCGCGACAGCCTAGAACTTCCGGAAGATGGCGAAGCTGATACC
Source organism: uncultured Jannaschia sp. (assembly GCF_947494055.1). GTDB lineage: Bacteria > Pseudomonadota > Alphaproteobacteria > Rhodobacterales > Rhodobacteraceae > Jannaschia. The sequence goes on along the minus strand of NZ_CANLTR010000004.1, from coordinate 915 downwards.
TGTGGCACCCAAAACCGCCTAAAAGAAGGCAGTCCCCCAGATCAGGCCCGCTTCCAAGCCCGTCCACGGGCGGACTTTTCCAACAGTATCGGCTGCATTCCGTCCAGTCGCGCCTCCAGCCACCGGATGTAGAACTATAGCTGAAAGTGGTGATGGCCCTGAGGGCGGCATATCACGGCGTTGTTCACGCGCCTCAATTCTCTGCCGGGAAAGGGATATGCCACAGGACGAAAGCTACCATCACCGAGCTTCCCGACCCATCTGGATTTTCGCCCGATCCGCTGACGGACCTCCTGCGATCCGGCGTGCGCCGGCTGATCGAGCAGGCGCTGGAGGCGGAGCTGGCCGCGCTGATGTCGGCCCATGCCGATGCGACGACCGAGGACGGGCGCGCGGCTTGTCCGGCATGGTCATCTGCCTGAGCGCGAGGTCATGACCGGGATCGGCCCGGTGCCGGTGAAGGTGCCTCGGGTGCGAGACCACGGCGACGGGGTGGAGAAGGTCCGGTTCACCTCGGCCATCCTGCCGCCCTACCTGCGCAAGGCGAAGTCGTCGAGGAGCTGCTGGCCTGGCTTTACCTCAAGGGCATTTCCACTGCCGACTTCCAGGAGGCGCTTGCGGCCTTGCTCGGCCCGAACGCGGCGGGGCTGTGCTCGACCACGATCTCGCAGCTGAAGGCTGCGTGGTTGAAGGAGTATGAAGGTTGGCAGCGTCGCGACCTCGGCGCATCGTCTACATCTGGGCGGACGGCGTCTACTTCCGGCCGCGCATGGCTGAGGAAAAGCAATGCGTCCTGGTGTCGATCGGAGCCGACGAATGGGGCCGCAAGGAGGAGAGGTGGCTGGGGAAATCTGAACAGGGGCTATGAGTGGATGATCCGCGCAAGATCGGCATGATGCCGAGAGCGAGGAGGGA
>NZ_CANLTR010000003.1 GCF_947494055.1 uncultured Jannaschia sp. | reverse complement strand
GCGCACGGACATTCACAGAGATGTTCGACGCCATCGGTGCGATCTGTGATCTCTACGACCCGCAGGAGTGCTGGAACGACTTCACTGCTGCCGGATACGGCTCGGGTTAATGCCGAAAAGCTTTAGCGCCTGTTGCGATGCGCTCGGGGCCGTGTGCGTGGGAATGGGACCCGCCCCTGCCGGTTTTCCATTCACACGTCACGAAAGTCCGCGCGTAAGTCGCCGAGACCCAGACAGGCAGCCCGGTGTGACATGTTCGACATCAGGCCCTCCGGCGCGGCACCCCGGATGCCCGGATTAATAGCGGAATCCTGATAACACCGCATGATATCCGGCTCTTGAACGTCACCGCAATTTTTTGCCGAATTTGACACGATCCTGCCGCATTTGCCCGGCAGACTTGTTTTCATCCGCGGCACGGGACGACGGCAGATAGCCCCGAGGCCGAGGATCAACAAGCACCGGATCATCCGGGCATCACATGTGGCGATCGAGCAGCCCTCGCGACGCTTTCGGGCGTGGCGAACCGAACGGGAAACGTCACCGCATCCACGGGTCTGGCACCGAGGGACAGGGGGTCGCGCTGGCAGGCGCGGCCCCTGCACCGTTTCCAGACCTGAATTGCATCGCGGCCGCACGACGATCCCGACAATTCGCGATGAAGCCGCGACATCGGCCATCCGTCCGTCCGACCCCGATCCAGATTGCGCCGCATTCGCCCGGCAGATCGGTCCCATCGACCGGGCGCCGCCCGACAATCCGTTCAGGACAACAGCAACGAAGACCCATTCCCATGATGAAATCGATCAAGACCTTCCTCTACGCCGAAAGTGGCGCCGTGACCGTCGACTGGGTTGTGCTTGCCGCCGCCCTCGTGGGTCTGGGGCTTGCCGCGATGGGCGTCGTGTCGTCACGCGCGGATGAGTTCTCGACGCGTATCGAGCCAAAACTGGAAGCGGGGCACGGCGCCGCCTCGCAGCCCGACGTCGAGGCCGGCCTCCGCCAGTAAGCGAGACATCCGGGGTTCGGCGCCCTGTTGGCCGGATCGTCTCCAGCGCCCGGGAGTCTCCGTTTCCCGCCGTTTCCGCGTCCATCTGTGGCCATCCTGCCGCAACTGCATCGCATTTTCCTAAATCCGACGCATTCCTGCCGCCTTTCCCCGCCACCCTGTCCCGAGCCGGTCGAGTCGGACCGGCACGCCAGCTTCGACAGGGGACCCGAGCCATGCCCGACGCCATCCGTGCCTTCCTGACCGCCGAGCGCGGCAGCGTGACGATCGACTGGGTGATCCTTTCCGCCGCGCTCGTCGGCCTCGGTCTCGCGGTCACGGGGGTGATCTCGAAGGGGCTCGATGAGAACTTCAAGGCACGCATGGAGGCGCGCCCGAGCCAGGAGCGCGTCGTCGCGACCGAAACCGGTCCGGCCACGGGACAGCGCCCCCTGACGCCGTAGCGACCGGCAGGTCGCGTCGCGTCCGGCGTAATCGGGTTGTCTCGTCCCGAGGCCGATGAACCGCCCTTCCCGATCCCTCGGCAAGCCTGTCCCCGTCGCGTTCGCACGGTGAGGTATGAGAGAGGCTCGAAGGGGCGGTTCGTCCGGGAATGCTGCTCATGCCGCCCATCGATCGCCGCAGAAAGACACGTTCCGCCTGACGCCACAATGGGACGCGATGGAACCTGCACCCCGACCCCGTTGGATCAGCCTCTAGGAGAAACGAGGCACCAAGGGGGAAGAACGCTCGTAGGCCATCAGGCAGCATCATGCCCCTCCTGGAGCGATGGCGCCGAGGCCGTGTCAGAAAGCATTCGTCCTACGCGCGACATTGATCGGACAGGCGCGATGGGCCGCCCAAGCGCGTTCAACCGGACCCGGAGCGTATGGCAAGACCACGATTTGCCGATCCTGCCGATGGCGCAGGAAGAGATAGCACAGTTTGCGCACAATACAGCGTCCCCGGCGATCCGGCGAAGCGAAACCCGAGCCGGGCCAGGGCCGCTCGTCGATGCGACCGCCGCGTATCCCCGCCATTCCGCCGCAACCCTTCCACCCCGGCCGCTGGATGCCTGAGCCGATGAACGGGCTGCTGACCTCTCTCGCGACCACGCCGCTGCAAGGTGCGGTTTTCGGCCTGCTCTCGCTGCCGATCTGCCTCTGGGTCGCCTACACGGATCTGAACGCGATGAGGATCCGCAACGAGGCGGTTCTGGCGCTCTTCGCGATCTTCGTCGTGGCGGGGCCCTTCCTGCTGCCGATGAGCGAATACTTCTGGCGATACGTGCATGTGGTCGTGGTCCTGATCGCCGGCTTCCTACTCTCGACCCTGCGTGCCGTCGGAGCGGGCGACGCCAAGTTCGCGGCCGCGATCGCACCCTTCGTGGCGCGGCCCGATCTCGCGGAACTCCTGTTCCTCTTCGCCGCGCTGCTGCTCGTCACCTTCGCCCTGCATCGACTCGCCCGTCGCTTTCCAGCGATCCGTAGCCGCACGCCGCACTGGACAAGCTGGTCTGAACCCAAGGACTTTCCGATGGGCGTCACGCTCGCCGCGACGCAACTCGCCTATCTCGGTCTGGCGGCGGCGGGCTGAGCCTTCAGGGAATCGAAACCTTCCGATGCCAACCAGGAAGGCGTCCCGCCGGAGCGCCGTCCGATGATCCCGCCTCGCAAATCCGCCCTTCCCGCGCACCGGCCCGGCTTGGCTGTCCCGAAAGGCATTCCCGGCACGATATCGGACGTCGGCGGCCGATCCTGCGAACCCGAACGCGTTTCTCGAGGCGCGTCTGAACCGGTGGATGGCACATGAGCACGGAAATCGGCGCGGCCGTGACCGACCTGCCGCACTTCGCCCTCTTTCAGCCCGATTCGGTGTCGATCCTGCCCTACGCCAACAAGAGCGGGAAGGAGCGCGCGATGATCAGGCACGATGCGAACGACCCCGGCCTCTTCCGGCGCCTCGTCCTTTATGCCCTGCTGCTGATCGCGTCGCTCGTGGCCGGGCTCGGCGTGTGGGGCGGCTTGCAGGCCAAGGCCGCGACCGTCGAGACGATGGCCGCCGACAGCCTCGCGCAGGTCGCTTCCGTGGCCGCCGGCGCCACGCTCGACATGGCGCTTGCGGACGCCTGCGCGACGACGGGCTGCGACCCGGCCGATCTGCACCATGTCATCGCCGCCGGCGCCGCCGCGATGGAGACGGACGAGCTCGCCGAGGAGATCCGGGCGCAGGAACGCATCGCCGGGACCGGCGGCCCCGACGCGCTCACCGCCGCGCGCCTCGCGGAGTTCTACCGCGCCGAACGCGCCCGCCGCTGAGGGCTTCCCCCGCCCGGCGGCAGCGCTAGGCTAGACCGGATGGACGCACCCGCCCCCCCGGACCTGCCAGCCCCGCTCGCCGACTTCTTCGCGCGCCGCCACTGGGTCCTGCATCCGCACCAGCGGGAGATGCTGGCGCGCGCCGCCGCCCCCTCGCTCCTGCTCATCGCGCCCACGGGCGGCGGCAAGACGCTGGCCGGGTTCCTGCCGACGCTGGCGGAACTCGCGGAGGGCGGCCACGAGGGGCTGCACACGCTCTACGTGAGCCCGCTCAAGGCGCTCGCCAACGACATCAAGCGCAACCTGCGCACCCCCATCGAGGAGGCCGGCCTGCCGATCCGGGTCGAGGACCGGACCGGCGACACCTCGCAGACCGTCCGCAAGCGCCAGCGCGCCGACCCGCCGCATATCCTGCTGACGACCCCGGAATCGCTCGCGCTGATGATCAGCTATCCGGACGCGCACCGCACCTTCGCCGGGCTGAAGCGCATCGTCGTCGACGAGATCCACGCGCTCGCGGAGAACAAGCGTGGCGATCAGCTCATGCTCGCATTGTCGCGGCTGCAGACGATCGCCCCCGGATTGCGGCGTGTCGGCCTGTCGGCCACCGTGGACGACCCGGGCGTGATCGCGCACTACCTCGCGCGCCATCCCGATCCCTGCCCGATCGTCGACGCCGATCCCGGTCCGGCCCCGGACATCGACATCCTGCCGACGACCGACGCACCGCCCTGGGCCGGTTCGGGCGGGCGCTACGCCATCCCGGACGTGCTGCGCGAGATCAAGCGCCACAACACCACGCTCGTCTTTCACAACACCCGCGCGCAGGCGGAGATCTTCTTCCACAACCTCTGGCTCGCCAACGAGGACGACCTGCCCATCGGCATCCATCACGGCGCCCTCTCCAAGGAGGCACGGCAGCGGGTGGAGGCGGCGATGGTCAAGGGCGAGCTCAAGGCCATCGTCGCGACGGGCAGCCTCGATCTGGGGATCGACTGGGGCGACGTCGACCTCGTGATCCAGATCGGCGCGCCGAAGAAGGTCAAGAACCTCGTCCAGAGGATCGGCCGCGCCAACCACCGCTACAACGCGCCGTCGAAGGCCCGCCTCGTTCCCGCGAACCGGTTCGAGGTCGTGGAATGCGTGGCCGCGCTGGAGGCGGTGCGCGAGGGCGACCTCGACGGCGACCTGCGGCTCGACGGGCCACGCGACGTGCTCTGCCAGCATATCGCCATCGTCGCCTGCGCCGGCGATTTCGAGGACGACACGCTCTTCGCGGAAGTGCGCTCCGTCGGGCCCTTCGCCACGCTCACCCGCGCCGCCTTCGACGAATGCCTCGAGTTCGTCGCCACCGGTGGCTACGCGTTGCGCGCCTACGACCGCTACCAGCGGCTCAAGGAACGCGCGCCCGGCCTGTGGGGCCTGCGCGACCCGCGCGCCGCGCGCCAGATCCGCATGAACATCGGCACCATCATCGACACCGACAACCTGAAGGTCCGCATGAAGGGCCGGGGCGGCATGCCGTTGGGCGAGATCGAGGAGGGGTTCGCCAACACGCTCTCCGCCGGCGACACATTCCTGATGGGCGGGCAGGTCGTGCGCTTCGAGAACATGCGCGAGATGACGGTCGAGGTCTCCCCCCGCCCCGAGAAGGAGCCGCGGATCGCCACCTATATCGGTTACAAGTGGACGACCTCGGTGCAGCTCGCCGAGCGCATCCAGCGTATTCTGCATGCAGGCGACTACGCGGCCTTCCCCGGCCACACCCGCGACTGGCTCGACCTGCAGCGACGGTACTCCCGCATGCCGGAGCCCGGCCGTCTGCTGATCGAGACCTTCCCGCGCGACGGCCGCAACCATGTCTGCCTCTATGGATTCGCGGGGCGCAACGCGCACCAGACGCTCGCGCTCCTCATCACCAAGGGGATGGAGGAGGCGGGGCTGGAACCGCTCTCCTTCGTCTGCTCGGACTACGCGGCCCTCATCTCCGGGCTGAAGCCGGTCCCCGATGTCGCCCGCTTCATGCATCACGAGGGGGTGCGGGACGCACTCGAATCCTGGCTCCGCGGCAACGCGGTGATGAAGCGCACCTTCCGCAACGCCGCCATCGTCGCCGGGCTGATCGACCGCAACTTCCCGGGCAAGCGGTCCTCCGGCAAGCAGGCGACCTTCTCCTCCGACATCCTCTACGACACGCTCCACCGTTACGATCCCGAACACCTGATGCTGAAGATCACCGAGGAGGAGGCGATGCGCGGCCATATCGACTTCGGCCGGGTGGAACTCCTGCTCGAGACGGTGGGCGACCGCATCGACCAGATCGACCTCGAGCGGGTCACCCCCCTCGCCGCGCCCCTCTTCCTCGAGCGCGGCATCGTCCCGATCAAGGGCCGCGCCGAGTCCCGTCTGATCGAGGAGGAGGCGGCGAAGCTGCTCGCGGAGGCGGGGCTGGAGCCCGACTGAGCCTCCGCCCTCTTGCGTTCGCCCCGCCCCCGTGATTCACCCGAACGCATGGGGAACGGCCATACCTTCACCTTCGCCGGCGAAAGGCTGATCGCGCGGCCCTCGGGCGCGCTGCACTGGCCGGCTGCGCACCTCCTCGTCGTCAGCGACCTGCATCTGGGCAAGTCCGAGCGGATCGCGCGCCGCGGTGGCGCGCTCCTGCCGCCCTACGAAGTGGTGGACACGCTGACCCGGCTCGAGGCCGACATCCACGAGACCGACCCCGCCGCCGTGATCTCGCTCGGCGACAGCTTCGACGACATGGCCGCGGTCGAGGGCCTGGCCCCCGCTTTCCGCGACTGGCTCGAACGCCTCGTCGCGGGGCGCGACTGGACCTGGGTGACCGGCAATCACGATCCCGCGCCGACGGGGCTCGGCGGACACGCCGCGGAGGGAGTGACCTGCGGGCCAATGACCTTCCGGCACATCGCGACCGACGACGGGACGTTCGAGGTCTCAGGGCACTACCATCCGAAGGCCTCCCTCTCGGTCCGGGGCCGCGCGATTTCCCGCCCCTGCTTCCTGCGCGACGACCGGCGGCTGATCCTTCCCGCCTACGGAACCTATACCGGCGGGCTGCGCTCGCGCGACCGGGCGCTGACCGAACTGATGGGCAGCGGCGCCCGCGCCATCCTCGCCGGCCTGCCGATGGTCGAGATCCCGATGCCGCGCTGAGACATGCGCGGCCTGCTCCTCCTCGGACTTCTCGTTGCCTGCGCGCCAGCCGCGCCGACGGCGACGTTCCGCGACCCGGGTGTTACCATCGCGTCCAAGGCGGACTTCGACCCCGCCGGTTTCGCCGGTCGCTGGTACGAGATCGCGCATCTGTCGGATGCGGCCCCCTGCCCCGTGCTGGATGTGACCGTCACTGCCGCGGGCCTTTTGATGGAAGAACTCTGCGCCGAAGGGCGCCGAAGCCGCGGCGCGACACTCGCCGGACCCGGTCGGCTGGCCCTGTCGGACGGAACCGCGCTGTTGATACTCTGGATCGACGCCGATAACCGTACCGCCATCGTGGCCAGCCCCGACGGCGGAATCGCGCGCATTCTCGACCGTGGCACTGACGTCGCGGAAGACCGTTGGCAGGCTGCCCTCGACGTCCTCGAATTCAACGGTTTTCGTACGGAAGCGCTCATAGGGTTGCCGCGACAGCCGGTCGCATTGGATAATATCCGATCCGGGTCCGAATCAATGTTTGACGCGCGATTCTACCATGGGTTATGAACGATCAGCGGTCGGGCAGTGGCCGGAAATACGAAGAATAACAAACGGTAACCCTGAGGCAGGGATGTCTTGGCGCGCGGGGGTAAGTGCGGGCGCATCCTCTTTTCACAGGCACGGGCGGACGGCAGTAGCTTGTCCGCCCGTTGGCACGCTCGATCGACCGGGGGTCCGGTTGACACTGTCCAGGACTCCGCCTAGGGGGCGGCTTCCATTGGTGTTGGTGGCCCCCGCGAGGGGATGCCTGTCAGACGTGCCTGCGCGTCAGAGGACAACGCCCTTCATGCCCCGCTAGGGGCCCAAACGAAGGAGATCAGACGGTGACCAAACGCACCTCTGCCAAGTACAAGCTCGACCGCCGCATGGGCGAGAACATCTGGGGCCGCGCGAAGAGCCCGGTCAACCGCCGCGAATACGGCCCCGGCCAGCACGGCCAGCGACGCAAGGGCAAGTTGTCCGATTTCGGCCTGCAGCTGCGCGCCAAGCAGAAGCTGAAAGGTCATTACGGCGACCTGACCGAGAAGCAGTTCCGCCGCATCTACGCCGAGGCCGAGCGTCAGCGCGGTGATACCGGCGAGTTGCTCATCGGTCTGCTGGAACGCCGGCTCGACACCGTGGTCTACCGTGCCAAGTTCGTGCCGACCGTTTTCGCCGCGCGCCAGTTCGTGAACCACGGCCACGTCACCGTGAACGGCCAGCGGGTGAACATCCCCTCCTACCGCGTCAAGGAAGGCGACGTGATCGCCGTCCGGGACAAGTCCAAGCAGCTCGCCATCGTGCTCGAATCCGTCGGCATGGCCGAGCGTGACGTGCCGGATTACCTCGAGGCCGACCATTCCAAGATGACTGCGTCCTTCGTGCGCACGCCCGGCCTGTCCGACGTGCCCTACGCGGTGGTGATGGAACCGAATCTCGTCATCGAATACTACGCGCAGAACTGATCGGCGCATCCCGCTAGGATCGAGAGGTCGTCCCGCCGGGGCGGCCTTTTCGTATTTAGGCGCAACAGCTTCGGAATTGCCGCGTCGCCTTCCCAGGCGGCTCGAAGCGACGAAAGCGAACCCGCGCTGGATGCACTGGCTGTCGAACCTCTCGCGGTTCCTCGCCGTCATATGTGCCCAGTTCGATGCTCTCGACATGGCCCGCCATGCGAAGAAGACGGGGTCATGAATAAGGTCTGGCTCGCCGTCACACTGTTCGGCAGCGTTGCGGCGCTTCGGGGGCTACCCTCCCATCAGCCAGCGCAGCGCGTCCAATGTGATTGTGGATGCCCCCGGGCAGGCTTCATGGCCGTCACGGATTTCTTACTGTCCGGGCAAATGTGGCACGCGGCTCGAAATCGCCTCGGCCAAGTGCTGGCTCACGATACAGATCGCCATGATCACAGATTTCGCGACGGCCTCTAGCTACGGCCGGTTCCGCTGAATCGCGTTCCGGATGCGCGAGATCAAGGCGGGTAGATCCCCCGGTCCGGCCTCTCGCGGGCTCTCCCGGCGCGTTGTCCCGTGCCCGGCCATCCAGACCTCCACGAGACCGTCGCGCGGGGAGGGCCGGAACGAAGTGAAGTCGCGCGCCGGGACGCCCAGGACGGACGCGATCGCGGTGGCCGCCGCCTCGTCCGCCGCATGATAGTACCGCAGATGCGTCTCGCTGATCGTCAGGTTGACGGTGAGCGGCGCGTTCACCGCGAAGTCGGCCGAGCGGAGCGCCTCCGACAGCGCCTCGCGCGCTGCCGCGTTCACGCTCCGCGGCGCGTGGACGACGAGATCGACGCCGCTCGTCAGCGCCGCGGGCAACACGGACGTGTCCTCCGTGGGAGCGTCGTTCGTACCGAGGACGTCCTCGGCCGTGTCGGTGTCGGCCTTCGCATCGGCGGGCGAAGCCGTCGGGTCGGCCAAATCCGCCTCCGACGACGGCACGATCTCGACCCTCGGAGCTTCGGTCCGTGCGGGATCCGAAACCGGCACGGGCGGCTCCACTGTCTCGGTCTCCGACGACTCCGTTGCGGGTGGCGCCGGATCCCCGGCAAGCTCCCGAAGGTCCGGATCGCCGCGTTGTGCCACATCGGAGTCCGTCAAAGCGTCCGCGACGGCCGGTGCGGGCCGTGTTGCCTCGGCCGGCCTGTCGATCTCCGGCGCGGCGGCGGCCGACGGCATCGGACCGGCTTCGACCGTGATCGTCGCGGGCGCCCCGGCATCCTCCGCGAGGGGTCGCCACCGGCCCGCCATCGTCGCGCCGATCGCGATGCCGATGCACAGGAGCGACACGCCGAGGCATGTGAATGCGAGGAGCTTCCATCGCGTCTCGGGCGGACGGATCGGCCGGTCGGCCGGATCGACGATTGGCGGCGGCGCGGCCTGCGGCGCGCGCCCTTCCGCCGGAGCCCGGAGGATACGCGCCCCGGTCGCGGAACTCGCGGCCACGGCGGCCTCCGGCGCCGCGTCGGTGGCCGCAACCTCCCCGTCCCGCCGGCGGCGAAGCACCTCGGCGCGCTCGGCCCGCGCCCGCTCGAGCCGCCGCTCCCATTGCTCGGGATCGTAGGGCAGGCCGGACGCATGCGTCCCGTCCTCCTGCGGGACTCGATCTTCGACCGGCTTGCCCATCCTGCTCCCTCGATCTGCCGACACCCGCCGCCACCGCGATCGTATGCGGTCGATCCGATGCCGCGGGGGTGACCGCCGGCATCCCCCGTCGATCCCCAGGCGCGCGCGGCGCCCGGCGGAACGACATCCCGACGTGACGATCCACCCCCGATTTGAACCGGAGGGTACTGGAGACGGGCCGCCCGCGCTACTAGAACGCGCCCGAACGGAAAGGACCCGCCGATGACCCACCCCATTCACGCCCAAATCGACGGCGCCATCGTCATGATCGGGTTCGGCTCGATCGGTCGCGGCACGTTGCCGCTCATCGAGCGACATTTCGACTACGATCCGGCGCAGCTCACCGTGATCGACCCCTCCGACCGCGCCTCCGCCCATCTCGACGACCGCGGCATCGCCCACCGGCAGGTGGCACTGACGCCCGACAACTACCGCGAGGTGCTGGGAGAGCTGCTGACCCCCGGCCGCGGCTTCTGCGTCAATCTTTCGGTCGACACGTCCTCGCTCGACCTCATGCGCTTCTGCCGCGAGCAGGGCGTGCCCTATATCGACACCGTGGTCGAACCCTGGGCCGGCTTCTACTTCGACACCGACGACAACGCCGCCCGCACGAACTACGCCCTGCGCCAGGCCGTCCGCGACGAGAAGGCGGCGAACCCGGGCGGGACCACCGCCGTGTCCTGCTGCGGCGCCAATCCCGGCATGGTGTCGTGGTTCGTCAAGGCCGCGCTCCTGCGCCTGGCCGAGGATACCGGCGCGGACGCGACCACTCCCGCGACGCGCGAAGGCTGGGCGCGGCGCATGCAGTCGCTCGGCGTCAAGGGCGTCCACATCGCCGAGCGCGACACGCAGGCGCGCCACAAGCCCCGCCCCCGCGACGTGTTCGTCAACACCTGGTCGGTCGAGGGCTTCATCGCCGAGGGGTTCCAGCCCGCCGAGCTCGGCTGGGGCACGCACGAGACCTGGTTCCCGGAGAACGCCCGACGGCACGGCTCCGGCTGCCAATCGGCGATCTGGCTGAATCGGCCCGGCGCGATCACCCGCGTCCACACCTGGTGCCCGACGCCGGGGCCGCAATTCGGCTACCTCGTCACCCACAACGAGGCGATCTCGATCGCCGACTACTACACGGTGGGCGACGGTCCGGGCCCGGAGTTCCGCCCGACCTGCCACTACGCCTACCATCCCTGCGACGACGCGGTCCTGTCGCTGCACGAGATGTTCGGCGCCGGCGTCACGCAGGCCGATCACCACATCCTGACCGAGGACGAGATCGTGGAGGGCGTGGACGAGCTCGGCGTCCTCCTGTTCGGTCACGCGAAGAACGCGCTCTGGTACGGCTCGCGCCTGTCGAACGAGGAGACGAAGCGCCTCGCCCCCGACCAGAACGCGACCGGGCTCCAGGTCACCTCCGCCGTCCTCGCCGGCATGGTCTGGGCGCTCGAGAACCCGGATGCCGGCATCGTCGAGACCGACGAGATGGATCATGCCCGCTGCCTCGAGATCCAGACGCCCTATCTCGGCCCCGTCGAGGCACATTACACCGACTGGACGCCCCTGCAGGACCGCTGGCAGCACTTTCCCGAGGATATCGACGAAAGCGACCCCTGGCAGTTCCGCAACGTGCTCGCGAGCTAGGTCGACGGCGCGATGTCCGGCCTCCAGTTGGGCGGCCCCGGGCGCCCCCATGGGCACGACGATTTGAACGCCGGGTCGGCCGCCGTGTCCCCGGCCGACCCCTGTAAGGCGGCTGTCCGACGACTATATTCATCTGCAACAAGGAGAGACACGATGTTCAACCTGCTGCGCAAGAAGTCCGAAATGGTGTCGAAGGACGACGCCCTGCCCGGCCGCGACACCCCGATCCCGTTGACCGGAACGCACCACGTCTACGGCACGCCTCTCTCGAACGACGTGCCCGCGGGCATGGAGGAAGCGATGTTCGGCATGGGCTGTTTCTGGGGCGTGGAACGCATGTTCTGGAAGCTGCCCGGCGTGCACATGACCCTCGTGGGCTATGCCGGCGGCTATACGCCGAACGCGACCTACGAGGAGGTCTGCTCCGGCCGGACCGGGCACAACGAGATCGTCCGCGTGATCTATGACCCCGAGAAGATCGCCTACGAGGACCTGCTGCGGACCTTTTGGGAAGGCCACAACCCGACCCAGGGCATGCGCCAGGGCAACGACATGGGCACGCAATACCGCTCCGGCATCTACACCTACACGCCCGAGCAGAAGGCCGCCGCCGAGGTCAGCCGCGAGGCCTTCCAGCCGCGCCTGAAGGGCGCCGGCTACGGCGAGATCACCACCGAGATCGTCGACGCCCCGGCCTTCTACCCCGCCGAGGACTACCACCAGCAATACCTGTCCAAGAACCCGGCGGGCTATTGCGGCATCGGCGGCACCGGCGTCACCTGCCCGATCGGCGTCGGCGCCTGACGGATGCGGGCCGGCGACAGGCCGGCCCGGACGACCTAATGCCCGGAATGGCCGTCCTCGCCGCCGCGTGGCTCGACCTTGAAGACGACGTCCACCGGCCCGGCCTTCTCGAAGATCAGGGTGGCGGGGATCTCGGTTCCCGCCGCGAGCCCCGTGCCGAGCTGCATGAACATGACGTGCCGCCCGCCGGGCTCCAGCGTGACCGTCTCGCCCGCCGGGAGCGGGACGCCACCCTCCAGCGGACCCATTCGCATCACCCCGTTATCCATCGACATCTCGTGCAGCTGCACGAGGCCGGCCAGGTCGGGCGCGACCTCGACCGCGATGAGCCGGTCGTCGGTCGGACCGGTGTTGGAGATCGTCATGTAGCCGCCGCCGACGGGCGCGTTAGCCACGGTCTCGATGGCATAGGGATGCGCAATGGCGAGCGCGCCGGTCGCGTAGTCATGCGCATGCGCGGGGGCGCCCAGAAGGGCGGCGAGGAATAGGATGCGTTTCATGGTCTTGTCCTGATCTGTCGTGAAGGCGGTCCCGGCATCGCCGGGGCGGGGATCAGGCGGGCCGGGGCGGGCCCCGCTTCGGCGGCGGACCGTGCCAACGCGCGAGCGGCGGCGGGACGCTTGTGGCGACGGCGGGGCGCGCGACGGGAACCAGACGGTGCCAGACCGGCGTGGCGGGCACGACTTCGCGCAAGAGATCGGGCACCGCGCAGGGTCCGTGGTCGGGAAGTTCGACCTCGACCGGCGTCCCGTCCGATCCCAGATGCAGGACCGCCAGGCTGTCGCCGCGGCAGATCACGGCCGCCTCGAAGCCGGCGACCTCCGCCAGCGCGGCCCCCATGCGCGGCAGCAGCAGGCCCGCCACCACGCAGAGCACGAGCGTCAGGGCGGCGAGGCGGGCGGTGTCGGATCGCGGTTTCACGCGCTCTCCCTGCCGCGCCGCGACGGACGGCGCAACGGCGAACCCCCGGGGGAGGCCGCTACTCCCACCCCGCCCGGATGAGCGAAGCCGCCTCGGGCGCGAAATACGTCAGCACGCCGTCGCAGCCCGCCCGGCGGAAGGCCATCAGGCTCTCCATCATCGCCCGCTCGCCGTCGATCCAGCCGTTGCCCGCCGCCGCGCGGATCATCGCGTATTCGCCCGAGACCTGATAGGCGTAGGTCGGTACGGCAAAGGTGTCCTTCACCCGACGGCAGAGGTCGAGATACGGCAGGCCGGGCTTGACCATCACCATGTCCGCCCCCTCGTCGAGGTCGCGCGCGACGCAGCGCAGCCCCTCGTCGGAATTGGCGAAATCGAGCTGATAGGTCTTCTTGTCGCCCCTGAGCGCACCCGATGCGCCCACCGCGTCCCGGAACGGGCCGTAGAATGCCGAGGCGTACTTGGCGGCGTAGGACATGATCGTCACGTCGCTCCGGCCCGCCGCCTCCAGCGCGCTGCGGATCGCGCCGATCCGCCCGTCCATCATGTCCGACGGCCCGAGGATGTCGGCCCCCGCCTCGGCCTGCGCCATCGCCATCTTCACCAGCGCCACGACGCTCTCGTCGTTGACGATCACCCCGTCGCGCACGATCCCGTCATGACCTTGCGCGTTGTAGGGGTCGAGCGCGATGTCGGTCATCACCGCGATCTCTGGCACCGCCCGCTTGATCGCCCGCGTCGCCCGGTTCGACAGGTTGTCGGGGTTCCACGCCTCCGCGCAATCGTCGCTCTTGAGGGACGGGTCGGTATAGGGGAACAGGCAGATCGCCCGGATGCCCATGCCGTGCGCCTCGGCCGCCGCCTCCGCGGTCAGGTCGACGGAGCGACGGATCACGCCGGGCATCGACGGCACCTCCTGCGTCACGCCGTCGCCCTCGCAGACGAAGACCGGCCAGATCAGGTCGTCGGTCGAGAGGCGGTGCTCGCGGGTCAGGGCGCGCAGCGCGGGCGTTCGGCGCAGGCGGCGCGGGCGGGAAGCGGGATAGGCGGCGGACATGATGCAGCTTTGCGACAGATGCCCGCCCCCCGCAAGCCGCCCGCGCTTGCCAACCCGCCTCCGCCCGGGCGACATGCACGGGCCGATAGATAGGGACGGGGAAAATTGGATTTCCGTTTTCTGGAACTGGCCTTCGAGGCCATCGACCTGCGGTCCTTCTCGAACCTTTGGTTCTGGATCGCGCTGGCGGCGCTGTGGTCGACCGCCTCGCACTGGATCGTCGGCGTGCCCTTCGATCTCGTCCGCCGCGCCGCCTCGGGCGACGGGCAGGCACTCGCCGACATGGAGGCGCTCGCCCGGATCCATGCCCGCCGCCTGACCGAGATCGCCGACCGGGCGGGGCTCGTCATCGTCGCGCTGCTCTGCTTCGCGATCACCTCGTTTGCGCTGGCCGGATTCCTCTACGGGTTCGAGTTCGCGCAGGCGGTGCTGCTCCTCCTGATCCCGATGACGCTGGTGGGGGCGATCATGCTGCGCGCGGCACGGCGCGTGCCGGGGCTCGACGTGGCCGATCTGGGCAACCTTCTCTACCGCACGCGCCGGACGATCCAGTTCGTCGGGATCATGTCGATCTTCGTGACCTCGATGTGGGGGATGTGGGTGAACCTGAACATGAGCGTCCTGCACCCCTGACGGACCGCCGGCGGCATTGACACCGCGGCGCCGGTCGTTACCTGCATCCCCCATGCTGGACGCCACCTCCCCCCTGCCGAAGGGTCACCTCCGTGTCGGTGGTGCCCCCGAGGGTTACGACGCGCATGTCGTCCTGAAGGAACTCGAGAAGGGCCAGCCGGTCGTCCATGTCGCGCGCGACGACAAGCGGGCCGAGGCGATGGCCGCCGCGCTCCGCACGCATCGGGCCGGCGTCACCGTCCTGCGCCTGCCCGCCTGGGACTGCCTGCCCTACGACCGCCTCTCGCCCGCCCCCGAGATCGCCGCGACCCGGATGGCGACGCTGACCGCGCTGGCGCACGGGCTCGACGGCGCCTTCGTGATCCTGACCACGCTCGCCTCCGTCACCCAGCGCATCCCCTCCCGTGCGACGCTCCGGGGCGCGGGCTTCGCCGCCCGCCTGAACCAGCGCATCGACGAGGACGCGCTCCGCGACTTCCTCGTCCGCATGGGCTTTACCCAGACGCCCACCGTGACGGAGCCCGGCGACTGGTCGCCGCGCGGCGGCATCATCGACATCTGGCCGCCGGGCCAGCCGCAGCCGATCCGGCTCGACCTCTTCGGCGACACGCTCGACGGGCTGCGACGCTTCGACCCGGCGACCCAGCGGACCACGGACCAGCTGCAGCTGATCGAGCTCGCCCCCGTCTCCGAGGTCATCCTCGACGGCCCGGCCATCACCCGCTTCCGGCAAACGTACCGCATCGAGTTCGGCGCGGCCGGCACCGACGATCCGCTTTACGAGGCGGTCTCGGCCGGTCGGAAGGCGCAGGGAATGGAGCACTGGCTGCCCTTCTTCCACGAGACGCTGGAGACGCTGCCCGACTACCTGCCCCGCGCCTCCTTCGTCTTCGACGAGGCCTCCCCCGCGCACCATGCCGAGCGCTGGACGCAGATCACCGACATGTTCGACAACCGGCGCGAGGCGATGCTGGCCAAGGGCCGCGTCGACAGCGTCTACAAGCCCGCCCGCCCCGAGACGCTCTATCTCGATCCGGAGGCGCTCGACACCGCGCTCGCGGGTCGCCGCGTGCTGCACCTCTCGCCGCTTCCCACCGCGCCGGGCCCGGGCGTCACCGATGCCGGCGGGCGGATCGGCCGCAGCTTCGCGCCCGAGCGGCAGCTGGAGGACGTCAACCTGTTCGAGACGCTGGCCGCGCATATCGCCGAGAAGCGCGGCGACGGCGGCGTGGTGATCGCGAGCTATTCCGGCGGCGCGCGCGAGCGTCTGCAGGGCCTGCTAGAGGATCAGGGCGTCGCCGGGCTGAAAGCCGTCCGCCGCCTGACCGAGATCGCGAAGGGCGAGGTCGGGCTGGCCGTCTGGGCGCTCGACCGCGGCTGGGAGGGACCGGTCGGCAAGACGCGGCTCACCGTCATCTCCGAACAGGACGTGCTGGGCGAGCGGCTGATCCGCGGCCGGAAGAAGAAGCGTCGCGCCGAGAACTTCCTGACCGAGGCGCAGGCGCTGTCGGTGGGCGACCTCGTCGTCCACGTGGATCACGGCGTCGGCCGCTTCACCGGGTTCGAGACGGTGACCGCCGCCGGCGCCCCGCACGAATGCCTGGCGCTCGAATACGCGGGCGGCGACCGGCTGTTTCTGCCGGTCGAGAACGTCGAACTCCTCAGCCGTTACGGCCAGGAGGAGGGCCTTCTCGACAAGCTCGGCGGCGGCGCTTGGCAGGCCCGCAAGGCCCGCCTGAAGGAGCGCATCCGTCAGGTCGCCGAACGGCTCATGCGGATCGCGGCCGAGCGCGCGCTGCGCCGCGCCCCCATCCTCGAGCCGCCCCGCGACATGTGGGAGGCCTTCGCGGCCCGCTTCCCCTACGAGGAGACGGACGACCAGCTGCAGGCGATCGAGGACGTCGCGACCGACCTTGCCTCGGGCAATCCGATGGACCGGCTGATCGTCGGCGACGTGGGCTTCGGCAAGACCGAGGTGGCGATGCGCGCCGCCTTCATCGCCGCGACCTCCGGCAAGCAGGTGGCCGTCATCGCGCCCACCACCCTGCTCGCCCGCCAGCACGCCAAGTCCTTCGCCGACCGCTTCCGGGGCCTGCCGATCCGGGTGCGGCAGCTCTCCCGCTTCGTGCCCGCCAAGCAGGCCGCCGAGACCCGCGCCGGCATCGCCGACGGCACCGTGGACATCGCCATCGGCACCCACGCGCTTCTCGCCAAGGGGGTGCGCTTCGCCGAACTCGGCCTGCTCGTCATCGACGAGGAGCAGCATTTCGGCGTGACCCACAAGGAGCGCCTGAAGGAGATGCGCTCCGACGTCCACGTGCTCACGCTCTCGGCCACGCCGATCCCGCGCACGTTGCAGATGTCGCTCACCGGCGTGCGCGACCTGTCGATCATCGGCACGCCGCCCGTCGACCGCCTCGCCATCCGCACCTACGTCTCCGAGTTCGACGCCGTGCAGGTTCGCGAGGCGCTCTTGCGGGAGCATTACCGCGGCGGCCAGTCCTTCGTCGTCGTGCCCCGCATCACCGACCTGCCCGACATGGAGGCGTTCCTGCGCGAGCAGCTGCCGGAGCTGAGCTACGTCATCGCCCACGGTCAACTCGCCGCGGGCGATCTCGACGCCCGGATGAACGCCTTCTACGACGGCAAGTACGACGTGCTGCTGTCCACGACGATCATCGAGTCCGGCATCGACATCCCCACCGCCAACACGATGGTCATCTGGCGCGCCGACATGTTCGGGCTGAGCCAGCTCTACCAGATCCGGGGCCGCGTCGGCCGCTCCAAGACCCGCGCCTACGCCTTCCTGACGACGAAGCCCCGCGCCAAGCTCACCACCAGCGCGGAGCGGCGGCTGAAGGCGCTCGGCGCGATCGACGCGCTCGGCGCCGGGTTCAACATCGCCAGCCAGGACCTCGACCTGCGCGGCGGTGGCAACATCATCGGCGAGGAGCAGTCCGGCCAGATGCGCGAGGTCGGGCCGGAACTCTACCAGTCGATGCTGGAGGAGACGATCGGCAAGCTCAAGGCCGGCACGATGGACCTACCCGACGCGCTCTCGGACGACTGGTCGCCGCAGATCAATCTCGGCGTGCCGGTGCTGATCCCCGAGGATTACGTCGCCGATCTCGACCTGCGGCTCGGCCTCTACCGCCGCCTGTCGGGGCTCGAGAAGAAGGTGGAGCTCGAAGGCTTCGCCGCCGAGCTCATCGACCGGTTCGGCCCGCTCCCGCGGGAGGTCAACGTCCTGATGCGGATCGTGCGCATCAAGGCGATGTGCAAGGCCGCCGGCATCGAGAAGCTGAACGTGGGCGAGAAGGGCGCGACGGTGGAGTTCCACGGCAACCGCTTCGCCCGGCCCGAGGGGCTGGTGGACTTCATCAAGTCCGAGCGCGGCGCGGCCACCATCAAGGGCGACAAGCTCGTCCTCAAGCGCGACTTCCCGACCGAGGCCGACCGCATCAAGGGTGCCTTCGCGATGGCCCGCGACCTCGCCGTGCAGGCCGGCGCGGCCCGGCGCGGGGGCGGCGAAAGCTGACGGACGATTTCGCGCGACGTCGGGTGCCCGCGCACTAGCTTCGACGGATGCTTGAGACCATCGACGGCCGCGACGTCATCTACATCATCACCGGGCTCGCCCTGTTCGGCCTGTCGCTGCAACCGGCGCTGCAGCGCTTCCGCATCTTCAACCTGCCGTTCTTCTACGTGCTGGCCGGCGCGTTCCTCGCCGGCCTCGGCATGCCGATCGTCAATCCGCTCGCCGGCGGCTGGCAGGCCGGGGTGATCGAGCGGGCGTCGGAGCTCATCGTCATCATCTCGCTCGCCGTGGCCGGCCTCGCGATCGACACCCGGGCCGGCTGGCGCAGCTGGAACCCGACCTGGCGCCTGCTCGCCATCTGCATGCCGCTGACGCTGCTCGGGGTCACGGCGCTCGGCGTGTCCTGGCTCGGCCTCACCCTGCCCGGCGCGCTGCTCCTCGCGGCCGTCCTCGCGCCGACCGATCCGGTCCTCGCCCGCTCGGTCCAGGTTTCGCCGCCCGGCCAGGACGAGGCGCCGATGGAGGTCGCGCTGACGGCGGAGGCGGGGCTGAACGACGGGCTGGCCTTCCCTTTCGTCTATTTCGCAATCCACGCAGCGACGCTCGGCGCGGCCACGATGATCGAGGGCGAGGCATGGCTGTGGAGCTGGCTCGGCTTCGACGTGCTCTATCGCGTCGCCGCCGGGATCGTCGCGGGCTACGGCGTCGGCTGGTTGCTCAGCACCGTGACCTTCTCGCCGATCGGCGACGGCTCCCAGGGCGCCTGGAACGCGGTGGTTGTCATCCTCGCCTCGACGCTCCTGAGCTACGGCGTGGCCGAGGCGGTGGACGGCTACGGCTTCCTTGCGGTGTTCTTCGCCGCGCGGGCCGGACGCTCGACCCCGCGTCATCCCGACCACGACGGCTACGAGAAATACGTCCACCACGGCGCCGAACAACTCGAGGCGATCCTCCTCGCCATCCTTCTGCTCTGGCTCGGCACCTTCATCGGCGCCGGCACGCTCTTCGACGTGACATGGCGCGACGTGGGCTTCGCGCTCGCCCTCGTCTTCGTCCTGCGCCCGCTCGCGGGCTACGTCGCGCTGATCGGCCATCGCTGCAATCCGGAGGAGCGGCGCAGCGTCGCCTTCTTCGGCATTCGCGGGATGGGGTCGATCTTCTACATCGCCTACGCGCAGACCCATGCGGAGTTCACCGACATCGAGACGCTGTGGCGGATCGTGGGCGTGACGATCCTCGTCTCGATCGTCGTGCATGGCTACGCCGCGAACGTCCTGCTGCAGGGCGAGGACCTGATCGACGCCCATCCCGAGAAGGACCGCCCCTAGCGTCGTCGGACGACGGAATGGGACCGCGAGGTCGCTATGGCGACGGCAGGTCCCGTTTGCAGGCGGGGCCGAGCCCCCGGGATGCGGTCAGGCGCGGCCCGGCAGACCGGCGGATCATTGCCTTGGCGTGAGGTGACCCATGGCCCGTCACATCACGGGGCCCGAGCGCTTCACGGATCGGAACGGCCCCGAACCGGGTCCGCCGCCCTCAATGCACCGCTTGCCCCATCGCGGGCAGGTCCATCGGTTCCTCCTCCAGCCGGCGCGAGATCAGCAGCGCGAGCGCGATGCAGATCGCCGCCCCGAAGGCGAGCGGGACCGGCGTGCCGTCGAAGGAGAGCCCGATCGCGGCGGCGACGACGACGGCGAGGACCGTGCTCACCGCGGCGATCACCGAGGACGCCATCCCCGCGATATGCCCCATCGGCTGCATCGCCACGGCGTTCAGGTTGCCGATGGTGAACCCCGCCATCGCGAAGGTGCCGATCTGCCAGAGCAGGAACAGCGCGAACAGGGCGTCTCGCGGGACCATTCCCGAGGACCAGGCCGCGAGCAGCGCGATCGACAGGACGAAATGCACCATCAGCGCCCGTCGCAGGAGCCACAGCATCCCCAGCCGCATCACCAGCCGCGCGTTCACGAAGGAGGCCGTCCCCGAGATCAGCGCGACGATGCAGAACCAGACCGGGAAGCTCTCCGCCCGGCCGAAGGAGACGTCGTAGACCTGCTGCACCGAAGTGATCGTGCCGAAGAGCACGCCGAAGACCAGCGTCTGCATCAGGATCGAGCGCCGCACGTTCGCATGCGCCAGCACCTCGCCGCAGGCCAGGCGCAGCGGCGTCAGCCGCATCGGACGCCGCAGCGCGCGGGGCAGCGTCTCCGGCTGCCGGAGTGCCAGCCAGGCCGAGGTCACCGCCGAGAACAGCACGAAGGCCGCGAACAGCCCGCGCCAGCCGGCCACGTCGATGATGAGCGACCCGATCAGCGGCGCGAAGGCGGGGACGAGCGTGAAGGTCATCATCACGAAGCTCGAAATCCGCGCCATCCCGCGCCCGGCATAGAGGTCGCGGATCATCGCCTGCGCCGCCACGCGCGGCCCGCTGGCGCCCAGCCCCTGCACGATCCGCGCGAGCAACACCATCTCGAGGCTCGGCGCGGCGGCGGCGGCGAGCGCGCCCACGCAGTACAGGATCGCCCCGCCCAGCATCACGTTCTTGCGCCCGAGCGCGTCCGACAGGGGCCCCGTGAACAACGTGCCGAGCCCCATGCCGAAGACGAAGGCCACGATCACCAGCTGTGCCGCGTTGGCGTTGCCGGGCGAAAGCTCCTGCCCGATCTGGGGCAGCGCCGGCAGCATCGAGTCGATGGAAAAGGCGATCGTCGCCACCAGCATCGCCATCAGCGCGATGAACTCGACCTCCGAAAGCGCCCGCGCCCGCTCGGGCGCGATGGCCTGTGCCGGGACGTCCGCCGGCGCGCTCACGCCCGGTCCTCCCCGGGGGCGGCGAGCAACTCGTCGATGACCTGCGCCCAGAGCTCCGGCGGCTGCGCGCCCGTGACCACGTGCTGCCCGCCGATGACGAAGGTCGGCACGCCAGTGACGCCCCGCTCCCGCGCATGGGCGTCCCGGGCCCGGATGTCCTCCCGATCCGCGTCGGAGGCGAACAATCGTTCCAGCATGTCTTCGTCCAATCCGCATGCGGCGCCGATCCCGGTCAGCACCGTCGTGTCGCCGAGGTCCTGGCCTCGCTCGAAATACCCCTCGAACAGGGCCTGCACGACCGGCGTCTGCTTCGCCTCCAGCCCCGCCCAGTGGATCAGTCGATGCGCGTCGAGCGTGTTCGGCGTGCGCGCGATGGCCCCGAAATCGATGGTCAGCCCCGCCGCCTCGGCCGCGTCGAGCACCGGCGCGTAGGCCTTCGCCGCCCCCTCGCGCCCGCCGAACTTCGCCTCCAGATAAGCACGCCGGTCCACGCCGCCCGCGGGCATGTCGTAGTTCAGCTGATACGGATGCCATTCCAGCACGAACGGATGGTCCGGTCGCCGGCTCAGCGTCCGGAACAGGTGGGTCTTGCCGATATAGCACCAGGGGCAGGCCGGGTCTGACAGGATGTCGAGCTTGATCATGGAGAGCCTCGCGAGTCTCCGGCTTCCCCTACGCCCCCCGCCGGAAGGAGGAAAGGTCAGCGTCCGCGACGTACCTGCGCGCAGCCGCACCGAACGGGCGGACCCGGTGCGGCGTCAGGAGAACAGGTCCGGCGCACGCGTCGGCGCCGCCAGCCCGAGGTGCGTCCAACCCTTGTGCCCGAGCGCGCGGCCCCGCGGCGTCCGCGCGATCAGGCCCTGCTGCAGCAGGAAGGGCTCGATCACCTCCTCCACCGCGTCGCGGCTCTCCGACAGCGCGGCCGAGATCGTCTCCACCCCCACCGGCCCGCCGCCGTAATTCTCCGCGATGAGCCGCAGGTAGCGCCGGTCCGCCCCGTCGAGGCCCAGCCGGTCGACACCCAGCCGGGTGAGCGAGCTGTCCGCGATCTCCCGCGTGACGGTCCCGTCCCCCTCCACCACGGCGAAATCCACCACCCGGCGCAGCAGCCGCCCGGCGATCCGCGGCGTGCCCCGCGCGCGCTCCGCGATCTCCTGCGCGCCGTCCTCCGTCGCCGGCGCACCGAGCAGCCGGGCGCCCCGCGTGACGATCTGGTGCAGTTCCGGCACCGTGTAGAACTCGAGCCGCGTGGGGATGCCGAACCGGTCGCGCAGTGGCGTCGTGAGCAGGCCAAGCCGCGTCGTCGCCCCCACCAGCGTGAAGGGCTGCAGGTCGATCCGCACCGTCCGCGCCGACGGCCCCTCCCCGATCACGAGGTCGAGCGCGAAATCCTCCAGCGCGGGATAAAGCACCTCCTCCACCGCCGGGCTCAGCCGGTGGATCTCGTCGATGAAGAGCACGTCGCGCGGCTCCAGATTGGTCAGGATCGCGGCCAGGTCACCGGCCTTGGCCAGCACCGGCCCGGAGGTCATCCGGAACCCCACGCCCAGCTCGCGCGCCATGATCTGCGCCAGCGTCGTCTTGCCGAGACCGGGCGGGCCGTGGAACAGCACGTGGTCCATCGCCTCCCCCCGCCGCCGCGCGCTCTCGATGAAGACGCGCAGGTTCGCCCGCGCCTCCTTCTGCCCGATGAACTCGTCGAGCCGCTGCGGCCGCAACGCCCGGTCGTCGGAGATCTCGTCGGGCGCATCAGCATCGAGAAGGGGCTCGCGGTCCATCATGCGTTCAGACCGTGCGTTCGGGTATGAAGACGCTGCATCCAGCCCTGTTCCAGCTTGGTGATCGTGTCGACCTGCATGTCGGGCGATACACGTTCGAGAATGGAAAAGTCGAACGTAGCGGGATCGCGGGCGGCCAATTCGGCCGTCACGCCGAAATCGCGCGCGACATGCGCCTGCCAGCGGCCGAGCAGGTTCGTTTCTCCGTAGGCCGAGCCGACATAGCGCGCGCCGTCGTCCCGGCAGACGATCAGATAGATGCCCCGCCATTCCCGGAGCCGCGCCGCCCAGCCGGGCGGGATTGCCCGGAGTTGCGCCGCCGGTAGGACCCATCGGCGCCAGTCCGGCGGATCGGCATCGAACACCGATGCTTCGTGAATGGCGCGGACCGTCGCTTCGAGGTTCTCCGCGCGGCGCACGTAATTCGGGGTCAGGCGGACGGACAGGACGAGACGCCCCTGCAGCTCCGTCAGGGCGTCGTCCATCGGAAGATCGAACCAGACGCGCTTCTGAAGTTCGGCGGAGGTCTCGAGTTGATCCAGGTAGCTGAACGTCTCTCGCAGGAAGACGATCTCGGGATCCGAAAGTATCTCCTCCTTGGGGCGGTGCCGGTGACCCTGGTTCCGGTAGACCCCTGCGAAGAGCATCCGGCTATGGGACGTCGGAACGTCCTGCCCGATCTTGACGAATGACAGGACCCAGGGCCGTCCGCGCTTAAGGGCAGCCTCTGCGCCGACGCTGTGCAAGGACTGGAAGGCTTCCATCGCCCGCCGCCGCGTCTTGACGAGAGAGGGAAGCACTTGCTCCAGATTGCCGTGGTTCGGCGAATGCAACATCACGTTCGCATCCGTCGGGGCGATCCCGGCCCGGTCCAGCACGTCGTGAAGCGTGAACATCGCCCTACTCCTTCGGCGCCAGCAGCTTGAGCGCCGCGCGGATCACGCCGGCCGTGTCGGTGGCCCCGTCGGCGGCCTGCGCCACCGCGCGCGCGGCGTCCACCGGCGCGTAGCCGAGGTTCGACAACGCCGACAGCGCCTCGGCCTGCGCGCCGGCGAGCCCGGCCGGTTCCCCGGTTGGGGCGGGCTCGGCGGAGGGCGCCGGGCCGGTGGTCTCGATCAGGGGGTCCGCGCCCGACTCCTTCAGCATCATCGCCGGCGCCTTGCCGCGCAGCTCGTTGACCACGCGCAGCGCGATCTTCGGGCCCACCCCCGGCGCGGCCTTCACCGCATTTGCGTCGCCCAGCGCGATGGCCCGCGCCACCCCGTCCGCGCCCAGCACGCCGAGGATGGCGAGCGAGCCCTTCGCGCCGATCCCCTGCACCGAGGTCAGGAGCCGGTGCCATTCCCGCTCCTGCAGGGTCAGGAACCCGAAGAGCTGCAGCAGGTCCTCGCGCACCAGAAGCTCGGTCCAGAGCGCGACCGGCGACCGCACGGGCGGCAGCGCGGCGATGGTGCGGTCCGAGCAATGCACGATATAGCCCACGCCGTTCACGTCGAGCAGGACGTGATCCTCCCCCTTGTGGTCGAGCCGTCCGGTCAGCCGCCCGATCATGCCATCACGCCCGGAGCGCGGCCGCGAGACGGCTCGAGGATCGCAGGTGGAAGGCGTGGCAGAGCGCGATGGCGAGCGCGTCGGTCGCGTCGGCCGAATCCGGGTCGCAGCCCGGAAGCTGCAGCCGCACCATGTGCAGGACCTGCGCCTTGTCGGCATGGCCGGCGCCCACGACCGCCTTCTTGATCGCGTTCGGCGCGTATTCCCCGACCCGGAGCCCGGCCTGGGCGGGGACGAGCATCGCCACGCCCCGGGCCTGGCCGAGCTTCAGTGTGCCCTGCCCGTTCTTGTTCACGAAGGTCTGCTCGATCGCCGCGGCCTCGGGCGCCTGCGCCGCGACCACCGCGCGCAGAAGCGTGTGCAGCGACAGGAGCCGGTCGCACAGCGCGTCGCCCTCGGGCCGGCAGGTGCCGCTCGCGACGTGCCGGACATGCGAGCCGTCGACCTCGATGACGCCCCAGCCACAGGCGCGAAGCCCCGGATCGATCCCTATCACGCGCATCCGACCTGCCCGATGTTCTTGATTTGATCATGGCGTAGCATAGCCGTCGGCGGCAGGCCACCCGCGCGAGCGAACCGCCGGTGCCAGCAGGGACGTGGCGGCCCGCAGGCCACGGTAAGGATTCGCAAACCGGTCATGTGATGCGCGCATATCGGCCATGCTTGCATTATTATTGTGCAAGTTGCGAACGCCGCTTACCTGCCTGTAACAGCGGCGGTCGGTATGGCCGCCAATTCCCCGTTCGCACCGCCTGACAGGATTACCCCCGTGGCCACCTTCGACAATTTCCGCACCGCCCGCCCCGCACCGGCGACCAATCTCCTCTCCGCGATCCTTGGCCGGATCATTTCCTGGAACGACCGCCGGGTGACGCTGAAGATGCTTCACCGGCTCACCGACCGGGAACTCTACGACATCGGCCTCGAGCGCGGCGACATCGTTTCCTGGGCCCGCCGGCGCTGATTCCGGCGGACGTCACTCGCAAGCCCCGGTCGCGAAGGGCCGCCCCTCCCGGGCGGCCCTTTTCGCGTCAGCGGCGCTGAAGCGTCAGCGTCGTCCAGTCCCCGAGCGTCAGACGGTCCGCCAGCGCGAAGCCCGCCGCCTGGTAGGCGGCGATCACGTCGTCCGCCTGCGGGTTCAGAAGGCCCGACAGGATCGCGTGCCCGCCCCGCGCCGCGTGCGCCGCGAGGTCGGGGGCGAGCTCGATCAGGGGGCCCTTCAGGATGTTGGCGAAGATCAGGTCGAACGGCGCGGCCCGGGCCAATGCGGGGTGATCGAACCCGGCGGCCTCGACGCAGTCGATCCGCCCCGACAATCCGTTCTCCGCGACGTTGGCCGCCGCCACCTCGACCGCGACCGCGTCGATGTCGGAGGCGAGGACCGGCACGTCCGCCCAGACCTTCGCCGCCGCCATCGCCAGCACCGCCGTCCCGGCGCCGATATCGGCGACGGGCCCCGGCGCGCGGCCGGCGGCAAGCAGCGCCTCGAAGGCCAGCAGGCAGCCCTGCGTCGTGCCGTGATGGCCGGTGCCGAAGGCCATCGCCGCCTCGATCAGCAGCGCGACCCGCCCCTCGGGCACCCGGTCGGAATCGTGGCTGCCGTAGACGAAGAAGCGCCCGGCCTCGACGGGGCGCAGCTCGCGCCGGACATGCGCGACCCAGTCCGTGGGCGGGATCTCGGAGACGGCGAAGGGCCGGGCATCGTAGGCCGCGGCGAGGAGCGCGAGCGCGGTCTCGTCGGGCGCCTCGGCGAAATAGGCGCCGACCTCCCAGAGGCCCGAGCCGTCTTCCATCTCGAAGACGCCGACCCCGTCCGGTTCCAGCTGCTCCTCGAGCGCCGCGCCCAGTCCCTCGGCGGCGGCCTGGTCGTCCAGCGTCGTCAGCGCAGTCCAGCTCGCGGGGGTGATCTCGGCCATGGGCGCCTCCATTCGACAGGCTTCGCCCTACGCAACCCCGTTCGCGGCGTCCAGACGGGTGGACCCTCCGGAACGGGCGTGGCACGCCTGCCCCATGAATGCGATCGATCCGCAAGACATCGAAGCCCTGTTCACCCGCGCCGACGGCACGTTCCTCTTCGCGCGCTGGGGCCGGCCGATCGTGCCGGTCGTGTTCGGCGTGACGGAGGAGACGATCTCGGTCCTAAAGGGTGCGATCGAGGCGCTCTGCGTGCTGACCGACCACCGGATGGCGGAGACGGACCCGGAGCTCGGGGCGAACCTGATGGTGTTCTTCGTCTCCGACTGGGCGGAGCTTTCCGGCGTGCCTGACCTCGACCGGCTGGTGCCCGACCTCGGCCCGCTGCTCGGCCGGCTCGAGGCGGGGGAGGCGAACCAGTACCGGCTGTTCCGCTTCGACGCGGACGGCGCGATCCGGGCCTGCTTCGCCTTCATCCGCATGGACGCGCATCTGTCGGACGTGCCGGCGGACACGCTGGCCCTGAACCAGATGGTGCAGGCGATGCTGCTCTGGTCCGACAGCGCCTTCGGCGAGACCTCGCCGCTCGCCCTCCACGAGGGGCGGACGGTGCTGCGATCGGAGATCGCCGAGGTGCTGCGGGCGGCCTACGACCCGGTCCTGCCGGCGATGTCGCAGGATGCGAGCCACGCGCTCCGCCTCGCGGCGCGGACGGGACGGCGGCAGTGAGGCGCCGGGTTACCCGTGGGTAATCGTTTGCAGGACATGAATAAATTCGCGCAGCGTACGGCGGGACGATGACGCATCTCTGGACCGTCCGGGTCTATTACGAGGACGTCGATCTCGCCGGGATCGTCTACTATGCGAACTATCTCCGTTTCATCGAGCGCGCCCGGTCCGAGATGATCCGCGCCGCCGGGATCGATCAGGCCGCGATGCGTGCGGCGGGGCACGTCTTCGCCGTGACACGGGTCGAGGCGGATTACCTGCGGCCGGCCCGCTACGACGACACGCTGGAGATCGAGACGAGCGTCGCAGCGGTGTCGCGGGTGCGCTTCGTGCTGGAGCAGACGGTGCGGCGGGACGGGACCGACCTGTTCCGGGCGCGGGTGACGATCGTGTGCATGGACACGGACGGGAGGCCAAGGCGGCTGCCCGCGGAGGTCGCCGGTCTCCAGCGGATCTCCGAAAGGGCTGCCCCCGGCCGCGGGTGGGGGTGAAGCCCCCGCCCGTGGGGGCGGTCGGGGGCTGCCCGGCCTGCGCCGGGCGTGGCGGCTTTTAGGATCGGATCAGGTCAGGATTATTGCTGGTCGGGCCGACTGGCCTCCTGCTCGGACGAGACGAGCGGCAAACGCGCCGATCCTCCCGGCATCTGACAGGAGCCCCGTGTTGCCCCCGTGCCACGCCGGTAGGAAGCCGGTGCCGTTCACCCGAACTTTGTGCATCGCCGCCTTAACGAAGCTCACATTTCCGTAGGACGAGCGGCGCGCCTCGCCAAGGCCGCCGGCATCTGCTAGCCTTCGCCCTCGAAACAAGGGGCCGAGCAACGGTCCGGCGGCAAGGGACGGGCAGTCCGATGGAAACCGAAGTACTGGCGCGAGCCGGCGAGATCGACTTTTCGATCTGGGCGCTGTTCCTGCGCGCGACATTCATCGTCAAGATCGTGATGATCCTGCTGTTCGCGGCGTCGATCTGGGTCTGGGCGATCCTGATCCAGAAGGTCATGCAGTTCCGCCGCGCCCGCTCCCGCGCCGCGGCCTTCGACCGGGCGTTCTGGTCGGGCGACCCGCTCGACGAGCTTTACGAGAAGATCGGCGAGCGGCCGAAATCGGCCTCCGAGCGCATCTTCGCCGCCGCGATGCAGGAATGGTCGCGCAGCCATCGCGACGACGGCGGGCTGATCGCGGGCACGCAGTCGCGGATCGACCGGACGATGGACGTGGCCATCGCCAAGGAGCGCGACCGGCTGACCTCGGGGCTGACCTTCCTCGCGACCGTGGGCTCGACGGGGCCGTTCATCGGCCTCTTCGGCACGGTCTGGGGCATCAAGCACGCCTTCGAGCAGATCGCGATCAGCCAGAACACCAACCTCGCCGTCGTGGCCCCGGGCATCGCCGAAGCGCTGCTGGCGACGGGGCTGGGCCTGCTCGCCGCGATCCCGGCGGTGGTTTTCTACAACAAGCTGTCGCGCGACGCGGACCGGATCACCGGCAATTACGAGGCCTTCGCAGACGAGTTCGCCACCATCCTGTCGCGCCAGCTGGACGCCGCCTGAATGGCGGCCCACACGATCCAGCCGGGCGGCGGCGGCAATACCGGCCGCAGGCGGCGGCGCGGGTCGGGCGGCGCCCGGCCGATGTCGGAGATCAACGTCACGCCCTTCGTGGACGTGATGCTGGTGCTGCTCATCATCTTCATGGTGGCCGCCCCCCTCCTGACGGCGGGCGTGCCGATCGAGCTGCCGGAGACGGCCGCCGCGCCGCTGCCGCAGGAGCAGGAGGAGCCGCTGGCGCTGACCGTGGCGGCGGACGGGCGGGTGCTCATCGGCTCCCAGGAGGTGCCGCGCGACGAGCTTCTGCCGCGGCTGCGCGCCATCGCGGGCGAGCGGCAGGGCGACAAGGTGTTCCTGCGCGCCGACGGGACGGTGCCCTATTCCGACGTGATGGTCGTGATGGGGGCGCTCAATGCCGGGGGCTTCCGCAATATCGGCCTGGTGACGGATGCCGGGGGTCCGACGCTCGACGGCACGGCGGAGGAGTAGCGTGGAACGCCGCACGGCCGTCGCGCTGTCGGCCACGGCGCATGGGGGCGCGCTGCTCTGGGCGCTGGTCGCCGGCCTGTTCCCGCCGGCCCCGAACGAGGACAGCGTGAGCGTAGCGGCCGTGTCGGTGGTGTCCTCGGCGGAGTTCGACGCGCTGGTGTCGGACGCGCCCGATCTCGCGGAGGTGCCGGCGCCCGCCGCCCCGGTCGAACCCGAGGCCGACGCGACCCCGCCCCCGGCCGCGCCGGCGGAGGAGACGGCCCCGCCGGTCGCGCCGCCGCCCGACGCGCTTGCCTCCGCCGCGCGGGACGTGGTGCCCGACACGAGCCGGCTCGCGGCCCCCGAGGCGGAGGTCGCGTCCGAGACGCCGCCGGCGCCGGCCTCGCCCGCGGATGCGCCCGACGCGGCGATCTCCGACATGCCCGCGCCGCGGGAGGCCGACATCGTGACGGCCGTGCCCACCCCCGCGCCGCCGCCGCTGACGGAGACCGCGCCGGTCGCGGAGTCGCCGGCCACGCCCGCGCCCGCCGAGCCCGAGACCCCGCC
The DNA here is from genome assembly GCF_947494055.1 of uncultured Jannaschia sp. Lineage (GTDB taxonomy): Bacteria > Pseudomonadota > Alphaproteobacteria > Rhodobacterales > Rhodobacteraceae > Jannaschia. The sequence goes on along the minus strand of NZ_CANLTR010000003.1, from coordinate 260,719 downwards.
GGAGGAGGCGCCGACCCCCGCCGCGCCCGAGGCGACGGCGCCGGTGATCGTGACCGAGGACATGACTCCCGCGCGCGCGCCCGAACGCTCGCCCCGGCCGAACCGCAAGCCTGCGCCGCCAGTCCCCGTCGTGGCGGAGACGGCGCCGTCCGCGCCGGAACCCGCGCCGGAGCCGGAGGCTGCGCCCGCACCGCCGCCCGAACCGGAGCCGGAGGTCGCGGAAGCCGAGCCTGAGCCGGCCGAGCCCGAGGCGGACCCGCTGGCCGATGCCATCGCCGGTGCGCTGGCCGAGGCGGCCGAGCCGTCCGCCCCCGCGCCATCCGGGCCGCCGCTGACGCAGGGCGAGCGCGACGGGCTGCGCGTCGCCGTCAGTCGCTGCTGGAACCTCGGCAGCCTCTCGACGGAGGCGATGGGGACGACGGTGACGATCTTCATGTCGATGACGCGCGACGGGCTGCCGCAAACGGACAGCCTGCGCCTCACGGGCTTCTCGGGCGGGTCCGAGGCCGCCGCGCAACAGGCCTACGAGGCCGGGCGGCGGGCGATCCTGCAATGCGGGCGCGCGGGCTTCGACCTGCCGGCGGAGAAGTACGAGCAGTGGCGCGAGATCGAGATGACCTTCAACCCCGACGAGATGCGGACGCGGTGATGCCGCGACGCGTATTCCGTTCGGGGCCATTGAGTAACCCCGCCGCTTTGGCGATACGGGACAGCGATACCGAAAGGGAGACCATGACGCTTCGGTTGACGACATTCCTCCGGGCCCTCGCCGCCCTGTTGGTCCTTGCCGGGCCCGCGATGGCGCAGGACAGTCCCGGCCCGCTGCGGATCGAGATCACCGACGGCGTGATCGAGCCCCTGCCCTTCGCCGTCCCGACCTTCGTTGCGCGCAACGCGGCGGCGGAAGGCCTCGCGCAGGACATCACCCGGGTCATCGCCGCCGACCTCGCCAATACCGGGCTGTTCCGCGAGATCCCGCAGGAGGCGCATGTCGCCCGGATCGGCAGCTTCGACGCGCCGGTGCAGTTCTCGGACTGGAAGGCGATCAACGCGCAGGCGCTGATCACCGGGTCGGTGCTGGCCGAGGGCGACGGGCGTATCGTGGTGCAGTTCCGCCTCTACGACGTGTTCAGCGAGGCGCCGCTGGGCGACGGGCTGCAATTCGCGGGCACCGCCGAGGGGTGGCGGCGCATGGCGCACAAGGTGGCCGACGCCGCCTATTCGCGCATCACCGGCGAGGACCCCTATTTCGACAGCCGCGTGACCTTCGTCTCCGAACTCGGCCCGAAGGACGCGCGGCAGAAGCGCATCGGGGTGATGGATTACGACGGCGCGAACGTCACCTACCTTACGTCGTCGGACGCCATCGTGCTGGCGCCCCGCTTCTCGCCGGACGGCAGCCGGATCATCTACACGGGCTACGAGAGCGGGTTTCCCCGCGTGACCGTGATCGACGTGGCGACGCTGCAGAAGACGACCGTGGGCGGCGTCGACCAGAACATGAGCTTCGCGCCGCGCTTCTCGCCCGACGGCGGCCGGGTCGTCTACTCGGCGGAGGTGTCGGGCAACACCGACCTCTACGTCCTCGACCTCGCCTCCGGGCAGACGTCGCGCCTGACCGACGCGCCCTCGATCGAGACGGCGCCGAGCTTCTCTCCCGACGGCACCCGCATCGTCTTCGAGAGCGACCGCTCCGGCGCGCCGCAGCTCTACATCATGCCGGCCAGGGGCGGCGAGGGGCAGCGGATCAGCTTCGGCGAGGGGCGCTACGGCACGCCGGTCTGGTCGCCCAAGGGCGATTACATCGCCTTCACCAAGCAGAATGCGGGTCGCTTCCATATCGGCGTGATGCGCACCGACGGATCGGAGGAGCGGCTCCTGACCGGGGCGTTCCTCGACGAGGGGCCGACCTGGGCGCCCAACGGCCGCGTCGTGATGTTCACCCGCGAGACCTCCGGCGCGACCGGCGCGCCCGCCCTCTACACGGTCGACATCACCGGCCGGAACCTGCAACGCGCCGCGACACCCGCGGCGGCCTCGGACCCGTCCTGGGGTCCGCTACTTCGATAGGGGATTTCACATGAAGACGACGGCGATCATCCTGATGGCGGCCCTGGCGCTCGGCGGCTGCGGCAACCGGCTCGGCGGGGGCGCGGGGGCCGGTGCGGGCGGCTACGACCCCTACGGCACCGGCGCGGGCGCGGGCGGCTACGTGCCGGGCGGCCCGGGCGATCCGACCTCGGTCGCCTATTTCCAGCAGAGCATCGGCGACCGCGTGCTCTTCGCCGTCGACCAGTCCACCCTGTCGCCCGAGGGGCAGACGATCCTCGCCGGGCAGGCGCAATGGCTCAACGCCAATCCGGGCTACACCGCGCTGATCGAAGGCCATGCCGACGAGCAGGGCACGCGGGAATACAACCTCGCGCTCGGCGGACGGCGGGCCAACGCGGCGCGCGACTACCTCATCAGCCAGGGCGTCGCCGCAAGCCGCCTGCGTACGATCAGCTACGGCAAGGAGCGGCCGTTGCAGATCTGCTCGACCGAGGCCTGCTACAGCCAGAACCGCCGCGCGGTGACGGTGCTCGCCGCAGGGGCGGGCGTGTGATGCTGCGCGCCGCCCTCCTCGCCTCCGTGCTGGCGCTTCCGGCCGCGGCGCAGCAGGAGGAGACGCTCGCGGACATCCGCCAGCAGCTCGCCGTGCTGCGCGTCGAGATGCAGGGGCTCATGCGCGAGCTCAACACGACCGGCGGACCCAACGTCTCGGTCGGCGGCTCGACGGTGCTCGACCGGGTGAACGCGATGGAATCGGAACTGCAGCGGCTGACGCAGGCAACCGAGCGGATGTCGTTCCGCATCGAACGCGTCGCACAGGACGGCAGCACCCGGATCGAGGATCTGCGCTTCCAGCTCTGCGAGCTGACGACGGACTGCGACATCGCGACCCTGCCGAACCCCGGACCGCTCGGGGGCGCGGAGGAAAGCGCGGGCGACGGGACCGGATCTGCCCCTGCCCCGGTCGAGGACGCGCCGGCGGGCGGCGCCTCGCTGGCCTCGGGCGAGCAGGCGGAGTTCGACGCCGCCAAGGCCGCCTTCGACGCCGGCGACAATGCCGCCGCGGCCGCGGCGTTCGGAACCTTCCTGGCCGCCTACCCGACCGGCCCGCTGTCGGAGGATGCCCGCTTCTATCAGGCACAGGCCTATGCCAATGCCGGGCAGGACGCGGAGGCCGCGCGCGCTTATCTCGAGACGTTCTCGGCCACGCCGGAAGGTCCGCGCGCGCCCGAAGCGCTGGTCGGGCTCGGCACCGCGCTGGGTGCATTGGGGCAAACGGACGAGGCCTGCCTCACCCTGTCGGAGGTCGCGGTCCGCTTCCCGGACTCGCCGCAGGTCGGACAGGCGCAGTCGGCGCAGGCGGGCCTCGGCTGCTCGTGAGCGCGCCGGTCGCGGGCCGGCTGCAGACGGCTCTCGACGACTTCTTCGCGGACGGCGCGCCCGGCGCCGTGGCCGTGACCGTCTCGGGCGGTGGCGATTCGACGGCGCTGCTGCTGGCGGCGCTGGACTGGGGCCGGGCGCAGGGCGTCGTCGTGCGCGCCGTGACGGTCGATCACGGGTTGCGCGCCGCGTCGGCGGACGAGGCACGGCGGGTCGCGGCGCTCTGCGCGTCGCACGACTGCCCGCACGAGACGCTGACCCTCGACGATTTCGAACCCGGTCCGGACCTGCAGGCGCGGGCACGGGCGGCGCGATACGACGCGCTGAAGGCTTGGGGGCGACGGAACGAGATGGGCGTGATCCTGCTCGGCCACACGGCCGACGACGTGGCCGAGACGCTGCTGATGCGGCTGCGGCGCGGCGCGGGGATCGACGGGCTCGCGCGGATGGCCGGCCGCTTCGGCGCGGGGCCGGCCTTCGGGCGTCCGTTTCTCGGCCTGGGGCGGGCCACGCTGCGCCGTCATCTGGCGGAATGCGGTGTCGCGCCGATCGAGGACCCGTCCAACGACGATGCGGCCTTCGAGCGCGTACGGGTGCGGCAGGCGATCGCGGCGCTCGATCTCGACGCGGGCGCGCTCGCCCGGACGGCCGGCTTCCTCGACGACGCCCGCCACAGCCTCGCGCGACGCGCGGCCGATCTGGCGGCCGGGATCGTCACCGAGGATCGCGGGGACCTGCTGTTCGACCGGCCCGCCCTGCTCGACCTGATCGAGAACGAGCGCGAGCAGGCCCGGCGTCTCCTGCTCGCCGCGCTGCGCTGGATCGGCGGGGACGGTTATCCGCCGCGCACGGGCGAGATCGACCGTCTGCTCGCTGCGCTGCCCGATGGCGGGGTGCGGACGCTGGGTGGTTGCGTGCTCTGGCCCGTGGCGGAGGGTCGCCTGCGGGTTGCGCGGGAAGCCGCCGCCACCGCGCCGCCGGTTCCGGTCGGGGAGGTCTGGGACGGCCGGTGGTGCCTCGACGGGCCCGTCGGGCCCGGCCTCGCGATCGGGGCGCTCGGCCCGGACGTGGCGGCGACGCCGTGGCGCGAGAGCGGCCTGCCCCGCCGGTCCCTCCTCGCCTCACCGGCGATCCGCGACCCGGACGGCGCGCTGGTGGCCGCGCCGCTGGCCGGCCTGTCCGCCGGATGGCGCGCGACGCCGCGTCGCGCCTTTACCGCAACCCTGATCAGCCGTTGAACGTGACCGGGAAGTGACTATCTTGCCCGGATAGGCATGCGCGGGGCCGCCCGCGCCGTTTGGAGGTATTCTTCTTGGGAAACGCGCGCAACATCGCCTTCTGGGTGGTCCTCTTCGTCTTGGTGATGGCCCTGTTCCAGCTCTTCTCCGGCGGCGGCTCCTCGCTGTCGGCGCGCGAGGTGCCCTATTCCGACTTCATCAGCCGGGTGGAGAACGGGTCGGTCTCGAACGTGACGCTCGACGGGGAGCGGATCGTGTTCCGCGGCTCCGGCGGCGGCGAGAACTTCACGATCAAGCCCTCCGACGTCGACGTGACGGACCTGCTGCTGGCCAATGACGTGAGCATCGTGGCCGAGAGCCAGGAACAGTCGGGCTTCCTTAGCGCGCTGTCGCTCTGGCTGCCGTTCCTCGTCCTGATCGGCATCTGGATCTTCTTCATGAACCGGATGCAGGGCGGCGGTAAGGGCGGCGCGATGGGCTTCGGCAAGTCCAAGGCCAAGATGCTGACCGAGAAGCACGGTCGCGTGACCTTCGATGACGTGGCCGGCATCGACGAGGCGAAGGACGATCTAGAAGAGATCGTCGAGTTCCTGCGCAATCCGCAGAAATTCTCCCGCCTCGGCGGCAAGATCCCGAAGGGCGCACTTCTTGTTGGCCCCCCGGGTACCGGCAAGACGCTTCTAGCGCGCGCCGTCGCCGGCGAGGCTGGCGTGCCGTTCTTCACCATTTCGGGCTCCGACTTCGTGGAGATGTTCGTAGGCGTCGGCGCCAGCCGGGTGCGCGACATGTTCGAGCAGGCCAAGAAGAACGCGCCCTGCATCGTCTTCATCGACGAGATCGACGCGGTCGGTCGGTCGCGTGGCGTCGGCTACGGCGGCGGCAACGACGAACGCGAGCAGACGCTGAACCAGCTTCTGGTCGAGATGGACGGCTTCGAGGCCAACGAGGGCATCATCATTGTCGCGGCGACCAACCGTCCCGACGTGCTCGACCCCGCGCTCCTGCGGCCCGGCCGCTTCGACCGTCAGGTCCAAGTGCCGAACCCCGACATCAAGGGTCGCGAGAAGATCCTCGGCGTCCATGCGCGCAAGGTGCCGCTCGGCGCCGATGTCGATCTCAGGATCATCGCGCGCGGCACACCGGGCTTCTCGGGCGCGGATCTCGCCAACCTCGTGAACGAAGCGGCACTGATGGCCGCTCGGATTGGCCGGCGCGTCGTGACGATGGACGATTTCGAGAGCGCCAAGGACAAGGTGATGATGGGCGCCGAGCGGCGGTCGATGGTGATGACCGAGGACGAGAAGCGCTTGACCGCCTATCACGAGGCGGGCCACGCGGTCGTCGGCCTGAACGTCCCGCAGCACGACCCGATCCACAAGGCGACGATCATCCCGCGCGGCCGGGCGCTCGGCCTCGTCCTGTCCCTGCCCGAGCGCGACCAGCTTTCGGTGAGCTACCAGAAGTATACCTCGAAGATCGCGATGGCGATGGGCGGGCGCGTGGCCGAGGAGCTGATCTTCGGCAAGGAGAACGTCACTTCCGGCGCGGCCTCCGACATCCAGCAGGTGACCAAGATCGCCCGCGCGATGGTCACGCAGTTCGGCTATGCTGAGGAGCTGGGCTTCATCGACTACGCGAACGAGCAGCAATCGCATCTGGGCAGCTACGGCGGCGGGACCACGCATTCGGGTACGACGCAGAAAGTCATCGACGACAAGGTGCGCGCGCTCGTGGACGAGGGTTACGAGACGGCGAAGCGCATCCTGACTGAGAAGGGCGACGATCTGGAGCGGCTGGCGCAGGGGCTTCTCGAATACGAGACGTTGACCGGGCCGGAGATCATGAAGGTGATCAACGGCGAGCCGCTGGGACGAGACGACGACGACGACGCGGCAAGCACCGGCGGGCCGTCGCTGACGGCGATCCCGAAGACCAAGCCGAAGGCGAAGGGACCCGGCATCGCGCCGAAACCCGAACCGTCTACCTGATGCCAGTCAGGCCGGTTATCGATGACGGCCGGCCCCGCGGGGCCGGCCGTTTGCTGTCGGGCTCCCGCCGGGTCGCGTCGTGCCGGCCCTGACGCGGACGGATGTCGTCGGCCGGGTCGAATGGCTCGGACTGGTTCCCTCCCGCGCGGCCGATCTCGCTTCGGTATCGGCGACGGAGCTGCGGCTCGACTTCGCGGGACCGGCGGGCGAGGATCACGGTGGCGCGACGCGACCGTCCTGCAGCCGGGTGCTCGACCTCTATCCGCGCGGGACGGAGATCCGGAACGCACGGCAACTCGCCCTCGTCGGTACCGAGGAACTGGCCGAGATTGCCGAGGGCATGGGTCTCGAACGCCTCGACCCGGCTTGGCTCGGCGCGACGATGGCGGTGAGCGGGATCCCCGATTTCAGCCATCTCCCGCCTTCCGCCCGCCTGCAATTCGACAGCGGCGCGACCATCACCGTCGACATGCAGAACCGTCCGTGTCATCTCCCCGGCCCCGTCATCGCGCGGGAGACCGGCGGGGATGCGAAGGCGTTCCGTCGCGCGGCACGCGGGCGGCGCGGCGTGACGGCCTGGGTCGAACGGGTGGGTGACGTCCGGATCGGCGACGGCGTGCGGCTGCATGTCCCCGATCAGCGGGTGTGGCGCGCGTCCTGACGCGGCACCCCGTCAGGTCAAGGCCTGACAGGCGGCGAGCGCGACCCCGGTGGCGAACCCGGTATGGATCAAGAGGCTGATGGCGGTCGTCCTCGGTCCATTCTGCATCTCGGCACGGTTCTGCCGGTTTTCGGAGAAACGACTGGCAGCCAATCGCAGATCGATCGGCGAGGTTCCGCGATTCGGCGGGTGCCGCAGGACCCGGCTACGCGCCGCGGGTGGCGGGCGGAATGTCGGTTTCCGCCATGACCGCGATCCGGACGCGGATACGCGTGAGGCATAGACCGCGCCCAGCTTCGTGTGAGATCGCCATGCCGTCAGGACCGATATCGAGATCGCACATGTTGTGCAGAGGCGACTGGTCGAGTTGACCGGCGCGGCAATCGACATCGACGACGTGGGCCTTTTCCGTAATGGGCACGACCGAGCGAAGCTGTCGCAGCGCGCGACCGACCGAATACAGGTCCGTTCGAACGGCAAGCTGGTCCTCGCAAGCGCGGGCTGGACGACGACCGCGGGTCCGGACGACGGGCCGGACGCCATCGGCAGCAAGGCCGCATCCGCCATCCGCTCGGCTCCGCCAACCCGCCCGCGTGCCGCGCGCGGAGAGCATCCGGACACGCGCGGACAGGCACCCGCCCCCCGATGGCGTCCCGCTCGCGGCCGCGTATAGATGGCTGCGACGGCGCAGCGAAGGAGACCCCATGACAGCCAAGATCATCGACGGAAAGGCCTTTGCCGCGCGTCTGCGCGAACGCATCGCCGAGGAGGTCGCGCGCGTGAAGGCGGCCGGCGTGACGCCGGGACTCGCCGTCGTGCTGGTGGGCGAGGACCCGGCCAGCGCGGTCTACGTGCGCAACAAGGGCCGGCAGACGGTCGAGGTCGGCATGGAGAGCGTCGAGCACCGCCTGCCCGCCGACACGCCCGAGGCGGACCTGCTCGAGCTGATCGGCCGGCTCAACACAGATCCGGCGGTGCATGGCATCCTCTGCCAGTTGCCGGTGCCGGCGCATATCGATGCGGCCAAGGTGTTGGAGGCGATCGACGTGGCGAAGGACGTGGACGGGTTCCACGTCTCCAACGTCGGCATGCTCTACACGGGCCAGAAGGCGCTCGTGCCCTGCACGCCGCTGGGCTGCCTGCTGATGCTGCGCGACCAGCTGGGTTCGCTGTCTGGAATGGAGGCCGTGGTGATCGGCCGGTCGAACATCGTCGGCAAACCGATGGCACAGCTTCTGCTGGGCGATTCGGCGACGGTAACGGTGGCGCATTCGCGAACGCGGGATCTGGGCGCGGTGGTGCGCCGCGCCGACATCGTCGTGGCCGCCGTGGGCCGGCCGGAGATGGTGCCGGGCGACTGGATCAAGCCGGGCGCGACGGTGATCGATGTCGGAATCAATCGGGTGCCGGGCGAGGCCGGCAAGTCGCGGCTGGTGGGCGATTGCCACTTCGAGAGCTGCGCCGAGGTCGCGGGCGCGATCACGCCGGTGCCGGGGGGCGTCGGACCGATGACGATCGCCTGCCTGCTCGCCAACACGCTGACGGCCTGCTGCCGCGCGAACGGCCTCGCGGAGCCGGAGGGATTGGCGGTCTAGAGGTCAGGGGCTTGATTTGGTTTCGCGGAGTGTTTAGCCGGGAAAGGCACGGGGCGCCGCTTCGCCGGACACCCGCCGATGCGGTCGTGTGGGGTGAAATGCAGCCCCTTTTGCGGATGCGCGGTCACGCGTCGAGATAGGCCGCCACCGTCGCCTCGAACTCGCGCGGCTTTTCGGCGTGGAGCCAGTGTCCCGCGCCGGGGATCTTCGCGAACCGGGCTTCGGGGAACAGCGCCTTGATCCGGTCGCGATGCTCGGGGCGGACGTAGTTGCTCGCCCCGCCCGACAGGAACAGCGCCGGGCCGTCGAACCGGCCGTCGATCTCGGGGAAGCCGACGATTTCGGGCATCTCCCGCTCGAGCGCGTCGAGGTTGAGAGTCCACCGCCGCGCCTTAACGTCGAGCGATTGCAGCAGAAACGCGCGCGTGCCGTCGTCGGGCACGTCGCCGAGTTGCGCGGCGGCGTCGGAGCGGCGGGTGACGGTGGACAGATCGACCCGCCGCATCGCTTCGATCAGATGCGACTGCGTGTGCGTGTAGGCGACGGGTGCGATGTCGGCGACGATCAGGCGGCGCAGCCGGGCGGGCTCGGTCAGGGCGAGCACCATCGCCGCCTTGCCGCCCATCGAATGGCCGAGCACGTCGTGCGGCACGTCGCCGATCACCTCGGCCAGATCGGCCGCCATGTCGGCGTAGCCGTTCGTGTCGAACCACGGGCTCGCCCCGTGATTGCGCATATTGACGGCCACGACCTCCCGGTCCCGCGCCAGATGCCGGGCGATCGCGGTCCAGTTCCGTGCCGAGCCGAACAGCCCGTGGACGATCAGGAGCGGAGGCGCGCTGGTGGCCCGGCCGTGACGAAGCGTGTGCAGCATTCGCGATGCGTAGCCGCAGGTCACTGCGATTGCCAGCCCGCGGCCGCAGGTCTACGTGGAAGCATGAGTGACCCCCTGCACGTCCTTCACGCCTCGCTTGCCCGACGGACGACGAGCCTCGCCGTCCATCTGGCGCTCGGGGCGCTGCTCGTCTGGATCTCGGTCGCGTCGTCGACCATGCCGTTCGGCTGGCGCGCGGTGCTGCTGGGCCTCGGTATCGTCGTGCTGATCCTCGCCCGGGAGGGCTGGTGCGAATCGGCACAGGCCCTGGTGCTCGACGCGAACGGGTTGCGGCAGGAGAACGGGGAGCTCATCGCGCCGATGGATCTGATTGCGTCGGTCGACCGGGGGGTCTTCGCGTTCAAGCCGTCGAACGGGTTCGTCCTGCACCTGACACGACCGATCGGCCTGGCCTGGGCGCCCGGCATGTGGTGGCGAACGGGCCGCCGCGTCGGGGTGGGCGGCGTGACGAGCGGGGCGGGCGCGAAGGCGATGGCCGACACGCTGGCGATGGTGCTCGCGGAGCGCGACAGGCGGACCGGGAACTCCGACGGGCTCTGACGCTCGTCGTGTGATCGGTACGCCCGATGGAACGTAGGGCGCGTCCCATCGCCGTCTCAGCCGCCGGAGACCGCCGCCTCCTCGAAAGTGGCCATGCCGGAATGGCAGACCAGCGCGCCGCGCAGGATGTGTATGGCCAGCGCCGCGCCCGACCCTTCGCCCAGCCGCAGGCCAAGATCGAGCAGCGGGACCAAACCCAACGCCTCCAGCATCCGCGCATGCGCGCCTTCCGCCGAGAGATGCCCGGCCAGGCAGTGATCGAGGGCGCCGGGTGCCTCCGCGTGAAGGCAAAGCGCCGCCGCGGAGCAGATGAACCCGTCGAGGAGGACCGGCACGCGATGCGCCCGCGCTCCGGCGATGGCCCCGGCCATCGCGGCGATCTCCCGCCCGCCGAGCGCGGCCAGGACCTCGAACCCGCTGCGCCCCGGATTGGCGGCGAGGCCCGCGGCGATCGCCGCCTCCTTCCGCGCGAGGCCCGAATCGTCCACGCCCGTCCCGCGCCCGGCCCAGTCGGTCCCGCCGAGGAGCGCCGAGGCGATGGCGGCGGCCGATGTCGTGTTGCCGATGCCCATCTCGCCGGTGACGAGGAGATCCGCCGCCGGATCGACCGCGTTCCAGCCGGTCGCGAAGGCTGCGCACATCTCTGCCTCGGACATGGCAGGGCCTTCGGTGAAGTCCTCGGTCGGGCGGTCGAGTTCGAGCGCGTGCACGTCCATCCGGGCCCCGGCGAGGTCCGAGAGCCGATTGATCGCCGCCCCGCCCGCGCGGAAGTTTCCGACCATCTGCGCCGTCACCTCGGTCGGAAAGGCGCTAACGCCCCGCGACGCGACGCCGTGATTGCCGGCGAAAACCAGCACCTGCGGCGCGTCGAGCGCGGGCCGCGGCTCGCCGACCCAGCCCGCGTACCAGATCGCCAGGTCCTCGAGCCGTCCGAGCGAACCGGGAGGCTTGGTCAGCTGCCCGTTGCGTTCCGCGGCCGCGGTCCGGGCGGTCGCATCGGGGCCGGGCATGTCGGCCAGCGCGGCACGGAGATCCGCGAAGGTGGCGAGGTCGGTCATGGGATGCTCCGTCATTCGTGGTCCGTCGCCGGCTTTACCGGCATCGGCGGCAGCGATATGCGACGGTGCGTCACTTCACCAGACGGGTGCGACATGAGCCTGAAAACCGACCTGACCGCAGCGGCGATGCTTCTCACCCGCCTGCCCGTCCGGGGCACGCCGACCCCGCGCGCCGCCGAGGCCGCCTGGGCCTGGCCGTTGATCGGTCTCCTCGTGGGAATCGTCGCGGCCGCCTGCGGCTGGCTCGCCTGGGGGCTCGGCGCGACGCAGGCCGTGGCGGCGGCGGTGACGGTGGCGGTCTCCGTCCTGCTCACCGGCGCGCTGCACGAGGACGGACTGGCCGATACCGCCGACGGGCTCTGGGGCGGCGGAGATCCTGCGCGGCGGCTCGAGATCATGCGCGACAGCCGGATCGGCACTTACGGGACGATCGCGCTCGTCCTGTCGCTGATGCTGCGCTGGTCGCTCGTGGTGACGGCGCTGATGCAGGGGCAGTTCTTCGCGGTCGTTCTCACCGCCGCGCTGGTCAGCCGTGCGCCGATGGCGGTGGCGATGCGCTGGCTGCCGGCCGCCCGCCCGGACGGGCTGTCGCGCGGGACCGGGCGGCCCCCCGCACGCGCGGCCTACATCGCCGTGGCGCTGGCGACCGGGGCGCTCGTCCTGCACGGCGCGCACGGTCTGCTCGCCGGCGCGCTCGTCGTGGGCGTGCTCTGGGGGCTCGGCCGTCTCGCCCGCGCCCGGATCGGCGGCCAGACGGGGGACGTCCTGGGCGCGGTGCAGCAACTTTCCGAGATCGCCGTTCTCGTCGCGCTGACGAGCGGCTAGGGTCGCGGCCATGAATCTCTGGTCCCGCATCCTCGCGGCCCTCGCCAGCCTCGCGCCGGGCGAAGCGCTCTCGAACCTGTTCGACCGCCTGCGCGCCCCGCCCGAGCGCTCGGTCGCCTTCACCATCGCGGTGATCGCGCTCGGCGCGAAGATGGCAAAGGCCGACGGGCATGTGAGCCGGGCCGAAGTCGCCGCATTCCGGGAGATCTTCACCATCCCGCCCGAGGAAGAGGACAACGCTGCCCGCGTCTTCGACCTCGCCCGCACGGACGTGGCCGGGTTCGAGGATTACGCCCGTCGGATCCACCGGATGTTCGCCGACGATCACGAGACGCTGCGCGACCTGATGGACGGGCTGTTCCACATCGCGATGGCGGACGGGACCTACCATGAGGGCGAGGACGCGTTCCTCGCCCGTGTCGCCGCGATCTTCGGGTTGAACGACCGGGAGTTCCGCTCGCTCCGGGCCCGCTTCGGCGCGGGCGAGCCCGATTGCTACGAGGTGTTGGGCGTGGCGCCGGACACGCCGCTGCCACAGATCCGCGCCGCCTGGCGCCAAGCGGTGCGCGAGACGCATCCCGACCGGTTGATGGCGCGCGGCCTGCCGGAGGAGGCGGTGAAGCTCGCCGAGAAGCGGCTGGTCGCGGTCAACCGCGCCTGGGAGCGGATACAGGCCGGCGCGGCGTGATGGCTATGGGCCGCCCTGCATACGTCACCGGGAGCGGCCTTGACCGACCCGGTTCCCGCTACATCTGCCAATCTATGAAACACGTCGTGCTCGCCCTGCTCCTCGCCGTTCCCGCCGCCGCGCAGGAGACGGCGCCGTCCCCCGAAGACGGATCTTCTTCGATGGAACGCGGCCTGCGGCTCTTCATGGACGGGCTGCGCGAGGAGGTGGAGCCGGCGCTGCGCGGCTTCCAGGGGCTGGCGGAGGACGCCCGCCCCTATCTCGAGGAGCTGCAGCGCAACCTCAGCGACGTGGTCGAGGATGTCGATGCTTACGAGGCGCCGGAGATCCTAGAGAACGGCGACATCATTATCCGCCGGAAAGAGCCGCTGACGACCGATCCGGACGCCGAGTCCGAATCGAACCCGGACGGCCCGGTGGACCTCTAGGCGCGCACGCTTTCAGTCGCCTGCTGCACCAGACCGGCACAGAGCAGGTAGACGCTGCAGATCGCGAAGGCCCAGCCCAGCACCTCGCCTAGGCCGAACTCGCCCCAGGCCGCGATCAGCGCCAGCACCATCCAGGCCGAGGTGATGGCCAGCGTGACCGGCCGCCAGCGTTCCGTCCGCACCGGATGGACGAACCGCCACGGCATGAACATCGCCACAGCCAGCAGGATCGACACGCCGAGCGTCAGCCACGGATTCGGCTCCAGCACGAAGACCACGAGCGCCACCATGTTCCAGCAGCCGGGGAACCCCTCGAAGCTCGCATCCGGTGTCTTCATTCGCGTGTCGCAGAAATACAGCGCGGAGGCGAACGGCACCACGATCAGGATGCCCCAGCCCGGCCAGCCCGGCACGAGACCGCTCGCGTAGAGCGCGTAGACTGGGATGAAAACGTAGGTCAGGTAGTCGATGATAAGGTCGAGGAGCACCCCGTCGAACCGCGCGGCGTGCAACGTCACGTCCCAGCGGCGGGCGAGCGGACCGTCCACCCCGTCGACGATCAGCGCCATCAGCAGCCACAGGAACATGCCGGACCACGCCCCCTCCACCGCCGCGAGAAGCGACAGCATCGCGAAGACCGCGCCGGTGGCGGTCAGGAGGTGAACGGAAAGAGCGCGGGTACGGGGCCACATGCCGTTAACCCTTGCCCACTCGGCGGGGCGATGTCGAGGGAGGGTCGGGCGATTGCGGGTCGCCCCGAGGCATGCGGCGCCAGAATTGACAGACCCCCGTAATTCGGCCACCCCGAACGCCTGACCCTTCAACCGACAGGACCCGGCCATGATCTCCGCCATCCTTCCCACCTACAACCGCGCCCCCCTGAGCTTCGTCTCGGGCGAAGGGTCCTGGCTGGTGGAAGCGGACGGGCGACGCTTTCTCGATCTCGGCGCGGGGATCGCGGTCAACGTGCTGGGCCACGCGCATCCCGGCCTGACCCGTGCGCTGACCGAGCAGGCGCAGGCGCTCTGGCACACGTCGAACCTCTACCACATTCCCCAGCAGGAGGCGCTGGCCGAGCGGCTCGTCGCGGCGACCTTCGCCGATACCTGCTTCTTCACCAATTCGGGCACCGAGGCCTGCGAGCTCGCGGTCAAGATGGCGCGCAAGTACTGGTTCGAGAAGGGCGCGCCCGAACGCAACGTCATCCTCGCCTTCACCGGCAGCTTCCACGGCCGCTCCGCCGCCGGCATCGCCGCCGCCGGGTCCGAGAAGATGACCCGCGGCTTCGGCCCCCTTCTGCCCGGCTTCCGTCACCTTCCCTTCGGCGACCACGACCTGCTCCGCGCGGCGATGGAGGCCGACGACGTGGCCGCCATCATCGTCGAGCCGGTGCAGGGCGAGGGCGGGATCGTCCCGGTGCCCGACCAGTGCCTGCGCGGCCTGCGCGAACTCTGCGACGCGACCGGCACGCTTCTCGTCTTCGACGAGGTGCAATGCGGGATGGGGCGGACCGGCAAGCTCTTCGCGCATGAATGGGCGGGCGTCGCGCCCGACATCATGATGGTGGCGAAGGGCATTGGCGGTGGCTTCCCCCTCGGCGCGCTGCTGGCGACCGAAGCGGCGGCGGTCGGGCTGACGGCAGGCACGCACGGCTCGACCTACGGGGGCAACCCGCTGGCCTGCGCCGTCGGCAACGCCGTGATGGAGATCGTGGCAACCGACGGCTTCCTGTCGGATGTGCGGCGCAAGGCCGGCATGTTCCGGCAGGGACTGGAAGGCCTCGTCGCCTCCTACCCCGACGTTTTCGATGCGGTGCGCGGCTCGGGCCTGATGCTGGGCCTGAAATGCAAGGTTCCGAACGCGGACGTGATCCAGGGCGCCTACCGCGAGCAGGTCTGCCTCGTCCCGGCCGCCGACAACGTCGTCCGCCTGCTTCCCGCCCTTAACATCGAGGACGCGGACCTGCGGGAGGCGCTGACGCGGCTCGACCGGGTCGCGGCGGCGATCACCGAGCCTGCGGACGTCTGACCGTCTTTGCTTCCGAAATATCCTCGGGGGTCCGGGGGCAGACAGCCCCCGGCGCCTTCCGACCGGAGATCCCCATGACCCATTTCCTCGACATCCACCGCACCGACCCGGCCGCGCTGCGCGCCATCCTCGATCGCGCGAACGCGATGAAGGCGGCACGGGGGGACCGGCCCAAGGGCACGCCCGACGACGAGTTGCCGCTCGCCGGCCGGGTCGTCGCGCTGATCTTCGAGAAGCCCTCCACCCGCACCCGCGTCAGCTTCGACGTCGGCGTCCGCCAGATGGGCGGCACGAGCATGGTCCTCTCGGGCGCGGAGATGCAGCTCGGCCACGGCGAGACCATCGCCGACACCGCGCGCGTCCTGTCGCGCTATGTCGACCTCATCATGCTGCGCACCTTCGGCGAGGACATCCTGAGCGAGATGGCCGAGCACGCGACCGTGCCGGTCATCAACGGCCTGACCGACAACTCCCATCCCTGCCAGATCATGGCCGACGTGATGACCTTCGAGGAGCATCGCGGCCCGATCGCCGGCAAGCGCGTCGCCTGGATGGGCGACGGCAACAACGTCGCGCAGAGCTTCCTGCACGCGGCGGCGAGCTTCGGTTTCGACTTCACCTTCGCCGGCCCCGCGCAGCTCGACCCGAACGAGGCGCTCGTCGGCGCTGCGCGGCAGGCCGGCTGCGAGGTCCGCATCGAGCGCGACCCCGAAGCGGCGGTGCGGGACGCCGATCTCGTCGTGACCGATACCTGGGTGTCGATGGGCGACGCGGAATCCTCGCGCCAGCGCCGCCACAACCTGCTGCGCCCCTACCAGGTAAACGCCCGCCTGATGGCGGCCGCGCCGGAGCACGCGCTGGTCATGCATTGCCTGCCCGCCCATCGCGGCGAGGAGATCACCGACGAAGTGCTCGACGGGCCGCAATCCATCGTCTTCGACGAGGCCGAGAACCGGCTGCACGCGCAGAAGGCGATCATGCGCTGGTGCCTCGACGTCTGAGGCCGCCCGCCTCTCAGGACTTCAGGCGGTAGCCCGTCCGGAACATCCACCATCCGAGCAGCGCGACGGCGAACGTGGCGGCCGATACGACGAAGAAGCCCAGCACCGGCGAGCTGTCCGATACGCCGAGCACGGCGGATCGCAGCCCGTCGATCAGGTAGAACACCGGATTGACGTGGCTCAGCGCCCGCATCACCGGCGGCAGGCCGTCGATCGAGTAGAACGTGCCCGACAGGAAGCTCAGCGGCGTGATGATGAAGTTGGTGATCGCCGCCATCTGGTCGAACTTGTTGGCGAACACCCCCGCGACGAGCCCGAGCGCGCCGAGGAACGCGCCGCCGAGCGCGACCCAGACGAGCGCCATCAGTGGATTGTGGATGCCGAGGCCGAGGAACGGAAACATCAGCACCGCGATCGCGACCGCGACGACGAGGCCACGCGCGATCCCGCCGGCGAGGTAGCCCACCACCAGTTCGCCCCCCGAGAGCGGCGGCATCAGCGTGTCGACGATGTTGCCCTGCACCTTGGAAATCACGATCGAGGAGGAGACGTTGGCGAAGCTGTTCTGGATCACCGTCATCATCAGGATGCCGGGCGCTAGGAAATGCACGAAGGGCAACCCCATCACGTCCCCCCGGCGCGTGCCGACGGCGAGCGAGAAGACCAGCAGGAACAGCGCCGCGGTGGCGAGCGGCGCCAGCAGCGTCTGGGTCCAGACCGAGCTGAAACGCCGCACCTCGCGCAGGATCAGCGTCTGCAGCCCGAGCCAGTTGACTCGCCCGAACCGGCGTACCCCGTGGCGGGCGGCCTGCGCGTCCTGTTGCATCGCGGTCGTGTCGGTCATGTCCTGTGCCTCCATCTCGGGCGGGCCGCCTTGTCGCGCCGCCGCGGGATGCTTACAATAGTCTTTCCTTCGGGATCGCCACCCCTCGCGCGTGCTGGCGGCCGGAGCGGGCAGACAAGGAGACATCGATGGCCTGGACGGACGAGCGTGTCGAGACGCTGAAGCGGATGTGGACCGAGGGCGCCTCGGCCTCGCAGATTGCCAAGGAACTTGGCGGCGTGACGCGTAATGCCGTGATCGGCAAGGTTCACCGGCTGGGCCTGTCGAACCGCGGCACCGAGGAAGCGAAGCCGGTCGCGGACACCGCCCCCCTCGCGGACGTCGCCGCGGATCCCGAGCCGTCGGTCGTGCCCGATGAGGCGCCGGCGGCGGCGGCGGAACCCGAGCCGGAGCCCGACGACGACGAGCCGCGCACGATGGCCGCGGTGCCGCACGGCGCCTCCGTCACGCCCCTACGCAAGCCGTTGATGGCCGGCCAGCCGCTGCCGCCGCAGCCTTCGGCCAACGAGATCTCGCCCGAGGCGCTCGCGAAGGTGAACGCGGTCGAGAAGACGGCGAAGAAGATCTCGCTGATGGAGCTGACCGAGCGGACCTGCAAATGGCCGATCGGCGACCCTGCGACAGAGAAGTTCTGGTTCTGCGGCCTGCAGGTCCAGGCCGGCAAACCCTATTGCGAGGCGCATGTCTCCGTCGCGTTCCAGCCGATGTCCTCGCGTCGGGACCGTCGTCGCTGATCCAGGCGGATCAGCCTGCCCGGCGGCGACGCCGCTGGGCGATCATCCCCTGCAGCAGCATGCAGAGATAGATCACCGACATCAGGACGTGGAACAACCAGAGCCGCGTCAGCATGAAGCCGATCGCCACGGTCGCGCCGATCAGGACGTAGACGGCGTTCTCCCGGCTGATGCGGACCGATTTCAGCGAGACGGTCTTGAACCGCGCGACCATCAGCCCGCCCACGAAGATCATCCAGACCGCGATCAGGATCGGCACGTCGCGCAGGTCGAGGAACCCGGCGAGGTGCAGCGAGACGGGAAAGATGCCCAGCATCGCCCCCGCCGGCGCCGGCACGCCGGTGAAGGATCCTTTCGAGTTCGTCTCCGCCTTCGCGTTGACGTTGAACCGTGCGAGCCGGAGGCAACAGCAGATCGCGAAGGTCAGCGCGGCGACCCACCCCATCCCCGACAGACCCTCGAGCCCGAAATTGTAGACCAGAAGCGCGGGAGACACGCCGAAGCAGACGAAGTCCGACAGCGAGTCGAGCTCTGCCCCGAAGGGCGAAGCCGCGTTCAGGCGCCGCGCCAGCAGCCCGTCCATCCCGTCGACGAGCGCCGCGAGCACGAGGAAGCCCGCGGCCCAGCTGTACTGATCGGCGAAGGTGAAGCGGATCGAGGTCAGGCCGAAGCACAGGCCGAGGATCGTCACGAGGTTCGGCAGCAGCAGGACGACCGGGAACGGCGTCTCCCGCGGCTCGCGCGGGGCGGTCATTCCGTCCTCGCGGTGGCGGTATCGTCGCGGCCGATCACGGCGAGGATCGATTCGCCCGAAGTCATCACCTGCCCTACCGCGACGCGCGGCGCGGTGCCTTCGGGCAGATAGACGTCGAGGCGGGAGCCGAAGCGGATCAGGCCGAACCGGTCGCCCCGCTCGAGCTGGGCGCCGGCATCGACCTCGCAGAGGATGCGCCGCGCCACGAGGCCCGCGATCTGCACCACGCCGAGCCGCGTGCCGTCGGCCATCGTGAGGACCAGCCCGTTGCGCTCGTTTTCCTCCGACGCCTTGTCGAGCTCGGCGGAGAAGAACTTGCCGGGCCGGTAGGCCACTTCCGTCACCTCGCCCGCGACGGGCGCGCGGTTCACGTGGCAGTCGAAGACCGACATGAAGACAGAGACACGCATCAGCGGCTGGGGTCCGAGGTCGAGCTCCGCCGGCGGGATGGCCGGTCCGATCAGCGAGACGATGCCGTCGGCGGGCGAGACGATCAGCCCCTCGTCCATCGGAACCGTCCGCTCCGGATCGCGGAAGAAGTAGTAGCACCACACCGTCAGCACGAGCCCGACGAGACCCAGGGGTTCCCACAGGAGCCAGAGGATGGCGGTGACGACCGCGAAGGCGGCGATGAACTTCGGGCCCTCGCGATGGACCGGTTTGATGAAGGTGCTGGTGAGGCTGACGCTCATGGAATCCCTTTCAGGTTGTCGCGCTGATACCGCGCCGACGGGTTCGGGTCCAGCGACCGGGCGTCAACGATCGCCGAGCAGGCCCCTGAGCCGATCGCCCACCCGCTCGCGGATCGCGTCCTCGATGGCCTCGCGACTGTCGAGCCGTTCGGGCGCGACCTCCAGTTCCTCGGCCAGCTTCTCGCGGACGCGATCCTCGGCCCGGTCCTGCACGCCGTCGACGTCGAGCTGCTGCCGCGCGACGTATTCCAGGTCGGGACGCACGCGCGGATCGTCCCACGGGCCGTCGATCAGAAGAGGGACGGTAAGGCCGTCGCCGTCGCCGTCCGGGCGCAGGGTCGGGATCAGCTGGTAGTCGAGACTCCGCCGCCCGAGGTCGATGGCCCCCGCCCCCGTCGCTGTAAGGTAGGGCGCCTCGATCGTCAGGTCGTCGCCGCGCGCGACGCCCTGCGCGACGTCGAAGGAGGCCGACAACGCTTCGAACACCGTTTGCTGCCCTTCACCGCGATACCCGAGGTCGCGGGTCCGCACCATTCCAGCTATGTCGAGGCCGGCGAAGGTCCCTGGCCCGAGCCGCAAGGACACCTCGCCTTCGAGCCCGGCCATCAGTGCGCGCAAGCTCTCGCCCGAGCCCAGCAGGTCGATGGATGCCGCGCCGGTCGCGCTGAGCCGGTCCTGCCCGGCGAGGTCGGTCAGGAGCGATTGCAGTTCCAACCCGGTCACGTCCAGCACGGCCCGGCTCGACAGCCCGCCGCGCCCGTTCACCACCACCCGGCCCGTTACCGCCCCGCCGTAGGCGCGGAGCGGGTCGAGCCGGAGGACGGCGCGGCCGTTCTCCAGCGTCAGGGCCGCCGTGAGCGCGTCGATGCCGACGTCGCCGTAGGCGATGGCCCCCGTGTCGACGGTCAGTTCGGCGTCGAGCGCGAAGAGGCCCGAGACGTCGATCGGGTCCGCGGACCACCCTTCCCTGCCGCCACCCGCGTTGTTCCCCGCCCCACCGGACCCGTCGGGGCGGGGAAACGTCAGCGCGTCCGCCGCGAGCGCACCGACGAGACGCGGTCGCTCGCCGGTCGGATCGAGGTCCAGATCGCCGGTGATGCGGTTGCCGTCGAACGCCGCCGCGATGTCGCGAAGGTGCAGCGTGCCTTGCGGTGTGAGCGTGACGGACGCGGCGACATCCACCTGCGCCGCGCCGAGACCCGGCGGCAGCGCTGGCGGCGCCACGCCCAACGCCTCGAGCGGGGCGAAGCCATCGGAGGAGGCGACCGTGGCGACGCCTTCGAGCGACACCGGGTCGATACCGAGCCGCCCGTCGAAGTCGAGCGCCATCGCTTCTGTATCCAGCGAGACGGTCACGGCGGCCGGCGCGCCGTCGAGAAGCGATGCGGACGCCTCGAGGCGCGCGTCCAACCGGACGGGATGTTCGCCGAGGGCCGCGCTGCCGGAGAGCTCGACCGGCGCGTCGATCCCGGCGAAGGCGGTTTGCAGGTTCACGTCCCGCAGTTCGATCCGCCGGTCGGTAGCATGGTCGATCCAGACGATTTCCGAGTCCATCAGGACCGCGTCGTCGACCGCCAGATCCGTCATCGACGCGTCCGATCCCGTCCCGGGGCCGGCCGTCCCTTCGTCGTCCGGCGCGGTGTCGTCCGGCCCCGTATCGAAAATCCAGTTTCCGCTCCCGTTCGCACGGCGCTCCAGCACGAGCCGCGCGCCATCGACCGTCAGGCTGTCGATCCGGACGTCGCCGCCGAGCAGGATGCCGGGCGACATGCCGATCTCGAACGCTTCCGCCACGAGCATCGGCCCGGCCACCGACCAGTCTGCATTGGCCAGCGTGATCCCCTCTGCCCGGACGCCGAGCCGAGGCCAGAGCGTCGCCGAGACCGATCCTTCGATCGTCAACGCGCGACCGGTCGCGGCCTCGATCCGGTCGGTGGCGAGCCGGGCGATCCGCTCCGTCGGGATCAGCCACACGGCCCCCACCAGGACCACCGCGAGCAAAAGGAGCGCGATCACGCCCCGAACGATCCATTTCATGCCCGGCCCCTTTTTGCGGACGATGAAACGCGCATCGAAAAGCCGCAAGGGCTTCCGCCCGGTCTCCGGCGCGCCTATGTGCCGCCCCATGTCGCAGAACCCGCCCGAGCTCCGCCCCGACCTTGCGCCGCGCGCCGTCCTGCCGGGCGATGCCCGGCCCGGCCAACCGAAGATCGGCATGGTCAGCCT
This sequence comes from uncultured Jannaschia sp., assembly GCF_947494055.1. Classification (GTDB taxonomy): domain Bacteria; phylum Pseudomonadota; class Alphaproteobacteria; order Rhodobacterales; family Rhodobacteraceae; genus Jannaschia. The sequence continues at coordinate 239,092 of NZ_CANLTR010000003.1, read as the reverse complement.
CGGCTGCCCCAAGGCGCTGGTGGACAGCGAGCGCATCCTGACGCGGCTGCGCGCCGAGGGCTACGCGATCAGCCCGGACTACGCGGGCGCCGAGGCGGTGATCGTGAATACCTGCGGCTTCCTCGACAGCGCCAAGGCCGAAAGCCTCGACGCTATCGGCGAGGCGCTGCGCGAGAACGGGCGGGTGATCGTCACCGGCTGCCTCGGCGCGGAGCCGGACTACATCACCGGCGCGCATCCGAAGGTGCTGGCCGTCACCGGGCCGCAACAATACGAGCAGGTGCTGGACGCCGTCCATGCCAGCGTCCCGCCCGCGCCGGACCCGTTCGTGGACCTGCTGCCGGCCTCCGGCGTCACGCTGACGCCACGGCATTTCAGCTATCTGAAGATTTCCGAGGGCTGCAATCACAAGTGCCGGTTCTGCATCATCCCCGACATGCGGGGCCGCCTCGCCTCGCGCCCGCACCGGGCGGTGATGCGCGAGGCGGAGAAGCTGGTCGAGGCAGGCGTGAAGGAATTGCTGGTCATCAGTCAGGACACCTCCGCCTACGGCACCGACTGGAAGGACCGCGCGGGGGCGGGATCGCATATCGTGAACCTCGCGCGCGATCTGGGCTCCCTCGGCGCCTGGGTTCGGCTGCACTACGTCTATCCCTACCCGTTCGTGCGCGACCTCGTGCCGTTGATGGCGGAGGGCGCGGTGCTGCCCTATCTCGACGTGCCGTTCCAGCACGCGCATCCCGACACGCTGCGCCGCATGGCGCGTCCGGCGGCGGCGGAGCGGACGCTCGACCGGATCGCCGAATGGCGCGCGATCTGTCCCGGGATCACGCTGCGCTCCACCTTCATCGTCGGCTATCCCGGCGAGACCGAGGCCGAGTTCGAGACGCTCCTCGACTGGCTCGACGAGGCGCAGCTCGACCGGGTCGGCGCCTTCCGCTACGAGAACGTGGCCGGGGCGCGCTCGAACGCCCTGCCCGACCACGTGCCCGAAGACGTCAAGGAGGAGCGGTTCGCCCGCTTCATGGAGCGCGCGCAGGCGATCTCGGCCGCGAAACTCGCGGCCAAGGTCGGCACGCGGCAGGCGGTGATCGTGGACACGGTCGATGCGGAGGGCGCGACCTGCCGAACGAAAGCCGACGCGCCGGAGATCGACGGCAACCTTTTCATCGACGAAGGGTTCGAGACGCTGGCCCCCGGCGACATCCTCGACGTCGAAGTGGACGAGGCCAGCGAGTACGACCTCTGGGGTCGCGTGGTCTGAGCGGTCAGGCCGCGGCCGGCTCGAAGTCGAGTGCGGCGCCGTTCAGGCAATGCCGCTTGCCGGTCGGCTCCGGCCCGTCGTCGAAGATGTGGCCCAGATGGCCGCCGCAATTCGCGCAATGCACCTCCGTCCGCACCATCAGGAGCGACCGGTCCGGCTTGGTCCCGACGGCGCCGTCGATGGCCTGCGTGAAGGACGGCCAGCCTGTGCCGCTCTCGAATTTCGTCTCCGCGCGGTAGAGCGCCTCCGCGCAGCCGCCGCAGGTGAAGACGCCGTCCCGGCTTTCGTCGTTCAGCGGGCTCGAGAAAGGCCGCTCCGTGGCGCCCTTTCGCAGCACGGCATATTCCTCGGGCGTCAGCCGCGCGCGCCATTCCTCCTCGGACAGATCCAGCGCGAATGTACCTCCGGCGACCGTGTCGTTGGTCAGCCAGATGCCGGCCCCCGCCGCCAGGGCCGCTGCGGCGGCGCCCCCGAACAGCACTTTACGTCTATGGATCATGGCGGCCCTCCTTCCGTCATCGGCGAGGACGTAGGATCGACGCGGGACGCCCGCCCGTGAAATCACAAATTTCTGATCGGACGATCAGAGCCCGGCCGCGGTCCGGCGCACGATATCGATGCGGTCGGCATTGGGCGGATGCGTTCCGAGGAAGCTGTCGCCGGGATCGGGGATGCGGGTGAAGAACTGCGCGCCCCGGACCGGATCGTAGCCCGCCCGCGCGACGATGATCGTGCCGAGCGCATCGGCCTCCAGCTCGTGATCCTTGGAGAAGCGGCGCGCGCCGACCCCGGCGCCGAGCCGGCTGATCTCGTTGACGGTGCGTCCGTCCGCGCCCGCGACCGAGGCGATGAGCCCGCCGACCAGCGCGCCGGTCGCCGCCGATTGCCGCTGTCGGGCGATGTGCTGCTCGATGTGGTGTGCGCTCTCGTGGCCGACGACGAAGGCGATCTCGTCGACGTTGCGCGCTTCCGCGATCAGGCTGCGGGTGAAGGTGATGATCGGCCGTCCGTTCGGATCGAGGGACTGGAACGCGTTCGGCGGCGCGCTGGGGTTCGGATCGATGCGGATGAGGTAGTCGCAGTTGATGCCCTGCGATCGCTGGCGGCAGAGCGACTCCGCCGCCGGCTCCACCCGGTTCACGGCGGTGCGGAAGTTCGTCGTCGCCGTGGCGCTCGAGACCCGGTCGGGGACCGGCCCTTCCGGCAGCGGGGCCCTCGGCGCGGAGGACTCGACCGCGACGCAGGCCGAAAGAAGGCATCCCGCCAGCGCGGCGAAGAAAGGAAGGCGCATGGATCTCTCCCCGGAAAACGTTAGATTCTGGCTGTCTACAGGATGGACGTTGGCGATGTCAGCGCAAAGTCGCGATATGGTTATGGGATAGCGAAGGAGGACGGATGTTCTCGATCGAACACGGATTCGACGCCACGGTGGTCACGCTGGTGGACGAGGGCGAACCCGGCACGCCGCCGGGCGAGGACGTCGTCGTCTCGGCCTTCGAGGAGTGCGTGACCCTGACGCAACTCGACCCCCGCAGCGGGGAGCCGATCCGGGTGACGCTGACCAACGGGCAGCTGCGCGACCTCGTCACCGCGCTGAACCTTCCCGAGGGCGTGTACCGGCGCACCTGACCCGTCGCGGTCGTCAGGCCGCGAGGCCTTTCGAGCCCATGCCGAGATACTTGGCGCGGCGCTGTCCGCGCAGGGTCTCGGCGTTCTGGCCGTCGAACTCGGCGAGCATGGCGGTCAGCGCCGTGCCGACGGAGGCGATGGCGGCGTGGCGGTCGCGATGCGCCCCGCCCAGCGGCTCGGCCACGATCCGGTCGATCACGCCGAGCTTGAGCAGGTCCTGCGCGGTGAGCCGCAGCGCTTCCGCCGCCTCGCGCATCTTCTCGGCATCCTTCCACAGGATCGAGGCGCAGCCCTCGGGCGAGATCACCGAATAGATCGAGTGCTCCAGCATCGCCACGCTGTTCGCCGTCGCGAAGGCCACGGCGCCACCGGAGCCGCCCTCCCCGATCACCACGCTGACGAGCGGCACGCCGAGGCGGAGGCATTCCTGCGTCGACCGCGCGATGGCCTCGGACTGGCCCCGCTCCTCCGCGCCCTTGCCGGGATAGGCGCCGGGCGTATCGATCAGCGTGACCACGGGCAGGCCGAACCGGTCGGCCATCTGCATCAGGCGGATCGCCTTGCGGTAGCCCTCCGGACGCGCCATGCCGAAGTTCCGCTCGATCCGGGTGCGGGTGTCGTGGCCCTTCTCGTGGCCGATCACCATCACCGACCGTCCGTCGAGCCGGGCGAGCCCGCCCATCACCGCATGGTCGTCGGCGAAGTTCCGGTCGCCGGCGAGCGGCGTCCATTCGGTGAAGATGCGCTCGATATAGTCCTTGCAATGCGGCCGTTCGGCGTGGCGGGCGACCTGCGCCTTCTGCCAGGGAGAGAGGTTCCGGTAGAGGTTGGCGAGCATGTCGCGCGCCTTCTGGTCGAGCTGGGAGGCCTCCTTCTCGACATCGACCTTGGAATCCGACCGCGCCATCGCGCGCAGCTCCTCGGCCTTGCCCTCGACCTCCGACAAGGGTTTCTCGAAATCGAGATATTGCGTCATGCCCGCTGCGTCCCGTCCGTCCGAACCATGCGATCCGATATGACGGGGCCGGCGGGCCTATGCAACATCGCGCCGGTCAGACCGAGCCGAAGCGCAGCGCGTGCAGGCGGTCGAACGTCTCGAAAAGCATGTCGGGCCCCGCCAGCGTGCCCGGGCCATGCCGCAAATCCTCGGCAGGCGCCGCTTTGGCAGGCGTACGGGCGGGAACGGGGAGCAGCGGTTTCCGTATCGCCAGGTCTTCGACGACCTCCGCGAAGGCCGGCAGTTGCGGATAGCGCCGTACCGTCACGTCGATTGAAAGTCGCAGGGACGCCGTGCCCGCGACCTTCACGGGCATCTCGGTGATCTCGCGGCGGACCCGCGCAAGCAGCGCGTCGACGCTCTGCTCCGGCAGGCCGGGCAGCGCCAGCAGGACGAGTTCGTCGCGCACCGCACCGGCCAAGCTGCCCTTCGGCGCGATCCCGTCGAGACGGTCGCGCATGGCCCGCATCGCAATGTCCTCCGCCTCCGGACCCCAGAGCTGCAGCATCCGGTTGCGACGGTGCAGGTGCAGACCGACCACGACGACCTCGCCGCGCAACGTGCCCGAGGTCGCGGCCTGGGTCAGCGCCCATTCGAAGGCCTGGCGCGGCATGAACCGGTCGCCCAGCCCCGCGATCGCATCGGCGCGGAGCCGCGTTTCATCGCGGATGCGGAGGCGCTCGCGCTCCATCAGGAGACCGATCGGCGGAATGGCGAGGAAGTAGGCCGCGACGAGGACGAGGGCGGCTTCCCGCAGGAACCAGATCGCGTTGTCGTAGGGCAGCAGCACGATCGCACACAGATGGCAGCTCGCGATGGCGGCGAGCCAGAGCATCGCCGTGATTCCCCGGCGATGTCCGATGAGCCCGCGCCACAGCAGGCCCGCCGCACCGGCCAGCAGGATGCCGGCAACGCCGGTCATCGCGCCGATCCCGCCCAGCTGCAGCCGCGTGGCGGCGGCGATGAAGACGCAGACGAGACAGGCGCGCAGGCCGAGGAACGCGCCGGCCAGCACGACGGGAACGCAACGCAGGTCGATGATGATGCCCTCGGCGGGGCTGAAGGCGTAGTACATCTGCAGGACCGAGACGAGACCGAAGAGCGCCCCCTTCACGACGCCCACGGCCCCGTGCTCCGGTAACCGGTGGCGCAGCGTCCCGTAGGCCAGCACGAGCATGCCGAGGACCGCGAGGGACCCGACGAAATCCATCAAGAGGTCAAAGCTCATCATCGATCCTGCTCCGGTTCCTTGGAGGCAGGACATCGCCGGGGAGACGTTACCGATGGGTTAGCCAGCGTCCGGCGAATGTCACGAGTTTGACTCGATCATGTCGTATTGCCGAAAGATGACCTCGGACCGCTTGAGGTGACAATGGCGAGCCTGTCCCCGCAGGACGCCGCACCCATGCCCGGCGCGCTGTCGGCCTCCATCGACGCGAGCATCTTGCGCGCCGACAGGACGTCGCGGCCCCGATCCACGTCGCCGATCCCATTTCGATGCCGGCCCCGGGCCGGATCCGGGCCACTCGCAAGCCGGTCGGGACACGACCGCCCGCGCGACAGGCGCGCCGCGGGCGCCGGGGGTGGCGATGCACCGAGGCAGGCCATATAGCGCGGGGGCAGATCACAGCGAGAGGCGTTCCATGTCCGAGCCATCGGAGAAGAAGTCGAACAAGATGTGGGGCGGCCGGTTCGCGGAAGGGCCCGACGCGATCATGGAGGCGATCAACGCCTCGATCGGCTTCGACCGGCGCATGGCCCGTCAGGACATCGAGGGCAGCCGCGCCCACGCCGCGATGCTCGCCGCGCAGGGCATCGTCTCCGAGGCCGATACCGAGGCGATCCGGGCGGGGCTTCTCGACGTGCTCAGGGAGATCGAGGAGGGCCGGTTCGAGTATTCCACCGCGCTCGAGGACATCCACATGAACGTGGAGGCCCGCCTGACCGAACTCGTCGGCCCGGCCGCCGGACGACTCCATACCGCGCGGTCGCGCAACGACCAGGTCGCGCTCGATTTCCGGATGTGGGTCCGCGATCAGGCCGATGCCGCCATCGACGCCCTGCCGCGCCTGATCGGCGCGCTGGTCGCGCAGGCCGAGCAGGGCGCGGACTGGGTCATGCCGGGCTTCACCCATCTGCAAACCGCGCAGCCGGTCACCTGGGGCCACCATATGCTGGCCTACGCGGAGATGTTCGGTCGCGACCTCGGACGCTTCGAGGATGCCCGCCGCCGGATGAACGAGTGCCCGCTCGGCACCGCGGCGCTGGCCGGCACGTCCTTCCCCATCGACCGGGAGATGACGGCGGACGCGCTCGGCTTCGACCGGCCCTGCGCCAATTCGCTCGACGGGGTATCCGACCGGGACTTCGCCCTCGAGTTCCTGTCCGCCGCCACGATCTGCGCGATGCATCTGAGCCGGCTCGCGGAGGAGCTGGTGATCTGGTCCTCCGCGCAGTTCCGCTTCGTGCGCCTGTCGGACCGCTGGACCACCGGATCCTCGATCATGCCGCAGAAGAAGAACCCGGACGCGGCCGAGCTCCTGCGCGCCAAGATCGGACGGATCTTCGGCGCGCAGGCCGCGCTCCTGATGGTGATGAAGGGGCTGCCGCTGACCTATTCGAAGGACATGCAGGAGGACAAGGAACAGGTCTTCGACGCTGCCGACAGCCTGATGCTCGCGCTCGCCGCGATGACGGGGATGGTGGGCGACATGAACGCCAACCGCGAAGCGCTGGAGGCGGCGGCGGCCTCCGGCTTCTCGACGGCGACCGACCTCGCCGACTGGCTCGTCCGCGAGCTCGACCTGCCGTTCCGGGAGGCGCACCACGTCACCGGCGCACTGGTGAAGCTGGCCGAGGAGGCGGGAATCGACCTGCCGGAGCTCAGCATCGAGCAGATGCACGCGGTCGAGCCGCGGATCACCGAGGGCGTGTTCGACGTGCTGGGCGTCCGCAACTCGGTCGCGTCGCGCACCTCCTACGGCGGCACCGCGCCCGCGAACGTCCGCGCGCAGGTCGCTCGCTGGAAAGAGCGCCTCGCATGATGCGCCTGCTGCCGCTCGTCCTCCTTCTTGCCGGCTGCGGGATCGACGGACGCCCCGTCCCGCCGTCGCAGGTCGAACCCGAGGCGCGTACCGTCGAGCCGGCCATCACCGTCTCCGGCTCGGCCAGCGCGGGGATCGCCCGGACCTTCTGACGCGCGTGTTGCGCCTGTGCTTGCCGCTGATACAGTCGGAACAACGCAAGGAACGGGGGCCATCGGGCCCCTGGGGGAGAAGTCCGTGGACAAAGTACCGATGACGCCGCGCGGCATGACCGCGCTGCAATCCGAACTGAAGAAGCTGAAGTCCGAGGAGCGGCCGGCCATCATCCGCGCCATCTCCGAGGCGCGCGAGCATGGCGACCTGTCGGAGAACGCCGAGTACCATTCCGCCCGCGAGAAGCAATCCTTCGTGGAGGGGCGCATCAAGGAACTCGAGGGCCTGATTTCCCGCGCCGAGGTCATCGACCCGGCCAAGCTCAGCGGCCCGATCAAGTTCGGCGCCACCGTCACCCTCGTCGACGAGGACACGGAGGAGGAGAAGACCTACCAGATCGTGGGCGAGCAGGAGGCCGATATCGAGAACGGGCTCCTCAACATCCGCTCGCCGCTGGCCCGCGCGCTGATCGGCAAGGAGGAGGGCGACAGCGTCGAGGTCCGCACGCCGGGCGGCACCAAGGATTACGAGGTCGCCACCGTCGCCTACAAGTAGGCCCGCGCCCCTGTTCGCAACCGCGCAGGGCCTGCGCGGGGCCATCACTTCTCATGGCGCGGCCAGCCGCTAGGTGTGTGTGACGCGTTGAAGGAGGGAACGATGGGCAAGCTGGTCGACGGAAAATGGCAGGACGTCTGGTACGACACCGAGGAGACGGGCGGCGCGTTCGTCCGTTCCGAGACCGAGTTCCGCAACTGGATCACGCCCGACGGCGCGCCCGGGCCGGGCGGCGAAGGCGGCTTCGCGGCCGAGGGCGGACGCTACCATCTCTATGTCTCGCTGGCCTGTCCCTGGGCGCACCGGACGCTCATCCTGCGCGCGTTGAAGGGGCTCGAGGACCTGATCCCCGTCTCCGTCGTCCATGCGCACATGCTGTCGGAGGGCTGGACCTTCCGCGACGACATGAAGGGGGCGACCGGGGATCGGCTGTTCGGCCTGCCCTTCCTGCGCGACATCTACACGAAGGCGAAGCCCGACATCTCCGGGCGGGTGACCGTCCCCGTGCTCTGGGACACGAAATCCGACGCGATCGTCTCCAACGAGAGCGCGGAGATCATCCGGATGTTCAATTCGGCCTTCGACGGGCTGACGGGCAACGACGCGGATTACTACCCCGAGGACCTGCGCGAGGAGATCGACCGTATCAACGACCGCGTCTACGACGACGTGAACAACGGGGTCTACAAGGCCGGCTTCGCCACGACGCAGGACGCCTACGAGGCGCCCGTGCATGCCCTGTTCGAGGCGCTCGACTGGCTGGAAGGCATTCTGTCCGGGAACCGTTACCTGACCGGTGACCGGCTGACCGAGGCGGATTGGCGCCTCTTCACCACGATCGTCCGCTTCGATCAGGTCTATCACGGCCACTTCAAGTGCAACCGCCGGCGGATCGTCGATTACCCGAACCTATGGGGCTGGGCCCGCGAACTCTACCAAGTGCCGGGCGTGGCCGGGACGGTGGACATGGAGCACATCCGGCAGCACTACCATTACAGCCACGACACGATTAACCCGCATCGGATCGTGCCCATCGGGCCGGACCTAGACTGGAACGCGCCCCACGGGCGGGGCTAGCCCGGCGGGACGCGCGGATAAGTGCGGCTCGAAAACCGCCCCGTCCTTTTGCGCCACCCCGTCGCGTGGCGCGGAGGCATGAAAGGAGAGTAGCGCGGAGAGGTCGTCTTCCGTCGTGTGGTCGGCGACCAGCGCATGGACGTTGTCGATCAGGGCGAAGATCGAGCCGTCGGTGAAGAGACGCCCGCACCCGCGCAGGACGACCCGCGCGTCCGGGCGGCGATAGCTGCAGAAATTCGCGACCGCCAGCGGACTTCCATCCTCCAGCGTCAGGTCGATCAGGACGACCGACGGGTTGTTCTCGCAAAGCCAGACCCCGGCCTCGTGCTGACTCGCGGCGAAGTGCATCTCTACCCCTTCCCGGGACAGAGTGTCGATCGCCTGCTGCCGCCTGTCGTCATCGCCGTAGCTCGACCCGACCACGAGGGCCCGGTGTACCCGTTGCGTCATCTCACCCACTCCCAACCCGTTACCGTTACGCGAACGCCTTGCAATCGGCGCAGTGTCGGGCGGTGGCGGAGGACAGGGGTTAACAAACCGGATCCGCCGCGGCCTCGGCGGAATCCTGCTCATTGCAATGTCCGGAACGCGCGGTCTATCTCCGCCGGACGATCCAGGGGGCGGGATGACCACGACGATTACCATCTGCGATACCTGCAAACGCGACGACTGGACGAGCGCGTCCGGCCGCACCGACGGAGAGGCCCTGGCCGAGCTGGTCGAAGCCCTGTCGTCGGACGCGGCGGAAGTCCGGACGCGGCGGCATTCCTGCCTGATGGGCTGCTCTCGTGCCTGCAACGTGACGCTGCAATCGCCGGGAAAGATGGCGTACACGCTGGGCGGGTTCGAACCGTCCGAGGATGTCGCGGCGGGCCTGATCGACTACGCTGCGCGGCACGCCGCGAGCGCGACCGGGGTCGTGCCGTACCGGGACTGGCCGGCGGCGATCAAGGGGCACTTCGTCACGCGGCACCCGCCCCTCCCCGAGTGAGTCCGGACCTCGACCACGGCGGCGGTCTAGACGCCGCGCGCGCCCGGTTCGGGGGAGGCGCCGAGGCCTGGCTCGACCTGTCCACGGGCATCAATCCCGAACCCTACCCGATCCCGCACCTGTCCGCCCGCGCCTGGGCGACGCTGCCCGACCGGAACGCGCAAGCCGCCCTGCGCGCCGCCGCACGACAGGCCTGGTCCGTGCCGGACGGGGCGGAGATCCTCGCCGCGCCGGGCGTTTCCGCCCTCATTCCCCGGCTGCCGTATCTCGCGCCGCGCGGCCGCGTCGCCATTCCCGGACCGACCTACAACGAGCACGAAGCGGCCTTCCGGATGGCGGGCTGGACGGTGACGGCGGCGGGGGGCGAGGCGATCGTGATCGTCCATCCCAACAATCCCGACGGCCGCCTGCATTCGGAGACCGATGCGGACGCCCCGCTTGCGATCATCGACGAGAGCTTCTGCGACGTGACCCCGGACGCCTCCCTCATCCGGCTGGCAGAGCGTCCGGGGACGGTCGTGCTCAAGAGCTTCGGGAAGTTCTGGGGACTGGCCGGGCTGCGCCTCGGCTTCGCCATCGCCCGGCCCGAAACGATCGCACGACTTGCCGACGCGCTCGGGCCGTGGCCTGTCGCGGGGCCGGCGCTGGCCATCGGGACGGCGGCCCTCGGCGACGCGGATTGGGCCGATCGGACCCGCGCGCGGCTGGCACGCGATGCGGCACGACTCGACGCGCTGATGGCGCCGCATGGCACCTGCCTCGGCGGCACGACGCTTTTCCGGCTCTACGCCCTCCCCGATGCGTCGGCGTTTCAGAGCCGATTGGCGCACCACCGCATCTGGTCCCGGACCTTTCCCTATTCCGACATCTGGCTTCGCCTCGGCCTGCCACCGGCCGAAGGATGGCCGCGTCTCGAGGCCGTGCTGGCGTGATCCTGACGCTGGCCATGCTGCTCGACGCCTGGCTGGGCGAGCCCGACTGGTTGTGGCGGCGGTTCCCGCACCCCGCGGTGACGATGGGACGGGGCGTCGCCGGACTCGACGCCCGTCTGAATCGCGGGGCCATGCGGCGGGCACGGGGCGTGGCGGCGATCCTACTTCTCGTCGCCGGAGCCGCGCTCGCGGGACTGACGATCACCGCAATCCCCGATCTCGGCCTGCTCGAGATCGCCTTTGCCGCGATCCTCCTGGCCCATCGGTCGCTCGTGGATCACGTCCGTGCCGTGGCACGGGCCCTCCGCGCCTCGCCGGAAGCCGGGCGGGAGGCGGTGTCGCGGATCGTCGGGCGTGATACGCGCGACATGGACGCGGCCCAGATCGCCCGCGCGGCGATCGAGAGCGCGGCGGAGAACCTGTCCGACGGCGTGATCGCTCCGATCTTCTGGTACATGATCGCCGGCCTGCCCGGCATGATGGTCTACAAGGTCGTCAACACGGCCGACAGCATGATCGGCTATCGCACGCCCCGCCACGAAGCGTTCGGCTGGGCCGCCGCGCGGCTCGACGACGTGATGAACTGGATGCCCGCGCGCCTGACCGCGCTCGTCTTGCTCGCGAGCCACGGCGCGCTGCACCATCTGTCGCGCGTTCCCGGCGACGCGCGCCGCCACCGGTCGCCGAATGCCGGCTGGCCCGAAGCGGCGCTGGCCCCGATCCTCGGCCTCGCGCTGGCCGGGCCGCGCAGCTACGACGGCCGGATGCAGGACTTCCCTTGGGTCAACGCGGGCGGACGGCGCACGACGAACTCGGCGGATATCGACGCGGCCTGTGCCGCCCTGTGGCGTGCCTGGGGGCTGGCCCTGATCGTGGTGGCCGTCCTCGGCCTGGTGGGGCATCTGGCCTGACGCGGTCAGGCTTCGCGTACGGTCACCTGCTGGCGCACCATCGTCGCCATCCCGAAGGATTGCAGGAACGAGACGTCCGCCGCGTCGCGGCCGACACCGATCATCGCGATCTCCGAGGGCTTCGCCATGCCGGTCGCGTCGACGAGGTGCCAGGCATCCTCCAGCCAGACTTCGGCCACGGCGTGGAAGTCGGGCGGATCGACATGCGGCGCATAGACCGAGACGATGCGGGCGGGAATGCCCGCGGCGCGCGCGAAGGCGATCATCACATGGGCGTAGTCGCGGCACACGCCCTGTCGCTGCACGAACGTCTCCCGCGCGGTCGTGGCCACGTTGCTCGATCCCGACACGTAGCTGAAGTTCCGCTCGATCCATTGCCGCATCGCCGCGATCAGCGGGCCGCCCCTCAGGTTGCCGAACTCGGCCGCGACGAAGGCCTGGAACTCGTCGGACGGACAATAGCGCGACGGCATTAGGAACGACGTCGCCTCGGACGTCATGGTTCGTGGCGGGCTGGCCTCCAAGTGGTCGAAATCGCTGTCGGGCCGGGTGATCGTGACTTCGGCCTTGTAGGTGATGTCGAGCCGGCCCTCGGCCTGCATCCAGGCCCGCTGCCCGAAGGCCTGCTCGCCCGGGATGCGGTTGAAGTCCTTCACTGGCGTCGTGAACAGCCCCTCCTCGCCGATCGTCTGGCCGGCGACATGCGCCAGCTCGATCTGCAGCAGGACGTCGGTCGGCGCGGCGAAATCGTAGCTGAGTTCTGAATTGATGATGATGTCCATCTGGTCCTACACGAATACCGGCGGCGAGTTCCCTGTCCTGCCGTTAATCTTCTGCGCCGCGGCAATCAAGCGACGAGCGTCTCGGCTTTCCGCAGATCGACGCTGACGAGCTGGCTCACCCCGGGCTCGACCATCGTCACGCCGAACAGACGGTCCATCCGGGCCATCGTCACCGCGTGGTGCGTGATGATGAGGAAGCGGGTCGAGGTGCGGCGGGTCATCTCGTCGAGCATGTCGCAAAACCGCGTGACGTTGGCGTCGTCGAGCGGCGCGTCGACCTCGTCGAGCACGCAGATCGGCGCGGGATTGGCGAGGAACACCGCGAAGATCAGTGCCAGCGCGGTCAACGTCTGCTCGCCGCCCGACAGCAGGCTCAGCGTCGAGAGCTTCTTGCCCGGCGGCTGGCACAGGATCTCGAGCCCCGCCTCCAGCGGGTCGTCGCTCTCCACCAGTTCCAGCCGCGCCTCGCCGCCCTGGAACAGGTGCCGGAAGAGCGTGGCGAAATTCTCGTTCACGGTGTCGAACGCGTCGAGCAGCCGCTGCCGTCCCTCGCGGTTGAGCGACGCGATCCCGGCGCGCAGCTGACCCACCGCCTGTTCGAGATCGGTCCGCTCGGTCGAGAGCTGGTCGCACTCCACCTGCACCTCGCGGGCATCCTCCTCGGCGCGCAGGTTGACCGCGCCGAGCCCGTCACGCTGCCGGCGAAGCGCCGCGACCCTCGTCTCGACCGTCGCGACGGACGGCATCGTGTCCGCATCGGTGCCGAGCGCGTCGAGCAGTTCCGCCGGCGTGCAGTCCAGCGCCTCCGCGATCCGCGCTTCGGCCAGACCCAGCGTTTCGCCGGCCGCGTCCCGTCGCGCCTCCGCCCGCGCCCGCGCTTCCCGTGCCTCGCCTGCCGCGCGCTCCGCCTCCCGCGCCGCCTGCATCGCATCCCGCGCGGCGGCCTCGCCCGACACACGCGCGGCCCGCGCGGCGTCCCGCCGGCTTTCCGCCCGCGCAATCTCCCGCGCCAGTTCGTCGCGCTCGTCCGCGAGCGAAGCCGGAACGCCCCGCGCAGCCTCGAGCTCCGTCCCGATCGCCCGGCGCCGCGCGGTCAGATCCCCGAGCCGCGTATCGGCGGAGGCCAAGCGTGCGCGCCAGTCCGAAAGATCCTTAACCACCGTGCGAAGCCGCTTCGCCCGTGCCTCCGCGTCGCGCTTCAGCTCCTCGACCTCGGCCCGGCGACCCATCATCGCCATCCGCGCACCCTCGACGCTGCCCCGAAGCGTCTCCAGCGCCGCGCGCGTCGCGTCGAGAGGGGGAAGGTCCCGCCGCGCCGCCTCCGCCTCCTGCAACGCGCCCCGGGCGTCGCGCAGCTCGCCGTCGAGGCGGTCCACTGCCCTCCGGGCCGTCTCGAGCCGCGCTTCGGCCGTGCCACGCGCGCCCTCGGCCTGTGCAAGCCGCCGCCCCGCCTCGCTCAGCGCCCGGTCCGTATCGCGCCGCGCATCGCGCGCCGCCGCCTCGGCCGACCGGGCTTCCGTCAACCGCCGGGCTTGCGCCGCGTGGTCGTCACGCGTGGCCTCGGCCCGCCCTTCTGCCGCCGCATGCTCCGCGCGCAGACGCACGAGCCGGTTGGTCTGCCGCAGGCGAAGCGCGGCGGCCGAAGGGGCGGACCCGGCCGGGACGCGGAACCCGTCCCAACGCCACAGATCGCCCTTCGTCGAGACCAGCACCTGCCCCGGCCGCAGCTGCGCCTGCAAACGCTCGGCCGTGTTCGGTTCGACGAGGCCGACCTGCGACAGCGCCCGGGACAGGGCGGCGGGCGCCGTCACGCGGTTCGCCAACGGCGTCGCCTCGTGCGGCAGTGCCGACGGTCGGTTGTAAGGCGGGAGCGTGGTCCAGCCGGCCTTTTCGGTTTCCTCCGCCCCGATCCCTGACGCACGGAGATCGTCGCCGAGCGCCGCGCCGAGCGCCGCCTCGAACCCCGTCTCGACCTGCAAGCGGTCCAGCAGCGGCGCGCCGTCCCCGTCATCGCCGGAGAGGAGCTTCTCGAGCGCGGCGATCTCCGCCGCCAGGGTGCGCGCTTCGCCTTCCGCCCCAGCCCGGTCGGCCCGGGCGCGGCCCTCGGCGTCCTGTGCCGCTTCCCGGGCCGTCTCCGCCTCCGCCAGCGTGACCTCCGCTGCCGCGGCGTCGGATTGCAGCCGGGCCTGTGCGTCCATGGCAGCACGCGCCGCCTCGGCTTCGGCACCCATCGCGGTCCGCGCCCCGGCGGCGGCATCGCGCGCCCCTGATGCCTCCGCCTCGATCCGGGTCACCCGCGCCTCGACCTCGGTGGCCACGCGGATGGTCGATTGGTGCCGGGCCGCGAGCCGCGCCAGATCCTCGGTCAGCGTGGAGAGCTCCTCCTCGCGTTCGCGAAGCACCGCCGCCGCGTCCCGGGCCGCGGCCTCCGCCCCGGCCAGCATGTCATCCTGTCCGTCGCCGGCTGCGCCGAGCTCGGCCGCCTCGACTTCGAGCCGGGCGATACTCTCGCCCGCGTCGCGGTTCAGCGTACCCTCGCGCTGCGTATCGGCGTCGATCTGATCGATCCGCGCCTCGAGCCGGGCAATCTCCGCCGTCGCCTGGCGCTCCCGCTCGGCCAGGCCGTCCCGGGCGACGTGCGCGCGCTGAAGGATCGCGCGCGCGACCGTCTCCTCCTCGCGCAACTCCGGCAGCACCGCCTCGGCCGCGGCCCGCGCGTCCTCCGCCAGGATCGCACGCCGCTCCGCCGCCGCCGCGTCACCCAGCCGCCTGCGCAACGTCTCCTCCGCTCCGATCCGCGCCGCCTCCGCCTCGCGCCAGCGGCGATAGAGCAGCATCCTCTCGGCCTGCCGCAGCGCCGCGGCGATCTCGCGGTAGCGCGCCGCCTGTCGCGCCTGCCGGGAGAGCGAGGCGAGCCGCACCGAGAGCTGGTCCACCAGATCGTCGATCCGCGCCAGGTTCGCCTCGGTCGCGTTCAGCTTCAGCTCGGCCTCGTGGCGCCGCTGGTAGAGGCCCGAGATCCCCGCAGCCTCCTCCAGCACCCGCCGCCGCCGCTGCGGCCGCGCGTTGATGAGCTCGCTGATCTGCCCCTGCCGGACGAGTGACGGGGAATGCGCGCCGGTGGACGCGTCGGCGAACAGCATCTGCACGTCCCGCGCCCGCACCTCGCGACCGTTCACCTGGTAGGCGGAGCCCACGTCGCGCGTGATCCGCCGCACGACGTCGAGCGTCTCGGCGTCGTTGAAGATTGCGGGCGCCCTCCGGTCGGCATTGTCGAGCGCGAGCGTCACTTCCGCGAAGTTCCGCGCCGGGCGGGATTGCGCGCCGGCGAAGATCACGTCCTCCATGCCGCCGCCGCGCATCGCGGTCGGGCGGTTCTCCCCCATCACCCAGCGCAGTGCCTCGAGCAGGTTCGACTTGCCGCAGCCGTTCGGGCCGACGACGCCGGTCAGCCCGTCCGCGATCACGAGGTCGGTCGGGTCGACGAAGGACTTGAAGCCGTTGAGACTCAGGCGCGAGAACCGCATGGCCCGTGTTCCCGCAACCTTGGCCCCGACGTCAAGCGGCAAGGCCGATATGGCGCCGGACCGGCGTCGCACCACAAGATGTCGGGAAAAGATCCGTACCGGTGATCGGCCGGGTCGCCGCCATGCCGTACCGGGTCGTTAACGTGCTTGACCGCGGAGCGCGACACGGCGCATCACGACAGGGCAAGGTTCCCCCGGCCCAAGGCCATCGGGGGATGAAATGGGAATGCGGTGAGGGGGACCCAAGCAGGGACCCGAAGCCGCAGCCGCCCCCGCGACTGTAAGCGGTGAGCGCGGCGCCACGATGCCACTGGGGTCACCCCGGGAAGGCGGCGCCAAGCTTCGACCCGCGAGCCAGGAGACCAGCCCTGCCGAAACGCAATACGAACCCGTCGGGTGTGACGGGCAGATCGGAGAGACGACAATGCATATCGAACCCGGGATCGTGCACGGCGCCAAGATGGCGCTGGCTTGCGCGACCGCCGCCGGCGCGGCCGGCTATACGTCGAAGCTCGCCCTCGCGGACGTGAAGTCCCATGGCGCCACGGCCCTCGCCCTGCGCAGCGCGTTCGCCACGGTCGGAACCTTCGTCTTCTTCGAGGTGCTGCCGCATTTCGCGGTCGGCGTCTCCGAGGTGCACTTCATCCTCGGCACCACGCTGCTCCTTCTGCTCGGCACCGCGCCCGCCGCGATCGGGCTCATGGCGGGTCTCCTGATCCAAGGGCTGTTCTTTGCGCCGACCGACCTGCCGATGTATCTCGTGAACCTGACGACGCTCCTGGTCCCGCTCTTCGCGATCGCCGCGCTGGCGCGGAAGGTCGTGCCCGCCGGGACGGCCTATGTCGACCTGACCTACGGACAGGCGCTGAAGCTTTCGACCGCCTATCAAGGCGGCGTCGTCGCCTGGGTCGCGTTCTGGGTCCTCTACGGTCAGGGCGCGGGGGCCGACACGCTGGCCTCGCTCCTTGCATTCGGCACGGCCTACATGGCGGTCGTCGTGATCGAGCCGGTCGCGGATCTCGCCGTGCTGGCACTGGCCAAGGCGTACCGCAGCAACCTGCACGGCCCGCTGGTCCAGCCGCGCGTGTTCCACGCCGCCTGACCGTCCGTCTGCCCCGACATCGTGCGGCCTTCGCTCGCCGGGGGCCGCCATTCCCGCGTCCGCACGGAGCCGCCCCATGCCCAAGATCCCCGCCACCATCGTCACCGGCTTCCTCGGCGCCGGGAAGACGACGCTGATCCGCCACCTCCTGCAGAATGCCGGCGGTCGGCGGATCGCGCTCATCATCAACGAGTTCGGCGATCTGGGCGTCGACGGCGGCATCCTGAAAGGCTGCGGCATCGAGAGCTGTTCGGACGACGACGTGGTGGAGCTGTCGAATGGCTGCATCTGCTGCACCGTCGCCGACGATTTCATACCGACGATGGAGGCGCTGCTCGCACGCGAGACGCCGCCCGACCACATCGTGATCGAGACCTCCGGCCTCGCCCTGCCGCAGCCGCTGGTCCGCGCCTTCAACTGGCCGGGCCTCAAGACCCGCGTCACCGTCGACGGCGTCGTTACCGTGCTCGACGGACCCGCCGTGGCCGCCGGGACATTCGCCGCCGACGTCGCCCGCATCGACGCGCAGCGCGCCGCCGATGACGGGCTCGACCACGAGACGCCGCTCTCCGAGCTTTATGCCGACCAGGTCGCCTGTGCCGACATGATCGTGGTGGGCAAGGCCGACCTGCTGGGCGCGGAGACGGACGCGCTGGTCGCGCGTATCCGGTCCGAGGCGCGCCCGGGCGTGCAGGTCGTCCCCGCCACGATGGGGACGCTGCCGGTCGAAGTCGTGCTGGGCCGGGGTCAGGGCGCCGAGGACGACCTCGCCGCGCGTCACGAACTGCACCACCATCACGACCACGACGAGGACGACGATCACCACGACGACGATCACCACGATCACGCGCACGAGCATGGCCACGACGCCTTCGAGAGCTTCACCGTCGAGGCGCCCGAGATCGACGACCCTGCCGTTTTCGCCGCCCGCATCTCCGAGATCATCCGCGACCATGGCATCCTGCGGCTCAAGGGCTTCGCCTCCGTCGCCGGGAAGCCGATGCGCCTGACGATTCAGGCAGTCGGTCCGCGGGTGGACCATTACTTCGACCGTCCGCTTGGCAGCGATGCGCGTGGCGCCCGGCTCGTCGTGATCGGCCAGAGCGGGCTCGACCGCGCGGCGATCACGCAGGCGCTGCAGCAAACGGCCGACGCCCCGACCTACGCCTGACGCGGAATGCACCTTCTCGCCGCGCAGCCGGGCACGATCGACGAGGGCGAACCCGTCGATCCGGGCCAGACCCCGGCCGAGCTCGTCGTCATCACCGCCGCCGACACGGAACTCGCCGCCCTGTCGGAGGCGCGTGCCGCGATGGCCGATGCGCCGGAGACGCGGCTGATCAGCCTCCTGCACCTGCGCCACCCGATGTCGGTGGACCTGCATCTCGACCAATGCGCGACCCGCTCGGAGCTCGTCGTCGCGCGCATCCTCGGCGGGCGCGGCTACTGGAGCTACGGGCTCGAGCAATACGCCGCCCGGCTGCACGAGGCGGGCGTGCCGTTCGCCGCCCTGCCGGGCGACGACAAGCCGGACGCCGAACTGCGCGAGCTCTCGACCGTCTCGGGCGAGGATTACGATGCGCTCTGGTCCTGTCTCGTTGAAGGCGGGCCGCAGAACGCGACGACTTTCCTCGTCCATGCCCGCGCGATGATCCGCGACGCCCCCCGCCCCGCTCCGGCTCGTCCGCTGCTGCGTGCGGGGCTCTACTGGCCCGGCACGCCCGAGGCCGACCTCGCCGCGATCCGCGCGAACTGGCAGGACGACGCGCCCGTCGTCCCCCTCGTCTTCTACCGGGCGTTGCTGCAGGGGGCCGGGCTCAATCCGGTGAACCGGATGGTGAAGGCCCTGCTCCGGGCAGGGATGAACCCGATGCCGGTCTTCGTCGCGTCGCTCAAGGAGGCGGTGAGCCGGGCCACGCTCGAGGCGCTCTTTTCCGAGGCGCCGCCGGACGCGATCGTGAACCTAACGAGCTTCGCCGTGGGCGATACGAAAACGAACCCGCTCGCCGCGCCCTTCGCGAACGGCGCTCCGGTCTTCCAGGCGGTCCTGTCGGGCGGAACGGAGCAGGCTTGGGAGGCCGGCACGACCGGCCTCTCGGCGCGCGACATCGCGATGAACGTGGCCTTGCCCGAGCTCGACGGACGGGTCCTGACCCGCGCGATCGGCTTCAAGGGCGAGGCGTTCTACGACGAGGCGACCCAGTGCCCGATCGCCACATGGAAGGCGCAGGGCGACCGGATCGCCTTCGTGGCCGACCTCGTCGGAGGCTGGTGCCGCCTGCGCCGGATGCAAGCGGGCGAACGCCGCGTCGCGCTCGTGCTGGCGAACTATCCCAATCGCGACGGACGGCTGGCCAACGGCGTTGGTCTCGACACGCCCGCTTCCACGGTCCACGTGCTCGGCCTTCTGGGCGACGCGGGCTACGACACGAACCCCCCCGAGGATAGCGCCGCGCTGATGGCGCAACTGCTCGCGGGGCCGACGAACTGGCTCACGGACCGCGCCGAGCGGCAAGGCGGCGAGCGCCTGAGCCTCGCCGAGTACCGTGCCTTCTACGCGACCCTCCCCCTGGCCGCACGGCAGCGCATCGAGGATCGATGGGGCCCGCCCGAGAACGACCTTTTCTTCTTGGCAGAAATACTCGAATCCGACGCGGCGCCGAACGGGCACTTCGCGCTGTCGATCCACCGCTTCGGCAAGGCCGTCGTCGCCCTGCAGCCGGCGCGCGGATACAACGTCGATCCGACCGACAGCTACCACAGCCCCGATCTTGTCCCGCCGCATAACTACCTCGCCTTCTATGCCTGGCTGCGGCGCGAGGCGGATGCGATCGTTCACATGGGCAAGCACGGCAACCTCGAATGGCTGCCGGGCCGGGCGGTCGCGCTGGGCGGGGACGACTGGCCGGAGATCGCGCTCGGGCCGATGCCGCATGTCTATCCGTTCATCGTCAACGATCCCGGCGAGGGCACGCAGGCCAAGCGCCGCTCCCAGGCGGTCATCGTCGATCACCTGACCCCGCCCCTCACGCGTGCGGAGAGCTACGGGCCGATGCGCGACCTCGAGGCGCTGGTGGACGAATATTACGAGGCCGCGGGCGTCGATCCACGGCGGATCGACCATCTGCGGCGCGAGATCGTGAGCCTCGCGCAGGCGACCGGGCTCGATGTCGATGCGGGGATGCAGGGCACGGACGACCTCGCCCGCCTCGACGCCTATCTTTGCGAATTGAAGGAAGCGCAGATCCGGGACGGGCTGCACGTCTTCGGGCAATCGCCCGAAGGCCGGCTGCAGGACGACCTGCTGCAGGCGCTGGTGCGCCTGCCGCGGGGCGAGGCCGAGAGCCTGCCGCGTGCCATCGCCACCGATCTGGACCTCGACTTCGACCCGCTCGATTGCGACATGGCCGCGCCGTGGGACGGGCCGCGCCCGGACGCGCTCTCCGGCGACGGCGTCTGGCGCAGCGCGGGCGACAGCGTGGAGCGGATCGAGGGCCTTTCCGCGCGACTGCTCCGGGGCGAGGCCTCGCCCCCCGGTCCCCGCACGCAAGCCGTGCTCGAGGACGCGGCGCGACTTCGCGAGACGATCCGCGCCTGCGGCCCCGCGGAGGGGGCGGGGCTCCTCACCGCCCTCGAGGGGCGCTTCGTCGCCCCGGCGCCGTCCGGCGCACCCACCCGCGGGCGGCCCGACGTCCTGCCAACAGGGCGGAACTTCTACTCGGTCGACAGTCGCGCCGTGCCAACGCCCACGGCCTGGGCCCTTGGCTGGAAGTCCGCATCCCTCCTTGTCGAGCGGCACCTGCAGGATCACGGCGACTGGCCGCGGGCGATGCTGGTGACGGCCTGGGGCACCGCCAACATGCGCACCGGCGGCGACGACATCGCGCAGACCTTGGCGCTGATGGGAGTGAAGCCCCGATGGGATTCGGCAAACCGGCGCGTCGTCGGCTTCGAGATCATCCCCGCCACCGCCCTGGGACGGCCACGCGTGGACGTAACCCTGCGCGTGTCGGGCTTCTTTCGCGACGCGTTCCCGCAGCAGATGGCGCTCGTCGACGCCGCCGCCCGCGCGGTGCAGGCGCTCGACGAACCGGCGGAGGACAACCCCGCCGCCGCCCGCGCCCGGGCCGGCGAGGGACAGGCGCGGGTGTACGGATCGAAGCCGGGGGCCTACGGCGCCGGGCTGCAGGCGATGATCGACGAGCGGCTCTGGTCCGAGACGGCCGATCTGGGTCGGGCCTATCTCGACTGGGGCGGCTACGCCTACGGCACCGGCGAGGGCACGCCCGACCGCGCCGGCCTGCGCGAACGTCTGGGACAGGTGGAGGCGATCGTCCAGAACCAGGACAACCGCGAACACGACCTGCTCGACAGCGACGATTACTACCAGTTCGAAGGCGGGGCCGCGGCGGCGGTCGAGATGCTGCAGGGCGCACGGCGTCCGGTCTATCACAACGACCATTCCCGACCCGAGCGCCCCGTGATCCGCACGCTGGAGGACGAGATCGGCCGGGTCGTGCGCTCCCGTATGGTGAACCCGAAATGGATCGCGGGCGTGAAGCGGCACGGCTACAAGGGCGCCTTCGAGATCGCGGCGAGTGTCGACTACCTCTTCGCCTTCGCCGCGACGACCGGGGCGGTGCGCGACCACCATTTCGATCTCGTCCACGCCGCCGTGCTCGAGGACGAGGAGACGCGGGACTTCATCGCGGAAGCCAACGCCCCGGCGCTCGCCGACATCGCCGACCGCCTCGGGGAAGCGATCGAGCGCGGTCTCTGGCGGCCACGGTCCAATTCCGCGCGCGCCCTGATCGAGCGGTTCGCCCGTGCGCCGGAAGCGCGGCCCGCATGAACAGGCGCCCGCCCCGGCCCGAGGATGTGGAGGCTGACATCCGCACGGCGCTCGTGAACAAGACCGGTTTCGGCCGCGATGGCTGGGCCCTCGAAGAGGTGGCCGTGAACGCGACGCCCGGAACCCACCGCTACGTGTTCCAGGCCAACCATCCGGGAGGCGAGCGGTCCCTCGCGGTCAAATGGTGCGAGGTCGCGTCGCAGGCGCAGGACGAATGGGCAAGTCTCGAGGCGCTCGGCCGCGGTACCGCGCCGCTGGTCGCGCCCGTCTTCCTCGACGGCCGCGTTCTTGCCACGGCGTGGCTGGCCGCGCCCCGGGCCCACACGCTGCTGCTTCGGTCGTCGGAGGGGCAGCGGGCCACGTGCCTGCGGCAGGCCGGACAATGGCTCGCCAGCCTCCACGCCAGCGGCCGCCCACGCCGCCAGGTGGTGCGCGACTTCCGGAACCTCTGCGGACGGCTTCGGACCCGGTTCGCGTCCGCCCGGAGCGTGGAGGCCGACAGGCTTCTGGATGCGCTGGACCAGCGGGCAAGCGGGATCGGGCGGGTCGAGCGGGCCGGCGTGCCGCTCCATTGGGACTTCAAGCCGCGCAATCTCTTCGTGACGGAGCGCGGCATCGTCGGCTTCGACGTCGGACCGATCAAGCCCGGGCTGCCGCTGCACGATGCGGCCAGTTTCCTGACGGCGATGGAGCTGGATCGCTACGAGGCGGAAGCGCTCGGCACGCGGCAGGCCGGCACGGTCGATGCCGACCGGCGGGCCTTCTTCGCGGGTTACGGCGCGCTCGATGCCGGAGACGTGCCGCTGCTCGACATGATCGAGGACCAGCTGCTCGTCGCGCGCTGGCTGCGCCACAGCACCATCGCCGACCCGCCCTTCGAACGGGTCGCGGCGACGACGCAAGCGCTCGCGGCCCGGGGCCTTCCGGAGCGCGCGGGGGCCTCGCGACCCGGTCGCCTCGTGCGTCGCCGTCTCCTGCGGCCGCGCTGGTCGGATCGGATTGCCACGTGAGGATGCTTGCGCGGTTCCTTGTTGCAGCTGCAAGCCGTCGCCGTGCCTCCGGCTTGACCTCCTCCGTCGCGGATCGGAAGGTCGGCCGAGTTCCGGAGGACCGCATGCGATGAACGACGACGACAGCGCCCGCCACAATGCGAAGATGGCCAAGAAGAAGGCCGCGCGCGACAAGATCATGGCCACCAAGACCGACGAGCGGGGCTTGGTGATCGTCCATACCGGCAAGGGAAAGGGAAAGTCCTCGGCCGCGTTCGGGATGATCTTCCGCTGCATCGCGCATGGCATGCCCTGTGCCGTCGTGCAGTTCATCAAGGGCGGCATGTCGACGGGCGAGCGCGACCTGATCCTCGGTCAGTTCCAGGATGTCTGCGCGTTCCACACGATGGGCGAGGGCTTCACCTGGGAGACGCAGGACAAGTCCCGGGACGTCGAGATGGCGCAGGCGGCCTGGGCAAAGGCCAAGGAGCTGATCCGCGACGAGCGCAACCGGATGGTCCTGCTCGACGAGATCAACATCGCGCTGCGCTACGACTACGTGGACGTGGCCGAAGTCGTCGCGTTCCTGCAGGACGAGAAGCCGCCGATGACGCATGTCGTCCTGACCGGACGGAACGCGAAGGAGGAACTGATCGAGCTGGCCGATCTCGTGACCGAAATGGAGCTGGTGAAGCATCCGTTCCGCGCCGGCGTGAAGGCGCAGATGGGCGTGGAGTACTGACGCGCACTCAGTCCGCGGCGTCGCACGACAGGCGGATCGGCCCGCGGGCGGCCGCCGCATCGACCGGCTGTCCGCCCTGCGTCGCCACGATCCCCGGCAGCGCCGCGGCCACGCGTCGGACCTCCGGCATCAGGTCGCGCCAGGCCTCGCCCTCGGGCCGAAGCGCCCGTGCCACCTCGGATGGGCAGATCGTCTTCGGCGCGCGCGCCCGGGTCAGGCGCAGGACCTCTTCCGCGATGCGCCGCTCGTCGATAATCATCGCATCCTTCCTGTGGGACGGGGCCATGCGCGCTACGATCCCGCGAAACCTCTCACCGGAGCAAGCTCGACATGTGCGGTCCCGTCCATTGCCACAACCCGATCCATTGCATCGTCCCGCCGCACATGCTGCGCGTCATGGCGCTTCGCGGCGACACCTCGGTGCAGCAGATGGCGCGCGCGCTCCTGTATCAGAACGAGGAGGTGCGCGAGGAGCGGGCCGAGCACATGACCGGCGGCGTTGTGCCCGAGGACGGACGGACGGGTCTCTTCATGTCGAGCGCGCTGGCGCGAAGCGTGCCGGAGCGCCATGTCTGCAACCGGCGCATCTTCGACGGCGAAGGGAAGGCCGCCCTGCCCGGCAATCCGGTTCGCTCCGAAGGTGACGCGCCCACCGGCGACGCGGAGGTGGACCGGGCCTATGACGGGGCCGGGACGGTGTTCGATCTCTATTCCGAGGCCTTCGGGCGGAACTCGCTCGACGGGGCGGGCATACCGCTGACGGCGACGGTGCATCACCGGCAGAACTACAACAACGCGTTCTGGAACGGCACGCAGATGGCTTATGGCGACGGGGACGGAAAGATCTTCCGCACCTTCACCGAGCTCTCGGTGATCGGCCACGAGATGTCGCACGGGGTCGTGCAGTATTCCGGCGGCCTGCTCTATCAGGGGCAGTCCGGCGCTTTGAACGAGAGCGTGGCCGACGTGTTCGGCACGATGACCGTGCAGCGCAAGCTCGGCCAGGACGTCTACGAGGCGGATTGGCTGGTGGGAACCGGCATTCTCGGGCCGGAGATCAACGGGCGGGCGCTACGCAGCATGAAGGCGCCGGGGACGGCCTATCACGACGCGCTGCTCGGGCAGGACCCGCAGCCCTACCACATGGACCTCTACGTCGACACGACCGACGACAACGGGGGCGTGCATATCAACTCGGGCATCCCGAACCACGCCTTCTACCTCTACTGCATGTATCTCGGCGGGAACGCGTGGGAGCGTCCGGGACAGGTCTGGTACCGGGCGCTGCAGCAGATCAACAACCCGATGGCCACGTTCCACGACTGGGCGGCGGAGACGCTGGACGCGGCGATCGCGCTGTTCGGCGCGGGCAGCCACGAGCAGGTCATGCTGCGCCGGGCCTGGCGGCTTGTCGGGATCGCCTGCTGAGCCTATCTTGGGGCAATGGCATGCGGAACCCTGGCAGCGGGATGTGCGGTGATGATGATCGAGGTGGCGTCCAGCGGGGGGTTCGGCGGGTTCGCCGCAGGTGGCGTATCCAAGCAGCTCGACGTGACGGATGCCGACAGCCAGCAGACCTATTGCGAGACCTTCGATCCGGGCGCGCTCTCCCGCCTCGAGGCGCGGGAGCCGAATCCCGGAGCGGCGGACATGCAGACCTACACGATCGCCGTGACGGATGACGAGAACCGGCGCCACGTCTTCCGCCTCCGCGAGGATGCGCTGCCGCCGGAAATGCTGGACCTGATCGACGCGATGTAGCGCCGGGGCGCGACCGGGGATTCGGCCGCGCCCTCGCGTTTCAGGACGCGCCCTGCTCGACCACGACCCCCTCCTCGGACAGGGCCTCGTCGCAGCGGGCGCAAACGCCGTCATGGCCGTGGAGCCCGACATCGGCCAGGATCTTCCAGCAGCGCTGACACTTTCCGCCCTCGGCCTGATGGAAGACGACGGCCACACCGGCGACCTCCTCGCTCCGGTAGGCGTCCGGCGGGGCCGGGGCGTCGGTGACGGTGATGCCGCTGACGATGCAGATGTCGTCGAAGTTCACCTCCGCCAGCAGCGCCGCCGTTTCGGCATCGACATGCACCACCGGCGCGGCCTCAAGCGAGGCGCCGATGACCTTGTCGCGCCGCGCGGTCTCCAGCGCGCCGGTCACCGCGCGGCGCACCGCCCGGATGCGCGTCCAGCGGGCGGCGAGCGCGTCATCGCGCCAGCCGGGCCGCGGCTCGGGGAAGTCCTGCAGGTGGACCGAGGAGTCCTCGCCCGGATGGGCCTCGAGCCAGACCTCCTCCATCGTGAAGGGCAGGATCGGCGCGAGCCAAGCCGTCAGCCGCGCGTGCAGCATCCGTAACACCGTTCGCGCGGCCCGGCGGCGGGGCGTATCGCCGTCGCAATAGAGGGCGTCCTTGCGGATGTCGAAGTAGAAGGCCGACAGGTCGATCGTCGCGAACTGGAAGATCGCCTGCCAGACGCCGGCGAAGTCGTAGGCCGCGTAGTGCCGGCGCACGCTCTCGTCGAGCTCGGACAGGCGATGCAGCACCCAGCGTTCGAGTTCCGGCATCTCCAGCGTGTCGACCGGCGCGTCGTCGGTCATCGAGCCCAGCATGAAGCGCATCGTGTTGCGCAGGCGCCGGTAGCCGTCGGCCACGCCCTTGAGGATCTCCGGCCCGATCCGGTGGTCGGCGGTGTAATCGACCTGCGCCACCCAGAGGCGCAGGATGTCGGCGCCGTACTGATCCACCACCTCCTGCGGGGCCGTGATGTTGCCCAGTGACTTCGACATCTTCACGCCCTTCGCATCGAGCGTGAAGCCATGCGTGACGACGGCGCGGTAGGGCGCGCGCCCCATCGTGCCGCAGCCCTGCAGCATCGAGGAGTGGAACCAGCCGCGATGCTGGTCCGTGCCCTCGAGATAGACGTCGGCGATGCCGTCCGCCGTCCCGTCGGGCCGGTCGCGCAGGACGAAGGCATGGGTCGAGCCGGAATCGAACCAGACGTCGAGGATGTCGAAGACCTGCTCCCATTCGGCAGGGTTGTAATCGTCGCCGAGGAAGCGCGCTTTCGCGCCCGGCTCGTACCAGGCATCCGCGCCCTCCGCCTCGAAGGCGGCGACGATGCGTTCGTTGACGGCGGGGTCGCGGAGCAGGAAGTCCGGATCGTCCGCCTTCGCGCCGACCCTGGTAAAGCAGGTCAGCGGCACACCCCAGGCGCGCTGCCGCGACAGCACCCAGTCGGGCCGGTTCTCGATCATCGAATGGAGCCGGTTGCGGCCGGTTTTCGGCGTCCAGGTCACGAGCTCGTCGATCGAGGTCAGCGCTCGTTCGCGGACCGTCTTGCCGTATTCGTCCCGCCCGTCGCCGACGGGACGGTCGATCGCGGCAAACCATTGCGGGCGGTTGAGTCGGATGACGGGCGCCTTCGAACGCCAGCTATGCGCGTCGGAGATGGTGATCCGCGCACGGGCGAGAAGCGCGCCGACCTCGACCAGCTTGTCGATCACCGCCTTGTTCGCGCCGCCCGGCTTGCCGTTCGGCCGGATGATGGCCTCGCCGCCGAAGAACGGC
The DNA here is from genome assembly GCF_947494055.1 of uncultured Jannaschia sp. Taxonomy (GTDB): domain Bacteria; phylum Pseudomonadota; class Alphaproteobacteria; order Rhodobacterales; family Rhodobacteraceae; genus Jannaschia. Next base: position 211,979 of record NZ_CANLTR010000003.1, on the reverse strand, counting down.
AGGTCGGCGCGCAGCGTCCCGTCGGCTTCCACGTTGTAGGTCATCGGCAGGCCGTACTTCAGCCCGATCTGGTAATCGTCGTCGCCGTGGCTCGGCGCGGTATGGACGAAGCCCGTGCCCGCGTCGTCGGTCACGTGGTCGCCGGGGAAAAGCGGGACGTCGTAGTCCCATTCGCCCCCGGCCCCGTCCGCGCCCCGCAGCGGATGCGCGCAGCGCAGCGCGGCCAGCTCCTCGGTCTGCACGGCACGCAGCCGGCGCCACATCGACGGCTCAAGCCGGGCAGCCTTCAGCGTCGCCTCGGCCAGCGCATCGGCGATGATGTAGGTCTGCCCGATTTCGGCCCAGCATTCCTCGGGCGTGCCCGTCACCTCGTAGAGCCCGTATGCCACGTCGGGGGAGAAGCAGATCGCGCGGTTCTGCGGAATGGTCCAGGGCGTCGTCGTCCAGATCAGGACGCGGGCCGCCAGAAGCTGCGCCTCCCGGTTCTGCGCCGCCTCGACGATATCGGCCCGCGCCTCCTGCGTCTCCTCCTCGAAGGTGTAGGAGGTCTCGTGGTCGTAGAGATCCGAATGGGCGTGGATCACCGGGAAGGACACCCAGATCGCGTCGGTCTGGCGATCGTGATACTCGACCTCCGCCTCGGCCAGCGCCGTCTTCTCGACCGGGGACCACATGACCGGCTTCGAGCCCTGGTAGACGAGGCCGGTCATCAGGAACTTCTGGAACTCGCCGGCGATCACCGCCTCGGCGTGGAAATCCATCGTCAGGTAGGGATCGGCCCAGTTGCCGGTGATGCCCAGACGCTCGAACTCGGCGCGCTGCACGTCGACCCAACCCGCGGCGAAGTCGCGGCATTCGCGACGGAACTCGACCACGTCGACGGCGTCCTTGTCGCGCCCCTTCGCCCGGTAGGCCTCCTCGATCTTCCACTCGATCGGCAGGCCGTGGCAATCCCAGCCGGGCACGTAGCGCGCGTCGAAACCCATCATCTGATGGCTGCGAACGACCATGTCCTTGAGGGTCTTGTTGAGCGCGTGGCCCATATGCAGGTGCCCGTTCGCGTAGGGCGGCCCGTCGTGCAGCGTGAACGGCTCCCGCCCCTCCTTTTCCCGCAGCCGGTCGTAGATACCGATCCGCGCCCAGCGGGCCAGCCAGTCCGGCTCCCGCTTGGGCAGGCCCGCGCGCATCGGGAAGTCGGTCCGGGGCAGGTTCAGCGTAGCTTTGTAGTCGGGCGCGTCGACGCTCATGGGGCGGAGTCCTTCGGATCAGCAGAGGGAATGAGTTCGGCGCGGCCCAGCCAGCACCTTTTGCCCGGCCGCCCCGAACTCTCAGGGCGCCGGGGCGGTAATTCGAATGGCCATCCGCGCGCGCTGCGTCATCGGGCGCGTTATAGGCCTCGCGGGCCGCGGACGGCAAGTCGCAGTACGCCGGGCGTCAAGCTTAGCGAAAGTTTTACAAAGCGCAGGCAGATACGCGACTCAGGAGGATGCCGCCATGTCGCTATCGTTGATCATCGCTTTTCTCGGCACGTCCACCTTCGTGCTGGTTCCGCTCTGCCTACCGATCCGGAAGCGTTCGAAATCCTGCTGACCGGCGGGCACTAGCCTGCGTCGGCCCGGTCGGGCTTTCCGGCGTCGCCCGGGCCGAAGAGGCCGGTCAGCGACCTCTGGATGATCCCCGTCACGCGCGGCGGCCGTTCGTGCGTGAAGGGCAGCGGCCGGCAGATCTCCATCGCCGCGACGCCGACGCGTGCGGTCAGCGCCCCGTTCACCATCCCCTCGCCGAAACGCCGCGACAGCTTTGCCAGCAATCCTCCGCCCGCGACCGAGTGGATCAGGTCGTCGCCGACGGCCACCGCGCCCGTCGCGGCCAGATGCGTAAGCACGGTCTTCGCCAGCCGCCAAGAGCCGAGCGTACCGCTTCGCCCGCCGTAGATCAGCGCAATGCGCCGGATCATGCGCAGGTTGCTCGTCAACGCGGCGGCGACGTCGGCGAGCGCGAGCGGCACGACGGCCGTGACCATCGCGACCTGCCGCGCCGCCGCCTCCACCTCGCGCGTCGCAGCGGCATCGAGCGGCGCGAGCAGCGTGCGCTCGGTCAGGGCGACCATGCCGTCGGCGTCGAACACGTCGTCCCGGCGGGTCGTGAGTTCCTCCCGTCCCCATCGCGTGTCGGCGCGGCCGGCGTAGAAGACGGCCACCCGATCCGACAGCGCGCGGGCAGATTTTAGGTCCGTCGCCTGCCGCGCCATCTCCCGCAATTCGTCGATCCGCCCGAGCCGGGACAGCGCCACGATCTCGCGCAGGGCGATGGCGAGCGTGGCGACGAGGAACGCCACGACGAGCGCCGCCGCGATCAGGCCGAGGACGGGGCGGGTCTCGAGGAGGCTCGTCACGAAGTCCCAGGCCGCGACGGAGATGGCGAAGCCCAGCACGGCGGAGAGCGTGCCCCAGAACCATCGCGCGAGCCCGGTCTCGCGCCGCGCCGCCAGAAGCGCCAGCGTCTGCATCGCGCGGCCCGAGGCCTGCGGCACCTCCTCGACATCGGGGACCGGTGGCGCGGCGGCCGGATCGAGCGGGCCGCCCGGCACCTCGATCACCCGGCCCTCGCGTCGCTCGGGCGCGGGCGCCGCGTCGACGTCGAAGAGGATCGCGCGGCGGCGCGCCCTGGGCCCAGTCTCGTCGTTCATCCCGTCCTCCCCGCTCACAGCCGATCCGCCAGCAGGAACTCCGCCGCCCGGTCGAGCCGGATATGCGGTGGCCCCTCCCCCGGGCGGAGCGTCAGCGGCGCCGGCGCGAACTCCATCAGGTCGTAGTCACCATCGAGCCACGCCTCCGCTCCCTTCCGCGCCGGCACGAGCAGATGCGCCGGATCGGAGGGCAGTTCGCCCGGGTAGAGCGCGGCTTCCCGCCCGGGCGTGCCCTCCGCGTTCATCAGGCGACCGCGCACCACGGGCAGCACCTCGCCATCGTGTTCGCGCGTCTCCTCCACGGTGGCGCGGAGGGCGGCCATCGAGATCGCCTTCGTTTCGGCCCCCGCGAAGTCGGCCCGCGCCCGCGCCTCCTTCACCATCGCCTCGGTCAGCGCGGTCAGCCGCGCGTGCTGCGTATGGTGGAGATGGTCGGCCTTCGTCGCGACGAAGAGCAGACGGTCCACGCGGCGCCCACCGAGCAGCGACATGAGCCAGCCGATCGCGCCGGGGCGGAACGCCATAAGGACATCCGCCATCGCCGCGCGCATCTCCTCCACCGCGCGGGGGCCGCGCCGGATCGCGCCCAGGACGTCGAGCAGGACGACCTGCCGGTCGAGCCGGGCGAAGTGGTCGCGGAAGAAGGGCCGGACGACGTGGGACTTGTAGGCCTCGAACCGCCGGGCCATCTCGCGGCGCAGGCTGCCCCGCGGAGCCTCGCCGGGCGGCAGCGGCGCGAAGGTCAGCGCGGGCGAGCCCTCCATCTCGCCGGGAAGCAGGAAGCGTCCGGGCGTCAGGTCGTAGGCGCCCGCCTCGCGCGCGGCCTGGAGGGCATCGGTGTAGGCGCGGGCCAGCGCCTTGGCCACCGGCTCCTCCAGCTTCGCGGTCGGATCGATGGCCGCCATCGCGTCGGCGTACTCCGTCGCGCCCCAGGATTGCAGCCGCGCCAGCGCGCGCGCCGACCATTCGTCGTAATCCTTCTCCATCAATCCGAGATCGAGCAGCCACTCGCCGGGATAGTCCACGATGTCGAGATGCACCGTCCGCACCCCGCGCAGGCCCGCGAGCATCCCCGCCGGGCGCACCCGGAGCGACAGGCGCAGCTCGGAGACGGCACGCGTCCCCTCCGGCCAGTGCGGCGCGCGGGCGGTGAGCGACGCGAGATGCCCTTCGTAGTCGAAGCGCGGCACCGTGTCGTCGGGCTGCGGTTGCAGGAACGCCGTCTCGATCCGCGATCCGGCGGTGAAGCCGGGCATCCGGCCGCGGTCGATCAGGTTGGCGACGAGCGAGGTGATGAACACGGTCTTGCCCGCGCGGCTGAGGCCGGTCACGCCGAGGCGCAGCGTCGGGTCGAACGCCTCCGTCACGCCGTGGGCGAGGTCGCCCACCCCGCGCGTCACCGCATCCGCCAGCCGTCCGATCACCATCCGCGCCCCCTCCGGTCCGGCCCTAGATAGGGGCGGCGCGCCGGGAGGGAAAGCGATGCCGCGCGGCTTGCCTGTCCCGACCCGTCCGGCCTATCCGGCGGCCATGCCGCGCTACGCCTTCCGCATCGAATACGACGGTCGCCCCTTCGCCGGCTGGCAGCGGCAGGACGGCCCCGCCTCCGTGCAGCAGACGTTCGAGGAGGCGCTGCGCCGGCTGGAGCCGGACATGCCCTCCATCGCCGCCGCGGGTCGGACCGATGCCGGGGTCCATGCGACCGGACAGGTCGCGCATGCCGACCTCGCACGCGACTGGATTCCGTTCCGCCTGTCGGAGGCGGTGAACTGGCATCTGAAGCCCGCGCCGGTCGCGATCACCGCCTGCGCGCGGGTAACGGACGAGTGGCACGCGCGCTTCTCCGCGGTCGAGCGACGCTACACGTTCCGCATCCTCGCCCGACGTGCACCGTTGACGCTGGACGCGGGACAGGCCTGGCGCGTGATCGGACCGCTCGACGCGGACCTCATGCGGGCGGGGGCCGCGCATCTGACGGCACGGCACGACTTCACGACGTTCCGGGCGTCGATCTGTCAGGCGAAGTCGCCGGTGAAGACGCTGGACGAGATCACCGTGGAGGAACGGCCCTTCCCCGGCGGGCAGGACATCCGCCTGCACCTGCGGGCGCGGTCGTTCCTGCACAATCAGGTCCGCTCCATCGCCGGCACGCTCGAACGCGTGGGCGCCGGGGCCTGGCCGCCGGAGCGCGTGGCCGCGGCGCTCGCCGCCCGCGACCGCGCAGCCTGCGGGCCGGTCGCGCCGCCGGACGGGCTGGTCCTGACCGGGGTCGTCTATCCCCACGACCCCTTCGCGGCGGACGGCCGCGTGGACAGCCCCGCGTCGAGGGACTAGCAAGCGCCGAAGCTTTGGGAGGCCGCCATGCCCGTCATCACCAATGTCGACGACCTGCACGAGATCTACCGTCGGCGCGTGCCGAAAATGTTCTACGACTATTGCCAGTCCGGCAGCTGGACCGAGCAGACCTTCCGCGAGAACGAGACCGATTTCGACCTGATCCGACTGCGCCAGCGGGTCGCCGTCGACATGGAGGGCCGCTCGATCGAGACGAAGATGATCGGCCGCGACGTGTCGATGCCCGTCGCGCTCGCACCGGTCGGGCTGACAGGGATGCAGCATGCCGATGGCGAGATCCTCGCGGCGCGGGCGGCCGAGAAGTTCGGCGTGCCGTTCACGCTTTCGACCATGTCGATCTGCTCCATCGAGGACGTGGCGCGCGAGACGCAGGTGCCGTTCTGGTTCCAGCTCTACGTGATGCGCGACGAGGACTTCATCGACCGCCTGATCGAGCGGGCCCGGGCGGCGGGCTGCGACGCGCTGGTACTCACGCTCGACCTGCAGATCCTCGGGCAGCGGCACAAGGATCTGAAGAACGGCCTCTCCGCCCCGCCGAAGCTGACGGCCAAATCCATCGCCGACATGATGACCCGCGTGCAGTGGGGCTTGGGGATGCTCAGGACCAAGCGGCGGTTCTTCGGCAACATCGTCGGTCACGCGAAGGGCGTGGGCGACGCGTCCTCCCTGTCGTCCTGGACGGCGGAGCAGTTCGACCCGCGCCTCGACTGGGACAAGATCCGGCGGATCAAGGAGAAGTGGGGCGGCAAGCTGATTTTGAAGGGCATCCTCGATGCCGAGGACGCGCGCATGGCGCTGCAGGTCGGCGCCGACGCGATCGTGGTCTCGAACCACGGCGGCCGGCAACTCGACGGTGCGCTCTCCTCGATCCGCCTCCTGCCCGAGATCGTGGACGCCGTGGGCTCCGAGGTGGAGGTCCACATGGATGGCGGCATCCGCTCCGGTCAGGACGTGTTGAAGGCGATCGCGCTCGGCGCGAAGGGCACCTATATCGGGCGCGCCTTCGTCTACGGGCTGGGCGCGATGGGCGAGCCGGGCGTGACCCATGCGCTCGAGGTGATCCGCAAGGAACTCGACACGACGATGGCGCTCTGCGGCGAGAAGAACATCCACGATGTCGGGCCGCAGAACCTGCTCATCCCGAAGGGGTTCCGCGATGCGTGGGAGCCCTACCGGCGGAACAGCTGAGCCGGGAGCGCGCCGCCGCCCTCAGCCGTGCTCCTTCAGCAGGCGCGACTTCTGCCGCTGCCAGTCCCGCTTGGCCGCGGTCTCGCGCTTGTCGTGGATCTTCTTGCCCTTGCCGACGCCGACCTTGAGCTTCACCATGCCGCGGTGATTGAAATACATCACCAGCGGGACGATCGTGTAGCCTTCGCGCGCGCTCGCGTTCCACAATCCTGACAGCTCCCGCTTCGACGCCAGAAGCTTACGCCGCCGCCGCTCCTCGTGGCCGAAGGTCTTGGCCTGCGCGTAGGGCGCGATGTAGCCGTTCACCAGCCACAATTCACCGTCCTTCACCTCGGCATAGCTCTCGGCGATGTTGCTGCCGCCCTGACGCAGCGACTTCACCTCTGACCCTTCGAGCATGATGCCGCATTCGAGATCGTCCTCGATGGCGTAATCGTATCGCGCCCGCCGGTTCTCGGCGATCACCTTGTAGTTCTTGTCCTTGGTATCCTTGGCCATGACGAGCAATTAGGCATCCGGGCCGGCGCTGTCCACCGGGCCCGGCTCAGCTCAGCAGGTCGGCGTGGCGCATCGCCGCCTCGATCAACGCACGCGTGCCGTCGGTCACGGGGGTGATCGGCAGGCGGACCTCGTCCGAGCAGCGACCCAGCATCGAGAGCGCGGCCTTCGCGCCCACCACGCCCGGCTCCGCGAAGATCGCCTGATGCAAGGGCATGAGCCGGTCCTGAATCTCGACCGCGCGAGCGTAGTCGCCGTCGAGGCAGGCTTGCTGCAACTCCGCGCAGAGGCGCGGCGCGACGTTGGCCGTTACCGAGATGCAGCCGACCCCACCCTGCGCGTTGTATCCGTGCGCCGTCGCGTCCTCGCCCGAAAGCTGCACGAAGTCGGGGCCGCAGGTGATGCGCTGCGCGCTGACCCGGGCGATGTCGCCCGTCGCGTCCTTCACGCCGACGATGCTGGGCAGCTTCGCCAGTTCGCCCATCGTGACCGGGTTCATGTCGACCACGGACCGGCCGGGGATGTTGTAGATGACGATCGGAAGCCCGACCTCCGCCAGCGCGGAAAAATGCGCGATCAGCCCGGCCTGCGTCGGCTTGTTGTAATAGGGCGTCACGACAAGCGCCGCGTCCGCGCCGACCTCGCGGGCGTATTCGACGAAGCGCTGCGCCTCGGCGGTGTTGTTCGACCCGGCCCCCGCGATCACCGGCACTCGGCCGGCGGCACGTTTCACGACTGCCGCGATGACGGCCTCGTGCTCCGCGTGGGTGAGCGTCGGGCTCTCCCCGGTCGTGCCGACGGGGACGAGCCCGTGCGTCCCCTCCTCGATCTGCCAGTCGACCAGCGCGTCGAGCGTCGCGAAATCGACCTCGCCGGATTTGAACGGCGTCACCAGGGCGGTCATCGAGCCTCTGAACATCGCGTCGTCCTCCTGCGGCGAAATCGTCGCGCCGTTCCTATCCGCGGCCCGCAGGCGCGGCAAGACGAAGCATTTTTGCGAAACTCGCGCCGTCGTCAGTCGCGCCGCGGCGAAAATCGCGCTATGCGGATGGCCGACATGATCCGATTTCTCCTCGCCTCCCTCGCCGTCATCTTCCTGTCCCTGCCAGGTGCGGCCGATCCCGCGCTCGAACGGGGCCTCTCGGCGCTGCGCAGCGGGCAACTCGACGAAGCCCGCGCCACCCTGCCCGAGATCGTCGATCCGGTCGCGCGGGACGTCCTGCTCTGGCACCTCCTGCGCGTGCGGCGAGGCAGTTTCGCCGAGGGCGAGGCGTTCCTCGCGCGCAACGGCGACTGGCCGGGACTGGATCTCCTGCGCGCGCGGGTGGAACTCGACATCCCCGTGACCACCGCGCCCGACCGGATCACGGCCTTTTTCGCCGCGGGTCCGCCGCAGACCGGCAAGGGCGCGCTGCTGCTTGCGGTCGCGCTTCGCGCGCTGGACCGACCGACGGAAGCGGAGGTGGTCGCGGTCGAAGCCTGGCTCGGCCTGCCGATGACCGCGTCGACGGAGGCGGGTTTCCTGGAGCTCTTCGGCGAGTTGCTTCGCCCCTTCGACGCAGCGCGGCTCGACGCGCTCCTCTGGGCGGGCGACACCGATTCCGCGGAGCGGACGTTGCGCCGCGTGACCGGGCCGGAGGCGGCGCTGGCCCGCGCGCGAATCGCGCTCCGGGTGGGCGCGGGGAATGTCGACACGCTCATCGCCGCCGTGCCCGACGGGTTCCGCGACCATCCCGGCCTCGCCTACGAGCGCTTCCGCTGGCGCCTCGGCAAGGGACGGACGGAGAGCGCGCTGGAACTTCTCTTCGCCTACGACGACAACGCGGACACGCTGGGCAATCCGGCGGCTTGGGGCGTGCATCGGGAACGCCTCGCACGCGTCCTGATGCAGGACGGTCACCATGCCGAGGCCTACCGCCTGGCCGCGAGCCACTACCTGCCCGAGGGCGACCCCGAGATCGCGGGCAATGAATGGCTCGCCGGATACATCGCGCTGCGCTTCCTCGACCGGCCCGACGCGGCGGCCGCGCATTTCCGCAACTTCGATGCGAACGTCGCCTCGCCGATCTCCAAGGGGCGGGCCGGCTACTGGCTCGGCCGTGCGCTCGAGGCGGCCGGCGATCTCGACGGGGCCGGCGCGGCCTATGCCGCCGGGGCCCGCTACCAGACCAGCTTCTACGGGCAGCTCGCCGCCGCACGCGCCGACCTGCCGGCCGACCCGCTGCTGACGGGGACGGAGGTCTTCCCGCCGCTCGAGGAGACGTCCTTCGCCGACAGCTCCGTCCTCGCCGCGGCGCGCATCCTCGACGGCATGGGGGAGCGGAGCCTCGCGGAGCGGTTCCTGACGCACCTGGCCGAGAGCCTTCAGCGCGAGGAGATCGGCACCCTGATCGACGTCGCGCTCGACGAGATGGACGACACGCATGTCGCGCTCCTGATCGCCAAGCGCGCGGCGCAGGGCGGGCACGAGCTGCATCGGGGCTACTTCCCGGTCACCGACCTGGCGAAGCTCGAAAGCCCGGTCGCTCCCGAGCTCGCGCTGTCGATCGCACGGCGGGAGAGCGAGTTCGATCCGGTCGTCGTCTCCCATGCCGGCGCGGCGGGCCTGATGCAGCTCATGCCCGGCACGGCGCGCGCGATGGCGGGACTCGTCGGCCTGCCCTACCGGCAGACCGCGCTCACGCTGGAGCCGCTCTACAATGCGCGCCTCGGCACCGCCTATCTGGGCGAGCTGGAAGTCGAGTTCGGGCAATCCCCGATCCTCGTGCCGGCCGCCTACAATGCCGGGCCGTCGCGGGCCCGGCGCTGGTCGGACGAGATGGGACATCCGGGTTCGGACGCGGTCGACGTGGTGGACTGGATCGAGGACGTGCCCTTCTCGGAGACCCGGAACTACATCATGCGCGTCTCCGAGAGCCTGCTGCCCTACCACGCGCGAATGACGGGCGAAGTCGACCGCGTGCCGCTCATGGACTGGCTGAAGGGCGGCTACGGCGACCTGAAACGCCACGGCGTGCGCTCGACCCGGAACGAGTGAGCCGTCAGGCCGGCAGGACGCCTCGGGTCATGTGCCGCTTGCGTCCGTAGCCCGGGCGCCGCTCGACCGCGAACCCCGCCTCGGCGAGCGAGGCCCGGACGTGGCCGGCGGCGGTGTAGGTCGCGAAGGTTCCGCCCGGCGCAGTGTGGCGCGCGACCTCCGCCATCAGCGGCGCCCCCCACATCTCCGGGTTCCGCGCCGGCGAGAACCCGTCGAGGAACCAGGCGTCGGCCCGCCCGTCCCATACGGAGAGCGTTCGCCGTGCATCGCCTTCGACGATCTCGACATCCATGCCCGCGAGCGCGATGCGTCGCGCCGGCCATTGGTCGAGCAGCGCCGTCGCGTCGAGCGCAGGAAAGGCCGCGAGCGCTCGCGCCATGTCGTCCCGCGCCATCGGCCAGGCCTCGAAGGACGTGAAGCGCAGCCGACCGGGTCCGGTCCAGGCCTCCGCCAGGACGAGCGCGTTGAGGCCGGTTCCGAAACCGAGCTCGGCGATATGGAAGCCGGTGCGCAGGCGCGCGGGCAGGTCGTTGCCGCCGAGGAAGACATGCCGTGTCTCCTCCACCCCGTCGGCGAGGGAAAAGTAGGGATCGTCGAAACGGCGGGCCACCGGCGTGCCGTCGCGCCAGTCCAGTTCCGGCGATGGGTTTCCGTCGCGCATCCCCTGCCCTATTCGCCGTGCGATCGAACCGACGGCATGACGCGAAGGACCGGCTTTGGCAATCGACGCGACGATCCTCGGGGCCGGCATTTTCGGCCTGTCCTGCGCCTGGGCGATGGCTCGACGCGGAGCGCGGGTGCGCGTGATCGACCCCAACGGCGTCGCGTCCGGCGCCTCCGGCGGCATCGTCGGGGCGCTTGCGCCGCACGTGCCGGAGCAATGGAACGCGAAGAAGGCGTTCCAGCTCGACAGCCTGCTGATGTCCGAAGCCTGGTGGGCCGAGGTCGCGGCGGCGGGCGGCGGCGATCCCGGCTACGCGCGCACGGGCCGCCTGCAGCCGATTTCCGACGCGGCGGCGGAAGCGCTCGCGGCAGACCGGGCCGAGGGGGCACGGCACCTCTGGCGCGGCGCTGCGACGTGGCAGGTCGAGCCGGCGCCGGAGGCGTGGTCGCCCGGCACGCCCCGCGTGATCCGCGACACGCTCTCCGCCCGCATCCATCCCGCGCGTGCCTGCGATGCGCTCGAACGGGCGCTCGACGCGCAGGGTGCGGAGATCGTCTCCACGGGCCCGACGAGCGGCGCAGTCCTTCACGCGACAGGGTGGCAGGGCCTCGGAACGCTCTCGGACGCGCAGGGCCGGACCGCGGGCGTGGGCGTGAAGGGGCAGGCAGTGCTCCTCGATCTCGACCGGCGAGACCGGCCGCAACTCTTCGTGGACGGGTTACATGTCGTGCCGCATGCCGACGGGACGACGGCCGTCGGCTCCACCACCGAACGCGACTTCGATGACGCGGGCACGGACGCACGGCTCGACGCCCTCCTCGTGGGCGCCCGCGCCGCGGTGCCTGACCTCGCTCACGCGGGCGTTCTGCAACGCTGGGCCGGCATCCGTCCGCGCGCCCGCTCGCGCGCGCCGCTTCTTGGGGCCTGGCCCGGGCGACCGGAACACTTCATCGCCAACGGGGGCTTCAAGATCGGTTTCGGGATGGCACCGAAGGTGGCGGAGGTGATGGCGGACCTGATTCTCGAGGGCCACGACAGGATCCCGGAGGCGTTCTCGACGGCCGGACTTGCGCCCTGGTCCGGCGCGGATTAGAGGGCGGGCTGCCTTTCGGGGCCATGTCTCCGACCACCATGTCAAAACGGGTATCCGGAATGTCTCTCCTTCCCGCCATCGCCGCGATGGCCGTCATCGTCGTCGCCTCCAATATCGGCGTGCAGTTCCTAATCGCCGACGGCTGGCTCACTTGGGGTGCGTTCAGCTACCCGCTAGCCTTCCTCGTCACCGACCTGACCAATCGCCTGCAGGGACCGGACGCGGCGCGAAAGGTCGTCTTCGCCGGCTTCGCGACCGGCCTTCTCTGCTCGCTCGTCGGCACGCAGATCATGGGCGAGTTCGGCCCGCTGGTGACCCTGCGCATCGCGCTCGCCTCAGCCACGGCGTTCCTCGCGGCGCAGCTCATCGACCTCGGCGTGTTCTCCCGCCTGCGCGACCGGCGCTGGTTCGTGGCGCCGCTCGCATCATCCATCATCGGCTCGGTGGTGGACACGGCACTGTTCTTCTCGATCGCCTTCGCCGGCTTCGTGGCGCTGCCGGCCGCGTGGGGCGACGTGGCCTGGGCGCAGGAGGGGACGGCGTTCGGGCCGCTCTGGGTGGCGCTGGCGCTGGCGGACTGGACCGTGAAGCTCGGGGTGGCGCTGGTGGCGCTGGTGCCGTTCCGGGTTGTGGTCATGAAGTTTCGGCGACGGATGGTGTGAGGGGGGTTGACCGGTACGAAATCTATGGCAAGGTCCGGCGTATCGACAACCCAGCGAAAGGAGGTGATCCAGTGTCTAGAAAGATGGTGGAGAATGCGGTCGGGACAACTTCGGAGGGCCGTGTCTAGGGCAGCCCCTCGGCACTTATTTCCGTGGCGGGTCAATGACCTAACCGACCCCGCCTCCTGAACTTTCGGAAGGCCGTTCCCGTGTCGAGGAGCGGCCTTCTTTCGTTTTCGGATGCCCCCGATCCGCGCCTCCGACGGGCGCCTGACGCGGCCCGTGGACCCCCCTCAAACCCCGTGTTCGCCGCGTGTTACGGCTGTGTTACGGCTGTGTTATGGCCGTGTCACACGCCCCCCGCCCCCGACGAGGATGTCGCTCCGCCCGTGCCGCTTCACGTGACCCCGCAGATCGAGATCCAGGACTGGGAGATGACGGAGCAGTTCGTGCGCGCCTCCGGGCCGGGCGGGCAGAACGTCAACAAGGTGTCCTCGGCGGTGGAGCTGCGCTTCGAGGCGGAGCGCTCCCCGGCCCTGCCCGGCCCGGTGAAGGCGCGGCTCCGGCGGCTGGCCGGGCGGCGCTGGACCAAGGACGGGGCGGTGGTGATCCAGGTCTCCGAGGAACGCTCCCAGACCCGCAACCGCGAGATCGCCCGCGACCGGCTCGCGGCGCTCCTGCGGGCGGCGAGCGTGGCGCCGAAGAAGCGGGTGAAGACGCGCGTCTCGGCCAACCAGAAGCGCAAGCGGCTGGAAGCGAAGAAGCGGCGCGCGGAAATCAAGACTCTTCGAAACCCGGCCAGCTTTCGATAAAAATAATCGAATCACACGACAACGAACAAGAAGGCGCAAATGACAAATCCAGACCATCAAGCCTTCGAGGACGAAGTCATTCGCGTTGCCCGGCGCTTGTTTGGGGGCTCAGAAACGCAGGGCGCTACAAATGTTGGAGGCCGAGAAAGAGACGGTGTGTTTTGGAACGGCGATTTTATCACGGTTGTCGAAGCAACAACCGGAAAGAGTAACTTAAAAGCTGAGAATGACCTCAAAAAAACGCACGATCTCGTACGAAAGTGCAGAACCGCAGGTAATATGGCTAAGGGGTATGTCGTTACTGAACAGGAACCTACAGCCGATCAAAGAGACGCAGCGAAGCAATACGCACGCTTTAATACTGTTTGGTTAATAAGCTTTAGTTCATTACGGGGAAAGCTATTCGATACCGTAGAGTACATCCAGTGCCGATCAAATCGACCTTTTGGCAGTGTCTATGATCATTTTGAAAAAGGCTACGAGATCCCACGGAACGATTATGTAGAACCTACGATTTCAACTATTGATAGCCAAATTAATATTTCAGTGGACGAACTGAGTCGAAATATAAAACAAGGTCAAAGATATATTGTAACATCAGGCTATGGATTGGGGAAGAGTATGCTTTTACGTGAACTGTTCTTCAAGCTAAAGGACGATTCACGAACAGGAAGCTATTTCAGAACGCCGGTTGCAATCAATCTTCGCCAACACAATAGTCAAGACTACCCAGAAGAAATACTGGAGCGCCACGCTCGAAATATCGGAGTTGACCCTCAAGGTTTAGTTAAGGCATGGGGAGCTGGTTACGTCGATCTGTTAATCGACGGCTTTGATGAAATATCGACACGAGGCTGGACTGGCGATATCAGAAAGCTTCGCGAATACCGCAAACGTGTTCACCAAGGCGTTCGAGCTTTGATTGACGGTACACCACAACGATGCGGCGTTATACTCGTTGGTCGAGATGGATACTTCGACTCTAGAAGCGAACTTCGAAGTGCTTTAGGTCTTAAATCGGATAGCTTCTGCGAGTTAGAGCTTCAACCGTTTGATGAAGCTCAAGCTGAGCTTTTTCTTAAAAAGAAAGGGCTAAGCTCGGCTCTACCTGACTGGCTACCGAGCCGCCCTTTGCTTTTGACCTATCTTGCATCGTCTAGAATACTTGAAAAAATTACGGAACAGCAGGCCGATGGAGACATTCAGCGAGGCGCAACGTGGTTGAACCTTATGGAGATGATATTCTCTCGTGAAGCGGGTCAATCTGAAGGCGTAGACGCTGAAACGATGAAAAGATTTCTAGGCGGTCTTGCGGTGCGAGCCCGCCAGACGCCACTCGGTCAAAAGAGCTTCTCCCAGACAGAGATTGAGTCTGTGTTTCTAGCAATTACTGGGAATTCTATTTTAGAAGAAGATAGGAACTTACTTTTGCGGCTTCCGGGGCTCGGAGTAGCGAGTGATCAGGAGGGAAACCGCAGCTTTATTGATGAAGATTTTCAAAATGCTTGTGCAGGTATTGCACTTTCAGATTACGTTCGCTCGCCGTATGGCGACGGGTTCTTACAATCGGAGCACGAAGACGTAAGTGAACCTGTTTCTGACTTAGGATTACTTGTGTCAAATGCTGATTTGAAGGTAAGGAAAACGGATGCTGGTGTAGTCAGAGCAGCCTTAGAATACGCTATGCAGGTAGAAAAAAATCAAGTAGCTTTTGACATAGCAGTTTTGATCTGTAGAGGTGGGGGTAGTAAGCCTAGTTTGACCCTTCAAGGCATACAAGTTAACCATATTGATCTGTCCAACGAGGAGTTCGATGGCGCGCAGTTTACCTTCGTTGACTCAATCATTTCAAGGCTGACTCTGCCGCAACCAGATGAATTTTACTCTAACGTTGTTTTTCGCGGCTGCCTTATCGGCTATTTAGAGGGCAGGTTGAATGAGTTCGATTTATCGCAAGATCAGTTCGTATCTTGCGATGTCGATGATTTTGGAGGTTTTTTCGAGACTGCGGATCATATTCTCGACACTGAACTTCCGCTAGGCTTGAGAGTGCTGATTGTTAGTCTTAGAAAAATTTACCTTCAGTCCGGAAGCGGACGGCTTGAAAGCGCTCTTCTGCGTGGCTTAGATCATCGCAGCCGCATGATTGCCCCGAAATTATCGATCTCCTTGTAAGGTATGGATTTGCAATTCAAAATGGGCGACAAGGCAAAAGATCCTATGCGGCTAACCGTCAGCTTCGAAAACAGGCTATCGACATAATTTCTTCGCCATCTGTCTCTTCTGAACCAATAGTAGTAGCAGCACGCGGCATTTCTTCTTAAACCACCACCTCCAACGCTTCCTGCGCCCCCACCCCGAAGACCCGCTTGTAGCGCGCCACCTCCCGCTCCGGTCCCATCGCCTTCCGGGGATTGTCCGAGAGCTTGACGGTCGGCCTCCCCTCCGCCGCCACGGCTTTACAAACCAGCGAGAACGGGGCCAGCCCGTCCTCCGGGGCCAGTCCGCGGAAGTCGTTTGTGAGCAGCGTGCCCCAGCCGAAGGACAGGCGGACGCGGCCGTGGAAGCGGGTGTGGAGGGTCTCGATGAGCTCCACGTCGAGGCCGTCGGAGAAGATGATGAGCTTGGTGGCCGGGTCCTCGCCGCGGGACTTCCACCAGGCGATGGCCGTCTCCGCCGCCTCGGCCGGGTCGCCGGAATCGATGCGGATGCCGGTCCAGCCCGCCAGCCAGTCCGGCGCGCGCTCCAGAAAACCGGGCGTGCCGTAGGTGTCGGGCAGGATGATGCGCAGGTTGCCCTCGTGCTCCTCGTGCCAGTCGGCCAGCACGTCGTAGGGCGCGCGGGCGAGCGCGGCATCGCCGTCGGCCAGCGCGGAATAGACCATCGGCAGCTCGTGCGCGTTGGTGCCAATCGCCTCGAGGTCGCGGTTCTTGGCGACGAGGCAGTTCGAAGTGCCGGCGAAGTTCTTCCCCAGCCCCTCGCGCAGGGCTTGCACGCACCAGTCCTGCCAGAGAAAAGAATGGCGCCGCCGCGTGCCGAAATCGGCGAGGCGCAGGTCAGGGAGCTTGCGCAGGCGCTCCACCTTCTCCCAGACGCGGGTCATGGCGCGGGCGTAGAGGACCTGCAGCTCGAACCGGCCCATATCGGCGAGCGTGGCGCGGGAGCGGAGTTCCATGAGGATGGCCAGCGCCGGGATCTCCCACAGCATGACCTCGGGCCAGGCACCCTCGAAGGTGAGCTCGTACTGGTCGCCCACGCGCTGCAGATCGTAGGGCGGCAGGCGCAGGGCCTCGAACCATTCCATGAAATCTGGGCGGAACATCTGGCGCTTGCCGTAGAAGGTGTTGCCGCGAAGCCAGGTGGATTCGCCGCGCGCCAGCGACAGGGAGCGGACGTGGTCGAGCTGCTCCCGCAGCTCCCCCTCGTCGATGAGGCGCGCGAGGGGGACATGGGCGGAGCGGTTGATGAGGGAGAAGGTGACCTGCGTGTCCGGGCGGTTGCGGAACACGGACTGGCACATCAGCAGCTTGTAGAAGTCGGTGTCGATCAGGGAGCGGACGATCGGGTCGATCTTCCACTTGTGGTTCCAGACGCGCGTGGCGATGTCCTGCATGTGTCCCTCCGGGCCGTGCGTGACGGGTTAAAGCAAGGCGGGGGCGCGAGGGGAAGCGTGTTCCGCCGGGCGGGTTCAGGCGAGCGTGACGCCGGCCTCCGCCATGCCGTCGCGGGCGGCCTCGCGGGAGCCGTCGAGGTCGATGGCGCGGGTCAGGTCCTCGCGCACGGTTACGGCGTAGCCGAGGCGCGCGGCGTCGATTGCGGAGAAGTTCACGCAGAAGTCGAGGGCGAGGCCGACCAGCGTCAGGTCGGTGACGCCGAGGGTGCGGAGCAGGCCGTCGAGCCCGGTCGGCGTCGCGTGGTCGTTCTCGAAGAAGGCGGAGTAGCTGTCGATGGCGGGGTTCATGCCCTTGCGGACGATGGCCCGGGCGCGGACGGCGTCGAGATCGGGGTGGAAGGCGGCGTCGACGCTGCCCTGGATGCAGTGGTCGGGCCAGAGGACCTGCGGACCGTAGGGCATGTCGACCACGTCGTAGGGCGCGCGCCCCTCGTGCGAGGAGGCGAAGGAGGAATGGCCCGCCGGGTGCCAGTCCTGCGTCAGGATCACATGCGGGAATTCGGGCATCAGCGCGTTGATCCCCGGCACGATGGCGCCACCGTCGGGCACGGCGAGGTTGCCGCCGGGGCAGAAGCCGAGCTGGACGTCGATCACGATGAGGGCGCGGGTCATGGCGGGTCTCCTTGCGCCCCGAGCCTATCGGTTGAGGCGGCGGGGGCAATCGCCTATTCGCCGGGCGTGTTCACCGTCGCCGCCCTCTACCGCTTCACGCCCTTCGCCGACCCGGCCGCGCTGCGCGGACCGCTCATGGAGGTCTGCGCGGCGTCGGGCGTGCGGGGCACCCTGTTGCTGGCGCGGGAGGGCCTGAACGGCACGATCGCCGGCCGCGCCGACGGGGTGGCCGCCGTGCTGTCGCATCTGCGCGCCCTGCCCGGCTGCGCCGGTCTTGCCCCGCGATTCAGCGAGGCCGCGACGCTGCCCTTCGGGAAGATGCGCGTCCGGCTCAAGCGGGAGATCGTCACGATGGGGCAGCCCGGCCTCGACCCCACGACGGTCGGCCGGAAGATCGCGGCCGAGGACTGGAACGCGGTGATCGCCGATCCGGACACGGTGGTGATCGACACGCGGAACGCCTACGAGGTCGCGATCGGCAGCTTCGCGGGCGCCGTCGACCCGGGAACGGAGACGTTCGGCGCGTTCCCCGAATGGTGGGCGGCCAATCGCGAGGCCCATTCGGGCAAGCGCGTCGCGATGTTCTGCACGGGCGGCATCCGGTGCGAGAAGGCCACGGCGTTCCTGCGGGCCGACGGGGTCGCGGATGTCGTGCATCTCGACGGGGGCATCCTCGACTACCTCGCGCGCGTGCCGGAAGCCGAGAGCCTGTGGCGCGGCGGGTGCTTCGTCTTCGACGACCGGGTCAGCGTGGGGCACGGATTGCGGCCCGGCGATCATGTCCTCTGTCACGCCTGCCGCCGACCGCTATCGGTCGCGGAGACCCGCCACCCCGATTACGAGGCCGGAATCGCCTGCCATCGCTGCGTGAACGAGTTCAGCGCCCCGGACCGGGCCCGGTTCCGCGAACGGATGCGGCAGATCGCGCTGGCCCGCACGCGCGGGACACGGCATCTCGGCGGCTAGCGGCCCTGCGGCTCGTCGGACGGCTCCTCCTCGGCGGGGCGAAGCGTCAGGAATTTCACGGCGGCGAACAGGACGAAGCCGAGAGCGGAGAGTGTAAAAAATTCCGTCATGCGCCAATCCTCGAACGGCAACCTCGATGGCGACGATAGCACGGTACAGGCTGACGCCAAGTCCGTACGCGTCATGCGGCATCCCTCCGCCGGTCCGTGCGGCGTCATGTCCGGGGCGGAACGACCTTGCCGGGATTCATCCGGTTCTCCGGGTCGAGCGCCGTCTTGATCGCCCGCATCACGTCGAGCGCGACCGGATCCTTGCGGCGGGACAGGGTCGCGAGCTTCGACAGGCCGATCCCGTGCTCCGCGCTGATCGAGCCGTTCATCTCGACGGTGACGTCCTCCACCATCTCCCGGATGGCATCGAGATGGTCGGACGCGTCCCGCGTAGGGTAGATCGTGAGGTGGATATTGCCGTCGCCCAGATGCGCCACGATCAGATGTTCGGCCCCCGCGTCGAGCCGTGCGAGACGATCCTCCATTTCCTGAACGAAATCCGCCACCGCGTCGAGCGGCAGGGCGACGTCGGTATCGACGATCGGCAGGCGGGTGAAGGTGATCTCGGCGGCCGCCTCGCGCATGGCCCAGATATGCGCCCGCTGCGCCTCGTTCTGCGCGATCATCGCGTCGAGGACGTGTTCCGCCTCGACCGCCTCGGTCAGCACGTCCTCCAGCGCCGCGCTCAATGGCCGCGATAAGCCACCCAGATCGATCATCACGGTATGGTCGTGGAGGCCGAAGGGCTGTCGCAGGTCGGGCCGGTGAGCGGCCAACGCGGCCATGTAGGCCCGGGGCATGTACTCGAACGCCTCCACGGCGCCGTCGGTCGCGGTCTGCAGGCGCCGCAGGAGCGACAGCGCGGTCGGCAGGTCGCGCACCGCGACCAGCGCGGCGGCGTGGTGGCTCGGCTTCGGCAGGAGGCGCAGGACCGCGGCGGTGACGATGCCGAGCGTGCCCTCCGCCCCGATGAAGAGGTCGCGCAGGTCGTAGCCGGTATTGTCCTTGCGCAGGTGGCTCATCAGGTCGAGCACGCGCCCGTCCGCCAGCACGACCTCCAGCCCCAGGACGAGGCCGCGCGTCGAGCCGTAGCGCACGACGTTGGAGCCGCCAGCATTGGTCGAGAGGAACCCGCCGACCCGCGCCGACCCACGCGCGCCGAAGGTCAGCGGGAAGATCAGATCGTGGGCAGCCGCCCGGTCGTGGACATCCGACAGGATCGCCCCGGCACCGGCCTCCATGGTGGCGGTGTCCGGGTTGACCGCGATCCCGGTCAGCCGCTCGAGCGAGACCATCAGCGCGCCGTCGTTCGACGTGCCGCCGACCAGGCCGGTATTGCCGCCGACCGGAACGATGGCGAGGTCGTGTCGTGCGGCGATCCGGACGACGCGCACGACCTCGTCGGTATCGGCCGGACGGACGACCGCGACCGGCGCCGCGTGCCACTTCCCGGTCCAGTCCCGCGCGAAGCGCTCGGTCTCCTGTCCGGTCAGGACATGCCGGTCGCCCAGCACGTCCCGCAGCGCGTCGAGCGCCGTCTGTCGATCGTCCTTCATGCCGATGCCTCCCACCCCGGATGTGTCACGCAAGGCCGGCGATGAAAAGCAGCGCCGACGGGCCTTGACGGACCTCGCCGCGAACCGTATCCCGCGCGCCAGTGGCGGTGTAGCTCAGTTGGTTAGAGCAGCGGAATCATAATCCGCGTGTCCGGGGTTCAAGTCCCTGCACCGCCACCAACCTCCCGCGACCATCTTCAGGGCCCGACGACCTGCACGACGTCGTTCGCCTCCACCGAAACGGTGCCCGTGCGGGCGACGTAGCGCTCGACCACGTCCCAGATCGGCGGCCCCTCGACCCCTTCGGTCACGCTGGCCCAGCCGGCGACCTGATAGGTCGCGGACGGTTCGATCGCCGCGCCCGTCGCGAGAAGCGTCATGTCGCCGATCCGGCTGCCGCGCGGTGCGGCGACGTCGATCCGGTAGCCCATGCCGCCGACGCGGACCATGTCGCCGCCCTGCTGGTAATAGGGGTCGGGGTGGAACAGGTTGTCGGCCACGTCCTCGAGAATCGTATGGAGCTGCTCGCCCGTCATCGGGGTGCGGTAGGCTTCGGGATAGGTCATCGCGGTGACGTTGAAGATGTCCTCGCGGGTGATGTCCTGTTCCGGCAACAGGCTCGCGCCCCAGCGGAAACCGGGGGACAGCGCGATGTCGGCCTCGCGTTCCTCCAGCAGCGCGCGGCAGATCAGGTCGTCCCAGGTGCCGTTGAAGTTGCCGCGCCGGTAGAGGAGCGAATCCGTCCGCCCGATTACCGCCCCGAGCTCCTCCGCGAAGGGCGCGCGTTCCGCCGCGACGAGGGCGGCCATGTCCGGATCGGGGGCGATCACGTCCGAAAAGATCGGGATCAGCTTGTGGGCGACGGCCTGCACCGCCCCGTCGCGCACGTCGAGGTCGACGCGGCTCAGGAACTTGCCGTGGCTGCCCGATGCGATCACGTGCGTGCGCCCGACGATGACCGGTTCGGGCAGCGCGTCGTGGGTGTGCCCGCTCAGGATCACGTCGATGCCCGGCACGTTCGCCGCCATCTTGCGGTCCACGTCGAAGCCGTTGTGGCTCAGCAGGATCACCGCCTGCGCGCCGGCCGCGCGGGCCTGACGCACCACTTCGGCCATGCGCGCCTCGCGCACGCCGAAGCTCAGGCCCGGAAACATCCAGTCCGGATTGGCGATCGGCGTGTAGGGGAAGGCCTGGCCGATCACGGCGACCGGCACGCCGCCGCGCTCGAACATGGTGTAGGGCTCGTAGGCGGGCTCGTCCCATTCGGCGTCGAAGATGTTGGCGCCGAGGAAGGGGTGGGCGAGCTCGCCGTCGATGATCTCGTTCACCCGGTCGAGGCCGAGCGTGAACTCCCAGTGGCCGGTCATCGCGGCTGTGCCCAGCGCGTTGAACACGCGCACCATGTCCGCCCCGCCGGTCCGGAGCGCCGTCAGGCTCCCCTGCCAGGTATCGCCGCCGTCGAGGAGCAGCGCGTCGGGCCGATCGGCGCGGATGGCCTTGACCGCCGTGGCGATGCGGTCGGCGCCGCCCATCTGCCCGTAGGCCCGGGCGAGCGCGACGAAATCCTCCGACGTCAGCGCGTATTGCGCGGGCGCGTTCGGCGCGATCCCGTAGTGGCGCAGGAAGGCGTCGCCCGTCAGATGCGGCGGCTTGCCTGCGGCGGCGCCCACGCCGATATTGACGCCCGGCTCGCGGAACCAGACGGGCACGAGCTGTGCGTGGATGTCGGTGATGTGGATCAGCGTGACGTTGCCGGTCGTCTCGAAGGCCAGCAGGTCGTCCTGCGTCATCGCCTGCTGCGCGGCGAGCCGGGACCAGTTCGCGCCGCCGCCCCAGATCGCCGAGGCCGCCATCGCCGCCTGCAGGAAGTCGCGCCGTGCGATCATCGTGCGTCCCCACGTGTCGGTCGGTTCAGTTGCGGACGCTCGGCCCCTCGACCGACAGGCCATTGCCGCGCGAGGCCACGTAGAGCTCCAGCGCGACAAGCTCGGGCGAGCCCGGCTCGAACGTCTCCGCCATCGTGTCGCGAATGCAGCCCTTGAAGCGCGACTGCACCGCGTTGAGCTGCGCGTTCTTCAGGCGATAGGTCGGGAAACCGTTGATCTGCCCCTGACTCAGATGGTCGGCGCGGATCATGTTGCCGCTGTTGTCCTCGTGGCAATTCGCACAGGCCAGTTCCAGCCGCCCGTAGCGGGTGTAGTAGATGTCGCGCCCGGCCTCCCAGGTCGATTGCGCGGGCCCGTCGGTCGCCACGTCCACCGGCATCCCGCGCGAGACCGAAGAGATCAGCGCGACCATGTCGACCATGTCCTCGCCCGCGTATTTCCAGGGTTCCGCCCCCATGCGGGACGTGCGGCAATCGTTGATCTGCATCTCCAGCGTGCGGACCTCGCCCGCATCCTCGTTCCACTTCGGATAGACCGGTCGCACGCCGGCCATCTCCTCCGGCTCGCCGTGGCAGGAGGCGCAGCTTTCCTCCTCGGTGCCCGCAACCTCGACCCAGTCGTCGCGCGCCGCCTCGACGCCCAGCATGCCGGGGTTCTCGAAATCGTCGGACTCCATCACCTGCGTCTCGTCGTTGCGGTAGCGCCAGCCGGAATAGATCGTGTCGAACACGTCCGAGAGATGCACGGGCGCCGGCGCCTCGGTCACGATCTCGATTTCGCCGTTGATGACGAGCGCGTCGTCGTCCGGATCGGCCAGAGCCGGGCCCGTCAGCAGCAGGCCGGCCAGCGTGAGCATGCGCGTCTTCATTTCGATCCTCCCCGCGATCCCGGCCGCGTTCAGGCGACGGTAACCGTCTTTTCTTCGGTATAGACGTCGCCGTCGTCGTCGTACCACGTGAAGACGAAGGTGCCCGAAGAGGGAACCGTCGCCTCGAACTCGAAATACGGGTTCGACGAGATCGCCGGCTCCAGCGCGACGTCGATCACGCTCTCGCCCCCGAACTCCACCGTGAAGCGGTTGATGATCGAGCGCGGGATCAGGTTGCCGTCGTCGTCCCGCCGCTGCCCGGATTCCATCGGGTGGCTGATCAGGGTCTTGATCTGGATCACCTCCCCGGCCGTTGCCTCGTCGGGGACGCGGACGCGGGGTTTCACGCCGTCTGCCATGTGTCTCTCCTCTGGGTTCAGCCGCCGCAGCCGCCGATGGTGACCTTCACCTCCTGCGAGGTGCGCGCGAAGCTGCCGTCCTCGAGCTTGGCGATGGCGATGACGTCCTGCGTCTGGGCGAGCCGGATGCGGGTCGAGGCGTATTGGCTGGCCGCGAGCGGGCCGAAGGCGAAGCGGCCGACCTGGGGGTTCGGGTTGCCGGCGGCGAGGACGAGAATCTCGCTCGCGCCCGGCGCTTCCACCTTGATCGGCACGGTGTTTCCGTTCTCGGCGATCTCGGGCGCGGTGAGCGTCACGCCTCCGTCCGCGAGTTCGGCATCGCCGGTGAAGTCGAGGATCGCCGCCTCGATATTCGCATTGGCCGTCTGCGCGCGCAGCGGCAGCGCCGCCAGCGCGGCCGCGCCGAGCCCGAGCGCCAGGGTGTCGCGTCGTGTCACTTGCATCGTGTCGATCCTCTCCGCATCAGCGTTCGCCCCTCAGCCTTCGTGGAGCGTCATGAGATAGGCCACCAGATCCTCGACCTCCTGCGCCGCGAGCAGCGGCGCGAGTTCGCCCTCGGCGGCCGTGCCGGTGAACCCGTCGCCGGGCCGGACATAGCCGCCGGCCTTGTAGAAGGACGGCATCATCGTCTCGGGGAAGGTCCGCTTGGCATCCGCCACGATCCCGCGAAGATCGGCCTCCGTCCACCGATCGGCGGCCCCGTCGAGCACCGGACCGATCGTGCCGAGAAAGCCCAGCTCCTCGAGTTCGGTGACGCGGTGGCAGGCGATGCAGTTCCCCGCGCCCTTGTTCATCAGCGCGCGGCCGTTCTCGGGATCGCCGGGCGTGCCGGTCAGCGAGGTCTCGACCGAGCCGTATTCGTCGAACGGAACCTCCGCCGGCGGCACGATTTCGGCCGCGAGTGCCGCGCCGCCAAAGATGAGCGACAGGACGATGCCGACGAGGGGGCCGGTCAGGGGTCGTTTCATCGCAGGCATCTCCCTTCCTTCGATCGAGGATCTAGCGCGCGTGACCCGCGCTTGCAACGGGACCCGCAGGACCGCATAACCGCGGGCCGCACTACTCGCCCGCGCGAAGCAGGCGGGAATGGTACTCCTGGAATGTCTCGTCGCCCTCGTAGCCGTGGGCCAGCACCCAGCTGAACATGTGCCGCACCGTGTCCGCCTCGAAGGCGCCGGGCACGGTGGCGATTGCGGCGGTTTCGGCGGTCGCGCCCTCGGGCACGGCTTCCGGCAGGAACAGCATGGTCGGCGTGAAGTTCAGACCCCATTTCCGGGCCGCCGCCTTTTCGGTCAGGACCTCGCCGTCGAAATCGGTGACCTCGACCCCGCCGTAGAGGTCGAGCCGCACGACGTAGAAGTCCTCCGCGAGCGACGCCTCGATGTCGGGCACGACGAAGACCTCCTCGTGCATCCGTTCGCAGTAGATGCAGCCGCGCTGCTCGACGATGAGCATCAGCCGCTGCCCCGCCGCGTTGGCGTCGTCCAGATCCTCGCGAAGATCCTTGAACGTCTCCTCGATCCAGGGCGCCGCATGCAACCCGTCCGAATTGAGCTCCACCGCCCCGGCCCCGCTCGCGAGCGCGAGGCAGGTCGCGGCACCCAAGATCCATTCCCTCATCACGTCCTCCCTCAGCCGATATTCGGCCAGAATCGCAGCATCCAGTTCCCGATCGCGTTCATCGATTGCGTCGCGATCAGCACGGCGAAGACCACGAGCGCCGCCCCCATGATCCGCTCCACCTTCGGCAGGTGCCGCCGGAACCCCCGCATCCAGCGCATGAACGGCCCGACGAAGGCCGCGGCCAGCACGAAGGGCGCCGTCATGCCCACCGCGTAGGTCAGGAGCAGCACCATGCCGCGCGACACGCTCTCCTGCGCGCCCGCCATGAACAGGATGGCCGCGAGGACCGGTCCGACGCAAGGGGTCCAGCCGAAGGCGAAGGCGAGGCCGATCACGTAGCCCGAGACGATCCCGCCGGAGCCGCCGGTCCCGGTCCCCTGCCCGAAGGAGCGGTAGAGCAGGCCGATCCGGACGACGCCCAGAAAGTGCAGCCCCATCGCGAGGATGATCGCGGCCGCCAGCCAGCGCAACACGTCGAGCCAGTCCCGCACGACCTGCCCGAACACCGTGGCCGTCGCGCCGAGCCCGACGAAGATCGTCGCGACCCCCGCCGCGAAGGCCAGGGCCGCGATCACGGCGCGGCGGCGCGTGCCCGCCGGCGCCGCACCCGCCTCGAATGCCTGCACGCTGCCGCCGGCGAGGTAGGACAGGTAGAACGGCACCATCGGCAGGATGCAGGGCGACAGAAAGGACAGAAGTCCGGCGGCAAGCGCGCCGGCGATGGTCACGTCGAACATCCGTCACCCTCCAAAGCTCGAGACCGAACGTCGGCGGAGGCCGCCGGCAATGCAACCGTCGATCGGGACGAAGCGGGCGACGCTACGGTCGCGGGAACGTGAACGGGCCGGCGGCGTTGTCTCCGCACCACGGGGCCGAGGACCGGTCCCGTCCGCACGAGGAGCAACCGCAATGAACAGCATCTTCTACATAATCGGCGTGGTGGTCGTGGTCGTGGCGATCGTAAGTTTCGTCCTCTGATCCGCCTGCCGGTCAGGAACAGGACGGGCGGTCCCGCCGGGGCCGCCCGTTCGCGTCGGGGCAAAGCGAATCCCGCCGGGGTTCCCAATTCCGCGCCGACGCTCTAGCCGTCCCGGACGGTACAGCGGGGGAAGTGGACATGGACGCAACAGCACGGATCGGCCTGATCGGCCTCGGCACGATGGGCGCGGCGCTCGCGTCCAACATCGCCGAGAAGGGCTTCGACATCGCGGTGTTCAACCGCACCACGCAGGTGACGCGGGACTTCGTGGCCGAAGCCGGCGACCTCGCCCCCCGCTTCACGCCCGCCGAGAGCCTCGAGGATTTCGTGGCCGCCATCGCGAAGCCCCGTTCGATCATCCTCATGGTCCCGGCCGGCGATCCGGTGGACCAGCAGATCGCCGCGTTGCGCCCCCTTCTCGACGCGGACGACCTGATCATCGATTGCGGCAACGCGAACTTCCACGACACCAACCGGCGGAGCCGCGCGGGCGACGGTCCGTTCCTCGGCGTCGGCGTCTCCGGCGGGGAGGAAGGCGCCCGGCACGGCCCGTCGATCATGGGCGGCGGCGACCCGGCATGCTGGGCGCGGGTCGAGGACATCATGACCGCCATCGCCGCCAAGCACGAGGGCGAGGCCTGCGCCGGACTGCTCGGGCCGGAAGGGGCCGGGCATTTCGTCAAGATGGTCCATAACGGCATCGAATACGCCGACATGCAGATGATCGCCGAGATCTACGGCATCCTTCGCGACGGCGAGGGGCTCGGCCCCGAGGCGATCGCCGGCGTCTTCGAGGGCTGGAACGAGGGGACGCTGGCCTCCTACCTGATTGAGATCACGGGCAAGGTCGCGCGCGCGAAGGACGTGGCCACGGGCGAGCCGCTGCTATCGGTCATCGTGGACGCCGCGGGGCAGAAGGGCACCGGCCGCTGGACCGCGATCGAGAGCCAGCACCTGCTCACGCCCATCCCCGCGATCGAGGCCGCCGTGGTCGCACGCAACATCTCCGCGCGGCTCGAGGAACGCGCCGCGGGCGAAGACCTCTTCGGCGCGGCGCCGCAGGCCTTCGACACGCTCGACCGCGACACGCTGGAGGGCGCGCTGATCGCGGGCAAGATCCTCTGCTACGCTCAGGGCTTCACGATGATCGCCGCGACCTGCGAGGCGCATGGGTGGGATGTCGACCTGCCGCAAGTCGCCCGGCTCTGGCGGGAGGGCTGCATCATCCGCTCGGCGATGCTCGACGACATGGCCGCCGCGCTCGCGGCACATCCGGGACAGAACCTGATGTGGACGCCGCATTTCGCCGACCTGCTGAAGCAGCACGAGCGCGCCCTGCGGCGGGTCGTCTCGGAAGCGGCGTTGAACGGCCACCCGACGCCCGCCCTCTCCTCCGGGCTGGCCTATTTCGACGCGATGCGGACGGCGCGCGGCACGGCGAACCTGATCCAGGGCCAGCGGGACTTCTTCGGCCTGCACGGATTCGAGCACCGGAACGGCAAGACGCATCAGCACGGCCCCTGGGCGAAGCAGACCGCCTCGCCCAAGAACTAGGTCACCCGCGCCAGTCGAAGAAGCCCGTCGGCGCACGGTCGAGCAGGTCGCGCGCCAGATCGCGGCCGAGCGCCGCGCCGTCCTCGACGGGTGCCTCGCCGGCGCTGACGAGCACGTCCGAGCCGTCGGGGCGCAGGATCTCGCCCCGGAACGCCAGCGTACCGCCGACGAGATCCGACAGACCCGCGATCGGCGTCTCGCAGGATCCGTCGAGCGTCGCGAGGAACGCCCGCTCGCAGGTCAGCCGCAACCCGGTCGCGTGGTCGTGGATCGCCGCCAGCATCTCCGCCATGCCCCGGTCGTCCGTCCGCCGCTCCACCCCGATCGCGCCCTGCGCCACGGCCGGCAGCATCTCGCCGGTGTCCATCGGCATCCGCGGCACCTCCGCCATGCCGAGCCGGTTCAGCCCCGCCATGGCGAGGAACGTCGCGTCCGCCACCCCGTCGCGCAGCTTGCCCATCCGGGTCTGCACGTTGCCGCGAAACTCGACGAGGTTCAGGTCCGGCCGCCGGTGCGCCAGCTGCGCCCGCCGGCGGAGCGAGGACGACCCGACCGTCGCGCCCTGCGGCAGGTCCGCGATCGCCCGGCCGTCCAGCGTGACGAAGGCGTCGCGTACGTCCTCGCGCGGCAGGTAGGTGTCGATCACCAGCCCCTCGGGCTGCAAGGTCGGCATGTCCTTCATCGAATGCACGGCGAGGTCGATCTCGCCCGCAAGCAGCGCCGCCTCGATCTCGCGGGTGAACAGCCCCTTGCCGCCGATCTCCCGAAGCGCCCGATCCTGCACCCGGTCGCCCGTCGTGCGGATCACCACGATCTCGAACGCGGCCTCGGGCAGATCCCAGGCGGCGGCCAACCGGTCGCGCGTCTCGTGCGCCTGCGCGAGCGCCAGCGGGGAGCCGCGGGTTCCGATGCGGCAGGGCATGTCCGGGGTGGGTTTCATCGGGCCTCCTTCGCGTTGACACGCCCTGCCCCGCTGGGCAGGTGCTGTCCAGACCCGGAGGACCCCGATGACGAAACCCCTGCTTCGCGCGCTCGCCGGCGAGACGCTTCCCGTGCCGCCGGTCTGGATGATGCGGCAGGCCGGGCGCTACCTGCCGGAATACCGCGCCACGCGGGAGCGGGCTGGCGACTTCCTGTCGCTGTGCTACAACCCCGAACTCGCGACCGAGGTGACGTTGCAACCGATCCGGCGCTTCGGTTTCGACGCGGCGATCCTGTTCGCGGACATCCTCCTCGTGCCGCAGGCGCTGGGCGCCGATCTGTGGTTCGTCACCGGCGAGGGGCCGCGCCTCTCGACCGTGACCGGGCCGGAGGACTTCGCCCGGCTGAAGCCCGCGGCGGAGGTGCATGCGACACTGGCGCCGATCTACGAGACGGTCCGCAACCTCGCCGGCGCCCTACCCCCCGAAGTTGCGCTGATCGGCTTCGCCGGCGCGCCCTGGACGGTGGCGACCTACATGATCGCGGGGCGCGGCACGCCGGATCAGGCACCCGCGCACCGCCTGATCGCGGAGGACCGTTCGACCTTCGAGGCGCTGATCGACGTGCTGACCGCGGCGACGATCGAGTACCTCTCCGCGCAGGTCGAGGCCGGGGCGGAGGTGGTGAAGATCTTCGACAGCTGGGCCGGTTCGCTTCGAGGCGACGACTTCGACCGCTACGCCGTGGCGCCCGCGCGGACCATCACCGCCGCGCTCAAGGCCCGCCATCCGGGTCTACCCGTCATCGCCTTCCCGCGCGAGGCGGGCCAGAACTATATCGGCTTCCATGCGGCCACGGGGGCCGATTGCGTCGCGGTGGACGATTCCGTCGAGGCCGAATGGGTCGCGGAGACGATCCAGCCCGACGGCTGCGTGCAAGGCAACCTCGCCTCGCGCCACATGGTGTCCGGTGGCCCGGAGCTCGACGCGGAGGTGCGACGCATCCGCGACGCGCTTTCGGGCGGGCCGCATGTCTTCAACCTCGGCCACGGAATCACGCCCGACGCCGACCCCGACAACGTGGCGCGGATGATCGACACGCTGCGCGAGAACGCGTGACGGGAATGGAGACCTTCGACGTCGTGGTGATCGGCGGCGGCATGATGGGCGCACCCTGCGCCCGCTACCTTGCGGAGGGGGGTCATTCCGTCGCGCTCATCGCCGCGCCGGAACCGGCGGACGCGGCACGCTGGGACGGCCCCTTCGGCAGCCATTTCGACGCCGCGCGCATCACCCGCCGGGTGGCGAGCGACGCCGACTGGTCGCGCCTGTCGTGTCGATCCATCGCGCGCTACCGCGACCTCGAGGCGCGGTCGGGCCGGTCGATCTTCCGCGAGACGGGCGCGCTGATGGCCGGTCCGCAAGAGGGGCCGATGGCCGGGTTCACCGACAGGTTCCAGGCCGTCGCCAAGGCGCTGGACGATGCGCCCGAGATCCTCGACGCGGAGGCTGTGCGCGCCGGTTTCGGCCTCGCTTTGCCCCCGGACAGCCTTGCGAGCCACGAGGCGCTGCAGGGCGGCTGGATCGACCCGCGCGCCATGCGGGACGCGCAGCAGGCCCTCGCTGCCAAGGCCGGCGCCCGGCTCTACCCGCAGGCCGCGACGACGCGGGACGGACGGGTCGTGACGCTCGCCGACGGCACGCAAGTCTCGGCCGGGCATGTCGTCGTCGCCACCGGTCCGCATGTCGCCATCGACGGGCTGCTGCCCCGCGTTCCGAAGATGCAGGTCTGGGCACGGACGATCGCCTTCGCCCGCATCTCGGAGGCCGAAGGCGCCCGACTGGCGGAGATGCCGCCCATCATCTGGGTGCCGGAGGGATGGGACCACGATCTCTACCTCCTGCCGCCGGTGCGCTATCCGGACGGCCAGCTCTACCTGAAGATCGGCGGGCAGGTGGACAGCCCGCGCATCGGCTCGGCCAAGGACATGCGCGACTGGTTCCGGGGCAACGGCGACGCGCGGGTCGCGGCGCGGCTCATGGCGGAACTGCGTGCCGTGATGCCCGACCTCGCCATCGAGGCCGAGTCGCGTGGTCCCTGCGCCGTCGTCTGGACCGAAACGGGTTTGCCCTACATCGACGCGGCGGGCGACGGCGTGAGCGTCCTCTGCGGCGGCAACGGCGCGGCGGCGAAATGCGGCGACGAGCTGGGGCGGCTCGGCGCGCTGACGGCAACCGGCGCCGGAATCGCGAGCGAAGGCTACGCGGCCGATTTCCACACCGTCTGGGCCTGAGTCAAGGCCACTTCGCCTCGGGCGGCAGCGACATCAGCACCGCGTTCGCGTCGTGCCCGGATTCCAGCCCGAACTTCGTGCCCCTGTCGTAGACGAGGTTGTATTCCGCGTAGAGCCCCCGATGGACGAGTTGCGCATGCTTGTCGGCCGCGCTCCAATCCTGCCCGCGCCGCCGCTCCACCAGCGGCACGAAGGCCGGCAGGAACGCGCGGCCGACATCCTGTGTGAAGGCGAAGTCGTCTTCCCAATCGCCGGTGTTCAGATCGTCGTAGAAGACGCCGCCGACGCCCCGCGCCCGGCCCCGGTGCGGAATGTGGAAGTAGCGGTCCGCCCAGGCCTTCAGCTTTTCGTAGCGATTCTCCCCGTCGAGCGGCGGATGCTTCGCGCAGGCGTCGCGCAGGACCGCGTGGAACTGCGCCGTGTCGTCGTCGTATTCGAGGCAGGGATTCAGGTCCGCCCCGCCGCCGAACCACCAGGCATGCGGCGTCCAGAACTTCCGCGTGTTCATGTGCACGGCCGGAACATGCGGGTTCTGCATATGCGCGACGAGGCTGATCCCGCTGGCCCAGAAGCGCGGATCGTCCGCCATGCCGGGCACGCCGCGCGCCGCCATCGCCGCCTGCGCGCGGGTGCCGAGCGCGCCGTGCACCTCCGACCAGTTCACGCCGACCTTCTCGAAGACGCGTCCCCCGCGCAGGATCGACATCAGCCCGCCACCCGCATCCGATCCGTCCTCGGATGCCCGTCGCGTCGGCGTCACCTCGAATCGGCCGGCGGGACGGTCCGCGAACGGGCCGGGCGCGCCCGCGACCTCCAGCGCCTCGAAGGCGGCGACGATGGTATCGCGGAGCTCCCGGAACCAGTCCGCGGCCCTGCGGCGGGCTTCGGGCGGTGCGTCGGACATGGAAACCTCTCTCGCAGGGTGAGTCGGACCGCGCCCGGCGATCGGGCTCATTCGCACGACCGCGGGCGCGACAGGTCTTGTAGCGGTCCCGCCCGCGCGTCACCAGATGTTGGCGGGACATTTCCCGAACCAAGGCATTTTCTGGGCAAGCCCGGTCCGTTATGGATCTGTTAACCGGTTCCGTATACGTTTCATTAAGATTATCACGGCGGCACTGGCGCAAGATCGGGCCGCCCAGGCTATGAGCGGTCACGTGAACAGACATTCTGCGAACCGGGTCCTTGCGGGCCTGATGCCCTTCCTTGTCGCACTCCTCCTCGCGCTTCCGGGACGCGCCGCGCCCTATGCGGAGTTCGTGATGGATGCGCGGACGGGGGAGGTCCTCAAATCCTCCAATGCCGACACGCGGCTGCACCCGGCCTCGCTGACCAAGATGGTCACGCTCTACATCGCCTTCGAGGCGGTCCGCATGGGCGAGATCACGCTCGACACCGAGGTCCGGATCTCACGGAACGCCGCCAACGAACCGCCGAGCAAGCTGGGCCTGCGCGCCGGCCAGAAGATCGCGCTGCGTTACCTGATCCGCGCGGCGGCGGTGAAGTCCGCGAACGACGCCGCGACCGCGATCGGCGAGGCCATCTCGGGGTCCGAGGACGCCTTCGCCGAGCGGATGAACCGGACCGCCGAAGCGCTCGGCATGACGAACTCCACGTTCAAGAACGCCCACGGCCTGACCCGCTCGGGGCATCTCAGCACGGCGCGCGACATGAGCGTCATGGGGCGGCGGCTGTTCTACGACTACCCGCAATACTACAACCTGTTCTCCCGGCGCTCGACAGATGCCAACGTGACGCAGGTGCGCAACACCAATCGCCGGTTCCTGAACGCCTATCGCGGCGCCGACGGGATCAAGACCGGCTTCACCAACGCGGCGGGCTTCAACCTCGTCTCCTCGGCCGAGCGCAGCGGGGTGCGGATCATCGCGACCGTGTTCGGCGGCCGGTCGACGGCGACGCGCAACGCGCAGATCATGAAGCTGCTCGATTACGGCTTCGCGCATGCCCCGGCCCGCGTGACGGAACGCAAGCCGGAGCTTCCGACCTATAACGGCGCGACGCGCCCTGGCGTCACCGCGCCGGCGCGGTCGATGCGGCCCGTGATGCGCAGCTACCTCGGGGCGCTGCAGGCTTCCGCGATCCGCGGCGAGGCGCGGGTGGTCACGCGCGCCTCCACCTCCGGGCAGGATTACGGCATCCAGCTCGACCCGCAGGGCACGCGTTCGGCGGCCGACAAGCTGCTGCTCCGCACCGCGCTGCAGGAGCTCGACACGCTCGACGACGCGCTGCGCCGGGTCGATCGGGTCAGTGGGGGATTCAAGCCGAGCTTCGTGGGCCTCTCCGAGCGCGAGGCGCAGCGCGCCTGCACGCGCCTGCGCGCGAACGCGATCGCCTGCTCCGTGATGATCGGAAGCTGAGTCAGGCGCTCACGGCCTCGCCCTCGGCGACGAGGTCGAAGGCCGCGGCCATCAGGGCACGGGTATAGGGATCCTGCGGCGCGTCGAAGACCTGCGCCGCGTCGCCCGCCTCCACCACGTCGCCGCGCTTCATCACGATCACCTTGTGCGACAGTGCGCGCACCACCCGCAGGTCGTGGCTGATGAACAGATAGGCCAGCCCGTGCTTGCGCTGCAGGTCGCGGAGAAGCTCGACGATCTGCACCTGCACCGTCTGGTCGAGGGCGGAGGTGGGCTCGTCGAGCACGACGAGCTTCGGACGCAGGATCATTGCCCGGGCGATCGCGATCCGCTGACGCTGTCCGCCGGAGAACTCGTGCGGGTAGCGGTCCATCGAGGCGGGGTCGATGCCGGTTTCCGACAGGATCTCGGCTACCTGCTCGCGCGGGGGGCGGTCGTCGCCGGTGTCGTGCAGGCGCAACCCCTCGGCCACGATCTCCGCCACGGTCATCCGCGGCGAGAGGGAGCCGTAGGGGTCCTGGAACACGATCTGCATGTCCTGCCGGAGCGGTCGCAGTTCCTTGGTCTGGAGCCCGTCGATCCGCCGGCCCAGAAGCGTGATCGGCCCCTCGGACTGGATCAGCCGCATTATCGCCAGGGCCAGCGTCGTCTTGCCCGACCCGCTCTCGCCCACGATGCCGACCGTCTCGCCCGCCCGTACCGAGAGCGTCGCGTCGTTGACGGCCTTCACATGGCTGGTCGTGCGCTTCAGCAGACCCGTCTGGATCGGGAACCAGACCTTGAGGTGCTCCGTCGCCGCGATCTCGGACGCGTCCGTCGCCACCGGGTCGGGCGTGCCGTGCGGCTCGGCGGCGAGGAGCATCTGCGTGTAGGGGTGCTGGGGCGCGTCGAAGATCTCCGCGACCGGCCCCGCCTCGACGATCTCGCCAGACTTCATCACGCAGACCCGGTCGGCGAAGCGCCGCACGATGCCGAGGTCGTGGGTGATGAAGAGCATCGACATGCCCTCGTCGCGCTGGAGCTGCGCCAGCAATTCTAGGATCTGCGCCTGGATCGTCACGTCGAGCGCGGTGGTCGGCTCGTCGGCGACGAGCAGGTCGGGGCCGTTCGCCAGCGCCATCGCGATCATCACCCGCTGCCGCTGGCCGCCCGAGAGCTGGTGCGGGTAGGCGCCGAGACGGCTCTCGGCGTCCTGGATGCCGACCTTGTCCATCAGGTCGAGAATGCGCGCCCGCGCCGCCGCACCGGTCAGGCCCTGATGCAGCGACAGGCTCTCGGCCAGCTGCTTCTCGATCGTGTGCAGCGGGTTGAGCGAGGTCATCGGCTCCTGGAAGATGAAGCTGATGTCGTTGCCTCGCACCCGGCGAAGTTCACGTTCGGGCGCGCCGATCATCGACGTCCCCTCGTAGTCCACCGCCCCCTCCACCCGCGCGCTGTCGGGCAGCAGCGACACGGTCGAGAGCGCGGTGACGGACTTGCCCGACCCGCTCTCGCCCACCAGCGCGACGGTCTGACCGCGGTCGACGTGGAAGGACACGCCGCGCACGGCAGGCACCTCCTTCCCGTCCTGCCGGAAGGACACGCGCAGGTCGCGCACGTCGAGGACGCGGTCGGGACGGGTCATGCGAAGGTCTTTCTCGGATCGAACGCGTCGCGGATGCCCTCGAAGATGAAGACGAGGAGCGAGAGCATGATGGCGAAGGTGAAGAACGCGGTGAAGCCGAGCCACGGCGCCTGCAGGTTCTGCTTGGCCTGCAGCGTGAGCTCGCCCAGCGACGGCGCCGAGGACGGCAGGCCGAAGCCCAGGAAGTCCAGCGTGGCGAGCCCGCCGATCGCGCCGGTCACGAGGAACGGCAGGAAGGTCAGCGTCGCGACCATCGCGTTGGGCAGGACGTGGCGGAACATGATCGTCCCGTCGCTCACGCCGAGCGCCCGGGCTGCGCGGACGTATTCGAAGTTCCGCGCCCGCAGGAACTCCGCCCGCACCACGCCGACGAGGCCGATCCACCCGAAGAGAACGGTGAGCGCGACAAGGAGCCAGAAGCTGACAGGTATGATCGCGACGACGATGATGATGACGTAGAGCGACGGGGTGGAGCCCCAGATCTCCACGAACCGCTGCAACAGCAGGTCGGTCCAGCCGCCGAAATAACCCTGCACCGCGCCGGCCGCGATACCGAGCGCGGAGGCGAAGAACGTGGTGATGAGCGCGAAGGCGACCGAGAGGCGGAACCCGTAGATCACGCGGGCCAGCACGTCGCGCGCCGTGTCGTCGGTGCCGAGCCAGTGTTCCGCGTCCGGCGCGGAGGGGGCCGCGCCCTGGATGTTGTTCACCGTGTCGTAGCTGTAGGGAATGGGCGGCCAGAGGAGCCAGCCCTGCTCGACCGGCACGCCGGCGAAGGCGCCCGTCTCCTCGACCTCGGCGATCACGCCTTCGGGGTCGTCGAAGCAATCCACGAGCCCGCCGGAGACGATCAGGCAGCGCACCTCGACCTCGCGGTAGGCGGCCTCGGTCCGGAAGTCGCCGCCGAAATCGGTCTCCGGATAGAAGGTCAGGATCGGCATGCGGAGATCGCCGCGGTAGTTCACCAGCAGCGGCTTGTCGTTCGCCAGCACCTCCGCGAAGAGCGACAGACCGAAGAGCAGCGCGAAGAGCCAGAGCGACCAGAAGGCGCGGCCGTTCTTCTTGAAGTTCGACCAGCGGCGGGCGTTGAGAGGGGAGAGCGCCACGGCCTACCTCCGCTCGAAGTCGATCCGGGGATCGATCCAGACATAGGTAAGGTCGGTGATGAGCCCCATCACCAGCCCGATGAGCGAAAAGGCGAAGAGCGTTCCGAACACCACCGGATAATCCCGCGTCACCACCGCCTCGAGCCCGAGCCGGCCCAGCCCGTCGAGCGAGAAGATCGTCTCGATGATGAGCGAGCCGCCGAAGAAGACCGACACGAAGAGCGCGGGAAAGCCCGAAATCACGATCAGCATCGCGTTACGGAACACGTGACCATAGAGCACCCGCTGCTCGGTCAGGCCCTTGGCGCGTGCCGTGGTCACGTATTGCTTGCGGATTTCGTCGAGGAACGAGTTCTTCGTCAGCAGGGTCAGTCCCGCGAAGGCCGCGAGCGTGGAGGCCAGCACCGGCAGCGTGATGTGCCACAGGTAATCCCCGATCTGCTGCAGCGTCCCCATGTCCTCCCAACCGGGCGAGGTCAGGCCGCGGAGCGGGAACCACTTGAAATACGACCCGCCCGCGAAGAGCACGAGCAGCAGGATCGCGAAGAGAAAGCCCGGGATCGCGTAGGCCACGATCACGATGCCCGACGTCCAGGTGTCGAACTTCGAGCCGTCGCGCATCGCCTTGCGGATGCCCAGCGGGATCGAGATCAGATAGGCCAGCAGCGTCGACCAGAGACCCAGCGTGATCGAGACGGGCATCTTCTCCAGCACGAGGTCGACGACGGAGATCGAGCGGAAGTAGCTCTCGCCGAAATCGAAACGCATGTAGTCCCACATCATGTTCAGGAACCGCTCGAGCGGCGGCTTGTCGAAGCCGAACTGCCGCTCGAGCTCCTCGATGAACTCGGGCGGCAGGCCGCGCGCGCCGAGATAGCCGCTGTCGCCGCCCTGCTGCACGCCCCCGCCCGCGGCGTCGCCGCCGCCCGCGATGTTCGAGAAGGCATCGCCCTCCCCTTCGAGCTGCGCCAGCACCTGCTCGATGGGACCACCGGGCACGAACTGGATCAGCGCGAAGTTGATGACCATGATCCCCAGCAGCGTGGGAATCATGAGCAGGACACGTCGAAGGATGTACGCGCCCAAGGTGCTACAGCGCCCCGCTGGCCTGCAGTTCCGCGTAGGCCTCCTGATCCGCCCACCAGAAGCTCAGCTCGCCCAGCGAATAGGGCGGCAGCGGCTCCGGGTAGCGAAGGTAGTCGTAATAGGCGACCGTGTGCACCGGCTTGAACCATTGCGGCACCCAGAAGCGCCTGGCCCGCAGCACCCGGTCGAGCGCGGCGATGCCCGCCTCCAGATCCTCCTGCGAGGTCGCGTTCTCGAGGCCCTCGATCAGCGCGTCCACGGCCTCGTCCTGCAGGCCCATGAGGTTGAACACGTCGTTCGCGCTCTCGGAACCGAAATATTGCCGTGGAGAGGAGCCGGGAACGTAGCCCATCGGCATCTGGTGGGTGATGATGTCGAAGTCGTAGCTGCGCTCGCGCGAGGTCATCTGCGCGTTGTCGACACGGACCATGCTGGCATCGACGCCAAGCCGGCGCAGGTTCTCGACGTAGGGGTTTATGACGCGGTCGAAGGTCTGGCTATCGTTGAGGAACTGGACCGACAGCATTTCCCCGTCCTTGCGGCGCATCCCGTCATCGCCGACGATCCAGCCCGCTTCCTCCAGAAGTGCGCTGGCCGTCCGCAGGTTGCCGCGATCGAGCTGCCGGCTGCCGGAGACGGGCGGCTGTACGGCGTCCTCGGTCAGGATCGCCGCGTCGAGGAGCCCCCGCTCCACCAGCGGCTCAAGGATCGCGCGTTCGGCTTCGGAGGGCGGCCCTTCCGCCTTCAGGTCGCTGTTCTCCCAAAACGAGGTCACGCGGTCGTAGATGCCGTAGAACAGCGTCTCGTCCGACCATTCGAAGTTGAACATGAGCCCGATCGCCTCACGCACGCGCGGGTCCTGGAACTTCGGCTCGCGGAGATTGAAGATGAAGCTCTGCGCGGTCGAGATCGTCCCGTCCGGCAACTCCGCCTTGATGACGGCACCGTTCTGCACGGCCGGGAAGTTGTAGCTCGTCGCCCATTCCTTCGACGACGCCTCGTTGCGGAACGTGTAGTTGCCGCCCTTGAAGCCCTCGAACGCGGCCGCGTAGTCGCCGTAATACTCGATGCGGATCGTGTCGAAGTTGTTCTGCCCGACGTTGAGCGGGTGATCCTCGCCCCAGTAATCGTCGCGCCGGCGGTAAGTCACGGACCGCCCGGTATCGAGGTCGTCCATCACGTAGGGACCGGACCCGATCAGGGGCGTCAGCGTGCTGTCCTCGAAATCGACGTCGCGGGCTTCGAAATCCGCCTTCTGGAAGATCGGCAGGCTGCCAACGCGCACGGGCAAGTCGCGGGTCGGCATGTCCGCCTTGAAGGCGTAGCGCACGGTCCGTTCGTCCACGACCTCGGCGCTCTCCACGTCGCGCGCGAGAACGGCGCGGAAGCTCGGCAGGCCCTTGTCGCGCAGCACCTCGTAGCTGAACACGACATCCTCGGCGGTGAGCGGCGTGCCGTCCGAGAAGGTCACGTCGTCGCGCAGGGTGAAAGTCACCTCGCTGCGGTCCTCGGGGTAGTCCATCGAGGCGCAGATCAGGCAATAGGCCGATCCGATCTCGTCCGCGGTGCTGGAGAGAAGCGACTCGTAAGGCGCGGAGGACAGCGCGACAGCCCGCCCCTTCGGCGTATAGGGATTGACGCTGTCGAAGGAGCCGAAGGCCCATTCGCTGATCTCGCCGCCCTTGGGCGCATCGGGGTTCACGTAGTCGAGATGCGTGAAGTCCGGCCCGTATTTCAGCTCACCGCCCGGAAAGGTCGAAATGCCGTGATCCGGCGTCGTGTCCGCCGCTTCCTGCGCGAAGGCGGGTGCGGCAACGAGAATGGCTGCGATCGCGAACCGTCTGATCATGGACCCATGCTCTCCCCTGAGAAGTTCGGCGACAGCTAGCGATTCGGGGTCTCCGAGCGCAAGGCCCCCTCACCGATGGTTGAGGCGCCGAGACCGGGCGACCAATGGGTCAGCTCAGAGATTCGAGATAGGCGATCAGGTTGGCGCGATCCTCGATATCGGCCATGCCGCGATAGGACATCTTCGTGCCCGGCGCGTATTCCTTCGGGTTCTCGATGAAGTGCGAGATCTCCTCGGGTGCCCACGGCCCCTCGATCGAGGCAAGCGCATCGGAATAGGCGAAGCCCTCCACCGCGGCATGCTCGCGCCCGACGACGCCGTCGAGATGCGGTCCGGTCGCGTTCGAGCCGTCGAGCCGGTGGCAGGAGGCGCATTGCCGCCAGAGACCCTCGCCCGCCTCGGCAGAGGCCGCAGCGTAGACCTCCTCGAACGGCACTTCGGGCTCATCGGAGCCGCCGCCGGCCTCCTCGGCCGACGCGACCTCGATGGCGTAACCCTCCGCGTGTTCTTCCTCGCCATGCGACTCGACGCCGACGTGATAGATCGTTTCGCCCGCCCAGGCGCCCAGCAGGAACACGAGCAGCGCGCCGCAGCCCGCGCCCACGATCTTGGTCATCGTCATCGTGTCCATTTTCGGCACCCTTTCGAAGTCGTATCTCGCGGTCGCGCGTCATCTATGTGGTTTCGCATGTCCCTTGCAAGAGATAGGAGATGCGGCGGAACGAAACATCCACGGATCGCGCCATGCCCGCCATCGCCTTCCAGGGGGAGCTCGGCGCCTATTCCCACGAAGCCTGCGTCGCTGCCCATCCCGATCACGCGCCCCTGCCCTGCCGGACCTTCGAGGATGCGATCGCCACGGTGCAGACCGGCGCGGCCGAGCTGGCCATGCTGCCGGTCGACAACTCGACCTACGGGCGCGTGGCCGACATCCACCGCCTGTTGCCGCAATCGGGCCTCAGGATCGTGGGCGAGGCCTTCGTCCGCGTCCGCATCGCGCTTCTCGGGCGACCCGGCGCGACGCTCGACCGCATCCGGCACGTCCGGGCGCATCTCGTTCTGTTGCCGCAATGCCGCGCCTTCCTCGAGCGGCATGGCATCACCGCGGAGGCTGCCGCCGACAGTGCCGGCGCCGCGGCCGATCTGGCCGCGGATGGCGCGGAGACGGACGGCGCATTGGCCTCCGAGCTCGCGGCCGGGATCTACGGCCTCGACGTGCTGGCCCGCGACATCGAGGATCACGGCCACAATACGACGCGCTTCGTCGTCATGTCCCGCAACGCGCAGTATCCCCCGGCCGGCGCCGGTCCGACCAAGACGACCTTCGTCTTCCGCGTCCGCAACATCCCAGCCGCGCTCTACAAGGCGATGGGCGGGTTCGCGACGAACGGCGTCAACATGACGAAGCTCGAATCCTACATGGTGGACGGCCAGTTCTCGGCGACGCAGTTCTACGCCGACATCGAGGGTCACCCCGAGGATCCACCCGTCGCCCGCGCGCTGGAGGAGCTCGACTACTTCACCTCCTCGCTCGACATCCTCGGCGTCTACCCCGCCGATCCCGACCATTTCGACGGCGGCCTGCGCTAGGCCGACCGGCTGCCCCTCTCGATGCGGCGGACGAAGCCCGCGACGTAGTTCCGGTATCGCTGCACCAGCGTCTTCTTCGCGAGTTTGATCGATTGCAGCATGAGTTTCGCGCCGAGGCTGCTGGCCTTGGCTTCCGTCGTCACGGTCAGACGCGTCCGCCGCGGGCCCAATTCCTCGAGCCGGGCATTCGCCGTCAGGTCGATACCGTCGGACTTGCCCGACAGCGTCATTGCATGCGGGGCCGCAAGCTCCGACAGCCGCATCTCGACGTCGCGGGACGCGCCCATCACCTCGGCCTGCGCATCCCAGATGGTGCCGAGCGCGGCCGGACCCGGCGGGCGCCGCTCGACCTCTGCCCGCTGCGACAGACGCGCCTCGAAGGCGTCGAAATCGGTGACGGCGGCCCACACTTCCTCGATGCTGGCGGAGACCTCGTTGGTCGCGACGAATTTCATGCTGGGCTCCCTAATTTTCGGTCGGATGCCGATAGCCGTCTGCCGCGGGTCCGGTCAATCGCATCTCAGTCGAGGCGATCGGCCAGCCAGTTCTCGAGCAGGAACCGCGCGATGGCCCCCTTGCGTGCTGCCTGGACACGCGGATGGTGGCCCTCGAACGCCTCCATCATTTCCTCGCGGGTGAGCCAGAGCGCCTCGGCGATCTCCTCGGGGTCGATGTCGATCGCATCGCTCTCGGCGTGGCCCCAAGCACCCAGCATCAGCGAGCCGGGAAACGGCCAGGGCTGACTGGCGAGGTAATCCACCCGACCCACGCGCACGCCCGTCTCCTCCCAGACCTCCCGGCGCACGGCGGCCTCCAGCGTCTCGCCGGGCTCCATGAACCCCGCGAGGCAGGAGAAGAACCCCTCGGGCCAGGCCGGCGCACGACCGAGCAGGACCGAATTGCCGCGCGTCACGAGCATGATCACGACCGGATCGGTGCGCGGGAAATGCATCCGCGCGCAGTTCGGGCAGGCCCGCATCCAGCCGGCCTTGCCGATCTGCGTCGCCGTCCCGCAATTGGCGCAGAAGTTGTGGGTGCGATGCCATTCGAGCATGCCCTTGGCCGTGGCCGCCAGTTCCGCGTCGAGCGGCGTCAGCTGCGTCATTACGCGCCGAAGCTCGACGAAGGCGGCGCCGGCCGGCAAGTCGGGATGGGTCTGCTCCGAGGCATCGACGAAGCCGCCCACCCCCTCGGTTCCTCCGGCAACGTCGAGGTCGGACACGTCCCGGGCGAACAGGACGGTGCCGTCCAAGCGCCCGAGCAGCACCACGTCTCCCATATCGGCAAAGACGTCGGGTGCGACCCAGTCAAGCGCCACGCGGGTCGGATCGAGCAAGGGCTTGCCCCGCCAGACCGGCAGCACCTTCGCGGGCAACGCGGCGAGCGCGTCCGGGTCCCGCCGCAGGTCCTCCGCCCGGTCCAGCGCGCCTCCGCCGAAGGTGACCGTCTCCGCAAGCCGCATGGTGTCCTCCTTGGGAATGGCGCGTTCCTTGCCTCCAGCATCCGGCAGCCCGGAGCAAGGCCCCGCCCACCCTTGCATCCCGGTCAGTCCCGTTCTATCTCCCGGGTCGAGAGGTTGGCGCGGGCAAGCGCCTCGCCAACCTGGTCAGGACCGGAAGGTAGCAGCCACAACGAGCCCCGCTTGGGTCGTCGTCCAGCCTCTCACCCAGCGAACATTCCTGCATCCGTGGCTGCGCGATATCGCGACCGGGATCGCCGGTGACCCGATCACCAAGCACGCCAGGCACTAACCATTATCAATGCCCTCGTGCATTCCCCCGTCCTGACGCGACCTCTAGGGTAGTGCGATGCCACAGGATCATCCGGACGACGTCGACAACAAGACCGACTGGGCGGAGAAACGCACCGACTGGGCGGAAGATCGCACCATACTCGCCAACGAGCGCACGTTCGCGGGCTGGATGCGGACTGGCATGACCGCCATCGCCATCGCGGTCGGACTGCGCGCCATCTTCGGCGAAGCCGATCCGACTTGGTTGCCGAAGCTGGTCGCGACGATCTTCATTGCGGTCGCCATCATCATCTTCTGGACGGCCCGCCGGAACGCCAGCAAGGCGCAGGGACGCCTCAACGCGCATCGCGCGGAGATGCAGCCGAGCCGCATCTTCACGATCATCGCGATCCTTTTCACTTTCGCCTCCCTCGCCACGGCCTGGGTGCTCTGGGCAATCTGAGCGAGCGCGGGCCACTGGCCACCGGACGCAGCGCCGCCTAGGATGCCGGCCGATCCGGAGGGCCGCATGACCGCGACAGAATACCAGGTGCTCGCCCGCAAGTACCGCCCCGCCACCTTCGCCGACCTGATCGGGCAGGACCCGATGGTCCGCACGCTCCGCAACGCCTTCGCGCACGACCGCATCGCGCAGGCCTTCATCCTCACCGGCATCCGCGGCACCGGCAAGACGACGACGGCGCGGATCA
This sequence comes from uncultured Jannaschia sp., assembly GCF_947494055.1. Classification (GTDB taxonomy): domain Bacteria; phylum Pseudomonadota; class Alphaproteobacteria; order Rhodobacterales; family Rhodobacteraceae; genus Jannaschia. The sequence continues at coordinate 169,566 of NZ_CANLTR010000003.1, read as the reverse complement.
TCGCGAAGGGGCTGAACTGCGTGGGGCCCGACGGGACCGGCGGTCCGACGACCGATCCCTGCGGCATCTGCGAGCCCTGCCGCGCCATCGCCGAGGGACGCCATGTCGACGTGCTGGAGATGGACGCGGCGTCGAATACCGGCGTCGGCGACGTGCGCGAGATCATCGACTCGGTGCATTACCGGGCGGCCTCGGCGCGCTACAAGATCTACATCATCGACGAGGTCCACATGCTCTCGACGAGCGCGTTCAACGCGCTCCTCAAGACGCTGGAGGAGCCGCCGGCCCACGTGAAGTTCATCTTCGCGACGACCGAGATCCGCAAGGTCCCGGTCACGGTGCTCTCGCGTTGCCAGCGCTTCGACCTGCGCCGGATCGAGCCCGAGACGATGATCGACCACCTCCGCGGGATCGCCGGGAAGGAAGACGCACGGATCGAGGACGGCGCGCTCGCCCTCATCGCGCGGGCGGCCGAAGGGTCGGTGCGCGACGCGATGTCCCTGCTCGACCAGGCGATCAGCCATGGCTCGGGCGGCGAGGAAACCGGCGTCGAGCAGGTCCGCGCCATGCTCGGCCTTGCCGATCGGGGCCGGATGCTCGACCTTTTCGACCTTGTCATGAAGGGCGAGGCCGCCGCCGCGCTGGAGGAGCTCGGCGCGCAATATTCCGACGGGGCGGACCCGCTCGCCATCCTGCGCGATCTGGCGGAGATCACCCACTGGGTCAGCGTCGTCCAGATCACGCCCGACGCGGTCGAGGATCCGACGATCGGCCCCGACGAGCGCGCCCGCGGACAGGCCTTCGCCGCCGGCCTGCCGATGCGGGCGCTGACGCGGATGTGGCAGATGCTCCTGAAGGCGCTCGAGGAGGTCGGGACCGCGCCCAACGCGATGATGGCCGCGGAGATGGCGATCATCCGTCTCACCCACGTCGCCGACCTGCCCTCGCCCGACGAACTCGTCCGCAAGCTCCGCGACACGCCGCCCGCCTCCGCCCAGACACCCGCCCCGCGCCCCGCCCCGGAGAACGGCGGCGGCTCCGCGATGCGCCGGACGGCCCGCGGGGCGCCGCGACCCGCGACCCTTCCCACGCCGGACGCGGAGGCGACCGAGGCGCTGGCGCGGTTCCAGCACTTCGATCAGGTCGTCGACCTCATCCGCGCCAATCGCGACGTGAAACTTCTCGTCGAGGTCGAGACCGGCCTGCGGCTGGCGAGCTATTCCCCCGGGCGGATCGAGTTCGAGCCCGCCCCGGACGCCGCACCCGACCTCGCGCATCGTCTGGCGGGACGGTTGCAGGGTTGGACCGGCGTGCGCTGGATCACGTCGGTCGTCGCCGGAGGGGGACGACCGACAATCGCGGAGACCCGCGACGGCGATCTGCGCCGGGCCGAAGCCGAGGCCATGGCCCATCCGTTGACGCAGGCGATCCTCGAGGCGTTCCCGGGCGCCGAGCTTGTGGAGGTCCGCACCCGGGCGGCGTTGACGCATGACGCCGCGGAAGAGGCGCTCGCGGAGGTCGAGGAGGAATGGGACCCATTCGACGAGAACTGACCGATCCCGGATCGGCAGGCTTCCCGCCGGGTAATGAAACCGAATGGCCCCGACCGCCGTTCACCCGGCGACACGGACAGCTAAGGAGAGCCCCATGCCCGAGAGTTTCGTCGAAGGTCTCGAGAAACAGACCCAGTCGCAGATGATCGACCTGTTGAACGCGCGGGTCGCCGATTCCGTCGACCTCACGCTCGCGGTCAAGCAAGCGCACTGGAACCTGCGCGGCAGCGGCTATATCGGCGTGCACGAGCTGCTCGACGAGGTGGCGGAACGCATGCGCGAACATACGGACACGATGGCCGAACGGGTGGCGATCATGGGTGGCTATGCCCGCGGGACCACGCAGGAGGCGCAGGCGAACACCACGCTCGACCCCTATCCCGTCGAGTTGACCGACATCCAGGCGCATATCGACGAGCTGGTGAAGCGGTTCAAGCATTTCGGCAAGAACCTCCGGGAGGCGATCGACGCCGCCGACGAGGCGGGCGACGAGGACGTGGCGGATCTGTTCACGGAAGTCAGCCGCGGCGTCGACAAGGATGCCTGGTTCATCGGCGCGAACTCCGCCGAGTTCTGAGATTACTGGCAACATGCGTTTGCAGGGCCGTCCGACCGGGCGGCCCTTTGCATGCGCGGCGCTTGCAGGCGCCTACCCTCGACGCTACCTCGATGGGACGCGACGCAAACGGGAAAGGGACCGGAATGTTCAAGGGTATGGGCGGCCTCGGCGACATGGCCGGGATGATGAAGAAGGCGCAAGAGATGCAGGCCAAGGTAGGCGAGATGCAGGAAAGCCTGTCCTCGATCACCGTAACCGGCGAATCCGGGGCGGGCCTCGTGAAGGCCACCGCGACGGCCAAGGGCGAATTGATCGGCCTCGACATCGACCCCTCGATCTTCAAGCCCGACGAGAAGGAGATGGTGGAGGACCTGATCCTCGCCGCCGTCAAGGATGCCCAGTCCCGCGCCTCCGAACGGGCGCAGCAGGAAATGGGCAAGATCACCGAGGGGCTCGGGCTTCCGCCGGGCATGAAGCTGCCCTTCTGAGCCTTGGAGACGCATCGCGACATCGAGGCGCTGATCGGCATGATGGCCCGTCTGCCGGGCCTCGGCCCCCGATCGGCCCGGCGCGCGGTGCTCCACCTCGTCAAACGTCGCGACACCCAGCTCCTGCCGCTGGCGGAGCTGATGACGGAGGTCGGCCGCGCCGTCCGGACCTGCCTGAATTGCGGCAACCTCGCCACCGGCGACATCTGCGGCATCTGCGCTACCGAGACGCGCGCCAACGGGCAGATCTGCGTCGTGGAGGACGTGGCCGACCTCTGGGCGATGGAGCGCGCGCATGTCTTCGAGGGCCGCTACCACGTGCTCGGCGGTACGTTGTCGCCGCTCGACGATGTCGGACCGGACGACCTCGCGATTCCCAAGCTGCGTGACCGCATCGCCGCCGAAGGGGTCGACGAGGTCATCCTGGCCCTGAATGCGACGGTCGAGGGACAGACCACGGCGCATTACGTTTCCCGCGAGCTGGCACCAACCGGCGTCCGGGTCAGCGGCCTCGCACAGGGCGTGCCGGTGGGCGGCGAGCTCGATTATCTTGATGACGGAACCCTCCGCGCGGCCCTATCGTCGCGAAAACCGTTCTGATCTGCAATTTTCCCCTTTCCGCACGGGGGGCGTTCATCCGACAGAGGCGCAAGAGTACGGTTTCAAACCATCCGGCGGGTACGGCCGGAACGGAGGTCGTGTTGTTCGAACTGGGTATCCTCGTCGTCGTGTCGACGGTCGTGGCGATCTTCTGTTGCTACAGGCTTCGGGACACCGGGTTCACGCCGCCGCCGGAGGGCGAGCCCGCGTCATTCGCCGCCGATGGCGGGGCCGTCGGGGCACTCGCCCTGTTCGACGTGGACAAGCTGCGCGACGTCAATGTCACCCGCAGCTACGATACCGGCGATCGTCTGCTCGACGCGATAGCGGAAGTCATCGAACGCACCATGCCCGCCAACGCGATCTTCGACCGCATGAATGGCGGCCGGTTCGTCCTGTGGTTGCCGCACACGACTTTGCGCGAGGCAGCCGGCGCCGTCGAGCGGGTCCGTGCCCTGGCCTCGACCGCCATCGCCGACAGCGAGCAGGGGATCGTCTCGCGCAGCCTGTCGGCCGGTCTCGTCGCGGCCTATCCCGAGGAAAGCCGGGAGCGGGCCGTCCTGCGCGCAGACGCCGCGCTCGCACGGGCCAAGGTCTTCGGCGGAGACCGGACCGAGATCACCCGCGCGCTGCCGATGCCCGCGCTCATCCCCGCGCAAGCGGAGATCGAGAACGCCATCGTCGAGCGCGCCCTCGAATACCACGTCCAGCCCATCGTCGACCTGCACGATCGCCGCGCCGTCGGGGTGGAGGCGCTGCTTCGTTGGAACCGCCCCGATGGCCAAACCGTCGGCCCGATGAACTTCGTCGATACGCTGCGGCGCCTGCCCCAGGTCGAGACCGAGCTGTTTCCGGACATCGCGATCGAGGCGGCCCAGCCATTGTTGACGGGCGACAGGACATTCTACACGACCTTCAACGTCGATGGCCCGATGCTCGAGGGCAAGGACGGACCGGCTACGCGGTGGATGTCGGTCCTGCTCGAGCGCTTGCCGCCGGAGCAACTCGTGCTCGAGATCGTAGAGACCGCGGTGATCGTGCAGCCCGAGAGCGCGCTCGGCCTGATCGAGCGATTGCGCGCACGCGGCATCCGCATCGCGCTCGATGATTTCGGAACCGGACTGTCGAGCCTCAACCGCCTGCGGCAGTTCCCCGTCGACATCCTGAAGATCGACCGTCTGTTCACCAACGGGCTGGGCGGGGCGGGACGCGAGGAGAAGATCATCGACGGCCTCGTGATCCTGAGCGAGAAGCTCGGCCTCGAGCTCATCGCCGAGGGCATCGAGTCCGAGGCACAGGCGCGGACCCTTGCCGGGCTCGGCGTGCGGTTCGGACAGGGCTACCACCTCGGGCGGCCTGGCCCGGCCGCGGAGTGGGCGCGGAAGCTGTCGAGCCGGGTATCCGCCTGACATTCACCGCATCGGCGACAGCAACGCATCGTCGAGGTCGCAGTCGCGCCGGACGTCGGCGCCGCAATCCCGTGGCGTCAGCGATTTCGTCAGGCAGATCCGCACCTCCTGTATCCGCCCCGCCCGACAGGTCACCGTGACCCCGTCCGGGGACAGGTCCGGATTCGCCTCCAGGAAGGCCGCCTCCACCACCTCCGCGGGGAGCGTGACCTCGCGACCGAGTTCCCGGATCGCCGAGGGCCGCACGATTGCCGCGTAGGCTGCCCGGGAGGCGGCGAAATACGCGGCGGGATCCAGTCCGGAGCAGGTGCCGTGCTTCTTCCATTCATGAAAGGCCAGCCCCGCAGATCCCATGATGTCGACCATCGCGTTCGTCTCGCCGCGGGAGGGCGGCCGTGCGGCGGTCGCGCAATAATCCGGCCAGCCGCGTTCGTATTGCGGCCAGAGCCCGTGCAGGGTGAAGCCGTAGCCCCGGCCCGTCTCGCATTGCGGCGAGTCGCGCGCATCGCCGTCGAGGGCGCACCAGGTCGGCGTCCAGCTCAGCGACAGGACGTAGTAATCGAACGCGCCCGGAGCCTGCGCCGGAGCGGGCGCGGCGGCAAGGAGCGCCAGAAGGGCGGCGACGAGGCGGAGCATTCGGGCCTTTCGCATTGCGGCTATGGTGCGTATATAACGCGCCAAGTTCCCCGAAAGCGAGAACAAGCGGCCCCGCCGCAGCCCCTGATCCGGGCGACGCGAAAGTCATGTCTGAAGGATACGATTCGATGAACAAACCCATCATGGCCAAGGCCACCGCCGTCTGGCTCGTCGACAACACCACGCTCAGCTTCCAGCAGATCGGGGATTTTTGCGACCTGCACGAGCTCGAGGTTCAGGGCATCGCCGATGGCGACGTGGCCGTCGGCGTGAAGGGCTTCGATCCGGTTGCCAACAACCAGCTCACCGCCGAGGAGATCGCGACGGCGGAAAAGAATCCCGGTCACAAGCTCAAGCTGAAATACAACGCCGCCGCTCTGGGCGAGGAGAAGCGCCGCGGCCCGCGCTACACGCCGCTGTCGAAGCGACAGGACCGGCCCGCATCGATCCTCTGGCTCGTGAAGTTCCACCCCGAGCTCACCGACGCGCAGATCTCCAAGCTCATCGGCACCACCAAGCCGACAATCCAGTCGATCCGCGAGCGCACGCACTGGAACATCCAGAACATCCAGCCGATCGACCCGGTCGCGCTCGGCCTCTGCAAGCAGACCGAGCTCGACGCCGCCGTGCAGAAGGCCGCGCAGAAGAGGGCGGCCGAAGGCGAGGTGATGTCCGACGACGAGCGCCGCAAGCTCGTCTCCACCGAGCAGAGCCTCGGAATGGATGCCGACGAGGAGCCGCGCATGCCGTCCAACATCTCCGGGCTGGAAACCTTCAGCCTCTCGGACGACGAAGAGGAGACCGACAAGCGCGACATCCGGGACGCCGACAGCTTCTTCAACATTCCCGAGGGCGAGCGGGACGAAGACCGGGATTGACCTCGGTCAGGCGGGTCGCGATGCCGGAAGGCATGATGTCACCCGCCCGTCTCTCCGTCGGAAGCCTTGCCGTCGGACTTCTCGTCCTGCTTCTCAAGGTTCTCGCCTGGCAGATGACGGGGTCGGTCGCGCTGTTCTCCGACGCGCTCGAGAGCATCGTGAACCTCGTCACGGCGGGGGCCGCCTTCGCCGCCATCCGCGTCGCGGCCCGTCCGGCCGACCGGAGCCACCCCTGGGGTCACCAGAAGGCCGAATACCTCGCCGCCGTCCTCGAAGGCGCGCTCATCGTCTTCGCGGCGCTCCTGATCCTGCGGGAGGCGGCGGGCGTGCTGCTCTCCGGGGCCGAACGCGCGCTCGAGGCGCCCTGGTTCGGCCTCGCGATCAACGGCGCGGCCACGGCGATCAATCTCGTCTGGGCCCGCATCCTGTTGCGCGGCGGGCGGGCGGCGGGCTCAGCGGCGCTCGTCGCGGACGGCCATCACCTGATGGCGGACGTCATGACGTCCTTCGGCGTGGCGCTCGGCATCGTCCTCGCCGGTCTGTCAGGTATCTGGCTGCTCGACCCTCTGCTCGCCATCGCCGTGGCGATCAACGTCCTGTGGTCCGGCTGGATCGTGATCCGTGCTTCGCTCCCCGGCCTGATGGACGCGGCGCTTCCGCCCGAGGAGCAGGCCGCCATCCGCGCCGAGATTGCCGAGGTCGGCGGCGGGGCGGCGCAGGCGCACGACCTCAGGACGCGCAGCGACGGACGCGTCACCTTCATCGACTTCCACCTGATCGTGCCGGGCGACATGCGCGTGGACGCGGCCCACGCGATCTGCGACCGCATCGAGGCGCGGCTGCGCGCCTCTCGCCCGAATGCCAGCGTCACCATCCATGTCGAGCCGGAGCACAAGGCGAAGGATGCCGATGCGCCGGGGGATGTGGTGCTGATCGACCCGGCGGCCCCGCCCGGATCGTGACGAAGCGGGAGGGTCAGGCGTTCAGCGTCTCGAGATATCCGCGAAGCTGCGCCGCCTCCTGGCGCGCCTCGCGCAGGCCCTCCATCGTCGCGCGCAGTTCCGCCTCGGTGCTCGACAGCTTGCCCTGCAATTCCTGCTCGCGCAGATGCAGATAGGCGATCGCCTCGTCCCGCTGCTCCTCGGCGTCGTGCAGCGCCTGCGCCATCCCTTCGAGTTCGGCCACGTCGGAGACCGTCACCCGGCTGAACCGATGGACGAGCCACGACGCGAACCAGCCCAGAATGAAGGCCACGAAGAGGACCAGAGCGATCGCGACGACGAACTCGGTGCGGTTCATTCCGCGTCTCCCGCAGCCTCGTCCGACCCGCCATCCGGATCGGCCGCGGCCGCGGCGGCCTCCTCCGGCGTGTCCGGCGTCGCGTCCTCGACCGCCGCGTCGTCGGGCAGGTCGCCCGGCTCCGGCACCGTGATCGCCGGCGTCGCGGCCCAGTCCTCGGATACGCGCCGGCCGAGCAGGGTGAAGGTGATCCGCCGGTTCGCCTCCCGCCCCGCCTCGCTGCCGTTGTCCGCGATGGGCTGCGTCTCGCCGTAGCCTTCGGCCACAAGCTGGCGGGGCGACGCGCCCCGCGCGATCAGCGCGTTGCGCACCGCCTCCGCCCGGGCCTGACTCAGCTCCAGGTTCATCACCTCACGCCCCTGGCTGTCGGTATGACCGCCGATTTCGAAATAGGCCCGCTTGCAGGCGTCCAGCTTGTCGGCCAGCCGCCCGATCTGTCCCTCGCCCGCCGCCTCGATCACCGGCTCGCCCGGCGCGAAGGTCAGTTTCTGCTCGGTCAGGATCGCATTGAGCTCGGTCTCGCATTCCTCGGGGGTGGGGATGCTGAGGAGGGGGTCGAGCTCCTCGTCGTAGGTGACGTCGATCCGGTATTCCGCCTCCGCGCCCAGCTTGTCGGCGAGAAGCCCCGCGATCTCCGCCTCGGCCTCGGCATTGCCGGTGACGCCGCGCAGGATCATCGTGTCGGGCTGCACCACCGCGGTGCCGCTGGCGAGATGCGACAGCGCATCGATCCCGGCCAGCACGCGGACGGGCCAGCCCTGCGGCAGCGAGGTATCCGTACGCGTGGCGATATAGGTGTCGGCCACGCCGAAGAGCCCGCGCCCGTAGCTTACCACGGCAGCCTTCTGCGCGTCGTCGTACAGCTTTCCGCGAAGCTGCACCTGCCCCTCGGGCGCGAGCGTGGCGACGAATTCCGGCGGGCCGCTCTCGGTCTCGCCCGTCCCGTCCGCCTGCGCCGGCGCGGGCCGGACGGCGGAGAGGACGAAAAGGTCGGGCAGCGCGGTCTCGAGCTCGGCGGTGACGCGGTCGAACAGATCGGGCTCCACTCCGCCCCGCGCCACCAGCGAGACAGCCGCGTCCGACAGCGTGAGCGCCCCGCCGCCCAGACGGTCCAGTGCGGCGATTCCGAGCGCGGCCGCCTCGCCCCACGAGGCGGACGGCACGCCCAGACCCATGACGCAATCGGCCTTGCCCGCGAACCCCGTCTCGCGGAGGGCCGCGACGATCCGCGCCTCGGCCTCGGCGCTGTCCACCGCGCAGGCGCTCAGCCGGGGCGCGCCCGCCTCCGGCATGGCGTAGCGCAGCGTGAAGGGCGCGATGACGGGCAACGGCGCCCCGATGTCGAGCGTCAGCGCGACGCCCGCGGGCTTCAGGCCCTTCAGCTCCCGCTCGACCGCATGCTTCGCCTCGTCGCTATCGGCCACCGCGGTCACGGTGACGCGCCCGGGCGCGACCGACACCTTGGAGCGCGGCAATTCCTCCGCCGCCGTCAGCGCGAAGCGCAGCGTCGTGATCCAGTCCTCCGGAACGGGATGATCCGCCGTCTCGACCATGTTCGTGACCTCGAGCGCGTCGCCGCCGACCTCCGCCACGAGCCCGTCGATTGCCTCTGGCCCGCCCTCGGCCGGAACGAGGCCGATCAGCGACACGCCGGTCTCGTTGCGCAGGATCTCCAGCGAGAAGCGCGGCGGCGTGACCGAACGGGCGGGCGCGACCTGCATCTGGTCGATGACGCGCGCCGGATCGACGATCGCGCCGGCCGCGGTGATCGCGCGGAAGCGGGCCGGCTCGTCCGGGGCGGTGCCGCGAAGCACGAGCCGCAGCCCGTCGGTCTCCACCTCGGCCCAATCGAGCCCCTCCGCCCCGAATGCGCTGGCGACGGCCGCCCGCGAGCTGTCCTCGAGGTAATCCGCCGCGACCAGCGCCCCGCCCGCAGAGGCGGCGAGGGCGAAGGTGAACGCGGCGAACGTGGCGATCGTGCGTTTGCGGCTCATGAGACCCCGGCATGTCTGGTGCGGCGGTGTCTGATTAACCAGACCCCGGCGCGGGAGCAATCAGACGAGTGCGGCGGCGGCTAAAAACGGCAGGAGCAACAGACCAGCCGCGCGGTTCGACCGGAACAGCCACAGACAGTTCGACGGATCGGCGATGTCGAGCCGTCGCGCCTGCCACGCCAGATGCGCGGCGAAGGCGAGGACGCCGAGCGAGGCCACCAGCGCCGGCCCGACCGGCAGAGCGGTCGCCACGGCAAGCGCGAGGCCGAGCACCGCAATTGCCGCGAAGGCCGCGAGCCACGGCTCAGGCGTGTCGCCGAACCGCCGCGCGGTGGACTTCACTCCGATCAGCGCGTCGTCCTCGATATCCTGGTAGGCGTAGATCGTATCGTAGAAGAGCGTCCAGGCGATCCCGCCCAGATAAAGGAACACCGGCGGCCAGCCGAGCCCGCCCGTATGCGCAGCCCAGGCCAGAAGCGCCCCCCAGTTGAACGCGATCCCGAGGAAGACCTGCGGCCACCACGTGAACCGCTTGGCAAAGGGATAGATCGCGACCGGCAAAAGCGAGAGGACACCCAGCGCGATCGCGGCCCGGTCGAAGGTCATCAGGATCGCGCATGCCAGCAGCGCCTGCGCCGCCAGCCAGAGGAGCGCCGCCCGCACGGAGACCTGCCCCGAGGGGATCGGCCGCGACCTCGTGCGCGCGACCCCCGCGTCGATGTCGCGGTCGGTTACGTCGTTCCAGGTGCAGCCCGCGCCGCGCATCAGCACCGCCCCGATCGCGCAGCCCGCCGCGATCCACAGGTCGACCCAGCAGAACCCCGTTGCCGCCACGGCGAGCGCGAGCCCCCACCAGCACGGGATTAGCAGGAGCCACGTCCCGATCGGCCGGTCCGCGCGCGACAGCCGCAGATAGGAACGCCAGGGGGCCGGCGCGTGCCGATCGACCCAGTTGCCCTTGACGGCATCGGCCACCTGCCCTTGATCGGGGGACGTCTGCATCGGGGGGCCTCATGGACGGCAGGGACAGTCGGGTGCGCCTGCATATAGCCGGTCCGCTCGCGTCGGGACAACCGGCGGAGCTGACGCGGGATCAGGCGCATTACCTCTCGGGCGTCATGCGGCTGGCGCCTGGCGACACGCTGACGGTGTTCGACGGCACCTCCGGCGCGTGGCGCGCGCGGATCGAGGCGGCGTCGAAGCGCGGCGGCACGCTGACGGTCGAAGAGCGGGTCGCGCCGCAGCGGACCCCGCCCGATCTCTGGCTCCTCTTTGCGCCGATCAAGAAGGCGCGGACCGACTTCATCGTGGAGAAGGCGTGCGAGCTCGGCGCGGCACGCATCCTGCCGGTGGCGACCGATCACACCAACTCCGAGCGCATCCGCCGCGACCGGCTCCAGGCCCATGCGGTCGAGGCGGCGGAGCAATGCGGCGGGACCTACGTGCCGGAGGTGGCCGAGATCGCGCCGCTCGCGCGTCTGCTCGACGACTGGCCCGAGGGCCGCGCGCTCGTCTTCTGCGACGAGGCGCTGTCCGACGATCCCGTCTGGGCGGACGGCGCGGGACAGGGCGGCACGCTGCCCCCCGCCCCCGCCGCGATCCTGGTCGGGCCGGAGGGCGGGTTCTCCCCCGCCGAACGCGCCCGGCTCCGCGCCCATCCGCAGGCCACCGCCATCGCACTCGGCCCCCGCATCCTGCGCGCCGACACGGCCGCCGTGGCCGCGCTGACTTTGTGGCAGGCGGCGCGGGGGGATTGGACGTGATCCCGCTTGGCCCGGCAGACTGGGCGGCGATCGAGGCGGTCCTGCGGACTCGGCCGACCGACGCGATGTTTCCGCTCGCCAACCTGCGGGACCATGGAATGGAGGGCGACCATCAGAACGCGACCCGCTTCTGGGGCGATGCGTCCCCGCCACGGCGCGCGGTGCTCGGCCTGACCAATCGCGGCATGGTCCTGCCCTTCGCCACCGAGCCCGAACCCGCCGCCGCGATCCTGCGCGGCCGTCCGATTGCCGGCTTCGCCGGTCCGAGCGGTTCGGTCCGGCCATTGATGCGCGCGCTCGGCCTTGACGCGCCGGCGGGCGGGCTCGACGCGGACGAGCCGCAGTTCCATCTCGATCTGGCAACGCTGAGAGTTCCCGAAGGGCCAGGGACGCTCGCGCCGCTGACGCTCGACCGCGCGCGCGCCGTTGCGTGGCGCGTTGCCTATACCCGGGAGACCGACATGGGATTAGGCTCGCAGGCCGAGGCAGTAGAGGACGTCGCAGGCTGGATCGCGGCCGACAGCCACCGTTTCCTCGTCGTCGATGGCGAGCCAGTCGCGATGACCGGGTTCAACGCCCGGCTGCCCGACATCGTGCAGGTCGGCGGCGTCTACGTCCCGCCCGTTGCACGCCGGCGCGGGCTCGGCCGTCGCGCGGTCGCGTTGCATCTGGCGGAGGCCAGCGCGCAGGGGATCGGCCAGGCGACGCTCTTCGCCGCCTCCGAGGCGGCCGTCGCCTGCTACCGCCCCCTCGGCTTCAAGCGGATCGGCGACTTCGCGCTCGTCGTGCGCGAGACGGCGGTGATGGCGTGATCCGCCCCGAGATCGCTGCGATGCTCGGCCGATGGCGCGAGGCGCTGGCAGGCGGCGCGGCGATCGCGCTCGGTGCCTGGCTCTGGTGGGACAATTACGGCCTCATCGCGCTTTTCGGCGGCGTTCTCGTCGCCATCGGTGCCGTGCTCGCGCTGTCGGGCATCCGTCAGGCCCGCTTCCGCACGACGACCGGGGCACCCGGGCTGGTGGAGGTGGACGAGGGGCGCATCACCTACATGGGTCCGGTCATGGGGGGATCGGTCGATCTGGACGCGCTCTCGTCGGTGACGTTCCGCCGCACGGCGACCGGCGAAGCGTTCTGGCGGCTGGCGCAGTCCGACGGGCCGACGCTCGTCATTCCCGAGGGTGCCGCGAATGCCGAGAGCCTGCTCGATGCCCTGGCCCCCTTGCCCGGCTTCGACACCGGCGCGATGATCCAGGCGGTGCGGTCGCGCGCGTCCAGTACGACCAAGGTCTGGCAGCGGAACGCGCCCCGCGCCTTGACTCGGACCGGGCCGGGAAGCAGGTGACGGTCGCGGAGCGAACCGGAGGCCTGCGATGTCCATTCCCCAGACCGGCGGCGGGCCGATCGAGTCGCAGGCCGACCTGACGGCCTATCTCGCCTCCGGCTGCAAGCCCCGCGACCAGTGGCGCATCGGCACGGAGCACGAGAAGTTCGGCTACCGCACGGACACCCATGCACCGCTGCCCTACGAAGGCGAGAGCTCGATCCACGCCATGCTCGCGGGCCTGCGCGACCGGTTCGGCTGGTCCCCCGTCGAGGAAGGCGGCCATCTCATCGGGCTGGAGAAGGACGGCGCCAACGTCTCGCTGGAGCCGGGCGGGCAGCTCGAGCTTTCGGGCGCCCCGCTCGAGACGATCCACCAGACCTGCGACGAGGTGAACGACCACCTGCGCGAGGTACAGACCGTCGCCGACACGATCGGCGCGCATTTCATCGGGCTGGGCGCGGCGCCGGAATGGCGCCACGAGGACATGCCGCTCATGCCCAAGGGCCGTTACAAGCTGATGGATTCCTACATGGGAAAAGTCGGCACGATGGGCCGGGTGATGATGCGGCGGACCTGCACCGTGCAGGTCAATCTCGACTTCGGGTCCGAGGCCGACATGGTCAAGAAGCTGCGCGTGGCGATGGCGCTGCAATCGGTGGCCACCGCGCTCTTCGCGAACTCGCCGTTCTTCGAGGGCAAGCCCAACGGCCACAAGTCCTGGCGCGCCCGTGTCTGGCGCGACCTCGACGCGGCGCGGACCGGCATCCCCGCCTTCGTCTTCGAGGACGGGTTCGGCTTCGAGCGCTGGACGGACTACGCGCTTGATACGCCGATGTACTTCGTCTACCGCGACGGCACCTATGTCGATGCGCTGGGCCAGTCCTTCCGCGACTTCATGCGGGGCGAATTGCCGGCGCTGCCGGGCGAGAAGCCGACGATGGCGGACTGGGCCGATCACCTGACGACGCTGTTTCCCGAAGCGCGGATCAAGAAGTACATGGAGATGCGCGGGGCCGACGGAGGGCCGTGGCGCCGGCTCTGCGCCCTGCCGGCCTTCTGGGTCGGGCTGCTCTACGACGACGCGTCGCTCGACGCGGCCTGGGACCTGGCGAGGGACTGGGATCAGGAGACGCGGCTCGCCCTGCGCGTCGCGGCCAGCGTCGACGGGTTGCAGGCGCAGGTGGGCGACGTGCGCATGCACGACCTCGCCCGCGAGCTGGTGGCAATTTCCGAAGCGGGACTCAAGTCGCGGGCGCGCCCAGGTGCGGGCGGGCTGGTGCCGGACGAGACGCATTTCCTCAACGCGCTGAAGGAATCGGTCGAGACGGGGAAGGTGCCGGCGGACGAGCTGCTGGACGATTACAACGGACCGTGGGCAGGCGACCTGTCGCGGATCTACGCCGAGCGGAGCTACTGAGGCTTCGCGGCTCACCGCGACGGATTGGCAACACCGACCGCAGTTCCGGTCGGCCAACAGACCGTACGATGCAGATGTCACGCGCGGCAGCTGGCATGCTGAAGCATCGTACAGCTGACTTCAATCGTAGGCTCCGGAATGCGCAACTTTTTCATCAACGCCCTCGACAAGCTTGTGGGCGTCATCGTCATCCTCGGGGGGATCGTCGTCCTGCTCGCGGCCGGCGCCGCTCTTCTTGGCAGCGGGCCGCAATCAGGCATCCCCGCCGCGGTCGCGATCCTCGTCGGTGGGACAATCTACCTGATCCTGACGGGCGGCTTCCTCTATCTCGCGCTCGGCATTTATCACAACACCCGCCGGACCGCCGAACTTCTCGAGGACATCGCACCGTCGCTACGGCCGTAAGCGACGGGACGTGCAGGCCGGCGCCCGCGATCGATCCTGCGGATGATCCGACGTTGTCGCCAGTTCCAGTTCCGCCACGAAGCGCGCGACCTTCGCCGCCGGCATCTCGCAGGGGCGGAGCCGCGGGCCTGTCGCAAGCCGGTAGAGGTTGAGGCTCACGTAGTCCGATCCGTCGAGCGCGCGGGCGACCAGCTTCTCCGACGCGCCGCCGGCGAAGAGCGTACGACTCACCAGCCAGTCCGCGCCATGCGCGCGCCCGCGGAACGTGCCGAGCGGCAGCGCGTCGAGCGCGGTCGCCACCTCCGCCGCCTGCGTCACGCGCGCTTCGAGGCGCCGATGCGCGGCTCCTCTCCCGCGCGGATCCGCTGGATGTTGTGGCGGTGGAAGACGACGATCATCGCCGCGAAGAACGCCATCAGCGTCGCCGCCTCCGGATGGAGCCACCACGCCCAGAGCGGCGCCGACAGGGCCGCGACGATCGCCCCCATCGAGGAAATGCGCGTCGCGAAGGCCCCCGCGAGCCACGATGCGCAGACGACGAGGCCGAGCGGGAAGGACAGCGCCAGCGCGGTGCCGAGGAAGGTCGCCACCGCCTTGCCGCCCCGGAAGCGCAGCCAGAGGGGCCAGGCATGGCCGAGGAACGCCGCGAGCCCCGCCACCTGCGCCGCGTCGCCCGCAAGGAACGCCCCGGCGAGCAGCACACCAAAGGCGCCCTTCCCGGAATCGCCAAGCAGCGTCAGGAACGCCGCGGGCTTGTTGCCGGTCCGGAGCACGTTGGTCGCGCCGATATTGCCGGACCCGACCTGCCGCAGATCGCCCAGCCGGAACAGCCGGGCCATGACGATGCCGAACGGCACCGAGCCGAGGAGATAGGCCAATAGCCCGACGACGAGCAAAACGGGAACCGGCGTCACGAGCTCAGGCATGTGCCGCCTCCCGATCCCAGACGCGCATGCCCCCGACCCAGGTGCCGATCACCCGCCCCTCCATGCGCGCGCCGTCGAAGGGCGTGTTCTTCGACTTGGAGGCGAGCTTCCAGCGGTCGAGCACGAAGGGCGCGTCCGGGTCGAAGAGGACGAGGTCCGCCGGCGCGCCAACGTCGAGCGTCCCGCCCTCGAGCCCGAGCCGCCGCGCAGGGTTCAGCGACAGCGCCCGCCAGAGCGTGGGGAGGTCGAGATGGCCCGAATGGACGAGACGCATCGCGGCGGGCAGCAGCGTCTCGAGCCCGACGGCGCCCGGCGCCGCCTCCTCGAAGGGCAGGCGCTTCGACTCCTCGTCCTGCGGCGTATGCATCGAGGAGATCACGTCGATCGTGCCGTCCGCGAGTGCCTCGACCGTGGCGAGCCGGTCGGCCTCCTCCCGCAGGGGCGGCGTGACCTTGAAGAAGGTGCGGTAATCGGCGACGTCGAGCACGTTGAGCGTCAGGTGGTGGATCGAGGTCCCCGCCGTCACGTCGAGCCCCTCCGCCTTTGCCCGCCGGAGCGCCGGCAGGCTGGCGGCGCAGGTGATCTGGTCGAGATGGTAGGCGACGCCGGTGGCACCGGCGAGCGCGAGGTCGCGCTCCACCCCCAGCCGCTCGGCCAGGGGCGAGACGCCGGGCAGGCCGCGCAGGCTCGCGAACTTGCCGCTGGTGATGACGGCACCGGCGGAGAGGCCCGGATCCTGCGGGTGGCCGATGACGAGCGCGCCGAGCGAGCGCGCATAGGTCAGGCAGCGGCTCAGAATCCGGGTGTCGCGCACGACATGCGTGCCGTCGGTGAAGGCCACCGCCCCGGCATCGCGCAGGAAGCCGATCTCCACCATCTCGCGCCCGGCGCGGCCGCGGGTCAGCGCCGCCATGTGGCGAACGCGCACGCGGGCCTCGGCGGCGCGGCCCCGAGCCTGCTCCAGCAGTTCGGGCGCGTCGATCACCGGGATCGTGTCGGGCCGGACGATTATCGTGGTCACCCCGCCCCGCGCCGCCGCTTCCCCGGCGGTGCGGAAGCTCTCCTTGTGGCGCTCGCCCGGCTCGCCCACCTTCACGCCGATATCGACGATGCCCGGCGCGAGGCAGCGACCGCGGCAGTCGATCCGCGTCGCCGCCGGGCCCGGCTCGGCGATACGCCCGTCCACCACACGCAGGTCGCCCCGCCGCTCCGTGCCGGAAACGGGATCGATCAGGCGGGCATCGGTGAAGAGCGTGGCGTCCATGCTTCCGCGATAGCGTCGGCCCGGCCGCGGCGCAATCGAGCGCGCTCAGAGGAATGCGAAGAGCAGCCCTGCGATCACCAGCGCCGCGACCACGATCCAGAGGATCCGGGTCCGGTCGAGCGGCTTGCCCGCAACCGTCTTATCGGCCCGCTCCTCGCGCGGCGGCTTTGCGGCGGGCGGCAGGTCGCGCGGCGTCATGTCGGCCTCCGCCGGGGCGTAGCTGCCGATATGGGTGAGCTCCGGCCGGGGCTCCAGCTCCGAGAGTCCCTCCACCGCGCGCGGCGCCACCACGAGGACGTCGCCGGACAGCGCGTCGAGCCGCGCCGTATCCGCCTCCATCGAGGCGGGCGGGATATCGTGCGCCTGCGCGAGATAGCTGCGCAGGCCCATCGGCGCGACGTCGCGGACGGCGAAGACCTCGACATGGGCCGCGTCGACCGGCGCGCCGAGGGCATCCTGCACCGGCGTCGCGTCCGGGGCCTCCCCGGGCGGCGAAAGGTAGGTACGGTGCGCGAGCTTGAGGGACCCGTCGCTGAGCGAGAAGACGTGGACCCGCGGATCGCGCGGCTCGAGGGAAAAGGTCATGGGGCGGCTCCGCTGTGGCTGTCACGGAGTCAACGCGGCGGCGGCGCTCGGGTTCGACCTCAGGCGTCGGCCCGCAGGTTCCGCGCCAGCAGGTCCATCGCCGCCATGCGCACGGCCACGCCCATCTCGACCTGTTCCTGTATGACGGAGCGGTTGATGTCGTCGGCGAGCGTGCCGTCGATCTCCACGCCCCGGTTCATCGGACCGGGATGCATCACGATGGCGTCG
This sequence comes from uncultured Jannaschia sp., assembly GCF_947494055.1. Classification (GTDB taxonomy): domain Bacteria; phylum Pseudomonadota; class Alphaproteobacteria; order Rhodobacterales; family Rhodobacteraceae; genus Jannaschia. Next base: position 152,238 of record NZ_CANLTR010000003.1, on the reverse strand, counting down.
GGCCTGGCGTGTCGCAGCTTCTCCGCGTCGAGGCCGAAGCGGTGGTAGTATTCGCGCTCCGAGGGGATGAACGCGCCGTCCATGCGCTCCTTCTGGAGGCGCAGCATCATCACCACGTCGGCGTCGCGCAGGCCCTCGGCCATGTCGTCGGTGACCTCGACACCAAGTTCCGCTACCTCGGCGGGCATCAGCGTCGGTGGGCCGACGAGGCGGACGCGGTTCTCCATCTTGCCGAGCAGGATCAGGTTCGACCGCGCCACCCGGCTATGGGCGATGTCGCCGCAGATCACCACGGTCAACCGGTGCAGCCGCCCCTTGGCCCGGCGGATCGTCAGTGCGTCGAGAAGCGCCTGCGTCGGATGCTCGTGCCGCCCGTCGCCCGCGTTCAGAACGGCGCAGTTCACCTTCTCGGCAAGCAGGTTCACCGCGCCCGAATGCGGGTGCCGCACGACGAGGAGATCGGGGCGCATCGCGTTCAGCGTCAGCGCGGTGTCGATCAGCGTCTCGCCCTTCTTCAGGCTCGACGCCTGCATCGCCATGTTCATCACGTCCGCGCCCAGACGCTTGCCGGCGATCTCGAAGCTGGCCTGCGTGCGGGTCGAGTTCTCGAAGAACATGTTGACCTGCGTGAGCCCCTCGAGCGCGGTCCCGTGCTTCTCCCCCCGCCGCGTGGCCTCCGCGTAGTGCTGCGCGAGGTCGAGAAGCTCGGTGATCTCCGCCGGGTGGAGCGGCTCGATCCCGAGGAGGTGGCGATGCCGGAAGGTCATGGCGCCTCCATGCGGCGCGGGCGGGCGGCGATCAAGCCCTTCCGGTCGCGGGGCCGGCGGGCTAGGCAGGGGCATGCCCGAGCTCGATCCCTTCACCGCGCGCGCGACGCTGGAATGGCTGATCGAGATGGGCTGCGACGAGGCGATCGGAGAACGTCCCGTCAACCGCTACGCCCTGCCCGACCGACAGCCCGTGCCCGAACCGCCCGCCCCGCCGCCCGAGGTGGACATGCCGGTGACGGCGGATGCCGCGCAGGCCACGGATGCCGTCGCCGAGGCTGACCGGCGCGCCGCAGCGGCGGCGAGCCTGGCCGAATTGCACGACGCGATCCTGGGCTATCCGTATTGCGACCTGCGCCTCGGCGCGTCGAGCACGGTCTTCGCCGCGGGCGACCCATCCGCGCGGGTGATGATCATCGGTGACGCGCCGGGACGCGAGGAGGACCGGGCGGGCCATCCCTTCGCCGGTGCGAGCGGCGCACTCCTCGACCGGATGCTGGCGGCGATCGGCCTCGCGCGCGACGGCGAAGGGTCGGCGGGCGTCTATCTCGCCAGCGTCCTGCCGTGGCGACTGCCGTCGGACCGGGCGCCGGAGCCGGACGAGATGGCGATGATGCTGCCGTTCCTGCGCCGGCACGTCGAACTGGCCGCCCCCGAGATCCTCGTCCTCATGGGCAACCAGCCCTGCGGCGCGGTGCTGGGCCGGCGCGGGCTGACGCGGTTGCGCGGCACCTGGACCGAGGGGTTCGGTCGCCCGGCCCTGCCGATGCTGCCGCCCGCCTACCTGATGCGGAACCCGGGCGCCAAGCGCGAGGCCTGGGCGGATTTGCTGGAGCTCGCCGCCCGGCTCGACCCCTGAACCTTGAATGTGCGCGGACGCGGGGTTGCGGGCGCCGGCGGAACGCTATGTGCTCCCTCGACAAACTGGAGACCCGCGATGAGCTACACACTCCCCGACGTCTGGACCTGGGATGCCGAGAACGGTGGCCAGTTCGCCAGCACCAACCGCCCCGTCGCCGGCCCGACCCACGACAAGGCGTTGCCCCGGGGCGAACATCCCTACCAGCTCCACAGCCTCGCCACGCCGAACGGGCAGAAGGTCACGATCCTGTTCGAGGAGCTGATCGAGGCCGGGCACGACGTCGAATACGACGCCTGGCCCATCGATATCGGCGAGGGTGACCAGTTCGGCTCGGGCTTCGTGGAGATCAATCCGAACTCCAAGATCCCCGCGCTCCTCGACCTGACCGGCCCGGAGCCCGTCCGCGTGTTCGAAAGCGCGGCGATCATGCTTCACCTCGCCGAGCGCTACGACGCGTTCCTCGGGTCGAGCCGACCGGAGATGCTGTCCTGGCTGTTCTGGCAGATGGGCAGCGCGCCGTTCCTCGGCGGCGGGTTCGGCCATTTCTTCGCCTACGCGCCCGAGAAGATGGAATATCCGATCAACCGCTACGCGATGGAGGCGAAGCGGCAGCTCGACGTGCTGAACCGCGAGCTGGCTTCGAAGGATTTCATCGCGGGCGACGAATATACCATCGCCGACATGGCGATCTGGCCGTGGTACGGGCAGCTCTGCCTCGGCGGGCGGCTCTACGACGGGTCCGATCGGTTCCTCGCCGTGCACGAATACGGGAACGTCGTCGAATGGGCCGAGCGGATCGACGCGCGGCCGGGGGTGCAGCGCGGGCGTCGCGTCAATCGGCTCAAGGGTGAAGCTCCGGCGCCCTTGCCGGAACGGCATTCGCCGGGGGATTTCGACTGACACTTCGGGTGGAGGGGCGCTGCCCCGGCCTGCGGCCCCCCGGGATATTTGGAAAGCAAAGACGGAGGCAATCGTGACGCGCGACTTCCTACCCTGCCGCATCGCCGTCCTGACCGTCAGCGACACGCGCGCGGCAGAGGACGACCGCTCGGGCGAAACGCTCGTCGAGCGCCTGACGGCGGCGGGGCATTCCCTCGCCGCCCGCGCGATCCTGAAGGACGACCGTGCGGCGATCGCGGCGCAACTCGACACCTGGTGCGACAACGCGGAGATCGACGTGATCCTGTCGACCGGCGGGACCGGACTGACGGGGCGCGACGTGACGGTGGAGGCGCATCGCGACGTCTACGAGAAGGAGATCGACGCCTTCGGCACCGTCTTCACGATGATCTCGATGCAGAAGATCGGCACCTCGGCGGTACAGTCCCGCGCCTGCGCCGGTGTGGCGAAGGGGACCTACCTCTTCGCGCTGCCCGGCTCGCCCTCGGCCTGCCGGGACGCGTGGGACGGTATCCTCGCCCCACAGCTCGACTACCGCCATCGCCCCTGCAACTTCGTCGAGATCATGCCGCGGCTGGACGAACATCTCCGCCGAAAGTGATCGCCTGTCATTTCCGTGCGACGGAACCGCGTGCGACGAACGTGAGGATTGGCAGGGGCCGGGAAATCCCTATCTTTCGTACGTCACCCGGCCGGAGATCCGATGCGCTTTCTTGGACGTAGCCTCACGGCGCTCTTCCTGCTCGCCCTCACGGCGGGGCTGCTCGCCTGGGCGGCGGCGATCGTCTTCGCCGCGCTGGAGGAGCGTCGCGCGCGCGATGAGGGCGGGCCGCCCGCCCGCGAGCGCATCCTCGCCGCGAACGTGGTGGAGGCCGTGCCGGAGACGATCGCGCCCGTCCTGACGGCCTTCGGCGAGATCCGCGCCCGCCGGGTGCTGGAGCTTCGCGCCCCGGTGGGCGGCCGCGTCGTCGAACTCGCGCCCGAGATGGAGGATGGCGGACGCGTGACCGAGGGGCAGGTCCTGATGCGCATCGATCCCGCCGGAGCGGAGGCCGCGCTGTCGGTCGCCCGGGCCGATCTCGCCGAAGCGGAGGCCGAGCTGCGCGACGCCGGGCGCAGCCTGGAGTTGTCGCGGGCGGAGCTCGTCGGGGCCGAGACGCAGCGCGACCTGCAGGCCCAGGCAGTGCAGCGGCAGCGCGATCTGAGCAATCGCGGCGTCGGTGCGACGGCGGCGGTCGAGGCGGCGGAGCTGTCGCTCTCGGCGGCCGAGCAGGCCATCCTGTCCGCGCGCGGCACCGTCGCCACGAGCGAGGCGCGGATCGATTCCGCGCGGCTGGCCATCGACCGCAGCCGCATCGCGGTGGAGAACGCGACCCGCGACCTCGAGGACCGGACCGTCGAAGCGGCTTTCGCCGGCCGGCTCGCCGACGTCTCGGTCCTGCCGGGCGGGCTCGTCTCCGCGAACGAGATGGTCGCCACGCTGATCGACCCGGCCGAACTCGAGGTCGTGTTCCGCCTCTCCGCCGCGCAGCACGCGCGATTGCTCGATGCCGAGGGCGCGCTGATCGGGGTTCCGATGCGCGCCGTGCTCGACGTGCAGGGGCTGGAGCTCGCGGCAGAAGGCACCGTCACCCGCGAGGCCGCCGCCGTGGGCGAGGGCCAGACCGGCCGCACCGTTTACGCCCGCCTCCACGACAGCCGCGGCTTCCGCCCCGGCGACTTCGTGCGCGTCGAGGTGGAGGAGCCCGCGATCGAGGACGCGATCCGTCTGCCCGCCACCGCCCTGTCGCCGTTGAGCGACGTGCTGGTCCTCGGCGCGGACGACCGGTTGGAGGCGCGGGAGGTGACGCTGCTGCGCCGGCAAGGCGACGACGTGCTCGTCGCCGGCGACATCGCGGGACACGAGGTGGTGGCCGAACGCACCGCCGCGCTCGGCCTCGGCATCCGCGTCCGCCCCCTGCGCCCCGGTGTAGACGCGGCGGACGAGACCGGCACCGTCACGCTCGATCCCGAACGCCGTGCGCGCATCGTGGCCTATCTCAATGCCAATACGCGCATCCCGTCCGACGTGAAGGCGCGGATGCTGAGCCAGCTCGAAGCCGAGGACGTGCCGGTGGACGTCGTCGAACGTATCGAGTCGCGGATGGGCGGCTGAGATGGGACTGCTCGGCTACTTCACCCGCCACCGGACCGCCGCGAACCTTCTTCTCGTCCTGATGCTGGCCGGGGGGCTTTTTGCGCTGCCGAACATGCGGGCGCAGTTCTTTCCCGACGTGATCGTCGACGACATCGAGGTGTTGGTCGGCTGGGACGGCGCGGGGGCCGAAGACGTGGACCGCGGCATCGTGCAGGTGCTGGAGCCGGCGCTGCGCAGCGTCGAAGGGGTGAACGACACCAACGCGGTGTCGCGCGAGAACAACGCCTGGATCGAGCTTGAGTTCGAGCCGGGCTACGACGTGCCCTCCGCCGCCGAGGAGGTGCAGTCGGCGATCGACGGCGTCACCGGCCTGCCCGACGGCCTCGACGATCCCACGGTCCGTCTGGGCCGCTGGCGCGACCGGGTCACCGATGTCATCGTGACCGGTCCGCTGGGCGTCGACCAGCTTGCCCGGCTGGCCGACGAGTTCGTCACGCGGCTCTTCGCCGCCGGCGTCACCCGGACCACGATCCAGGGCATCGCCGCGCCCGAGGTGGTGGTGGAGGTGCCGACGGCGAACCTGCTGCGCTACGACCTCACGATGTCCGAGATCGCCGCCGCGATCGGCCGGGAGGCGCAGGCCGATCCGGCCGGCGACGTCGCCGGCGCCAATGCCCGCGTCCGTACCGGACAGGCGCGCCGGGAGGCCGATGAGATCGAGGAGATCGTCCTGCGCCGGGAGGCCGGCGGCGCCGCGCTCACCGTGGGCGATGTCGCGCGCGTCGTCTCCGAGGGCGTGGACCGGGAGCGGGCCTATTTCGTCGGCCCGGACCCGGCCATCACCGTCCGTGTCGACCGCTCCGCCGACGGCGACGCGATCGGGTTGCAGCGGCAGGTGGAGGCGGTGGCCGCGGACCTTCTGCTGGACGCGCCCGAGGGCACGAATATCGAGCTCATCCGCACCCGGACGGAGGCGATCACCGGGCGGATCTCGCTTCTGGTGGACAACGCGATCCTCGGCCTCGCCCTCGTGGTGGGGCTGCTGTTCCTGTTCCTCAACGCCCGTACGGCGTTCTGGGTCGCGGCCGGCATTCCGGTCGCGATGCTCTCGGCCATCGCGCTGATGTGGGCGGCGGGGATCTCGCTCAACATGATCTCGCTTTTCGCGCTCATCATCACGCTCGGCATCGTCGTCGACGACGCGATCGTCGTGGGCGAACACGCGGATTTCCGCGCCCGCCAACTCGGCGAACCGGCGGGCATGGCGGCGGAGCGGGCGGCGCAGCGGATGTTCGCGCCGGTCTTTTCGGCGACGCTGACCACGGTGATCGCCTTCTTCGGCCTCGTCGCGATCGGCGGACGGTTCGGAGAGCTGATCCTCGATATCCCCTTCACCGTCATCGTCGTGCTGGTGGCGTCGCTGGTCGAGTGCTTCCTGATCCTGCCGCACCATATGGCGGGGGCGCTTCGGCACTCCGCGCACGAGCATTGGTACGATCTGCCGTCCCGCCAGGTGAACCGGGGGCTGGACTGGTTCCGCGAACGCCTGTTCCGGCCGCTCGTCCGGCTCATGCTGCTGGCGCGTTATCCCGTCGCGGCGGCGGCGCTGCTCCTGCTGGCGACGCAGTTCGCGCTGTTCCTGCGCGGCGACGTGCAATGGCGGTTCTTCGACTCGCCCGAACAGGGCTCGATCAGCGGCAACTTCGCGATGGTCGACGGGGCCGACCGCGCCGACACGATCGAGCAGATGCGCGAGCTGCAACGCGCGACCGAGGCGCTTGGGGCGGATTACGAGGCGGAATACGGCACCAACCCGCTCGACTATGTTCTGGCCGAGATCGGCGGCAATTCGGGCCGCGCGCTCGCCTCCGCCGACGACAAGGACCCCGAGCAGCTCGGCGCCATCTCGATCGAGCTCATCGCCGCGGACCTGCGCCCCTATTCCTCCTTCGAGTTCGTCGAGCGGCTGCAGGAGAGCGTCAGCCAGCTTCCCCTGACCGAAGAGATCAGTTTCCGCGGCTGGCGCTCCGGCCCCGGCGGCGACGCGCTGTCGGTCGAGTTCACCGGCGCCGATTCCGACACGCTGAAGGCCGCCTCCGAAGCGCTCAAGATTGCGGTCTCGCAGTTCCCCGAAGTCTCCGCCGTCGAGGACACGCTGCCCTACGACAAGGACGAACTGATCCTCACCCTGACGCCACAGGGCGAGGCGCTGGGCTTCGACGTGGGCGCGCTCGGCGCGACCCTGCGGGACCGCCTGGCCGGGATCGAAGCCGCGACCTTCCCCGTCGGTCCGCGCACCGGCGCAATCCGGGTGGAGCTGCCGGAGGAAGAGCTCAGGGCCGATTTCCTCGACACGGTGCGTCTGCCCTCGCCGCTCGGTGGCGACGTCGCGCTTTCGGACATCGTGACGGTGCGCGTGCAATCGGGCTTCGCCAACATCATCCGACGCAACGGCATACAGGAGGTCACCGTTTCCGGCGACATCACGCAGGACGACGCCGCCCGCGCCAACGAGATCCGCCAGCGCATCGCCGAGGAGATCCTGCCCGAGATCGCGAGCACCTACGGCGTCACCTACGAGCTGAGCGGTCTCGCCGAGCAGGAGAGCGAGTTCCTGACCGACGCGACGCTGGGCTTCGCCGGCTGCCTTCTGGGCATCTACCTCGTTCTGGCCTGGATCTTCTCGTCGTGGACACGGCCCGCGGTCATCATGGCGGTGATCCCCTTCGGCCTGATCGGCGCGATCTGGGGGCACTGGTTCTGGGACGTGCCGCTGTCGATGTTCTCGGTGGTCGGCCTGATCGGGATGACCGGGATCATAATCAACGATTCCATCGTGCTGGTGACGACGGTCGACGAATATGCCCGCGACCGCGCCCTCGTCCCCGCGATCACCGACGCCGTCTGCGACCGCCTGCGCCCGATCCTGCTGACGACGGCGACGACGGTGCTGGGCCTCGCGCCGCTGCTCTACGAGACCTCGTCGGACGCGCAGTTCCTGCGCCCCACGGTCATCACGCTGAGCTACGGGCTGGGCTTCGGGATGGTGCTCGTCCTGCTTCTCGTGCCGGCGATCCTCGTGATGGGGCATGACCTGACGCGCATGGGCACCGCGCTGCGCCGCCTGATGCGCTTGCCCGCCCGCGGTCGGGGGCAACGGATCGGTTACGCGGGGCTGTCGCTCGGCACGGCGATCCTGCTCTGGGGCTTCGCGACGCTCGGGCTGCAGCTCATCACCGGTGCCGTGTGGGCGCCGCTCGCACCGCTCCTTCCGGCTGGCGGGACCGCGCCGGCATTCGCCGCCTTCCTTTCAGGCACGGCACTCCTCCTCGTCACCACATGGCTCGCGGCCGCGCGCGTGATCGGCCGACGCCGCCCGGCCTGAGCCCGTCTTTGCTTTCCAAATATCCTCGCCCGGAGGGCGAAACCCTAGAACGCTTCGGGACGCGCCGCCCGTGCCATGTGGTCGAGCACGCCGTTGACGAACCCCGCCTCCTTCCCTCCGGGAAAGAAGGCGCGCGCGACCTCGACGAACTCGTTGATCACCACCTTCGGCGGGGTCGATCCGATCAGCAACTCCGCCCCCGCCGCCCGGAACAGCGCACGCAGGGTCGGGTCGATCCGGTCAATGGGCCATTTTGTCACCAACGCCCGATCCGTCATCTGGTCGATCCGCGCCTGCCGTTCCACCGCTCGCTCGATCAGGGACCGGAACAGGTCCACGTCGCCCTCGGCGAACTCGCCCTCGTCGGTGACCATGCCGAAGCGATGGGTCTCGAACTCGGCGCGGACCTTGTCGACGCCCTGCCCCATCGCCTCCATCTGGAACAGGGCCTGCACGGCATAGAGACGCGCGGCGGACTTCATTCGGCGCTTCAGCAGACGTCTGTCTTCGGGAGTCGGTTCAGCCATTCGCGCGACCTATGAGGGCCGCCTGGCGGGGTCAAGCGCACACCTTGTCGTGTGACCCCACGCGACGCCAGGATGGGCTTGTCCTGATCCCGGGGATTGCCATGCCTCGCCCCTTGCTCGCACTCATTGCCCTGCTTCTGTGCATCGCCGCGGGCGCTCGCGCGCAGGAGCGCCATCTCTTGATAATGGAGCCGGAGATCGAGGGGGACACGTCGCCGCTCGGACAGGCGGGCTATGCCGAGCGTCTGGACCGGACCAGCGACTTCATCACGGCAAGCCTCGCGGGCGTCTATGCGATCGTGCCGGCCGCGCGGGCCGACGTCTCCCTGGCCAAGCACCGCCGCCGCGCCAAGGTTCACATGTGCGCCCCCTGCGCGATGGAGTCTGGGCGGGAAGCCGGCGCGGACCGGACGCTTCAGGTCTGGGTATTCCGCATGAGCGCGCTCGTCCTGTCGATGCAGGCCGTGCTCCGCGATGTGGAGACGGGCGAAGTCCGCTACGCCACCGCCCACGATTTTCGCGGCGACACCGAAGCGGCGTGGCGCCACGCCGCAAACCGTCTCGTCGCCGGGATCGCGGCGATCCCGCCCAAGGACCGCTGAGCAGGCATCAGGCGACCGTCGGACCCTTGGTCGCCGCGTCGTGCAGGAAGCTGCCCGGACGGAACCCGACGCCGCGTTCGGGCTTCCCCATCCGCTTCTGCAGCGCGATCAGGTGCAGCGCGGCCTGCGCGGCCGCGCCCGCCGTGTCGAGGCGCTCCGCATCGGCGCGCTCCTCGGCCTGCTCCATGTTCTCGACGGTGATGATGCCGTTGCCGATGCAGGCGCCCGCGAGGCCGAGCGTCGCGATCCCACGCGCGCTCTCGCCCACCACCACATCGTAATGCGAGGTCCGTCCCCGGATCACGCAACCGAGCGCGACATAGCCGTCGTAATCCCCCTGCCGATGCGCGATGCCGATCGCCGTGGGGATCTCGAGGGAGCCGGGCATCTCCACCGTCTCGTGCGTGGCTCCCGCCTGCTCCAGCACGGCGCGTGCGGATTCCAGTTGCCGAGCCGAGATCGCGCCGTAATAGGGCGCGATCACGATGAGGACCTTCGGCGCTTCCTCGAAGGTCGGCAGCTTCAGCTCGTTGTCGGAATGTCCCGCCATGCCCTCAATCCTCCGGAATGGGCCGCGTGCCCGTGATCGTCAGCCCGTAAGCGTCGAGGCCGACGATCCGAGGCTGCCCGGAATTCGTCAGCAGCGTCATCTCGTGGATGTTCAACGCGGCGAGGATCTGCGCGCCCAACCCGTATTGCCGCAGCTTCTGCGGGCTGACCCCGCCGCCCTGGTCGAGCTTCATGTCGGTATCGCGCAGCAGGACGACGACGCCGCGCCCCTCGGCCGCGATCACGCGCATCGCGCCGATCAGATCGCTCTCCCCGATGCCCAGCGCGTCCTCCAGCGGGTTCATCGCGTGCATCCGCGCGAGGACCGGCCCGGGCGCGGTCAGGTCGCCCTTCGTCAGCACGATATGCTCCGCGCCCTGGGTCTCGTCGGTGAAGACGCGCATCAGCCACTCGCCGCCGAACCGGCTCGTCACCGGCCGCGACGCCGTCTGGTTCACGAGATTGTCGTAGCGCCGCCGGTAGGAGATCAGGTCGCTGATCGTGCCGATCTTGAGTCCGTGGCGCTGCGCGAAGGCGACGAGATCGGGCAGGCGGGCCATCGACCCGTCCTCGTTCATCACCTCGCAGATCACGCCGGACGGGTTCAGCCCGGCCAGCCGGGAAATGTCGGTGGCCGCCTCGGTATGGCCCGCGCGGACCAGCACGCCGCCCTCCTTGGTGCGCAGCGGAAAGACGTGGCCCGGCGTCGCGATGTCGGCCGCGCCCTTGGTCGCGTCGATGGCGACCGACACGGTGCGGGCGCGGTCATGCGCGCTGATCCCGGTGGAGACGCCCTCGCGTGCCTCGATCGACACGGTGAAGGCGGTCTCGTGCCGCGAGGAGTTCTGCGACGCCATCAGTGGCAGGCCGAGCGCGTCGATCCGGTCGCCGGTCAGCGTCAGGCAGATCAGCCCCCGCCCGTACGTCGCCATGAAGTTGATCGCGTCGGGCGTGGCCATCTGCGCCGGGATGCAGAGATCGCCCTCGTTTTCGCGATCCTCGTGATCGACCAGGATGAACATCCGTCCGTTGCGCGCATCCTCGATGATTTCCTCGATGGAGGAGATCACGTCGCCGTATTCCGACTCCACGGGGCCGGGCATCTCGAAGGGGATCGGGTCGGGCATGGGCACCTCCAGTCTTGTCCGGATGTAGCGTCGGGATACCGGATGTGCCAGTGCGGGCACGGGGAGGGCTACGTGCATGACGTCACATCCGAAGTTGGGCGCGCTGGCCGTCGTGCCGCGGGACGGCCGCGTATTGCTGGTCGCGCGGGCGAAATCGCCCAATCGCGGGCTCTGGGGCTTTCCCGGCGGTCATGTCGAACTGGGCGAGACCGGGCTCGAGGCTGCGGCGCGCGAACTCGCCGAAGAGACGGGCGTTGTGGCCGCGCCGCTCCGCTATCTCGGCAATATCGACCTGATCGTGCGGGAGGGCGGAGAGGTGGCCCATCACTACCTTCTCGCCGCCGTCCTCTGCGAATGGCGATCCGGTGAGCCGGTCGCGGCCGATGACGCGCTCGACGCCCGCTGGGTCGCACCCGACGAGATGGCGGCGCTGCCGCTCACGCCGAATGTCGACCGGGTGCTGGGCTGGCTCGACGGATGATCGCGGCGTCGGCTCCACTCATTCGGGCGACCCGAAATAGACTTCGCCCCGCACGTATCCCGCGGCACGCGCCGCCGCGCACCAGCTCGCCTCGAACGAGGTCTCCCCGATCATCAGCACGCCGTCCGCCGGCAAGGCGTGCCGGACGAGCGCCGTGCGCAGCCGGTCGCGCATGACGGACCAGCGCTCGTCGAAGCGCGGCGCGTCCTCGGCCCAGTCGAGCGGCTCGGGGGCGGTGGCGGCGAGCGGCGGATGCACCAGCACGCCCCGCACCGCCGCGACGTCGGCGAGCTTCGCCGCCCGCGCCGCCTCGACCTCGGCCCGCCGGATCATGCCGAGCGCGTTCGACGAGAAGAGCAGCGCCACGATGTCCCGACCCGACGCGGCCCGCACGCCCGCATAGGTCTTGTAGGACAGACCCAGCGCGTTCGCCTGGCGTACGCGCATCCGCACGACCTCGATCGGCATCGCCTTCCCGATCAGATCCGCCCGCGCCGTCCGCCAGAGCACCAGACGACTCGCGTATCCGTCGAGATCCTGCCGTGAATTGTGTCCGATACCGGGGGTCTGAGTCATGGGCGCGCTCCTTCGAGCGCGATCACCGCATGCGCGCCGCCGGAGCGCAAGGGCCACCCCGCCCCTTCTTCTTGGCCAAAATACTTGAACCCGGCCGCCCTAGGCCGCCAACTCCGCAAGCCGGGCGACGTAGCGGGCGAGCGTGTCGATCTCGAGGTTCACGAGGTCGCCGACCTTCGACGTTCCCCAAGTCGTCGCGGTCTGGGTATGCGGGATCATGTTGACCCCGAACCGCGCGCCCTCGACCTCGTTCACGGTGAGCGAGGTGCCGTTGAGCGCGACCGAGCCCTTCGGCGCGATGAAGCGCGCGAGCGCCGCCGGGGCCTCGAAGACGAAGCGCTTCGACTCGCCCTCCGGCGTGATCGAGACGATCCGCGCCTTGCCGTCGACATGGCCCGACACGATGTGCCCGCCGAGCTCGTCGCCCACGCGCAACGGCCGCTCCAGATTGACCCGGCTGCCGGTCTCCCAAGTCCCCAGCGCCGTTTTCGACAGGCTCTCCGCGCTCACATCGACGTCGAACCAGCCGCCGGTCGCGTCGGTCCCGCGATCCACCACCGTGAGGCAGCACCCGTCGCAGGCCACGCTCGCGCCGAGGTCGAGCCCGTCCGTGTCGTAGGCGGTGCCGAGCCGCACGCGCAGGTCGCCGCGCCGGTCGAGCGCGCGGACGGTGCCGATATCGGTGACGATGCCCGTGAACATGGAGAACCCTCCGCAATGATCGGCCCGTGCTAGACCCGTGGCATCCCTGCCGCAAGGGCCGGGCCACGCGCCGACCCCTCTTCCTTTACGCTTCGTCAGGTGAATAGCTGCACCGATGACTCCTTCGCGCCGGTTCCTGTTCCTTCAGGGTCCACACGGACCCTTCTTCCAGCATCTAGGCCGGCTTCTCACAGCCGCCGGATGCGACACGAAACGCGTCGGCTTCAACGCGGGCGACGCCGCCTTCTGGTTCGACCGGGCGAGCTACCTGCCCTTCGACGCGCCTTTGGCCGATTGGCCCGCCGCCTGCGCCGGGATCATGGACCGCGAGGGCATCACCGACCTCGTCCTCTACGGCGACACCCGACCCATCCATGCCGAAGCGATCCGCCTCGCCCGCATCCGGGGCCTGCGCGTTCACGTCTTTGAGGAGGGCTACCTCCGTCCCTGGTGGGTCAGCTACGAGCGCGGCGGCGCCAATGGCAATTCCCGCCTGATGGAGATCGCGGTGCCCGAGATGCAGGCCGCGATCGCCCCGCTCGACCCCGACCTGCCCGACGCGCCCGCCCGCTGGGGCGACATGCGCCATCACGTCTTCTACGGCATGCTCTACCACGGGGCGATCCTGGCCGGCCCGCACCGCTACCGGGCCTACCGGTCGCACCGCCAGATCGGCGTCGGGCGCGAGTTCCGGCTCCATCTCGCCCGGCTCCTGACCATGCCCTGGGCCTCGATCGAGCGACGCCTCGCGACGCGTCGCGTGACCCGAGGGGGGTTTCCCTATCATCTGGGCCTGCTGCAGCTCGCGCACGACGCGAGCTTCCGCGCCCATTCGCCCTTCGCGTCGATGACGGAGTTCCTCGACACCGTCGTCGAAGGCTTCGCCCGCGGCGCCCCCGCGCATCATCACCTCGTCCTGAAGGCCCACCCGCTCGAGGACGACCGCGCGCCGGTCCGGGACACGATCCGCGCGCTCACCGCCGGGCACGGGCTAACCGGCCGCGTCCATTACCTCCGCGGCGGCAAGCTCGCCGGTCTCCTCAACGAGGCGCGCTCGGCCGTCACGGTGAACTCCACTGCCGCGCAGCAGGCGCTCTGGCGGGGCTTGCCGGTCCTCGCGCTCGGACGGTCGGTCTACGACAAGCCCGAATTCCTGAGCCGCCAGAGCGTCGCCGATTTCTTCGCCGACCCGCATCGCCCCAACAGCCGCGCCTATCGCGCCTACCGACGCTACCTGCTGGAAACGAGCCAGATCGCCGGCGGCTTCTATTCCGCGCGCGGGCGGCGGCAGCTCCTGCGGCAGGTGGTCGACATGATGCTCTCCGAGCTCGACCCCTATGACGAATTGGCAACAGGTCGCCCCGCGCCGCGACAGAACTTGAAATTGGTGTCCGGGTGAGACAACGTGGCGCCGGCCGAACACCGGAAAAACCGGGGGGCCAACGCCCTGAACCGGGGTCGAGCGGACAGCGAGGCAGGCACGTGAGCAGATCGGCATCGAGCGGGGCGAAAGCGGTCGCTCTCACATTGATCCTCGTCCTCGTGAGCGGCTGCGGTGCGATCCCGCGCTCGGGTCCGAGCAAGCGCGAAATCTACGCAGGCTCCGTGTTGCGCGAAGGGGATGCCTTCGTCGTCGGCGTCACGCCCCGCGTGATCGCCGCAACCGCCGTCACGCCGGCCCTCGGCTTCAGCGCGGCGTTCCGGACCGCCCCGCCCATCGGCACCGACACGATCCGTCCGGGCGACACGCTCGGCCTCGTCATTTACGAGAACGTCGAGGACGGGCTGCTGGGCGGCACCGGCGCCTCGGCGATCAACGAGGTTCAGGTCGACAGCTCCGGCATGATCTTCGTTCCCTATGCCGGCCGGCTGCGCGCCGCCGGCAACACGCCCGAGGCCCTGCGCCGCATCATCACGACGCGTCTGGCGGAACAGACGCCCGATCCGCAGGTCGTGGTGCAGCGCGTCGCGGGCGACGGGGCCACGGTCAGCATCGTCGGCGGCGCGGCCGGACAGGGCGTCTATCCCATCGAACGTCCGACCCGCACGCTGACCGCGATGATCGCCGCGGCCGGCGGCGTCGCCGTCGATCCGGACATCGCGCGGGTCAGCGTGACCCGCGACGGGCGGACCGAGACGGCCTATCTCGCCGACCTCTACCGCGATCCGGGCGCCGACATTGCGCTGCGCGACGGCGACACGATCTTCATCGAGGCCGATCCGCGGGCCTATACCGTGCTCGGCGCGACCGGCGGGCAGAGGCGGCTCGAATTCGAGACCGAGGTGCTTTCCGCCGTGGAGGCGCTGGCGCAGGTCGGCGGGCTCGACCCGTTGCGCGCCAATCCGACCGGCGTCTTCGTGCTGCGTAACGAGCCCGAGCCGATCGCCCGCGCGGTGCTCGGCCGCGACGACCTGATCGGCACGCAGCGGATGGTCTACGTCCTCGACCTGACCGCAGCCACGGGCATGTTCGACGCCCGCGACTTCGTGATCCGCGACGGCGACACGATCTACGTGACCGAGGCGGGGATCGTCGGCTGGAACCGGTCCATCGCGGCGATCTTCGGTTCGCTGGGCCAGCTGACCCGCGCGGCGAACACGGCCGGGGCCGTCGGCAACTGACGTGACCGGCGCGCCGGAGGGTCCGGCCCCCGGCCGGATCGTCGCACGCTACGTCACCGGCGGCTTCCTGTCGCCCCGCATCCGCCGCATCGCGGAACTCTCCGGCATCGACCTGCGGCCCGGCCTGCCGCGGACCGGCGAATGGGTCGCGGTCTGGGGCCATGCGCGCACCTCCCGGCGGGCCGAGGCGGTGGCCGCGGGACGGGGCGCGCCGGTCCTGCGCTTCGAGGACGCGTTCCTCCGCTCCCTGCATCCCGGTCGGACCGGCGGACGCGCGGATGGCCCACTGGGGCTCGTCATCGACCGACGGGCGGCGCATTTCGACGCGAGCCGACCCTCCGATCTCGAGACGCTGCTCGCCACGGATCCCTTCGACGACGGCGACCTCATGGCCCGCGCCCGCGCCGCGATGGCGGAGATGGTCGCCGCGGGCGTCACCAAGTACGCCGCCACGCGGAACGATCCGGCCCCGCCGGA
Organism: uncultured Jannaschia sp.; assembly: GCF_947494055.1. Lineage (GTDB taxonomy): Bacteria > Pseudomonadota > Alphaproteobacteria > Rhodobacterales > Rhodobacteraceae > Jannaschia. The sequence goes on along the minus strand of NZ_CANLTR010000003.1, from coordinate 136,524 downwards.
TCCGGGCTACGTGCTCGTGGTCGATCAAACGCATGGCGATGCGTCGATCGCGTTCGGCGGCGCAACAGCCGACACGTTCCACGAGATGCTTCGGGTCGCGCGTGCGGAGAACCCGGGCGCCCGCGTCGTCGTCAAGACACACCCCGCCGGGTCCGGCCACTACACGGAGGCCGACGCCGTTCACGGCACAACGCTGGAGACGCGCCGCCTTCCCCCCGCGACGCTCTTTACGGGGGCGACACGGATCTACACGGTGAGCAGCCAGCTCGGGTTCGAGGCCATCCTGCACGGGCACCGTCCCGTCACCTTCGGGCAGCCGTTCTGGTCCGGCTGGAGCCTCGACGACGCGCGGCGGCCGGTCGATCGGCGGCAGCGCCAGCTGACGCGGACACAGCTCTTCGCCTGCGCGATGCTGCTCTATCCGCGCTGGTACGACCCGCACCGCGACTGTCTTTGCGACGCGATCGACGTGATCCGCATCCTCGAGGCCCGCGCCCGCGCCTGGCGGGAGGATCGCGAAGGCTGGTCCGCACCGGGCTTGCATCTGTGGAAGCGCGCGCCGGTTCGCCGGTTCCTCTCGGGTCGGGTGACGTATCGCGCCGATCCCGCCCGCCGGCCTCTCGTCTGGGGAATGGCCCAGGCGCCTGCGAAGGCGACGCGGATCGAGGACGGATTCCTGCGCTCCCGCGGCCTCGGCGCCGATCTGGTCCCGCCCCTGTCCCTCGTGCTCGATGGCCGGGGCCTGTATTACGACCCGTCCCGGCCCTCGGATCTCGAGACCGCCATCACGCAGGCCGCGACGTTGCCGCCCGAGGCCCTGACCCGCGCGCGGGACCTGCGCCGACGCATCGTCGCGCTCGGCCTGTCGAAATACAATCTCGGCGCGGCGGTCCCGGCCCTGCCCGACCGGCGCGTGATCCTCGTGCCCGGTCAGGTCGCCGACGACGCCTCCATCCGCTTCGGCACGTCCGGAGTGGCCGACAACGCCGCGCTCCTCGCCGCCGCCCGGCGCGCCAATCCCGACGCATTCCTCGTCTACAAGCCGCATCCCGATGTGGAGGTCGGGCTACGCGACGGAGCCATCGACGCATCGGAGGCCGATCTCGTCGCCGTCCGGGCCGATCCGGTGGCGCTCATCGCGGCGGCGGACGAGGTCTGGACGATGACCTCGCTCACCGGGTTCGAGGCGCTGCTTCGGGACGTGCCTGTCGTCACGCTCGGCGCGCCGTTCTATGCGGGCTGGGGACTGACCCGCGACCTCGGGCGGATACCGCCCCGCCGGCGCGCGCGGCTATCGCTCGACGCCCTCGTCCACGCCACCCTGATCGCCTACCCCCGCTACTTCGATCCCCTCACCGGGACGGCCTGTCCGCCGGAAGTCGCGGTGCACCGGCTGGCACACGGACCGATCCCCCTTCCCGGGCGGATCAACCGCGCGCTGGCAGCGGCCCAGCGTATGCTGGCCGGGCGGGCAAGGCTCTGGCGCTAGCGCTCGAGCCGGGCGAGGATCTCGTCGACCAGCGCCGACACTTCCGCCGCCGCGACCTTCGCGCCCGGGTATTCGCAGACCCCCTGCCCCGCGCCCATCGCCTCGGCATAGGCCACGCGGTTGGCGATGACGCTCTCCGCCGCGTCGGCCTCCAGCTTCGACAGGGCCGCGCGGATCGAGGCCGTGAGGTTCGTGCCCGCCCGTGCCCGGTTCATCACGACGAAAGGCAACTTTCCCTCCCGCGCCGCGAGTTCCAGCACGCCTTCGGTCGCCCAAAGATCGACCTGGCTCGCCGTGACGGGGACGACGATCATGTCCGAGGCCTTCAACGCGGGCCGCAGGTCGCCGTCGATCTTGGGCGGCGTGTCGATCAGTACGAAGTCGTGGCTATCGCGGTACTTGCCGGCCTCGTAACCGATCCCCCAGGCCGAGGACGTCGAGAAGGTCAGGTCGCCCCGGACGCCGTCCTCGCGGTCGTAGCGGGTCATGAACCAGCGCCCGAGCGAGCCCTGCGGATCGCTGTCGAGCAGCGCGACGCTCCGCCCCCGCGCGGCCAGTTCGGCAGCGACGTTCGCGGTCAGCGTCGTCTTGCCGGACCCGCCCTTCTGCTGGGCGAAGGTGATGACGGTGGCCATGGCGTCCTCACGCTGCAATGCGGCACGAGCGTGCTGCATTGGCTGTGCAACGTCAATGCGTCAGCTGAACGTCAAGGAAGATGGTGGAGCCGAGGGGAATCGAACCCCTGACCTCGTCATTGCGAACGACGCGCTCTACCAACTGAGCTACGACCCCAACGGCGCCCCATATGGCCGGGGTCGGGAGCGCCGTCAAGCGTCCCCGCGCCTTCTATTCCGCCGCCTCGAGGTAGTCCTCCACCGGCGGGCAGGTGCAGACCAGGTTGCGGTCGCCCGCGACGTTGTCGACGCGGTTCACCGGGGGCCAGTACTTGTCGACCCGGAACGCGCCCGGCGGGAAGCAGGCGGCCTCGCGCGAATAGGGCCGGTCCCAGTCGCGGACCAGATCCTCCATCGTGTGCGGCGCGTTCTTGAGGGGGTTGTTCGCCGGGTCGATCTCGCCGCGCTCGATCGCGGCCACCTCCTCGCGGATGGCCAGCATCGCGTCGACGAAACGGTCGAGCTCGGGCTTCGGCTCGCTCTCGGTGGGCTCCACCATCAGCGTGCCGGCCACGGGCCAGGACATCGTGGGCGCGTGGAAGCCGTTGTCGATGAGCCGCTTGGCCACGTCGTCCACGGTGACCTTGGCCGCGCGGTCGAACGGCCGCGTGTCGAGGATGCATTCATGCGCCACCCGGCCCCGCCGGCCCTTGTAGAGCACGTCGTAGGCCCCGGCGAGCCGGGCGGCGATGTAGTTCGCGGACAGGATCGCGACCTTCGTGGCCTGCGTCAGCCCCGCCCCGCCCATCATCATCACGTAGGCATAGCTGATCGGCAGGATCGAGGCGGAGCCGTAGGGCGCGGCCGAGACGGGCATCGTGCCCCCCGTCTCCGGATGGCCCGGCAGATGCGGCGCCAGGTGCGCGCGCACCCCGATCGGCCCCATGCCCGGGCCGCCGCCGCCATGCGGGATGCAGAAGGTCTTGTGCAGGTTCAGGTGGCTCACGTCGGCGCCGATCTCGCCGGGCTTGGCGAGGCCGACCATCGCGTTGAGGTTCGCTCCGTCGAGATAGACCTGCCCCCCGTGCCTGTGCGTGATCTCGCAGACCTCACGCACGCTGTCCTCGAAGACCCCGTGGGTGGAGGGATAGGTGATCATGCAGGCGGCGAGGTCGTCGCCCGCCGCCTCCGCCTTGGCGCGGAAGTCGTCGAGGTCGATGTCGCCGTTCTCCGCCGCCTTGACGACCACGACTTTCATCCCCGCCATCTGCGCCGAGGCCGGGTTGGTGCCGTGCGCGGAGGTCGGGATGAGGCAGATGCGCCGGTCGTCGCCGCGCGCCCTGTGATAGGCGGCGATGGTCAGCAGCCCCGCATATTCGCCCTGCGCGCCGGAATTGGGCTGCATCGACATCGCGTCGTATCCGGTGATCGTGCAGAGCCGGGCCGACAGCTCCGCGATCATCTCGGCGTAGCCCACCGTGTCCTCCGTCGGTGCGAAGGGATGGATGCGGCCGAATTCGGAGAACGTCACCGGCATCATCTCGACCGCAGCGTTGAGCTTCATCGTGCAGGAGCCGAGCGGGATCATCGCCCGGTCGAGCGCGAGGTCGCGATCCGCGAGACGGCGCATGTAGCGCATCATCTCCGCCTCGGCGCGGTTCATGTGGAAGATCGGGTGGGTCAGGTAGTCCGACCGCCGCTTGAGCTCGGCCGGAATGTCGGTGCGCGTGGCCGCGACCTGCGCCTCGATCCCGAAGGCGCGCAGCACGCGGGTCAGCACGTCCCCGTCGGTCAGCTCGTCGCAGGCGATGCGCAGGCGGTCCTGACCCACGCGGCCGAGCGTGACACCCTCCGCCCGCGCGGCGTTCCAGATCACCCCCCGCATCGCGCCGACATGCACAGTGAGCGTATCGAAGACCGGCCCCTCCGCCACGTCGAACCCGGCCCCCGACAGCGTGTCGCGCAACGCGACCGCGTGGGCATGGACATGCGTGGCGATGTGGTGAAGCCCCTTCGGGCCGTGGAAGACGGCATAGAAGCTTGCCATGACGGCCAGCAGCGCCTGCGCGGTGCAGACGTTGGAGGTCGCCTTCTCGCGCCGGATATGCTGCTCCCGGGTTTGCAGCGCGAGGCGGTAGGCCTTGTTGCCGTGGCTGTCGACGGAGACGCCGACGATGCGGCCCGGCATCGTGCGCTTGAGCGCGTCGGCGCAGGCGAAGAAGGCCGCGTGCGGGCCGCCGTAGCCCAGCGGCACGCCGAAGCGCTGCGCGGAGCCGACGGCGATATCGGCCCCCATCCCGCCCGGCTCCTTCAGGAGGCAGAGCGCCAGCAGGTCGGTCGCGACGATGCCGATGGCCTTCGCGTCGTGCAGCGCCTGCATCTGGGGCGTCAGGTCTCGCAGGCCGCCCAGCGTGTCGGGATACTGGAAGATCGCGCCGAACACGGCCTCCGGATCGAGGTCCTCGACCTCGCCCACCACGAGCTCGATGCCGAGCGGCTCCGCCCGGGTGCGCATGACCGCGATGTTCTGCGGATGGCAGCGCGCGTGGACGAAGAATCGCGCCGCCTTCGATTTCGCCGCACGCTGCGCCATCACCATCGCCTCCGCGCAGGCGGTGGCCTCGTCGAGGAGCGAGGCGTTGGCCACCGGCAGGCCGGTCAGGTCGGAGACCATCGTCTGGAAATTCAGGAGCGCCTCGAGCCGGCCCTGCGCGATCTCCGGCTGGTAGGGCGTGTAGGCCGTGTACCAGGCCGGGTTCTCGAGGATGTTGCGCTGGATCGCCGGCGGCGTGACCGTGTCGGAATAGCCCTGCCCGATCATCGCCGTCGTCACCCGGTTCTTTGCCGCCAGATCGCGCATCCGCGACAGGATCGCGTGTTCGGTCATCTGCGGCCAGGGCAGCGGCTCGGCCTGCCGGATGGACCTGGGCACCGTCTCGTCGATCAGCGCGTCGAGGCTGTCGCAGCCGATGACCTCCAGCATCTCCGCCATCTCGTCCGGGGAGGGGCCGATATGGCGGCGGTTGGCGAAGTCGTAGGTGTCGTAATCGGTCAGGGGCATGAAACGATCCTCGGTCTGCGGCGCGGTCGGGGATCGGCAGGCTCGGCCCCGGGTCGGGGCGAGCGTGACGGCCGCGCCGCGACCGTCACCCTGCCGAAAGTCTCACGAGGATGCCGGCGGTCAGTCGGCCACGAACTCGGCGTAGCCGTCCTCGTCCATCATGTCGTTCATCTCCTCCGGCGTGGTGGTCGTCATCCGGAAGAACCACGCGGCCTCGGCATCCTCGTTCACGAGTCCGGGATTGTCGGCCAGCGCCGCGTTCACCTCGACGATCTCGCCGTCGAGCGGGGCAAGGATGTCGGAGGCGGCCTTGACGCTCTCGATCACCACGATCTCCTCGCCCTTGGTGATCGTGCGGCCGACCTCGGGCAGCTCCACGAACACCACGTCGCCAAGCTGCGTCGCGGCGTGTCCGGTGATGCCGACGGTGACGACACCGTCCGAATCCTCGAGCCATTCATGTTCTTCGGTATATTTCATCGTATCCTCTCTCAGCGCCGATAGCGCGGCTGGTAAAAGGGCAGTTCGGCAATCGTGACGGGCAGCCGTCGACCGCGCAGATCACCATAAAGAACGGACCCGACCGCCGTGCCAATGGGGACGTAGCCCATCGCGACGGGTGCGCCCACCGTGGGGCCAAACCCACCCGAGGTCACGGTGCCGCAGGGCGCCGTCGCCTCCACGCTTTCGTAGAGCATCACGCCTGCCCGCATCGGCGCGCGGCCCTCGGGGCGCAGGCCGACGCGGATGCGCCGCGGGCCTTCGGCGAGCTCGGCCAGGATGCGATCCGCGCCGGGGAACCCGCCCGCCCGGTCGCCGCCGGCGCGCCGGACCTTCTGGATGGCCCAGCCGAGCCCGGCCTCGACCGGCGTGATCCCGGCGGTCAGGTCCTGCCCGTAGAGCGGCATCCCCGCCTCGAGCCTGAGCGAATCGCGTGCTCCGAGGCCGATGGGCATGACCCCCTCCTGCGCGAGCAGCGCGCGGGCGAAGGCGTCGATCCGTTCGACCGGCACGCTGATCTCGAACCCGTCCTCGCCGGTATAGCCCGACCGGCTGATCCAGAGCGTCGCGCCCTCCCAGTCGAAGGTGGCGACGTCCATGAACCGCATCCCGGCGGCGCCCGGCACCAGCGCCGCCAGCGCCCCCTCCGCCGAGGGGCCCTGCAGCGCCAGCAGCGCGCGGTCCTCCAGCATCTCGACCGAGTGGTCCGGCAGGCCCTTTCGAAGGATCTCGAGGTCGAGATGCTTCATCGCGCCGTTGACGACGAGCAGCAGGTGATCGCCCCGGTTGGCCACCATCAGGTCGTCGGCCACACCGCCATCGGGGAAGGTCAGGACCCCGTAGCGCTGCCGCCCCTCGGCGAGCCCCGCCACGTCGACCGGCACGAGCGTCTCCAGCGCCGCCGCCGCCCCGTCGCCGCGGACGACGACCTGGCCCATGTGGCTCACGTCGAACAACCCGGCCTTCGCCCGTGTATGCAGGTGCTCGGCCATCACGCCGGCGGGGTACTGGACCGGCATCGAATAGCCCGCGAAAGGCACCATCCGGCCGCCGAGTTCGGCGTGCAGGCCGTCGAGCGGCAGGGGAATTGGATCGTCCATGGCATCTCCTTCGGACCTGCGCCCGCGCTCCGATGCCCCCTCTGTCCCGTGCGCCTGAGATCGCTATCCCTTCGGCGGACCCGCGCGGGGCCTCTCTCCAGAGTCGTTCGTCGCGCGGCCGGTCCGTTCGCCTGAGAGTTTACCGGGGCGGTTGCTCCTTCGGCCCTGCCTGGGGCAGTGTCTCCCGGGTCGCGCGAAACCCTGATAGGTGGCGCGGCACAACTCACGCAAGGGGAAAAGATGCACCGCTTCTTCGGCTACGGATCGCTCGTCAATCGCCGCACCCATCTCTATCCGGGCGGCCGGCGCACGACCGTGCGCGGCTGGCGGCGCGCCTGGCGGCACACGGCGTTCCACCACGCGCCGTTCCTGACCGCCGTGCCCGACCCGGAGAGCGAGATCGACGGTCTGTCGGCGGAGGTGCCGGGCGGCGACTGGAAGGCGCTCGACGCGCGGGAGACGGGGTATCTGCGGCAGGCACTGCCGGAAGGGCCGTCGATCTACCACATCCCCGATGGCCTGCATCCCGAGCCGGAGGCGGAGCTGCCGATCCTGCTCAGCTACCTCGACGTCGTCGTGCAGGGCTACCTGACCGAATTCGGCGAGGCCGGCGTCGCGCGCTTCTTCGAGACGACCGACGGGTGGGAGGCGCCGATCCGCAACGATCGCGCCACCCCCGTCTACCCGCGCGCGCAGACCTTGACCGAGCACGAGACGGCTCTGGTAGACGACTGGCTTAGCCGGGTGCGCCCGGTCGAGCTCCCGCACGGCTGATCGCGTCGAGCACCGCCGCCTCGGTCAGGAGCTCCGGCAGCAGGAGGCCGTCCGGCGCGCCGGGCCCGTAGACCGCGTCGAACGGGATGCCGAAACGATCGTTGGCCTTCAGGTATGCGGCGATCGCGTCGTCGGGGCGGGTCCAGTCCGCCTGCAGCGCCACGGTTTCGGAGAGGGCCTCGGCCACCGTGTCGCGGGTGAGCACGAGGCTCTTGTTGGCCTTGCAGGTCAGGCACCAATCGGCGGTCACGTCGACGAAGACGGTATTGCCCCGCGCCACCTCCTCCGCGATTCGGGCTTCGGCGAAGGGCTCCCACCCGGCCTCGACGGCGCGGTCCGCCTGCGCCGGCGGCAGGCTCGCCCCGGCGAGGACCAGCGCGGCCAGTCCCACCCCGCCTGCCTGCCACGCCCGAGTGCCGAGCGCGAGCGCGGCGAGCATCACCGCCGCCAGCCCGCCCACGACGAGCGCCATCCGGAGCCCCGCCGCGCCGGCCAGCACGGTCAGAAGCCAGAGCGCCGTCAGCAGGAGCAGCCCGCCCAGCGCCATCTGCACCTGCCGCATCCACCGCCCCGGTCGGGGCAGTCGCCGGATCAGCGCGGGCCATGCCGCGACCGCCAGATAGGGCAGCGCGAGGCCCGTCCCCATGGCGAGGAACACGGCGAGCGTCCGCGCCGCCCCGCCGGTCAGCGCGTAGGTCACCGCCGTGCCGATGAACGGCGCCGAGCACGGCGTGGCCATCACGGCGGCGAAGGCCCCAGTGGCGAAGTCCCCGCCCCAGCCGCCGCGCGCCTCCGTCCGCGCCATCCCGGTCAGCGTGTCCTGACCGAGCCGGACCTCGAAGAGGCCCAGCATGTTCGCTGCGAAGAGCGTGATCAGCCCGATCATCAGCGCGAGGAAGGCGGGGTTCTGGAACTGCACGCCCCAGCCCACGGCGTAGCCCGCGCTCCGCAGGCCGATCACCGCCACCGCCAACGCGCCGAAGAAGGTCAGCACCCCGGCGGCAGCGGCGAGGAACCCGGCCCGCACCCGCGCCGGCGCCCGGTCCCGCGCCTGCAACGCCGCGGCCAGCTTGATCGACAGGACCGGCAGGACGCAGGGCATCGCGTTCAGGATCAGCCCGCCCAGCATCGCCACGAGCAACACCCGCCAGAGACCGTCGCCGACGGCGCTCCCCTCCGGCGCGGGCGGCGTGTCGGAGAGCGTCAACGAAACGGTCGCGGCCCGGTCGCCGTCGACCAGTGTCAGCATCGGCGTGCCCTCCCCCGTGCCGGCCACCGGGAAGCGCGCCCAGAGCCGCCGGCCGCCGTCGGAGAGCGTGATCTCCGGCGCCCCGAACGCGGCGTAGGCGCCGTGCTCGGGGAACAGGTCGGGGTTGGCGAAGGGCTCCGTCGCAATGGCGGATACCGTCAGAGCCGTGTCGTCCAGATGCGCGCGCTCGACCGCGATCCCGGCCTCCGCCCCCGATCCGGGCACACGCGCGGTCCAGTCCGCGAGCAGGTCGGCCGAGACGGCGTCGAGCCCGCCGCCCGCGGGCAGGTCGAGCGCGAGCGTCAGCGTCTCGGGCACGCAGATCGCGGCGCAGACCAGCAGGTCCAGCCGCAGGTCCAGCCGCGCCGGGGCGCCCGGTTCCGCGAGCGTCACCGTCAACGGATGCAGGACGTGCTCCGAATAGCCGAAGTTCTGGATCTCGAACGCTTCGAAGCGCTCGGGCGCAGGATAGGCCAGCGCCACGTCGGCGACGTTCTCCGACCCCTCCCAGGAGATCGCGGGCGGCAGGCCCACCTCCCCCGGGGAGCGCCAGTAGCTGTGCCAGCCCGGATCGAGCGTGAGGTCGAGCCCCGCCTGGACCCTGGCCATGCCTTCGCCCACGCCATCCTGCGCCGTCAGGAGCCGCGCGGTGACGGCATTGCCCCGCGCGACGTCCGATTGCGCCGCGCGCAGCGGGGCGGCGAGGCAGACCAAGCCCGCGAGGATCAGGAAGACGAGGGACCGCAGCATCGCGCACGGATCTACGCGACCCGCCTCCGGCGCGACAGACCCCGCCTTCGCGCTGACGGGAACGTGACCGAAGACGCTTGCCTTGCGCGGGCGTGCGGGCCACCCTGCCGCCGCATCCATCGCAGGAACCGCCATGACCCGTCTTCTCGCCGCCCTGACCGCCACGACGCTCCTCGGCACCCTGCCCGTGCCGGCGCAGGAGTTGACGGAGGAGCGGGTGAAGGAGCTCGTCCTCGAAGCCATCCTCGAGAACCCGCAGATCGTCATGGACGCCGTCACCATCCTGCAGGCGCGCGAGGCCGAGGCCGCCGAGGCGCAGGCGCAGGCGGCGATGGGCGAGAACCGCGACGCGCTGGAGCAGGACCCGAACGCGCCGGTCCTGGGCAACCCCGAGGGCGACGTCACCGTGGTAGAGTTCTTCGACTACAACTGTCCCTATTGCCGCCGGGCGGCGAGCGAGGTCGCGTCGCTGATCGAGAACGACGGCGACGTCCGGATCGTCTACCGCGAATGGCCGATCCTAGGCGAAGGCTCGGTCTTCGCCTCACGCGCCGCGCTGGCCGCGCGCGAGCAGGACAAGTACGCCGAGCTTCACGAGGCGATGCTGGGCGCGGAAGGCCGCCTCGACGAGACCTCGGTGATGCGGATCGCGGAAGAGGTCGGGCTCGACACCGACAAGCTGCGCACCGACATGGAGGCGCCGGAGGTGCAGTCGCATATCGACATGTCGATGGCGCTGGCCCAATCGCTCGGCTTTACCGGTACGCCGAGCTTCGTCATCGGCGAGAACCGGGCGCCCGGCCTGATCGACGCCGAGCAGATGCAGGCCATGATCGAGATGGTCCGCGAGGACGGCTGACGCCGCCCCGCGGGCGGGTCACGCGACCCGGCTGAGCGCCACCTTCGGCGCAAGGCCCAGCGCGATGCACACGTCGCGCGTCAGCTCCGGCCGGTTCAGCGTGTAGAAATGCAGCTGGTCGCAACCTTCGCCCACCAGCGTGTCGGCAAGCTCCGCCGCCTGCGCCACGGCCAGTAGGTCCGCCCGGTCGTCGCGGGTCGCCACTTCGAAGGCGGCGCGCAGGTCGTCGGGAATGAGCGCGCCGCAGGCTTCGGCGAACTTCGACGCCTTCGACCAGTTCTCGATCGGCAGGATGCCCGGCACGATCGGCGCGTCGATCCCCGCGGCGGCCGCCCTGTCGCGGAAGCGCAGGAACGTCTCGGGGTCGAAGAAGAACTGCGTGATCGCCTCCTTCGCGCCGGCATCGATCTTGTGCTTGAGCCAGGCGATATCGGCATCCGCATCCGCGGCCTCGGGGTGCTTGTCCGGGTAGCAGCCGACGCGGACCATGAAGCCCTCGTCGGCCAGCGCGGCCACGAGCTCGACCGAATTGGCGAAGCCCTCGGGATGCGCCGTGAAGCCCGCCTCGCCCTTCGGCGGGTCGCCCCGGAGCGCCACGATGTCCTCCACGCCCGCCTTGCGGAAGCCCCGTGCGACCTCCAGCGTCTCCTCCCGCGAGGCGTCCACGCAGGTCAGATGCCCGGCCACGCGAAGATCGAAGGCCTGCCCGATCGTCGCCACCGCCTCGCGCGTCAGCTCCCGCGTCGTGCCGCCGGCCCCGTAGGTGACCGAGACCCATTCGGGCGCGAGCGGGGCGAGCGTCTGCACGGTGTCCCACAGGCGGAAGCTGGCATTGAGCGATTTGGGCGGGAAGAACTCGAAGGAGACGGAAGGCGTGGGCATGATGTGTGATCCTTTGGCGTTGGAACGCTTGTGGCATGACCCGGTTTCGTGAGACAGCCTCATAATCTTCATCACGGACATGAGCCGCGTATGAGACTGAACCTCGAATTCCGGCATCTCCGCACGATCCGCGCCATCCAGGATTGCGGCGGACTGGCGCGCGCGGCGGACCGGCTCAACATCACGCAATCGGCCTTGTCACATCAGATCAAGAGCCTGGAGGCGCAGATCGGGGTGGAGCTGTTCGTGCGCCGGTCCAAGCCGATGACGCTCTCGGCGGCCGGGCAGCGGCTCCTGCGGCTGGCCGATCAGGTCCTGCCGCAGGTCGAGGCGGTGGAGCAGGATTTCGCCGGCATGGTGTCGGGTCGGACCGGCCGGCTGCACATCGCCATCGAATGCCACGCCTGCTTCGAATGGCTGTTCCCCGTGCTCGAACGGTTCCGCCGTGCCTGGCCCGAGGTGGATGTGGACATCCGCCCCGGCCTCCAGTTCCAGGCCCTGCCGGCGTTGCAGAAGGCCGAGGTCGATCTCGTCGTCTCCTCCGATCCCGAGAACTTGCCGGGCGTCGAGTTCGCGCCGCTCTTCGACTACGCGCCGGTCTTTCTTGCCGCCGCCGCCCACCCGCTCGCGACGAAGCCGTGGATCGAGGCCGCGGATTTCGCCGGCGAGACGCTCATCACCTACCCGGTCGAGCGCAGCCGTCTCGACGTGTTCAACCAGCTCCTGACGCCGGCCGGCATCGAGCCCGCCGCCATCCGGCAGGTGGAGCTGACCGCCGTGATCCTGCTTCTCGTGGCCTCCAACCGCGGCGTCTCCGTGCTGCCGGACTGGGTCGTGCGCGACGTGCGCTGGAACTCCGATTACGTGACCCGCCCCCTGACCGAGACCGGGCTGACCCGGCGTCTCTACGCGGCCGTCCGGGGCGAGGACGCGACGAAGCCGTTCATGGCGCATGTCCTGCGTCTCATGCGGACCGAGCCCCTGAAGCTGCAACGCGAGGGCGACGCGGCGCGGCGCGCCGGCTGATCCCGCCGGGGGTGGCCCCTTCCGCCTGCCTCGGCTACACGCCCCGCCTGACGCCAAGCGGAGCGACGACATGCAGGGCAGCGCGAACCTCAACGTGATGATCAAGGCCGCCCGGAAGGCCGGGCGCAGCCTCGTGAAGGATTTCGGCGAGGTCGAGAACCTGCAGGTCTCCGCCAAGGGCCCCGGCGACTTCGTCAGCCGCGCCGACCGCCGCGCCGAGGAGATCATCCGCGAGGACCTCACCGAGGCGCGACCGAATTACGGCTGGCTGGGCGAGGAATCCGAGCCTGTCGAAGGCAAGGACCCGACCCGCCGCTGGATCGTCGATCCGCTCGACGGAACAACGAACTTCCTGCACGGCATGCCGCACTGGGCCGTCTCCATCGCGCTCGAGCACAAGGGCGAGATCGTGATCGGCGTGATCTACGACCCGGTGAAGGACGAGCTCTTCTACGCCGAGAAGGGCAACGGCGCCTGGCTCGACGGCCGCACCCGGCTGCGCGTCTCGGGCCGCACCTCGATGATCGAGACGGTCTACGCGACCGGCCTGCCCTTCGCCGGCGGCAAGTACCTGCCCGCCGCGTTGCAGGATCTCGCGCGCATCCTGCCCGTCTGCGCCGGCGTCCGCCGATGGGGTGCGGCGTCGCTCGACCTCGCCTACGTGGCCGCGGGGCGCTACGACGGCTACTGGGAGCGCGGGCTGAAGCCCTGGGACATCGCGGCGGGCATCGTCATCGTGCGCGAGGCGGGCGGCCTCGTCGAGCCCTTGCGCGAGGGCCAGACGATGCTCGAGGACGGACATCTCGTCTGCGGTTCCGGCGCGATCTTCGACCGGTTCGCCGCCATCATCCGCGAGCGCGACTAGGCGCGTCTGGTTGCCAACGCGCCGACCCCGTGCAAGCGTCCGGCCAATGCCGAGCCGCGAGTGACCCGAGCCCCGTGACCGATCCGACCGACCTTCCCCGCAACGCGGGCCTGCCCTTCGACCCCGCAATCGTCGAGGCCGTGCGCGTGAACACGCCGGCCACGATCCGGCGTGCCGGCGGGATCGCCGCGCGCCGGTCGCTCAAGAAGGACTGGCAGACGGCATGGCTCGCCCGTGCGATCTCGATGATCGACCTGACGACGCTCGCGGGGGACGACACGCCGGGCCGCGTGCGGCGGCTCTGCGCAAAGGCGCTCGCGCCGGTGCGGGGCGACATCCTCGATGTGATCGGCCTGCCCGATCTCACCGTGGGCGCGGTCTGCGTCTATCACGAGATGGTGCCGGTCGCGGTCGAGGCATTGGAGGGGCGACTACCCGTCGCCGCCGTCTCCACCGGCTTTCCCGCCGGGCTGTCTCCGTTTCCGCAGCGCCTGCAGGAGATCGAGGCGAGCGTGGCCGCCGGGGCGACCGAGATCGACATCGTCATCTCCCGCCGGCACGTGCTGACGGGCGACTGGACCGCGCTCTACGACGAGACGGCGCGGATGCGCGCGGCCTGCGGCGACGCGCACATGAAGGCGATCCTCGCGACGGGCGAGCTCGGCCCATTGAAGAACGTGATGAAGGCGAGCTTCGTCGCGATGATGGCGGGGGCCGACTTCATCAAGACGTCCACCGGCAAGGAGTCCGTCAACGCCACCCTGCCCGTCTCCCTCACCATGATGCGGGCGATCCGGGGCTACGAGTCGATGTCGGGCTTCAAGGTCGGCTACAAGCCGGCGGGTGGGGTATCGAAGGCGAAGGACGCGGTAACGTATCTGGCGCTCCTGAAGGACGAACTGGGCGACCGCTGGCTGCGCCCCGACCTGTTCCGCTTCGGCGCCTCGTCGTTGCTGGGCGATATCGAGCGGCAGCTGGAGCATGCGGTGACGGGGCGGTATTCGGCGGCCTACCGGCATGCCGTAGGTTAGGACGCGAGGGGCCGGCCCCTCGCGCTCCCCGGGATATTTGGAAAGCAAAGACGATATGAGCGTGGCGGAGATCTTCGAGAGCATGGAATGGGGCCCCGCGCCCGAGAGCCACGCCGAGGCGGATGCCTGGCTCGACGCGCAGAACCGGGTCTTCGGGCATTATATCGACGGCGCACGCCGTGACGCGGGCCAGACCTTCGCGACGACGAACCCCGCGACGGGCGCGACGCTGGCGGAGGTGACACAGGGGACGGAGGCGGACGTCGCCGAGGCCGTCGCCGCCGCGCGGCGGGCCGCGCCGGGCTGGGCCGCGACCGCCGACCACGACCGGGCGCGCATCCTCTATGCCATCGCGCGGGGGCTGCAGAAGCACGCGCGGCTCCTTGCCGTGCTCGAGACGCTCGACACCGGCAAGCCGATCCGGGAGGCGCGCGACATCGACGTGGCGCTGGCCGCGCGGCATTTCTATCACCACGCCGGACATGCCGAGCTGCGCGGCGAGACGCTGCCCGGTGCCGAGCCCTGGGGCGTCTGCGGGCAGATCGTGCCGTGGAACTTCCCGCTCCTGATGCTGGCCTGGAAGGTCGCGCCGGCGCTCGCCATGGGCAATACGGTCGTCCTGAAGCCCGCCGAATGGACCCCGCTCACCGCCCTCGCCTTCGCCGACATCTGCGACGGCGCAGGCGTGCCGGCGGGCGTTGTCAACATCGTGACTGGCGACGGGGCGACTGGCGCTGCGCTGGCCGGCGCCGAGATCGACAAGCTGGCCTTCACCGGCTCGACCGAGGTCGGTCGCATCCTGCGACGGGAAACGGCGGGGCGCGGCATCGGGCTGACGCTCGAGCTCGGCGGCAAGTCGCCCTACGTCGTCTTCGAGGACGCGGATATCGATGGCGCGATCGAGGGACTGGTCGACGCGATCTGGTTCAACGGGGGACAGGTCTGCTGCGCGGGTGCGCGGCTCCTCGTGCAGGAGGGGATCGCGGTCGATTTCACCGCGCGGCTGAAGGACCGCATGGGGCGCATCCGCGTGGGCGACCCACTCGACAAGTCGGTGGACATGGGCGCTCTGGTCCATGCGGAGCATAAGGCGCGGATCGAGGCGCTGCTGGCGCGGACGTCCGGCCGGGTCCATCGCGGCACCGTGCCGGAGGGCTGTTTCCTGCCGCCGACGCTGGTGACCGACCTGCACGGTGCCGATCCGCTGATGCAGGAGGAGGTGTTCGGCCCCGTCCTCGCCATGACGACCTTCCGCACGCCGGCGGAGGCAGTGCAGCTCGCCAACGACACGGCCTACGGGCTGGCCGGCAGCGTCTGGTCGCAGGACATCGACGTGGCGCTCGACACCGCGCCGAAGATCCGCGCGGGCGTGGTCTGGGTGAACGGCGCGAACATGCTCGACGCGGCGGCGCCCTTCGGCGGCATGAAGGAAAGCGGGTTCGGGCGCGAGGGTGGCGTCGCGGGCTTGCAGGCTTATTTGCGCCCCGTTCGCGGACCGAAGCTCGTGGCGCCCGTGCGGTTCGAGGCGGCGAGCGGACCGGCGGACGTCGTGGACCGGACGGCGAAGATGTATGTCGGCGGCAAGCAGGCGCGGCCCGATGGCGGCTACACGCGCGCCGTCGCCGGACCGCAGGGCGTCGTGGGCGAGGTCGGCATCGCCAACCGCAAGGACCTGCGCAACGCGGGCGAGGCGGCGAATGCCGCGAAGGGTTGGAGCGGATCGACGGGGCATCTGCGCGCGCAGATCCTCTACTATCTCGCCGAGAATCTCGCCGCCCGCGCGGCCGAGTTCGACGCGCGTCTCGCGGCGCAGACCGGGGGCGACCGCCAGGCGGAGGCCGCGGTGCGGCACCTGTTCCGCTGGGCGGCCTGGGCGGACAAGCACGACGGGCGCACGCTCGGCACGCCGCTCTCGGGGATGACACTTGCGCTCAATCGCCCAGTCGGCACGATCGTGGCCTTCGCAGCCGAGGAGGCGCCGCTGTTGGGCCTCGCGCAGATCGTAGGCGCCGCGCTCTCGACGGGCAACCGGCTGGTGCTGATCGCGCCGGAAACGGCACCGCTGACGGCGACCGACCTCTATCAGGTGCTCGACACGTCGGATGTGCCGGCGGGGGTGGTCAACATCCTGACCGGCGACCATGCCGAACTCGCCGCGCAGGCCGCAGGACATATGGACGTGGACGCGGTCTGGAGCTTCTCCTCCGCCGATATCTCGGCGACTATCGAACGGGAGGCGGCCGCCGATCTGAAGCGGACCTGGGTCAATCACGGGCATGGGCGGGACTGGGACGCGGCCGACGCGCGCCCGTGGCTCGAGAACGGGACCGAGGTGCAGACGATCTGGATTCCGTTCGGGACCTGAGCCCCGGACCTAGTTGAAGGTCCAAACCAGAAGGGCGAGGAGCGAGAGCGGCGCGACATAGACGCCCCAGATCAGGCGGCGCATCAGTCGCGGTTTGTAGTCGTCGAGCCCGTTCTGGACATATCGGTGCTGAGGCAGCGGCGGCCGGGTCCGTTCCCACTCCGCCTCCAGCCGGTCGCGCTCGCCGGCGCGATACCAGAACCACAGGCAGACGGCGATCACCGTCAGGCCGACGGCGATCATCAGGACGAGGCGCAGGAGCACGATCATCGCGCGTCGGTTCCGACCCGGCTCACCAGACTACCTTCGTCCAGCGACGCGGCAGGTTCGCGAGCGAGAGCACCATGACCGGCGCCCAGACCAGCGCGGAGCGCAGCGCGAGCGTCGCGAAATACCCCGGCGCCGTGCGCCACACCGCTTCGCCCGCCGCACCATAGAGCCACACGAACCCCGCACCGGAAATCGCCGTCAGCACGAGGGTGGAGAGGGCACCGTTCACGACGAGCCAGCCCACCCCTTCGGGCAGGCCGCACCCGATCAGCCACGGAACGAACCACGCCGCGACGACGAGCGCGATCAGGGGGGCGATAAGGTCCAGCGTCTATCCTTCCCGGGGCCAGCGTCCGCCACAGGATAGCCGCGCAAAGCGGAAGGTCCAAGCCGGCAGTCGGAAGGGCATGGTGGCCTCCGGCGAAGCCCGCCATCATGGTGACACGGGACAATTGACGGAGGACGGCTTGGACAGGCTGCTACAGGACATCGAGGCGCGGCGGGACGATCTGGTCGCGCTGACGCAGGAGCTCATCCGCGTGCCGACCTTGAACCCGCCGGGGCGGCATTACCGCGACATCTGCGCCCTCGTGGGCGAGCGGATGTCAAAGCAGGGCTGGCAGGTGGAGATGATCCGTGCGGAAGGCGCGCTGGGCGATAGCGACCGGCACCCGCGCTGGAACGTCGTCTGCCGGCTGGAGGGTCGCGGCGCAGGGGAATGCGTCCATTTCAACAGCCACCACGATGTCGTCGCCGTGGGCGAGGGCTGGAGCCGCGACCCGTTCGGCGGGGAGCTTGCGGACGGCCGCGTCTACGGACGCGGGGCCTGCGACATGAAGGGCGGGCTCGCCACCAGCATCGTCGCCGCCGAAGCCTTCGCCGCCGCCTGCCCCGATTTCCGCGGCGCCATCGAGATCTCGGCCACCGCCGACGAGGAATCGGGCGGCTACGGCGGCGTCGCCTACCTCGCGGAGCATGGGCACTTCGACCCCGCCCGCGTGCAGCACGTCATAATCCCCGAGCCGCTCAACAAGGACCGCATCTGCCTCGGCCATCGCGGCGTCTGGTGGGCGGAGATCGAGACACAGGGGCGCATCGCCCACGGCTCGATGCCGTTCCTCGGCGATTGCGCCGTCCGCCACATGGGCGCCGTCCTCGACGAGATGGAGGCGACGCTGTTCCCCCTCCTCGCCGGAAAGCGTACCGCGATGCCGGTCGTCCCGGAAGGGGCGAAGCAATCCACCCTCAACCTCAACGCCATCCACGGCGGCGAGCCGGTGCAGGAGGCGGATTACACCGGCCTGCCCTCCGCCTGCGTGCCCGACCGGTGCACCCTGACCATCGACCGTCGGTTCCTGATGGAGGAGGACATCGCCGAGGTGAAGGCCGAGGTGACCGCGATGATGGAACGGGTCCGCGCGCGCCGCCCGGACTTCCGCTACGAGATCCAGGACCTGTTCGAGGTGCAGCCGACGATGACGCCCGAGGACGCGCCCGTCGTGCGGGTGGTGGGCGACGCGGTGCGGCAGGTTCTGGGCACAGAGGCGGAGTTCGTGGTCTCGCCGGGCACCTACGACCAGAAGCATATCGACCGGATCGGGCGGCTGAAGAACTGCATCGCCTACGGGCCCGGCATCCTCGATCTCGCGCATCAGCCGGACGAGTGGATCGGCGTGGACGACATGGTCGACAGCGGGCGCGTCATGGCGCTGGCGCTGCACGCGCTCCTCGCGTGACGGCAGGCAGACGCGACTTGCCGGGCGAAGGGCCGCGCGCCTAACGTGGCCCGAGGGAACGAGAGGGACGCCCATGCTCACCAGAACCACCGCCATGCTGATGCTCCTCGCGACGACGGCGACGTCCGCGATGGCGCAGCAGACCGACATCTCCATCGGCATGGTGCTCGAGCCGCCGAACCTCGATCCGACGGCCGGCGCAGCGGCGGCGATCGACGAGGTGGTCTATGCCAACGTGTTCGAGGGGCTGACGCGGTTCGGGCGCGACGGCCAGATCGAGCCGCTGCTGGCAACCGGGTGGGAGGTTTCGGAGGACGGGCTCACCTGGACGTTCGATCTCCATGACGAAGTAACCTTCCACGACGGCACCACGATGGACGCCGAGGACGTGGTCTTCGCCCTCGACCGCGCGCGAGCGGAAGACTCGACGAACGCGCAGAAGGTCCTGTTCGAGGGGATCGAGCGCGTGGAGGCATTGGATCCGACGACCGTTCGGATCACGCTGACACAGCCTAACGGCAACCTTCCCTTCAACCTCGCCTGGGGCGACGCGGTGATCGTCGCGCCCGAGAGCGCCGAGAACAACGCCACGGACCCCGTCGGCACCGGCCCGTTCCGGTTCGAGACCTGGGCGCAGGGCGACAGCGTGACGCTCGCGCGCTACGACGATTACTGGGGCGAAGCGCCCGCGCTCGAAAGCGCGACCTTCCGCTTCATCTCCGATCCGAACGCCGCCTTCGCCGCGATGATGGCGGGCGACATCGACGCATTCCCGAACTTTCCGGCCCCCGAGACGCTGGCCAGCTTCGAGGCCGATCCCCGCTTCTCGGTCATCGTCGGATCGACCGAGGGCGAGACGATCCTCGCCATCAACAACGCGAATGTCAAAGACATCCGCGTGCGCAAGGCCATCGCCCATGCGATCGACCGGCAGGCGATCATCGACGGCGCGATGTTCGGCTACGGCACGCCGATCGGGACGCATTTCGCGCCGCACAACCCCGATTACGTCGACCTGACCGGGATGTCCGCCTACGACCCCGAGCGGTCGCGGGAGTTGCTGTCCGAGGCCGGGGCATCCGACCTTTCCCTGCACCTCGCCCTGCCCCCCCCGTCCTACGCGCGGCGCGGCGGCGAAATCGTGGCGAGCCAGTTGCGCGACGTGGGGATCGAGACCGAGGTGACGAACGTCGAATGGGCGCAATGGCTTGAACAGGTGTTCAACGGCCACGATTTCGACCTCACCATCGTCAGCCATACCGAGCCGATGGACATCAACATCTACGGACGGCCGGACTATTATTTCGGCTACGACGACCCGGACTTCCAGGACATGATGGCGCGGCTGGAGGCTACAGCCGAGCCCGTGGAACGCAGCGCGATCCTAAGGGAAGCGCAGGAGAAGATCGCCTCGGACTACGTGAACGCCTACCTGTTCCAGCTCGCCAAGACCGGCGTGGCGGATGCGCGGATCGAAGGTCTGTGGGAGAACGCGCCGACGCAGGCGAACGACCTGACCGGCGTGCGGTGGACAGAGTGAGGCGCGGACCTCGCCGGGACCACCGCGCGGCCTAGCTCCGGCTCATGCGTCTCAAGGCCATTCTCGTCCTTCTCGCCGCGCTGGCCTTCGCCGGCTCGCCGCTCCTGAACCCGGGCTTCGGCGGATACGATCCGTCGCAATTCCCCACTGAGATGATGGACCCGCCGGTCCTGCCGGCGGGCTATGCCTTCTCGATCTGGGGGGTGATCTATCTCTGGCTGATCGTCATGGCGGGCTACGGCCTCTGGCGGCGCATCGAAGATACCGGTTGGGATGCGACACGGTGGCCGCTGATCGTCAGCCTCGGAATCGGGGCGGTCTGGCTGCCGGTCGCTGCGGTCTCGCCGCTCTGGGCCACGATCCTGATCTGGGCGATGCTGCTCTCCGCGCTCGTCGCGCTGCTGCGGGCGCCGCGGCGGGACAGGTGGCTGCTCGGCGCTCCCATCGGGCTTTATGCGGGCTGGCTCAGCGCGGCGGCCTGCGTCTCGCTCGGCGTGCTGCTGACCGGCTACGGCGTCCCGCCCTTCGACGCGACGGGCTGGGCCATCGTGCTGCTCAGCCTCGCGCTCTGCATCGGCGTGGCGATCCTGCGGGCGCGGCCGTGGGCCACCTTCGGATTGGCGATCGTCTGGGCGCTGATCGCGGTTCTGGTCCGGAACGGGTTCGACCTCGTCGGCCTGTTCGCGGTGTCGGCGGCGGTCGTGATCGGCGCGCTGACTGTCTTGCCGTCACGGGGGAAGCTGATCTGATACAGGTCGGGCTGCTCCTGACCGCCCCCACGGACGGGCTCGACCCCCGCCGCGGGGGGCCGACCTTTCCGTTACGTAAGACCGAAAAACCTCAGATCGTCGCGTTCGTCCCACCGCCGTCGAGCAGGATGTTCTGCCCCACGATGAAGCCCGCATGCTGCGAGCAAAGAAACGCGCAGGCGGCGCCGAACTCGGCCGGCGTGCCGTAGCGGCGGGCGGGGATCGTCGCCTGGCGCTGCGCGCGCGCGTCGTCCATCGAAATGCCCTGCTGCTCGCTCACGCCGGTATCGAGGCTGATCGCGCGATCGGTCGCGTGGATGCCCGGGAGCAGGTTGTTGATCGTCACCCCGGACGGCGCGACCTGCCGCGAGGTGCCCGCCACATAACCGGTCAGGCCCGTCCGCGCCGCGTTCGACAGACCGAGTGCCGGGATCGGCGCCTTCACCGATTGCGAGGTGATGTTTACCACCCGCCCCCAGCCGCGCTCCATCATCGCCGGCACGAGCGCGGTCATCAGCGCGATCGGCGTCAGCATGTTGGCGTCGAGCGCGCGGATGAAGTCGTCGCGGTTCCAGTCCGACCAGACGCCCGGGGGCGGGCCGCCCGCGTTGGTGACGAGGATGTCGGGCGTGCCCGCGACGTCGTAGAGTTCGGCCCGGCCCTCCTCCGTCGTGACGTCACCCGCGACCGTCTTCACCTCAACCCCGAACCGCTCGCGCAGGTCGGCCGCCGCCGCCTCCAGCGCCTCCGCGCCGCGCGCGTTCATCACGAGTTCGACGCCCGCTTCGGCCAGCGCGGTGGCGCAACCGAGCCCCAGCCCCTTCGACGAGGCGCAGACGAGCGCCTTCTTTCCCCTGATCCCGAGATCCATGTCGTTCCCCTCTATGCGTTCCAGCGATCCAGCGCGGCCTCGTCGGCCTCCCGCGCGGCGACCCATTCGGCGCCGTCCTCGGTCTCCTCCTTCTTCCAGAAGGGGGCGCGCGACTTCAGGTAGTCCATCAGGAACGACGCCGCCGCGAAGGCGGCCTCCCTGTGGCGCGAGGCGGTGGCGACCATCATGATCCGGTCGCCCGGTACGAGGGTTCCGTGCCGGTGATGGATCGTCGCACCGGTCAGCTGCCAGCGACGGCAGGCTTCCTCGGCGATCTCGGTCAGCGCCCGCTCGGTCATGCCGGGATAATGCTCGATCACCATCCGCCGCAGCGCGCCGCCCGTATCGCGCACCCGGCCGGTGAAGGTGACGACCGCGCCGGTATCGCCACCCGCTTCCAGATGCGCGGTCTCGGCGCCGAGGTCGAAATCGGCCTCGGTCACGACGACGCGGATGGAGGCGGGCTCAGCCACCGGTCATCGGCGGGAAGAAGGCCACCTCGCGCACGCCCTCGAGCGGCGTCTCGACCGGGGCGAGTGCCTGGTCCACCGCGCAGCGGATCGCGGTCATGTCGGAGAAGGCCAGATCGTAGCGTTCCTCCCGCGCGCGAAGCTCCGCGACGAGCTCGGCCACGGTGGCGGCCTCGGTCTCCACGATCTCCCGCCCCCGCCCGATCCGCTCACGGAGCCACGCGAAATAGAGCACCTGCACCTTCATGCCGTCTTGTCCCGCAGATGCGGCCGCGCCTTGGCGAAATAGTCCCACCCCGTCACCGCTGTCAGCGCCGCCGCCAGCCACAGGAGGAGGACGCCGGTGTAGAAGGTCGCGTCCTGCAGCCAGAGCAGCAGGTTGAGGTTCAACTCGTCCGGCCGCTCACCGGTCAGGATGGCGCCCAGTATCTCCGGGTCCATGCCGAAGATCCGCTCGGCGAAATGATGCTCGAAGATGCCGGTGGAGAACAGGACGGCCAGCGCGACCATCTGCGCCGTCGTCTTCCATTTGGCCAGCGACGTGACCTTCAGAAGCCCGGCCGTATTGCCAAGGAACTCGCGCAGGCCGCTCACGAAGACCTCACGGAAGAGGATGATCGTCGCCGGCAGCAGGATCCACGGGTTCATGCCTGAAAAGCCGGTAATGACCAGAAGCGCGATCACCACCATCGCCTTGTCCGCGATCGGGTCGAGCATCGCGCCGAAGCGGCTCTCCTGATCCCATTCGCGCGCCAAATAGCCGTCGAACCAGTCCGTCACCGCGGCCGTCACGAAGAGGATCAGCGCGAACCAGTCGGCCCAGGGACGTGCGAAGAACAGGAACATGACGGCCACGCCGGGGGCCGCGAGAAGGCGCAGCACGGTAAGGATATTCGGCACGGTCCAAGTCATCGCACCGCGTTCTAACGCGGCTGCGCGGGGGCCGCTAGCCGCGTTCGTGGAAGTGGTGGTGAATGGCCTCGGCCAGCGCGTCGGAGATGCCGTCCACCGCCTTCAGGTCGGCGAGCGCCGCGCGGGACACGGCCTTTGCGGAGCCGAAATGCGCCAGAAGCGCGCGCTTGCGCCCCGGTCCCACGCCCGCCACCTCGTCGAGCGGGTTGGCGGTGAACGCCTTGGCGCGCTTGGCACGGTGCGTGCCGATGGCGAAGCGGTGCGCCTCGTCGCGAAGGCGCTGGATGAAGTACAGGACCGGGTCATTGCGTCGCAGGGCGAAGGGCCGTTGCCCGGTGCGGTGGAACTCCTCCTTGCCGAGGTCGCGGTCGATGCCCTTGGCGACGCCCACCATCGGCACCTCCTCCACGCCCAGCTCGCGCATGATCTCGCGCACGGCGGAGACCTGCCCCGCCCCGCCATCGATCAGAAGGAGGTCGGGCCACATCTCGCTCCGGCGTTCCGGGTCCTCCTTCAAGAGCCGCTTGAACCGGCGCGACAGCACCTCCTTCATCATCGCGAAGTCGTCGCCGGGGGTCAGCTCGGCATCCTTGATGTTGAACTTGCGGTACTGCGACTTCTCGAGCCCCTCCGGCCCGCTGACGATCATCGCGCCGACGGCATGGCTACCCTGAATGTGGCTGTTGTCGTAAACCTCGATCCGCCGGGGCGGCGCGTCGAGGTCGAAGGCCGCGGCCACCCCCTCGAGCAGGCGCGCCTGCGTCGCGCTCTCCGACATCTTGCGGCCGAGGCTCTCGCGCGCGTTGCGGATCGCGCCCTGCACCAGCTCGTGCTTCTCGCCCCGCTGCGGCACGAGAAGCTGGACCTTGCGGCTGGCCCGGTCCGACAGGGCCTCGGCCATAAGGTCGCCCTCCTCGATCCCGTCCGACAGCAGGATCAGCCGCGGCGGCTCCTTGCCCTCGTAGAACTGACCGAGGAACGCCGCCATTACCTCGGCGGGCGCGTTGTCCTCGGAGATTCGGGGGTAGAAGTCGCTGTTGCCCCAGTTCTGGTTGGCGCGGATGAAGAAGACCTGGATGCAGGCCTGTCCGCCCTCCATGTGCAGGCCGATCACGTCGGCCTCCGGCACGCCCTGCGGGTTGACGCCCTGCACCGACTGCACGTTGGTCAAAGCCTTGATCCGGTCGCGCAGCGCCGCCGCGCGCTCGAACTCCATCTCGGCGGAGGCGGTGTTCATCTCGGCGGCGAGCTTCTCCTGGATCGAGGTCGTCTCGCCGCGCAGGAACCGCTCCGCGTCCCGGACGGAGGACGCGTAATCGTCCGCGCC
The DNA here is from genome assembly GCF_947494055.1 of uncultured Jannaschia sp. Classification (GTDB taxonomy): domain Bacteria; phylum Pseudomonadota; class Alphaproteobacteria; order Rhodobacterales; family Rhodobacteraceae; genus Jannaschia. Next base: position 112,083 of record NZ_CANLTR010000003.1, on the reverse strand, counting down.
GATGAATCCGACGCAGGGCGCGCTGCAGCGCTTGATCTGGTAGTTCAGGCAGGGCCGCGTTCGCGTCTCGAAGTCGCTGTCCGAGCAGTTCCGCAGAAGGAACACGCGCTGCAACTGGTTGAGTACGCGGTTCACCGCACCGGCGCTCGCGAAGGGGCCGAAGAACTGGCTCTCCTTCGTGCGCCGCCCGCGATGCTTGCGGATCATCGGAAAGTCGTGGGCGGTCGTCACCTCGATGTTGGGGAACGACTTGTCGTCGCGCAGCAGCACGTTGTAGCGCGGCTTGAGCTGCTTGATGAGGTTCTGCTCCAGAAGCAGCGCCTCGAGCTCCGTATTCGTCGTGAGCACCATCATCGACGCGGTCTCGGAAATCATCCGCCGGATGCGCCCCGAATGGCCTTGCAGCCGCGCGTAGTTCGCGACCCGGTTCTTCAGGTTCCGGGCCTTGCCGACATAGAGGACGCGGTTCTCGGCATCGAGCATCCGGTAGACGCCGGGCGAGCCGTCGAGCGTCCTGAGAAAGCGCTTAATGACCTCCGGGCCCGTCTCCTTGACCGTCTCGCTCATGCCGTCCTGATTCTCCAATTCCGGTGTGATGCTCGCCCGAAAACGCAAGGGGTCCGGATGTCCCGGCGCCCATCTCCGCCTGTGGATAAAGCTGGGGGCGGTTTCCACTACGCCTTGATTTACAGGACCTTTGTCACGGATCCTTCATAGTTCATTAATTTGCGTTAACAACCGTAAACCATTGATTCAACGACATCTTACCAGTCGCTCGTTCTTGACGTTCACGAAGTTTGCGTCAATCCGCCCCTCGAAAGTTCCCGTCGCCGCTGTCGTGGAGAAAAGTGACAGACGCTCGGGTCTAGCCCCGCCGCATCCGGCCTTCCACCCCCAGGATGTCCGGCGTGCGCCAGCCGATATGCTGACCGCCATCGACGCAGATGAGCTGTCCAGTCACCGATTTCGAGGAGACGAGGTAGCGCATCGCATCGCAGATCTCGTCGGGGTTCGCCCCGCGCTCAAGCGGCACCCCCGCGCGCTGTGCGGCGAAATGCGCCTCGCTCTGCCGGTTGGCCCGCAGCGTCGGTCCGGGCCCGATCGCGTTGACCCGGATTGCGGGGGCCAGCGCCTGCGCCGCCGTCTGCGTCAGGGTCCAGAGCCCTGCCTTGGCGAGCGTGTAGGTCATGAACTCCGGCGTCAGCTTCCGGACCCGCTGATCGACCATGTTGACGACGCAGGCACGCGCCACCGCCTCGCCGTCCTCCTCGCTAGGGTCCGGCGCCTGCGCCGCGAAGGCCTGGATCAGAATGAGAGGCGCGCGCAGGTTCGAACCCATATGCCGGTCCCACGTCTCCCGCGAGGCCGAGGCGAGGGTGTCGTGGTCGAAGATCGACGCGTTGTTGACCAGCACGTCGAGCGGTCCGTCAAGCGCCTCCGCCGCACGGCCAACGAGCGCCTCGCATGCGTCGAGGTCGAGCAGGTCAGCCTGCAACGCCGCGCCCCGGCGCCCGGCCGCCTCGATCGCGGCGACCGTCTCCGCGGCACCCTCCGCGCTGCCCGCATAATGGACGGCGACGTCGTGGCCCATCCGCGCGAGTTCCATCGCCATCGCGGCGCCGAGCCGCTTGCCCGCCCCGGTGACGAGCGCCCTCATGAGAGCGCCACCAGAAGGTAGACGACGTAAAGCCCTGTCAGTCCCATGCCCCATATCCTCGTGATGTTGCGGCCGAAGAAGACGACCGGCACGAGAAGGAGCGAGGCGCCCAGCATCACCGGCAGGTCGATCGTCAGGAAGGTGCCGTCGATCGGCACCGGGCCGAAGAGCACGGCGATCCCCATGATCGCGAGCAGATTGAACAGGTTCGACCCGATCACGTTGCCGAGCGCCACGTCGGCGTGACGCCGGATCGCCGCCATCACGGTCGTTGCGAGTTCCGGCAGCGACGTGCCGATCGCGACGAGCGTAAGACCGATCACCGTTTCGCTGACGCCGAAGGTGCGCGCGATTTCCGTCGCACCGCTCACGAGCAGGTTCGCGCCGAGTGGCAGTCCGACCAGCCCGAGAATGAGGTAGATCGCCAGCCGGATGCCCGGCAGGCCCGGCTCCACCCCCTCGACCTCGACGTCCTCGCTTCGGCTCGACCGGAACGTCACGACAAGCGTGGTTGCCAGCGCGGCGAGCAGGATCAGGCCGTGCCACCAATGCAGCGTGCCCGTGAAGCACAACGCGATGAAGAGCAGGGTCGCGGCCATCATTGCGAGATAGTCCCGCCGCACGTCGCAATTGCCGGTATGCATGGTCGCAATCAATGCGGGGATGCCGAGCACCAGAAGCACGTTCGCCGTGTTCGAGCCGACGACGTTGCCGAGCGCCAGCCCCGGCACCCCGTCGAGCATGGCCTGCACGCTGACCAGTAGCTCCGGCGCGGAGGTTCCGAACGCCACCACCGTGAGGCTGACCACCAAGGCCGGTATGCCGAGCCTCAACGCGAGGTTCACCGCGCCCTTCACCAGCGCATCGCCCGCGAAGATCAGGATCACCAGCCCAGCCGCGACCATCAGGAACTCGACCCACATCGCGACTAGGCCTTCCCGCAGGGGCATGGTCCCCGCCCGACCCGGGGTGCGCCGCAGCGGGGGCACTTTCCCTGAAGCCGCTTGCCCTGCCACGGAAAGCGGAGCCGCCCGAACATCGCGAGGACGGCCATGGCGATCAGGAAGAGCGTGACGGCCTTTACGATCATCAGAGGCCGAACCGGGCCCAGGCGGCCCGCGACTCGATGTCCGCCATCGCCCCGGCGGCGACGGACGGAACGAGACGTTGCAGAAGCGGCCGCTTCATCGCGATCGTGCGGAGCTGGACGTTCTTGCCGTAGAGTTCGCGCAACTTGGTGCGGGCATGGCCGATCCCGTCGGCAAGCCCGGCCTCGACGCCCTCGGTGCCCACGAAGATCTCGCCGGTGAACAGGTCGCGTCCGCTATCGAGGCGATCCCCGCGCCGCGCCGTGACCTGCGCCTTGAAGGAGTCGTGGATGCGCGCCTGGATCGCCTTCAGCCGCGCGACGTCCTCGTCACGCTCCGGGCGGAACGGATCGAGGATCGACTTGTCCTCCCCCGCCGTATGTACCCGCCGTTCGATCCCCGCCCGCGACAGGAGTTCGGGAAAGCCGAAACCGGCGGAAATGACGCCGATGCTGCCGGTGATGGAGCTCTCGTCCACCCAGATGTCGTCGGCGGCCGTCGCCAGCCAGTAGCCGCCCGAGGCCGCGACATCCTCGACGAAGGCATGGACCGGCATCGACAGCTCGTCGGCGAGACGGCGGATATGCGCCGCGATCAGCGAGGATTGCACCGGCGAGCCGCCGGGCGAGTTTATGGCCAGCGCCACCGCGGACGGCTTACCCTTGCGGAAAGCGCGCTCGACCAGCGGGGCCAGCGCCTCGTGATTGAGGCTTCCCGGCCCGGCATTCGCGGAGATCACGCCGCGCAGGCGCAGGACGGTGACCCGGGGCGCGCGGGAGAGGAAGGGAAGGCGGAAACGGCCGGGCATGACCGGCGATGTATAGGCCACCCCCGCCGGTCACAAGGCGGGGGCGGCCGATTGCCGGAGCGGAGATCCCTAGCGGACGACGAACTCCGCGTGCAGCGCGCCGGCGGCCTTGATGCTCTTGAGGATGTCGATCATGTCCCGCGCCGACACGCCGAGCGCGTTGAGCCCCGCGATCACGTCCGAGAGCGTCGTGCCGCCCTGCACCAGTGCGAGACCGGGCCCCGCCTCCTCCTGCATGGCGACGCCAGTGCGCGGCACGACCACTGTCTGCCCGTCGGAGAACGGGTTCGGCTGCACCACGAGCGGCGCCTCCTCGATCCGGAGCGTCAGGTTGTTCTGCGACACCGCGACCTCGGAAATCCGGACGTCCGAGCCCATGACGATCGTGCCCGAGGCCTGATCGACCACGACGCGCGCCTTCTGCTCCGGGGTGATCGTGACGTTCTCGATCGCCGAGAGCGCGTGTGCGGGCGACCGACGCCCGGTCCGCGAGATGTCGAGAAGGACCGTGCCGGCATCGAGCATCTGCGCCACTTCGCGGCCGATCTCCCGATTGACGGCGTTCTCGATGCGGAGCGCGGTGGTGAAGTCCGGCTCCCGGAGCGCGAGGCGGATCTGGCTCATCGTGGTGAAGTCGAAATCGACCTCCCGCTCGACGCGCCCGCCCGCCGGCACCACGCCCGCCGTGGGCACGCCCTCAGTGACCTGCGCGGCCTCGCCCTTGGCGGTGACGCCGCCGGAAATGATCGTGCCCTGCGCGACTGCGTAGATCTCGCCGTCCGCCGCAGTCAGCGGCGTCATCACCAGCGTCCCGCCGAGCAGGCTGTCGGCGTCGCCGATGGCCGAGACGGTGACGTCCACCCGGCTTCCACTGCGCGCGAAGGGCGGCAGCGTGGCGGTGACGATGACGGCCGCGACGTTCCTTGGGCGGAACTGCTCGCCGGTGACGTTCACGCCGAGCCGCTCGAGGATATTCGTCATGATCTCCTCGGTGAAGGGCGCGTTCCTCAGGCCGTCGCCCGTCCCGTTCAGACCGACGACGAGGCCGTAGCCCACGAGATCGTTGCCACGCACCCCGTCGAACTCCACGAGGTCCTTGATGCGGATCGACTGCGCGGCGACCTGCGAACCCACGAGGAGCAATGCGGCGAGCAGGACGGCCTGGCGGATCACGGCGATCATGCGGACCACGCTCAACGCAGGTAATCCGTCAGTCGGAGACGCGATTTGCGCGCCGTGATCGCGTAGAGCGTCTCCAGCCGCGTCATTTCGTTCTGCAGGCGCGTCGCCGTATCGTACGGGTCGGCGCCGATGGTGTCGGACTTGCGGGTCTCGAGCTTCGAGCGCTCCTCGTCGAGGTTCTGGCGCGCGTGATCGACCCGCTCCTCGACCGTGCCGATCACGGCGCGGCTGGTCGTGAGATTGGACGAGGCCGTTGCCGCGCGGGCCGGCAGGATCGCGGCCAGTTCGGAGAGTTCCGCGTTGCCGACGGGAAATCCGAGATCGGGCAGCGCCGCGACCAGCGCGGCTTCCTTCAGCGCGTCGCGCACCGACCGGTCGCCGGCGGAGACGGGCACGCCGATCGACTCGCCTCCGCCGATCGGGAACTGAACGGGGTCGGCGGGGAAGGCGCGCAGGGCGTTCGTCTCGAAGGCGCCCCCATCCGCGAAATAGCCGTCGAACGCGGCGAGCAGCGAGGCGATGTCCGTCGCGCCGGCGGCGAGTGCCTTGGTGTCGGCGGAAAGGGCGTCGATATCGACGGGCGCCGGACCGGCCGGATCCCCGTTGGTGAAAAGCCCGCGCCCGTCATGGGTCCGTCCGAGGGCGGAGGCGATGTCTTCCATCGCGCCTTCCGCTGTGACGGCGAGGTTGTCGACGGAGAGGTAGCCGCTCGCCGTGAGCGTGGAGACGAGCTTTTCGCCGATCTGCGCGCCGGCCTGCTCGATCCGCTCCATCGATCCCTGCATCACGTCGAGCCAGATTGCGGCGTTGTTCAGTGACGCGGCGCGGGCCTCGGTCGTGCGCAGGGCATGTGAAATCTGCGACAGGGCCGAGAAGTCGCTCGACAGTGCGCGACCGGCATCGGCGACGCGGCCGGTGCCCATTTCCTGCGTCAGCGTCTCGATCCGCGCCCGGGAAGCGCCGGATTGGTCCCGGCCGGTCAGGAGTGGCAGGAGGGTGTTGTTCGTCATCATCTCAGATCTCCATCAGGCGGTCGATCATGGTTCCGGCAGCCTGGATCACCCGGGCATTGGCCGCGTAGGCCTGCTCTATCTCGATGAGGCGGCGCATCTCGGCGTCGATGTCCACCGCCCCGCCGTCGCGCTGCTCCGCACGCGTGGCGGCGAGCGTGGCGGCGGTATCGCGACGGTCGTCGGCGTGCAGCCGGTCGGCGGAGACGAGCGAGCGGAGCGCGCTCGCATGTCCGACCACGTCGGCCGCGATGTCCGGCAGGCCCGCGCCCAGCGGACGGGCATGGTCGGCCAGCGCCGAACCGTAGGCCAGCAGCAGCTCGGTCTCCGCCCCGGAGCCCGGGACCGCCGTCGCCCCCAGCCCGTCGCGCAGGCGCCAGTGCTGATCCGGGCGGTCGGGTGCGACGAGCGCGTTCACTTCGATCCGGCCGGCCAGACCCGGGGCGGCCATCGGATCGAGCGCGGCGCCGCGATCGGTGAACAGACCCGGCTGCCCCGCGGCGAGCGTGGGATCGACCGTGCCGTCGCCGAAGCGACCGATCAGTTCGCCGGCGAGTGAATCGAGGCGCTCCGTCGCGAGCGGCGCGGTCTCGTCGCGGACCGTGAAGAGTTCGCCCAGACGTCCGCCCCCGTAGAACTCGCCCCGCAGGGGCTTGCCGTTGAGCATGATCTCGGAGAGCTCGGCCGGCGCCTCCATTTCGGCGGTGATCGGCGAACGGGTTTCGAATTCGAGCTTTACCGGGGACGTGTCGAGAAGCAGGATGCCTCCTTCGGAGACGAGCGCCACGGTTCCCTGATCCCGCGTCAGTTCCCGAACGGGGATCTGCTGCGAGATCCGGTCGACGAGCAGCGACCGCTGGTCGACGAGGTCGGCCATGTCGTGCCCGCCTGCGCCCAGCCGCGCGATATCGACGTTGAGCCGATGCACGCCCTCCAGATCGGCGTTGAGCTGCTCGACCGTCCTGCCGATATCGGTCTCCGCCTGCTGGCGGGAGGATTGCACGACGGCATCGAGCGCGTTCAACTTCTCGGCCACGCCCGCCGCGGCGCGGGAGACGTTGGCCAGGCCGGCCGCGTTCGACGGGTTCGCCGCGGCGGCGACGAAGGCCGCGTCGAGCCTGGCTAGGCGGTCCTGCAGGCTGCCTGCCGTGTCGGGGTCGCCGATCTCGGCATCGAGCCGTGCGTGGAAGGACTGGGCAACGGAGGCCCCCGCCTCCTGGGACTGCGCTTCCCGCCGCAGCTGGACCAGCCGCGGATCGACCTCGCGCATGACCTGCAGCCCGGCGCCCGGGGCGCCGACCCCGGCACCGACGACCGCGCTCGTGCGCCGGGCATAGCCCGGACGGTCCGCGTTCGCGACGTTGCGGGCGACGTTCTCCGCCCGCTGGGAACTCGCGCCGAGACCGGCCGTGGCGAAGTTGAGGGAAGACGTGATGCTCATGTCCGGCTCCTAGCGTGGCGCGATCAGCGCTTGATGTTGGTGGTTTCCTGCAACATCTCGTCGACGGTCTGGATGACCTTCGCGTTGGAGCTGTAGGCCCGCTGCGTCTTGATGAGGCTCGTGAGCTCGCCGGCCACGTCGGCCGTGCTTTCCTCGCGGGAATAGCCGAGGATCTCGCCCGCCGGTCCGGTTCCCGCATCCCACAGGTAGAGCGATCCGCTCTCGGCGGAGAACGTGTAGGCCTGGTTGGAGAGCGCCGTGAGGCCGTCCGGGTTCGCCACGTCGACCACGGGAAGCTGATAGAGCGTCTTGGTCAGACCGCTGTCGTAGACGCCTACCACGCGGCCGTTCGGATCGACTTCCACCGAGGTCATGTTGCCGACGGGGGAGCCGTTCTTGCTGATCGCCACCGGCGCGTAGGTGTCGCCGAGCTGCGACAGGCCGGCCGTGTCGTTGTACTTGCCGATCTCGAGCTCGAGAGGACCGCTCAGCACGTTGAGGCTGATGAATCCCGTCGTCTCGTCGTAAAGTCCCGCGGGCGTGGAGGTGACGTTGGCGAGGGTGCCGCCGGTCCCGGGGCCGTCGTCGAAGGTCAGCGTGAAGGTGCTTGCCGTCGCCGTCGGATCGAACTTGTCCACGATAGACATGGTCCACTGGTTCGTCGGCATGTCGCCCGCGGCGGGAAGGACCGGGGTGAACTCTATATCGAGGGCCTGGGACTCGCCGAGATTGCCGTAATACTCCAGCTGCAGCGGATAGGGGTCGCCGCTCGCAGCGTCTTCCGTGGCACTTGCGGGCAGGTTCACCCCAAGCGACATCTTGGTCGTGGCGTTGCCTTCGAACTTGTTCATCTCGACGCGGACGGGAACCAGGCCGCTCGCGGTGTCGCGCATGACGTTCGTGACCAGGCCGTCCTTGTCCGCCGGCCAGCCGAGCAGGGCGAGGCCGCTTTCCGTCCGCAGGACGCCGTTCTGATCGGGGCGGAACGATCCGGTCGTCACCATCTGCATCGGCAGGTTCGTCGCGCCGTTCTCGACCGCGGAGATCGGCGTCACCGGAAGCATGCCGCGCCCGGTGACGGCGAGATCGGTCGCGTTGTTCGTCGTGATGAGGGAGCCGTTCTGCGACACGGCGCGGCCCGTGGTCACCCGCACGCCGCCGGCCGAATAGGCGCCCTGATTGTCGCCCGACACGAGAGAGTGAAAGTCCGACGTGGCCCGCTTGTAGCCGTAGGTCGAGGAGTTCGCGATGTTGTCGGAGATCGTCGCGAGGCGGCTCGCATTGACGCTCAACCCCGACACACCGGCATTGAGGGAGGAGGAGATCGTCATGAGCGGTCCTTTCTGGGTCTCGTGATGTCGTCGAAGCGAGTCGCGTCGCCGGTCGCGGCGACCATTGACGCCCCGAAGTTAAGGTCGGGCTAACGGGGTCATTCGCGCTCGGGTCCGGCGTAGCGGCGGGGCGCGACGCGGTCCCGCAGGACGACGATCTCGACCCGGTTGTTGCGGACGGCGGTCGGCTCGGCCACGGCCGGGCGGCGGTCGGCATGCCCGGTCACGCGAACGATGCGCGCATCGCTGATGCCGGCCACGGGCAGCGCCCGACGCAGCGCATGCGCCCGCTCCGAGGAAACCTCCCAGGCCCGCGGCTTGCGCGTCACCAGGGGTTCGGCGGCCGTGTAGGCCTCGATCGAGATCGCCTTCGGCGTTCGTCGTACTTCGCCGGCCACGGCGCCGAGCAGGTTCCGCAGGAGCGCGGTCGGCTCCGTTCCGTCGAAGAGCGGCGAGCCGGGCAGGTCGAAGAACTCGAAGACCAGCCCCTCGTCGGTCAGGCGTATGGCGACGTGCCGCAGCAGCGCGTCGTCGAGAAGGCTGTCGCCGCCCTTGCCCATCACGGCCGCGGCGATCGCCTCCAGTTCGGCATCCTCCTGCTCGGTCGTGCCGTGCTGTTCGGAGGAGGTGATCCCGCCGGTGCCGATCTGCACCATGGTCGAGTCGGTATGGACGGAACGGCCGCCCATCGCGCCGTCGCCGCCGCCGGACGTCTTCGAGAGCACGATGGTCGGGCTGAAATAGTCGGCCAGTCCCTTGCGCTGCTGCTCGCTCGTCGCGTTGAGGAGCCACATGAGCATGAAGAACGCCATCATCGCCGTCACGAAATCGGCGTAGGCGACCTTCCAGGCGCCGCCATGATGCCCGCCGCCGACGACCTTCTTTCGCTTGATGATGATCGGGCGCTTGTCGTTATCCATGTCCGCCACCTCCGGTCGCCGGGCATAGGGGGCGGGCGTGAAGGAAGCGTTATCGGGTCACGGCGCGACCCATCGGCCCGCCCCACCCTCGAAGACCGCACGGCGATGCGGATCGTGGGCGAGCGAGAGCGCCTCGATCCGGCGGACCCGGCCGACCAGCGCAACGTGGCGCGCCGGGTCGGGCGTCCGCGTCACGTCCTCGGGCGCGCCAACGGGGGTGCCGGGGGCGGGATCGGTGCCGTAGTTCAGCCGCGCCGCCTCGGGCATGTCCCGCCAACGCGCGGGGTCCGACGCGATCATCCGCATTTCGACCGAGAGGCGGATCTGCACCTGCGTCTCCGGGTCCCAGAACAGCAGCGCCGCGCGGGGGTCCCGCTCGAGAGCACGGACCTTGGCGGTGCGCAGGTCGGACTGCACCTCGACCTCGCCACCCGCCCGGTCGGCCCGCCGGAACCCCACCATCCGCGCCTCCGGCCCCGCCGCGCCCGAGGTGGCGAGCGTCGCGACGTGGAACGGATCGCCGGCCTCCGCCGCGCCCCGCGCCAGACGGTCCCAGACATGCGCCTCCAGCGCGCCGAGATCGCGGAACGGATCACTCATAGCCCGTCATCTCCAGATAGCCGCGCCCCGGATGGCTGCCCTCGGCACGGACCGGCCCCTCCCAGTAGGGAAACAGGGTGTCCTGCCAGCTCTGCGCGTTCACCGCAGCGACCGTCACGTCCAGCCCGCGTTGCGGCAGGCGCAGCCGCCAGCGGACCGGAACATCCCGCCCCTCGACTTCCGCGACCCCCATCGGTTCGGCCGAGAGCGCATTGCCGTAATACGGCGTCGTCGTCCCGTCCGGCGCGATCCACGAGGCGTAGCGAAACGGCTCGTCGCCGCGCAGCACGAAGGCCATCAGTCGCGCGCCGTCCTCGAAATGCAGCGAGAACCAGTCCCATCCCGCCTGATCCGCCTCGAGGAATTGCGACGACCATTCCCGGTCGAGCCAGCCCTGCCCCGTCACCTCCACCGGGCCGGATGGCAGGTGGAGCGTGCCGGTCACGGTGTAGAACGGCTGCGAGTAATACCGGCTCGCCTGACCCGAGGCGGATTTCACCGAATACCCGTTCTCCCCGTGCAGGACGATCGGACCCTCGGCGCGGAGCGTCAGTTCGTAGCCCGCCTCCGCCGTCCGAGCCTCAAGGCGGAGGTCCCCGATGCCGTCATCGTCCGAGACGAGGTGCCAATCGTCGAGCCACGCCTCGAAGGGCGCGACCGACACGCCCGCCTGCCCCGTTTCGTCATGGCCCAGACGCTCGCCTGAGACGTGGGCGTCCGGAGTCGTCACGCCCAGATGCGCCATCCAGACCTGCGGTCCGCCCGGCGCCAGCGAGGAGCGGAACAGCGTCCACTGGACGCCGTAATCGCGCCCGTCCGCGCCGGTCAGCGCGGCGGTGACGTACCACCACTCGGTCCGGAAATCGGGATGTGCCCCGTGATCGACGGGGAAGGTCAGGTCCCGGTCCGGGTCGGGCAGCGTGAAGCCCTCCGTCTCCTGCCCTAGCCCGGCGAAGCCCTGCGCCAACGCGGCGACGGGCAGGAACAGCGCGAGGAGGAGGATTCTAGCGTTCATGGGCGAAGACCTGGACCAGTTGCGCGGGCGGCATCCGCCAGAGCCGCCAGACCGGCAGCGCCGCGGCCAGCGCCGCCGCGACCACCGCCCAGAGCGACAGCACCGCCCATCCGCCGGGATCGGCCAGAAGCGGCAGGCGCCAGCCGAAGGCCTGCACGTTGACGACCGCCAGCAGCACCCAGGCCAGCGCCACCCCGGTGGGGATCGCCAGCACGGCAGTGAAGGCCGCGAGGATCAGGGCGCGTGCGAGATCGGCCAGCGCCAGCCCCCGGCGCGTCAGCCCCAGCGCCCAGACCGGCGCCACCTGCGGCAGGCGCATCGTGCCCAGCGTGGTGAGCGAGGCCCAGAGCGCGAAACCCGCGACGAGGAGCGTCAAAACGTTGAGCGCGGCCGTCACAGCGAAGGTCTGCTCGAAGATGTCGAGCGAGAAGCCCTTGAGCGAGGCCTGGTCGACGAGCCCCTCCGCCGGCAGATCGAAGCGCGCCGAGATCGCCTCGGCGAGCGCCGGCACCTCCGCGGGAGCCACCCGCAGCGCAAAGCGCGTCTCGGGCACGTCCGGCACCGCCGCGTGGAACGCGTCGAGCGTCAGGATGGCCTGCCCCCGCGGATTGCCGTAATCGGAATAGACGCCCAGCACCTCGCGACGCTCGCCCGCGCCCAGATCGACCTCCGCCCCGGACCAGTTCCCGGTTCGGCGTGCAAGCTGCTCGTTGATGAGGGCGCCCTCGCCCGTGGCCAGACGGTCCCAGACCTCCGGTACGGAATCGAGAAGTGGCCAGTTCTCCCGGAAGGTCGAATGGTCCGGCTGCCCGTAGAGGTCCCCCGGCGCGCCCTCGAGCGAGGTCTCCGTCCCGACGATCGGCAGGATCGCGTCGACCCGGCCGTCGAGGAAGGCACGCAGCTCCGTCGCCTGCGCCTCGTCCGTGGCGCGCACGTAGAGTTCCGCCGCGAGCCGCTGGTCGAGCCATCCGGTGAATGTCGCGCGGAAGCTGCCCACCATCGTTCCGACCCCGACATTCGCCGCGAGCGCCAGCAGGAGCGCCATCAGCGCGAGGCTCAGGCCGGGCAATTGCTGCTGCGTGTCGGCCCACAGCCATTGCGTGAGCGCCCCTTTCGCGCGCCGGGCCCCGAGGGCCAGTACGGCCGACAGGATCGGCGGCAGAAGGAGCGCGGCCCCGAGGAGGAGCGCGCCCAAGCAGACGAAACCGGCGACGAGGCCGGTGCCGAAGACCGCGACGAGCACGGCGGCAGCCAGCAACACGAGCCCGCCCACGCCCTGTCGGTAGAGCGTGCCGAGCCGGGCGCGCGCCCAGGCCCGCGGCATGGCGGGCGCGAGCACCGGCAGGCGCGCGAGTTGCCACAGGCTCTGCCCGCCTGCCACCGCGAGGCCGATCCCCGCCATCGCGAAACCCGACAGCCACCACGTCGGCGCAAGCGTCAGCCCACCCGCAACGCTCGCCCCGTAGAGCCCCGACAGCGTGGCTGCGACGTTCGGCAGCAGCAACGCCGCCATCCCGTAGCCCAGCACGATGCCGAGTGCGCCGCCGATCAGCGTGAACGCGACGAGTTCGGCCGCGAGCAGCAGCGTCAGTCGTGAAGCCGGCAGGCCCAGGGCGCGCAGCGTGCGGAAGAGCGGGCGCCGTTGTTCGAAGGCGAGCCCGATCGCAGCGTGGACGATGAACAAACCGACCGCGAAAGCCAGCAGGCCGAAAGCCGTCAGGTTCAGATGGAAGCTGTCAGTCAACCGTCCGATCTCGCCCCCCGCCTCCGGCTCGACGCGCCGGGCCCCGGGAAGCAGGTCCGCGAGCGGCGGCAGGTCGTCCCGCGCTTCCGGAAGGATCAGCATCCGGTCGATCTGCTCAGTCCCGAGGATCGCCTGCGCCGCGAGGATGTCGGCCACGACGAGGCCGGGCGCGATGTCGGGAAGCCTCCTCACCTCGGGCAGGGTCTCGGGCACCGCAGTCCCCTCCGCCGCGAAGACGAGCCGGCCGTCGAGGAACGCCGTCAGATCCGCCGTATCGGTCAGGTCCGGCGTCGCGCCGTTCTGCGGCGCGGTGAACGGGTCGATGCCGAGCACGCGCGCACGCATGCCGAGCGGCGTGCCGTCCAGAACGGGCGTGACCGGCCAGCCGGCACGGCGCAGGGTGGCGAAATCGGCGAGCGTCAGGTCGCCCTCGATCCGTGGCAGGTCATCCTGCCCGAGCGTCGCGGCCGCCTCGGCATAATCCAAACGCGCCTGGGCATTGATCGCCTGCACCCCGGTCCAGAGCCCGGTGGCGAGCGCCAGCCCCACCACGAGCGTCAGCAATTGCAGCGGATGCCGCCGCCAATGCGCGAGAAGTGCGCCGAGCGCGGCCCGGTTCATGCCGGCGCGCCCTCCGCCAGACGCCCGGCGCGAAGATGCAGTCGACGGTCGAGCTGCGCCGCGAGCCGGGCCGAATGCGTCACCATCAAGAGCGCCGCGCCCGTCTCTCTCACCATCTCGCGCATCAGGGCGATCATCGCGTCGCCCGTCGCTTCGTCGAGGTTGCCGGTCGGCTCGTCGGCCAGAACCAGGCGGGGCGAAGCGAGCAGCGTGCGGCCGATGGCGACCCGCTGCTGCTGGCCGCCCGAGAGCTGCTCGGGATAGCGACGCAGATGGTCCGACAGGCCGAGCCGCCCGGCCAGCGCGTCCACGTCGCCCGGGTCGCGCCCGGCCAGACGCGCGTGAAAGGTCAGGTTGTTCCGTACGTCGAGCGAGGGGATCAGATTGAATTGCTGGAAGATCAGCCCGACCGTCCCGCGCCGGAGTCGCGCCCGCCCGGCATCGTCCTGCGCGGCGATGTCCGTCCCCTCGACCTCGATCGTGCCGCGATCCGGCGTGTCGAGCCCGGCAAGCAGGTGCAGCAGGGTCGACTTCCCCGACCCGCTCTCTCCCGTCAACGCCAGCGTCTCACCGGCCGCGAGATCGAAGGACACATCGGAGAGGACCGGCTGACGCCCGCCCGCGGTCTCGTAGCTCTTGTCGACGTTACGGGTCCGCAGCAGCATGGGCGGAGGGTAGCCGTTGACCCGGGCGGTTCAAGGCGCGGTGCAGCGTCAGAGCGTCACGTCCTGCAGGCTGTCGAACGCGTTGCGCAGCGCGTCGGACCAGCCGTCCGAAATCGCCCGCCAATCGGGATCGGTGTCGAGGACACGCCGCGAATAGCCCAGTTCGTAGCTGTCGTTCTCGTAGATCTGCAGGTCGAGCGGTGCATCCACCGAAAGGTTCGCCCGGATCGTCGAGTCGAAGCTCACCATCAGCAGCTTCACCGCCCGCTCGAACGCCATCTCGCGATCGTAGGCCCGCACGAGAATCGGGCGGCCGTATTTCGTCTCGCCGACCTGGAAGAACGGCGTGTCGGATTGCGCCTCGATGAAGTTGCCTTCGGGATAGATCAGATAGAGGCGCGGCTGACTGCCCTTGACCTGCCCGCCGAAGATCATCGTCGCGTTGAAGGTGGAGGCCGGCTTGCCGCCGCTGCCGGCCTGCTCGGCGATCACGTCGCGCAGCGTCTCGCCGATCAGCCGCGCGGCCTGGAACATCGACGGCGCGGTAAGCAGGGTAGAGGTCCGCTCGGCGGCGGCGAGGTTGCGCTCGTCGAGAAGGCTCACGACCGCCTGCGTCGTGGCGAGGTTGCCCGCCGTCATCAGCACCAGCGCGCGCTCGCCCGGCACCTCCCAGGTATGCATCTTGCGATAGGTGGAGATGTTGTCGACGCCCGCGTTGGTACGGGTGTCGGACATGAAGACGAGGCCGCGATCGAGTTGCAGGCCGACGCAATAGGTCATGGGGGAGGGTTCCGTTTCGAGTGTGCGACGCGCGCGGCGCGCCGCGGGGCCGTCAGGCAGGCATTCCGGTTGGGCCGCATTGTGTGCCGGGGACGGTCGGCTCTACTGCTGCGACTGGGACACCGTCAACTCGACGGTGAGCGATTCCGTTCCGGCCCCGCGGCGGATCCCCGAGATCGGCGCGGCGTCGCCGTAATCGAGCCCGGTCGCCACGCGGACGTAGCGCTCGTCCGGCGAGATCCCGTTCGAGATGTCGAACCCGACCCAGCCGATCCCGTCGACATAGGCTTCCGCCCAGGCATGGGTCGCGTCCTGCTGCTCGACGCCGTCCATCTTCAGGTAGCCCGAGACGTAGCGGGCCGGCCGGTCGAGCAGCCGCGCGGCGGTGACGAAGATATGCGCGTGGTCCTGACAGACCCCGGTACCGTTCTGGACGGCCTCCTCCGCGGTCATCGTGACCTCGGTCGTTCCGGTGGCGTAGGTGACCTTCTCGCGGATCGCCGCCGACAGGGCGTGCAGCTGCGCGAGCTGGTCGGACGTATCGCGGACCTGCCGGGCGAGCGCCATCGTGCCGGGACCCCGACGCGTCCGGTCGGTCGGCCTGAGGAACATCCACAGCGGCATGTACCCGCCCTGCTGCCCGATGATCCCGGCCTCGTCGTCGATGTCCACGTGGCCCTCGGCGACGATCGTGACCTCCTGGCGGCCCGGCTCGACCGAGACGAGTTGCGTGCGGTTGGCATGGGCGTCGTCGAACTCCACCTCGATCTTGCCGCCGTCGATATGGGTGGACCATTCGCGGACCTTCTGCCCCGAGCGGTTCTTCGGCGTCAGGCGAAGCTGCTGGAGCGCGTAGGAGATCGGCGCGTCCCAGCGATAGGTCGTCGCATGCCGGATCCGGAGGGAAGTGGTCATTGGCTGAACCTGTAATCGTGCTCGATCTGCGCCGCGAGGGCGGCGTTGCGGCGCAGGAAGTCCTGCAGGAACTCGTGCAGCCCGGTCTCGATGATGCTCTGGATCGTGGCGTGGTCGAGATCCTGGCAGATCGTCTCGCTCATGTCGTGGGACGGCATCCGGACGCCGTAATCGCGCTCGAGATATTCGAGGTTGGCGCCGATCTTGTCGTAGCAGAACGACAGGCTGCGCGGCTGCCGCTTGTCGAGCATCAGGAACCGGGCGATGTCGGGGGCCACGCGGACGCGCCCGTGCACCATCCGGTAGGCCCCTTCCGCGGACACGGCCCGCAGGATCACCTCCCACTGCGCGTTGTCGAGCGAGGAGCCGACGCCGGCCGCGGAGGGCAGGAGCACGTAATACTTCACGTCGAGCAGACGCGCCGTGGCATCGGCCCGCTCGATGAACGTGCCGAGCCGGGCGAAATCGTAGATGTCGTTGCGCAGCATCGTGCCGTGCAGCGCGCCGCGCACGAAGGCCGAGCGCTGGCGGATCACGCCGAGGACGCGCTGCAGGTCGCGCATCGAGACGCGGCCGGACAGCTCCTTGCCCAGCACCATCCACGCCTCGTTCACCGATTCCCAGACCTCGCGGGTGATCGCCGTGCGGACGAGCCGGGCGTTGGTGCGTGCCTGCGCAATACAGTTGATGACCGAGGCCGGGTTGTCGCGCGCACGCAGGAGCCAGTCGATCACCGCCTCCCCCGTCACTTCGTCGTGATGCATGTCATAGGCGTCGCGGGAGGACGCGGTCTGCAGCAGGCTCGACCATTCGCTGTCGGCACGGTCGGGCCGGGTCAGCGCGATGCGCTGGCCGGTCTCCACGAGACGCGCGAGGTTCTCACACCGCTCCATGTAGCGGAACATCCACAGCAGGCCGCCGGCAGTCTTGCCTAGCATCGGGCGGCCCTCCCCTCGGGGGCGGGGAATCGTGTCGCGGTGCCGGTCATCAATCGTCCTCCAGCACCCAGGTGTCCTTCGTGCCCCCGCCCTGCGAGGAATTCACCACAAGCGAGCCCTTCTTCAGCGCCACCCGCGTCAGCCCGCCCGGCGTGATGTCGATCCCGTTCGGGGAGACGAGTACGAAGGGCCGCAAGTCGAGATGCCGGGGCGACAGGCCGGAGCGGGTGAAGATCGGCGCCGTCGAGAGCGACAGCGTGGGCTGCGCAATGTAGTTGCCGGGCCGGCTCTCGAGCTTGCGGCGGAACTCACGCAACTCCTTCTTCGACGCGGCCGGCCCGATCAGCATCCCGTAGCCGCCCGAGCCATGCACCTCCTTGACCACCAACTCGGCGAGGTTGTCGAGCACGTAGGCCAGGCTGTCGGCATCCGAGCACCGCCAGGTCGGCACGTTCTCCAGAAGCGGCTTCTCGCCGGTGTAGAACTCCACGATCTCGGGCATATAGCTGTAGATCGCCTTGTCGTCGGCGACCCCGGTCCCCGGGGCGTTGGCGATGGTGATGCCGCCGGCGCGGTAGACGTCGAAGATGCCGGGCACGCCGAGATAGCTGTCCGTGCGGAAGTTCATCGGGTCGAGGAAGTCGTCGTCGACCCGGCGGTAGAGCACGTCGATCGCCTTGTAGCCCTGCGTCGTGCGCATCGCGACCCGGCCGTTGACCACGCGCAGGTCGTGGCCCTCCACTAGCTCCACCCCCATCTGGTCGGCGAGGAAGCTGTGCTCGTAATAGGCGGAGTTGTGGATGCCGGGCGTCAGCACCGCGACGACCGGATCGCCCGTGCAGGCCATCGGCGCGCAGGCGGCAAGGCTCGCATGCAGGCGCTCGGGATAGCGGCTCACCCGCTGCACCCGGTTCTTGGCGAAGATCTCGGGGAACATGTGGAGCATCGTCTCGCGGTTCTCGAGCATGTAGCTCACGCCCGACGGCGTCCGCGCGTTGTCCTCGAGGACGTAGAACTGGTCCGGCCCCGTCCGCACGAGGTCGATGCCGACGATATGGGTGTAGATGCCGCCCGGCGGATCGACCCCGATCATCTGGCTCAGATAGGCGTCGTTCCGCGCGATCATCTCGCGCGGGAGTCGTCCCGAGCGGACGATCTCCTGCCGGTGGTGGATGTCGTGGAGGAACGCGTTGAGCGCGCTGACCCTCTGCTCGATCCCGCGCGACAGCTTCGCCCATTCGCGGGCGGCGATGATGCGCGGCACGATGTCGAACGGGATCAATCGCTCGGCCGCCTCGGCCTGTCCGTAGACGTTGAAGGTGATGCCGGTGAGGCGGAAGAACGCCTCGGCCTCGCGCGCCTTGGCACGCAGATGCGCCGGGTCCTCCGAAGAGAACCACGCCTCGAAGGCCTTGTAGGCGTCCCGGATCGTACCGTCCGGATTGGTCATCTCGTCGAAGGGAGTCGTCTCGCTCATGGGGCGAGTCATGCGGGTCGTTAACGGGAAGTGCAACACCAAGCGACACGTCGACGCATCTCGGACGCAAGTGCCATGTCCGCCGCCGGGCTCCGGGACTCGCGCCTGCTTGCGCGGTTCGTGCCCGATGCACCTGGCGGCGGCGCTTCCAAACGCCGTCCCCCGGACCGGGTTCCGGGACAGATGGGTCACAGTTCCGCGCTTGTGAACCCCGCCCGCTTTTGTCGCGCGTTAACGCCTGATAAACAGGCGCGACGGCCTCGGCCGCGCGATCCGGGGCCGACCGACACGCCGCCGGCCTACGGAATGGGAATTGTCTTGAAACACGTCCTTGCAACGGGCCTCGCCCTGCTGATCTCGACCGCGTCGACGAACGCCGCGAACCTCACCTTCCGGATCGCCGGCGACGAGGACACGTTCTCCGAGTTGGGCGAGCAGCTTCAGGCCGCCTCGCTCACCGCCTCCGCCATCGGCGAGGAGGATACCGTGCGCCGCGAGATCGTCGCCGCCGCGCAGGCCGATTACGCCCGGCTTCTCGCCGTGCTGTTCGAGGCCGGCTACTTCGGGCCGGAGATCTCCATCCGCGTCGACGGGACCGAAGCCGCCGAGCTTCCCACGATCGGTCAGGGCAGCCCGGTGGGGCAGGTCACGATCGACGTGCGGCCGAACGCGCGGTTCATGTTCGGGCGCGCCGCGATCGCGCCGGTCACCCCCGAGACCGAGGTCCCCGACGGCTTCGCCCCGGGTGAGCCGGCGGGCACGGAGATCATCCGCGACGCCGTCGGCGCGGGGGTCGATGGCTGGCGCGCCGACGGGCATGCCAAGGCCGAACTCGCGCAGCAGACCATCACCGCAGACCACGCGACCGACCGGCTCGACGCCGACCTGCGCCTCGCACCCGGGCCCCGGCTGCGCTACGGGCCGATCGCCGTCGAGGGGGCGGAAGACGTACGCGCCCGCCACATCGCGCGGATCGCCGACCTGCGGGAAGGACGCGTCTTCGACCCCGACGAAGTGCAGACCTCGGCCAGCCGCCTGCAGCGGACCGGCGCCTTCGACTCGGTCTCGATCACCGAGGCCGAACAGATCGGCCCGGACAACACCCTGCCGATGACGATCACCGTGGCCGAACGCCTGCCCCGCCGCTTCGGCTTCGGCGCGGAGCTGTCCTCGGACGAGGGGATCTCGACCTCGGCCTACTGGCTGCACCGCAACCTGACGGGCTACGCCGATTCCCTGCGGCTCGAGGCTTCGGTCGACGGTATCGGCGGCACCGTGTCGGGCGGCACCGATTACGGGCTGACCTTCGGCTACCTCCGCCCGTCGACCTTCAATGCGGAGACCGACCTTTACGTCAACGGCGGGGTGGAACGCCTCGACGAGCCGAACTTCAGCTCGGACCGCGTCTTCATCGATGCCGGCGCGCGGCGCATCGTCTCGGACACGTTCGAATATTCCTACGGCTTGGGCTACGAGTACAGTGAGACGGACGACGCGCTCGGCAAACGCTCCTTCTCGATCTTTTCCCTGCCGCTGGCCGCGCAATACGATCGCCGCGACGTGCCCCTGAACCCGCGTGACGGCTACTACGTCGAGGCGGGACTGCGGCCGTTCTACGGTTTCTCGCGCGCGGGGCCCGGTGCCGTCTTCACGAGTGACGTGCGCGGCTACAAGGGCTTCGGCGGCGGCGAGCGTCAGACCGTCCTCGCGGGCCGCCTGCAAGTCGGCAGCGTGATCGGTCCCGACCTGGAAGACGTGCCGGCGAGCACGCTGTTCTTCTCCGGCGGCGGCGGCACCGTCCGCGGCCAGGAATATCAATCCCTGGGCGTCGAGCTCGACGACGGCGACACCGTGGGCGGCCTGTCCTTCGTCGGTCTGTCCGGGGAGGTCCGGCAGGACGTCACGGAGAACATCGGCATCGTCGGCTTCGTGGATTTCGGCCTCGTTGCGCCGGATGCCGACTTCACCGGCGGAGACAGCCACTCTGGCGCGGGTCTGGGCGTGCGCTACAACACGGGCATCGGACCGCTCCGCGTCGATCTCGGGTTTCCCGTTTCGGGTCCGGACGACGACGGCGGCGTCGGGATCTATATCGGTATCGGGCAGGCCTTCTGATGATGCGCTATCTCTTCCCCCTCGTCCTCGTGGCCACGCCCCTCCTCGCGCAGGATGCCGAGGAGGAGCGCGACCGCGGCTTCCTCACGGGGCTCATCGAGGACAACCTGTCGGCGCCGGGCCT
Source organism: uncultured Jannaschia sp. (assembly GCF_947494055.1). GTDB lineage: Bacteria > Pseudomonadota > Alphaproteobacteria > Rhodobacterales > Rhodobacteraceae > Jannaschia. The sequence continues at coordinate 91,652 of NZ_CANLTR010000003.1, read as the reverse complement.
GTCGGTCCGCATCGACGGGTTCGAGGGCGCGCTTTCCTCGGCGGCCTCGCTCGACGTGCTGCAGGTCTCCGACGACGAGGGGCCGTGGCTCCGGCTCGAGGACGTGGTGCTGGACTGGAACCGCTCCGCGCTGCTGCGCGGCCGGCTCGAGGTCGAGGAACTTTCGGCCGCGCTGATCCGCGTCGAACGCGCGCCGCTGCCGGCCGAAGGGGTCGAGGCGTTGCCGGATGCCGGGGCCTCTGGCTTCTCGCTGCCGGACCTGCCGGTCTCGGTGAATATCGAGAGCCTGCGGGCGGAGCGCATCGAGCTCGGCGCCCCGCTTCTGGGACAGGAACTCGCCCTGACGCTCCAGGCCAGCGCGCAGCTCGCCGACGGGTCCGGGGAGGTCCATCTCGACGGACAGCGGCTCGACGGGGTCGAGGGCACTTTCCGCATCGACGCGAGCTACGCCGCCGAGACGCAGGCGCTCGATATCGACCTCGACGTGGCGGAGGCGGAGGGCGGCATCGCCGCAACGCTCCTGCAACTGCCCGGCGCGCCCGCCATCGAGCTGACCGTCGACGGCGAAGGCCCGCTCGACGCCTTCGCGGCCGACATCGCCGTCGCCTCGAACGGCGAGGAGCGGATCGGCGGGCAGGTGACGCTCGACGGGACCGAGGATGGCCGCCGTTTCGACGTCGATCTCGGCGGTGACGTCACCGCGCTGCTTGCCCCGCGCTACCAGGCCTTCTTCGGCGACGACATCGCGCTCGTCGCACAAGGCCTGCAACGCGACGACGGCAGCCTCGACCTCGACACGTTCCGGCTCGACACGCAGGCGTTGCAGCTCGCGGGCACGGTCCGGCTCGGCACCGATGGTTGGCCGAGCTTCGTCGACGTGACCGGTCAACTCGCGTCACCCGACGGCACGCCGATCCTGCTGCCGACCGCCACCGAAAGCCAGCTTCTGAGCGCTGAACTCGACGTGGCCTACGACGCGGCGCAGTCCGAAACCTGGACGCTCGACCTTACCGCGCAGGACTACACGACGCCGACGCTCGAACTCGGCACCGCGAGCGTGAACGCCGAAGGCGCGATCGAACGCAGCGACGGCACGGTCCAAGCCGCGACCGCGGAGATCGCCGCCGCGCTGCAGGCGCTCGACTTCGCCGACCCCGCGCTGCAGCAGGCCGTGGGCGACGCGGTCGACCTCGCCGCGAACGTGGGCTGGCAGGACGGGGCGCCCGTCCGTCTCACCGACCTGTCGCTCGACGGCGCGGGTTACGACCTGTCCGGATCCGTCACTGCCGACGGAACCGACCCGGAGCAGCCGCTGACGTTGACCCTAGATCTGGTCTCGACCTTCGCGGACCTCGCGCGCCTTTCCGGCCTGTCCGGTCAGGACCTGAGCGGCGCGGCGGAGGCGACCGTGACCGGCACCTACGCACCGGTTGCCGCGACCTTCGACCTGTCCCTCGGCGCGGTGACGCAGGATCTCGCGCTCGGCATTCCGCAGGCCGACGCGATCCTCGAGGGCGAGACGATTCTCGCCATCGACACGCGTCGCACCACGAGCGGCACCTTCGTCGACGCGATGACCCTCTCGAACGATCACCTCTCCGCAGAAGGCAGCGCGGCGATCCTCGACGAGGAAGCGCCCGAGCGCGAGGCCGGAGAAACCAGCCGCGCGACCTTCTCCGCGACGATCGAGGACGGCACCCGCATCGACCCGCGCCTCGATGGGCCGATCCAGGCCGCCGCCGACGTGACGCAGGACGAAGAGGGCAACTGGTCCGGCACGCTCGACGCCTCCGCGCCCGAGGGCGTCACGATCTCGGCCGACGGCGTCCTGACCGGACCGGCGCCGGACGTGACCTTTTCCGCTGCTATCCCCGACATTTCCGCCTTCGCCGAAGGCGTACCCGGCGCGCTCGAACTCACGGGACAGGCTTCGGCGACGAACGGGGTCTGGTCGATCGACGCGGATGCGTCCGGCCCCTGGGATCTCACGGCCGAGGTGGCAGGCACCGTCACCGGCGACACGCCGGAGATCGCCTTTTCGGCCACCCTGCCCGACCTGACCGGCCCCGTCCCCGCGCTGGAGAGCCAGCCCGCGCTGCAGGGCGCGGTCGACCTCGAAGGCACGCTTCGTCAGGTTGGCGGAGTGTGGGAGATCGACACCTCCGTCGCCGCGCCCTCGGACATCACGCTGCGCGCCTCCGGCCCGGTGACGGGCGACGCCCTCTCCGTCGATTTCGCCGGCACGATCCCCGAGCTTGAGGACTTCGCGCCCGGTATCGAGGGCCGCCTCGACATCGACGGCAATGTCGCGCGGATCGGCGAGGACATCGCAGCGCAGATCATGGCGCGCGGCCCCTACGCTTCGGTCGTCACGGCCGAGAGCATCGTAACCGCCGCGCCGCTCACGGTGGATTTCACCGCCGACGTGCCCGATCTGAGCGAGCTCGCGCCCGTGCCGGGCGGCCTGTCGGTCACCGGGCAGGCAGTGCAGACGGAAACCGGCTTCGCCATCGATCTCAACGGAACCGGTCCCTACGACGCCACGCTCGACGCGAGTGTGGACCTCGTAAACGGCGTGCCGTCGATCACGGCGACGGGGCAGATTCCCGATTCCTCCATACTCGCGCCGCAGCTTCAGGGGCCGCTGAATTACGACGTCGAGGCCGAGCAGGTGGACGGCCAGTTCCAGGTCGACGTGAACGTCGACGGCGCGCAGGCGCTTTCGGCCAGCGTCTCCGGCATCGCGACGGGACCCGAAGCCGATCTGGACTTCCAGCTCAACGCCGGCGACGTGTCGCCCTTCGTGCCGGGCCTCGACGGCGCACTCGACGCCTCCGGCCGGCTGTTCCAGCAGGATGGACAGTGGAACGCGGACATTGATGCGAGCGGCCCGCTCGGCGCCACGCTGACGGCGGAAGGCGTGCTGACCGGAGAGTCTCCCCGGGCCTCCTTCGACCTGTCGGTGCCCGATATCGGCCCGCTCGTCCCCGAGATCGCCGGTCCGTTGAACGTCGCGGGCACCGCCGAACGACAGGGCGAGGTCTGGGCCGTTGACGTCGACCTGGACGGACCCTCCGGCACCAATGCCGCCGTTGCCGGGTCGGTGCTGCCCGACGGCAATCTCGACCTGTCGGTGACCGGGTCGGCGCCGCTCGGACTCGCCAATCCCGCGCTCGCACCGCAGCAGATCGCGGGCGTCGCGCAGTTCGACCTGAGCGTGAACGGCCCGCCGGGGCTCGACGCGGTGTCCGGCACGATCACCGCGAACGACGCGGCGCTGGTCCTGCCGTCGCTCAGGAACGGGCTCGACGACATCGACGCGCGGATCGATCTGCAGAACGGACAAGCCCAGATCACGCTCACGGCCTCGCCGCAATCGGGCGGGCGCATCTCGCTCGACGGCCCGGTCGGCCTGTCGGCGCCCTACAGCGCCAACCTGACGACCGAGTTCGACGTCACGCTGGAGGACCCGCAGCTCTACACCGCCGAGGTGGACGGCCGTGTCACGATCACCGGGCCGCTGACCGGCGGCGCGGTGATCGGTGGCAACATCCGCATCGACGGGGCGGAGATCGCGGTTCCCTCCTCCGGCCTCACCGCGATCGGCGACCTCCGGGAAATCCGCCACATCAACACGCCCCGCCCGGTGCAGCGGACGCTCGCGCTGGCACGACAGGACGGCTCGGACGGCGCGATGTCCCCGTCCGGTGGCGGCGGCCCGGCCTACGGGCTGAACCTCACCATCGACGCGCCGGGTCGCATCTTCATCCGGGGCCGTGGCCTCGACGCGGAGCTCGGCGGGACACTGGGGCTGCGGGGTACGACCGCCAATCCGGTGACGACCGGCGGGTTCGAGCTTGTCCGCGGGCGGCTCGACATCCTGCAGCAGCGCTTCGACCTCGACGAAGGCACGATCACCTTCCAGGGCGGGCTGACCCCGTATATCCGCCTCGTCGCGGTGACGCAGACCGACTCGATCACCGCCTCGATCGTTGTCGAAGGACCGGCCGACGCGATCGAGGTGCGCTTCGAGTCGACGCCCGAGATCCCGCAGGAGGAGATCGTCGCGCAGATCTTCTTCGGCCGTGACCTGAGCGAGCTGTCGCCTTTACAGGCCCTGCAGCTCGCGAACTCCGTCGCGGTGCTCGCGGGACGCTCGCAGGGGGGACTTCTCGAGAACCTCCGCGGCAGCGCCGGGCTCGACGATCTCGACGTGACGACCGACGACGAAGGGAACGTTGCGCTCCGGGCGGGGAAATACGTGTCCGACAACGTCTACACGGACGTGCAGATCGACCAGAACGGGGAAGCGGACCTGTCTCTGAACCTCGACGTCACCCGCGACCTGACGGTTCGCGGCTCCGTCGGCGCGGCGGGGAGCACCTCGCTCGGACTGTTCTACGAGAAGGATTACTGATGGCCCCGTCCGAAGACCTGGTCTGCTGTCCGGTCTGCGACGCCCTGCACGAGATCCATGGCGTGACGGATGGCAAGCGGCTGCGTTGCGTGCGCTGCAACACGGTCATCGCGGTGGACCGCCCCGAGGCGATCGTCCGCATCGTCGTGCTGGCCTCGACCTCGCTCGTCCTGATGTTCATCGTGATCTTCTTCCCGTTCCTCGAGCTTCGCAACGGCGTCTTCGACAGCCGCGCCTCGGTCTTCGAGACGGCGATGGCCTTCAACCGCGGCGTGATGGCGCCCCTCGCCATCGCGGTGACGCTTTTCGTCATCGTCCTGCCGGTGTCGCGGCTGGTCTGCTTCATCTGGGCGCTCGGGCCATTGTCCTTCGACCGTCCGCCCCTGCCCGGCGCGGCCTTCACGCTGCGCCTGGCCGAGACGCTTCGCCCCTGGGCGATGGCGGAGATCTTCATGATCGGCGTCGCGGTCGCGCTGGTGAAGCTCGGCGACCTCGCGACGCTTGCGATGGGCCCCGCCTTCTGGTCCTTCGCCGCCATCGTCTTCATAACGGCGCTGCAGGACACGCAGCTGAGCAAGTATTCCATATGGACGGCACTGGACACCGCATCGCGGCGCTGACGGCCCGCGAGGCCGGCCTCGTCGGCTGCCAGCACTGCACCCGCGTCTCGCCGATGGGCACGCGGACCTGCACGCGTTGCGGCGGTTCGCTGGAAAGCCGCGACCGCACCTCGATGCAACGGGTCTGGGCGTGGTGGCTCGTCGGGCTGATGGCCTACATCCCCGCCAACCTCTATCCGATGCTCCTGACGCGGACGGTCGGACAAGTGCAGGACGCGACCATCGTCGGCGGGGTGATCGAGCTTGCCCATCACGGCGCCTACGGCGTCGCGGGCATCGTCTTCTTCGCGAGCGTCATCATCCCCGTCGGTAAGTTCATCGCGATCGCCTATCTCGCGACCATCGTGCGACGCCCGCACGGCCACAAGCCCGGCCAGCTCCTGCACCTCTACGAGGTCGTCGAATGGATCGGGCGCTGGTCGATGATCGACGTCTTCGTCGTCGCCATCCTCGCCGCGCTGGTGCAGTTCAACCTGCTTGCGACGATCAATCCCGGTGTCGCTGCCGTCTGCTTCGCGCTATCGGTCGTGTTCACCATGCTCGCCGCCATGAGCTTCGACAGTCGCCGCATCTGGGATCAGATCCGGCAGACCTCCGACGAAAGTCCTGCATGACCGACGACCCGAACCGTCCCGCCGCGCCCGTCTCCGAGACCCGTCGCAGCCGCCGCGGCATCGTCTCCGCCGTCTGGCTCGTGCCGGTCGTGGCGGTCCTGATCGCGCTGGCGATCGCCTACCAGTCCTGGTCCGATCGCGGCGTCCTGATCTCGATTTCCTTCCCGGACGCGTCCGGCGTCACCGTGGGACAGACCACGCTGCGCTACCGCGAGGTGACGGTCGGCATCGTCGAGGATGTGGGCTTCACCTCCGACCTGAGTGAGGTCAACGTCTATGTCCGCGTCAACAACGACATCGCCCCCTTCCTCGACGAGAGCGCCAGTTTCTGGATCGTCCAGCCGGAAGTGACCGCGCGCGGCGTGCAGGGCCTGAACACGATCCTCTCGGGCACATACATCCAGGGAACCTGGGACAACCGGGCCGCCAACGCACAGACGGCCTTCGTCGGCAACGAACGCGCGCCGATCATCCCGCCGGGCGTGGAGGGCACGGCGATCGTGCTGCGCGCGAAGGACAGCTCCCGCCTCGGCCCGGGCGCGCCAATCCTCTATCGCGGCATCGAGGTGGGCGAGGTCTCCGAGCCAACCCTGTCCCCCGACGGCACCGAGGTGCGCGTCGACGCCTTCATCCTGTCGCCCTACGACCGGCAACTCTCGACGGCCACGCGGTTCTGGGACGCCTCGGGCGTGTCGGCCTCGCTCGGCGCGGGTGGCGTCGACATCCGCATCGGTTCGATCGCGTCGATCCTCGAGGGCGGCGTCAATTTCGACACCCTGATCTCCGGCGGCACGCAGATCGAGGCTGGCTACGTCTACAACATCTTCGACACCGAGGACGCCGCCCGCACGTCCAGCTTCGAGGCGCCCGCCGAGCAGAGCGTCACCATCTCGGCGCTGTTTCCCACCGTCGCGGGGGGCCTTTCCGAGGGCGCCATCGTTCGCTACCGCGGCGTTCGCGTCGGGCTCGTGACCGGCGTCACCGGCTTCGTCCGCCCCGACGATCCGACCAACGAGGTAGAGCTTCTTGCCGTGATGTCGCTGCAGCCGCAGCGAATGGGCTTCGCCGAGGGCGGCAACGAGATCGATGGCATCGACTTCATCGACGAACTCGTGGAGGACGGTCTGAGGGCGCAGCTGGTCTCGACCTCCCTCTTCGGCGGCAGCCTCGCCATCGAACTGGTCGACGCCCCCGAGACGGAGCCCGGGCGGCTCGAGATCGGCGTGGCAGCGAATCCGCTCATCCCCACGGTCCCGGCCGAGATCGACGACATCACGGCCAGCGCGCAATCCGTCCTGCAACGGATCAACGACCTGCCGGTCGAGGAGCTTCTGGGCTCGGCGACCGACCTGCTGGACAACGTCAACCGCCTCGCCGCCGACGAGTCGACCCGCGCCATTCCGGCCCAGGTGCTCGCGCTGCTCACCGACGGGCGCGGGCTTGTCGAGGACGGGCAAGCCATCCTGTCGACCCCCGAGATCGCCGCCACGCTCACCGACATCGAGGCGATCTCCGGCAACCTCCGCGCGATCTCCGCCGACATCGCCGAACGCGACATCGCGACCCGCCTCGCGGACGCGCTGGCCGCAGCCCAGGCGGCGGCCGACAACATCGCGGCTGGCACGGAGAACCTCGACGCCGTCGTCGGTGCGGCGCGGGCGACGCTGGACGGCGTGAACGGGATTCTCGACGACGAGGGCACCCGGGCCATCCCCGGTCTCGCCGCGGACACGCTGCGCAACGCGCGCGACCTGATCGCCGCGCCCGAACTCGACGCCATCCTCTCCGACCTCGCCGCGGCAAGCGCCGACATCCGGGCGGTGGTCGCGCCCTTCGACGGGACCGCGATCTCGGCCACCGTGGACCGCGCGCTGGCAGCCATCGACACGACGGCCGCGAACGTCGCCGCCGGAACAGCCGATCTCGGCTCGCTCCGGTCGCAGATCGACGGAGTCGCCGCCGCCGCCGAAGCGCTCCTCGCCTCGGCCGACACGCAGGCCCTGCCCGGCGCCGCACGCGGCCTCCTCGAGGACGGCCGCACCCTCGTGGCCAGCCCCGAGGTCCAGACGATCATCTCCGAACTCGCGACCACCAGCGCCGATATCCGCGTCCTCGTACAGGACCTAGCCGAGCAGGACGCGGCGTCCCGCCTCGCTGCGGCGCTCGACGCCGCCGCCGCGGCGGCGCAATCGGTCGCGAACGGCACGCGGAACCTGCCTGAACTCTCTGCCTCGGCCGAGCGCGTGCTGACCGAGGCGGAATTGCTGGGCCAGAACCTCAACACGCTCTCGGCCAAGGCCAACGCCCTCGCGCTCGACGAGCTGGTCGACTCCACGACGCAGCTGATGACCACGGCCGATGCGTTCCTGTCCTCGGACGAGGCCGACGACGTCCCTGTCGTCCTGTCCGACACGCTCGAGGAACTACGGCTGACGATCGAGACGATCCGAACCGGCGGCACGCTCGACAACCTCAACGCCACGCTCCGTTCCTCCTCGACCGCGGCCGACAGCATCCGCGAGGCCGCACAGGACCTGCCCGCGCTCGTGGATCGGCTCGCGACGCTCTCGAACGATGCCAGCGGTGTTCTGGCCGGCTACGGCAGCGACAGCCGTATCAACGCCGAGCTCTACCGCGCGCTGCGCGCCGCGACGCGGGCGGCGGAAGACGTCTCGTCCCTCTCGCGCACGATCGAACGCAACCCGAACTCCCTCCTGCTAGGACGCTGACCCATGAGAGCATCCCTCGCCGCCCTCCTCCTCACCCTGACCGCCTGCGGCGAGACGCAATATTTCTCACCGCCGCCGGCCACGACCGAAACCCGCGTGAACGTCGCGGCGGCGTCGGTTCAGGTGAACGAGGTCTCGATACCGGAATACGCGATCAACCAGGAGATCCCGATCGAACAGCCCGACGGCAGCCTCGTCACCAACACCGACAGGCTCTGGGCGGACCTGCCCGACCGCGCGTTGCAGGGGGCGCTGGCGCGGCATCTGAACACGATCACCGATGCCCGCGTGGCGGTCGAGCCCTGGCCGCTCTCGGGCTTTCCGGAGGCGGAGGTCTCCGTCTTCGTCGAGGACATGATCGTGCAGTCCACCGGTACCCTCCGCTTCACCGGAACCTACGCCGTGCGGTCGGAGACGGAGGGGCGCGACCGGGTGGGGAACTTCGGCATCACAATCCCGGTCGCCGACCCTGAAAGCTATCCCGCAATAATCGCCGCCCACGAAGCGGCCTGGCTGCAACTCGCGCTCGTCGTCGCGGGTGATCTCTGACCGTGTGACGCTCCCCGCGATCGCCTCACGAGAAAGGCCCGCATCCGGAGATGCGGGCTTTTTCTTTCGGGTCTGATCCGACTGGTGCCGCTGAAGGGACTCGAACCCCCGACCCCATCATTACGAATGACGTGCTCTACCAGCTGAGCTACAGCGGCACCGTGGCGGCGTCCTAGCAGGGGTCCGAAGCCGTTTCCAGCCCCGAATTTCCTACATTCGCGACGTTCCCGCGGTGGTCGGAGCCTCGTCCTGCGGCGCTGGCGGAGAGGATCCGGCCGGCAACGTCTCGATCGGGTCGGCCTCACGCCGGGTAGCGTCCGTGTCGGCGGGGTGCTCGTCGTTCTGCTTCTGCGGCTCGGGGGCGGGCGCGGCGGTCTCCGCGTCAGATATCCCGGCCGTGGACGGGCCGATCAGCAGCGGCAGCATCTCAGAGGACAGCGTGGCGGTTCCGGACCCGCCGGACTCGACCTCGCGCCATTCGAGGCTGTCGAACGCCTCGCAATGCGTACAGACCGGCAGCCAGTCGGCATGGACCGTGCCGCAATTGTCGCAAACCCATTGCGGCCCGCGCGACGCGGTGAGCGCCTTGGCCAGCCAGCCGCGCACCACGGCCTCGGACGCGCCCTCGCCCCGCTCGATCGCCGCCATCAGCGACAGCGAGCGCGTCGTCGGATGCGTCTCCCAGGTCTTGCCCAAGGCCCGGCGCGCACCGGGGAAGTCCTCGGCCGCAAGGTGCAATTCGGCATCCAGCATCCGTGTCTCGGGCGCGTCCGGCGCGACCTTCAGGAACGGCTGGAACCGCTTGATCCGCGCCGCCGGGGTCTCGGCCGGATCGATATCGGCGAAGGCCGCGGCGAGGTCGGGATGCGGCGTCCTCGCCCGCGCGACCCTGAGGACCTTGGACGCCCGGCGCAGTTCGCCTGCCTCGATATGCGCCCGCGCCGCGAGGACGGCGGCGGGCACGAGCTCGGGCGACAGACGGTTCGCCTCGAGGATTTCGGCATGCGCCTTTCCGGTATCGCCGCGGGCGAGCTGATCGCGGGCATCGGCGAGGCTCAGCACCGCCTCGCGCCGCTTGTAGACGTCCTTCGGGAGCGTGCCGGCCTTGAGCTTGGCGGTGAGCACCCGCCGCGCCCCGTCCCAGTTCTCGTCGCGGGCCTGCAGCCGGAGAAGCGTGTCCTGCGTCTCCACGTGGCGCGGCTTCAGCGCGAAGGCCTTCTCGGCCAGCTTCATCGCCGTCTCCGTGTCGCCCTCCTCGAGCTTCTGCCGCATCAGGCCGCGCACCCCGACGAAGCGGGTGCGGTCATGCGCGAGAAGCTCCTTCCACGCATCGCGCGCCCGCGCCGTCTCCCCGGCCGCCTCCGACGCCTGCGCGACCAGCAGGGTCGTCACTTCGGGCCGCTGCAGGTACCGTTCCGCCTTCTGCGCCTTGGCCGCGGCCTCGCGCGCCTCGCCGGAGGCCAGCGCGATCAGGCTGTCGGACAGCGCGTCGTAGCCCTTCCGTTCCCGGTTGCGATCGAAATACGCCCCCAGCGCGGTGTCGTCGCCATTGATGAAGCGCAGCGCCGCGATTAGCAGTCCCGCCAGCTTGAACAGCACCCAGAGCGCGAGCATCAACGCCAGCGCGCAGATCACCACCATCAGGGGCGGCAGGACGTATTCCTGGCCGTTGAAGGTCACGAGCACCTCGCCCGAGACCGACAGGAGCCATTGCACGCCGAAGGCCAGCGCTACGATGAGCGCCACGAAGAGCAGGATCTTGAACAGCGACCAGAGCATCGAGAATCCTCACCCGTCCTTCAGAAATTCATCCGCGGCCGCGACGGCCTCGGCCCGTGTTCGCGCACGTTCGGTCCAGTCCGCCAGCACCGTCTGGGCATCTTCGGGCAGCGCGGCGATCTCGTCCAGCGCGGCCTCCAGATCGCCCGCGTCGACCGCGGCGTCCGCGCGGCTCAGCACCGCGTCCGGGTCGTCGCCCTCCCGCGGTTCGAGGGACCGCGCGTTGAACGCGTTCCGGAACAGCGAGGCGACGCCCGGCTCCGTCTCCGCGGTCCGCGCCGCGCGCAAAGCCTCGCGCGCAAGCGGTGCGAAGTCGGCGCGAAGCTCGCCCAGCGTGTCCACGCCGCGGTCGGCCGCGTTGAACAGCGCCCAGGGCGCGGGGCCGAGCACGCCGAGCGGTTCGGCAAAGGGCGCGCCGGACTCGAGCGCGATCGCGACCTGATTGCGTGCCGCCTCGCGAGCCTGCGCCTCGGCAACCGCTTCCACGTCGTCGGCCCGCGCCGAAACCTCCGACAACTGGCTCTCCACGCTGTCGAGTCGCGGGCCGAGGTCGTCCCGAAGCGTCTCGAACTCGCCGGATACCGTGTCGAACTGGCCCGAAAGGGACTCGACCTCGTCGGAGAGCGACCCGACCTGCCCGGACAGCGCATCGACGTCGCCGGCCAGCGCGTCGACCCGCCCAGTCAGGTCCGTACGGAGCGACTCGATATCGGATCCCATCGTCTCCACCTGCGTGCGCAGGTCTTGCGTCGCATCTGCCACCGCGGACCGCCCCTCGAGCGCGCCGACCTGCGACTCGATCGCGTCGAGGCGGTCGTTCAGCTCGGCCTGCGCGCCCCGGATCGCCTCCAGATCGGATTCGTCGATCGCGGCGGTCGAGGCCGGGCGGGCCGACAACTCGGCGACGTCCGCCTCCACCGCGGCAATGCGGCTGTCGTCGATGGCCGGGTTCCCGACCTCGGTCGGCGTATCGTCCTGTATCAGGAAGGTCGGCACGGCATAGCCGATCGCCCCGGCGACGAGGCCGCCCAGAACCAGCGGCAGAAAGCCCGGTCCGCGCTTCTCCAGAATCTGCGGTTGCGGCGCGGGGGCGATGGCGGTCCCGCCGTTCCCCCCGTCCGCATCCGAGCGCGTGTCCGCCCCCGCGACCGGATCGGACGCGTCGTCCTGCGACCCCGGGGCCCCGGTTACCTGATCGCGATCCACCCGCGGCGTGCTGGCCGTCTCCGCCGAGGCCTCGGGGTCAGGTTCGTCAACGGACGATTCCTCGGAATCGGGCGAGTCCACCCCCGCAGCGGTCTCGCCGATATCGGCGGACGTTTCGCTCGGAGGTTCGGTCACGTCGTCCGTCTTCGCCGCGGAAGCCTTCGTTCCGGACGACCGGCCCACCCTTGGAACGGCTATGTCGGGGCCGGCGGCGTCCGACGTCTCGGCATCCTGATCGACGGCAGAAGTGCCGGCGGCCTGCTCGACGGTCGATGTTTCGGCGTCTTGCTCGACGTCCGAAGTCTCCAGGCTCTGCTCGGCCTCGCGGTCCGGGCCGGCTGCGTCGTCCTGCGAAGGCATCGTGAAATCGGTATGCGCCGGGGTGTCGAGGGCGTGATCGGTTTCCGTCTTCGCAGGCGGTTTCTTCGTGCTTCGCGCCAAGACGTCCCCTCCGGCAATGCCGGGACGGTCCCGGTCTATCCGCCTACACCTAGACCGAGCGTCCGCGCCCCTCAACAGGCGAAGCCCGCAAATTCGCGAGGATCGCGCGGAGCATGGCCGGACCGTCCGGCGTCGCGGCCACCGCAAGCGGCGGAACGGGGGATTCGGCGGCGACTGCATCGCTCAAGGCGACGACCCGCAGATGGCCCGTCAGAACGGCTGGACATTCCGTCCGCAGACGCGCGGCCGTCCGGGGCGAATAGAGCGGCACCAGCACCGGCCCTTCCACCAGCAACGCCCGCGCTGCCGGCGTCAGGGGCCGCGCCTCCTGATCGTAGAGGACCGCGTCGGTCGCCGGAATGCCCCGCGCCCGGAGCGCGCCGGCCAGATCGCCCCGCTGCACCGTACCGCGCAGATGCATGAGCGGCGGCGCGTCGGGTGGCACGAGGGACGCCAGCGCTGTCGCGTCCGGTGCCACGCCCCGGACGTCGAACCCCGCCGCCCGCGCCGCCGACGCCGTGCCCGGCCCGACCACCCATGCCGGCAGACCCGGCCGCCCGTTGAGCGTCGTCCAGGCCCGGGCCGCGTTGGCCGAGGTCAGCAAGGCGCCCCCCGGCACGTCCGGCAAGCGGTCGCCCGGGACGATCTCGATCAGCGGCGCGATCAAGATGCGTCCTGCCCCCGCCGCCCGGAGCGTCTCCGCCAGCGCCTCGGACTGCGCCAGCGGGCGGGTCAGGAGGATCGGCATCGCCTGCATTGTTCCCTCCATCGGGCCACGCTAGGGAACGGGGCGCGACACTGGACGCGGGCGGGACATGACACAAGAGGTGACGGTTCTGGGGCTCGAGAGCTCCTGCGACGACACCGCCGCGGCCGTGGTTCGGCGCGATGCGGGCGGGCGCGGCGCGATCCTGTCGAACGTCGTGCTGGGCCAGGACGACCTGCATGCAGGCTTCGGCGGCGTCGTGCCCGAACTCGCGGCCCGCGCCCATGCCGAGAAGATCGACCTCGCCGTGGAGCGGGCGCTGGCCGCGGCGGGTCTGGGCCTCGTGGATTGCGACGCCATCGCGGTCACGGCCGGGCCAGGCCTGATCGGCGGCGTGCTGGCGGGGGTGATGTGCGCCAAGGGATTGTCCGCGGCGACGGGCCTGCCGCTTCTGGGGGTCAACCATCTGGCCGGGCACGCGCTGACGCCGCGGCTGACGGACGGGCTGGCCTTTCCCTATCTCATGCTCCTCGTCTCCGGCGGCCATTGCCAGTTCCTCCGTGTCGAGGGGCCGGATGCCTTCGCCCGGCTCGGCGGGACCATCGACGACGCGCCGGGGGAGGCGTTCGACAAGGTCGCGCGCCTTCTGGCCCTGCCGCAACCGGGCGGCCCGTCGGTCGAGGCCTGCGCCGCCGGGGGAAGCGCGACGGTGCCGCTGCCGCGACCGCTTCTCGACCGTCCGGGCTGCGACCTGTCGTTCTCGGGCCTAAAGACCGCCGTCCTGCGCGCGCGCGACGCGGCGGTAGCGGCGCATGGCGGGCTGCCGCGGGAGATGCGCGCCGATCTCTGCGCCAGTTTCCAGACGGCGGTCGCCGAGGTCCTCGCCGAGAAGTCCCGCCGGGCGCTCGCCCTCTCGGACGTGACTACCTTCGCCGTCGCCGGCGGGGTCGCGGCGAACCGGTCCCTGCGCGCCGCGCTCGAAGACGTCGCGGAGGCGGCAGGCCTGCCCTTCGTCGCGCCGCCCCTCGCGCTCTGCACGGACAACGCCGCGATGATCGCCTGGGCCGGGATCGAGCGGTTCGACGCGGGGGACTTCGACGATCTGACCCTGGCCGCGCGTCCGCGCTGGCCGCTCGACCGGGCGGCGGCGCCCATGCTCGGCTCCGGCAAGCGCGGGGCCAAGGCGTGATCGGCGTCGCCGGGGCCGGGGCCTTCGGCACCGCGCTCGCCGTGACGCTGGCGCGCGCCGGTCGGGATGTCCGCCTCTGGGGCCGTGACGCCGCCGTGATGGCGGCGGCCGACCGGACGCGCCACCTGCCTCGACTGCCGGACGTGACCTTGCCCGAAGCGGTGCGTCCGACCGGCGCCGCGGATGACCTCGCCGCTTGCGAGACGCTGATCCTCGCGATCCCGATGCAGCGGCTGGCCGAGGCGCTCGGGGATCTCACCTCTGCTCCGCGCCACGCCGTTGCCGCCTGCAAGGGGGTGGACCTCGCCCGCCTGCGCGGGCCGACCGCGATCCTGCGCGAGGCCTGGCCCGGCACCGTGCCGGCCATCCTCTCGGGCCCGAGCTTCGCCGCCGACATCGCCCGGGGCCTGCCGACCGCGCTGTCGCTGGGCTGCGGGGACCCCGACGCGGGCCGAGCCCTGCAGGCGAGGCTCTCGACGCCCACTCTGCGGCTTTATTGCACGACCGACGTGACGGGCGTGGAACTCGGCGGGGCGCTCAAGAACGTGGTGGCCATCGCCTGCGGCGCGGCGATCGGGGCGGGTCTCGGCGAATCGGCGCGCGCGGCGCTGATGACGCGAGGCATGGCGGAGATCATGCGGCTGGCGGAGGCGATGGGCGCGCGGCGGGAAACACTGATGGGCCTTTCCGGGCTGGGTGACCTCGCACTCACCTGTGCCTCGCCGGCCTCGCGGAACTTCGCGCTCGGTCTCGCCCTCGGACGCGGCGAAGCGGCACCCGAGGCCACGACGGAGGGCACGGCGACGGCGACCGCCGCGCTCGGCCTCGCGCGCCCGCGCGGCATCGACCTGCCGGTGACGCGGGCGGTGGACGACCTTGTGGCCGCGCGGACAAATGTCGAGGATGCGATACGAACCCTGCTCGACCGCGATCTGAAGGACGAATGACCATGCTCCACGCCCTCATCTCCACCGACAAGCCCGGCCATCTGGAGGTCCGCAAGGCGAACCGGGACGCGCATCTGGCCTACCTGAAGGCCGATCCCCACGTCGTGCAGGCCGGACCGTTCGTGAATGCGGCGGGCGAGATGTCGGGCTCACTGATCATCTTCGACACCGAGGATCGCGCCCATGTCGAAACCTTCGCAGAGGGCGACCCCTACGCGAAGGCCGGGCTTTTCGAGGACGTCCGCATCGAAACCTGGAACCGGGTGATCAGTGGATGAGATACTGGCTCTTCAAGTCGGAGCCTTCGGTCTGGTCCTGGGACGATCAGGTCGCACGCGGCGATGCGGGCGAGGAATGGGACGGCGTGCGGAACTACCAGGCGCGCAACTTCATGCGGGAGATGGCGGTGGGCGACCGCGGATTCTTCTATCACAGCCAGGCTGCGCGTGCGGTCGTGGGCGTGGTCGAGGTCTGCGCCACGGCCCACCCCGACAGCACGACCGAGGACGACCGCTGGGAATGCGTCGACATCCGCGCGGTGGCCCCGCTTTCGCGGCCGGTCACGCTGGCCGATATCAAGGCGGAGCCCGCGCTCGCGGAGATGGCGCTCGTGAAGAATAGCCGGCTTTCGGTGCAACCCGTCACGCCCGAGGAATGGCACCGCGTCTGCGCGATGGGCGGGATCGACCCCGACACGTAAGGGTCGCTCTGGACAGGCACGTCCGCCTCCCCTACCCGGCCGTGACCCTGCGGAGGCCCCGATGACCGATCCGACCACAACTCGCGCAGACGACCGCCTGATCGTCGCGCTCGACGTGCCCAACGCGCTCGCGGGGCTGGATCTGGCCGCGCGGCTCGGCGACGCGGTGTCGTTCTACAAGATCGGGCTCGGCATGCTGACCGGCGGCGGGCTGGCGCTCGCGAACGAACTCAAGTCCGAGCACGGCAAACGCATCTTCCTCGACATGAAGCTTTTCGACATCGGCGCGACGGTCGAGGCGGCGGTGCGGGGGCTCGCCCAGTTCGAGCTAGACTTCCTGACCGTGCATGGCGACCCGCATGTCGTCGACGCCGCCGCGCAGGCGAAGGGCGACACGAAGATCCTCGCCGTCACCATCCTGACCTCGCTCGACCGGGCCGATCTCGACGCCGCGCTGATCGCGCCGGGCGACGTGCCCGAACTCGTCGTTGAGCGCGCCCGTCGTGCGCTCGCGGCCGGGGCGGACGGCGTGATCGCCTCGCCGCAGGAAGCGGCGGCAATACGCGCGCTGCCGGAGGCGACGGGCAAGCTCATCGTTACGCCGGGCGTGCGGCCCGCGGGCGCGGCACTCGGCGATCAGAAGCGCGTGGCGACACCGGCCGAAGCGATCCGTGCGGGTGCCGATCACGTCGTCGTCGGTCGTCCGGTCTGGACCGCGCCCGACCCGGCCGCTGCTGCGCAGGCGATCTTGCGGGAATTACGATCCCCGCAAGCGACCCACCCCAACGCCTGACACGCGATCAGTTCTCCGGCGCGACCGGATCGCCGCCCGCATCGAGCCCGTCGGGAGACGGCGTGACGATGCCGTCGGCGCTATCGGTCGCCGGCCCCTCGTCGGTCTGGTAATAGAGGTTCGGCAGGACGAAGAGCACGAGCGCGCCCCCGACGATGATCGCGACGATCAGGCCGATATAGTAGTTCTTCTTCGACTTCTCCGGCACGGGCGCGTCGTCGGGTTCCCTGACCATGTTCATCTCTCCTGGATATGACGGAGGTGAAACGGCGCCCGGGCTCCGCCTGTTCCATCGGACCGAAACCCGCCACACCAAACCGACGTCCAGCAGGGACGCCGGTTCGGTGCAACGTGTACATCAGTTGCCGGTGCCCTCGACGGTCCCGCCTTCGAGCGGGGCGACATCGCCCGCCGGCGCGTCCACGGCAGGTGCGCCGCCCTCGACGGCGGGATCCTCGACGGTGTCGGTTCCGGCGAAGACGAAGAAGTACAAGAGCGCCAGTACGACGACGGCGCCGATAATGATCCAGAGCGTGTTGTTGCTTCGGCCCTTCGTCGTCGGGGTGGTGGTGTTCGTCCGGGTCGTGGTGCCGGTACGGTTCGGGTCAGCCATCTTTGTCTCTCCCTCGAGATCGTTGGACGCATCGGTTAACAAGGAGCGGTCTTGCCCGTCCGGGCAAGCGCGGTGCAGTATTCGGTCGGTTCTCGGCTCTTAATTGCCGAGCGTTCCCTCCGCGTCGTTGCTGTCGATCACCCGGGCATCGGCGCCGTCGGGCGAAAGCTCCGGCGCGTCAGAGGCGAAGATGAGCGCGGAGAGCACGACCAGAACGGCGATTGTTGCGAGGACGACCAGCACGATCGTACCACGGCTCCGGCCTGAGCCCTTGATCCGGGTCCGGTCCTCGCTCATCCCGAAGCCACGCCCGGATCGGCGCCCATCGACAACAGGTACACGACGAGAAGGAGGCCCACCACCGCGGCGACCGCGATCCAGAGCCAGTTCCGGCTCTTGCGGTCGGTCGGCGTCTCGACGGCGGAATGGGTGGAGCCCGCGGGCGGCGCGGTGGTCCCGGCAGGACGAGTGCCGGTCGCGGGGGCGTCCGGGCGCGGCGTCGTCTTCGGATCGGTCTCGGCCATGTGCCCTCCCGGGTCGCACGGTTTCTGTCGGCGTCGTGTTCCAACCCGGGCGACACGAATCCGGTTCCCCCGCCCGTGCCGCGCCCTGTAGACTGCTCCCATGCCCGCGATGTGCCGCCAGTGCCTGACCGCCTTCGAGGCGGGGACCCGTTGCCCGTCCTGCCGGTCGCCGCGCGTCACCTCGCATCCGGAGCTCTTCGACCTCGCCATCGCGCATATGGATTGCGACGCCTTCTACGCCAGCGTGGAGAAGCGCGACCGGCCGGAGCTCGCCGACAAGCCGGTCATCATCGGCGGCGGACGGCGCGGCGTCGTCTCCACCTGTTGCTACGTGGCGCGCATCCGCGGGGTGCGTTCGGCCATGCCGATGTTCAAGGCGCTCGAGCTCTGCCCCGACGCGGTCATCATCAAGGGGCGGATGGACCTCTACGTGGAGGTGTCGCGGCAGGTCCGCGCGATGATGGAGGACCTGACCCCCGCCATCGAGCCGCTGTCCCTCGACGAGGCGTTCCTCGACCTGACCGGCACCGCGCGTCTGCACGGCGCGCCGCCCGCACTGATGCTCGCGCGCCTGACCAAGCGGATGCGCGACGAGATCGGCATCACCGGCTCCATCGGGCTCAGCCACAACAAGTTCCTCGCCAAGATCGCGTCCGACCTCGACAAGCCCCGGGGCTTTTCGGTGATCGGGCGGGCGGAGACCGCGGCGTTCCTCGCGCCAAAGAAGGTGGGCATCATCCACGGGATCGGCCTCGTCGGGGAGGAATCGCTCCGCCGCGCCGGGATCGAGACCATCGCCGACCTGCGGCGGTGGGACCGGCGCGACCTCGCCCGACGCTTCGGCGCGATGGGCGACCGGCTCTGGCATCTCGCCCGGGGGGAGGACCACCGGGGCGTTCGCGCCAACCGGCCCGTCAAGTCGATCTCCAAGGAGACGACCTTCCGCGAGGACACGGCCGACCGCGACATTCTCGACGGCCATCTCTGGCGCCTGTCGGAGCAGGTCTCCGCCCGCGCCAAGGCGAAGGGCAGCGCCGGGCGGGTCGTGACGCTCAAGCTCAAGCACGCCGACTTCGCCACCGTGACCCGCCGCCGCGTCCTGTCCGAGCCGACCCAGATGGCCGACCGTATCTACCGCGAGGCGCGAGCGCTGTTCGACGCCCTGGGGCAGACGGGCCCGGCACGACTCATCGGCGTTGGGCTGTCGGACATCGTGGCGGCGGATCTGGCGGATCGCGCGGGCGATCTCCTCGACCCGGACGCGCTGCGCCGCGCCGGGGCCGAACGCGCCGCCGACGCGATTCGCGCCCGGTTCGGAGACGCCGCGATCGTGAAGGGCCGCGCGCTTCGCTGACCTATTCGGCCGCCATGTCGCGCAGTCCGGTCACCTCGGCGCAGATCCGCGCCACGGCCTCGGTCAGAAGCCGCTGCATCTCGTCGAAGGACTGCGACGGCCGGACCCGCACCTCGTCGAGATAGAGCGCCCGGTCGATCTCGATCTGGATGGCGTGACGGTCGTCGCCCGGGCGTCCGTAGGTCTGCGCGATATAGGCGCCGGCGAAGGGCGTGTTGCGCGCGACGCGGAAGCCGAGCTCGACGAACACGCTCTCGACCCGGTCCATCAGATCGGGGGCGGCGGAGGCGCCGAACCGGTCGCCCAGCACGATCTGCGGGGTCGCACCCTCCGAACCCGTCCCCTCGATCGCCTCGTGGGGCATGGAATGCACATCCAGGAGAATCGCCTGCCCGAACCGGCGATGCGCGGCCTCCATCAGCTGCGCGAGTTGCGCGTGATAGGGCCGCCAGACACGGTCGATCCGCTGCCGCGCTTCCCGGTGGCTGATCTTGCCCTCGTAGATCGCGCGGCCCTGCGCCACGACGCGGGGGATCACGCCGAGCCCGGAGCTGATCCGCGGGTTGGTCTGCCCGCGCGGCAGGTCGCGGATCACCGCGGGGTCGAGTTCCTCGGACGCGCGGTTCAGGTCGAGGAAAGCCCGCGGCATCGCCGCCGCCAGAAGCGGGACGCCGAGCGCCGGCACCCGTTCGAGCAGGACGTCGATATAGGCGTCCTCCGAGGAGCGGATGCGGTCGGCATCGAGCACGGTCGCGGTCAGGAAATCCCAGTCGTATTCGCGCCCCGAATGCGGGCTCGACACGATAAGGGGCGCGGTCGTGATGGCCGGCTCCGAAAGGCGGAAGGTCTTGCGCAGCATGGAAACCGAGCCTCCTTGTATCATCCTGATAAGGTAGTCGCGAAACACGAGAAAGCCCCCTTGCACGGCAAGATGAAAGACTCTATCCACCGCCCACCTGAACGCCGGGGGGTCGGATTGTCCCGAACCCTCGACGCGACGGAGGGCGATTAGCTCAGCGGTAGAGCACTTCGTTGACATCGAAGGGGTCACTGGTTCGATCCCAGTATCGCCCACCACGCTATCCTGCGGGACCGCCCGTATTCATGGCCCCAATATCCGGGGCACGAGAGAAACCCCGAGGCGTCCTAGCGCGCCGAGACGAAGGAGAGCCGACCCATGAAGGTTCGCAATTCCCTCCGGTCGCTGAAGAACCGCCATCGCGATTGCCGCGTGGTGCGCCGCAAGGGCCGGGTTTACGTGATCAACAAGACGCAGCGGAAGTTCAAGGCGCGCCAGGGCTGACGCCAGGATCAACGTCTTGAGAGGGGCCGTCCTTCGGGATCGGTCCCTTTTTGCTGCGTGCGTTCCCATCCGATCGCCGGCGCGTGTCGCGGGACCGACCAGGATGTTGCGGGAACGCGTCCGGGGTCCGCGCCGTTCCTGACAGATGCGACGCAATCCGCCGCTCTGGACCCTGCCGGCCGCCGGCTTCGCCGCGACGGCAATGACCTATGGTCCGGCCCGAATGGGATTCGGCCTGTTCCTCACGGATTTTCGCGCGACCTTCTCCTTTTCGACGGAGATGGCGGGGCTCGTCTCCGGCCTCGGCTTCTTCGGCTTTCTTCTCGGCCTTTTCGGCACCTGCGCAATGACCGCGCGTTACGGACCGCGGTCTCCTGTCCTCCTCGGCCTCGCCGCCGCAATCCTCGGCATGGGCCTGATCGCCGCGGCCCCGAACCTGCCGATCCTCGCCACGGGCGTCTTCTTCGCGATGTCGAGCCCCGGCTTCACCTGGGCGCCGTTCAACGACGCGGTGCATCGAAGAATCGAGGACGAGGCACGGCCGCGCGCGCTCTCTGTCATCAGCACCGGCACCAGTCTCGGGATCGCGGCGGCAGGTGTCACCGCACTCGGCCTGAGCGCGGCTGGCCTGTCGTGGCGTGTTGCCTGGGTGGGCTTCGCCGTCGCAGCCGCGCTCGTACTCGCCGCGAATCGGATCGCCTTGCAGGACGGGACCGCCCGCGCCGGCGACGAGGCGGCCTGGCACTGGTCGATCCTTATGAAGCGGTCGGCGCTCCCGCTCTACGGCGTCGCGCTTTCCTTCGGGACAACCTCGGCGATCTTCATCTCCTTCGCCGCCGAGCGGATTGCGCAGGCGGGAGGCCTGCCCGGACTGCCCGCCAACGCCGCGGCTGCCATCGTGTTCATCTTCTACGGACTTGCAGGGCTTCTGGGTCTCGCCACCGGACGAGCCCGGTCGAGACTGGGCCTCGGGCCGCTGCTCGGCCTGCTGATGCTGGCCTCGGCGCTCTCGCTCGCCTTCGTCGGCCTGACACCGACATCCTGGATCGGTGTCGGGCTCGCGGCCGCGCTGCAGGGAATCTTCGTGATGATGATGAGCGCGACGCTGGCGTTCTGGTCGGAACGCCTGTTCCCGGAACGGCCGGCACCCGGCTTCACCGCCGTGCTCCTGTTCGTCGCCCTGGGCGGTGTCCTCGGACCGGTGGCGGCGGGATTCGCCGCGGCCGCTTTCGGTCTCGGGCCGATGTTCGTATGGACCGCCGCGATCCCGGGGATCACGGCGGTTTTCGTCCGGTCGCACCGCCTGAGCGAACGGGCGGGCGCGACCTGACGCATCCCACCCTGCCCTTTCGGTCAGGCCCGCGACGTCAGGACTGCCGCGGGGCCAAGGGGGTCAGACCGGGTCCTTGGTCATCCGCAGATATGGGAAATGCGTCGTGAACTCGCCGAACTTCGCCTTCGCGTCTTCGTCGGAGACCGTGGCCGGGATCACCACGTCCCGCCCCGCCTCCCAGTTCGCAGGCATGGCCACGCCGTGCTTCCCTGCCTTCTGAAGGGCATCCACCGCGCGCAGCACCTCGGCGAAGTTGCGGCCGACGTTCATCGGATAGGTCATCGACAGCTTCAGCTTCTTGTCCGGCCCGATGATGTAGACCGACCGCACCGTCGCAGTATCGTTGGGCGTGCGCCCGTCGGGCAGGTAGGCGTCGGCGGGCAGCATGTCGTAAGCCTTCGAGATCTCCAGCGATTCGTCGTCGATCAGCGGGAACCCCACCGGCGCGCCGCCATAGGTCTCGATGTCGTCCTTCCACTTGCGGTGGCTCTCCGCGTTGTCGACCGAGATGCCGATCACCTTGACGCCACGCTTCTTCCACTCCGCGTCGAGCTGCGCGACGGCGCCGAACTCGGTGGTGCAGACGGGCGTGAAGTCCTTCGGATGGCTGAACAGGATCGCCCAGTCGTCGCCGATCCAGTCGTGGAACTTGATGGGTCCATCGCTCGTCTCGGCTTCGAAATCGGGGACGGTCTGGTTGATGCGCAGGCTCATGACGGCCTCCTCAAAGGTTAACGTGTCGCACCTCACCTAGTGCCCCGGGGCAGGCTGGAAAAGAACCGTCAGAACGGACAGGGCGCCGCGAGCCGCAACATCTGTCCGGTGACCGGATGCTCGAACTTGAGCCCCTCGGCATGCAGCATCATCCGCGGGAAATCGCGCGCCGCCCCCTCGGCGTAGAACGGATCGCCCAGGATCGGATGGCCGAGTTCTCGCATGTGGACGCGGAGCTGGTGGCTCCGCCCGGTCCGCGGCATCAGGCGCATCCGTGTCGTGCCGTCCTCGACCGCCTCCCGCCGCCACTCGGTCACCGCCGGCTTGCCGCGCTCGTGGTTCACATGCTGCAGCGGACGGTTCGGCCAGTCCACGATGAGCGGCAGGTCCACGGTCCCCGAAGGAGCAGCGACCTCGCCCCAGACGC
Organism: uncultured Jannaschia sp.; assembly: GCF_947494055.1. Taxonomy (GTDB): domain Bacteria; phylum Pseudomonadota; class Alphaproteobacteria; order Rhodobacterales; family Rhodobacteraceae; genus Jannaschia. Next base: position 68,694 of record NZ_CANLTR010000003.1, on the reverse strand, counting down.
GGGCGACGTAGCGCTTCTTCACGCGCTTAACCTCGAACATCCGCCCCATCTTGCGCTGCGCGAGCTTGGTCAGGGCGAAGACCATGATGCCGGACGTGTCACGGTCGAGCCGGTGGCAGAGCAGCACTTCCGGGTCGCGTTCCGCGAGCCGGGCGATCAGGCAATCTGCGAGATGCGCGCCCCGGCCCGGCACCGACAGGAGCCCGTCCGGCTTGTCCACGACGAGCAGATGCTCGTCGCGCCAGATCTCGGGGATCGGCCCGTCCGGCGGGTCGTAAGGCGTCGCGGCGTCGGTCATGGCGCGCCGGGACTAACGCGCCCGGCGACGAAGGGCCAGCGTGTCGCCGGTCAGGCGAGATAGACGCGGAACCAGGCGATCGTCTTCTCCCAAGCCGCCTCCGCCGCCTCGGCGTCGTAGCGCGGGGTCGTGTCGTTGTGGAAGCCGTGGTTCACCTCGGGCCAGATCAGCGCCTCGTAGCGCTTGTCGTTCTCTTCCAGCGCTTTCTGATAACCCGGCCACCCCTCGTTGATGCGGCTGTCGAGCGCCGCGTATTGCAGCAGGAGCGGCGCCTCGATCTTCGGCACATCCGCCGCCGCCGGCTGCCGGCCGTAGAAGGGCACGCCCGCCGAAAGCTCCGGATAGGCCACCGCGAGCGCGTTCACCACGCCGCCGCCGTAACAGAAGCCGGTCGCGCCGACCTTGCCGTTCGACCCCTCCATCGCGGCGAGATGCTCGTAGCCCGCGAAAAAGTCGTTCATCAGAAGCTCGGGATCGACCTGCGTCTGCAGATCGCGCCCCTCCTCGTCGTTGCCGGGATAGCCGCCCACGCTTGTCAGTCCGTCGGGCGCCATCGCGATGAACCCGGCCTTCGCCACCCGCCGCGTCACGTCGCGGATATAGGGGTTCAGGCCCCGGTTCTCGTGGACGACGAGCACGGCGGCGGGCGGCGTCTCGGGCGCGAAGGGCTGCACGAGATAGGCGTTGACCTGACCGTTGCCGTTCGGGCTGTCGTAGGTGATTTCCTCGAACATCAGATCGTCGTCGTCCTCGGCCACCTGCTGGGCCAGCGCGTAATCCGGACTCAGCATCCCCAAGATCGCCCCGGCCGTCAGGCCGCCCACGGCCCACTTGCCGGCCCGGTCGAGGAACTCCCGCTTGGAGATCCTGCCGTGCGCATAGAAGTCGTAGAGGTCCAGCAGATCCTGATCGAAATCCTTGGCCGTCATCCGTGTCATCTTGCGCTCCCCCGGCTTTGTGACATGCGTCGAGCCTAGCACGGGTTTCGCCCCCCGGAAGGGAACGAAGCGTCGCGGCCCCGCGTTTTCGGACATGACACGCATACCGCTTCTCGCCGCCCTTGCCGCTTCCCTCGCCCTCGCCGCACCTCTATCCGCCGAGCAGGTCGGCGAAGTCGGCGTCGACTGGGTCGGCAACGACATCATCATCGACGCGATCCAGGACCCGAAGGTTGAGGGCGTGACCTGCCACATCGCCTATTTCGAGCGGTCGCTGATCGACCGGCTGAGCCAGGGCAACTGGTTCGAGGATCCGTCCAACGCGTCCATTGCCTGCCGGCAGACCGGACCGATCCGGCTGGGCGACATCGACCGCTCCGAGGACGGGGAGCAGGTGTTCCGCGAGAGCCGGTCGATCGTGCTGAAGTCGCTGCGCATCAAGCGCATCTTCGACGAGGCGAACCAGACCCTCATCTACCTGGCCCACGCGCAGGAATTGAACCAGGGCTCCGCGAAGATGTCTATCTCGACCGTACCGCTCTACAACGCTACGATCGCGGAATGATCGGCGCCGCGAGCGACGCGGCGCGACGTGTGACATTACCGACACCGGCGGACCGGACGACGTCGTTTTCGGCGATCCGACGTGCTTGCACCACTTCAGCGGGAACTCACCCTCCCCCGTCGCGCATTTGTCTCCGGTCGGTTTATTAACAAAGTTTAGTTTTCATCTGCACTATGTCCGACGTCACCGGTTCGCGTTGGACGCGAGGTTCGTCGATGCCCTTTCTCTTCATTCTGCTGCTGGGGATCGCCCTCGCCGCTTTCGGGTTCTGGTATCTTCGCCGGTTCGCGAGCTTCAAGGCGCAGCGTCCGGAAGATTACGGGGACTGCCAGCCGCGCCTGGACCTCGTGCGCCACCTGTCCGGGCGAATGGATTGCCGCGGGGTCATCTTCGGTCCGACCGGCCGCGTCACCTCCCAGTTCCGGGCCGTGATGGAAACGCACTGGAGCGGACCGAGCGGCGTTATGGACGAGACGTTCGTCTACGACGACGGCAGCCGCCAGTCCCGGCAATGGCGATTGACGATCGGCAGCGACGGCTCGCTCCGGGCAGAGGCGGACGACGTTCTCGAGGCGGGGCACGGGCAGACATCGGGCAATACGTTGCGCCTTGCCTACACGATACGTTTGCCGCGGGAGAATGGTGGGCACCTTCTGGACGCGGTCGACTGGATGTACCTCCAGGCGGACGGCACGATCCTGAACCGCAGCCAGTTCCGCAAATGGGGCATCAAGGTCGCCGAGCTGTTCTGCGTGATGACCCCGGCCGAGCGCCGCGACGCCTGACGCCTTCGACGGCGATTGCTGGTACTGGAGACCGATTATAACGGTCGTGCGCGTATGTCCGTTCGCGGCAAATGCGCGCCAACCGGCGTGGCGGGGTGCCGCCCATGTCCTGCGCCGTGTAGGTCACCCTCCACTGCGCTCGGGTCACCGCCGGACGTGGCATGCTCAGTTGGGACGTGAGACCGATTGCGGACGGGCCGCTGCCGGGCGGGGCGCAGGGGATCGTTAGATCGTCCTCAAGCACACCCGTCGTTGTGGACACGATTGCCAAGGACGAGTTGACGAGCGACAGGTTCAGAGCGCTGTCCACGTCGTCGCTCATGTAGGGCAAGTCGTTGAGACGGAACTCCATACGTTCGGTCCGATCGGTGGCAGTGACGATTCCCATCCGGATGAAGCCGCCGGCAGTCAGGATGCCGTAGCTATCCTTCAGGATCCCGGAGAGCCCGTCGCAACAGGCAACGCCGCTGATCCGGGCCGCGCCGGCCTGGGCTCCGCAATCTACCGGACCAGACCGACGACGGCGATGGGCGAGACTTCCTCGTAGCTGTCGTACAAGACGCCACCCTCGACAGGCGCGTCCGTCAGACCTTGCCAAAGCGGCCAGCATGGCTCGTAGGCGAGGCCGGAATCGACGTCATTGCAGGCATCGCTCCCGAGACGTTCGAACCTTAGGACGACGCCGACACAGCAACCCCCGCCAATACCGGGACAGGAAGCCCCGGCAGGGCGAGGAACACGGCGGAGCGGATCATCGCGGATGCTCTGGCGGTTCCCATCCTGATCCGTTGCCCGCCGTTCGATCGCTAGGGGTCCGCTTCACTCCGCCGTCAGGCGCGTGATCAGGACCGAGACTTCTGGCCGCTTGCCGGCCTCGTCCTGCGCCACCTTGCGAACGCCGCGCGTGATCAGGTCCTCCAGCTTCTCGTCGTCGTCCGCCGTCCGCCTGTCCACACGCGCCAAGACGCCGGCGAGATGGTCCTCCATCAACTCGGCAAGCGGCGCGGCGCCGTTGCCCTGCTCGGGCAGGCCGCGCAGATCGACCCAGGTATCCTCCAGGACCTCGCCGTCGTCGTCGACCATCAAGGCCACGACCACATGGCCGTTCAGCGCCATGCGGATGCGATCTCGGATCACGCCGTCGAACTGCCCCACGAGCGCCGCGCCGTCGAGATAGGTCCGGCCCGTCTCGACATGGTCGATCACCACCGGCGCATTGCCCGAGAGATCGAGCATCGTGCCGTTGGGCGCGACGATTCCGGCGCGGCCGAGCGACTCGGCCAATTTCGCATGGGCGCGCAGATGCCGGTGCTCGCCGTGCATGGGAATGACCACCTGCGGATCGACGAGGCGGTGGATGGTCTCGAGGTCGGGGCGGTTGGCGTGGCCGGAGACGTGGTAGAGACCGTCGTCGTCGGTCACGACATCCACGCCGAGTTCGGAGAGGTTGTTCATGATGATGCCGACGTCACGTTCGTTGCCGGGGATCGTCTTCGACGAGAACAGGAACGTGTCGCCCTCGGTGAGCTCAATCCCGAAATACTTGCCGCGCGACAGCTGCGCCGAGGCGGCGCGGCGCTCGCCCTGGCTGCCGGTCACGATCAGCATCAGGTTCTCGCGCGGGATGTTCACTGCATCCTCGGGCGAAACGGTCTTGGGAAAGTCCTGCAGCAGACCCTCCTCCGTGGCCGCTTCGGTCATCCGGCGCATGGCCCGGCCCATCAGGCAGATCGACCGACCGGCCGCCTCCCCCGCTTCCGCGAGCGACTTCAGCCGCGCCACGTTGGAGGCGAAGGTTGTGGCGACGAACATGCCCGACGCCGCCTTCACCAACGGCTTCAAGTTCGGCGCGACCTCGGCTTCCGAGCGGCCGGGATGCCTGGAGAAGACGTTGGTGGAATCGCAGACCAGCGCACGCACGCCGGGCTTGGCGGCCTCCGCCCAGAGGTCGGGGTCGAACGCCTCTCCCACGACGGGCGACGCGTCGATCTTGAAGTCGCCGGTATGGATGATCCGGCCCGCGGGCGTGTCGATGACGAGCCCCGCGCTTTCCGGGATCGAGTGAGAGACCGGCAGGAAGCCCACGCGGAACGGTCCGGCCTCGATCATCGCGGGGAACGGATCGGCCGTGACGACGACCTTCGGGTCCTGTCCCTTCTCCACCATCTTGCGCCGGGCGAGGTTGGCGGTGAATCGGCGGGCATGAACCGGCACGCGCAGTTCGGGCCAGAGATGGCCCACGCCGCCGACATGATCCTCGTGCCCGTGGGTGACGAAGATCGCCTCCAGCCGGTCGAGGTTGTCCCTGAGCCAGGAGATGTCGGGCAAGATCACATCGACGCCGGGGGTCGAATCCATGTCGGGAAAGGCGATGCCGAGATCGACGAGGATCAGCCGTTCCTGCCCTTCCGGCCCGTAGCCGTAGACATAGGCGTTCATCCCGATTTCGCCGGCCCCGCCAAGGGGGAGATATATAAGCCGCTCGCGCTTGGCGCTCATGCGTTTTCCTTGTTGTAACTGTGGATCACGGTCAGACCGTGCATCGTGAGGTCGTCCTCGAATGCGTCGAAGAGCACTTCGGCCTGCTGGAAGAGCGGCGCAAGCCCTCCGGTGGAGATTACCTTCATCGGCCGATCACGTTCCGCGCGGATGCGCGCGGTGATCTCCTTGATGAGGCCGACATAGCCCCAGAACACGCCCGATTGCATGCAGGCGACGGTGTTGGTGCCGACCACCCGCTGCGGCTGGGTGATGTCGACATGCGGAAGCGCCGCGGCCGCCATGTGCAGCGCCTCGAGCGAGAGGTTCGCGCCGGGCGCGATCACGCCGCCGACATAGGCGCCGTCGGTGTCGACCACGTCGAAGGTCGTGGCGGTGCCGAAATCCACGACGATCAGATCGCCGCCGTGGCGGTCGTAGCCGCCCACGGTGTTCACCAGCCGGTCGGGCCCGACCTGCGTGCCGGCATCGACGCGGACATCGACCGGCAGGCGGGTCTCGGGCTTGCCGACGACGAGGGGGCGCGTGGCGAAATACCGGTCGCAGAGCACCCGCAGGTTGAAGACCACGCGCGGCACGGTGGAGGAGACGATGACGTCGGTGATCGCCACCTCGACCTTGTTCAGCGCCATCAGGGTCCGGAGCCAAGTGTAGTACTCGTCTGCCGTGCGCTGGTGCTGCGTGGCACAGCGCCAGGAGGCGAGGAACTGCCTGCCGTCCCAGATGGCGAAGACGGTGTTTGTGTTTCCGCAATCGACGGTCAGGAGCATGGCGCCTCGGCGAAGAAGATATCCGCGGCGGCGATACGATGACGCCCCGAACCTTCGGCGAGGATCAGGTGCCCCTCCATGTCCACGTCCTCGAACATGCCGATGCGCGTCTCCGTCATCGTCCGCGCGGTGATCCGCTGCCCGCTCCGGGCGGCCCGAGCGAGCCACGCTTCGCGGATCGGAGCGAACCCTTCGGCGCGGAACGCGGCTTCACGCGCTGCATAGGCCGGCGCAAGCGCGTCGAGGAGCACCTCCGGCCGGACGTCGTGACCCCGCTCAGCCAGCGCGATCGGAGGGACGGCTCCGGATTCCAGCACCGCCGCGTCCGGTGCGACGGCGAGGTTGAGGCCGATGCCGACGACGAGGCAGCCGGGCACGGGGCATTCGAGAAGGATGCCGGCAAGCTTGCGGTCGCCGAGCAGAACGTCGTTCGGCCATTTGAGCGTCAGATCCGCGACGCCAAGTTCCGTAAGTGCGTCGTGGAGCGCCAGCGACGCGACGAAGCTGCGCAGCGCGATCCGGGACGGGTCGTCGGCCAGTACATAGCTCAGCGAGGCGGCGAAATTACCCAGCGGCATCGCCCAGACGCGACCCCGGCGGCCGCGCGCCGCCAACTGATGATGCGCGAGAAGCCAGGTCGGCCGCGCGGGGCGCCGGCGGACGAGTTCGGCCGAGGTGCTGTCGGTTTCAGGCAGGACGACGCGGTCCACCCCCTCGGGCCAGGGGGCGGCCATTTACCGGACCAGCGCGGCGGCGGCGGCGGCGGCGGCCGGTTCCAGCCCCAGAAGGTTCGGAAACAGCGCCAGCATCAGGATGCCCGACGCGGCGAGGGCGACCATCTGGACGACCGGCACATCGTTGTCGAGCGGCGCCTCGGTCTCGCCGAAATACATGTAGTAGACGATGCGCAGGTAGTAGAACGCACCGATGACGGAGGCGATCACGCCCAGCACGGCGAGCCAGACGAGTCCGGCATCCACCGCCGCCTGCAGCACCGCGTACTTGGCGAAGAAACCGAGCGTTGGGGGGATGCCGGCGAGGCTGAACATCAGCAGGAGCAGCGCCAGCGCAGCCCCGGGGCGGGCCTCGGAAAGCCGGTTGAGCGACATGATGTCGGTCGTTTCCAGACCGTCACGGGTCATCGTCAGGATGAAGGCGAACGTGCCGATATTCATCACGACGTAGATCGCCATGTAGAGCAGCATCGCCTCGACCCCGCCTACGGTACCGGCGGCGAGGCCCATCAGCGCGTAACCCATATGGGCGATCGAGGAATAGGCCATCAGCCGCTTGATGTCGCGCTGGCCGATCGCGGCGATGGCGCCGACGAACATCGACAGGACGGACAGGAGCGCGATGATCTGCTGCCAATCCTCCACAACGTTGCCGAAAGCGTCGTGCGTGACGCGAGCGAACATGCAGATCGCGGCGACCTTCGGAGCGGTCGCCATGAAGGTCGTGACCGGCGTCGGCGCGCCCTCGTAGACGTCCGGCGTCCACATGTGGAAGGGTGCGGCGGAAACCTTGAAGGCCAGCCCTGCCAACATGAAGACGAGCCCGAACAGAAGGCCGAGCGGCACCTCGCCCGACGCCGCGAGGATCACGGCCGCGAACTCGGTCGAGCCGGCGTAACCGTAGGTAAGCGAAATGCCATAGAGCAGCAGCCCCGAGGACAGCGCGCCGAGAACGAAATACTTGAGCCCCGCCTCCGTCGACTTGACGTTGTCGCGTCGCATCGAGGCCACGACATACATCGACAGCGATTGCAGCTCGAGCCCCATGTAGAGCGTCAGCAGGTTGCCGGCAGAGACCATGACCATCATGCCGATGACGGCGAGCGTGATCAGCAGCGGGTACTCGAACTTGGAAAGGCCGAAGCGGGCCATGTAGTCCTGACTCAGGACGAGCACGATCGCCGCCGAGAGGAGGATCGTGACCTCCGCGAAGCGGCTGAACCCGTCCTTGACGATCATCGCGGTAAAGCCGGTCCCGACCTCCGAAGAAACACCGATCCAGAACGCGACGACGACAAAGACGGCGGCCGTGAGCCAGATCAGCGGACGAGTGAGCGCGTCCTTGCCGGTATAGACAGCGACGAGCAGGGCGCCGAGCGCATACACCGCGAGGACGATCTCGGGCAGGATGATGTTCAGATCAGCGCTCATCGGCGGCCTCTCTCAATGTCCGGCATCCGCGACCGCCCGATCCAGAACCAGATCGGACGTGGCGACGTCGTAGGTCTCGACAAGGTTGGCGACGGAGGGGCCGATGATGTCGGTGATCAGGCTCGGATACACGCCGAGCAGGATCGTGGCCACCACGAGTGGCGCGAAGATTACCCTTTCCCGCCCGGTCATGTCGGTGATCGACCGCAGGCTCTCCTTGATGAGGTCGCCGAACACGACCCGCCGGTAGAGCCAGAGCGCGTAGCAGGCCGAGAAGATCACGCCGGTGGTGGCGACGAAGGCGACCCAGGTGTTGACCTGGAACACGCCCATGAGCGTCAGGAACTCGCCCACGAAGCCGGAGGTGCCAGGCAGGCCGACATTGGCCAGCGTGAAGAGCATGAAGACGAGCGCGTAGGCCGGCATCCGGTTCACGAGGCCCCCATAGGCCGCGATCTCCCGCGTATGCATCCGGTCGTAGATCACCCCGACACAGAGGAACAGCGCGCCGGAGACGAAGCCGTGGCTGATCATCTGGAAGATGGCGCCGTCGATCCCCTGCTGGTTGGCGGCGAAGATGCCCATCGTGACGAAGCCCATATGCGCGACGGAGGAATAGGCGATCAGCTTCTTCATGTCCTCCTGCATCATCGCCACGAGGGAGGTGTAGACGATGGCGATGGCCGAGAGCCACAGGACGAGCGGCCCCATCACCTCCGAGCCCACGGGGAACATCGGCAGCGAGAACCGCAGGAAACCGTAGCCCCCCATCTTCAACAGGATCGCGGCGAGGACGACCGACCCCGCCGTGGGCGCCTGGACGTGCGCATCGGGCAGCCAGGTATGGACCGGCCACATCGGCATCTTGACCGCGAAGGACGCGAAGAAAGCGAGCCAGAGCAGCGTCTGCGCGCCGCCGACGACGTCGAGCCCCAAGACGCTGAGCGGCGCGTAGCTGAACTGGTGCGCGAGGAGCGTCGGAATGTCGGTCGTGCCGGCATCGAGATACATCGCGATCATCGCGACGAGCATCAGGACCGAGCCGAGGAGCGTGTAGAGAAAGAACTTGAAGGACGCGTAGATCCGGTTCGCCCCGCCCCAGATGCCGATGATCAGGAACATCGGGATGAGGCCAGCCTCGAAGAACAGGTAGAACAGGATCATGTCGAGCGCGCAGAACACGCCGATCATCAGCGATTCCAGCACGAGGAACGCGACCATGTAATCCTTCACCCGCGTCGTGACGTCCCAGCAGGACGCGATCACCAGCGGCATGAGGAAGGTCGTCAGCATCACGAACAGGACCGAGATCCCGTCGACGCCCATCTTGTACTTGAGCCCGAGGAACCAGTCCCGCTCCTCTACGAGCTGGAAGCCCGGATCGGCGGCATCGAAGCCCGACAGGACGAAGAGCGAGACGATGAAGGTGAAGGTCGTCGCGCCGAGGGCCAGCCACTTGGCGTTGCGCTGCGCGGCCGCGTCGTCGCCGCGCAGGAACAGCGCGAGGATCGCCGCGGCGATCATCGGCGTGAAGGTGACGATGGAAAGAAGGTTGTCCATGAGTTCCGACCCTCAATTCCCGGCGGCGATCGTCGTCCAGGTGATCAGGACGACGATCCCGATCACCATCGCGAAGGCGTAGGTGAAGATGTAGCCCGACTGCGCCCGGTTCAGCGCGCGGGTGAAGAACGGCACGATCCCCATGGCGAGACCGTTGATCGAGCCGTCGATGACGGTGCCGTCGCCCTTCTTCCAGAGGAACGACCCGATCCGCTTGGCCGGGCGGACGAAGACGGCGTCGTAGATTTCGTCGAAGTACCACTTCCGGAACAGGAACTGGTGCAGCGGCGAAAGCGTCGCGGCCCATTGCGCCGGAAGGCCCGGCTGGCGGATGTAGCCCAGCCATGCCACGCCGAAACCGATCAGCATCGCTATGAAGGGCGAGACCTTGACCCAGACGGGGACGTGGTGCGCATCGTCGATGATGTTGTTCTCGGCGCCCATGTAGATGGCGCCCTCGCCCGGCACGGACATGGCGACGGGTTCGGAGGTCTCCGCCTCGCCAAGTTCGGTGATGTCCTCGCCCGAGGCATCTTCGCCGGTGCCGGCGGGCGCGGCCGCATGAACCTCGCCGCCGGTGATGCCGAAGAACTCCTCGATGGCGTGATGGTCGCCGAAGAAGCTGTTGTACCAGATCATGCCCGCGAGGACCGAGCCGAGCGCCAGAACGCCGAGAGGGATCGTCATCACGAGCGGACTCTCGTGGGCGTGTTCATGCGTGTGCTTGTCCCCCCGCGGCGCGCCGTAGAAGGTCATGAACATCAGCCGCCAGGAATAGAAGCTGGTGAACAGCGCCGCGACGACGAGTGCCCAGAACGCGCCGGGCGCGCCGGCATAGGCGGTCTCGATCACCGCGTCCTTCGACAGGAAGCCCGCGAAGCCGATATGGGTGAGCGGGATGCCGACGCCGGTGATGGCGAGCGTGCCGATCATCATCGCCCAGAACGTATAGGGGATCTTCTTCCGCAGGCCGCCGTAGTTCCGCATGTCCTGCTCATGGTGCATCGCGTGGATGACGGAGCCGGCGCCGAGGAACAGCATCGCCTTGAAAAAGGCGTGGGTGAAGAGGTGGAACATCGCCACCGAATAGGCGCCCAGCCCGGCCGCCACGAACATGTAGCCTAGCTGCGACATGGTCGAATAGGCGATCACGCGCTTGATGTCGAACTGCACGAGGCCAATCGTCGCCGCCACGAACGCGGTCGCCGCGCCGATCACGACGACGAAGGTCATCGCCTCGGGCGCGAACTCCATCAACGGCGACATGCGGCAGACGAGGAACACGCCCGCCGTCACCATCGTCGCCGCATGGATCAGGGCGGAAACCGGGGTCGGCCCCTCCATCGCGTCGGGCAGCCAGGTGTGCAGGCCGAGCTGCGCCGACTTGCCCATCGCGCCGATGAACAGGAGGAAAGCCAGCAGGTTCGCCGCGTTCCAGTCCGTCCAGAGGAAGTGGATATTCGTCTCGGCAATCTCGGGCGTGGCCGCGAAGATGTCTGAGAAGTTGATCGAGTCCGTCAGGTAGAACAGACCGAAGATGCCGAGCGCAAAGCCGAAATCACCAACCCTGTTGACGATGAACGCCTTCATCGCGGCGGCCGAGGCCGAGGGCTTGCGCCAGTAGAAACCGATCAGGAGGTAGGACGCGACGCCAACGCCTTCCCAGCCGAAGAACATCTGAAGAAGGTTGTCGGAGGTCACCAGCGCCAGCATCGCGAAGGTGAAGAACGACAGGTAGGCGAAGAAGCGCGGCTTGTAGACTTCGCCCTGCCGCCATTGCGGGTCGTGATCCATGTAGCCGAAGCTGTAGAGGTGGACGAGCGACGACACCGTCGTCACCACGATCAGCATGATTGCCGTCAGCCGGTCGAGGCGGATTCCCCAGTCGGTGAGCAGCGACCCGCTCTCGATCCAGCGCATGAGCGGGATGATGTGGGTCTCGCCGTCATGTGCGAAGAACACGATCCAGGACAGGAACGCGGCGAGGAACAGGAGCGCGGTCGCCGTGACCATCGCAGCCTTCTCGCCCATGAAGCGCCAGCCGAAGCCGCAGATCAGACTGCCGAGAAGGGGCGCGAGGAGGATGATCGTCGTCATGTCGCTCAGCCCTTCATCACGTTGACGTCTTCGACGTCGATGGTGCCGCGGTTGCGGAAGAAGCAGACGAGGATGGCAAGCCCGATCGCGGCCTCCGCGGCGGCGACGGTGAGGACGAACAGGGTGAAGACCTGCCCCGTCAGATCGCCGAGGAAGCCCGAGAAGGCGACGAAGTTTATGTTCACCGCGAGCAGCATCAACTCGATCGACATCAGGATGATGATCACGTTCTTCCGATTGAGGAAGATGCCGAAGATGCCGATCACGAAGAGTGCGGCCGCCACGGTCAGGTAATGCTCGAGTCCGATCATCGTAGTCCTCCGGGGCGCGTCTGCCCGCCCTCTCGTTTCGTGTCCCTGGGCCCGGCGGCTCAGAAGAAGCTGTAGCCGCCGACCAGGACGATGATCAGGACGATAATGATGATTATGGTCGTCTGGGACATTCCGCGTTCCTCGTCACAGGCCTTGGCCGGGTTTCACGTCATGGGTCGTCATGGCCGTGGCAGGGTCGCGCCACATCTGGTGCAGCACGTTCTGGCGCTTGACGTCTTTGCGATGACGCAAGGTCAGTGCAATGGCGCCGATCATCGCCACGAGCAGAATGAGACCCGCAAGCTGGAACATCAGGAAGTAGCGGTCGTAGAGGATCAGTCCGAGCGCGGCCGTGTTGATTGCCGGCGGGACGATGATCGTGTCGAGCCCTTCGGCCACGACGACGCCCTCCGCCGCCTCCCATACGCCATAGGCGATGGCGAGCTGCATCAGCAGCACGATGCCGATCAGGCCCGCGAGCGGCACGTAGCGCGCCATCTCGGCCTTCAGCTCGGCGAAGTCGATGTCGAGCATCATCACCACGAAGAGGAAGAGCACCGCGACCGCGCCCACGTAGACGATGACGAGGAGCATGGCGACGAACTCGGCACCGAGCAGAACGAAGAGCCCCGCCGTCGACAGGAAGCACGCGATCAGCCACAGCACCGAATGGACCGGGTTTCGCGAGACGACGGTGAAGAGCCCCGCGCCAACGGTAACGATCGCGAACAGGTAAAAGGCGACATCGAGAACGCTCATTCCTTGTCCTCCTCGAGCACCTCGGTGGCGAGCGTCATCGCCTTGTTCATCGCCGGCAGCCCGCCGAACAGGCCCATCAAGCCGATCGTCTCGGCGATCTCCTGCTTCGTCGCGCCCTGCTCCTTGGCCTGCCGGACGGTCAGCCGCACCTGCGCTTCCGCCTGCGCGCCGAGGACGGTCAGCCCCGCGAGCGTCAGCAGCATCTTGGTCTTGGCGTCGAGCCCTTCGGGATTCATGCCCTTGCCGGCGAACTGCTCCATCACGTCGCGGGGCATGGTCGGCCAGAGCTTCTCGAAACCCTGCGGCGTGAACTTCTCGAGCGCGGGGTTCATCGTTCGCGCCATGTCCTGCATGTGCGTCATCCAGGTGGCGAAGGGGTTCTGCGGATCACTCATCGGTAGGGTGCGTCCAGCTCGAGGTTCTTGGCGAGGATCGGCTCCCACCGCTCGCCGTTGTCGAGAAGCTTCTGCTTGTCGTAGATCAGCTCCTCCCGGGTCTCGGTCGCGAATTCAAGGTTCGGCCCCTCGACGATGGCGTCGACCGGGCAGGCCTCCTGACAAAAGCCGCAATAGATACACTTCGTCATGTCGATGTCGTAGCGCGTCGTGCGCCGCGACCCGTCCTCGCGCGGCTCGGCATCGATGGTGATCGCCTGCGCGGGGCAGATCGCCTCGCAGAGCTTGCAGGCGATGCAGCGCTCCTCGCCGTTCGGATAGCGGCGAAGGGCGTGCTCGCCGCGGAACCGCGGCGATTGCGGCCCCCGTTCGTGCGGATAGTTCAGCGTCGCCTTCGGCGCGAAGAAGTATCTCAGTCCGATCCTCAGGCCCGACCACATGTCGGCCAGCAAGAAGTATTTGACCGAGCGGGTCCAGTCGATCTGCGTCATGTCAGCCTCCGACGACGGCCCAGCGGGCCCAGAAGCCCCCGAGCACTTCGTAGCGTGCGAGGAAAGCGACCACCACGACCCAGGCGAGCGAAAGCGGCAGGAACACCTTCCAGCCGATCCGCATGAGTTGGTCGTAGCGGAAGCGCGGGACGACGGCCTTCACCATCGCGAAGAGGAAGAAGAAGAACGCCATCTTCAGCACCATCCAGAAAACCCCGTCCGGAAGGAACGGCACCGGCGAGAGCCAGCCACCGAAGAACAGGAGCGAATTGACGGCGCAAAGCAGGAAGATAGCGATGTATTCGCCGGCCATGAACAGCAGGAACGGCGTCGAGGAATACTCCACCTGGTAGCCCGCGACGAGCTCCGACTCGGCCTCGGGCAGGTCGAAGGGCGCGCGGTTCGTCTCGGCGAGGCAGGAGATGAAGAACAGGAACACCATCGGGAAATGCGGCAGCCAGTACCAGCCGAAGAAGCCCCAGCCGGTATCCTGCGCCCGGACGATGTCGCCGAAGTTGAGGGAGCCGGTGGAAAGGATCACGCCGATGATGATGAGGCCGATGGAGACCTCGTAGGAGATCATCTGCGCGGCGGAGCGCAAGCTCCCGAGGAACGGGTACTTCGAGTTCGAGGCCCAGCCGCCCATGATCACGCCGTAGACCTCCAGCGAGGAGACGGCGAAGACGTAGAGCACGGCGACGTTGATGTCGGCGAGGACCCATCCGTCGGAGAAGGGGATCACCGCCCAGGCCACCATCGCCAGCACGAAGGACAGAAGCGGCGCCAGCATGAAGACGAAACGGTCGGCGCCGGCCGGGATCACGATTTCCTTGAGGACGTATTTCAACGCGTCCGCAACCGATTGCAGCAGGCCCCAGGGGCCCACGACGTTCGGCCCGCGACGCATCTGCACCGCCGCCCAGACCTTGCGGTCGCCGTAGACGAGAAACAGCAGCGAGATCATCACGAAGGCCACGACGGCCATGCATTGCGCGAGGATCAGAAGCGTGATCCCGAAGGGTGAGGCCAGAAAGTCCGCCATAGTCACGTCCTCATACGGTCAGGATGCCCCGGAGCGCTGCACACGCCAGAGGCAACCGCGGCATCGATCGTCCTAAGCCCGCTCGGGAGCGATGGCGAGACGGTGTAAACCGCATCCGCGCGCCGAACGCCACCCTTCCGGCTCAGCTTTGTTGAAACCCGTCGCGCGAATCCATTCCCCCGGGTCAGCGGGCCGCGCAGTGACGGGCGGCCGAACGCCGCCGGGCCGGCCACCGCCGGAATCACTCCGCGGCGATCGGCTGCGGGTCGCGGCCCTGCGCGAGCTGCGATAGCTCCGCCATCAGCACGCTGGCCCGCGCGATCGGGTTGGTGAGGTAGAAGTCACGCACGGCGAGTCCGAACGCCCCTTCCCCCAGATCGGGCAACTCGCCCGCGGGCTCGAAGCTGTTGACCGGCACCGCGTCGAGCTCGGCCAGTTGCGGCGCCTCCTCGACGAGCGCCCGGCGAAGTTCGGCCAGGCTGTCGAAGGGCAGCTGGAACCCGATTTCCGCGGAAAGCGCGCGCAGGATCGCCCAGTTCTCCTTGGCCTCGCCCGGCGCGAAGCCGGAGCGGAGCGCGAGCTGCGGACGGCCCTCGGTGTTGACGAAGAGCCCTTGCTCCTCGGTCCAAGCGGCCCCGGGCAGGATCACGTCGGCCCGGTGCGCACCGCGGTCGCCGTGACTGCCCTGATAGATGACGAAGGGGCCGGTCGGCACGTCGATCTCGTCGGCGCCGAGGTTGTAGATCACGTCGGCCGACAGCGCGGCGTCCAACCCGCCGTCCGTGTGGCAGCCGGCATCCATCGCGCCGACACGGGCGGCGGCGGAATGCAGGATCAGGAGTCCGGCCCCGGCCGCCTCCGCCATCGCGCGGGCATGGGCGAGCACGGCGGCCCCGTCCTCGCCGGTCATCGCGGCGTTGCCGAGGATGACGAGCGTGGCCACGTCGCTCTCTCCCTCGTCACGCATGCGACGGGACAGTTCGTCGAGCGCGGCCCGGTCGGTGCCGAGATGGTCGTAATCGTACGTCATGTCGGCGGCCTCGCCGACCAACGAGACGTCAGCGCCGCGCAGCCAGGCCTTGCGGATGCGCGCGTTCAGTACCGGCGCTTCGCGGGCCGGGTCGGTTCCGATCAGGACGATGCGCTTCGCCGTGTCGATGTCCTCGATCGCGGCGGTGCCGGCATAGCCCGCGCGCTCCGTCGGCAGGGCCGCGCCATCCGTGCGGCACTCGGTCACGCCGCCCATCGCGTCCATCAGCCGGCGCAGCGCGTAGGCCGCCTCGGTAGAGACGAGATCGCCGACGATCCCAGCGACCTTTCGGCCTTTCACCGCATCGGCCACCGCCGCGAAGGCCTCGGGCCAGGTGGCGGGGCGCAACTTCCCGTCGCGACGGATATAGGGCCGGTCGAGCCGCTGCCGGCGCAGGCCGTCCCAGACGAAACGGGTCTTGTCGGAAATCCACTCCTCGTTGGTGCCGTCATTGTTGCGCGGAAGGATGCGCATGACTTCGCGCCCCTTGGTGTCCACGCGGATGGCGCTGCCGAGCGCGTCCATCACGTCCACCGTCTCGGTCTTGGTGAGCTCCCAAGGCCGGGCGGTGAAGGCGTAGGGCTTCGATACCAACGCGCCGACGGGGCAAAGATCGATGATGTTGCCCTGCAGGTTCGACTTCAGCGTCTCCCCCAGATAGGACGTGATCTCCGCGTCCTCGCCGCGTCCGGTCTGGCCCATCTGGGTGACGCCCGCGACCTCGGTCGTGAAGCGGACGCAGCGGGTGCAGGAGATGCAGCGCGTCATGTGCGTCTCGACCAGCGGCCCGAGATCGAGGTCGATCGCGGCGCGCTTCGGCTCGCGGTAGCGGGAGAAGTCGACGCCGTAGGCCATCGCCTGATCCTGCAGGTCGCATTCGCCGCCCTGGTCGCAGATCGGGCAGTCGAGCGGGTGATTGATGAGCAGGAACTCCATCACCCCCTCGCGGGCTTTCTTGACCATGGGGGAGTTCGTCTTGACGACCGGCGGTTCGCCATCCTTGCCGGGCCGCAGGTCGCGCACCTGCATGGCGCAGGACGCGGCGGGCTTGGGCGGGCCGCCCACGACCTCGACGAGGCACATGCGGCAATTGCCGGCAATGGACAGGCGCTCGTGGTAGCAAAAGCGGGGAATCTCGACGCCGGCCTGCTCGCAGGCCTGGATCAGCGTCATCTCGCCCGGCACCTCGAGCTCGGTCCCGTCGATCACGACCTTCTTGAGATCACTCATTGCGTCAGCCTCCGGTGGCGGATGCCGCGGGCATCCCGTCTCCCGCCCCGCTTACCCGCCGGGCCGGGTCCTGTGCAAGGCGCGCGGGACAGCGACGCATCAACGCGGGGCGAGCAGGCGACCGACCTGGCTGTCTCGTGCGACCTCAGCCCGGCCGACCGCACAATGCGCCGCCACGTCGCCCCGCGGCGCCCCGAGCCGTGCCAGACGGCCGCGGGCGATTGCCTCGAGCCGGTCCTTCTCGGCGTCGTCGTCGATGAACGCCTCGATCTCGGCACGCGAATAGCCGAGGTCGGAGGCCGCCGAGCGCAGGGCCAGAAGATAGCGCAGCCCCCGCAACCGGCGGGCGTCGATCGTCGGACAGACCTCCGAGATCTCGTAGGCGATGCCCACGTTGATAAGCCCTTCCGTGATCCCCCGCTCCTCCCCGAGCCGCGCCGCGGCGGGCGCGGCGAGCGAAAGCGCTGCGAAAGTCAGCAGAAGGCGAAAGTGGGACATGGGGACGCTCCGATGGGACGGACCCGATCGAGATCGTCGCGGATTGCCGGATATTCAATATCCGCGTCCTGGCGTCAGCGCGTGACGCACACGCCCCGCAGGATCAGCGCCCCTCGGTCATCGCGGAGGGGGCTCACCGGCACGCTCTCCGGGCCGACGCTCCAGACGATGTCCGAGCCGCCGAAGCGACGCAGACAATATTCGACAGCGCGCACGCGCCCCGCTTCCGCCGCGTCGGTGGCGGGGCCTCGACCGGTCGTCGCCGTCAAGAAGGCCCGTCGGTCCTCGCTCTCGATCGCCATGCGCGTACGGAAGCGTACCCCGCCGAACTCCGTCGGCGCACCGCGCAGTCCACCCGCGCCGTTCCGGTCGAACAGGCCCGACACGCCGGAGGTAAGCCCGTCGAGCCGCCCGCAGGAGGCGATCAGGGTCAGGCCCAGCAGCAAGACCACCATCCGCGTCACAGGCCTCCGACGCGAAGTCATCGGCATGTCGCCCCGGAGGGCGTCCTCGCGGCCGGAGTGTCGGAACGGGTCGTCTCGGCGATCATTCGATGCGGCCGGTCACTCGGCGGCGACGGCGCTGACGCGGCCGGTGCGCTTGTGCTTGATGCGGTCCTCGATCTCGCCGCGGAAATGCCGGATCAGGCCCTGGATCGGCCAGGCCGCGGCATCGCCCAGAGCGCAGATCGTATGACCCTCCACCTGCTTGGTGACGTCGAGCAGCATGTCGATCTCCTCAACCTCCGCGTCGCCCTTCACCAGCCGGTCCATGACCCGCATCATCCACCCCGTCCCCTCGCGGCAGGGCGTGCATTGCCCGCAGGATTCGTGCTTGTAGAACGCGCTGAGCCGCCAGATCGCCTTCACGACGTCGGTCGAGTTGTCCATCACGATCACGGCGGCGGTGCCGAGGCCCGACTTCTGTTCCTTGAGGTAGTCGAAATCCATGATCGCCTCGCGCATCTGCGCGCCGGGGATCAGCGGCACGGACGAGCCGCCGGGGATCACCGCCTTGAGGTTGTCCCAGCCGCCGCGGATGCCGCCGCAATGCGTCTCGATCAGCTCCTCGAAGGAGATCGACATCGCTTCCTCGACGACGCAGGGCCGGTTCACGTGACCCGAAATCGCGAAGAGCTTGGTGCCCGCGTTGTTCGGCCGGCCGAAGCCCGCGAACCATTCCGCGCCCCGGCGCAGGATGGTCGGCACGACGGCAATCGATTCGACGTTGTTCACCGTCGTCGGACACCCGTAGAGGCCCGCGCCCGCGGGGAAGGGCGGCTTCATGCGCGGCATGCCCTTCTTGCCCTCGAGGCTCTCGATCAGGGCCGTCTCCTCGCCGC
Organism: uncultured Jannaschia sp.; assembly: GCF_947494055.1. Taxonomy (GTDB): domain Bacteria; phylum Pseudomonadota; class Alphaproteobacteria; order Rhodobacterales; family Rhodobacteraceae; genus Jannaschia. Next base: position 49,919 of record NZ_CANLTR010000003.1, on the reverse strand, counting down.
AGATATAGGCGCCGGCGCCGTGATGCAGGTAGAGATCGAAATCCCAGCCCGAGCCGCAAGCGTCGGAGCCGAGGAAACCCGCCTCGTAGGCTTCGTCGATGGCGTTCTGCAGCGCTTCCTTCTCGCGGATGTATTCACCGCGGATGTAGATGTAGCAGGCATGCGCGCCCATCGCGAAGCTCGCGATCAGGGCCCCCTCGATCAACGTGTGCGGATCGTGGCGCATGATCTCCCGGTCCTTGCAGGTCCCGGGCTCCGACTCGTCGGCGTTGATGACGAGGTAGGCCGGGCGGCCGTCGCTCTCCTTCGGCATGAAGGACCATTTGAGACCCGTCGGGAACCCCGCACCGCCCCGGCCGCGCAGGCCGGAGGCCTTCATGACCTCCACGATCTTGTCGCGCCCGAGCCCGATCAGGTCGGCGGTGCCGTCCCAATGACCGCGCGCCTGCGCGCCCTTCAGGCTACGGTCGTCCATCCCGTAGATGTTGGTGAAGATCCGGTCCTGATCCTTCAGCATTCTCTTCACTCCTTGTCGCGGCGCGCGCGCCAGAGGCCAACGGCCACGATCATCGCCCAGACCATCGCCGCCAGCGCCGCGAGGTCGATCAGGACCATCCAGCGCACCGGAACGCCCAGACGGGCCCCCGCGAACTGCGCCACCATCCAGATCAGCGCGGTTCCGACGATCACGCCGCCCACCACGCGGGAGCGTGCGGCGGCCTTGCTATGGTCCGGTGCGGATGCCATGTCGCGCCCCCTTCAACAGCGCGGGAGGCAGCGCGTCAAGCGGCCGCCGCATCCCCGCGACCTCTCGCCCCTAGGACAGGCGGGTGCCCTCGGGACGATCCCCCGACAGGGCGCGCGCCTGCTCCACCCAGTCGTCCCGGCGGACGCGTCCCTTGAAGCCCTCCAGATGCTGGTCGACCCAGGCCACCTCCTCGTCGGTCCAGCCCGCGACCTGGCTGAAGTGCCAGATGCCGAGCCGGTTGCACAGCGCCTCGAGCTTCGGACCGACGCCCTTGATCCGCTTCAGGTCGTCGGCGCTCCCGTCGCGCGGCGCGTCGAGCGTCTCGGGCTTCTTCCCGGTGCCGGCCGCATCCGCCACGGCCTCGGCCATCGGGTCCTCGTTTGACGGGTCACCCTCGGACGACAGGGTCCGGTCTTCCGTCACGTCGGCGTCAGGCGATGCCTCCGCCGGCGGTTCGGCCGGCGGCATGGCCACGGGATCGGAGGACGGCGCCGACCCGGACGCGGATGTCGGCGCGACGCTGCCGCGTGCCACGTCGGCCGCGCGTTCGGAGGCGGGCGATGTCGCCACGACCGGAGGCGTCTCGTGGGTCGGACCCGACATCTTCGCGTTCGCGGCGGTGATCTCGTCCTCCCGACGCGCCTCGGCCGTCTCGGCCCCCTCGCCCAGCGGCGTGCCGGTCGTGGCCTCGGCCGTCGCGCCCGGCGCGCCGCCGCCCGCGGCCGCGCCGCCACCGGCGACGCTGGGCGGAACCGTGCTGCCGCCGACGGGGCCGGTCCGGTCGGTCGTCGCCGAGGCCGGAGGCGCGGTGAAGCTCGCGCCCTCCGTCTCCGGCGTGTCCGTTCCGATCATGCCGATGACGATCAGCAGCAGGGCGAAGACGACGATGCCGAGGATCAGCGCGCCGATGAACCCCCAGCCGATGGACAGCCAGAACAGCAGGAACGCGATGGCCCCGCCGATCCCCGCGATCGTCCAGCGGTGGCGGTAGACCGTGATGGTGGTGTCGTCCATGAAATCACTCCCCGTATTGTGCGGGGCGCGAAGTCAGTCGCCGCTCCCCTCCTCGGCGCGGGGCGAGGCTCCGGTCCCGCCCCCCTCGGCTAGCACCTTAGCCTGTTTGACCCATTCGTCACGCATCACGCGGCCCTTGAAGCCTTCGAGATGCCGATCGACCCAGGCGGCTTCCTCGTCGGACCAGCGCGCGATCTGATCGAAATGCCAGAATCCAAGCGAATGCAGCAGGTCTTCGAGCTTCGGCCCGACACCGCGAAGACGCTTCAGATCGTCGCCCCGGCCATCGCGCGGCGCGTCGAGCGTCTGCGGTTTCACGCCGATCGCCGCATCCGCGGATGGCTCCGACGGACTTTCCGGCGTCGCCTTGGCGGGCGTGGCGAGCGATTCCGTCGCCGTCTGCGACCCCCGTGGCTCGCCATCGGTATCGACCGGCTCGTCCGCCGGCTGCGCGTTGCGTTCACCGCCGGGCTTGTAGGCGCCGTCTATGTCGACGTCGCGCTCCGGCTCGGGCGCGACCGTGCCTTCGTCGGGGCGGCCGGTCGCCTCGACGTCCGTGCCCTGGACGTTCGAGACCTTGTCACTCGCATCGCCGCGCTTGCGGTCGGCCTCGGGCTCGCCCGGCGCCGTGCCGCCCTGCCGGCCGGTCGGCCCAGCCGGGCCGAGCTTCGGATCCCGCGCGGCGGTCTCGGGATCGGGGTCGGCCTGCTCGGCGCGGTGCCACGGCGTCTTCAGCGGCACTTCCGTCCCGTCGATCCGCTTCACGGTGTCGCCGATCGTCGTGGCAAGCGAGACGCTGGCATTCTGATCGTGGTCGCGGTTCCGCGCGTGCTCCTCGAGCGCGGTCACACCTTCCAGCGGCTCGGACGCGTAACGCCCGTTCTGCGGACCGGGGACCGGCACTTCGCCCGCGCGGAACGCGTCGAGCATCTCGCCCAGACGCTCGACCGTCAGGTCCTCGTAGTAATCCTTGCCGATCTGCGCCATCGGTGCGTTCGCGCAGGCCCCGAGGCACTCGACCTCCTCCCACGACAGTTGCCCATCGGCACTGATCTCGTGCGGACGCGGCGCGATCTTCTCGCGGCAGACGGCGATCAGGTCCTCGGAGCCGCAGATCATGCAGGACGTCGTGCCGCAGATCTGGATATGCGCTGCTTTGCCCACCGGCTGAAGCTGGAACATGAAGTAGAAGGTCGCCACTTCGAGGGCGCGGATATAGGCGAGGCCCAGCATCCCGGCGACGTGCTCGATGGCGGGACGGGAAAGCCAGCCCTCCTGCTCCTGCGCGCGCCAGAGCAGCGGAATGATCGCGGAAGCCTGCCGCCCCTCGGGATACTTGGTGATCTGCCCTTCGGCCCAGGCTTGGTTGGCCGGCGTGAAGGCGAAGGACTCGGGCTGTTCTGCGGAAAGGCGGCGGAGCATCGGGGGTCCCTTCGTCGTGACGCGGCCTCTTTAGGCGCTGGCCGCGGGGCGCTGCAAGGGCCGCCGATCAGCCGGCGCAGTCCACGAGGCTCAGCACCTCGCCCTCGGACGAGACGAGGCCGCGCGCCTTGAGCCGGGCCACAGCCTCGCGGAGCGCTTGCCAATGCGGCGAACGTGGATTGGTGATCTGGGCAGAGGTCAGCCCGAGCTTCGGCGCGATCTGACGCGCGAACCGGATCTCGGCATTGTCGGCGCCGTTGTCGTATCGACAATCGCCATAGCGCAACATGTCGAGGACCGCCGTCTCGTATTCAAGCGCCGTCTGCGCTGCCACCGGCGCCGCTCCGAGGAGCGCCACCACCGCAACGGGAACCAATCGCAGGATCACCGGTCGATTTCGCCGAACACGACGTCCAGCGTGCCGATGATCGCCGCGACATCGGCAAGCTGATGACCGCGGGTAATGTGATCCATTGCCTGCAGGTGCAGGTAGCCCGGCGCGCGCAACTTGGCACGGTAGGGTTTGTTGGTCCCGTCGGAGACCATGTAGACGCCGAACTCGCCCTTCGGCGCCTCGACGGCGGCATAGACTTCGCCCGCGGGCACGTGGAAGCCTTCGGTATAGAGCTTGAAGTGGTGGATCAGGCTCTCCATCGACGTCTTCATGTCGCCCCGAGAGGGCGGGGTCATCTTGCCACGGGCGAGGATGTCGCCCTGCCCCTCGGGTTCGCGCAGCTTGGCGATGGCCTGCTTCATGATCGCGACGGACTGCCGCATCTCCTCCATGCGGACGAGGTAGCGGTCGAAGCAATCCCCGTTCGCACCGGTCGGGATCCGGAACTCGAACTCGTCGTAGCATTCGTAGGGCTGCGCGCGGCGAAGGTCCCACGCCAGGCCGGAGCCCCGCGCCATCACGCCGGAGAACGCCCAGTCCATCACCTCCTGCTCGGAGACGATGGCGATGTCGACGTTGCGCTGCTTGAAGATCCGGTTCTCGGTCAGCAGGGTGTCGATGTCGTCAAGCACGGCCGGGAACGTCCCGCACCACGTGTCGATGTCGTCGAGAAGGTCGGGCGTGAGGTCCTGATGCACGCCGCCGGGGCGGAAATAGGCGGCGTGGAGCCGGGCGCCGGAGGCCCGCTCGTAGAACACCATCAGCTTCTCGCGCTCCTCGAAGCCCCAGAGCGGCGGGGTCAGCGCGCCGATATCCATCGCCTGTGTCGTGACGTTCAGCAGATGTGACAGGATGCGCCCGATCTCGCAGAAGAGCACGCGGATGAGCTGCGCCCGCCGGGGCACAGGCGTGTCGGTCAGGCGTTCGATCGCGAGGCACCAGGCATGCTCCTGGTTCATCGGCGCGACGTAGTCGAGCCGGTCGAGATAGGGGAGGTTCTGAAGGTAGGTCCGGCTCTCCATCAGCTTCTCGGTGCCGCGATGGAGCAGGCCGATATGCGGATCGCAGCGCTCCACGATCTCGCCGTCGAGCTCCAGCACGAGGCGCAGTACGCCGTGCGCCGCCGGGTGCTGTGGCCCGAAATTGATGTTGAAGTTGCGGATCCGCTGCTCGCCGGTCAGGGCGTCCTCGAAGCCGCGGGTCTTGGTCAGGTCGCCGTCCATCATCGCACCTCTTCGCTCAGCGGGTCGGGGCCGAAACGCCCGCGAATCCGGCGCGTCGGATCCGTCCTTGATCGGCCCCAGCCGGGGCCCGCGCATGTTCTCATCGTCGCACGTAGCCGCATCGCGGTCAGTTGCCCCGGGCCTTGTCCACCTGCACCCGGCCTTTCTCGTCGCCCGGCAGGACGTAGTCCGCACCCTCCCAAGGCGAGGCGAAGTCGAATTGCCGGTATTCCTGCGTCAGCTTCACCGGCTCGTAGACCACGCGCTTCTGCACCTCGTCGTAGCGGACCTCGGTGTAACCCGTCGTCGGAAAATCCTTGCGCAGCGGATAGCCGCGAAAGCCGTAATCGGTGAGGATGCGCCGCAGGTCCGGGTGGCCGGAGAACAGGACGCCGAACATGTCGAACACCTCCCGCTCGAACCAGTTGGCGGCGGGATAGATGTCGGTGATCGACGGTACGATCTCGTCCTCGCGCGCATAGGCCTTCAGCCGGATACGCTGGTTCCGGTACATCGACAGGAAATGGTAGACGAGGCAGAACCGCCGGTCCTCGCCGGGATAGTCGATCGCGGTGATGTCGATGAGCGTGGAGAACCGGCACTGCTCGTCGGTCTTGAGGAACTCGACGAGCATGGGAATGTCCGAGGGCGCCGTTTCCAGCGTCAGCTCGTCGCGTACGATCGCATGCGACGAAATACGGTCGCTTTCCCGCGTCTCGATATGGCTGATCAGTTCCTGCAACGTCTCGCTCATCGCACCAAGGTCCCCGTCCGCCGGATCTTTCGCTGCAACTGGAGCAGCCCGTAAAGCAGCGCCTCCGCCGTCGGCGGACAGCCGGGCACGTAAAGGTCGACGGGGATCACCCGGTCGCAACCGCGCACGACGGAATAGCTGTAGTGGTAGTAGCCGCCACCATTGGCGCAGGACCCCATCGACACGACGTAGCGCGGTTCCGGCATCTGATCGTAGACCTTGCGCAGCGCCGGCGCCATCTTGTTCGTCAGCGTCCCGGCCACGATCATCAGGTCGGATTGCCGAGGGGAGGCGCGGGGCGCCATGCCGAAGCGCTCGGCATCGTAGCGCGGCATCGCCGTGTGCATCATCTCGACCGCACAACAGGCCAGGCCGAACGTCATCCAGTGCAGCGAGCCGGTCCGCGCCCAATTGATGATGTCCTCGGTGGAGGTGAGCAGGAAGCCCTTGTCCTGCAATTCGCGGTTGAGGAGCTGCGTCCCGTGCTCCTTGTCGCCGCCCGCGGTGTTCAGTCCGGTCTGCACGCCCATGTCGCCGCTCCTCGAGAGTGTCGCGAGGCGCTGGCCCCGTCCGGTCGGAGAGCGGTGTAGCCCGCACCCCCGGAGGGGTCAACGCGCCCCTTCATCTCCAATATGGGTGAAGCGGTCGTGGATTGCAGGGGGATCGAGCGCGACATCCCGTCCCGTGCGACGAAGCCGCGGAGCCTTCGGCGAGAGTATTTATACCAAGAAGAACGCGCAGTCACCCCGGCTGACCGAGTCGCCTGACGCAGGGCCCGCCGGGGTGGAAGCACCGTGGCTTCTCCTTGGACGGTCATCGGCTCTCCAGCCTGTACCGCCGGGCCACCTGACCCACGGGCCGTTAACAAAGGCTCAAAGCGCCTTCTTCTTGGCGGAAATACTCGAATCCGACGTCGCGCCGCGTGGCAGGCCCGGATACGGCCGGGTCACTCCCAGTCGAGCGCGCCCTTCTTCCATTCGTAGGCAAAGCCGACCGTCAGCACGGTCAGGAAGACCATCATAGACCAGAATGCCGCCTCCGTGAGACCGGCGAAACTGACCGCCCAAGGGAACAGGAACGCGATCTCGAGGTCGAAGATGATGAAGAGGATGGCGACGAGGTAGAAGCGCACGTCGAACTTCATCCGCGCATCGTCGAAGGCGTTGAAACCGCATTCGTAGGCCGAGACCTTCTCGGGGTCCGGGGCACGCACCGCGACGATGGCAGCAGCGAGGATCAGCACGACACCCAGCCCCACGGCGACGCCGAGGAACATCAGGATCGGCAGGTATTCCAGCAGCATGATTTCCATCGTTGGTCTCCGGTCGCGTACGATCACCGTACCATTAGGCCGTCAGAGCATCGCCAGCAAGGCCGGTGACGGATCGCCCGTGGCCGGCAGCCCCCGGCTTGCCTGAAACGCGGCGATGGCGGTACGACTGTTCGGGCCGATCACGCCGTCCGTGCCGCCGGTGTCGAAGCCTGCCGCGGTCAGCCGCCGCTGAAGGTCCTGCCGCTGGGCGATGGTCAGGCCGTAGCGGTCGGGTCCGAAGCCTTGCCGCAGCGGCGCGCCCCCCGCGATCCGGTCGGCGAGGTACCCGACGCCGAGCGCGTAGCTGTCCGAATTGTTGTAGCGCTTGATGACGCGGAAGTTCGGCCCTGTCCGGAAGCTCGGCCCCCCGGAATCGGGCGTGAGCGACCCTGCCGGATCCTCGATTGCCCAGGATGCGCCCCGTTGCCATCCCGCGCCGGCGAGGTACGAGGCCGTGGAGGCCAGCGCGTCGGCCGGATCCTCGCCCCAGATATCGCGTCGCCCGTCGCCGGTGAAATCCACCGCCGATTGCAGGTAGGAGGTCGGGATGAACTGCGTATGTCCCATCGCCCCGGCCCAGGAGCCGACCATCCGATCCGCCGTCACGTCGCCCGCCTGGAGGATGCGCAGCGCTGCGACGAGTTGGCTTTCGAAGAACGCGCCGCGGCGGCCGTCATAGGCCAGCGAGGAAACCGCCGAGATCGTGGGAATGTCGCCGCGCCGGGTCCCGAAATTGCTTTCCACGCCCCAGATCGCGCAGACGATTTCGGCTGGCACGCCGTAGGTCGACTCGATCGCTGCGAGCGTGGCGCGCTGGCGCGCGAATGCGGCGCGGCCCGCTTGCACCTTCGGCTCGGACGCGACGATGGCGAGATAATCCTCGAAGCTGCGCCGGAACTCGGTCTGATTGCGGTCCCGCTCGATCACGCCCGGCAGGAAGCCCGCGCCGCGGAAGGCCTCGTCGATCACGCCTGGCTGAATGCCCGCCACCTCGGCGCGGGGCCGGAAAGCGGCGACCCAGGCGTCCCAGCCGGGATCGGGCCGCGGGCGCAGGGCCGGGTCGTCGGGTGCGGTGCGCGTGACCGTCTGTGCGCCGCCGCAGCCGGAGATGGCCGCGGCCGAGGCGGCGGACAGAAACGTACGGCGCGTCAACATGGTGCAGGCGTCCTCGCGGGAAAGGTTCGGGGCCACCCTAGCCACGGGCGACGCAACGGCAACCCACTTCGCGCGGCACGACCGTCACGGACCTTCGAGGGCGTCCTGCAGCGTTCGCGCGTCGCGCTCCGAAAAGGCGACAAGCGTGATCGTCTGATCCTCCCGCGCCGCCACGCGCAGCGTCGCCACCGCGATCCGCGCGGCGCGGTCCGGCGGGAAGCCGTAGATGCCGGTGGAGATCGCCGGGAAGGCAACCGTCCGCGCGCCGAGTTCGCGTGCCCGCGCCATCGCGTTGCGGTAGCAGGCGGCCAGCGCGTCGTCCTCTCCCGCATTGCCGCCCTTCCAGACCGGCCCGACGGTATGGATGACATGACGGGCGGGCAGATCGTAGCCCTTCGTCGCCTTCGCGTCGCCCGTCTCGCATCCGCCGAGCGTGCGGCATTCCGCGAGCAGCTTCGGTCCGGCCGCGCGGTGGATGGCTCCGTCCACCCCTCCCCCGCCGAGCAGCGACGCGTTGGCCGCGTTCACGATGGCGTCCACGTCCAGCGTCGTGATGTCTCCCTGCCAGACCTCGATCACGCGATCGCCCTCCGCCCGTCGATCCCGCTCACTGGCTCTGCCGTTCGGCCAGATCGTCCTCCAGCGCCAGCGCCTGCCGCGCGGTCTGCCGGAGGAGGCAGGCCGCGCCCGCCGGGCCCTGCCCCGTGCCGCCGCCCCATTTGCTGCGCTCGTAGGCACAGGCCGCATCGCGAAACGGGATCCAGGCGCGCTGCATCGCCTGCAACGCGTCCGCCTGCGAAGGCACTTCGAAGCCGTAATCCAGGGATTCGGCATCGATGGCGCGCGTGCGGACCCGGAGCGCGTCGTAGGCCGCGTTCAGCCTGTCGTCCCAATAGGCGACCTCCGCCGCGAGGCAGGCCCCCATGCCGACTGTCGTGTCGCCGCCATCGGTGTCGCGCCTGCAGGCATCGGCAGCCAGACCGATACAGCTCTCCGCGAGCGCGTCCGTCGCCAGACAGGCTTCGGTCGCGGCGGTGTCGAAGGCCACGTCCTGCGCCATGGCGGGCAAAGCCAGCAGGATCAGGAAGAAAACACGCATCATCTGTTCAGGTCCTCCTTCACGGCGACGAGTTCGCGCTCGAGAAAATACGCGATGGTGGAGCGGATGGCGACAAGGACGGCGAGGAAGACGAGATCGCCCATGCGAAGGCTGAGCGCCGTGTGGATGATGTCGGACACGATGAGCATCATCAGGCCGGCCAGGATGGCACGACCGAAATGGAGCCGGTTGTCGTTGACGATCTCCATCCGCTCGTCGTGCCCGCTGGAGCGGATCTCCGAGCGGATGAAGCCGATTGTGAAGCGCGCCGCACCGAGCAGCAGGATGATGCAGCCGATGAGCTTCGCGACCGTCGCGCCCCAGTCGAGGACGACGAAGACCAGATGCAGTTGTTCGTGCAGGGCCGGGGGATCGCTGACGTAGTCCAGAAAGCTCGCGCGGGACTGATCGGCCTCGGCGGCCTGCACTTCTTCCGGGTCCATCGATCCTCCTTTCGCATGCCGGGTCGCGCACCCCGGCCGATCCTCCTCGCCGCGACCGGAGCCGGTCCGGTCGGCCGTCCCGCGTCCGGATCGAAGCCTATCACGACGTCGAACGTCTGGAGTGTCGCTCGCCCCGAATGTCGGCCCTGACACTCTGCGCGGGATTTCCGGCGGCGTCCACCGGAGGGTCGGGGGTCGGGAATACCCGACTTGACCAAGGGGCAGACGATGGGCAGCCTTTCATCGGGTATCCTGCGGGGGAGATGCGAGATGAAGCGGTACTACGTGGCCTTCTACCGGGGGACGGGGGATTGGGCCGACAGGATCGTCCGCTTCGCGACGCGTTCCGCCTATTCGCATTGCGAGTTGATCTGGAGCGAGACGCGACCGAAGCTCGGCACGACGGTCGAGTGTCTGAGCGCGTCACGGCGCGACGGGGGCGTACGGCTCAAGCAGATCGAGCTGAAGCCGGCGAAATGGTGCGTCTACGACGTCACCTGGGCGCCGGACGGGACGTGGGACCGCGCGGCGGACAAGCTCGGCGCGCCGTACGAACTCTGGTCGCTGGTCACGACGCATCTCTTCAACTTCCGGCGCGGCGATCGGGACAGGTGGTTCTGCTCCGAGCTCATCGCCTACGCCCTGCGCCTCGATATGCCGCACGCCTATTCGCCGGGCGACCTGCTGCGCGCGATCCGGGACCATTCGGATACCTACGAAGCCGGCCGGCGCGCGGCCTGCGCGAACCTCTGGGACGACGCGCGCGGCCTCGACGCCTGACGCGCCCCATCCGGACCGGCAACAATCCGACGGGTTTTTCGCCTGGCCCGAAAAGAATTTGCTTGAACGACGTCCTGGGATAGACAGCCCGGACTGTCGCGGATCCGGGGGGCATCGTCCGCATCACTTCTCGCACGCGGAGCGTGGCATGATAGCGTCGAGGCACGATTATCCGCCACACCTCGCCGTGGAGGAAGGCGAGATCATCGCCCGGCAGGTCTATGCGATCTCGCGGCTGACGCCCGTGATGATGACGGCGAATGTCGTGACCATTCTCGCCACGCTTTTCGCGCTGGCCCAGGAGGGCCCGCTGCGAAGCCACGTCGTCGTCTGGGGAAGCGTCGGCATCCTCTTCGCGGTCTCGCTCAAGGCCCGGTGGTTCTGGCGCCTGAAGCGACCGTTTCCGGAATCCCTGACGCGGCGGACCAGGCGAAAGGTCGTCCTGTTCTCCGGTATCCTGGGCGCGATCTGGGCCTATCCGGGCCTCTTGGTCCTGCCGGATGCGACGATCCTCACGCAGGGCTTCCTCGTGGCGCTGGCGGCCGGGATGATGTCCGGCGGGGCGATCGCGCTCTACCCCGTCCCGGCGGCCGCCTTCCTGTATTCCGGCATCATCGCGGCCGGATACCTCGTCGGCTTCGCGCTGGTGGCGCAGCCCATCTTCCTGAGCTTCATCGCCGTCGCATGCGCGTTCTTCTACGTCATCGCCCGCAGCGTGATCCGCCACGAGCAGGTCTTCGTCTCCGAGTTCCGCGCGCGAAGGGAGCTCGACGAGAGGAATCACGTGATCGCGCAGCTTCTCGACGAGACGCGGACCGAGGCCGACATCCAGCAACGCGAAGCGGAGGCGCGGCTGGCCCAGGTCCAGAAGCTGGACGCCGTGGGACGCCTGACCGCGGGCGTGGCGCACGACTTCAACAACCTCCTCGCCGTGATCATGGGCAATCTCGAGCTTCTTCAGGTCGTCCGGAAGGAAGGCGAGCGGACGGAGCTGATCGAGGCGGCGCTGAACTCGACGAAACGGGGCGCGGATCTGACGAAGCAGCTGCTCGCCTTCGGGCGGAAGGCGCCGCTCATGCCCGAGATCCTGAAACCGGCCACCGTCATCTCGGAGATGTACTCCTTCCTTCGACGCACGCTTCCCGCAAACATTAACATCGACACCGATCTGCCCTCCGACCCGCATCACGTCCGCGTCGACCGGTCCCAGCTCGAGAACGCGATCCTCAACCTCTGCATCAATGCGCGGGACGCCATGCCGGATGGCGGGACGATCATGCTCGCGGTCCGGACGCTGGACGGCAGCGAGATCGACGGGCGGGACGACGACGGAAACGCGCATGACGGCGCCCACGTCATGGTCGGCGTCCGCGATACCGGCACCGGCATCCCGCGCGACCTCCTAAACCAGGTCTTCGAGCCGTTCTTCACCACCAAGCCCATCGGCGAGGGGTCGGGGCTGGGCCTGGCCATGGTCTACGGGTTCGCCAAGCAATCGGGCGGCCACGCCGAGGTGACGAGCATGCCGGGGTGCGGCACGGAGGTCCGTCTCTACTTCCCCGCCTGCAACGGCGGTCCGGCGAGCCCCGACACGAAGGCGGAGCCGACCGACATTCCCACGACCGAATCCGGTCGCATCCTCGTCGTCGACGACAGCGACGAGGTGCGCACCGTACTGGCCCTGCAGCTCCGCACCTTCGGCTACGACGTGCTCGAGGCCGCCGACGGGGCAAGCGCGCTCAAAACGCTTCGGACCGTGAGCCGGATCGACCTCCTCCTGACCGATGTGGTCATGCCGGGGGCGATGCAGGGGGCGGACCTGATGCTCACCTGCCGGAAGGAACGGCCGGAGACGAAGGTGATCCTCATGTCGGGCTATCCAAAGGACGCGCTCGAAGGCTACGGGGAGGCGATCCGCGGCGTGACGACCATCATCAAGCCGATCCCGCTCGTCGAACTCGAAAGGATCGTTCGCAAGGAACTCGAAGAACGGGACTGTCCTTCGGTCGCGAAGGCCGATTCCGAAAATTCCCGGTAGCCGCGTCTAACGGGCAAGCACGCGGTCGATCACCGCGTCGAGATCGGCGTAATCGTCGAGCGTCGCCTCCGGTGCCAGATCGGCGACGGAAGGGCCCGCGGGCGCGAAGGTCACCAGGATGCAGGGAACGCCCGCCGCCTCGGCCGTCCGCCGGTCGGTGATCGTGTCGCCGATCAGGACGGTATGCGCCATGTCGCCCCCGGCCTCGACGACGCTCTCGACCAGATGCTCGGGCCGTGGCTTGCGGACGGCGAGCCGGTCGGCGCCCACGAGACTGTCGAACAGGTCGCGCGCGCCGAGCGCCGTCATCAGCTGCTCCGCCAGGCCTTCCGGCTTGTTGGTGCAGATGCCGACCGCATCGCCCCGCGCCCGCAGGCGTCGAACCGCCTCGACGGCGCCGGGATAGAAAACCGTGTGCCGGCAGATGTCGCGTTCGTAGGCGTCGAGGAGCGGCTGGTAGCCCGCATCCACCTCCGCCTCGTCGACCTCCCCCACCCGCGAAAAGCCCAGCCGCAACATCGCCCGCCCGCCGCGCAGTGCGGTCGCCCGGTCCTCCGACGCGGCGGGGTCGAGCCGGATGTCGTGCCCGCGCATCGCGAAGGCCGCGTTGGCCGCCGCGATCAGGTCGCCCGACGTGTCGCAGAGCGTGCCGTCGAGATCGAAGATCACGCAACGTTTCATCCGGGCCATCCTTTGTCGATGCCGGCTTGCGGCAGGTCACGCGGGGGGTAGAACGGCGGGCGACCGAGGGAAAGGGCCCGCCGATGCCGATTGCTCTGATCGTTCTCGCCGCCGGACAGGGCAGCCGGATGCAATCCGACCTGCCGAAGGTGCTCCATCGGGTGGCGCATGCCCCCCTGCTCGCCCATGCCCTGCGCGCGGGCGGCACACTTCGGCCGGATCGCGTCGTGGTTGTGGCGGGTCACGGCGGCGACGCCGTCGAGGCCGTGACCCGCGCGCTCGACCCGGAGGCAATCGTCGTGCGGCAGACGGAGCAGAAGGGCACGGCCCATGCAGTCGCGCAGGCCCGCGCGGCGCTCGACGGGTTCTCGGGCGACGCCGTCATCCTCTACGGGGACACGCCGTTCATCCGTCCCGAGACGCTGGACGCGATGCTGAGTGCCCGCGCAGACGGTGCCGACGTCGTCGTGCTCGGCTTCGAGGCGGCCGATCCCGGCCGCTACGGGCGGTTGGTGACCGACGGCGACCGGCTCGAGCGGATCGTCGAGGCGAAGGACGCGACCCCGGAGGAGCTTCGGATCCGCCTGTGCAATTCGGGCGTGATCGTGGCGGACAAGGACCTGCTGTTCGAACTGATCGACCAGGTCGGCGCCGACAATGCGGCGGGCGAGTACTACCTCACCGACATCGTGGCGCTGGCCCGGGCGGCGCGGCGCCCGGCCCGCGTCGTCACCTGCCCCGAGGCGGAGACGATGGGCGTGAACACCCGTGCCGACCTGGCACGGGCCGAGGCCACCTTCCAGGCGGACATGCGGCGCGAGGCGATGGCGACCGGCGCGACGCTCACCGCGCCCGAGACGGTGTTCTTCGCGCATGACACGGTGATCGGCCGCGACGTGACGATCGAGCCGAACGTCGTCTTCGGGCCCGACGTGACCATCGAGTCTGGCGCGACCATCCGCGCCTTCTCGCATCTGGAAGGCTGTCACGTCTCCGACGGGTGCGTGGTCGGCCCCTATGCCCGCCTGCGTCCCGGCGCGGAGCTCGACCGGGGGGTCCGCATCGGCAACTTCGTCGAGGTCAAATCCGCGCAGGTCCACGAGGGCGCGAAGATCAACCACCTGACTTATATCGGCGACGCCGAGATCGGGGCGCGCGCGAATATCGGGGCCGGGACGATCACCTGCAATTACGACGGCGTGTCGAAGCATCGCACGATCGTCGGGGCGGACGCGTTCATCGGGTCGGACACGATGCTGGTCGCGCCGGTCACAATCGGCGCGGGCGCGATCACCGGCTCGGGCAGCGTGGTGACGGAGGACGTCCCCGACGACGCGCTGGCGTTGGGGCGGGCGCGGCAGGTGACCAAGCCGGGCTATGCCGACCGCCTGCGACAGGCGCTCCGAACCCTGAAGGAGTCATGCTGATGTGCGGGATCATCGGCATCCTCGGGTCGCACCAGGCCGCCCCGATCATGCTCGACGCGCTGAAGCGTCTTGAATATCGCGGCTACGATTCCGCCGGCATCGCGACCGTGGAGGAGGGCCGGCTCGACCGCCGCCGGGCCGTGGGCAAGCTGGTCAACCTGTCCGACTTGCTGGTCCACGAGCCCCTCGCCGGGCTGGCGGGGATCGGCCATACCCGCTGGGCCACGCACGGTGCGCCCAGCGTCGCCAACGCGCATCCGCACCGCGCCGCGCGCGTGTCGGTCGTCCACAACGGCATCATCGAGAACTTCCAGACGCTGAAGGCGGAACTGGACGGCCCCTGGGAGTCGGAGACGGATACCGAGGTCGTCGCGCGGCTCTGCGAGCGCTTCCTCGACGACGGGATGGCCCCGCGGGAGGCCGCCTTCGCGACGATCGACCGGCTCGAGGGGGCCTACGCGCTCTGCTTCCTGTTCGAAGGCGAGCCGGACCTGCTCGTCGCCGCACGCGCGGGCTCCCCGCTCGCGATCGGACACGGGGACGGCGAGATGTATGTCGGCTCCGACGCGATCGCGCTCGGGCCGCTCACGGATCGGCTGACCTATCTCGAGGAGGGCGACCGGGCCGTGGTCACGCGGGCGGGGGCGCAGATCTTCGACGCGGCCGGGCATCAGACCTACCGCGAGACGAAGCGCATCCGGATGGAGGCGACGCGGATCGAGAAGGCCGGGCACCGGCACTTCATGGCCAAGGAAATCCACGAGCAGCCGCAGACTCTCGCCAACGTCATCGACGCCTATCTCGACGGCGACAGGGTCGCGGATGCGGGCTTCGACTTCGCCTCGGTCGCGCGGCTGCAGATGGTCGCCTGTGGCACCGGTTTCCTTGCCTGTTCGGTAGCGAAATACTGGTTCGAGCGGATCGCGCGGATGCCGGTCGAGGTCGACGTGGCCTCCGAGTACCGCTACCGCGAGGGCCCGCTCGGCCATGACACGGCCTCGCTCTTCCTCAGCCAGTCGGGGGAGACGGCGGACACGTTGGCGGCGTTGCGCTACGCGAAGGGGCGGGCCGGGGCGATCCTGTCGATGGTCAACGTGGACCAGTCCTCCATCGCGCGGGAGGGGGACGTCGTGTTCCCGATCCACGCGGGCGTGGAGGTCTCCGTCGCCTCGACCAAGGCCTTCACGAACCAGCTTGCCATCCTGCTGATGCTGGCGGTCCTCGCCGCGCGGCAGCGGGGGGTGATCGACGCGGCGGAGGAGGCGGAGATCGTCGCCGGAATCCGCCGCCTGCCCGGCCTCGTGAGCCAGGCGCTCGCCATCGAGGAGCGTTGCGCCGAGCTCGCGGGCTGGCTCGCCGAGGCGTCCGACATCCTCTTCCTCGGGCGCGGGCCGATGTATCCGCTGGCGCATGAGGGCGCGCTGAAGCTGAAGGAGATTAGCTACATCCATGCGGAGGCCTATGCGTCGGGCGAACTCAAGCACGGGCCGATCGCGCTGGTCGACAAGACTCTGCCGGTCGTGGTCTTCGCGCCGACCGACGCGCTGTTCGACAAGACGGTCAGCAACATGCAGGAGGTCATGGCCCGCGAGGGGCAGGTCCTGCTGGTGACCGATCCGGAGGGGGCGGAGCGCGGGGGCAAGGGCGTGCGCGAGGTGCTGACGATG
Organism: uncultured Jannaschia sp.; assembly: GCF_947494055.1. Lineage (GTDB taxonomy): Bacteria > Pseudomonadota > Alphaproteobacteria > Rhodobacterales > Rhodobacteraceae > Jannaschia. Next base: position 33,762 of record NZ_CANLTR010000003.1, on the reverse strand, counting down.
CCGCGGATCGACCCGATGCTGGCACCGATCCTCTACGCGATTCCGGCGCAATTGCTGGCCTACCACACGGCCGTCCACAAGGGCACGGACGTGGACCAGCCGCGCAACCTCGCGAAGTCCGTCACCGTCGAATAGGCCCGCCGGGCCGCGTCAGGCGGCGTGTTACGCCTGTGTTATGGCTGTGTTACGGCCGTGTCACAGGCGTGGGACGGAGTTGCCCCCGGCGGATCGTATGGCGAGGCGGGAGTTCCTGGCGGCGGCTGCCGTGACCGTCCCATCCAGTGGCAGGCGAACGACCCCGACCGCGCTCCGAAGCGGGGGCTGACCTAAGTGCATCGCGGCGGTTCGATCCTGTCGTCCGTCCCCTGCGATGAGGGTGACGGATGCATGGATCGTGTCGGGACGCGTCGTCCGGTCCCGGACGGCCCTGACTTGCGCCCCGGATCCAGTCGAGGACGTCGCTGCACCCCTGCCCCGCAGATTCCTTGCCACCGGTTGCAGGGACGGAAGACCGGCAGGGATGCGCCGGACGGCCCGATCGAAGCGTCATCGCTGCGGTCGGGCGAATGGCGGAGGGGTTCGCCAAACCTCCGCCATCGGAAACCACGCGGAGACCGCTGTCACATCGCACCTATGCCGGTGCGGCGGCAGGCGTGCGTCCGGCCCGGATCAGCCCGGCCAGAAGCGCGAGGGCGGCGAAGCATGCCACCGACGTCCCCGCGCCGAACCCCGACATCAGGAGGCCGAAAAGCGGTGCGCCGGCGGTCTGTCCCACGGCGATCGTGAGGAAGCCGACCATGAGCCCCGTCGCGGGACGGTCCGGCAGGGCACAGGTGCCCCAGACCAGATAGACGCCCGTCAGCATCACGTAGGCGGCGCCGAAGAGCGCGCCGCCGAGCAGGGCCAGGGCGGGCGTGGCGAGGCCCGATCCGACCGAGAGGATCCCGGCTGCCATGAGGCCGAGGAACATCCGGTGGATCGGGTCGAGGCCGAACCGGCCGACGAGGGTGCCGGCCCAGGCTCCGGCGATCCCGCCGGCGCCGATGCAGGTCCAGAGCGTGCCGGTTCCGGTCGGCCCCCATCCCGGTTGCCGCGCGACGAGCTGCCCACCGAAGGACCACAGGGCGGTGCTCGCCGCGCCCATCAGGAGCGACGCGGAGATCAGGCGCAGGACCGGGCCGGTCATCGGTGGCAGACCGCCCGGCCCCTGGCCGCCGCGGGAGGCCGGAAGGGAGCGCGCGGCCTCGATCGCGAGCACTGCCGCGACGGCGGCGAACGCGCCGAAGGCCAGCCGCCATTGCCCCGCGATGGCAAGGGCGATCGGCCCAGACAGGGCCACGCCCGCGCTCGTTCCCGCGTTGATCACCGTGTTCGTCATGTCCCGGCGATCCATGCGCACCGCGGCCGCCACGGCCGCGGCCATGGGCGGAGAGGCGAGGCCCGTGCTCGACCCGGCCACGATCACGGCGACGGCGAGGATCGGCGGCGACGGGGCGAGCGCGATCCCCGCCATGCCGATGGCCGCGACGATCGCGGCCGCCGTCGCGACGGCGCGCGCGCCGATCCGCTCGGTCAGGACCGCCGAGGCGACGATGGCGATGCAATAGCCTGCGAAGGCGCCGCCGGAGATCAGCCCGCCGAGCGAAGGGCCGAGGCCCAGTTCGGCGTCGATCTGCGGCAGGAACAGACCGAACGCGAAACGGGCGAAGCCGTAGCAGACGGCGATCAGGGCGAATCCCACGGTGCCGATGCGGAGGGCCGGGCTCATGTCCGGGCCCGGCCCATCAGGATCGCCGCCGCCGCCCGCGCGGCGGATACGGAACCGGCACCTCGATAGATTGCCGCATGGGTCGCGCCCTCGAAGAGGACCAGCACCTGCTCGGTGAGCGCGGGGTCGTCATGTCCCAGGTCCGCACCGACGATCTTGCCCACCCGCTTGTGGAACGCCGCCTTGTGGCGCGCGACGGCCTCGGCGATCTCCGGCGTGTCGCCGCCGGTCTCCGCCAGGGATCGCAGGAACAGGCATCCCCGCACGCCCTCGTCCCGCACCCAGTCCTCCAGGGCCGCGAAGAGGGCATCGACGCTTTCCACCTCGATCCGGGCCATGAAGCGCCGGTCCCGCGCCGCCAGCACCCGCGCCATGAGCTGCGCCTTGTTGCCGGCATGCTTGTAGAGCGTCCGGCTCGACATGCCCGCGGCCCGGGTGAGCCGATCCATGCCGGTGGCCGTGTAGCCGTGTCGATCGAAGAGCCGTTCGGCCGCGGCGGTCAGCCTGTCGGTGATGTCCATGGCGCGTCCTTTCGTGTCCATGGATCACGATGTAAAACGATCGTTTTACATTACAAGCGGATCTCTCGCGGCGGCTCCGTCCCCCCGGCGGATCGGCGTTCAACGACGCCCTTGACGAAAGAGGGGCGCGGCTTGCGCCGCGCCCCTCCTGCAATCCGGTCGGATCGGCTCAGAAGCCGACGACGAGCGAGACGCCCAGCGTGTTGTCGGTGGACTCGAAGCCCGGCTCCGGGTCGGTGGTGTAGTCCGTCCGGTAGCTGATGCGGGTCGAGAGCGTATCGTTGACCCGGAAGTTCACGCCGAAATCGTTGACCACGGCCGTATCGGTGTCCGAGGACAGGATGTCGGTGTCGTTGGTCAGCGCGACGGTGTCCGTCAGGCCGTAATAGAGGCGCGAGGACGCGATGCCGGCGGCTTCGGTGTCGGACTCGCCTTCCTGGTCGCGGACGTAGCGGAGGCCCGGGCCGGCCTGGACGCGCCAGGCGACCTCGGACGTGTTGAAGATGCGGTAGCCGAGACCGCCGCCGAGGAACGCGTCCTGACGGTTCGAGCCGAAGCTGTCGTATTCGAACCGGCCGGTGCCGAAGGCGTAGAGCTGCGGCGTGAAGTAGCGGCTGCCTTCGTAGATCAGGAAGGCCTCTTCGTCGTCGGTGTCACCGTCCGACTCACCGTATTCGCCCGCGAAACCGAAAAGGTGGTTCCAGCTTCCGGCACCGTAGGTGATGCGGCCGGCGAAGCTGAGGTCGGACGTCTCGGTGTTGCCGTCGGTACCGGAGAAGGTCACCGCCGCCGAGCCGCGGAAGCCCTGAACGACGTCGTTCTCGCCGAAGCGTTCGTCATCTTCGCCACGGCTCAGGCCACGCTGCGCGTCGCGGTTGATGTCGTCGATGCGGTCGTCGAGGTCGCGGATGCCGGTGACGGTCGTCTGCGCGAAGGCCGGCAGCGCGGTCGTCATCGCCAGGACGACGGCGAGGCTTGCAATCTTTTTCATTGTTGTTCCTCTCTGGGAGTTTCGTACGAATGACGTACGGGCAGTTCGTCTGCTGAGAGGGCATCTATGCCTGCATCGGCGGCGGACAATTAAACGAAGGTTAAGGAGCCCTGGCTGTTGCCGAAGGGACACAAGCTACCGGGCCACTCCCTGCCGGTTCGTGTAACATGGGGCGTGATCCCCCGCGCAAAACGTGTGGACGGGGGTCGCCGCGCGCGTCGTCTCCGCTAGGTCCGGTTGCGGATCACGAAGGAGGACCGAGCATGCGGATTCTGTTCACGGGCGGCAGCGGCAAGGCGGGGCGGCACGTCGTGCCCTACCTGCTGGCGCAGGGGCACCGGGTCACCAACCTCGATCTCGTCCCGCTCGAGGCGGAGGGGGTGGAGAACCTGATGGCGGATCTCACCGATTCCGGGCAGGTCTGGGGCGCGCTGACGCAGCCGTCGGACTTCCGCGACCTGGAGCCGCCGCGGGGCGTGCCGGCCTACGACGCGGTGGTGCATTTCGCCGCGATCCCGCGGATCATGATCCGCACCGACAACGAGACCTACCGCGTCAACACGATGGGCACCTACAACGTGATCGAGGCGGCGCTGGGCCTCGGCATCCGCAAGGTGATCTTCGCGTCGTCCGAGACGACCTACGGGATCTGCTTCGCGGACGGCGAGCGCAAGCCTGACTACATCCCGGTGGACGAGGAGCATCCGACCCTTCCGGGCGACAGCTACGCGATGTCGAAGGTCTGCAACGAGGCGACGGCGCGCTGCTTCCAGCAACGCTCGGGCGCGGACATCTACGGGCTGCGGATCAACAACGTGTTCGAGCCGCACGAATATGCCGAGAAATTCCCGGACTTCGTCGCCGATCCGGACCTGCGCCGTCGCAACATCTTCGCCTATATCGACGCGCGCGACCTTGGCCGGATGGTGCAGTGCTGTCTGGAGACGGACGGGCTGGGCTACGAGGTGTTCAACGTGGCGAACGCCAATTCCTCGGTCGCGATCTCCACCGACGAGGTCGCCGAGCGGTTCTACGCGGGCGTGCCGCGCAAGCGCGAAATGGGGCCGGACGAGACGTTCTACTCGATCGAGAAGGCCCGGCGGCTCGTCGGGTTCGCGCCGCAGGTGGATTGGCGCGAGGAAGTCGGCACGGAGGTCTGAGGCCGGGTCGCGATACCCCGAAACGAAGAAACGCGGCCCGGGGGCCGCGTTTCGTGCATCAGCCGATCGCTTGGATCAGGCGAGTTGCAGGTTCGACGCCGAGCTGCGGCCGTCGCGGCCCGATTCGATGTCGAAGGTGACCTTCTGGTTGTCGGCGAGGCCGGTCAGGCCGGCGCGCTCGACAGCCGAGATGTGCACGAAGACGTCGCTGCTGCCGCCATCGGGGGCGATGAAGCCGAAGCCTTTAGTTGCGTTGAACCATTTTACGGTGCCAGTGGCCATATCCGTATCTCCTGTTCGATGCTGCCCGCAGGATGCGGCAGCGCGGCGTGGTCGGTCTGGATCGATGAGACTGAGCGCCGTGAGAGGAGACAGTGGTCGAAATAGAATAACGTTCGCCCGTTCCCTCTACAGCAGGTCGGCCGCGATGCCAAGGCCGAAGGCCCCGACATCACGAAAACGAGATCCCGTGGACCGGACCCTACCCCTCGACGAGCCCGATGTTCAGCTCCTCCGTGTCGGCATTGGTGAATTCCGGCGTCGGACGCGCGGTGGCGTCCTCCCCCTCGTAGGTGATCCGATAGATCACGCCGCCCGTGTCGTCGGAGAGGTAAAGGCTTCCGTCCGGGCCCTGCGCCAGACCGCAGAGGCGGCCCATGTTGCCCCAGCCGGTCGGGCTGGCGTCGTCCTCCATCAGGAAACCGGTCAGGAACGGCTCCATCGCGACCGGCTCGCCATCCTCGAAATCGACGCGCATGACCTCGTAGCCCGAGGGCGGCTGACGGTTCCAGGAGCCGCGGAACGCGACGAAGGCGTCGCCGTGGTATTCCTCGGGGAAGGCGTCGCCGGTGTAGAAGGCCATCTGCATCGGTGCGGCGTGGGGGGTGTGCAGGCCGATCGGCTCCTCGCTGGCGGCAGCGTAGTCCGAGAAGGACGAGTTCGGCGGCGTGTCCTGCGGGTTGAAGCGCGACATCGCGTAGACGTAGGGCCAGCCGTAGCGGTCGCCCTCGGTGATGCGGTTGAACTCCTCGTGCTGCTCGTTGTCGCCGAGCCAGTCGATGCCGTGGTCGAAGCCGTAGAGCTGCCCCGTCTCGGGCTCGAAGCCGTAGCCGATCGTGTTGCGGAGGCCCGAGGCGTGGATCGCCCGCGCGGTGCCGTCGGGGTTCATCGACACGATCGTGGCGTTCTCGACATTGGTCTCGCCGCAGGCGTTGCAGGTCGAGCCGACGGAGACGTAGAGCTTGTCGTCCGGGCCCTTGACGACCATCCGGTTCGGGTGCTGCCCGCCCTCGGGGAAGTCGTCGATGATCGTCTCCAGCGTGCCGAAGGTGCCGTCCTCCTGCAGCGTGGTGTGGAAGAGGTCGTTCACGGTCATCAGCCAGACGTCGTCGCCGTCGATCTCGATCCCGTGCAGCTGTTCCTTCTGGGCGACGACCTCGGTCTCGTCGGCCATGCCGTCGCCGTCGGTGTCGCGCAGCATCATCACGTCGCCGAGCTGGCGGCGGGTCACGTAGACCGTGCCGTCCTCGGCCACGCGCATCATGCGGGGGTTCTCGACGTCACGGGCGAAGACGGAGATCGCGAAGCCCTCCGGCAGGGCGAGGCGGGCCATGCGCTCCTCGCTCCAGTCGAGCGGGACGGGCTTGAGGACGTGGCCCGTGATCTCGACCCCCTGGCGGCCGCGATCCTCCTCGGCGGCGGGCTCGCTACTGCCGGCGCCGGCCTGGGCCAGCGCCATTTGCGGAAGGGTGAGGGTGGAAGCCAGAAGAAGGGCGGTCAGACGCATGGGGGTCGCTCCTGCATGGGTTTCCGCCCCCAACGCGTGTGCGGCGGGGGCGGGTTCCGGACAGGATGCCGCGTTGCGCCCGTGCGGACGGGCCGCTGGAGGGAGGGCGCCGCCCGGCGCCCTCCGTTCGGTACGCTCAGGCCGCGACGTCGGATTCGTCGAGCGCGGGGTAATCCGTGTAGCCCTCGGCCCCGCCGCCGTAGAAGGTGGCCTGGTCGGCGTCGTTGTAGGGCCCGTCGGACGCGATCCGCGCCGGCAGGTCGGGGTTCGCGATGAACATCCGACCGAAGGCCACGGCGTCGGCCCGCCCGGATTCGACCCATTCGGCCGCCTCCGCGGGCGTGAAGTTACCGTTGGCGATGAACGGGCCGTCGAAGGCCTCGCGCATGGTCGCGACGATGCGCACGTTCGAGTCCATGTCCGCCTCGGCGCTGGTGTGGTCGTTCGGACGCACGACGTGGAGATAGGCGAGGCCCCGGCCCGCGATGGCTTTCGCCGCCGCGGCGTAGGTCGTCGCGGGATCGTCGTCGGAACTCTTGCCCGGCCCGCCCACCGGCGACAGGCGCACGCCGATCCGGCCGGCCGGCAGCACGTCGAGGAGCGCGTCGACCGCCTCGGTCAGGAAGCGCACCCGGTTCTCGACGGCGCCGCCGTATTCGTCGTCGCGGGCGTTGACCGAGCTGCGCAGGAACTGGTCGATCAGGTAGCCGTTCGCCGCGTGCAGCTCGACCCCGTCGAAGCCGGCGCGCTCGGCGCAGGCGGCGGCGTGGCGGTAATCGTCCAGCACTCGGGCGATCTCCTCCACGCTGAGCGCGCGAGCCGTCGGGTGCGGCACGGTCGGGCCGTCGGGATGCAGGTCGCCGACGAAGGCCTCGCCCTCGGGCGTCCATTCGCTCGCGGAGACGGGCGCGGCGTTGTCCGGCTGGAACACGCCGTGGCTGATCGCGCCCACGTGCCAGAGCTGGCAGAAGATGCGCCCGCCCGCCGCGTGGACGGCGTCGGTGACATTCTTCCAGCTTTCCACCTGTGCGTCGGTGAAGATGCCGGGGGTCCAGGCGTAGCCCTGCCCCTCCTGCGAAATCTGCGTGGCCTCGGACACGATCAGGCCCGCGCCGGCGCGCTGCGCGTAGTATTCGGCGTGCATCGCGGTCTGCGTGTTTTCCTGCGCCGTGGACCGCGACCGCGTGAGCGGGGCCATCACGATGCGGTTCGATGCCGTCGTCGCGCCCATTTCGAGCGGCGCGAAGAGCGGGGCGTTGGCGGGGTTGCCGGTCTGGGTCATGCTGTGCTCCTTCGAGGGCCCGGTCGAACCGGGCTCGTTCCGCGCTGCAGCTAGGACGGCGTCGGCGGGCCGCAACGGGCCGCGATCCTGCATGGATGCGAAGGTCTCTCTCTCACGATGCGCGAGACGGCCGGCGACGCCCTGCCCGTCTTGCTCTCCCCGCGCCCCTCCCCTAACAGGCCGCGACCGATCGACAGAGGTTCGCATGCCGCGACTGGTGATGAAATTCGGCGGAACCTCCGTCGCCAATCTCGACCGGATACGCCGCGTGGCGAAACGCGTGGGCGTCGAGGTCGCGAAGGGCTACGACGTGATCGTCGTCGTCTCGGCCATGTCGGGCAAGACCAACGAGCTGGTGGGCTGGGTGGGCGAGACCGGCGCGTTCTACGACGCGCGCGAATACGACGCCGTCGTCTCTTCCGGCGAGAACGTGACGGCGGGCCTCCTCGCGCTGACGCTGCAGGAGAACGGGATCGACGCCCGCTCCTGGCAGGGCTGGCAGGTGCCGGTGCAGACCAACTCCTCGCATTCCTCGGCGCGGATCGCGGCGATCCCGAGCGACAACCTCGACGCGAAGTTCGCCGGGGGCATGCGCGTGGCCGTAGTCGCGGGCTTTCAGGGGATCAGCCCCGAGGGCCGGATCACCACGCTGGGCCGCGGCGGGTCGGACACGACGGCGGTGGCCTTCGCGGCGGCCTTCGACGCGGAGCGCTGCGACATCTACACCGACGTTGACGGGGTCTACACCACCGACCCGCGGATCACGTCGAAGGCCCGCAAGCTCGACCGCATCGCCTTCGAGGAGATGCTGGAGCTGGCCTCGCTCGGCGCCAAGGTGCTGCAGACGCGGTCGGTGGAGCTCGCGATGCGCTACAAGGTCAAGCTGCGCGTGCTATCGAGCTTCGAGGAAATGAGCGACGACGCGGGCACGCTCGTCTGCGACGAGGAGGACATCATGGAATCGAACGTGGTCGCCGGGGTCGCCTTCAGCCGCGACGAGGCGAAGATGACGCTGGTCTCGGTCGCCGACCGGCCCGGCGTGTCGGCGGCGATCTTCGGACCGCTCGCCGAGGCGGGCGTGAACGTCGACATGATCGTGCAGAACATCGCCGAGGATGGCCGCACCGACATGACCTTCTCGCTCCCCGTCGATCAGGTCGCGCGGGCCGAGAAGGCCGTGCGCGACGCGATGGCGCGCGCGGAGATCAACTTCCACGACCTGATCGCCGACGAGGGGGTGAGCAAGGTCTCCGTCGTGGGCATCGGCATGCGCTCCCACGCGGGCGTCGCGGCGCGGATGTTCAAGGCGCTCTCGGCCGAGGGGATCAACATCAAGGTCATCACGACCTCGGAAATCAAGATCAGCGTCCTGATCGACCGGAAGTACATGGAGCTTGCCGTGCAGGCGCTCCACGACGCGTTCGAACTCGAGAAGGTCTGAACGGCGGGCGGTCGTCCGATGGGTCCGGGCCTTCGACAGTGATCCGTCCGCGCGGCGGCACATCGGGCAGGTTCCGACCGCCACCCCGCGGCCGGGGCCTTGCTTACTTGTGGCCGAGCCCCGCCCTCCGAGATAAAGCGTCGGGTCGATACCGTCGTCCGCCGCCTTAGCCGGGTCTTAAGCAATCGGGCGTAATTGTGGCGGCCATGTCGTCCCTCGATCGCCTCTCGCTCTACTGGTGCCTGCTCTGCGTCGGCGTGATGCTGCTGCTGCCCGCGCTGACCGGCGACGTGACCGCCCTGATCGCCCACCCCTGACGGGCCGAACGGCCGTATCCACCGGCCCCGGACGCCCGGCCCGCGCGGCAAAGCCCCCTCCCCAACCGGAACCGCCTCCGCTAAGGAGGATCCGGACGCGGACGGGGGGGCTCATGGCAGCGCCGAAGGACAGCGACAGCCGCAAGCTGCTGCGGCGGCTCCAGGCCGTCATGGCCGAGGCGGCCGAGGGGCAGGAGCGGCTCGACATGATCGTGCGGCTCGTCGCGTCGTCGATGATGACCGATGTCTGCTCCGTCTACCTGCACCGCGACGAGCAGACGCTGGAGCTGTGCGCGACCTGCGGGCTCAATCTGGAAGCGGTGCACGTCACCCGGCTGCGCGTGGGCGAGGGGCTGGTCGGTCGCGTGGCGCGCTCGCGGGGGCCGCTCAACACCGCCGACGCCCCCTCGACCAAGGGCTTCCGCTTCATGCCGGAAACCGGCGAGGAGGTGTTCTCGAGCTTCCTCGGCGTGCCGGTGCAGCGGCTGGGCGAACGGCTCGGCGTGCTGGTCGTGCAATCGAAGGACGCGCGCGAGTTCAACGAGGACGAGATCTACGCGCTCGAGGTCGTGGCGATGGTGCTGGCCGAGATGACCGAGCTCGGCGCCTTCACCGGCGAGGGCGAGGCGCTCCGGCCGCGGCACGCGAGCCAGGTCATGTTCAAGGGCGTCACCGGTCAGGAGGGTGCCTGCGAGGGCACGGTCTTCCTGCACGACCCGCGCGTGGTCATCACCAATCCCGTCACCGACGACCCCGAGGCGGAGGCCGCGCGGCTCCACGCCGCGATGGACGAGCTGCGGCTGTCCGTGGACCGGATGCTGGGCCAGGCCAGCGGCGACCGGGCGCAGGAGGAGGTGATCGAGGCGTTCCGCATGTTCGCCTATTCCCGCAGCTGGGTCAGGCGGATGGAGGAGGATATCAACGCCGGCCTCACCGCCGAGGCCGCCGTCGAGAAGCAGCAGACCGCCGCGCGGGCGCGGATGCGGGTGGCCGAGCCCTATCTCCGCGACCGGCTGGCCGATCTGGACGACCTGTCGAACCGCCTTCTGCGGATGCTGACCGGCCAGGGGCGCGACCGCGGCGTCCTGCCCGACAAGGCCGTCCTCGTGGCGCGCAACATCGGGCCGGGAGAGTTGCTGGAATACGGCCGCAAGCTGCAGGGCGTGGTGCTCGAGGAGGGATCGGTCGGCAGCCACGCGGCGATCGTGGCCCGGGCCTGGGCCATCCCGCTGGTGATCCAGGCGCAGGGGATCACGACCGAGGCGCTGTCCGGGGACCGCATCCTCGTCGACGGGGATCAGGGAATCGTCCACCTGCGCCCCGACGAGATGGTCCGCAAGGCGTTCGGCGAGAAGCTGGAGATGGCGGCGCAGGCGCAGAAGCGCTACGCCACGATCCGCGACACGGACTGCGTCACGCTCGACGGGGAACGCATCGAGCTGATGATGAATGCGGGGCTTCTGGCGGACCTGCCGTCGCTGCCGAGTTCGGGCGCGGAGGGCGTGGGGCTGTTCCGCACCGAGCTGCAATTCCTGATGCGCAACGTCGTGCCGAAGCGGGGCGAGCTGGCATCGCTCTATTCGGGGGTGATGGACGCCGCCGGCGGCAAGCCCGTCGTCTTCCGCACGCTCGACATCGGCTCCGACAAGGTGCTGCCCTACATGAAGGCCTTCGAGGAGCCGAACCCGGCGCTCGGCTGGCGCGCGATCCGGGTCGGCCTCGACAAGCGCGGCGTCATGCGGATGCAGTTGCAGGCGCTGCTGCGCGCGGCTCACGGTCGCGACCTCAAGGTCATGTTCCCCTTCATCGCGCAGATGCAGGAATTCCTCGACGCGCGCGGCCATCTGAGCCGGGAGATCGCGCGGGAGCGGGTGCTAGGCCATACCCTCCCGCGGGAGATCAGCGTCGGCGCGATGCTCGAGACGCCGTCGATGGCCTTCGCGCCGCGTCGCTTCTTCGAGGAGGCGGACTTCATCTCGATCGGCGGCAACGACCTCAAGCAGTTCTTCTTCGCCGCCGACCGGGAGAACGAGCGTGTGCGCCGCCGCTACGACACGCTGAACGTGAGCTTCCTGTCGCTGATCGAGCAGATCGTCGCGCGCTGCGCCGAGACGGCCACGCCGGTCTCGTTCTGCGGCGAGGATGCGGGGCGCCCGGTCGAGGCGCTGTGCTTCGTGGCGATGGGTCTGCGCTCTCTTTCGATGCGTCCGGCGAGCATCGGGCCTGTGAAGCACATCCTGTTGCGGACCAATCTCGCCGAGGTCCGCGATGTCATCGGACGCGCGCGGGAAGCCGGGGCGCAGACCGTGCGCGACGCGGTGATGGATTACCTGCGGGCCCGCTGATCGCGCCGCTGGACTTCGCAGGCCCGCTTCCGTATATACGAGCGGATACACCCCGGAGGTCCCGATGATCGAGACGAAGATCCGCAAGGTCGGCAATTCCGCCGTCATGACGCTCACCGGCGAGATGCTGGCGATGCTCGACGCGAAGGCCGGGGATTCGCTGTTCGTGGTGCGTGGCGACGACGGGTCGCTCCGGATCATGGCGCACGATCCCTCGGTGGCCGAGGCGCTGGCGGCGGCCGAGATGGTGATGGACGAGAACCGCGACCTTCTGGCCGCGCTGGCGTGACCGCACCCGTCTGGGTGCCGCTCCCGGCGATCCGGATCATCCACGACCGGCAGATCGCCCGCCACGGCGGCGCGCCGGGCCTGCGCGATGCGGGGCTCCTCGAAATGGGCGCGGCGCGGGCGCTGAACCTCGCCGCCTATGGCACGCCGGGCCTTTACGAACTCGCGGCCGCCTATGCCTACGGGATCGCCAAGGCGCATGCCTTCGTCGACGGCAACAAGCGCACGGCCTTCGTGACCGCGCTGACGTTCCTGCGCCTCAACGGCCTGACCTTCCGGCCCGACCCCATGGAGGGCGTGCGGATGATGGAGGATCTTGCGGCCGGCGCGGTCACGGAGGCGGCCTTCGCCGCCTGGCTCGAACGGGGCAGCACGCCGGTCGCATGAAAACACCCGCCGGATCGCTCCGACGGGCGTCGATCCATTCGGAAATCGCGCTCAATACGGCGTGATGACGACTTCCACGCGACGGTTCTGCTGCTTGCCGGTGGCGGTGTTGTTCGTCGCGATGGGCTGCGATTCGCCGCGGCCGATCGGAACGATCCGCGACGCGGGCACGCCCTGCGAGATCAGCACGCTCGCCACCGAACTCGCGCGCCGCTCGCTCAGGTCTTGGTTGTAGGCCGCCGGGCCGTCGCTGTCGGTATGGCCGATCACCTGCACCGAGGTGTTCGGATACTGGAGCAGGTTGCCGGCAAGCGCGCGGATGTCGCTCTGCAGGTCGGGCCGCAGGGTCGCGCTGTCGGTGGCGAACAGGATGTCCTGCGGCATCGTCACGATCAGCTCGTTGCCGGTGTTGTTGATCGTGATGCGGTCGTCGCCGAGCTGGTTGCGGAGGTCGGCCGCCTGTCGGTCGAGGCGGGACCCGACGGCGCCGCCGATCAGGCCGCCGGCGAGCGCGCCCCCGGCGATCTCGTCGGCGCGGCTGCCGCTGCCGGCCAGCGCGCCGGCCGCGGCGCCGACACCCGCGCCGATCAGCGCGCCGTTGCGGGTGCGGTTCGGCTCGCCGGTGGTCGCGTCGACGCAACCCGCGAGGACGAGGCTGCCTGCGAGGGCGGCGAGAACGGGGGTCTTGATACGTGTCATGTCGGTCTTTCCAGATGAATTCGTGAGCGGTCGTGCGGCACGCCAACGCATGCCCGGACGGCCTGTTCCGCCCCCTTCCCGGTCACGAATCGCATGGGCGGGGCTCTGCCGCAGATGACCGGAGCGCTGCCGATAGGCAATATCACACGGGCGTCAGGCGCGCGCCGCCTCCGCCCGCCCGCTTTCCCAGGCGAGCATCGCGCGCTTCACCGGCAGGCCCCAGTGATAGCCGCCGAGCCCGCCCGATTTCCGAAGCGCCCGGTGGCACGGGATGAGCCAGGCCACCGGGTTGCGCCCGATCGCGGTGCCCACGGCCCGGACCGCCCCGGGATTGCCGATCGCGCCGGCGATCTCGCCGTAGGTGGTGACGTGGCCCGATGGGATGCGCATCAGCGCCTCCCAGACCTTGATCCGGAACGGGCCGCCGATGAGGTGGAGCCGCGCCTCGCCCCGCATCTCGCGCAGGGACTCGGCGAAGGGCGCGACGGCCGCCGGGTCCTCCACCAGCCGCGCCGCGGGCCAGCGCGCGGCCATGTCGGCGAGCGCGGCGTCGCGCCCGGTCTCGGCAGAGAAGGACAGGCCGCAGAGCCCGCGCTCCGTGGCCATCGCCAGCATCTCCCCGAAGGGCCCGTCGAGCCATCCGTAGCGGATCACGAGCCCGCCGCCCCCCGCCGCGTAATCGCCGGGCGACATCGCCTCCCACCGCAGGAACAGGTCGTGCAGCCGTCCCGTCCCCGACAGCCCAGTCGAGGCGGCCGTTTCCAAAAGCGTGAACCGCTCCCGCAGAAGCGCCTTGGCGTGGCCGAGCGTCAGGTATTGCGCGAATCGCTTGGGGCTCACCCCGGCCCAGGCCGAGAAGGTGCGCTGGAAATGCGCGGGGCTCATCCGCATCTCGGCGGCCAGGTCCTCCAGCGAAGGCGGATCGTCGGCACGCGCGTCGATCAGGTCGATGGCGCGGCGAATGACGGCGTAGTGGTAGCGCGACGACGGCCCGGCCGCGGGCGCGATCTGCAGGGCAGTCTGTGACATCGGAGCCTCCGGCGCGACGAGTGTCCATGCCTGACCATAGCGGCACCGGCCCACGCCGCGCGACCCGGAACCTGCGGCAACGGCACCGACTTGCGAGCCTGCCCCGCCCGCGTCACAAGGGCGCCATGCCGCGCCCGCTCGACTACCCGACACAGAAGGCGATCTTCGCACGCTTCCACGCGGCGGTGCCCGAACCGAAGGGTGAGCTGGAGCACGTGAACGCCTATACGCTCGTTGTCGCCGTCGCTCTCTCAGCGCAGGCGACCGATGCCGGGGTGAACCGCGCGACCCGCGCGCTCTTCGAGGTGGCCGACACGCCCGAGAAGATGCTCGACCTCGGGCTCGAGGGGCTGACCGAACGCATCCGCACCATCGGCCTCTACCGCAACAAGGCGAAGAACGTGATGGCGCTAAGCCGCATCCTCGTCGAGGAGCATGGCGGCGATGTTCCCTCCAGCCGCGCCGCGCTGCAGGCCCTGCCCGGCGTCGGGCGCAAGACGGCGAACGTGGTGCTCAACATGTGGTGGGGCCATCCGGCGCAGGCGGTGGACACCCACATCTTCCGCGTCGGCAACCGCACCCGCATCGCGCCCGGCAAGGATGTCGACGCCGTCGAGCGCGCCATCGAGGACAACGTCCCGGCCGAATACCAGCGTCACGCCCATCACTGGCTGATCCTGCACGGCCGCTACACCTGCGTCGCGCGCAAACCGAAATGCCCGGCCTGCCTGATCCGCGATCTCTGTCCCTACGAGGACAAGACGCCGGAGGCGTCCGCCTGACCCCCATTCCGCGAGGACAAATCCCATGAGCTACGACGTCATCGGCATCGGCAACGCCATCGTCGACGTGATCTCGCCCGCCACCGACACGTTCCTCGATCAGATGGGGATCGAGAAGGGCATCATGCAGCTCGTCGAACGCGAACGGGCGGAGCTTCTCTACGCGTCGATGTCCGAGCGGGTGGAGGCGCCGGGCGGCTCGGTCGCCAACACGCTCGCGGGGATCGGCGCGCTCGGCCTGTCGACGGCGTTCATCGGCAAGGTGAAGGACGACGCGCTCGGCCGCTTCTACGCCAACACGATGGAGGGGGCGGGCACGGCCTTCCCGCATCCGCCGCAGCACGTGGACCTGCCCACCTCGCGCTCGATGATCTTCGTCTCGCCCGACGGGGAGCGGTCGATGAACACCTATCTCGGCGCCGGGGCCGATCTGGGCCGCGCCGACGTGCCCGACGTGTTCGGGCCGGGCATCCTGTTCCTCGAGGGCTATCTCTTCGACAAGGACGAGGGAAAGACCGCCTTCGCCGAGGCCGCCGCCAAGATGAAGGACGCGGGCGGCAAGGCGGCGATCACCATCTCCGACCCGTTCTGCGCCGACCGCCACCGCGCCGATTTCCAGCGCCTGATCGCAGAGGACATGGACGTCGCCATCGGCAACGCGGCCGAATGGACGACGCTCTACCAGACCGACGACCTCGACCGGGCCATCGGCATGGCGTCCGAGGCCTGCGAGATCGTCGCCTGCACCCGATCCGGGGAGGACGTGTGGATCCGCTCGGGCGACACCCGCGCCACCGCCCCCGTCACGTCCGCGACGGTCGTGGACGCGACCGGCGCCGGCGACCAGTTCGCCGCGGGGTTCCTGTACGGCCTCTCCACGGGACGCGATCTCGAGACGTCCGCGCGGATGGGCGTGGTCTGCGCCCGCGAGGTGATCGGCCATATCGGCCCCCGCCCCGCCACCGACATCGCCGCGCTGTTCCGCGAGGCGGGGCTCGCCTGACGCCGCCGGTGCCGTCGGGGCTTCCCGCCGGGCCGATCCGGGCCTAGCGTCGCAAGTGGATTACCGGGGGAGCCTCACATGCACATTCTCATAACCGGCGCGGCCGGCATGATCGGCCGCAAGCTGACCCAGGCATTGTGCGCACGGGGGAAGTTGCGCGGGCAGGAGATTACGGGCCTGACCCTGGTGGACGTCCACCCGCCGGTCCTGCCCGACGGCGTCACCGGGGCGGCGATGGCCGTGGACCTCACCGACCCCGCCGCCGCACCCGCCCTGATCGAGGCACGGCCGGATGTCGTCTTCCATCTCGCCGCGATCGTCTCGGGCGAGGCCGAGGCCGATACGGCGAAAGGCTATGCCGTGAACCTGAACGGCACGGTTGCGCTCTGCGAGGCGATCCTCGCGGAGGAGGACTACTGCCCGCGCTTCGTCTTCACCTCCTCCATCGCGGTCTTCGGCACGCCCCTGCCGGAGGTGATCGACGACGACGTGCCGCCCCGGCCGCTGACGAGCTACGGAACGCAGAAGCTGATGAGCGAGATGCTGATCGACGACCTGTCGCGGAAGGGCCGGCTCGACGGCGTGTCGCTGCGCCTGCCGACGATCTGCATCCGGCCGGGCAAGCCCAACGCCGCGGCTTCGGGCTTCTATTCCTCGATCCTGCGCGAGCCACTCGTTGGGCAGGAGGCGGTGCTGCCCGTCTCCGACACGGTCCGGCACTGGTTCGCCTCGCCCCGCGCAGCCGTGGGATTCCTGCTTCACGCGGCCGAGATGGACACCGCGCCGATGGGCCAGTCCCGAGCCCTCAACCTGCCGGGCGTGAACGCGACCGTCGGCGACGAGATCGCCGCGCTCGAACGCATCGCCGGACCTGCCGCCACCGCCCTGATCCGGCGCGAGCCGGACGAAACCATCGGGCGAATCGTCGCCGTCTGGCCCGAAGCCTTCGACCCCGCCCGCGCGCGGTCGCTTGGTTTCGAGGCGGATGCCGACATGGATGCGATCGTCCGCGCGCATGTGGAGGACGAACTCGACGGGCGCATCCCGGTCGCCGAAACCTGACCGTCCGGTCGAACCTGCGGCGCCTCCGGCGGGGATATTTGCAAAGCAAAGACGATGGGGCCCCGCCACCGGGTCCGACATGCGGAGGGGCGACGGGGCCGTCTTCGCTTGCGGTCATCGGCGTCCCCGCCTGTACCGCGCCGCGCATTTGCCACGACAGGCGTTAGGAGGACGTTAAGGTCGTCTTTGCTTCGAAAATATCCCCGCCGGAGGCTCCAACTAGCCGGCAGGCGCGACGGTCAGCGGCCTACCAATGCGGCGGACGCTGGTCGGCCAGCGGCACGGTGCCGGCGCTCGCGGCCTCAGCCTCCGCCGCGCGCTCCATCAGGAGTCGGACGCGGCGTTCCAGCGTCGCGATCTCGCCCGCCTGACGCGCCACGACGTCGGAGAGATCCTCGACCGTGCGGGTCAGGTGGGCGATGCGCTCTTCTAGGTCGGTCACGGGGAGGAGCCTCCGGGTTGTGCGCGCGGGGCGCGGAACGTATGGACCGGGCGAATTCGAGGGACCGGGTCATGGCCAGGAAAGACAAGCCCCGCCGCGCGCGGGCGGAGACGCCCAAGGGCTTCCGCGACTATTTCGGCGCCGAGGTCGTCGAGCGCAAGGCCATGCTCGACGCGATCGCCGAGATCTACCATCGCTACGGCTTCGACGCGCTCGAAAGCTCCGCAGTGGAGACGGTCGAGGCGCTGGGCAAATTCCTGCCCGACGTGGATCGCCCGAACGAGGGCGTGTTCGCCTGGCAGGAGGACGCGGACTGGCTGGCATTGCGCTACGACCTGACCGCGCCGCTCGCGCGCGTCTACGCACAGCATCGAAACGAACTGCCCACCCCCTACCGGCGCTACGCGATGGGCCCGGTCTGGCGCAACGAGAAGCCGGGGCCGGGGCGGTTCCGGCAGTTCTATCAGTGTGATGCCGACACGGTGGGCACGGCGAGCGTGGCTGCCGACGCCGAGATCTGCGCGATGCTTTGCGACACGCTCAAGAAGGTTGGGATCAACCCAGGCGACTATGTGGTGCGCGTGAACAACAGGAAGGTGCTGAACGGGGTGCTAGAGGCAATCGGCCTCGAAGACGAAGCGCATAGGGCTGCCGTTCTGCGCACCATCGACAAGTTCGACAAGGTCGGCGAGACCGGTGTGCGCGAGTTGCTCGGCGAGGGCCGAAAAGACCAGTCTGGAGCATTCATTGACGGAGTCGGTCTCGCAAACGATCAGATCGAAAGCGTTATCGTGTTTCTTGGCGCCCGGGCCAAAGCTGCGGCGCGGGTCGCGAGAGGGGAGCATACTCAAGGCGCAGGCATACGTCTTGAAGCAAGGACATCATCGGCAGCTAGCGAAAGATGGCGCTCTGACGACGAGCGTTTCTTAAAAATGGCATCCGACGATCCTGAGAGGCTTCTGAACTTCGAGACCCTCAACGAACTGCGCGGGTTGGTGGGAAGATCTGAAGTCGGCCTGCAAGGGATCGACGAGCTGGAGGAAATGGCCGATCTCCTCGACCTCCAGGGCTACGGCCCCGACCGCATCGTCATCGACCCTTCCGTGGTGCGCGGCCTCGGCTACTATACCGGGCCCGTCTTCGAGGCGGAACTCACCTTCGAGATCGCCGACGAGAAAGGCCGGCCGCAGCGGTTCGGCTCGGTCGCGGGCGGGGGGCGCTACGACGACCTCGTGACCCGGTTCACCGGGCAGGCCGTGCCGGCCACCGGCGTCTCGATCGGCGTGGACCGGCTCCTCGCGGCTCTGCACGCCAAGGGACGGACGGGAGGCGCAGCGGCCGGCCCCGTCATCGTCACCGTCATGGATCGCGACCGCATGGCCGAGTACCAGTCGATTTGCGCCATGCTCCGCGGGGCGGGCATCCGGGCGGAGGTCTATTTCGGCAACCCGAAGAACTTCGGCAACCAGCTTAAGTACGCCGACCGGCGGGGCAGCCCGGCCGCGATCATCCAGGGCTCCGACGAGGCCGCGCGGGACGTGGTGCAGGTCAAGGACCTCGTCCTCGGCGCGAAGCTCAGCCAGGACGCCACGGTCGAGGAATGGAAGGAGAACCCGTCCCAGACCGAGGTTCCGGTGGGCGACCTCGTTACCCATCTCCAACGCCTGCTGAAATGATCACCTCCGCCGACCGCGACCGCGCCGCCGACATCCTCGCGCGGTTCCGCGAGGCCGGCGCAGCGCCGGTGGCGGCGGCGATCCTGCAGCCCGCCGGTACGCTGCTCGACCTCTACGGCGAGGACATCCGCGCGCGCGCCTTCACCACGCAGGACCCGCTGGCCGGGGAGATGATGCTGCGCCCCGACTTCACGGTGCCGGTGGTGCAGGCGCACATGGCGGGCGCCTCCGATCCTGCGCGCTACTGCTATGCGGGCGAGGTGTTCCGGCGGCAGGAGAGCGATCCGGACCGCCCCCGCGAATACCTTCAGGCGGGCTACGAGGTGTTCGGCGCCTCTGACCCCGCCGATGCCGACGCGGAGGTCTTCGCGCTCCTGCACGAGGTGCTGGCCCCCTGCAAGCCGATCGCCGCGACCGGCGACCTGGGCATCCTGATCGCTGCCGTCGAGGGGCTGACGACGTCGGAACGACGACGCGCGGCCTTGCGTCGGCATATCTGGCGGCCGGTCCGGTTCCGCCGCCTGATGGAGCGGTTCACCGGCCAGGCGGCCCGGCCCGGGAAGCGCGCGGCGTTGCTTGCAACGCTGGAAGGTGTCCCGGTCGAAGAGCTCGTGGCGCGGGCCGGTACGGCGGTCGGACTGCGCGAGACGGGCGAGATCGCATCGCGGCTCGGGGCGCTGCGCGAGGACGCCGTCGAGCCGCCGGTGACGCGGAGCGAGGCCGACGTGCTCGACACGTTGCTGACGATGGAAGGGTCGATGGCGGAGGCGATCGACCCTCTGCGCGACATGGCGGTGGACCTGCCGACCCTCGGCCCGGCCGCCGACCGGCTGGAGGCGCGGGCGGATGCGCTGGCCCGGCGCGGACACGACCCGGCCGCCCTGCCCTTCGCCCCGGCCCGCAACCGGACGGCGATGGAATATTACGACGGCTTCACCTTCACCCTCTCCGCGCCGGGGCGGCCGGACCTGGCCCCGCTCGCCACCGGCGGACGCTACGATGCGCTGACCGCGGTGCTGGGCGGCGGGCGCGGCGTGCCGGCCGTCGGCGGGGTCGTGCGGCCGGGCCTGCTGGCCGGACTTGCGGAGGGCGCGTGATGATCCGCCTCGGCGTGCCGTCCAAAGGGCGGCTCATGGACAAGACCTTCGACTGGTTCGGGCGCCACGGCCTGACGCTCAGCCGCACGGGCAACGACCGCGAATATGCCGGCCAGGTCGAGGGGGCGGAGATTACGCTCGTACTGCTTTCCGCGGGCGAAATCCCGCGCGAACTCGCCACGGGACGCATCCATCTCGGCGTGACCGGCAGCGATCTCGTACGCGAGAAGCTCGTCCGTTGGGAAACGAAGGTGGAAACGATCGCGCGGATGGGGTTCGGCCATGCCGACCTCGTCCTTGCCGTGCCGCAGGTCTGGATCGACGTGGACACGCTCGACGATCTCGACGCGGCGGCGGCGCAGTTCCGTGCGACGCACGGGCACCGCCTCCGGATCGCGACGAAGTACCACCGGCAGGTGCGCGAGTTCCTGCGCGAGCACGGCGTGGCCGACTACGCCCTCGTCGACAGTCAGGGCGCTACGGAGGGGACGGTCCTGAACGGCACGGCAGAGGCGATCGCCGACATCACCTCCACCGGCGAGACGCTTCGGGCGAACCACCTCAAGGTGCTCGACGACGGGTTGATCCATGCGAGCCAGGCCACGCTGTTCCGCTCGCTACCGGCCGCCTGGGATGCGCCGGCCCGGCGGGAACTCGACGCGCTCCGGACGCGGCTCGCAGCGACAGGGTGAGGCTGCGGATGACGAAGCGATAGCGCTCTGTTCTCGCCCGGCCCCAGTTTGTGGTCTGGCTCGTCCGGTCCGCATACCGGAACCGGATCATGGATGCCGTTCAGCCGTTCATAGACCCGGCACGGCGGCGGCGCGGCCGAAGATCATCAGGTTGCCCGCCGGCATCTCCACCACCTCGACGTCGAGACCGAGCACGCGAAGCACGGTTTCCAGCACGGCGACGTCCTTCAGACCCACAGCCTCGTCCTGGGCACGCAAGTGGGCGTCGAAGGCCCGGTCGGCGGCGCTGATCGCGCGCCCGTCGCGCAGGAACGGGCCGTAGATCGCCAGCATGCCGCCGGGCGAGAGCGCGCGATGCGCTTCGTCGAGCAGCACCGACATCTCGCCGTCCGAGATCAGATGCAGCAGGTTGACGATGACGACCGCGTCCACCGCGCCCGGCGTGGCCCAGCCGGTGCGGCAGGCGTCGAGTTCCACCGCCTCCAGCACGTTCGACAATCCCCGGCAACGCGCGTCGATCGAAGCGCGGCGCGCGGCGTCGGGCTCGCTCGGGTGGAAGATCAGATCGGGCCGGTGCGTCGCCATTGCAGCGACGTGCTGGCCGGTGCCGGACGCAATCTCCAGCACGTGGCCCGATTGCGGAAGCCGCGGCAGGAGCGCGTCGAGGATGGGGCGCTGGTTACGTTCCGCGGACGGCGCCGTCATCCGGCCTTCCGCATCCGGTTTCGCTTCCATGCCCGCCGTTTTCAGACGACGGATCACGCGAAGCGCCCCGGATCGAGGGCCGCGACGAGGTCGGCGTCGAGCGCCGGGGAACGGCCCGCCACTAGATCCGCGAGCAGGGCCGACGCGGCGGGCGCCGTCTGGAAGCCGTACCCGCCCTGCCCGGCGAACCACCAGAGCCCGGGCCGCGCGGCCGGGCCGATGACGAGACACCGATCGGGCGCGAAGGTCCGCAGCCCGGCCCAGGTGGCGAGCGGCCGCGTGACCGGTTCCGTCACCGCATTCTGGTAGCGGTCCAGCCCCTCGGCGAGGGTCATGTCGTCGGCGAAGGCGTCCATCGGCTCGGACGGGTCCTCCTCGGCCGGGGACACGATCAGCGCACCGGCATCGGGCTTGGCGTACCACGTCTCGCCCGCGCCGAGCAGCATGGGCCAGCCGGAGACGTCGTGCCCGCCCGGCGCGGCGATCCGCGCCATCGAACGGCGGAGCGGCGTCAGGCCCAGCGGGTCGAGCCCGGCCAGTGCCGCGATCCGGTCCGTCCACGGCCCGGCCGCGAGCACGACATGGCGGGCAGTGACCTCCGCGGGGCCGGCGCGGACGGACCAGCCGCCGGGAACGGGTGCGATCCCGTCCACGCGCCGTCCGGTCGCGACCTCGCCCCCGGCGCGGATCGTCGCGAGGTAGCTCTGCAGCATCCGGTCCGTGTCGATGTCGAAGGCGTCCGCGTCGACCGCGACGCGCGTCACCGCATCCGACAGGATCGGCACCGTCCTCCGCGCCGTCGCCACCTCCGACTCGTGCAGCGCCATGGCGTCGAGATCACGCGCGAACGTCGCCTCCTCCCCTGCGCATCCGACAAGCATCAAGCCGCGCGGGCCGAGCCATCCCCCCGCCTCGTGCGCCGCCCGTGACGCGCGGTTGAGCGCGACGACCGGCGGCAAACCGTAGCTCTGCTCGAAGAGGGCGGCGGACCGGCCGGTGGCGTGATAGCCGAACGCGTCCTCGCCCTCCCACAGCGCGACCGATCCGAGCGACGCCAGCGCCGCTCCGGCCGACGCGCCGGCGATACCGCCCCCGATTATCAGTATGTCGTGATCCACGGCCGCCCCCTCTCACACCGTTGCTTGCCGTCTCAACCGCCCGGGACGGGCGGCGTCGGGTCCGCCCCGATCCGCGTCTTGCGGACGCTCACGCCTCTTCCAGCCGGTCCGGGGCGGGGGTGGGGCTGAGCGCGGTCAGGCGCGCCATCAGGTCCGGGTCGGGGGACAGTTCCATCGCGGCGAGCGACGGCGCCAGTTGCGCGGCGTCCCGCGCGCTGACGATCGGGGCCGTGACGGCCGGGTTCGCCGCGACCCAGGCCACGGCCAGCGTCGCCGGATGGTGCCCCGTCTCGGCGGCGATCTCCGTCAGTCCCGCGGCCGCGCGGTGCATCCACTCGGGCCCGTATCGCTTGGCGTAGCGGTCGTCGACCGTCAGCCGCCCGGTCTCGCCGCGCGCATACTTGCCCGACAGCAGCCCGCCGCCCAGCGGCGAATAGGGCACGACGGCGATGCCCTCGGACGCGGCCATCGGCAGAAGCTCCACCTCCGCCTGCCGCTTCACGAGGTTGTACATCGGCTGGATCATGTCGATGCGGATGTCGAAGTACGCGGCCACCGCCTGTGCCTTCGTCACCTGCCACGCGGCGAAGTTGCTGACCGCGACGTGCCGAATCGTGCCGGCATGCCGGAACTCCGCCAGCGTCTCGAAGCTCGCCTCGAGCGGCGTGTCGCCGTCCCAGCGATGCAGGTAGAGGATGTCGATCACGTCCATGCCGAGGCGCGCGCGGCTGTCCTCGAGGCTCGCCCGGATGTTCTCGGGCGAGGCACCGCCGGAATAGGCCGCCTTGGTGGCGATCACGAGGGCGTCGCGCTCGGCGGCGGCGAAGCGGCCGAGCAGGGTTTCCGACCGGCCCTCGGTATAGGCATGGGCCGTGTCGAAGAAATTGACGCCGGCCGCGCGGCAGGCATCGTACATGCCGCGCGCGGCCGCCTCGTCGGCATTGCCGCCGAATTGCATGGCGCCGAAGCAGAGGGGAGAAAGAGGGGAGCCGTCGGGAGCGGTGATTGTGTTCATGCCCATTCGTGCCATGCCGGGCCCCGTCCGCCAAGTCCCGATGGTGCGGCACGCGGCTACACGCGGACGGGCGCGCGGCGCGCCCCCGCGCCCCGGGCGCCGTAAGGCGCGCTCAGTTCGGGATGTCGCCCGTGATGCCCTCGACGTAGAAGTCCATCCCGGCAAGCTCGCCGTCCTCGGCCACCTCGCCCTCGGCCAGCCATTCGCTGCCGTCCTGCTTGTTGATCGGGCCGGTGAACGGGTGGTAGCTGCCGTCGGTGATGTTCGCGATCATCTCCTCGGCGGCGGCCTTCGCCTCCTCGGGCACGGCGTCGGTGATCTCGCCGATCACGACCTCGCCCTCGGCCATGCCGCCCCAGCTCGCCTGCTGCTCCCAGGTGCCGTCCATGACCGCGCCGACGCGCTCGATGTAATAGGGCGCCCAGTTGTCGATGATCGAGGCGACACGCGGCTCGGGCTTGAACTCCGCCATGTCGGAGGCCTGCCCGAAGGTGAAGACGCGGCCCCCGTTCGCGTTGGCCTCCTCGGCGGCGGCCTGGGGCGCGGTCGAGTCGGTATGCTGCAGGATGACGTCCACGCCCTGGTCGATCATCGCACGCGCGGCGTCGGCCTCCTTGGCGGGGTCGAACCAGGTATAGGCCCAGGTCACGACCATCTCGACGTCCGGGTTGACCTCCTTGGCATGCAGGTAGGCGGAGTTGATGCCCTGAATGTTCTCGGGGATCGGGAAGGAGCCGATATAGCCGATCTTGTTCGTCTCCGTCAGGTGACCCGCCAGAGTGCCCAGCACGGCGCGTCCTTCGTAGAAGCGCGCATCGTAGGTGGAGACATTCGGATGGTCGCGCTTGAAGCCGGTCGCATGTTCGAACTTCACGTCGGGGAACTTCTCGGCGACCGCGTTGGTCGCGTCCATGTAGCCGAAGGAGGTGGTGAAGATGATGTCCGCCCCGCCGAGCGCCATCTGCGTGATCGCCCGCTCCGCGTCCGCGCCTTCGGGCACCGATTCCTGATACACGGTCTCGACCCGGTCGCCGTATTCCTCCTCGAGGGCGAGACGGCCCTGGTCGTGCTGGTAGGTCCAGCCGCCGTCGCCGATCGGGCCGACATAGATGAACCCGGCCTTGATCGGATCGTCCTGGGCCAAGGCCGCCCCGGTCAAGCCGAGCGTCGCCGCGAGGGCGAGGAATGTCTTGTTCGTCATGGAAATCTCCCGGTTGGATCGCCCCTCTCAGGTGGAGGCGTGGAATGGTCTGGCCAGATCGGCGGGGGCGGCCCCGCCGCGTCTGGCGCGGATCGATATGAGCACGAGGACGAGGATGGTGACAAGGTAGGGCGCCGCCGAGAGCAGCTCGACCGGGACCCGTGCGCCCGCCGTCTGCAGGTTGAGCTGCAGAACCGTGATGCCGCCGAAAAGATAGGCACCGACCAGAACCCGCTCCGCCCGCCACGACGCGAAGACGACGATGGCGAGCGCGATCCAGCCCGCGCCGGCGGTCATGCCCTCGGTCCATTGCGGCACCCGCACGAGCGAGAGGTAGGCCCCGCCCAGCCCCGCGCAGGCGCCGCCGAAAGCGATTGCCGTCATCCGCACGCGGCGGACGTGATAGCCGAGCGCGTGGGCCGCGTTGTGGCTCTCGCCCACGGCGCGCAGGATCAGGCCCGCACGGGTGAATCGCAGGAACGCCCAGACGCCCGCGACGAGGAGGAGGGAAAGATAGACGATGGGGTCGTGCCCGAAGAGCACGCGGCCCACGAAGGGCAGGTCCGACAGCGCGCCGAGGTCGACTCGCCCGAGCGAGTTCGCCTTGATGCCGACATAGCCCTGTCCGATCAGCGCGGAGAGGCCAAGCCCGAAGAGCGTGAGCGCCAGTCCCGTCGCGACCTGGTTCGACAGCAGCACTTGCGTCAGGAACCCGAAGAGGAGCGCCATCGCCGCGCCACCGATCGCGGCGGCGAGGAAACCTGCCCAGGGCGAGCCGGACTCGATCGCCGCGACGAAGCCGGTCACCGCGCCCATGATCATCATCCCCTCCACCCCGAGGTTCAGAACGCCGGCCTTCTCGACGACCATCTCGCCCAGGGCGGCGAGCAGGATCGGCGTCGCCGCGACCATCAGCGAGGCGACGAGGAGCGTGGGGGAGATCGCGGAAAGGTCCATCAGGTCATCCGTCCATGCGGCTCGTGGTAGGTCGGATCCGGGCTCACGCAAGGGCACCCCGTCCGACCCGCACCCGGAAGTTCGACAGGACGTCCACCGCCAGCAGGAAGAACAGCAGCATTCCCTGGAACGCGCTGATCGCCGCGCCGGGGATGCCGAGATTGGCCGCCGCGTTGTCGCCACCCACATAGGTCACCGCCATCAGCAGCCCCGCCGCGACGATGCCGAGCGGGTTCAGCCGGCCGAGGAATGCGACGATGATCGCGGTGAAGCCGTAGCCCGAGGCGAAGTCGATGCTGACCTGCCCCGCCGGCCCCGTCACCTCGAAGAGCCCGGCGAGACCCGCGAGCAGACCCGACAGGCCGAGGCAAAACAGCACGAGCCGCGCCGGCGCCACGCCCGCGAAACGCGCCGCACGGGGCGCCTGCCCGGCGAGGCGGATGTGGAAGCCCATCAGGTGGCGGGTCATCAGCACATGCGCGAAGATCACCGCGATCAAGGCCGCGACCACGCCCCAGTGCATCCCCGTCCCCGCAATCAGCTCGGGGTTCGCCGACGCCTCCCACTGCGACAGGTTGCGCGAGCCGGGGAAGCCAACGGCGTCGGGGTTCCTGAGCCAGCCCACGGCGGCGGAGGCCAGCAGGTTGTCGGCCACGTAGACCAGCATCAGCGAGACGAGGATCTCGTTCGTGCCGAGCGTCACCTTCAGCACCGCCGGGATCATCGCCCAGAGGAACCCGCCCAGCGCGCCGCAGACCACCATCAGCGGGAAGATCAGCGCGCTTTCGGACGGGTAAAAGGCCAGCCCGGCCGCCGCGCCCGCGATGGCGCCGACGATGTATTGCCCCTCCGCCCCGATGTTCCAGATGCCCGCCCGAAACCCGATGGCGAGCCCCGCCGCGATCAGGATGAGTGGCGCGGCCTTCACCAGAAGCTGCGCGCGGAAGTACCACGCGAACTCGCCGAGGACCGGGTCCCAGAAGATCGTGCGGAGCGCTTCAAGGGGGTCCTGACCCAAAGCCGCGAACATCAGCCCGCCCGACACCATCGTCAGCGCGACCGCGAGGAGCGGCGAGGCCGCACCCCAGACGCGCGACGGCGTCGGACGACGCTCCAGCCGGATCACGCCGGGGCCCCGCGGACGGACGCTTCACGCATGCGCCGCCTCCATGTCATGCGCCCCGCCCAGCATCAGGCCGATCCGCTCCATCGTCAGGTCCGCCGTGGGCACGGACGTGCCGAGCCGACCCGCGTTCAGCGCGGCGAAGCGGTCGGAGATCTCCAGAAGCTCGTCGAGATCCTGCGAAATGACGATCACCCCCGCGCCCCCGGCGGCGAGGTCGAGCAGCGCCTGCCGGATGGCGCTCGCCGCGGCCGCGTCCACGCCCCAGGTCGGCTGGTTCACGACCAGTACGCGCGGGTCCTGCAGCACTTCCCGCCCGATCACGAACTTCTGCAGGTTGCCGCCGGACAGGCTGCGGGCAGCGACTTCGGCGCCGGGCGTGCGGACGTCGAAGCGCGCGATGACCTCGTCCGCGAAGGTCCGGGCGAGGCCCCAGTCGAGAAAGCCGCGCCGAAGCATCCCCTTCCGCGCGCCCCCCGTAAGTGCCGCGTTCTCGGTCAGCGTCATGTCGGGTGCCGCGGCATGGCCCAGCCGCTCCTCCGGTGCAGTCAGCAAACCCGCCCGACGCCGGGCCACGGGCCCGAGCCGTGAGACGTCATGCCCCTCGAACGTGACCGAACCGGCCGCCGAAAGGCGTTCCCCGGACAGCGCGGCCAGCAGCTCGTCCTGCCCGTTCCCCGCGACCCCGCCGATGCCCAGCACCTCGCCCGCACGGAGCTCGAGCGCCACCTCGCGCAACGGCGTGCCGAACTGCGACACCGGCGGTAGTGAAAGCCCCTCGACGCGGAGCAGCGTTTCGCCCGGCGCCCCGCCGCCCGATTTCGGCGCGGTCAGCTTCGCGCCGACCATCCGCTCGGCCAGCTCCGCCACCGAGGCTTCGCGCGGGTCGCATCCGCCCACCACCCGGCCGCCCCGGAGGATCGTCGCGGCGTCGCAAAGCGTACGGATCTCCTCGAGCTTGTGGGAGATGTAGAGGATCGACGTCCCCTCCGCCGAAAGCTGCCGGAGCGTCGCGAAGAGGATCTCCACCTCCTGCGGGGTCAGCACGCTGGTCGGCTCGTCCATGATGAGCAGCCGCGGCTCCTGCAACAGGCAGCGCACGATCTCCACCCGCTGCCGTTCCCCCGCCGACAGGTCGCCCACCAGCCGGCCCGGGTCGAGCGGCAGGCCGTATTCCTCCGACACGGCGCGGATGCGGCGGGCAAGGTCGCGCATCGGCGGCGGCGTCTCCATGCCGAGCGCCACGTTCTCGGCCACGCTCAGCGCGTCGAAAAGGCTGAAATGCTGGAACACCATCGCCACACCCGCGGCCCTAGCCTCGCGCGGCTCGGCCGGGGCGAAGGGCTGACCGTCGAGGCGCATCCGCCCCCGGTCGGGCTTCACCAGCCCGTAGATCGTCTTGACCAGCGTCGACTTGCCCGCCCCGTTCTCGCCCAGCAGCGCATGAACCCCGCCCCGCGTGACCGCGAAGGACACGTCGTCGTTGGCCACCACGCCGGGATAGGCCTTGGTCAGCCCCTCGAGTTCCAGAAGTGCGGTCAAGCGCGCGTCCCCCCGTGCGCCTCTGCGGGCGCGTCCCCGGAGAGTAGACTCGCCGCCACGCCCACGGCAATGGCCTGGGGGTGCTTGCCGAAGGACGGCTCGCCGATCGGGCAGCGGATGCGCGCGATTGCCTGCTTTTCGTGCCCGAGCGCCATGAGCCGCGACCGGAACCGCGCCCATTTCGTGGCCGACCCGATCACGCCGCAGGACGCGAAGCCCCGCCCGAGCGCCGCGTGGCAGAGTGCGAGGTCGATCTCGTGGCTGTAGGTCAGGACGAGGTGGTGCGCGTCGCCCGGCGCATGCGCCATTGCGCGCGGCATGTCGGCCGCGACCAGTCGCGTCACCCCGTCCGGCACCACGCCGAACCGCGACGCCGCGACGTCGACCCAGGTGACCGCGATATCCGGCAGGGGCGTCAGCACGTCGGCAAGCGCCGCGCCGACATGGCCGGCCCCCCAGATCCAGACGGGTCGCACGCCCGCGGCCGCCTCCTCCCGCAACCACCCGTCGGCAAAGGCGAAGCCGCGCAGATCGGGCGCCGGACGCGACCCCTCCACCCGCCTGAGCCAAGGCAAGTCCGGCAGCGCGTCGAGCCGTTCGAAAACCAGCGTTACCGCGCCGCCGCAGCATTGCGCGAGCGCCGGGCCGAGCGGCATCCGCGCCACCCGCGGCCCGCCCGCGGTCAGAACCTCTCGCGCGATCCCGAGCGCCCGCCATTCCAGCGCCCCGCCGCCGATCGTGCCGTCGAACCCGTCCGCCCAGACGACCATCGCCGTCCCCGCCTCACGCGGGACCGAGCCGCGGGCCTCGGCCACCAGCACGCGGACGACCGGCCCGTGCGCCGCGATCAGCGCGCCCAGCCGCGTCGTGTCGAAGCTCACCCGAGCCGCCGCACCGCGCCCAGCACCCGCTCCGCCGTCGCCGGCGCGTCGAGCGCGGGGTAGCCCGTCCCGCAGGCCGCCACCGCGTCCGAGAGCGCGAGGAACACGCTGATCCCGTGCATCAGGGGCGGCTCGCCCACGGCCTTCGAGCGGTAGATCGTCTCCGCCCGGTTCGGCGCGTCCCAGAGCGCGACCTCGAACACATCCGGCACGTCCGAGGCGCAGGGGATCTTGTAGGTCGAGGGCGCGTGCGTCCGGAGCCGCCCCGCTTCGTCCCACACCAGCTCTTCCGTCGTGAGCCAGCCCGCCCCCTGCACGAACCCGCCCTCGATCTGCCCGATGTCGAGCGCGGGGTTCAGCGAGGCGCCGGCATCGTGCAGGATGTCGGTCCGCAGGATCCGGTTCTCGCCCGTCAGCGTATCGATCACCACCTCCGAACAGGCCGCCCCGTAGGCGAAGTAGTAGAACGGTCGGCCCCGTCCCGCCGCCCGGTCCCACTCGATCTCGGGCGTGGCGTAGTAGCCGGTGGAGGACAGGGAGACACGCCCCGCATAGGCCATCGCCGCCGCCTCTTCGAACGGGTAGGTCGCGCCACCGACATTCACCGCATCTTCCGCGAAGACGACCGACGCCGCCTCCGCCTGATGCGTTTCCGCCAGAAACGCGGCGATCCGGTCGCGGATCGTGTCGCAGGCGGCGCGCACTGCCATCCCGTTCAGATCCGCCCCCGAGGAGGCCGCCGTGGCGGAGGTATTCGGAACCTTGCCGGTATCCGTCGCCGTCACCCGCACCCGCGCCAGGTCGCAACCGAAGCGGTCGGCCGCCACCTGCGCGACCTTCGAGTGGAGCCCCTGCCCCATCTCCGTCCCGCCGTGATTCAGGTGGATCGAGCCGTCGGCATAGACATGGACCAGCGCCCCCGCCTGATTGAGATGCGTCAGCGTGAAGCTGATCCCGAACTTTACCGGCGTCAGCGCGATCCCGCGCTTCAGAACCGGGTTCGCCGCGTTCCACCCCGCCACCCGCCGGCGCCGACCGTCATAGTCGCAGCTTTCGGCCAGTTGCTCCGTCAGTGCGCCGAGGCAGGAATCCGTGACCGCCTGCCCGTAATGCGTCCGGCCCGTGCCGCCCGCCGGCATCTTTGCTTCCGAAATATCCCCGCCGGAGGCGCCGCCTTCGCCCCGCGCGTCCGCGTAGAAGTTCGCCCGCCGCACCTCCAGCGGATCGCGCCCGACCGCATGCGCGACATGATCCATCACCCGCTCGATCCCAAGCATCCCCTGCGGCCCGCCGAACCCACGGAAGGCGGTCGCGGACTGTGTGTTGGTGCGTAGCCGCCAGCTCTCGATCGACATGACAGGGATATCGTAGGCGTTGTCTGCATGCAGCATTGCCCGGTCGGCGACCGGAAGCGACAGGTCCTGGCTCCAGCCGCAGCGCGTCCAGTGCAGGAACCGCACGGCGAACACCCTGCCCGCCTCGTCGTGGCCCACCTCATAGGCCACGCGGAAATCGTGGCGCTTGCCGGTCACCACGAAATCGTCGTCGCGGTCGTAGCGCATCCGGCAGGCGCGGCCCGTCCGCTCGGCGGCAACGGCGCAGGCCACGGCGAGCGCGTTGCCCTGGCTCTCCTTGCCACCGAACGCTCCGCCCATGCGCCGCACCTCGGAGCGGACCGCGTGCATCGGCACGCCCAACGCCTCCGCCACTTTGTGCTGGATCTCGGTGGGATGCTGGGTGGAGGTCAGGACGTGCATCTCCCCCGCCTCGGAGGGGATTGCCAGCGCGGCGTGACCCTCGAGGTAGAAATGCTCCTGTCCGCCGATCTCGATCTGTCCTTCGAGCCGGTGGGGCGCCTCTGCGAGCCCCGCCGCCACGTCCCCGTCCGTCCAGACGCGCGGCCCGCCGTCGAACCAGCTTTCCGCGTCGACCGCGTCCTCGATGGTCAGGATCGCCGGCGCCTCCGTCACGCGCGCCTCGTGCAGACGCGCGGCGCGGCGAGCCGCGAGATGCGTGTCGGCCACGACAAGATAGAGCGGCTGCCCCGCGTAATGGATCTCGCCCGTGCAAAGGAGCGGCTCGTCGCCGTTCGAGGGCGAGCAATCCGGCATCGGGTCCAGATCCTCCGCCGTCAGCACCGCCACCACGCCGGGTGCTTCGCGCACCGCGGAGAGATCGAGCGCGTCGAGCCGCCCCCGCGCGACCTCCGCCAGCCCGAAAGCCAGATGCAGGCAGCCCTTCGGCGCCGGGATGTCGTCGGTGTAGCGCGCCGTGCCGGTGACGTGCAGCCGCGCACTCTCATGCGGGAGGGGCTTTGCGACGCTCATGCCTGCACCGTGAGGATCGAGGGCGCGTCGGTGGCCAGCCGCCGCAGCATCCCCTGTGCCGCCTGCAACCGGTAGCCGGCCGATGCGCGCATGTCCGTCAGCGGCGTGAAGTCCTCCGCCAACGCCTCCGCCGCGGCGGCCAGGGTCTCCGCATTCCGCGCACGCCCCTCCAGCGCCGCCTCGGCCGCACGCGCCCGCTTCGGAATGCCCGCCATGCCGCCGAACGCGATCCGCACGTCACGCAGTGCGCCGTCCGCCTCGGGCAGGTTGAACGCGCCGCAGACGGCGGAAATATCTTGGTCGAACCGCTTGGACAGCTTGTGGCACAGGAGGCTGTCGGCCCGCCGCGGGATCGTCACGCGCTCAACGAACTCGCCTGGTTGGCGGTCCTGCTTTCCGTAATCGAGATAGAAGTCTTCGAGCGGCATTGACCGCCGCACGTCGCCCCGTCGCAAGTGCAGCTTCGCCCCGAGAGCGATCAGCGGCGGCGGCGAATCCCCGATGGGCGAGCCGTTGGCGATGTTGCCGCCGAGCGTCGCGGCGTTGCGAACCTGTACGCTGCCGTAGCGGCGCAGGAGCTCGCCGAAGGACGGGTGATACGGCGCGACCGCGGCGCGCAACGCCTCGATGTCGGTCATCGCGCCGATCTCGATGGCGTCGTCCGTCACTGCGACACCCCGCAGGTCGTTGCAGCCGGCGAGAAAGGCGATCCCGTCCAGCGCGCGAAACTGCTTCGTCACCCAGAGGCCGACATCGGTCGCCCCGGCGACGAGCGTGGCGTCGGAGTGGTCGACATACCATTCCGCCAGTTCGTCGGCGCTTTGCGGATGGAACGTGCGTGCACTCCGGATCGCCGGCGCGGGCGCCGTGTCGCGCATATGGTCGGGGATCGGTTCGCCCTCGATATCCCGCGCCGCGCGCAAGATTGGCGCATAGCCGGTGCAGCGGCAAAGGTTCCCCGCGATCTGGTCGGCGTGGTCGGTGTCGCCCCGCGCATGCGCCGCCGCCATCGTCGTGACGAAGCCCGGCGTGCAGAACCCGCATTGCGAGCCGTGCCGGTCGATCATCGCCCGCTGCACGGGATGCATCGTGCCGTCCGGCCCGGTCAGCCCCTCCACCGTCCGCACGGCGCGCCCCGCAAGCTGCGGCAGGAAGAGGATGCAGGCATTGAACGCCCGCGGCACTCCGTCCGCGCCGGTCACGATGACCGAGCAGGCCCCGCAATCGCCCTCGTTGCAGCCTTCCTTCGTGCCCGGCAGACCGGCCTCGTTTCGGAGCCAGTCGAGCAGGGTCGCGGTCGGATCGTCGGTCGTGGCGGTGACGTCCTCGCCGTTCAGACGGAAATCGATCTCCATTGCACGTGGTCCGCCGCGTTACGTATGGCCCGGGGAACCCCCTCGATGCGGCGTAGAGGGGGCGGGTGGCACCGATAGGAGCGCAGCGGCGCGGGTGATGCAAGCCTGTTGGCCGAGATGCGACCGCCGAAGGCCACGAGACCCCGTGTCAGGCTCGGCGCGCCTTCCTGAAAGGCCAGCGAATTGCGCTGTCCGTCCCGGGTCGGAAGGATGCGTAGACGTATGCGGCCAGGACCGAGATCGCGAGCATTTCCCCGCCATCCTCGACAAGCAGAAGAATCTGGCCGTAATCCTCCGCCATGGCATGCACTGCGTCGACGACGACCCCGAAGAAGATGATCGGTACGAAAAGCACTCCCGCCATCCGGACCTTGGCGAGTTCGGAACGCGGGGCGCCACCCAGGCTCAGTCCGACAGCCGACAGCCCGAGCAGACCGATCATGACCCATATGACGATCTCGGTGCCGCTTCCGCTATCCGCGCGAAGGGCAGGAAAGGCGGTCATCAATATTTCGGACCCGCGTTCATGCAGCTGGAGCGCGTCGTCCGCGAGCACGAGCAGCACGAAGAATGCGAGCGCCATGTAGAGACGGAGACCGGTCACACGCCAGGTCAGCACGAAAACGACCGCCATGAGCGACCATTTTGCGTAGTTCAGCATCTCCCCGGCGCTCCAGTCGGTCGTGTCGCGAAGGTGGTGGAAAATCGAGGGCGGCGTAATCTCCGGGTGAGTCAAACCACCTGACCGGCGGCGGCAACCGCCAGGGAGA
>NZ_CANLTR010000002.1 GCF_947494055.1 uncultured Jannaschia sp. | reverse complement strand
GCAGGCTTCCATCGCGACGACGCATGCGGGGAGTTGGTCGAAAAACTCCAGCACCTGAACGCGCCGCAACTTCTTGCGCAGGACCACTCGACCGGTGCCGTCGGCCCCATGCACCTGAAACACATTCTTCGCCAGATCGAGCCCGACCGTGATAACCTCCGACATGACCGCCTCCCAAGTTGGATTGTTGCGATCCCACCTTGGCACAGTGTGCCGTCGGGGGGCGGTTACACCATCAACGCCCTCTTGGAGCATGATCGGGAAGCCGGCACTCATATCGAGACCCCCTGCGGCTCGGCCTGACCAGCATGTAGGGTCCCATCTTCACTGCATCAGTTTTCGAATACCCTATCTCTATTTGCATCAGTTGTGTTACTGATGCAGTGTCCAGTTCTGGATATGTCCGGTCCTGTTCTCGCAACGTTCCTAAGGCGTGCAAGCAGTCTCATACAGCGAAAACCCTTAAAACTTTGGCTCTACCCGGCTCGGTAGTTCGGGGACTCGCGGGTGATCTGCACGTCGTGGACGTGGCTCTCCTTCAGCCCGGCGCCGGTGATCTTCACGAAGCTGCATCCCTGCCGCATGTCGCCCACGGTGGCGCAGCCAGTATAACCCATCGCCGCGCGCAGGCCGCCGACGAGCTGGTGGACCACGGCGCTGGCCGAGCCCTTGTAGGGCACCTGACCCTCGATCCCCTCCGGGACGAGCTTGTCGGAGGCTGCGTCCTTCTGGAAGTAGCGATCGGCCGAGCCCCGCGCCATCGCCCCGAGGGAGCCCATGCCGCGATACGACTTGAAGGACCGCCCCTGATAGAGGACGACCTCGCCCGGGCTCTCGTCGGTGCCGGCGAGCATCGAGCCCACCATCGCGCAGGACGCGCCCGCCGCGATCGCCTTGGCGAAGTCGCCGGAATACTTGATCCCGCCATCCGCGATCACCGGCACGTCGCCGGCCGAGGAGGCCGCGTCCATGATCGCGGTCAATTGCGGCACGCCCACGCCCGCCACGATCCGCGTGGTGCAGATCGAGCCTGGACCGATTCCCACCTTCACCCCGTCCGCGCCCGCGTCGATCAGCGCCCGGGTGCCGTCCGCGGTCGCGACATTGCCGGCCACGACCTGAACGTCGTTCGACATCCGCTTGATCCGGTCCACCGCGTGTCCCACACCCTCGGAATGACCATGCGCCGTGTCCACCACGATCAGGTCGCAGCCGGCGTCGATGAGGGCCTCCGACCGCTCGAAGCCGGCATCGCCCACCGTGGTCGCCGCCGCGACGCGCAGGCGGCCGAGCTCGTCCTTGCAGGCTTGCGGGTTCAGCACCGCCTGCTCGATGTCCTTGATCGTGAGCAGGCCGGTCAGGTGGCCCTTGTCGTTGACCACCAGCAACTTCTCGATCCGGCGCGCATGCATGATCGACTTGGCCTCGACGAGGTCCACGGGCGCGCGCAGCATGGCGAGTCCGTCGCTCGTCATCATCGTCGCCACCGGGGTCGAATCGTCGCTGGCGAAACGCATGTCGCGGTTGGTGACGATGCCGAGGATGCGGCCCGCCTCGTCGGTGACCGGAAAGCCGGTGACGCGGTAGCGCTCCTGCAGCGCCTTCGCGTCGGCGAGCGTCTGGTCGGGGCGCAGCGTCACCGGGTTGTAGACCACTCCGCTGACGAAGCGCTTGACGCGCCGCACCTCCTTCTGCTGCGCGTCGAGATCGAGATTGCGGTGGATCACGCCCATGCCGCCGGCCTGCGCCATGGCGATGGCCATGCGCGACTCGGTCACCGTGTCCATGGCCGAGGAGAGGACGGGAATGTTGAGCGCGATGCTCTTCGTCACATGCGTGCGCGTATCGGCGCTGCCGGGCAGGACCTGGCTCGCGGCCGGAACCAGCAGAACGTCGTCGAAGGTGAGGGCCTCGCGAATCTCCATGACTTCCTCCGTCGGGCGAGTTCGGTTGGCGCGTCCCTGTCTCACCTTTGCGGGATCGGGGCAAGGGGCAGGGCGTGCCGGGTTGCGTCCGGCCGCCGGACGGGGCATCGAGCGCCGCATTGACCGCAACCGGGCGTTCCGTAGGCGCCGAAACGACGGAGGACCGCATGTCCCAGATCACCCTGACCTTCCCCGATGGCGCCACGCGCGCCGTGGAGGCCGGCACGACGGCCGGGATGGTGGCGGAGAGCATCTCCAAGTCGCTCGCCAAGAAGGCGATCTCCGCGCAGGTGAACGGCGCGCATTACGACCTCGCCTGGCCGATCGAGCACGACGCCACGATCGCCATCAACACGATGCAGGACGAGGCACCGGCGCTCGAACTGATCCGCCACGATCTCGCCCACGTGATGGCCCGCGCCGTGCAGGAGATCTGGCCGGACGTTAAGGTGACGATTGGCCCCGTCCGCGACTTCGGGTGGTTCTATGACTTCGACAGGGCGGAGCCGTTCACGCCAGAGGATCTGGGCGCGATCGAGCAGCGGATGAAGCAGATCATCGCCGCGCGCGAGCCGGTGCGGACAGAGGTCTGGTCGCGCGCCGACGCCCGGGCGTATTACGAAGCGGCGGGCGAGCCCTTCAAGGTGGAGCTCATCGACCGCATCCCGGGCGACGAGCCGATCCGGATGTACTGGCACGGCGAGTGGCAGGATCTCTGCCGCGGGCCGCATCTGGCGAACACCGGCCAGATCCCGGCCGACGCGTTCAAGCTGACCTGCGTTTCGGCGGCCTACTGGCTGGGCGACAGCACGCGGCCGCAGCTGCAGCGCATCTACGGCATCGCCTTCCGCAACCGCGACGACCTGAAGGCGCACCTGAAGTTCCTCGAGGAGGCCGAAGCCCGCGACCACCGCCGGCTGGGCCGCGAGATGGACCTCTTCCACATGCAGGAGGAGGCGCCGGGGCAGGTCTTCTGGCACCCGAACGGCTGGACCATCTACACCACGCTGCAGGATTTCATGCGCCGCAAGCAGCGCGCCGACGGATATGTCGAGGTCAACACGCCGCAGGTCGTGGACCGCAAGCTCTGGGAAGCGTCGGGCCACTGGGACAAGTACCAAGATCACATGTTCATCGTCGAGGTGGACGAGGAGCATGCGCGCGAGAAGGCGGTGAACGCGCTCAAGCCGATGAACTGCCCCTGCCACGTGCAGGTCTACAATTCCGGGCTGAAGAGCTACCGCGACCTGCCGCTCCGGATGGCGGAGTTCGGCTCCTGCAGTCGATACGAACCCTCGGGCGCGTTGCACGGCATCATGCGGGTGCGCGGTTTCACGCAGGACGACGCTCACATCTTCTGCACCGAGGACCAGATCGAGGCGGAATGCGCGCGCTTCATCAACTTCCTTGCCTCCGTCTATCGCGATCTGGGCTTCGAGCGCTTCGACATCGCCTTCGCCACCCGGCCCGAGAAGCGCGTGGGCTCCGACGAGAGCTGGGACCATGTCGAGGGCGCGCTCGAAGCGGCGATCAAGTCGACCGGCAACCCGTACCGCGTGGAAGAGGGGGACGGGGCCTTCTACGGGCCGAAGCTCGACTTCTACCTGACCGACGCGATCGGGCGTGTCTGGCAGTGCGGTACGTTCCAAGTGGACCCGAACCTGCCCGAACGGCTCGGCGCGACCTATGTGGGCGAGGACGGCGAGAAGCACCGGCCCTACATGCTGCACCGCGCCTGTCTGGGCTCCTTCGAGCGGTTCATCGGCATCCTGATCGAGAACTCCGCCGGACGGCTTCCGTTCTGGCTCGCGCCCCGGCAGGTCGTGGTCGCCTCGATCGTGTCGGACGCGGACGAGTACGTGGGGGAGGTGGTCGAGACCCTGCGACGCATGGGCGTTCGGGCCGAGGCGGATACGCGGAACGAAAAGATCAACTTCAAGGTCCGCGAGCATTCCGTCGCGAAGGTTCCGGTGATCCTCGCCATCGGCCGACAGGAGGTCGAGAACCGGACCGTCACGCTTCGCCGGCTCGGCGAGAAGGCGACGCGGGTGCTGTCGCTCGACGAGGCTTCCGAAGAGATCGGTGCGGAGGCGACGCCGCCGGATCAGCATTGATGTTTCCGTCAAGGCAACGATCTCCGCTGGGGCGATCATTGTCCCGGTTTCGTCACCGCCGTGCCTCATTCGGACCACAATCAGGGCCGAGGCTCTGTCTCATGGCGTCTTCCGGGTCGGACCTGACTGGACTCCTCCCCCGGCCGGTCCTTCGCTCGCGCGGTCGTCATGTTTCCCTGTCGATTGGTCGGCCCGCGCGTGACGCGGGTCGCACCATCGCAATCGACCCCCGACCGTGACCCCCGGCGCGCGCATCCAGGCCGCGATCGACGTGCTCGACCGCGTACTGCGCGGGGGGGCGGCCGAGCGGGAATTGACGGCATGGGCTCGCGGCGCCCGCTATGCCGGTTCGAAGGACCGCGCCGCCGTGCGCGATCACGTCTTCGACGCGTTGCGCCGATTGCGATCCGCCAACTGGGACGGGGGCGGGGGCGATATCCCGACGGGCGAGATCGACGCGCGGGTCGCGATGGCCGGGCTGCTGCGGGGCCGGGGGAAGGAACCGGCGACCTTCTTCACCGGCGAAGGTCACGCGCCCGCACCGATCGTCCTGCCGGACGCGCCGGGCGCGGCGCCGGAGGGCGTGCGGCTCGACATGCCGGACTGGTTGCTGCCGCGCTTCCGGGCGGCGCTTGGCGAGGATCGCGACGCGGTGCTCGGGGCGATGCGGGACCGGGCGGATGTCGTGTTGCGCGCGAATGCGGCGCGCATCACCCGCGACGACCTGATCGACGCGCTTCGCGCGGGGGGATGGGACGCGCAACTGCATCCTCTCGCTCCCGATGCCGTCCGTGTGCCGGCTGGCGCGCGGGGGCTCGCAGTCTCGTCCCTGTTCGACGACGGCCTGTTCGAGTTTCAGGATGCCGGCTCGCAGGCGTTGGTGGAGGTGTTGCCGGCGACCCCGGGCCCCGTCCTCGACCTTTGTGCCGGTGGCGGCGGCAAAGCCCTGGCGCTGGCGGCGAAGGGCACGCGTGTGCTGGCGCACGACGTCGATCCCCGGCGGATGCAGGACATTCCTATCCGGGCCGCGCGCGCGGGAGTTGTGATCGAGCGGGTCGAGACGCCGGATTCGCATGGCCCGTATGACGGCGTCGTGGCGGATGTGCCCTGCTCTGGCAGCGGCAGCTGGCGTCGCGCGCCGGAGGCGAAATGGCGGCTGACCGCTGAGAGACTGGCCGAGCTGACGAACAGCCAGGCTCTGATCCTCGACCGCGCGCTGAGCCTCGTGCGACCCGGCGGCTGGGTGGCCTACATGACCTGCTCGATGCTCGACGAGGAGAATGCCGGTCCGGTGGCAAAGGTTCTTTCCAACCGGCCGGACGCGAAGGTCGTCCGTACATGGTCCTGCACGCCGCTCGACGATGCCGACGGGTTCGGGCTGCATCTGCTCGAGCGGACGGACTGAGCGATCGCGGCGGCTTGAACCGCCCCCGGCCCGCGGGCATCAAGACATGAGCAGGAGGAACGCGCATGGCTCTGCCCTATCGGCGACAGGCGATCTACTGGGGCATGGCCGGCGCCGTGTTCCTCGTCGTGCTGTGGTATCTTGGTCCTGTGCTCCTGCCGTTCCTCGTCGGCGGCGCGATCGCCTACATACTCGACCCTCTGGCCGATCGGCTCGAACGTCTGGGCTTGCCACGCGCCGGGGCGACGACGGTGATCACGCTGGTCGGGGTCACGCTCCTCGTCCTTGCGGTGGCGTTCCTGATCCCGCTCCTGGTCCAGCAGCTCACCGCACTCGTGAAGGCGGCGCCGGACTATTTCGCGGCGCTGCGCGACTGGCTGGGCACCCGCTTTCCCGACACGGTGGGCGAGGACGGCTTCGTGCGCCGGGGCCTGTCCGATCTGGGCGAGGCGGTCAGCGCGCGCGGCGGCGAGCTGGCGCAGAGCCTCGTCGCGGGCCTGTTCGGCGTGGTCAACGCGCTCGTCTTCATCGTCGTCGTGCCGGTGGTGTCGTTCTATCTCCTGCTGGACTGGGACAACATGGTCGCGCGGATCGACGACCTGCTTCCCCGCGAACATGCCGGCCGCATCCGTGACATCGCGCGCGACATCGACAGCACGCTGGCGAGCTTCGTGCGCGGACAGCTCACCGTCTGCCTGATCCTGGGCACGTTCTACTCGGTCGCGCTGATGCTCGTCGGTCTGCAGTTCGGTCTCGTGGTTGGCGCCGTGTCCGGTCTCATCACCTTCATCCCCTATGTCGGCGCCATCGTCGGCGGCTCGCTCGCCATCGGGCTCGCCCTGTTCCAGTTCTGGGGCGAATGGTGGTGGATCGTGGCGGTCGCCGGCATCTTCATGTTCGGGCAGTTCTTCGAGGGCAACATCCTGACGCCCAATCTCGTCGGCTCCTCGGTCGGGCTCCATCCGGTCTGGCTCCTCTTCGCGCTTGCGGCCTTCGGGGCGATCTACGGCTTCGTGGGCATGCTGGTGGCGGTGCCCGTCGCCGCCGCGCTGGGCGTCCTCGCGCGGCACGGTCTGCGGAACTACAAGGAGAGCACGCTCTACACCGGACAGGCCGAACCGCCGCCGCCGATCCTCGAGGATCTGACGTCGCATCGCCGGACGGACTGAGCATGCGTCAGCTCCCGATGAACCTGCCCTGGACGGAGGCGCTGGGCCGCGAGGACTTCATGGTCTCCATCGCGAACGCCAAGGCGATGGCGCTCGTCGGCGGATGGCCGGACTGGCCGCAGGGGCGTCTCGCGCTGATCGGGCCGGAAGGGGCGGGCAAGAGCCACCTGGCCGCGATCTGGGCCGAGGAGACCGGGGCACGCGTCGTCGCGGCCGGCGCGCTGACGCCCGACGCCGCGCCGGAGCTGGCGGAGGGACCGCTCGTGATCGAGGATGCCGATCGCGGCGTCGACGAGGCCGCGCTGTTCCATCTCTGGAACGCCTGCGCGGGCGAGGGGCGCGGACTGCTCCTGACCGGCCGCGCCCCGCCGTCCGACTGGAAGGTGGCGCTACCCGATCTGGCGAGCCGGCTGGCCTCGCTCACGCCGGCGCGGATCGGCAATCCGGACGACGCGCTCCTCTCCATCGTCCTGCTGAAGATGTTCGCCGACCGGCAGCTCGTCGTGAAGCCGGCGCTGATCGGCTATCTGATGGGCCGGATGGAGCGCAGCTACGTCGCCGCGCGCGCGATGGTGGATCGGCTCGACGCGGAATCGCTGGCGCGTGGACGACCGATCAATCAGGCGCTCGCGCGCGAAATCTTGGAGGGCTGACGGGCTTACCGGGGACAGCCGACGGCAGGGCGCCATCTGGACATGGCGGGGGTCGGGCTCTAGCGTGTCACGTCCACGTTACAGAAGTATGTCAGGGCCTTCCCCATGCTCGACGAGAACGTCCCCGCCGTCGATTTCCTGAACGCGCCACTGCCGGCGGCCGTGCCGCTGGACGAGGCGCGGACGCTTGGCCCGCAGCGGTTCTTTAACCGAGAGCGGAGTTGGCTGGCGTTCAACTGGCGCGTGCTCGACGAGGCGGAGAACCCGCGCGTGCCGCTCCTGGAGCGGCTGCGATTCCTTTCGATCTCGGCCGCCAATCTCGACGAGTTCTACACGGTCCGCGTGGCCGGCCTGCGGGAGCTTGCCCGCGCCGACAACCGCACACCCGGGGCCGATGGGCGGACGCCGGCCGAACAGCTGGTGATGATCGACGAGGACGCGGAGCGCCTGCTCGCCAACCAGCAGCGCGTCTGGAAGGATCTGCGCGCCGCGATGGAGAGCGCCGGGATCAGCCTGCTGCGCGCAGCGGAGCTCGACGCGGCGGAGCGGCGGGCAATGGGCGAGGTGTTCCTGCGCGACGTCTTCCCCATCATCTCACCCCTCGCCATCGATCCCGCGCATCCGTTCCCGTTCCTCGCCAACGAGGGCCTCGCGCTCGCCGTGGAGCTCGAGCGGCGGTCCGACAAGCGTCTGCTCCGGGCGCTCCTGCCGATCCCCGCTCAGATCGCGCGGTTCGTCCGGCTGGCCGACGCCGGCGACAGGATCAGGTTCCTCCCGCTGGAGGAGCTGCTGCTGATGCAGATCGACCAGCTGTTTCCCGGCTACGGCCTGCGCGGGCATTGCATGTTCCGCGTCCTGCGCGACAGCGACCTGGAGGTGGAGGAAGAGGCCGAGGATCTCGTCCGGGAGTTCGAGACCGCGCTCAAGCGCCGGCGGCGCGGCGAGATCGTGCGGATGAAGATCACGACCCAAGCGCCGGCGGGTCTCTATCGCGACATCGTCGACGAGATCGGGGTGGACGAATCCGAGGTGATCGAGGTCGAGGGTCTGATCGGCCTAGCGCAGCTCAAGGAGCTCGTGACCGACGACCGGGTGGATCTGCAATGGCCGAGCTTCACGCCGCGCGTTCCCGAGCGTGTGCAGGACCACGACGGCGACATGTTCGCGGCGATCCGTCAGAAGGACATGCTGCTCCACCACCCCTACGAGACCTTCGACATGGTCATCCGCTTCCTGCAGCAGGCGGCGAACGACCCGAACGTCCTGGCCATCAAGCAGACGCTCTACCGCACGTCGCGCGACAGCCCGATCGTCGCCGCGCTCTGCGAGGCGGCGGAGGCGGGCAAGACCGTCACCGCGCTCGTGGAGTTGAAGGCCCGCTTCGACGAGGCCGCGAACATCCGCCAGTCGCGCCGGCTGGAACGCGCCGGTGCGCATGTCGTCTACGGCTTCACCCGGCTCAAGACCCATGCCAAGATCAGCACCGTCGTCCGCCGGGAGGGCGACCGGCTGGTGACCTATTCGCATTTCGGCACCGGCAACTACCACCCGATCACCGCGCGCATCTATACCGACCTGTCGCTCTTCACCTGCGAAGCCTCGCTGGCCCACGACGCGACCAAGGTCTTCAACTACATCTCCGGATATGCCCCGCCGGAAGGGCTGAAGACGCTCATCGTTTCTCCCAACCAGATGAAGGATCACCTCCTGGCTTCCATCGACGCGGAGGCGGAGCATGCCCGGAACGGGCGCCCCGGCGCGATCTGGGCCAAGATGAACGCCCTGATCGAGCCCGATATCATCGACGCGCTCTACAGGGCCAGTCAGGCGGGCGTTCGGATCGACCTTGTGATCCGCGGCATCTGTGGGCTTCGGCCCGGCGTGATCGGCCTGAGCGAGACCATCCGCGTGAAGTCGATCGTCGGCCGCTTCCTCGAACATTCGCGGATCGTATGCTTCGGAAACGGCGCCGGCCTGCCCTCGAAGAAGGCCCGGGTCTACATCTCCTCGGCCGACTGGATGGGCCGCAACCTGAACCGTCGGGTCGAGACGCTGGTGGAATGCATCAACCCGACCGTGAAGGCGCAGATCGTGCGGCAGATCATGGCGGCCAACCTCGCCGACGTCGCGCAAAGCTGGATGCTCGGCCCGGAAGGCGACTGGTCGCGGCCGGATCTGTCCGGTTTGGAGAAGCCTTTCAACTGCCACCGATTCTTCATGGAGAACCCGTCGCTTTCCGGCCGGGGATCGGCGGGCGCGAAAGACGTGCCGGAACTGACACATTCCAGCGACTGATTGACGTCGGACCCTGTCATCGGCGGAAAAGGTGTCGGTCCTCCGCCGCCAAACGGCGCGTTTCCGCCTGCGTGAACTGAACCGTCCCGTAAATCACCCGCCCTCCACGAAATCCGGCAAGCCTCGTCCCTGCGGGTCGATGCGAGATGATTTCTCGAAAGCGTCGTCCCCGAATATTCACTCACTCACAAGACGCCCCGGCGCCGCCACGACATTTGTTGCGGCGCCGGGCAACTCGTCCCTCCCCAAACGAAGCCTGGTCGAACCGGTGCATTGACCGTCCATCCCCGGCGGGGCAAACCCGGTCGCATGATGGGGGGCTTCATGACGACGTCAGGCGACGAGCAGGAGGAATTCGGCCGCTTCGGCGCACCACTCTTCGATGGCCCGGAGGCGAGGGGTCTGCGGCGGGTCGGCGTGATCGACGTCGGATCGAACTCCGTCCGGCTCGTCGTCTTCGACGGCGCCGCGCGGTCGCCGGCCTATTTCTACAACGAGAAGATCCTCTGCGGGCTTGGCGCCGGCCTGGCCGAGACCGGCATGCTGAACGCCAAGGGGCGCGACCGGGCGATGGCCGCGCTGAAGCGCTTCGCGATCCTCGCCCGTGGCATGGAGGTCAACTCCCTGACCGCTGTCGCGACGGCCGCGGTGCGCGAGGCGACCGACGGTCCCGCCTTCGAGGCGGAGGTGCGGGAGGCGACGGGCCTGCGCCTATGGGTCATCGACGGCACGGAGGAAGCGCGGCTGTCGGGGCAGGGCGTCCTGCTCGGCTGGCCCGAGGCCGAGGGCCTGATGTGCGATATCGGTGGCTCGTCGATGGAGCTCTCGGAGTTGTCTGGCGGCGCCGTCGGCGCGACGGTGTCCGGCAAGCTCGGCCCGCTGAAGCTGCAGGGGCTCGAGAGCAAGGCGGCGCGTCGTGACGAGATTGCCGCGGGCCTGACCGGTATGAAGGCCGTGCTGAGCCGCGAGCATTACGACAGGCTCTACCTCGTCGGCGGAAGCTGGCGTGCCATCGCGCGGGTCGACATGGAGCGCCGCGATTACCCGCTTCACGTGCTCCACGAATATACGATGACGCAGAAGGATCTGCGCGCGACCTTCGACTACATCGCGGCCGCCGATCCCGTCGAACTCGGGCGTGCCACCGGGACGAGTCAGGCGCGCATGTCGCTCGTGCCGCTGGCCAGCGAGGTCCTGTCGCGGGTGGTCAAGACGTTTCGCCCCAAGGAAATCGCGGTCTCGAGCTACGGGATCCGCGAGGGCCTGCTCTACGAGCAGATGCCGGAAATCCTGCGCGCGCGCGACCCGTTGATCGAAAGCTGTCGCGCC
Organism: uncultured Jannaschia sp.; assembly: GCF_947494055.1. Classification (GTDB taxonomy): domain Bacteria; phylum Pseudomonadota; class Alphaproteobacteria; order Rhodobacterales; family Rhodobacteraceae; genus Jannaschia. The sequence goes on along the minus strand of NZ_CANLTR010000002.1, from coordinate 300,631 downwards.
TCCGAGGCGGCGTCGGCCCGGCTGCCGGGATTCGGACGTGTGCTCTACCGGTTCATCGCGCCCCTCTTCTCGCGCGCCAATGACCAGCGGTTGCGTCTGATCCGGGCCTGCTGCCTTCTGCACGACGTCAGCTGGCGGGCGCATCCGGACTACCGGGCGGAAATTTGCTTCGACAACGCCACGCGCGCCAATCTCGGCGGGCTGACGCATTCCGAGCGCGTCTATCTCGGGCTGGCGCTTCTTCACCGCTATCGCAACAAGCGCGAAGGCACGCCTTTCGAGGCCCTCGCGCCGCTGCTGGATGAGGACGATACCCGCCAGGCGGAGGTCGTCGGCAAGGCGATGCGCTTCGGAGCGATGTTCTCGGCGCAGGACCCGTCGCTGATGGGACAGTTGAAGCTCTACCCGAAGAAACGCGAGCTCGAGCTGCAATTGCCGGGCGGCGACGGGGAGGCGCTCTACGGGGAGGTCGCCGAGGCACGATTCCGGTCGCTCGCCGCGTCGCTCGCGGCGGATCCGAAAGTCCGTGTGATCAAATCCTCGTAAATCGGACGATCGCCTTGCCCCATGGCTGCCGGTGACGGTCAGGGGGCCCGTAGCATGATCCGACGCATTTGATCGGCAATCCGCGATACGCCCGATCGGTCGCAACGCGCGGCATGATCCGGTCGAAAGCTGAGTACCACCTGCGCTTGCCCCGAACGCCGGGCATTGGTAGCGCCATGCGAGATCTTCCGGAGCCCGTCCCATGCGTCTGAGCCGCTACTTCCTACCTGTCCTGAAGGAGACGCCTGCCGAAGCGCAGATCGCGTCCCATCGTCTCATGCTGCGGGCGGGCATGATCAAGCAGGCTTCCGCCGGCATCTATTCCTGGCTGCCGCTCGGATACCGGGTGCTGCGGCGGATCGAGCAGATCGTCCACGAGGAGCAGCAGCGCGCGGGGCACATCCCTATGCTGATGCCGACGCTGCAATCGGCCGATCTCTGGCGGGAATCGGGGCGCTACGACGCCTACGGACCGGAAATGCTGCGGTTCAGCGACCGGCAGGATCGGGAGATGCTCTACGGTCCGACGAACGAGGAGCTGATCACCGACATCGTGCGGGCCAACGTGGCGAGCTACCGGGACCTGCCGCTCACGCTCTATCACATCCAGTGGAAGTTCCGCGACGAGATGCGGCCGCGCTTCGGCGTCATGCGCGGGCGCGAGTTCCTCATGAAGGACGGCTACAACTTCGACCTGACGCAGGACGATGCGCTGCACGCCTACAACCGGCATCTGGTCACCTACCTGCGCACCTACGAGCGGATGGGACTGCAGGCGATCCCGATGCGCGCCGACAGCGGACCCATCGGCGGCGACGACACGCACGAATTCCTGGTTCTCGCCGAGACCGGCGAGTCGGAGGTGTTCTACGACAGCGCGGTGACCGATATCCGCCTCGGCGACCGGGACATCGATTACGATGACGTCGATCAGTGCCGTGCCGTGCTCGACGAGTTCACCTCGCTCTACGCCCGGACCGACGAGACCCACGACGAGGGCGAGTTCGCCCAAGTGCCGGAGGTACGTCGCCGCACCGCCCGCGGGATCGAAGTCGGGCAGATCTTCTATTTCGGGACGAAGTATTCCGAGCCGCTCGGCGCGACGGTGCAGGGCCCGGACGGCAAACAGGTGCCGCTCCACATGGGATCGCACGGGATCGGGGTGAGCCGGCTCGTCGGCGCGATCATCGAGGCGAGCCACGACGAGCGCGGGATCGTCTGGCCCGAAGGCGTGACCCCGTTCCATGCGGGCATCGTCAACCTGCGGCAGGGCGACCCGAGCACCGATTCCGCCTGCGACGGCATCTACCGGCAACTGGAAGCGAGCGGCCTGACCGCGCTCTACGACGACCGGGAGGAACGGGCCGGGGCCAAGTTCGCGACGATGGACCTGATCGGCCTGCCGTGGCGGATCACCGTCGGGCCGCGCGGCCTCGCCAACGGCCAGGTCGAGCTTACCTCCCGCCGTACGGGCGAGAACGAGGCGATGTCGCCCGAATCCGCCATCGCGCGTCTGAAAGACATCTACGCGGGCGTCTGACGTACCGCATAGCTTCCGCATGGCCGCCGGTTCCGCCCCCTTCTCCCGCATGGAATGGATGATCGCCTGGCGCTACCTGCGCGCCCGGCGCTCCGAGGGCGGTATCTCGGTGATGACCTGGATCAGCCTCGCCGGCATCGCGCTCGCGGTCTTCGCGCTGATCGTCACGCTCGCCGTGCGGTCGGGCTTCCGCTACGAGTTCGTCGACACGATCGTCGGCGCGAACCCGCATGCGAGCGTCCTGACCTACGGCGAGACGCTTCCCAACGGGGGGCTGACGCGGACCGTTTCCGACTACGACGCCTTGGCGGAGCGCCTTGCCGCGGTGCCGGAGGTGACGCATGCCGTGCCGGTCGTGTCGGGGCAGGTCATGGCGTCGGTCCCGGGCGCGAATACCGGGGCGCAGGTCGTCGGCATCCGCAAGGCGGACCTTCTCGACATTCCGCGGGTGGCGACGCCTGAGGTCAGCCAGGGCAACATCCAGGCTTTCGGGACGGGCGAAGGCGAAGGTATCGCCATCGGCTGGTATCTTGCCGACAAGCTCGGCGTGGCGGCGGGCGACACGATCCGCCTGATCTCGCCCGACGGAGTGAAGGGGCCGTTCGGCACGTCGCCGCGCGTAAAGGCCTACCGCGTGGCCTACGTCTTCAGGGTCGGCCGCTACGACATCGACCTGATCCGCGTCTACATGCCGTTCGAGGAGGCGCAGATCTACTTCAACCGGGAGGGGCTGGCCGACGAGATTCAGGTTTCGATCACCGATCCCGAGGCGGTCGACGCGGTCGGTCCCGAACTTGTGCGGGCCGCCGGAAGCAACCACTATCTCTGGACCTGGAAGGACAGCGCCGGCGGGTTCCTGCGCGCGTTGCAGATGGAGGACAACATAATGTTCGTCATCCTTTCCATCCTCGTCCTGATCGCCACGCTGAACATCACCTCCGGCCTTGTGATGCTGGTCAAGAACAAGGGTCGCGACATCGGCATCCTGCGGACGATGGGATTGGGCGAGGGAACGATCCTGCGGGTGTTCTTCCTCTGCGGGGCATCGATCGGGGTGGTGGGAACGATCATCGGCGTCGTCGCCGGCTGCGCCTTCGCGATCTGGATCGACCCGATCTTCAACGTCGTGAACTACCTCGCGGGCGGAGGCGTCTGGGACCCGTCGGTGCGCTACATCTCCGAGCTTCCGGCACGGCTGGAACCGGGCGACGTGCTCTCCGCCGTGGCGCTGTCGCTCACGCTGTCCTTCATCGTCACGATCTTCCCCGCGCGCCGCGCGGCGCGGATGAATCCGGTCGAGGCGCTGCGCTATGAGTGAGGCGCTGGCCCTCGCGGGCATCGAGAAAGGCTACCATCTCGGCCGGCCGAACGAGATACGGGTGCTGAACGGCGTCGACCTGACGCTCGCTCCGGGCGAAGTCTGCGCGCTCGTCGCGCCGTCGGGGGCGGGCAAGTCCACGCTCCTGCACATCGCGGGCCTGCTGGACACGCCGGATGCCGGGACGGTGATGATGGACGGCCACGACCTCACCGGGCAAAGCGACCGCGCCCGCACCCGCGCGCGCCGGGAGCGGGTCGGCTTCATCTATCAGTTCCACCACCTCCTGCCGGAATTCACCGCCGCCGAGAATATCGTCCTGCCGCAACTCGCGGCCGGGACTGCGGCGCCGGACGCCCGCACCCGCGCGCTCGATCTGCTGGAGCGTGTCGGGCTCGCGCATCGCGCCGGCCACCGGCCGGCCGAGATGTCGGGCGGGGAGCAGCAGCGGACGGCGTTCTGCCGCGCGCTGGCCAACGCGCCGGGACTTCTGCTCGCCGATGAGCCGACCGGCAACCTCGATCCGGCGACGTCTGATACGGTCTTCGGCGCGCTGATGGCGCTCGTGCGGGAGACCGGAATGGCGGCGCTGATCGCGACCCACAATCTCGAACTGGCCGGCCGCATGGACCGGACCCTGCGGCTGGAGAACGGCCGCCTAGCCTAGATGTGCGGCGATCCGGTCGTAGAGACGCCTGCGCGTCTCCGGCCCCTCCATCAGGACCTCGTGTCGCGCGCCCTCTACCATCTTGAGCGTTCCGTTCGACCATGAACCCATGCGGACGTGGATCGCGTCGGGCGAGACGATATCCTCGTCGGTGCCGAGGAAGGTCAGGCAGGGCGTGTTCGGGGCGGGTTCCCGCGCCAGGCGATGCATCTCGCGCAACGCGGCCCATATCCAGCCGAACGACGGACCGCCGAGGGCCAGTTCCGGATGCACGGTGATCTGCCGCTTCATCCAGGCGAACATCTCGGAATCGGTCGTGAGCAGGTTGCCTTCGAACGGCGCGGCGGCCGGGTCGGCCACCTTCGCGGCGCCGGGTGCGAGGCGCTCCCCGAGTCCGAGACCCGAGGCGAGGGCGGAGGCGATCCAGCCGACGAGGCGTCGGTGCGGCGCGAGAGGCAGCCCCCACATCGGCGCGGAGAAGACCGCGCGGGTGAATTCGGACCGGCGGTGCAGGGCCCGCAGCCCGATCAGCCCGCCCATCGAATGTCCGAGCAAGTGCCACGGGCGCGGCATGTCCAGTGTCGCGCAATGGGTCAGGAGGGCATCGACATCGTCTTGGAACTCGCCGAAATTCCGGACATGGCCCAAGCGCGGATCGCGCGAGGAGCGGGGGGAGAGGCCCTGACCCCGCCAGTCGATCGCGGCCGTGGCATAGCCGCGCACCCCGAGCTCGCGCGCGGCGTGCGAATACTTCTCGACATATTCCGTCCGCCCCTGAAACAGCATCACCGTTCCCCGCGAACCCTCGGGCCAAGTGACCGCCCGCAGCCGGACACCGTCGGCCGCATCGACCCAGACCGGCCGGGCGCCGGGGGGACCGGCGGCGACCTCGGCATGATACGGCGCGGCCGGCAGGATCATCCGGGGGGCGGCCCGATCAGGAAAGGGCCGCCCCGAGCTTCATCGCCTGTCCCATGTCGCCGTCCACCTTCAGCTTGCCGGACATGAAGGCCGCCGTCGGGTTCACGTCGCCGTCGAGGATGCCGCGGAACGTCTCCGCGTCGGCCGTCATCGTGCAATCCGCGTCCCCGTCGCCCTCGCGTACGCCGGCCTCGTCGAGCATGATCGAGCCCTCGTCCTCCACCACGAACTTGACGCTGCCGTCGAAGGTGCCAATCTTCGTGGAAAGTTGCGAGACGGCTTCGTTGATGATGTCGCTCATGGAATACCCCTGGACGTGATCGCCGGTGACGGCGGGATTGGATACGGTATACGATGGTGGACCTGAGACGAACGCTCAAGACCTCGGCTCTGGCTTTCGCCCTGTATAACGTGACGTTCGCAAACGCGCAGGAGACGCCACCGTTCCCGGACGTCGCGCCCGGCGCGCCCCCGGCCGAGGCCGCGCCCCCGCGCGAGACGGCGCGGGAGATCGCCCGCGATGCGCAGGTCCTGCTCGATCGGCTCGCCACCCTGACGGCGGAGGAGGAGGCCGTCGAGGCGCGCCGGCTTGCCGCGGAGATCCAGGAACGCTGGACCCATTCGGGCAGCGCCACGATCGACCTGCTGCTGCGACGCGGGCGGGACGCGATCACGGAAGGCGAGTATACGCGCGCCATCGCGCATCTCACCGCGCTGACCGATCATGCCCCGGAATTCGCCGAAGGCTGGAACCAGCGGGCCACCGCCTTCTTCCTGTCGGACCGCTACGGCGAGGCGCTGTCGGACATCGAGCAGGTCCTGATCCTCGAGCCCCGGCATTTCGGCGCTTTGTCCGGGCTCGCCGTCATCCTCGAACAACTCGAGCGGCCGGAGGCCGCGCTCCACGCCTTTGAGGCGGCGCAGGAGATCTACCCGGCCGACGAGAACATCCAAGGCGCGATCGACCGCCTCGAGCAGCAGACCGGCGAACGGACCCTCTGATGGACAGCCCCCTCGGGCGGGTGACGGCGGTCCTCGGACCGACGAATACCGGCAAGACGCATTACGCCATCGAGCGGATGCTGGGCCATCGCACCGGCATCATCGGCCTGCCACTGCGTCTGCTGGCGCGGGAGGTCTACGATCGGCTCGTGGCGCTGCGCGGGCCTTCCGTCGTGGCGCTGGTGACGGGCGAGGAGCGGATCGTGCCGCCGCGCACGGCCTACTGGGTCTGCACCGTCGAGGCGATGCCGCAGGGGCTGGGCACCGATTTCGCGGCCGTGGACGAGATCCAGCTCTGCGCCGATCCGGAGCGCGGCCACGTCTTCACCGACCGGCTGCTGAACATGCGCGGTACGCACGAGACGCTGTTCATGGGCTCGGACACGATGCGGCCCGCGATCGCGCAGCTCGTTCCGAAGGTGCAGTTCGCCCGCCGCGAGCGCTTCTCCGAGCTCACCTATACCGGCGGCAAGAAGATCAGCCGGATGCCGGGCCGGACCGCCATCGTCGGCTTTTCGGTCGAGAACGTCTACGCCATCGCGGAGCTCCTGCGTCGTCAGAAGGGCGGCGCGGCCGTCGTCATGGGCGCGCTCTCGCCGCGCACGCGCAACGCGCAGGTGGCGATGTATCAGAACGGGGACGTCGACTACCTCGTCGCCACGGACGCGATCGGGATGGGGCTCAACCTCGACATCAAGCATGTCGCCTTTTCCGCCACGTCGAAGTTCGACGGGCGCCGCATCCGGCCCCTGCTGCCGCATGAACTGGCGCAGATCGCGGGCCGGGCCGGGCGATACATGCAGCCGGGCACGTTCGGCGTCACCGGCGAGGCGGGACCGCTCGAGGACGACGTGGTGGATGCGATCCAGAGCCACAGCTTCAAGCCGATCGAGCGGCTGATGTGGCGCGCCGACCGGCTCGAGTTCGGCAGCCCGGAGGCGCTCATCGCCTCGCTGGAGGCGCCGAGCCCCGAGCAGATCCTCACCCGCGGACGCGAGGCCGACGATCTGCAATCGCTGAAGACGCTCAGCGCTCTCGAGGGTGTTGCCATCCGCCTGCGGGACGCGCGGGACGTGCGACTTCTCTGGGACGTGTGCCGCATTCCCGACTTCCAGGGAATCTCCCACGGCGAGCATACGACCCTCCTCGCGCGGATCTTCGGCTTCCTGCACGAGGCGGGACGTGTGCCGGGCGACTGGTTCGCGCGGCAGATCAAGCGCATCGACCGGATCGAGGGCGACATCGACATGCTGTCGAAGCGGCTGGCCTATATCCGTACCTGGACCTATGTCGCCCAGCGGAAGGGCTGGGTCGACGATGAAGCCCATTGGCGCGAGGCCACCCGCGCGGTAGAAGACCGGTTGTCGGATGCGTTGCATCAGGCGCTCACCAACAGGTTCGTCGACCGGCGGACCTCGGTGCTGCTCCGGCGGCTGAAGATGAAGGAGGGCCTTTTGGCCGACATCAACGACAAGGGCGAGGTGATCGTCGAGGGCGAGACGCTGGGCCATCTCGAGGGGTTCCGCTTCAGGCAGACGGGCACCGCCTCGCCGGACGAGGCCCGGACCGTGCGCCAGGCCGCGGCGCAGGCGCTCCGTCCCGAGTTCCACCTACGGGCGGACCGCTTCTACAATGCGCCCGACACGGAGATGGACTTCACCGAGCAGGGCGGCCTGATGTGGGGCGACCAGGCCGTGGGCAAACTCGTGCGCGGCGCGGAGCCGCTGAAACCGGGCGTCGAACCCTTCGTCGACGACGAGGCCGGGCCGGAAGTGCTGCAGAAGGTGCAGCGCCGCCTGCAGCATTTCATCGACCGCCGCATCGCCGCCGCGATGGACCCGCTCGTGGCGATGCAGCGCGACGAGGGCGTCACCGGCCTCGCGCGCGGCTTCGCGTTCCGGCTGATCGAGAACCTCGGCGTCCTGCCCCGGCAAGACGTCGCGCAGGAGGTGAAGGAACTCGATCAGGAGGCGCGGGGCCAGTTGCGCCGCCACGGGGTGCGTTTCGGCCAGTTCACGATCTTCCAGCAGCTTCTGCTGAAGCCTGCCCCGACGCGCCTGCGCCTCGTCCTTTGGTCGCTTGCGAAGGGGCTCGACGAGTTTCCCGAGGCGCCGCCGCCGGGCCTCGTCACCTTGCCGGCCGTTCGGGACGCACCCGAGGGGTACTACCCGATGGCGGGTTACCGCCTGGCCGGCGAACGCGCCATCCGGATTGACATGCTGGAACGTCTGGCCGACCTGCTGCGGTCCGCGGATACTCGCGGCGGGTTCGAGGCCACGCCCGACATGCTGTCGATCACCGGCATGACGCTCGACCAATTCGCCGATCTGATGGGCGGTCTGGGCTACGCCGCCGAGAAGGGCGAGCGTCCGAAGGCCCGGCCGGCAAAGGCCGCGGCGCCCGAGCCGGTCCCGTCCGATCCACCCGCCGATCTGCCGCCGCCCGGCGTTCCGCCGCAGGAGACGCCGCCCGACATGCCGCCGCCTGACGTGCCACCCGCCGAGACGCCGCCCTCGGACCTGCCGCCCGGCGACGTGCCGCCGGTGGACATTCCGCCCGGGGAGACGCCGGACGCGCCGGTCGAGGAGCCGGGTCAGGTCCCCGATCGCCCATATGCGCCACCTCACGAGACCCCTCCGGCGCCGCCGGAGGAGGATCCCGAACTGCCGCCGGCGGAGATGCCGCCGGCCGGTGATCCGCCGACGGAGGCCCCGCCCGAGCATGTCGCCAACGCGGCGGAGGACGCCCCGCCCGAGACGGAGGCGTATTATACGTTCACCTGGGCGCCGCGCCGTCAGCAGAGCCGCGCGCCGCGTCGCGACGGGAATGCCGCGCCGCACGGCAAGGGCAAGCCCGGCGGCAAGCCGAAGGGCAAGCCGCGCGGACCCCAGGGTGCGAAGACCTTCGAGTCGAAGCCGGCCTCGAGGGGCCGCGAGAAGGCGATCGACCCGGACAATCCGTTCGCCGCGCTCGCGGCGCTCAAGGGCAAGTGAGCGAAGCCGCGACGCGCCAGCGCATCGACAAGTGGCTCTGGCAGGCGCGCTTCTACAAGACGCGCACGCTGGCCGCCAAAGTGGTGTCCGAAGGGCGCGTGCGGGCCAACGGGGAGCGCCTGACGAAGCCCGCCCATTCGGTCGCGCCCGGCGACAGCCTTACCTTCCCGCAAGGCGATCGCATCCGCGTGGTCGAGATCGTCGCGCTGGGGACGCGTCGGGGGCCTGCCAGCGAGGCGCAGGCGCTCTACGCCGACCATACGCCACCGCCCGTGCCGCGCGCGGGCCCGCGTCCCACCGGGCGGGACCGGCGCCGCCTCGATGCGGAACGCGACGGATTATGTTCTGAATAAGGGTCGGGCGGCAGCTTGGCGTGGCACGGTCGGCGTTCCACCCGGCCCGCCTTGAACCCGCGCCATGCCGGGTCTAGATCGCCCCACGGACTCGTTCGGAAGGACAACGGCCATGACCTACATCGTCAACGACGCCTGCATCGCCTGCAAGTATACCGACTGCGTCGAAGTCTGTCCCGTGGACTGCTTCTACGAGGGCGAGAACATGCTGGTGATCCATCCCGACGAATGCATCGATTGCGGCGTCTGCGAGCCCGAATGCCCGGCCGACGCGATCCGTCCGGATACCGAGCCTGACACGGAGAAGTGGGTGGAGTTCAACCGCAAGTATTCCGAGATCTGGCCGGTCATCATCACCAAGAAGGACCCGCTTCCCGATGCCGAGGAAATGGACGGCAAGGAAGGGAAGATGGAGATGTTCTCCGAGGCGCCGGGCGAGGGCGGCTGATCCTGCGAACGTGAACGCGGCGCCTGTGGGTCAGTGTTGGTGACACTTTCCCGCATACGATTTTTATGATATGCTTGTCGCAATCGCGGGGTTGACCCTCGCGTGATCCGCCACTTTCGGTTGAATGCGCGATCGAGTTCAGATGTGACAGTTGGTCGACCCGGACCCGGTCCGGTGTCGTCCATTCGTGCCGCCGTCCGATAGCGGCACTACATGACGAGAGGATGCCCATGTCCAAGAAATCCGAGTTTCGCCCCAACGACTACGTCGTCTATCCGGCCCACGGCGTGGGTCAGATCCTGTCCATCGAGAAGCAGTCGGTCGCGGGGCTGGAACTGGAATTGTTCGTCATTTCCTTCGCGAAAGACAAGATGACGCTGCGGGTTCCGACCAACAAGGCGCAGGACGTTGGCATGCGCTCGCTGTCGTCGCCCGATGTCGTGACCAAGGCGATGGCGACCCTCAAGGGCAAGGCCCGCGTGAAGCGCGCGATGTGGTCCCGCCGGGCGCAGGAATACGAGGCCAAGATCAATTCCGGCGACCTGATCGCCATCGCGGAAGTCGTACGCGACCTGCATCGCAACGACGAGCAGCGCGAGCAATCCTATTCCGAGCGGCAGCTCTACGAAGCCGCCCTCGACCGGCTGACCCGCGAGCTCGCCGCGGTGAACGACATGGACGAGGTCGGGGCGCTGAGGGCCGTGGATGAAATCCTGATGTCGCGCGCCGCTGCCTGAGTCGGAAGGTAACACCCAACCCGAATCAAGACTGCGAACGGGGCGCCCTAGCCGGCGCCCTTCTGCGTTCCGGCAGGTGTGGCGCGAACATCGTATCGCAACCTCAGTCCCACCACCGGTCGATCCGCGCGATCTCATCGTCGGACCAGCCGAAATGGTGCGCGAATTCGTGGACGACCACGTGCGATACGAGGGCGTCCAGGGTGACGTCGCCCCGCGCCGCCCATTCGTCGAGGATCGGGCGACGGAACAGCGTGACCGTCGAGGGAGGCTCCGGCCAATCGGCCGAGCGTTCCGTCAGGGGGACGCCTTCGTAGAGTCCGGTCAGGTCGTAGGCATCCGTGATCTCCATCTCTTCGAGCAGCGCATCGGCCGGCCAATCCTCGACGACGATCCTTACCTCCGCGGCGGCACCCGCGAAGGGCACAGGAAGCGTCTTGCGCGTCGTTTCGGCCATTTCCTGAATCCGTTCGACACTGGGGGCCACGCAATCGGTCACGTCAAGGTCCGAAGTCCCCGCGGCGTGTCGATGGCCGCGGTGATCCGGGTCGGGCCGGGCTCGACGCCGACGCGCGGATCGTCGAGCAGCTCCGAGAGGATTCCGGCGAGCGCGTCGGCCTCCGGATGCTGAAGGGTCAGGGCGATCAGCCGCAGGCCTTCGTCCGCGAAGACGGGCGGGGGGCTCAGCCACTCGATCAGGGCCGGAAAGCAGCCGTCATAGGGCAGGATGCCGTCGTCAGGCACAGCCATTCGCCAGCGATACGCGCCCCGCGTAAACGTTATCGGTATGCCTGCCTCGGGGTAGCGGCGCAGCAGCGCGTCGAGATCGTCGGTCCGGACGATCCAGTTCCCGATCCGGGGCGGCCCGGACCTGCGGTCGAGGTCGAACCATCGCGGGCGGCCCGGCGGCGGCGCGTCGGAATCGATCGCGATCACCTCGAGATACTCGCTCCTGCCCAAGCCGCTGAGCCGATTGTGCGTGCCCATTTGCGCGTGCTGGCCTCCCGGTCCCATACGATGGCCGAGTGCGCGGTCGACATGGTCGATGCCCACCTCCAGCGTTGCGGCGGAGACGGCGAGATGGTCAAAGACGATCATGGGGGACGACGATAATCTGACCGCGTTGAAGGCGCAATCGCGCGCAGCCTGCCTTCGCGCGCGCGACGGCGCGGGCGAACGGGCGCGGGCGGCGGCGGCCACGCGGCTCTACGCGCAACTGCACGGCCTGCGGGGGCGGACGATCGCGGCCTATTTGCCGATCGGGTCGGAGGCAAGTCCGCTCGGGACGATGCGCGTGCTCGCGAAGGACAATTGCATCTGCGTGCCGATCGTGACTGCCAAGGGGGCGCCGCTGCGGTTCCGCGAATGGTGGCCGGGTTGCCCGCTCGAGAAAGGCTCGTTCGGGGTCATGGTCCCGGTCGAGGGGGGATGGCGCGTGCCGGACGTGCTGATCGTCCCGATGGTCGGGTTCGACGATGCGGGCGGACGGCTCGGTTACGGGGGCGGCTTCTACGACCGGACGCTGGCCGGGTTGCGAGAGGCGTCGGTGATCGGCTTCGCACTGGAGGCGCAGCGGCTGGACCGCGTGCCGCGCGGGAAGCACGATATGGAACTCCCGCTGATCGTGACGGAAGCGGGGGTTTTCGGCGCCGCGACGCACGTGTAGAGCGCGGTCACGTCCCGCCGGAGGCCACGATGACCCGCCCCTTCGATCGAAGCCTGAAGATCGCCCCGTCGATCCTCGCCGGCGACTTCGCCGATTTCGGCGCGGAATGCCGGGCCGTGGAGGCGCAGGGCGCGGACTGGGTGCATGTCGACGTGATGGACGGCCATTTCGTGCCGAACATCACCTTCGGCCCGGCGATGTGCAAGGCGCTCCGCCCGCATGTCTCGGGGGTGATGGACGTGCATCTGATGATCGCACCGGTCGACCCGCTCCTCGATGCGTTCCTCGAGAGCGGCGCCGATATCCTGACCGCCCATGTCGAGGCCGGGCCGCATATCCACCGAACGCTTCAGGCGATCCGCGCGGGCGGCGCGAAGGCGGGGCTTGCCCTCAACCCGGGAACGCCGGTCGGGGCCGTTGCGCCGCTTCTGGAGGATGTCGACCTGATCCTCGTCATGACGGTCAATCCGGGTTTCGGCGGACAGCGTTTCCTGCACACGCAGCTCGAGAAGGTCCGCACGCTGCGGTACATGATCGGGGATCGCCCGATCCATCTCGAGGTCGATGGCGGCATCGATGCCCTGACCGCGCCTCTCGCGACGGCGGCGGGGGCCGACATCCTCGTGGCCGGTTCGGCGATCTTCCACGGCGGCAGCGCGTCGGCGCCGTCCGCCTATGGCCGCCAGATCGAAGCGATCCGCGCGTCCGGGACGGCGGGCATGCCCGACACATCGGTGCAGGCTTCGCCGCAGGGGGAAGAGAGTTCCAGATAGCCGTCGGACGGCTGCGATCGCACCGCGGGCCCGATCGGCACGACGGTCGCGGCGGTGGCGATGAGCAGCGTCACCAGAAGCAGGCTCTCGCTGCGCGTGGGTGTCCGGCTGGCGGTGTGTCGGGTAAGGTGCATTCTGCCCCCCATATGTTGTGGTCTTTGACCGTTGCGTCTGGCGCGGGCTTCGCCGCGGCTATGGCCGGGGCTTCGCCCCGTCGTCTCTGTGGTTTCGGTGCGCTAAAGCGTCGTCAGATCGCCGACGGTGACCGTCGTGTCCTTGTTCGGGACGCGGGCGATGTATTCCGAAAGGTTCCGGGCCAGCCTGCGTGCGCGTCGCGCCTCGTTGGTCGGGTGGCCGGCGTTGTGGATCAGCGCGTCCATGTGCTGCGCCACGCGGGTCAGGGCAGCGACGAGATGTTCGGCCGGGTATTCGGGATAGGACGAGGCGATGTCGCGGATAAGCGCACGGTAGCCTTCCGGCCCGGCATGGAGCGCTTCCAGAACTTCGACCTCCAGATCCTGTTCTCGCATCGTTTCGCTTTCTGCTGATGACCCATCGAGTCGCTCGAGCAGGTTATTGGCCGATCCCCCCTCGGTTCGTCACGTCATTCTTACCGTCAATTTTAAGCGGATGCCGCGTATGCCTTTATCGTCCGGACAAGACGCACGGCCTGTCGTGGGCATCGGACGGCGATGGACCGGCTCGGGTCGACGCGCTGTGTTCGTTGCTTTCGCCGGACGTCACCGAATTGTGGTTTCCGCGGGTTTGAACTTTCTGGACGTCGGTGGCAGGCATCCGGCGGGACGAGAACCGCCCGCCCCGAAAGGACAGGCCGATGACCCGTAGCCGAACGATCCTCTTCGCCGCCATCGTCGCGATCCTTGCGCTCGCGGCGGGTATCGCGCTGCGTCTCGTGCTGGAGGACCGGGCGTCGCCCGTCGTCGCCGCCGAGCTCGGCGCACCGTTCGAGCTGGTCGATCAGGACGGCGCGCCGATCACCGAGGCGGCCTTTACCGGACGGCCGAGCCTTCTGTTCTTCGGCTTCACGCATTGCCCCGAGGTCTGTCCGACGACCGTCTACGAGATGGAGACGTGGCTCGACGACCTCGGCGCGGCTCCCGAGGACGTCGGCGCCTACTTCGTCACCGTTGATCCCGAACGCGACACGGTCGAGTACCTGCGGAACTATCTCGCGCCGCAATCGGACCGCATCACCGGCATTACGGGCGAGCCGGAGGCGGTCTGGGACATGGCGCGGAGCTGGCGCGTCTATTGGCAGAAACGTCCACTGGGCGAAGGCGACTACACGCTCGACCATTTCGCTTCGGTCTTCGTGCTCGACGCGGAGGGCCGGGTCGCGAATCTGATTTCGTATGGTGAGGATCCCGACTCTGCCAAGGCCAAGATCGCGAGCGTGTTGCAATAGGCGGTAAAACGCTGGCCACAAGCGCGAAGCTGCGCTAGGCTAATCTCATCAGACCCGGAAAACCGGGCGGGCAGTACAGTTACAGGCGGATAAATGACAGAAATCGCGCATGGCGCGGTCGTCGTCCTTCCGGGCGAGGCCATCGTGTCCCGTTGGTGGCGGACGCTCGACAAGGGTGTGCTCGGCGCCCTTGTCCTGCTCTTCGCAATCGGCCTTCTCCTCGGTTTCGCGGCGAGCGTGCCGCTTGCGGAACGCAACAACCTTCCACCCTTCCACTACGTTTACCGACAGGCGCTGTTCGGAGGGATGGCCTTCGCGGTGATGCTGGTGACGTCGATGTTGTCGCCGCAGACGATCCGTCGACTCGGCGTGATCGGGTTCTTCCTCGCCGCCGTCGCGCTGATGCTCCTGCCGATCCTCGGCACCGATTTCGGCAAGGGTGCGACGCGGTGGTATTCGCTGGGCTTCGCCGCGCTGCAGCCCTCGGAGTTCCTTAAGCCGGTCTTCGTCGTCATGTGCGCCTGGCTCATGGCCTCGGCGGCGGAACCCGACGGGCCCCCGGGCCGGGCGATCAGCTTCGCGATCCTCGTCTTCGTCATCGCGTTCCTCGCGCTGCAGCCCGATTTCGGACAGGCCATGCTGACCGTGGTGGCTTGGTCGGCGATCTACTTCGTTGCCGGCGCGCCGATCCTGCTGCTCACCGGCGTCGTCGCGGCAGTCGGGGGCGTCGGCGTCCTGGCCTACCACAATTCCGAGCACTTCGCCCGCCGCATCGACGGGTTCCTGTCGCCCGAGGTCGATCCGCGCACGCAGATGGGCTACGCGATCGACGCGATCCGCGAGGGCGGCTTCCTCGGCACCGGGGTCAACGAGGGGCGGGTGAAGTGGATCCTGCCCGACGCGCATACCGACTTCATCATCGCCGTCGCCGCCGAGGAATACGGTCTCGTCATGGTGCTCTGCATCGTCGGGCTCTTCGGCTTCGTCGCCGCGCGCTGTCTCATGCGGCTCTGCGCCGAGCGGGACCTGTTCATCCGGCTCGCCGGAACGGGGCTCACCGTGCTGCTCGCCAGCCAGGCCTTCATCAATCTGGGCGTCGCAGTCCGGCTGCTGCCGGCCAAGGGCATGACGCTTCCGTTCGTCAGCTACGGCGGGTCCTCGCTCATCGCGATGGGAGTGTTGACGGGGATGCTTCTCTGCTTCACCCGGACGCGGCCCCAGTCAGAGATCGGGGATCACCTGCTGTCGAACGGATACCGATGACATCACTCCTCGTCATTGCCGCCGGGGGGACCGGCGGGCACATGTTTCCCGCACAGGCGCTTGCCGAGGAGATGCTCGCGCGTGGCTGGCGCGTGAAGCTCGTGACCGACGACCGCGGCGCACGCTATGCCGGCGGTTTTACCGACGAGGTGGAGGTGGGCGTCGTCCCTTCGGCGACCTTCGCACGGGGCGGGATCGTGGCGAAGGCGCGGGTGCCCGTGACATTGACGGGCGGGACGCTGCGGGCGCTGGCGGCGTTCAGGCGCGACCGGCCGGCGCTGGTCGCGGGCTTCGGCGGCTACCCGGCCATCCCGGCGATGGCGGCAGCGGTGATGCTGAAGCTGCCGCGAATCCTGCACGAGCAGAACGGCGTGCTGGGCCGGGTGAACCAGATCTTCGCGACCCGCGTGAACGCGGTCGCCTGCGGGACGTGGCCGACCGAGTTGCCCGAGGGGGTCGAGGCGCTGCATGTCGGCAACCCGGTGCGCGGCGCGATCCTCGCGCGCGCCGCCGCGCCCTACATCACCCCCGGCGACTATCCGATGAGCGTCCTCGTGATGGGCGGCTCGCAGGGCGCGCGCGTCCTGTCCGACGTCGTGCCCGAGGCGATCTCGCGCCTGCCCGAGGCCATCCGTTCGCAAATCCGCGTGGCGCACCAGGCTCGGCCGGAGGATCATGACCGGGTCGCCGCCTTCTACGAGGAGGCCGGGATCAGCGCCGACATCCGCCCCTTCTTCGACGACGTGCCCCGCCGCATGGCCGACGCGCAACTCGTCATCGCCCGCTCCGGCGCGTCCACCGTTGCGGATCTCAGCGTGATCGGCCGCCCCTCGATCCTGATCCCGCTGGCCAGCGCCATCCGTGACGAGCAGACGGCGAATGCCCGCGCGTTGTCCGAGGCAGGGGCCGCGATCCTGATCCCCGAGCGCAGGCTCAATCCCGAGAGTCTCGCCGCGCAGGCCGAGCTCATCCTCACCAACCCCGACGGCGCGCTGCAGATGAGCCGCGCCGCCCTCTCCGTCGCCAGACCCGACGCGGCCGCGCGCCTTGCCGATCTGGCCGAATACGTCTCGAAGGAGGCCGCATGAACCCCACCAAGCTGCCCCAGCAGATGGGCCCCGTGCATTTCGTCGGCATCGGCGGCATCGGCATGTCGGGCATCGCCGAAGTGCTGATGTCCTACGGCTACATGGTGCAGGGCTCGGACCTGAAGGCCTCGCCCATCACCGAGCGGCTGGCCCGGCTCGGCGCACGCATCTTCACGAGCCAGTCGGCGGAGAACCTGGACGGCGCGGAGGTTGTCGTCATCTCCTCTGCGATCAAGCCGGGCAATGCGGAGCTCGACGCCGCGCGTGCGCGCGGCATGCCGATCGTGCGGCGGGCGGAGATGCTGGCGGAGCTCATGCGGATGAAGTCCAACGTCGCGGTCGCCGGCACGCATGGCAAGACCACGACGACCACGATGGTGGCCGCCCTCCTCGACGCCGGCGCGCTCGACCCGACGGTGATCAACGGCGGCATCATACACGCCTACGGCTCGAACGCGCGGATGGGTGCGGGCGAATGGATGGTGGTGGAGGCCGACGAGAGCGACGGCACCTTCAACCGTCTGCCGGCCACGATCGCCATCGTCACCAACATCGATCCCGAGCACATGGAGCATTGGGGCACGATCGAGCGGCTGCGCCAGGGCTTCACCGACTTCGTGTCGAACATCCCGTTCTACGGGCTCGCCATCTGCTGCACCGATCATCCGGAGGTGCGCGCCCTGGTCGGCCGCGTCACCGACCGCCGCGTCGTCACCTTCGGCTTCAACGCGCAGGCCGACGTGCGCGCGATCAACCTGCGCTACGAAGCAGGCTCCGCCTGGTTCGACATCCAGCTGCAGGGCGAGGACCAGCTCATCGAAGGTTGCCGCCTGCCGATGCCCGGAGACCACAACGTCTCGAACGCGCTCGCCGCCGTGGCGGTCGCGCGGGAGCTCGGCGTGCCCCGGGACGTGATCCGCGACGGGCTCGACGGGTTCGGCGGGGTCAACCGGCGCTTCACGCGCGTGGGCGAATGGAACGGCGTGCCGATCATCGACGATTACGGCCACCACCCGGTCGAGATCGCCGCCGTCCTCAAGGCCGCGCGGCAATCCATCGGCGATACCGGGCGCGTCATCGCCGTGCACCAGCCGCACCGCTATTCGCGGCTGCACACGCTCTTCGACGAGTTCTGCGGCTGCTTCAACGAGGCCGACGTTGTGGGCATCTCCGAGGTCTACGCGGCGGGCGAGGACCCCATCCCGGGTGCCGGCCGCGACGATCTGGTCGCGGGCCTCATCCGCACCGGCCATCGCCATGCCCGCGCCGTGACCGACGAGGCCGATCTGGAGCGGCTTGTGCGCGAGCAGGCGCGGCAGGGCGACATCGTCGTCTGCCTCGGCGCGGGCACGATCTCGGCCTGGGCCAACGCGTTGCCCGCGCGCTTGGCGGCCTGACCCGGTCGCGTGGACACGCAACGAATGCCCTATCCGCCCGTCCGCGGCATGCTCACACCGAACCGTTCGCTGGCGGACCTCACCTGGCTGCGCGTGGGCGGCCCGGCGGATGCGCTGTTCCAGCCGGCCGATCTCGACGACCTGCGCGACTTCCTCGCGGCGCTCGACCCGGAGGTCGCTGTCTTCCCGATGGGTGTCGGCTCGAACCTGATCGTACGGGACGGGGGGCTCCGGGCCGTGGTCGTCCGGCTCGGCCGCGGGTTCAACCGGATCGAGACGGGCATCAACACCGTCGAGGCCGGGGCGGCCGCGCTCGACGCGCATGTCGCGCGGGTGGCGGCGACGGCCGGGCTCGACCTCACCTTCCTGCGCACGATCCCCGGTACGATCGGCGGGGCGGTGCGGATGAACGCGGGCTGCTACGGGCGCTACACCGCCGACCACCTCCTCGAGATCCAGGCCGTGACGCGCGAGGGCGACGCCGTGGTGATCCCGGCGGCCGATCTGAACTTCGGCTACCGGTTCTCGGACCTGCCGGACGGACACATCATCACCTCCGCCACCTTCCGCGCCAATCCCGGAGATCCGGCCAAGCTGGAAGCCCGCATGGCCGAGCAACTCGCCCACCGCGACGAGACGCAGCCTACGAAGGACCGTACCGCCGGGAGCACGTTCCGCAACCCGGCCGGCTACAGCAGCACGGGCCGCGACGACGACGTGCACGATCTGAAGGCCTGGAAGCTGATCGACGACGCCGGCCTGCGCGGCGCGGTCCGGGGCGGCGCGGTCATGTCGCCGAAGCATCCCAACTTTCTGGTCAATCGGGACAACGCCACGGCCGCCGATCTGGAGGGCCTGGGCGAGGATGTCCGGAAAAGGGTTTTCGTAGAGAGCGGATTGACGCTAGAGTGGGAAATCATGCGGGTCGGAGAACCCGTCGCCCCGTAAGGCCCGTCAGAGGCCGGGGAACAACGAGAAGGCCCGGGCGAAACGCTCCGGGCACGAGGCGCAGGAACGGGTATGTCGGGCAGGACACCCAAGCATGTCGCCGTCCTCATGGGCGGTCGATCGTCGGAGCGTGAGGTCAGCCTCTCGTCGGGACGCGGCTGTGCGGATGCGTTGCGCGCAGCGGGCTACCGCGTGACCGAGGTCGACGCGGGCGACGACCTGGTGGAGCGGCTTCGGGCCGTGGCGCCGGACGTGGTCTTCAACGCGCTGCACGGACGCTGGGGCGAGGACGGCTGCGTGCAGGGCCTGCTCGAATGGCTGGACCTGCCCTTTACGCATTCCGGCGTGCTGGCCTCCGCCGCCGCGATGGACAAGACCCGCGCCAAGGCGGTGTTCCGGGCCGCGGGTCTTCCGGTCGTGGAAAGCCGGATCGTCCCGAAGGCCGAGGCCGTCGCCGCGCACGTCCTGCCGCCGCCCTATGTCGTGAAGCCCAACGCCGAGGGCTCCTCCGTCGGCATCTACATCGTGCGGGAGGGGGCGAACGCGCCGCCGCGGCTCGCCGACACGATGCCCGCCGAGGTGATGGTCGAGACCTACGCACCCGGCCGCGAGCTCACCTGCACCGTGCTCGGCGCGCCGGGCGCGGAGCGCGCACTCGCGATCACCGACATCCATTTCGACGGCGAGTACGACTACGCCGCGAAGTACGAGCTCGGGGGCAGCCGGCACACCATACCGGCCGACATGCCGACGGAGATCACGGCGGCCTGCCACGACTACGCGGTCCGCGCCCATCGCGCCCTCGGCTGCCGCTCGATCAGCCGTTCGGACTTCCGCTGGGACGAGAGCCGCGGTCTCGAAGGCCTGATCCTGCTCGAGACGAACACGCAGCCCGGCATGACGCCGACCTCGCACGCGCCCGAACAGGCCGCCCATTGCGGGATCTCCTTCGCGGAACTCTGCGCGGAACTCGTGGAGGACGCATCGTGCGATCGGTGAAGGTGCCGGCAGCCGAACGCGCCGATCCGGCGCCGTCGAGATGGCGCTACCGCTGGGAGCGCCTCTGGCTCACGCCGCTCTTCCGGTCGCTGATCCGGACGGGCATCCCGAGCCTGACCGTGGTCGCGGTCTTCACCTGGTACATCAACGACGACGCCCGCGTCGCGGCCATCCTCGACGGGTGGAGCGCCTTCGTGAAGGAGGTGCAGAACCGCCCCGAATTCGTGGTCTCCGAACTGCAGGTCGAGGGCGCCTCCGAGGAGTTGCGCTCCGACATCGAGGAGGCGCTGCCGATCGACCTGCCATTGTCGCAGTTCCAGCTCGACATCGAGAACCTGCGCGCCCTGTTGCTCGATCTCGATCCGGTCGAGACGGCGGAGGTCCGCATCCGCACCGGGGGCGTCCTGCTCCTGAAGGTGACGGAGCGCGATCCGGCGGTTGCGTGGCGGCGGCCGCGCGCGGTGGAGCTGCTCGACGCGACGGGTCATCGCGTCGCCACGCTGGACGATCTTTCGGAGGTCGGATCGCTGCCGCTGATCGCGGGGGAGGGCGCGGACCGGCAGGTGCCCGAGGCGCTGGCGCTGATCGAGGCGGCGGCGCCCATCGCCGATCGGCTCGTGGGCCTCACCCGGGTCGGCAACCGGCGCTGGGACGTGATCCTGACCGGCGACCGGCGCATCGCCCTGCCGGAAGAAGCCCCCGCCGCCGCGCTCGACCGGGCGCTGGCCATGCATGCGGCGAAGGACGTGCTGAACCGCGACGTGACGGTGGTCGACCTGCGGCTGCCGCACCGCCCTGTCCTGCGGCTTTCGGAGCCTGCCCGCACGGAGCTTCGCCAGATCCGGGATCTCGAACGCCTGTCCTACGCCGAGAGGAAAGAATGAGCCGATTGTTCCGAGCCCAGCGGGCGATGCGCCGCACCCGTCAGGCCGCGCTCCAGCGCGGCGTCGTCGCCATCCTCGACGTGGGAACGTTCAAGACCTCCTGCCTCGTCCTGCGCTTCGAGGAGAACACGCCGCAGGGCGAGGGCGTGGGCCACATGGCGGGGCAGTCGAACTTCCGCGTGATCGGCGCGGCCACGACCCGCTCGCGCGGAATAAGGCAGGGCGAGGTCGACGCCATGCCCGAGACGGAGCGCGCGATCCGCACCGCGGTGCAGGGCGCGCAACGGATGGCGAACATGCGCGTCGATCATGTGATCGCCTGCTTCTCCGGCGGGCGGCCCGCCTCGTTCCCGCTCTCGGGCGAGGTGATGCTCGAGGCGGGGCCCTGCACCGTGCACGACGTGGGCCGGGTTCTCTCCTCGATCGACACGCCCGATCTCGGGGCCGGGCGGGAGGTCCTGCACGCCCAGCCGGTCAATTTCGGCATCGACCACCGCACGACCCTGCGCGACCCGCGCGGCCAGACCGGCGAGATGCTGCGCGCCGACATGCATCTTCTTTCGGTTGACGCGCACGCGATCGAGAGCCTGCTGACCTGCATCCATCGCTGCGACCTGGAGCTCGCCGGGCTCGCCAACGCGTCCTACGCGGCGGCGACGAGCGCGCTGGTCGAGGACGAGAAGGAGCTCGGTGCGGCCTGCATCGACATGGGCGGCGGCACGACCGGGATCTCGATCTGGATGCGCAAGCACATGGTCTATGCCGAGACGGTGCCCTTCGGCGGCGCGCAGGTGACCTCCGACATCAGCCAGGGCCTGCGGATTCCGTCGGTTGCGGCGGAGACGATCAAGACGCGCTACGGCGGCGTGCACGCGACCGGCGTCGACGATCGCGAGATGATCTCGCTGGAGGGCGATACCGGCGACTGGCACCACGACCGGCGGGAGGTCACGCGGACGGAGCTGATCGGCATCATCCGGCCCCGCGTGGAGGAAATCCTCGTGGAGGTCCGCACGGCGCTCGACGCTGCCGGCTTCGGCGAGTTGCCGAGTCAGCGGATCGTGCTGACCGGCGGCGCCTCGCAGTTGCCCGGGCTCGACCAGATGGCGCAGCGCATCCTCGGCAGTCAGGTCCGGCTCGGACGTCCGCTCCGCGTGCACGGTTTGCCCGAAGCGGCCAAGGGTCCGGCCTTCGCTGCGGCGGTCGGCCTCTGCATGCAGGGCGCGGAGCCGCAGGACGAGTTCTGGGATTTCGACCCCGCGCCGCAATACACGTCCGGCCGCTCGCTGTCCCGCGCGCTGCGGTGGTTCCGGGACAATTGGTGAGCGCCGCCGTATTTTCGCCGCAATCGGCGCAAGGCGTCGTTTTTATGATGACGGCTTGGCGCAAAGCCGTTACCTTTCGACAACAACAAGCGGAAAACGCGGCAGATGGCCGAGCAGGCCGAACAGTACAGGTGGACCAAGCACATGACATTGAATCTGACGACGCCGGCCGTGACCGGAGAAGTTGACCTGCGCCCGCGCATCACCGTCTTCGGTGTCGGCGGGGCCGGAGGCAACGCGGTCAACAACATGATCCAGAAGGATCTCGAGGGCGTCGAGTTCGTCGTAGCGAACACCGATGCGCAGGCGCTGCAGCAGAACCACGCGCAGGCCAAGGTCCAGCTCGGCGTGCGCGTGACGGAAGGTCTCGGCGCCGGGGCGCGTCCGTCGATCGGCGCCAGCGCCGCCGAGGAGACGATCGAGGAGATCGTGGACCGGCTGGCCGGCGCGCATATGTGCTTCATCACCGCCGGCATGGGCGGCGGGACCGGCACCGGCGCGGCGCCGATCATCGCGCAGGCCGCGCGCGAGCTCGGCATCCTAACCGTCGGCGTCGTGACCAAGCCGTTCCAGTTCGAGGGCACCAAGCGGATGCGGCAGGCCGAGGAGGGCGTCGACGCGCTCCAGCGGGTGGTCGACACGCTCATCGTCATCCCGAACCAGAACCTGTTCCGGCTCGCCAACGAGAAGACGACCTTCACCGAGGCGTTCTCGCTGGCCGACGACGTACTCTACCAGGGCGTGAAGGGCGTGACCGACCTGATGGTCCGGCCGGGCATGATCAACCTCGACTTCGCCGACGTCCGGTCCGTGATGGACGAGATGGGCAAGGCGATGATGGGCACCGGCGAGGCCGAGGGCGAGGATCGCGCCGTCGAAGCCGCCGAGAAGGCCATCGCCAACCCGCTTCTGGACGAGCTCAGCCTCTCTGGCGCGAAGGGCGTCCTCATCAACATCACCGGCGGGCACGATCTCACGCTGTTCGAGATGGACGAGGCCGCGAACCGGATCCGCAAGGAAGTGGACGAGGACGCGAACATCATCGTCGGCTCCACGCTCGACCCGTCGATGGAGGGCGTCATGCGCGTCTCCGTGGTCGCGACCGGCATCGACGCCATTGCCTCGCGCGATGCCGATCCGCTGCCGCGTCGGCGCATGTCCGAGCCGACCTCCCGCAGGGAGGCGAGGGCCGAGCAGGCCCCGGCGCCCGAGCCGGAGATCCCCGCCGTCGCGGCCTCCGTCGCGCCCGAGCCGTCGAGCCCCAGCTTCTTCGACGCCGCCGATCAACAGAAGGCCGAAGATTCCGACGCCGCCGAGGCGTTCATCTCCGACGAGAGCGACGATTTGCCGGCCCCGGCCTACCGGCCCGCGGCGGTCGCCCCCATGGCGGAGGCGGCCGAGTCGGCGGTGCCGTTCCGGCCCTCGCGCCCGGCGGCGACACCGTCGCCCGAGACGATGGAGCGTCTGCGCGCCGCCGTCCTCAACGGAGAGCGTCGCCCGGCGCCCGAGCCACGGCCGGCGCCGGCCGAGCACCATGCCCGCTTCGGCTTTGGGTCGCTCATTCACCGGATGACCGGAAGCGGCGCCGACATGCCCGTCGAGCGTCCCGCGGCCGCGGCGCCCGAGCCGAAGGCGGACCCCGATGACGAGCGTATCGAGATCCCGGCCTTCCTGCGGCGGCAGGCGAACTGATCCGCGCCGATTCTCGGCGATCACTGGACGAGCGGCGGCCTCCCGGGGCCGCCGTTTTCGGTTTCAAGCCCCGTGCGACCTGACGGGTCGATCACAAGGTTGCCCCTGAAAAATGCCGTCGCGTGCAATGTCGGGCACGCGCAGGGCCCTGCGCCGCTGAGGGAATCGCCGGATTGCGGACCCGTCGGCGTGATTTCGCCACACGGCGCCCAATCCCTGTTTCACTCCGTAACCACCGTTGAATTGAACGGACGCGGGGGCGTGCGTAGCTCACCATCAGGAAAGCGTCCTCGAAGCGGCGCGATGGCAACGATACGGAGCAGTCTCATGCAAACGACGGTCAGGAACGTGATCCGCTTCTCGGGCGTCGGTCTCCATTCGGGCCGAAGCGCGCGCCTGTCGATCCATCCCGCCCCCGCCCATCACGGCATCTGGTTCCGTCGCACCGATTTCGACGGCAACAACATGATCGCCGCGCGCCACGACGCGGTGGAGCTTTCCCCGCTCTGCACGATGCTGGTGAACGAGGCCGGCGTGTCTGTCTCGACCGTCGAGCATGTGATGGCCGCGCTGACCGGTTGCGGCGTGCATAATGCCATCCTCGAGATCGACGGTCCCGAAGTGCCGATCCTCGACGGCTCGGCCGCCGATTTCGTGCGCGCCATCCTGCGGACCGGAACCCGACGTCTCGATGCACCCGTTCATGCGATCGAGGTGCTTCGCCGCGTCCAGGTCACCGACGGTTCGGCCAGCGCCATGCTCACGCCCGCCGAGGAGCTCGAGATCGACGTGTCGATCGATTTCGCCGATTCCGCGATCGGGCATCAGCACAAGGTGCTGCGCCTTTCGAACGGCACCTTTGTCCGCGAACTTTGCGACAGCCGCACCTTCTGCCGCCGCGCGGACGTCGACGCGATGCAGGCGGCGGGCAAGGCGCTCGGCGGATCGCTCCTGAATGCGGTCGTCGTCAACGGCGAGCGGGTCGAGAACCCCGAAGGGTTCCGGCATGCCGACGAGGCGGTGCGCCACAAGATGCTCGACGCCCTGGGCGATCTGGCGCTGGCCGGCGCCCCGATCCTCGGCCGCTACACCGGCATCCGGTCCGGCCACGCGACGACGAACCGGCTGCTGCGCGCGCTCTTCGCGGATCCGCTGGCCTACCGCATCCGCACGCTCGCCCCCCACGAGGCGCGCCTCCTGCCGGGGGCCGGTCTGGAGAAGGACGTCTTCGCGCACCTCTAACCCCGTGGCGCCCTGCGGATTGTGGCGCCCCGCGCTTCACAGCCTCGGGCGGCTCGACTATGGTGCCGCGAGGCCCGCACCGGGCGCGGGCAAGGAAGTGGACGGATGACGGAACGGCGCGTGGCGCGGCTTGGCAAATCTCTGACGGCGCTCGCGACTCTCGCATTCCTCGCGGCCTGCGGTGGCGGCGATACGCTGGCGCTCGAGGATACGGCGCCGGACGCGATCTACCAGCAGGCGGAACTGGCGCTCGCCCAGGGCGATCCCGAGGATGCGGCGCGGCTCTTCGCCGAGGTGGAGCGGCTCTATCCGTATTCCGACTTCGCCAAGCGCGGCCTCATCATGCAGGCCTTCGCCTATCACCGGAACCGCGACTACGAGAACGCCCGCGCGGCCGCGCAGCGCTTCATCGACTTCTATCCGGCCGACGAGGATGCGGCCTACGCGCAATACCTTCTGGCGCTCAGCTACTACGATCAGATCGACCAGGTCGGTCGCGACCAGGGCCTTACCTTCCAGGCGCTGCAATCGCTGCGCACCGTGATCGAGCAATATCCCGACAGCGAATATGCCCGGTCGAGCATCCTGAAGTTCGACCTCGCCTTCGACCATCTTGCCGCGAAGGAGATGGAGATCGGGCGGTACTACCTCAAGCGCAAGCACTATCCCGCGGCCATCAATCGGTTCCGCGCGGTGGTCGAGGAGTTCCAGACCACGACCCATACGCCCGAAGCGCTGATGCGTCTGGTGGAGGCCTACCTGTCGCTCGGCCTGACCGAGGAGGCGCAGACGGCGGGCGCGATCCTGGGCTACAACTTCCAGTCCTCGCCCTTCTACGACGACGCCTACCGTCAACTCACCGGTCGGGGGCTCTCGCCCGAGGCGAAGGGCAGCGGCTGGCTCGTCGACATCTATCGCCGCACCGTCCGGGGAAGCTGGCTCTAGCTGGCACGGTCAGGATGACGCGCGACGCGCACTGGCGGAACGGGCGCGGCCGGATGTAGTTAACGGCCATGCTCCGATCCCTCGACATCCGCGACATGCTCATCATCGACCGCCTCTCGCTCGAATTCGGGGCGGGGCTCAACGTGCTTACGGGCGAGACGGGGGCGGGCAAGTCCATCCTGCTCGACTCGCTCGGTTTCGTCCTGGGCTGGCGCGGACGCGCTGAACTTGTGCGGCAGGGCGCGGCGCAGGGCGAGGTCACGGCGGCCTTCGACCTCCCCCGGGATCATGCCGCCCGGGAGGTGCTCGACCGGCACGGGCTCGGCGCGGAGGATGACGAACTCCTCCTGCGGCGGATCAATACCCCGGACGGGCGCAAGACCGCCTGGGTCAACGGCACGCGGGTCTCGGGCGAGGTCCTGCGCGCGCTGTCCGACACGCTCCTCGAACTGCACGGCCAGCACGACGACCGGGGATTGCTCGACGTGAACGGCCACCGCGCGCTCCTCGACGCCTTCGCCGGGGCCGATCCGTCGGCAGTTCGCCGCGCCTGGTCCGGCCTCGCCGCTGCCCGCAGGGCGCTCCGGGAGGCGGAGGCGCAGCGCGACGCGGCGCGCGCCGAAGAGGACTTCCTGCGCCACGCCGTCGACGAGCTCGAACGGCTCGACCCCAAGCCCAGGGAAGAGGAGGAACTCGACACCCGAAGACGCGTCATGCAGGGCGCCGAGCGCATACGCGAAGACGTGGCCCGGGCGTTGCAGGCGATCGGGCCGCAGGGCGCGGAGGGTCAGATGATGGACGCGACCCGCTGGCTCGACGGCGCGGCGGAAGGGGCGGGCGAGACCCTGAACGACGCGCTCGAAGCGCTGAACCGTGCGATGATCGAGCTCGGCGAGGCGCAGGCTGGCGTCGAGAGCTGCCTCGACGCGCTGACCTTCGACCCTTCCGAGCTGGAGGCGGCGGAGGAGCGCCTCTTCGCGATCCGGGCGCTTGCGCGCAAGCATGGCGTCTTCGCCGACGACCTGCCGGCGCTCGCGATCGAGCTGCGCGGGCGCCTCGATCTGCTCGACGCGTCGGAGGGCGGGCTCGCCAGGCTCGCGCAGGCGGAGAAGGCCGCGGCGGCCGAGTACGATGCGGCGGCGGCCGAGCTGTCGGACCTGCGGCGCGCGGCGGCGACACGGCTCGATGCGGCGATGCAGGCCGAGCTCGCGCCGCTCCGGATGGAGCGGGCGACCTTCAAGACGAAGGTCGCCAACGCCGCGGCCGGGCCCGACGGCGCCGATACCGTGGCCTTCGAGGTCGCCACGAATCCCGGCGCACCGTCCGGCCCGCTCGACAAGATCGCGTCGGGGGGTGAGCTCAGCCGGTTCCTGCTCGCGCTGAAGGTCTGTCTCACGGGCGGCGACCGCTCGCGCACGCTGATCTTCGACGAGATCGACCGGGGCGTCGGCGGCGCGACGGCGGACGCGGTCGGGCGGCGGCTCAAGGCGCTGGCCGATGGCGGCCAGGTTCTCGTCGTCACCCACTCGCCGCAGGTCGCGGCGCTCGGCGCACATCACTGGCGGGTCGAGAAGAAGGTCGCGAACGACGCGACGCTCTCCACCGTCACGCCGGTCGCGGCGACCGACCGGATCGACGAGATCGCCCGCATGCTCGCCGGCGACAGCATCACCGACGCGGCGCGCGGCGCGGCGCGGGCGCTATTGGACGCGGCGGCCTAGAGCAGCCAGAGCGCGGCGAGACCGAGGAAGGCGAAGAAGCCGACGACGTCCGTCACCGTGGTCACGAAGGCGCCCGAGGCCAGCGCCGGGTCCACGCCCACGCGCTCGAGGATCACCGGGATGCCGACGCCGGCGAGCCCCGCGATGACGAGGTTGATGACCATCGCCACCGCGATCACCGCGCCCAGCATCGGCGAGCCGAACCAGACGAGTCCCACGCCCGCCATGATCACGGCGAAGGCGGCGCCGTTGATCGCGCCCGCCGAGACCTCCCGCCGGATGACGCGCCACAAGTTCGCGCCGGTGAGGTCGCGCGTGGCGAGCGCGCGGACGGCGACGGTGAGAGATTGCGTCCCCGCATTGCCGCCCATCGAGGCGACGATCGGCATCAGCACGGCCAGCGCGACGATCTCCGTGATGACGCCTTCGAACTGGGAGATGACCATCGAGGCGAGGATCGCGGTCACGAGGTTCACCGCGAGCCAGGGGAAGCGCCGCCGGACGACGCCGAAGGTCCGGTTCGACAGCGATTCCTCCGCATCGACGCCGGCGAGCCGGAGGATGTCCTCCTCCGCCTCTTCGTCGAGGATGCGAATCGCGTCGTCGATGGTGATGATGCCGAGCAGTCGGTCGTCCGCGTCGACCACGGGCGCGGAGATCAGGTGGTACTGGTTGAACGCGTAGGCCACGTCCTTTTCCGGGTCGGTCGCCTCGAAGGTGCGGAAGCTCTCCTCCTCGATCTCCGACAGCGGCGTTTCGCGCGTCGCGCCGAGCAGCTTGCCCAGCGTGACGTAGCCCACGGGCCGCATCCGCGGATCGGTGAGGATGACGTGGTAGAACTGCTCCGGCAGCTCCTCGGTGCCGCGCAGATGGTCGATGGCCTGGCCGACGTTCCAGAAGGACGGCGCGATGACCACCTCCCGCTGCATCAGGCGACCGGCGGAATATTCCGGATAGGTCAGCGCCTGCTGCACCGCGACGCGGTCGCTGTCGGTCAGCGAGGCGAGGATCGCGTCGGCGCGGCTCTCGTCCTCGAGGTTCTCGATGAGATCGACCACGTCGTCGGTCTCGAGCTCGCGGACGGCCTCGGCCACGTCCTCGCTGGAAAGCTCGCGCAGGATCTCCTCGCGCACGCCCTCGTCGAGCTCCGACAGGATCTCGCCGTCGATGCCGCCCGACCACAGGCGCAGCAATTCGCGCCGCGGCCCCTCGTCGAGTTGTTCGAGAAGGTCCGCGATGTCGGCCCCGTGCAGCGGCTCGATGAGTGCGTCGACGGCGGACGCGTCCTCGTCCTCGATCGCCTCCCGGACGAGCCGAAGCCGGTTCTGGTCGAGCGCGGCCTCTTCCTCGACCTCCTCCTCGGGGCGGGTCGCGAGATCGGCCTCGGTCTGCGGCTCGGTCATGGCATGTCCTCGATCGGGGGGTGTCGGGCCGTCGATAGCGTGCGGGCGGCGCGAGGGGTAGCAGCCTTTTCCGGCGCGGGATAGGGGAAGCCATGACCACGTTGATCCTCGGCCGGACGTTGGCCTTCGATGCCGATCCCTTCGCCGTTCCGCCGGGCGATGCCGCGACCTTCGAGCACCGCGGCGCGGTCGTCGTGGAACGGGGGCGGATCGTCGCGGTCGGCTCGGCCGACGCCCTCCGCGCGGCCCACCCGCAGGCGGATCGGATCGACCACGGCGAGGCGTTGATCCTGCCGGGGTTCGTCGACGCGCATGTGCACTACCCGCAGACGGCGATCATCGCGTCCTGGGGCAAGCGCCTGATCGACTGGCTCGAGACCTACACGTTCCCCGAGGAGGCGCGGTTCGGCGATCCGGCCTACGCGGCCGGGATCGCCGCGCGCTACCTCGACCTTGCGCTGGCCCACGGGACCACATCGGTCTGCAGCTTCTGCACGATCCATCCCGAAAGCGTGGAGGCATTCTTCGCGGCGGCATCGGCACGGAACATGGCCGTCTGGGCGGGCAAGACCTGCATGGACCGCAACGCGCCGGCGAATTTGCGGGACACGCCCCGATCGGCCTACGACGACAGCCGCGCGCTGCTCGAACGCTGGCACGGGCGGAGGCGGGCATCCTACGTCGTCACGCCGCGCTTCTCGCCGACCTCGACGCCCGATCAGCTCGACGCGCTCGGCGCGCTCTGGTCGGAGCACCCCGATTGCCTGATGCAGACGCATCTGAACGAGCAGACCGATGAGATCGCCTGGGTGCGGAGCCTCTATCCGCAGGCGCGGGACTACCTCGACACCTACGAGGCGCATGGCCTGCTCGGGGAACGCGGCCTCTACGGCCACGCCATCCACCTGACGGCGCGGGAGCGGGACCGGCTGGCGGAGATCGGGGCGGCGGCGATCCATTGCCCGACCTCCAACACCTTCATCGGTTCGGGTCTCTTCGACATGGGGCTGGCCGCGCGGATGCGGGTGGGGCTCGCGACCGATACGGGCGGTGGGTCGAACTTCTCGATGCTGCGCACGATGGCCGCGGCCTACGAGATCGCGCAGCTTCGCGGGACGGCGCTTCACCCGGCGCAGCTTCTCTGGCTGGCGACGGAGGGATCGGCGCGGGCGCTGCATGCGGGCGATATCGGCCGGCTTGCGCCGGGCGGCGCGGCCGATCTCGTCGTGCTCGATCTGGCCTCGACGCCCGCCATCGCGCAACGGGTCGCATGCGCCGAGGATGTCTGGGAAGCCGTGTTCCCGACGATCATGATGGGCGACGACCGGGCCGTCGCCCAGACTTACGTCGCAGGGCAGGCGATGCTGCCCCGCGGCTGACTCAGCTCGTGGTCTCGGCTACGCAGGACCCGGTCGACGTATCGAGCGTCGTGCCGGGCGCGCAGGTCACGGTCGCCTCGCGGTGGCCGCTGTAGTCGCAGGCGGCCATGGCGAAGGCCGGCGTCCCGGCGAGGATGGCGGCCGCGAGAAGGGTCTTGGTCGTCTTCATGTCGTCTCCTTTCGATCCCAGGTTCCTCAAAGGTAGCGCAAAGGCCGGCGTTCACGAAGTCACGATCCCGCCTCGCGGCATCGGGTGGCAATCGGTCGCAGACAGCCTTGCGGCAGCCCGCAAGCCTGCTCGCGACGGCGACACGTCGCCTGCGCCGGCGGCCGCATGTATAAAAGAAGCTTTACCTTAACTCTTTGGTAACTTTAATTTTTGATTAAATATGGGACGGAGGGCTGGACGTGTTTGGATACTGGATTTTCATATCGGAAGCCGTGTCGCGGTTTCGCTCGGTCGAGGACGGATTGATCTATCTCTCCGCCAGGTCGAGGAACAGGAAGCTCGGATTGACGGGCTACCTCCATCGCGTGGGGTGGCACTACGCGCAATATACCGAAGGGCCGGTCGGCAACCTCGAGAAGATCGAGGCGCGGATACGCGCCGACTGGCGTCACCGCGACATCCGCACGCTCGAGCGGGGCACGCGCCGGTCCCGGCTGTTCGACGGGTGGGACATGGCCTTCGCCGAGATCACCGAATCCACGATCGGAGGCGCCGGCGAGATCGGCACGTTGCACGCGCCGCTGATGCAGCTCGACGCGGAGGGATTGATCGACATGATGGCCGACGCCATCGAACACCAGAGCGAGCGTCCCGGCCTACAGCCGAAGTTGGCCGTCAACGGAACGCTCGTGGATGCGGAGGCCTATGGCGGCGCGCCCCGCGACTTCGGATCGACCCGCGACCCGCAGACCTCCGGGGAGCGCCCGGCCTGAACGCCTGAGCACTAGCCCTCGGCCGAGCCGAAGACGCGGGCGAAGATCGTGTCGACGTGCTTCGTATGATACCCGAGATCGAACTTCTCCCGGATCTCCGCCTCCGACAGGACCGCGCGGACATCCGCGTCCTCCAGAAGTTCGGTCTGGAAGTCGGCGCCCGCCTCCCAGACCTTCATCGCGTTGCGCTGCACCAGAGCGTAGGCGTCCTCCCGGCTGACCCCGACCTGGGTCAGGGCGAGCAGGACGCGCTGGCTCATCACCAGGCCGCGGAAGCGGTTCATATTGGCGAGCATGTTCTCGGGATAGACGACGAGCTTGTCGATCACCCCGGTGAGCCGCGCCAGCGCGAAATCGAGGGTGATGGTCGCGTCCGGTCCGATCATCCGCTCGACGCTCGAATGGCTGATGTCCCGCTCGTGCCAGAGCGCGACGTTCTCGAGCGCCGGCGTGACCGCGGAGCGCACCAGCCGGGCGAGGCCCGTCAGGTTCTCGGTGAGGACGGGGTTGCGCTTGTGCGGCATCGCCGAGGAGCCCTTCTGGCCCTTGGAGAAGAATTCCTCCGCCTCCAGCACCTCGGTCCGCTGCATGTGCCGGATCTCGGTCGCGATGTTCTCGACCGAGGAGGCGACGATGCCGAGCGCCGCGAAGAAGGCCGCGTGCCGGTCGCGGGGGATGACCTGCGTGCTGATCGGCTCGGGGTAGAGGCCCATCTTCTCGCAGACATAGGCCTCCACGGCCGGATCGATATTGGCGAAGGTGCCGACCGCGCCGGAGATGGCGCCGGTCGCGACCTCCGCCTTCGCGGTCTTCAGCCGTCGCAGGTTGCGATCCATCTCCGCGTAGAATCGCGCGAAGGTCAGGCCCATCGTCGTGGGTTCGGCGTGGATGCCGTGGCTGCGGCCGATGCGGACCGTGTCCTTGTGCTCGAGCGCCCGCCGCTTCAGCGCCGCGAGCAGCGCCTCTGTATCCGCGATGAGCAGGTCGGCCGCGCGGACGAGCTGCAGGTTGAACGTCGTGTCGAGCACGTCCGAGGACGTCATCCCCTGATGGACGAACCGCGCCGCGTCGGCGCCCACGATCTCCGACAGGTGCGTGAGGAAGGCGATCACGTCGTGCTTCGTCACCGCTTCGATCTCGTCGATGCGCGCCACGTCGAACTCGACGTCCTGCGCCTTCCAGACCGCCTCGGCGTTCTCGCGCGGGATCGTGCCCATCTCCGCCATCGCATCGCAGGCATGCGCCTCGATCTCGAACCAGATGCGGAACTTCGTCTCGGGGGACCAGATCGCGACCATCTCGGGCCGGGAATAGCGGGGGATCATGGCGGACCTTCTCAGTGAACGGGCGGCTGGCGACGCCGCCGCGGGCGTCATAGGATGCGGCAGCCGCCCCCGCAAGGAAGCCCGAATGACCCCAGCCTCCCGTCTCGCCGCGCTGGCCGGAACCTGGCGGACGCGGCGCGTGCTGCGGCACGCCGATGGAACCTGGGCGCGGTTCGAAGGCAAAAGCGTCTGGTTCCCCGACGGCGCGCTTCTGCGCTACGTGGAAGCGGGGACGCTCAGTCAGGGCGGGCAGAGGTTCATGGCCCGGCGGGAGACGCTCTGGCGGGCCTCTCCGGGTGGAATCGAAGTGCTGTTCGCGGATGGCCGGCCCTTCCACTGCATCACTGATGACGCCTGGGCCCGCCACGACTGCCCGCCCGACCTCTACTGGCTGCGCTACGATTTCCGGGCTTGGCCCCGCTGGTCGGTGCGCTGGCGCGTGACGGGGCCGCGCAAGGCATACCGGGCTCTGACGCGCTACGACCGGCCCGCAATTCCATGACCTCACCCGAGCGGGCAGGCCTCCCCGGTGTCACGCCAGATCGGCACGTTGAGCGACATCGCGCAGAGCGCCACGAAGGCCCGCCCGCCGACGGACAAACAGATCCGCTCCCCCATCTCCACGCGCCCGCCGGTCGAGTCGGTGCAGTAGCACTCGATCGTTCGCCCGGACGGGGCGGTCGTGTCCGCGACGGCGGGCAGGGCGGCAAGACAGAGCGCGAGCGCGAAGGGTCTCATCGACGGAACCTCCAGACCCTATCCTAGCAGAAAGGGCGGCCTTGACCTAGTCCCGCCCCGGCACCATCACGCCGCCATGACAGCACCCGCCATCCCCGAGGACCGCCTCGACCAGATCCTCGCCCGGTTCGACTATCTCGAGGCGCGGCTGAATGCCGGACCCTCGGCCGAAGAGATCGGCACGCTCACCCGGGAATACGCCGAGATGCGGGAAATCGCCGACCGCGTCCGCGCGTTCCGCGCGCTCGACGGGCAGATCGCAGAAGCCCGCGTGATGCTCGCCGATCCGGAGATGCGCGAACTGGCCGAGGCGGAGCTCGCCGAGCTCGAAGCGGCACGGGCGGCGGGGCAGGCGGCGCTGCAACTCGCGCTCTTGCCGAGGGACGAAGCCGATGCCCGTCCCGCGATCCTCGAGATCCGGCCCGGCACCGGCGGCGAGGAGGCCGCGCTATTCGCCGGCAATCTCGAGGCGATGTATCGCCGCTATGCCGAGGCGCGTGGCTGGCGCATGGAAACCGTCGAGCGTCAGGAGACCGATCTCGGCGGCATCCGCGAGCTCGTCGTCCGGATCGAGGGCGACAACGTCTTCGCCCGACTCAAGTTCGAGAGTGGCGTGCATCGCGTCCAGCGCGTCCCCGCGACCGAATCCGGCGGCCGCATCCACACTTCCGCCGCGACCGTCGCCGTCCTTCCCGAAGCGGAGGCCGTCGATATCGACATCCCCGCCGCCGACATCCGCATCGACACGATGCGCGCGAGCGGAGCGGGCGGACAGCACGTCAACACGACCGACTCGGCCGTGCGCATCACCCACCTGCCGACCGGCATGGTCGTCACCTCGTCGGAGAAGTCCCAGCACCGCAACCGCGAGATCGCGATGAACGTGCTGCGCGCCCGGCTCTACGAGGCGCAGCGCGCCGCCGCCGATGCCGAACGTGCCTCCGACCGCCGCGCGCAGGTCGGCAGCGGCGACCGCAGCGAGCGCATCCGCACCTACAACTTCCCCCAGGGCCGGATGACCGACCATCGGATCAACCTGACGCTCTACCGGCTCGACGCGGTGATGCAGGGCGATCTCGACGAGGTGATCGACGCGCTGACCGCGGACCTGCAGGCGCAGCTTCTGGCCGAGATGTCGGCGTGACCGAAGCCGAGGCGCGTGCGTCGCTGCGGGCGGCCGGCGTTCCCGACCCGGCCCGCGACGCGCAGGTGCTCGCCCGCGCCGCACCCGATGCAGGGACCTTCGCGGTCTGGATCGCGCGACGCTCGGCGCGGGAACCGGTCTCCCACATCCTCGGTCGTCGCGCCTTCTGGAACCATGAGTTCCGCGTGACGGCCGATGTCCTCGACCCCCGTC
Organism: uncultured Jannaschia sp.; assembly: GCF_947494055.1. GTDB lineage: Bacteria > Pseudomonadota > Alphaproteobacteria > Rhodobacterales > Rhodobacteraceae > Jannaschia. The sequence continues at coordinate 265,593 of NZ_CANLTR010000002.1, read as the reverse complement.
CGGAGACCGAGACGCTGGTCGAGCAGGCGCTCGCCGCCCCCTTCGACCGCGTCCTCGATCTCGGCACGGGCTCCGGCTGCATCCTCCTGTCCCTCCTCGCCGAACGCCCCGAGGCGTCCGGCCTCGGCACCGATCTGTCCGAGGCCGCGCTCGACGTCGCACGGGGCAACGCCGTGGCGCTCGGCCTCGCGGAACGCGCGGCCTTCCAGCAGGCCGACTGGCTGACGGGGATCGACGAGACCTTCGACCTCGTCGTCGCGAACCCGCCCTACATCGCCGCCGCGGAGATGCCCGGACTCGCACCCGAACTGCGCCGATGGGAACCCGGCCTCGCGCTCAGTCCCGGTGGCGACGGGCTCGACGCTTACCGGACGATCACGCGCGACGTGCCGGCGCATCTGGGCCCCGGCGGGCGGCTGATGGTCGAGATCGGCGCGACGCAGGCCGCGGCGGTGACGGCGCTCTTCGCGGCGGCGGGCCTGACGAATATCGGCGTCCATCCTGACCTCGACGGGCGGGATCGCGTGGTTTCCGGCGAAAAAGCGGCGATGTGACGAGAATCGGCTTGTAACTCCTCGCCCGGGCACCCATAACCGACAGGCATCCAGCGGTTGACGGGCTCCGGCCCGCCCCCGGACGCGACGCCCGACCGATACCGGACCATGACGACCCGCGGGGCGGGTCCGGTTCCCGGCCATGAGACGCCCCCTGCAGATGACCAGCGGAACCTCCCACGCATGAGAAGCAGCAAGTCCCGTTCGCGGAACAAGAATCGCAATCGTCCCCAGGGCGGAAACATCGTCAATCGTGTCTTCGACAGTTCCGGACCCGAGGGAAAGGTCCGGGGCACGCCGGCGCAGGTGATCGAGAAGTACAACCAGCTCGCCCGCGACGCGCAGCTCTCCGGCGACCGTGTCGCGCTCGAGAACTTCCAGCAGCATGCCGAGCACTACACCCGCATGCTCGCCGCCGCCCAGAAGGAGATGGACGCCCGCCAGCAGAATCAGCAGGGCAACCAGCAGGGCGGCAATCAGCAGGCGAACCAGCACGGCGGCAACCAGCAGGGCGGCAACCAGAACGACCGGCAGGGATCGTCGCAGGGCGGCCAGCCAAGCCAGACCGACCGGCAGAACGACCGCCAGCCCGTCGAGGCGCAAAGCGCCGACCGTCAATCCGAGGCGCGCAGGGACGACGAGCGCGCGCCGCGTGCCGATACGCGCGAGAACGCCAGGACGGAACGGCAGGCCATCCAGTCGGACGTCGCGCCCGCGGACACGCCGACCGAGGAGGCAGCGCCGGCCCCGAGCGAGCCGCGCAATCGGCGAAAGCCGGGTCGGCCGCGCAAGACTCAGCCACCCGCGGAACCGGCGAACGCCGCCGACGTCATCGATACGCCGGGCGCCGAGACCGGTCCGGTCGAAACCCCGGAATCCCAAGCCGTCGAGGAGGCGCCGAAGCCCGAGAAGCCGAAGCGCGGCCGGCCGCGGAAGAAGGCCCCCGCTGCCGAAGCACCGGCTGCCGAGGGGGAGACCCCGAGCGCGGCGACGTCGGACAGCTAGGCTTCAGCCGAGCGTCCGGGCGAGCGCGCACCAACCCTCGATCGGCACCTGCTCGGCCCGCTCGGTCGGGTCCAGTCCGGCGGCGCGCAGCCGATCCTCGATATCCGGCGCCAGCCCCTTCAGCGCGGCGCGCAGCATCTTGCGACGCTGGTTGAACCCCTTGGCCACCATGCGCTCCAGCACGTCCGCGTCGGCCGGGAACCGTGGTTCGGGTAGCGCGGTCAGGTGGATCACGGCGGAGGCGACCTTCGGCGGCGGGGCGAAGGCCTCGGGCGGCAGCGTCAGCACGATCCGCACCTCCGACCGCCATTGCGCCAGAACGGCAAGCCGCCCGTAGGCCTTGGAACCCGGCGCGGCGACGATGCGCTCCGCCACTTCCTTCTGGAACATCAGGGTCAGGCTCTCCCAGGCCGGCGGCCAGTCCCGCGGCGTGAGCCAGCGCACGAGAAGTTCGGTCCCGATATTGTAGGGCAGGTTCGCGACGACGCGCCACGGCCGGTCGAGCCGGGCGGTGACGTCCACGTCGAGCGCGTCGCCGGACAGGACCTCGAGCCGCCCGGGATAGGCCGCCGCGATTTCCGCCAAAGCGGGCAGGCAGCGTTCGTCCTTTTCCACCGCGAGCACCCGGCGCGCGCCTTCGGCCAGAAGGCCGCGCGTCAGACCGCCCGGACCCGGACCCACCTCCAGCACGGAAGCGCCGGCGAGCGGCCCCGAGGCGCGGGCGATCCGCGAGGTCAGGTTGAGGTCGAGCAGGAAGTTCTGTCCCATCGACTTCTTCGCCCGAAGCCCGTGCGCGGCGATCACGTCGCGCAGCGGCGGCAGGTCGTCGATCCGGCTCATGTCCGAACCCGCGACCGGCCGCCCGGAGCCGGCGGATCGCTGTGAGTACTTATACCAAGAAGAGGCCTCGTCTTCTTCCTGGCCCGAATACTCATTGTACGGCGGCCTCGCGGGAAAGCCGTTCCTGGCGTCGCCCCGCCATGTCCCACGCCATCCGCAGCGCCGCGACCATCGACGTCGGGTCGGCGCGCCCGCTGCCGGCGATGTCGAAGGCGGTGCCGTGATCGGGCGAAGTCCGGATGAACGGCAGGCCGAGCGTCACGTTGACGCCGCCCGCGAAGTCGATCGTCTTGATCGGGATGAGCGCCTGATCATGATACATGGCGACGGCGGCGTCGTAGGTCGTCCGCGCACCGGCATGGAACATCGTGTCGGCGGGGAACGGGCCGACGCAGCCGAGCTCGGGGGCGAGCCGCGCCACCAGCGCCGCGATCCAGTCCGTTTCCTCCCGCCCCATCGTGCCGCCCTCGCCGGCATGCGGGTTCAGTCCGGCAACGGCGATGCGCGGCCTCTCGACGCCGAAATCACGGCGCAACCCGGCATGGGTGACGCGAAGGACCGTCTCGAGCAAGTCCGGCGTCAGGCAGGCGGGCACGTCCGCGAGCGCGACATGGATGGTCGCGGGCACGACCCGCAGCTCGGGGCAGGCCAGCATCATCACCACGTCCGCGCCACCGGCCAGTGCGGCGAGGTACTCGGTATGCCCGGGATAAGCGAAGGCCGCCCCGTCCTTGAGCGCCTTCTTGTGGATCGGCGCCGTCACGATCCCGCCGGCCTCGCCGGCCTTCGCAAGGTCCACTGCCTGCGCGATGGCGGAGATCACGCCTTCCGCCTGCGCGGGATCGGGACGACCGGGCCGGGCGGGGCCGGGGATGTCATGCGGGAGGATGCAGAGCGCGTCCGTGCCGGCCTCCGCGACGGACGCGACGATCCGCGTCGCGACGCCGAAGCCCGCGAAGTGATCGGGATTGCCGATCACGACGAATGGCAGGTCAGGGACCAATGCGCGCGCCTTGGCGACGACCTCCGGCCCGATCCCCGCAGGCTCGCCGCAGGTCACGACGAGCGGAGCGGGCCCGTCAGCGGATGACGACGGCATCGGCGCGGAGCTCGGCGAGATAGCCGTCGGCAAGGTCTGTCAGGCGCTGGCTCAGGATCTGCTGGCCGATCCGCTCGAACGCCCCCTCCGGCACCGTCGCGTTCCGGCTGCACAACATCACGAAGCGCAGGTGGTCGCCGCGCGTGAGCAGGGTGGACACCTCCCCCGGATCGAGCTTTGCGAGCTCCTGACGCAGATCCGCCGGCAATGTCTCGGGCGCGGCGTCCTGCCGGGTGAGCGTACCCTCCGGCGCGTTCCGGGCCTCCCCGTAAAGATCGTCGCAGACATCGACCCGGGCACGGAGCTCGGCGGCCGCGCGAAGCGCCGTCTCGCTGCGCCCGCCGGGGATCAGATACTCGGCGTAATCCACGCGCTCGATCGCGGGGGCGGCCGCCTGATCGTCGAGATCGCGGAGCAGGAACAGGCCGAAGAAGGTACCCAGATTGATCGGCTCGGTCACCTCGCCGGGCGCGAGCGTGAGCACCTGGCTCGCGATCGGCGGGGCCAGACCGGCCAGCGGAAGCCAGTCGATCCGTCCGCCGGTCCGGGCCGAGCTGGCCCGGGAATAGGTCCGCGCCGCCTCCTCGAAGGCGGCCTGCCCGCGCAGACTGGCCGCAAGCCGCTCCGCCAGGGCTTCCACTTCGGCGCGGTTCTCGGGCGTGTAGGGAAGCGCGATCTCCGACAGCAGGACGCGGATCTCGCCCTGCGGACCGCGATCGACGATGCGCTGCACCTCGCGGTCCTGCGGGCGGGCGAGGTCGCCGAACCGGGCCTGGACGAGGCGGCGCCAGTAGAGGCCGTTGCGCACGAAATCCCGGAACGTCTCGGGGGCGACGCCTGCGCCACCGAGCTCGGCGACGAACGCATCGGACGACAGGTCCGCCCGGGCGGCGAACTCGGTCATGCCCTCGGCAACCTCCTCCTCGGACAGGTCGATCCCCGCGAGCCGGGCCGCCTGCACCTGCAATGCCTCGTCCACCAGCGTATCGGTCACGCTGGCCCGATCGGTGTCGGGCGAGCCGAGGAGCGACAGGAACTGCGACCGCTGATCGACGTCGTAATTGGTCACGGCAATCCCGTTCACGGTCGCGGCCGCGGCGAAGGGTTGCTGCGCGGCGCCGGGGCCGGCTGCCGTCCATAGGGCGACCAGCATCGCCGTCAGAAGTCTCGTCATCGCCCGCTCCCTCAAATGCCGCAGCGCCGCCGTCTCGTGCGGTCGCCATCCGCGCCGAACCCCGCCAGATCCACGCCGAATCCGAACCGGGTGGACGTGTCCAGATCGTCGTTCGAGGTGAAACGCCGCTCCACGTCGAACGCCACGGTCACGCAATCCGACCGGTAGGTCAGCCCGAACCCGGCGCGGCTGGCCTCGTTCGTGACGGCTTCATATCGCCAGTTCACCCGGCCCGTCCAGTCGCGGGTCAGGTCGTAGGCCGCGTCCAGCTCCCATTCGGAGGTGGCGTCCGGCCGGCCGGCGGTCGCGTCTTCCTCGAGCCAGGTATAGCGCGTCTCGAGCAGGTATCTCGCGCCCTGCCAGCCGAGGATCGTCTCGGATTGGGTGAAGTCGAGGGCGTCGTCGAAAAGCGCCCGGCTCTCGACGCCGAAGCGGTCGCCGTCTTCGGCGGAGATCGCAAGGAGCCAGTCGGACGCCGTGCCGTCGAGCCCCGTCCCGTCGCGGAACGGTTCGTTGTCGCGGTCGCGCCAGACCCGGCCGAGCGTCGCCCCCGTCTGCCAGCCCGACGGGTCGAACCGGGTGTAGCTCAACCCGACGTTCAGCCGGTTGCCGAGCTCGCGGCGGTCGCGTCCGGCGAAGCGGGAGACGGCGAACAGGTTCCCCTCGTCGAATTCGGGCGTCAGGCTGTCCTCGTCGGGCGTGCGCTTCACGTCGCTCGGCACGAACAGGGCCTGCGCCACCGGCTCGAACACGTGGCGCGCGCCGGACCGGGACCCCTTGCCGAGCGGCAGGCGCAGTTCCAGTCCGGCATGCGGCACGACGCGGGCGAAGGTCGTGTCGTCCGCGAAGTCGGGATCCTGGCGAACCGAATAGGCGTCGAGGTCGAGCCCGGCGAGCCCGGTCAGGACGAGCCCTTCCGGGGTGATGTGCGTGCGTTGCCAAGCGAGCGCGGCCGACATCCGCTCGACGTCCCGCGCCGCGTCGTCCGGCCCGCCCTCGGGCACGGTGCTGGCCTTGCGCCGCCGGGCATGGGCCTGAAGCGTCCAGACCAGATCGCCCCCGAGCACGGCGCGGGGCTCCCGCCGCTGTCGCTCGATCGTGATGACGGGCGTCGGCTGGAACCGGTTCCGTTCCCCTTCGCGCAGCGTGTCGAAGGTGATGATCTCGGCGAGGAGCCGGTCCTCCCGGTCGATCCGGGTGATCGCGGCCCGGCTGTCGAGCCGGTCCTTCTCGGTGATGTCGTAGTTCAGCAGGTAATTGTCGTCGGACACGCCCTCGAGGTCGAATTCCAGCCGGTAGTCGCGGGGCAGGTCGAAGACCCCTTCGGCGAAGACGTAGCCGCGCGTCTCGCCCGGCCGCACCTCGTCGCGCGAGACGGCACCGGTGACGACGAGGTTCCCCGCATCGAAGGCCTGCCGGTAACGGAAGCCCAGGCTGCGCGTCTCCTGGTTGGTCACGAAGGGCCGCAGCGTCAGATCCCGCGAGGGGCCGAGCGTGATGAAGTAGGGGACCTCGATGCCCGTCCCGAGCAGGTCGTCGGCGGAGAAGCGCGGTGCGAGCACGCCGGTCGTCCGTTCGAGCGTCGGGTCGGGCAGGCGGAGCCGGGGGAACCACGCGACGGGCACGCCGGCGACCTCGAAGCGGGCGTTCTCGAAATAGAGCTGCCGTTCCTCGCGGTCGTGGACGACGCGGCGGGCGCGGATCTGCCAGATCGGCACCGGATAGGCGGCGCAGACCTCGCAGGAGGAGGCGACGGTCTGGTAGAGCTGCGTGTAGCGCCCTTCGGCCCCGGTCGCGACCTCGGTCGCGGCGATCTGGAGCTGCTGGTCGAGGACGAGGCGCGCGCCCGCGACGACCGAGCCGCGCAGGTCGGCGCCGAGTTCGGCGTAATCGGCCACGAGGATGCGGTCCGGCCCGTCGAGGAGGGTGAGCGGCCCCTCAACCGTGATCCGGTCCGTGCTGCGGTCGTAGGTCACCCGCCGGGCGCGCAGGACGCGGCCCTGCGCGAAGATCTCGACATTGCCCTCGGCCGTCAGCGTCGCCGCGTCGAAGGCGATGCGGTCGGCGACCAGCGTCGCCGGGCCGTCCTGCGCCAGTGCGTCCTGCGACAGTCCGGCGAACGGCAGGCAGGCGAGGATCGCGAGAAGCAGCCAGCGCATCATCCGTCCTCCAGAAACAGGATGATCCCGACGGACAGCAGGATCGCGGCGACCGGCGGCGCCCAGGCCGCGAGCATGACCGGCAGCTGCCCGTTCTCGCCAAGGACCTGCGCGAAGTTGCGCAGGAAGAAGATGCCGAAGCCGAGCAATAGCGCCGAGAGGACCATGACCCCCGTCCGTCCCGCCCGAACCTGCCGCATCGAGAAGGCCGCGCCGATCAGGACCATCGCCGTCAGCATCAGCGGGTTGGCGAGCTCGGTCTGCAGCCAGACGCGGTGGGTGAGGCCCGAGAACCCGGCCGCGTCGAGCTGCGCGATGAAGCCCGGCAGCTGGAAGATGGGGATCGAGGAGGGCACGCCAAAGCTGTCGCGGATCTGCGCACGGGTGAGCGATGAGGGTGTCGTGGCCTGAAGCTTTACCCGGGCGTCGCGCTCGGGGTTGTCCGAGGTGCCCAGCGGCCAGGTCTTGGCGTTCCGCAAGAGCCATTCGCCGTCCGACAGGGCCGCGCGCTCGGCGTCGATCCGCTCCACCGGGGAGCCTTCGGCGTCGAAGGCGATGAAGGTCGCCTCGAACAACACGGTCCCGTCGAGCGATGCGCGCCCGGCCCGGATCACCGTCTGCCCCGCCCCGTCGCCCTGCCGCAGCCAGACGCCTTCCTCGCTGACCGACAGCACGCTGCTGATGCCGGTGCGGAATCCGGCAATCTCGCGCTCGTAGGCGGTCTGCGTGGCGGCGACGATCGGGTTGACGATCGCCAGCGCCGCGGCCCCGAGGAGGAGCGCCGTCGCCGCCGGCGCGGCCGCCGCCCGGAGGGCCGAGCGTCCCGCCGCCCGGATCACCACGAGCTCCGAGGAGCGCGACAGCGACAGGAACAGCGCCAGCGTCGACAGGATCACGATCAGCGGCAGGATCTGGTAGAGCGCTGCCGGCAGGTTGAGCGCCGCGAGGCGCAGCCCGTCGCCGATCCCCGCGCCGTCGTCGCTCAGGCGGCGCAGCTGCTCCATCAGGTCGATCGGCACCAGCAGCCCGGTGAAGACCAGCGACACGATCAGCACGAGCCACAGGAACCGCCGCGCGATGTAGTATTGCAGCGTCACGCGGGCACCCCCCGTGGCCGGATCAGGCGCGGTCCGTACGTGCTGCGCCAGACCAGCGCCGCGCCGAGGGCGACCGTCAGGAACGCCGGCACATACAGCATCCACCAGAGTTCCGCATCGTCGCGGGCGGTCGTCTCCGCGACGTTGCCGAGCATCCTCAGCAGGATCGCCGCGACGACGGCGCCGAGGATCTGTCGCCACAGGCCAAGCCGCGAATACCCGCCCAGCATCAGGCAGCCGAGCGCCAAGAGCGGCAGCCCGAAGGCGAAGATCGCCTCGGTGACGCGCACGTGCCCCTCGGCGCGCAGCTCGGCCACATCCGCGCGCGTCACCGCCTGCGTCGCCGCGTCCGCCCGCAGCAGCGCCGCCGTCGGCATCTCCCGCGGGTCGCGCCGGCGGGCATCGCTTTCGCCGCCGGCGAGCCCCGCGAGGTCGTAGGCGAAATCGTCGAAGGTCGTCACGACGAGGCTGCGCGTCTCCACCTCGAGTGTCTGCGCCATGCCGTCGAACATCACGAGCCGCGTCTGCCCGTCCACCCGCACGAGGAAGGCGCGCTCCGCGGTGTAGGAGGTGCGGACCGCGGGGCTGCGCCGGTCCTGCAGGAACAGGCCCAGAAGCTCCCCCTCCGGCGTCACGGCCCGGACATAGACTGTCACGCCGCGCCCGGGATGCAGGAACTCGCCCTCCTTCAGGAACCGCGCGGTGACGTCCTGCGACAGCGCCTCGCCCCGCTCGGCCAGCGCGGTGCGCGACAGCGGTACGAGGACGTGTCCCAGCACCGACACCATCGCCGCGACCGCGAGCCCGAAGATCAGCACCGGCCGCGCGAGCCGCCAGGGCGAGATCCCCGTCGTCTGCGCCACCACCATCTCGCTGTCCGTCGAAAGCCGGTTGAGCCCGTAGAGCGTCGCCACGAGCGCCGAGACCGGCAGGACGGCGTGGATCACGTTGGGCAGGGCGAGCGCGGTGAACTCGAGGAAGGTCAGCACGTTCGAGCCGCCCGCGATCAGGCGGTCGAACAGGCCGATCGCCCGATTGACCCAGTAGACCGCGACGAGGACGAGGCTGAAGAACCCGAAATAGGCCAGGAGCTGTCCCGCGAGATATCGGTCGAAAAGTGTCAACGGGCCCCCGGATGCCGCCCCTGCCATTCTCGCCGGGCGCAGGTGCGAGTTTCCTAGCGGGGTTGGCGCGATGCATCAAACCTTGATCTCGCGCATCGGCTGGAATGTCCCGGGTCGCGGGCATAGGGTCACACCGAACGCCATGTCGAACATGCCAGCCCCCAGCCGAGGATGCCCATGACCACGCCCGCCACAGTCAACTTCGCCCCGACCGATCTCGACGCGCTCGCCTCCGCCGAGGGGGTGATCGCCTGCATCGTGCCCGAAGGCGGCAAGCTCGGCACCGAGGCGCGGCGTCTGAACCGTCTCACCAAGGGCGCGGTGCAGCGCGCCGTCGAGTCGGAGGCGTTCGGCAAGCTGTCCGACGGCGACATGCTCGATCTGGGCTTTCCCGCCGGGCTCGCCGCCAGTGCGGTCGCCATCCTGCGCCTCGGCCCCCGCCCGGACCCGAAGGACGCGCGCAAGGCCGGCGCGGCGCTGGCGCGGCTGCGCGCGAAGCGCCCGCTCACGATCCTCGGCGGCGGACACCGGCGGCTGACCGACATCGCGCTCGGCGCGACGCTGCGCGGCTATGCCTTCGACGCGCACAAGACGTCGAAGGACGGGGAGGGGGACGACCCGTCCGCGCCGGCCCCGATCACCGTGATGGCCACGAAGCCCGAGGAGGCGGAGGCCGCCTTCGCCGATGCCCGCGCCGTGGCCGAGGGCGTGTTCCTGACCCGCGACCTGGTGAACGAGCCCGCCAACGTCCTGACCACGACGGAATTCGCCGAGCGCCTGAAGAAGCTTGGCGAGCTCGGCGTCGAGGTGGAGGTGCTCGACGAGGCGGAGCTCGAGCGGCTCGGCATGCGCACGCTCCTCGCCGTGGGGCAGGGCTCGGAGAGCCCGTCCTACGTCGTCGTCATGCGCTGGAACGGTGGCGGCGAGGAGAACCCGCTCGCCCTCGTCGGCAAGGGCGTCGTCTTCGACACCGGCGGCATCAGCCTCAAGCCCGCCGCCGGCATGGAGGACATGACGATGGACATGGGCGGCGCCGGCACGGTCGCGGGCGTCATGCACGCCATCGCCGCCCGCAAGGCCCGCGCCAACGTGGTGGGCCTCGTCGGCCTCGTCGAGAACATGCCGGACGGACGGGCGCAGCGGCCGGGCGACGTCGTGACCTCGATGAAGGGCGACACGGTGGAGGTCATCAACACCGACGCCGAGGGCCGCCTCGTCCTGTGCGACGTGATGTGGTACACGCAGGAGCGGTTCGAACCCGCGGGCATGATCGACCTCGCCACGCTGACCGGCGCCATCATCATCGGCCTCGGCCACGAGAATGCGGGCGTCTTCTCCAACCACGACGCCTTTGCCGACGCGTTCCTCGCCGCCGCGAAGAACGCGGGCGAGGGGGCGTGGCGCATGCCGCTCGGCAAGGGCTACGACGAAATGCTGAAATCCCGCGTCGCCGACGTGAAGAACGTCGGCGGGCGGCCCGCGGGCTCGATCACCGCGGCGCAGTTCCTCAAGCGCTTCGTCAAGGACGAGACGCCGTGGATCCATCTCGACATCGCCGGCGTGGCCTCCCTCAAGTCGGCCTCCGACCTCGCGCCCGCCGGCGCGACCGGCTGGGGCGTGCGGGCGCTCGACCGGCTGATCCGCGACGGCTACGAGAAGGGCGATGGGTGAGGTCTATTTCTACCACCTGACCCGCAACCCGGTCGAGACGACGCTCGCCACGCTTCTCGCCCGCGCGCTCGCGCAGGGCTGGCGGATCGCCGTCCGGGGGCGGGAGCGGGCGCGGCTCGAACGCCTCGACGCGCGGCTCTGGGAGGGGCCGCCCGAATCCTTCCTGCCGCACGGGCTCGCCGGCGGACCGCACGATGCGCGGCAGCCGATCCTGCTCACGACGGGGGCGGGCGCGAACCGGCCGGACTGCCTGATGTCCGTCGACGGCGCCGAGGTCGCGGCGAGCGAACTGCCCGACCTCAAGCGCGCCTGCATCCTCTTCGACGGCTTCGACGGCGCGGCGCTGGGCCGCGCGCGCGAGCAGTGGAAGATCCTCACCGACCGGGGCTGCGCCGCGCGCTACTGGTCGGAGGAGTCGGGCAAATGGGCGGAGAAGGCGTCGAAGAACGTCTCGTAAGTCGTTTAAGCTCTGGGAAAATTCGCACCCTTTCCAAAAGTATTCCCAAAGGGTCTGAGATCGAGAGGGCAGCCCCCGGCCGCGGGTGGGGGCAAAGCCCCCGCGCATGGGGGCGGTCGGGGGTTGCCCGACGTCCCGTCGGGCGGAACGTTCAATTGCAAGGCGTCGTCCGCTGTGCGACGGATCAAGTCTGCCACCGGCTCCCGCGCCACCGGTTCCTCAACAGCCCGTCACCGCACCAGCTGCAAATGCCCGTCCTCGATCACGATGCGCCCGAAATGCTGCAGGTAGCTCATCCCGAGCAGGCTCTGGAACAGGTCGCCCTCGGTCACCACGGCGCGCACGTCGCGGTCGGTGAGATCGCCGAGCCTGACCTCCTCCAGCGTCACGTCGGCCGTGCCCACCGTGCCGTTCGCCGTATAGGCCTGTCCGTAGAAGCGCAGCTCCGCCGGATCGAACCCGACGCGCGCCGCGTCGTCGCGGCTGAGCACCAGATCGGACGCCCCGGTATCGACGACGAAATCAACCGGCTCCCCGTTGACGGCCAGCCGCATGTAGTAATGCCCGTCGCGGCTCTGCGGCACGTCGATCACCACGCCCTGCTCGTTCGACACGATGCTCTGCCGCGGCAGGGCGGCGCGTTGCACCGCGTCCCAGTTGCCGAAGACGAGGACGGCGCCGACGAAGATGAAGAACCAGATCGCCGCCTGCTGCATCGCCTGGCTGAGCCGCCCGCGGAACCCGAACAGGACCGAGCCAAGGAGCACCACGCCGAGAAGCGTCAGGTAGAAGAGCTGTGCGGTATCGTCGCCGGTCATGCCGGATATCTAGGCATGGCCGCCGGATTTACCACTCACGGATTTGCCAGCCTCTTGCGTCGGTGCCGCCACGCGGCCCCGCTCACACCATGAAATCGTAGCTGCTGTCATCGGTCACGAAGTTCCGGGCCGTGAGGTCGGTGCGTCCGCCGAAATCCAGCACCGGCCGGTCGGACCAGTAGAGGATCCCCGCGCGGTTATCCATCGTCCAAGCGTTCGTATACGGATCGTCCGCGTTCTTCTTGGCGAAGACCAGGTCGGCGGCCCCGATATCGGCGATCAGGACCGTGTCGCGACGGGTGTTGAAGTCGAGGACCTGCCCTTGCCCCGCGATCGCGTAGAGGTTGCTCGTCACGACGATCGTGTCCTTGCCCGACCCGGTGGCGATCGTGTCGATGGCCTGCTGTCCGATGGACCCGTTGACGGCCAGGATCGTGTCGTCCCCGGAGCCGGCCAGGATCCGTTCGGACGCGACCCTGCCGCCGAAGATGAAGTCGTCGCCCTTGCCGCCCTTGATCCGCGCGCCGTGGGCGGACTGGCTGAGCATCACGGTATCGTCGCCGGCCCCGAGATCGATCCTGATGGACCCGAATCCGGAATTGATCGTGTCGGTCCGGAACACGTCGTCGCCGCCCTTCAGGTTGACGTTCAGCGACCGCATGTCGTGAACCTTGAGGTAATTGTCGAGGACGACCATCTCGTCGCGCGCCGAACCGACGATCCGCCCCGTTTCGGAGTGAAAGCCGATCTCGTAGGCGCTCTGCTCGACCGAGACCGTCCGCGTGCCGAACTGGCCGAGCTTGATCTTCGAGGTGTGGACGTCGATCTCGAAGGCGATCGTGTCGATCCCCTTGCCGCCGTTGTAGGTGATGTCGTTGCGGCTGAAACTTGGCCCGGAGGCATCGATGTCGAACCTGATCCCGCCGAGGTGGTCGTCTCCGCCGCCGCCGAGGAACTTGTCGCCGCGACCGAAGGCGTGGAAGACGAAGGCGTCATCTCCGGCCTTGCCGTAGAGGATCTCGTTCTTCCGGCTCGACGCCGTCAACGTATCGTCGAAACGGGTTCCACGCACTTTGGGCATAATCAACTCTCACGTCCTGGAATGCGGGTCTTCTGCATCGAAACCGACGCGTTACCAAACGTTTCTTTCCATGACGCGGCGTTAGCCCGCGCCCGAAATCCCGGCGAGCCCGTCGAGTACGAACTGCACCGCGAGCGCGGCGAGCAGCATGCCGAGAAGGCGGGTCACGACGTTGATGCCCGTGGGCTTCAAAAGCCGCTCCATCGGCGCGGCGAGCTCGAACAGGACGAAGACGACGGCGATCACCGTGAGCATCACGCCGATCGCCTGCGCCGCACCGAGCGGTGCCGCCTCGTCGGTGAGCAGGATCATCGTCGCGATCGCGCCCGGCCCGGCGATGAGCGGGATCGCGAGGGGGAAGACCGACGGGTCGCTGACCAGCCCCTCCGCCTGACCCTCGCGCCGCTGGGTGCGCTTCTCGAACAGCATCTCGAGCGCGGTCAAAAACAGCAGCAGGCCGCCCGCGATCCGGAAGGCGGGCATCGAGATGCCGAGGAAGGCGAGCACCGCTTCGCCCGCGAGCGCGAACAGGATGAGGATGGCCGCACCGACGACGCAGGCACGGATCGCCATGCCCCGGCGGGCGCGCCGCGACATCCCGGCGGTCAGCGCGACGAAGATCGGGGCGAGCCCGATCGGGTCGATGATGACGAAGAGCGCGGTGAACGCGGTGACGAGCTCGGTCGGCGTCATGGCCGCGTCCCACAGCCGTAACACAGCCGTAACACGGCCGTAACACGCGGGTCACACGCCGGGCGGCTCACGCCTCCGCCTTCTCCAGGTTCTCCATCACGTTCATCCAGATCGCCTCCGCCCGGTCGGCCGCCTCCATCACCTCGGCGTATTTCTTGTTCCACGTCTCCAGTTCGTTCGTCCGGCCCTCTTCGTACAATTGCGGATCGGCGAGCTTCTTGGCGAGCTTGTTGCGCATCTCGTCGATCTTCTTCACCCGGGCCTCCGCCTTGCGCGCCTCGGATCGAAGCTCGAGGATGCGGTCGCGGCTGACCGGCACCACTTTCTTCTTTTCCTTTTCGGACTTTGCGGGCCGTTCCTCACCCTGCAGCAACATCTTGCGATACTGCTCCAGATCGCCGTCATAGGGTCCGACCGTCCCGCCCTTTACCAGCCAGAGCCGGTCGGCGACGAGGCTGAGGAGGTGCATGTCGTGGCTCACCAGCACGACCGCGCCGGTATAGGCGGTCAACGCCTCCACCAGCGCCTCCCGGCTCTCGATGTCGAGGTGGTTCGTCGGCTCGTCGAGGATCAGCATGTGCGGCGCGTCGAGCGTCGCCAGCAGCAGCGACAGCCGCGCCTTCTGCCCCCCGGACAACCTGCCCACGAGCGTGTCGGCCTGATCGACGCCGAGCCCGAAGGAGGCCAGCCGCGCGCGCAGCTTCGGCGGCGCGTCGTCGGGACGCTCCCGCCGGATGTGGTCGAGCGGCGTCTCGTCCACGTGCAGCTCATCCACCTGATGCTGCGCGAAGTAGCCGACGCGCAGTTTGCCCGAGGCGATCTTGCTGCCCCCGCAGGCCTGAAGCTTGTCTGCCAACAATTTGGAGAACGTGGATTTTCCCTCGCCGTTGCGTCCCAGCAGCGCGATCCGGTCGTCCTGGTCGATCCGCACGTTGAGACGTTTCAGTACCGGATCGCCCCCGTAGCCCACGGCCGCGCTCTCGAGGCGGACGATGGGGGGCGACAACTCCTCGGGGGCAGGAAAGGTGAACACCACGCGCGCCGCGTCCTCGGGCGCGGTGATCGTCTCCATCCGTTCCAGCATCTTCACGCGCGACTGCGCCTGCTTGGCCTTCGACGCCTTGGCCTTGAAGCGGTCGACGAAGCTCTGCAGGTGCTTGCGCCGCGCCTCCTGCTTGGCGGCCTCTGCGGCGAGCCCGGCGCGTTTCTCGGCCCGCATCCGCACGAAGCTGTCGTAGGGGCCGGTGTAGTAGGTCAGCCCCTTGTCCTCGAGATGCAGGATGCCGCCGACCGCGCGGTTCAGGAGGCCCCGGTCGTGGCTGATGATGATGACGGTATGCGGGTATCGCGCGAGGTAGCTCTCGAGCCAGAGCGCGCCTTCGAGGTCGAGATAGTTCGTCGGCTCGTCGAGGAGCAGCAGGTCGGGCTCGGCGAAGAGAACGCCGGCCAGCGCCACGCGCATCCGCCAGCCGCCGCTATAGGCCGAGCAGGGGCGCGATTGCTCGTCAACCTCGAAGCCCAACCCCTTGAGAATGCTGGAGGCGCGCGCCTCGCCGGACCAGGCATCGATGTCCTGCAGCCGGGTCTGGATCTCGGCGATGCGTGTCGGGTCGGTAGCCGTCTCCGCTTCCGCCATCAGGCTCGCACGTTCGGTATCGGCGTCGAGCACGGTCTGCAGGACGGTCGTCTCCGAAGACGGAACCTCCTGCGCGACACCGCCGATCCGGGCGCGGGACGGTAGGCCGATCTCGCCCGCATCCGGCGCGAGCTCGCCCCGGATCAGGCGGAACAGCGTCGTCTTGCCGGTGCCGTTTCGCCCCACCAGGCCAACCTTGTGGCCTTCGGGAATGGTGGCGCTCGCGCCGTCGAAGAGGGGACGGCCCGCGACGGAATAGGACAGGTCTGTGATCTGCAGCATGGCGGAGCCCATGCGGGGCCTCCGCCCCCTTGTCAACATGCGGTTCCCTTCGTCCGGCGGCGCTGGTAGAGGCCCGCCGGACATTCACGCACGGAGCATACGCATGGCCCTCGAACGCACCTTCTCGATCATCAAGCCCGACGCCACGCGGCGCAATCTGACGGGCGCCATCACCGCCAAGCTCGAAGAGGCCGGCCTGCGCGTGGTCGCCTCCAAGCGCATCCACCTGACGAAGGCGCAGGCTGGCACGTTCTACGAAGTCCACAAGGAGCGTCCGTTCTACGACGAGCTCTGCGAGTTCATGTCGTCCGAGCCGATCGTGGTGCAGGTCCTCGAGGGCGAGGACGCCATCGCGAAGAACCGCGAGGTGATGGGCGCGACCAATCCCGAGGAGGCCGACGCCGGCACGATCCGCAAGGAATTCGCCCTTTCGATCGGCGAGAACTCGGTGCATGGCTCGGACGGACCGGATACGGCGAAGGACGAGATCGCGTACTTCTTCTCGGGCCTCGAACTCGTCGGCTGAATCGCGCGTGGACCAGGAACGGTCAACAAACTGTTAACGCGATTCGATTTCTTTCCGGTCGGGAACGCGGAACCCGGCACTTTGCAGTGTGTTCAGCCCTGCAAGAGGAGCCGTGCGATGACCGATTCAGCGTCGCCGCCTCGTATGGCGGCAGCTATCATGACCGTTCGAAGAGCGGCCGGCAGCGAGGGTTCGCGCCTGCCGGTGGCCGGCACGATCCGGCGGCTGAAACGTGTCCAGTCGGTCGCCTGCGATGCGGTGCACCGGATCGACGTGGATCGCGTGGCCGATCGCGACGTCGCCCTGCTCGTTACGTGGCACGACACGTTGATGGTCCTTCTGGCCGGGCTGGCCGACATGCTTCGGGATCGCAACGCGCGGTCCCGTCCGGAGGTCACCGTTACGACGGCGCTGCGCAGCGAACTTCGTGACCTGACGCAGGGGACGGGTCTGGTCGCCGTGATCGCCGACGGCAGACGATTGCTCGGTGCGATCGACGCGACGGTGGAGGTCATCCGCTGCCCGGCCGACCGCCGGATGCTCCTGCTGGCGCGCGACGCGGTCGAGGAGATCGTCGAAGACGCGCAAGAGCGCCGCTGCGGCTGAGCCGATTGCGTCGGGACGGGCGCTCGCGTACCGCCCGCGCATGCCCGAAACCCTCGCCCGACATCTCTACAGGACCATCGTGCTGGGTCTGCCGCTGGTGGGCAGTCAGGTGGCGCAGATCCTCATCGGCCTGACCGACACGCTGATGCTCGGGCGCTATTCGGTCGAGGCGTTGGCCGCGGGCACGATGGGGCACACGTTCTTCTTCTCGCTCTTTGTTCTCGGCTCGGGATTCGCGGTCGCCTGCATGCCGATGGCCGCCAGCGCGCTCGGTCAGGGGGACGAAGTCTCGGTCCGGCGGGTCGCGCGGATGGGAATCTGGCTCTCGACCCTGACCGCGCTGGCGATGCTGCCGGCCTTCCTGTTCTCGGAGGCGATCCTGCTGGCGCTCGGGCAGAACGCGCAGGTCGCCGGCGACGGGCAGGCCTATCTGCGGATCGCCGGCTGGGGGATGCTGCCGGCGTTGCTGACGGCCACGTTCCGCAGCCATCTCTCGGTGCTCGAACACACCCGGATCGTGCTCTGGGCGACGCTCGCGGCCGTGGCGCTGAACGTGGGCGTTAACTGGCTGCTGATCTTCGGCAATCTGGGCCTTCCGGAGCTCGGCATCCGCGGCGCCGCGATCGCCTCGGTCGCGGTGCAGACGCTGTCGGTCGCGGTCCTCGCGATATACGCCGCGCGCGGGCCGGGCATGGCGCGGTTCGACCTGTTCCGGAACCTGCACCGGCCCGACTGGCCGATCTTCGGCGCGATCTTCCGTATGGGCTGGCCGATCGGGCTGACGCATGTCTCCGAGTCCGGCCTGTTCGCGGCTTCGGCGCTGATGATGGGGGCGCTCGGGACGGTGGCGCTCGCGGCGCACGGCATCGCCATCGGGATCGCCGCACTGACCTTCATGGTGCATATGGGCCTGAGCCAAGCCGCGACGGTGCGGGTCGGACGCGCCTGGGGGCAGGGGGACGCGACGGGATTGCGCCGCGCCGCGGTCGCCGCGCTCCTGCTGTCGGGGGGCGCGGTGTTTCTCGCCATCCTGCTCTATCTCGGTGCGGGCGGAGCGCTGGTCGATCTGTTCCTCGACGCGGACGACGCGGACGCGCCCGTGATCCGCACGCTCGGCATCCGGCTCCTGATGCTGGCCGCATTGTTTCAGCTCGTCGATGCCGGACAGGTCATGGCATTGGGGCTGCTGCGTGGGGTGCAGGACACGCGTCGGCCGATGGTCTACGCGATCGGTGCCTATTGGGGTCTCGGCATCCCGGCGAGCTACCTGCTCGGCTTCCCGCTCGGACTCGGCCCGGAGGGGGTGTGGCTCGGCCTGGTCGTCGGGCTCGCGGCCGCGACGGTGATGCTCATGGCGCGCTTCGCCCGGCTGACGACGGGCGTGCCGCTCACATCGCGAAGCTGACCCCGCAGCCGCAGCTCGACGCGGCGTTCGGGTTGTCGATCGTGAACCGCGCGCCGATCAGCTCCTCGGTGAAGTCGATCACCGCGTTGGACAGGAACGGCAGAGACACCTCGTCCACCACGACCTTCTCGCCGGAACTCTCGAGGATCAGATCGCCCTCGGCCGGCGCGTCGAGCTCGATCTGGTACTGGAAGCCCGAACAGCCGCCGCCCTCGACCGCGACGCGGAGCGCCTTGCCCTGACCGGCGGCGCCGATTTCCGACAGGCGCTCGAAGGCGCGGGGGGTGACCTTGGGGGGCAGCGCGAGATCCATGGGTGAGCCTCCGAGGCACGTGCATCTTCGTTACGATGGGATATATGGGCGGCTGAGCCGCCTGCCAAGAGAGGCCCCGTGCCGTCTGCCACCGTCCCGTTCGCCTGCGACCCCGCCGCGACCCGCGGCCGGCTTCACCCGGAGGCGGAGAGCGCGTTCCGCTCTCCGTTCCAGCGCGACCGCGACCGGATCATCCATGCGAGCGCGTTCCGGCGATTGAAGCACAAGACGCAGGTCTTCATCGAGCACGAGGGCGACTACTTCCGCACCCGGCTCACCCATTCCATCGAGGTCGCGCAGGTGGCGCGCACGATCGCCAAGCATCTGGGCCTCGACATCGAGCTGACAGAGGCGGTGGCACTGGCGCACGATCTGGGCCATCCGCCCTTCGGCCATACCGGCGAGGACGCGCTCGGACGGCTGATGGCGCCCTATGGGGGGTTCGACCACAACGCGCAGGCGATCCGCATCGTCACCCGGCTGGAGCGGCACTACGCCGAATGGGACGGGCTGAACCTGACCTGGGAGACGCTGGAGGGGATCGCCAAGCACAACGGCCCCGTCCTGCCACCGGTCCCCTACGCGCTCGCCGAATACGACGCCGTGCACGGGCTGGAGCTCGAGACGCATGCCAGCGCGGAGGCGCAGGTCGCGGCACTGTCCGACGACATCGCCTACAATAACCACGACCTGCACGACGGCTTGCGGGCCGAGCTGTTCTCGACGGACGAGCTGGCCGAGCTGCCGATCCTGCGGGATTGCTTCGCGGAGGTGGACGCGACCTATCCCGGGCTGAACTACTACCGCCGCCGGCACGAGGCGCTGCGCCGCTTCTTCGGCGTGCTGGTCGAGGACGTGATCGCCGTGACGGAGGCGAACCTGCGTGACCTCGACCCGCGCTCGCCCGAGGACATCCGCCATGCGGGCCGCATGATGGCGCAGTTCACGCCGGCGCTCTGGTCCGACCTGAAGGTGATCCGCCGGTTCCTGTTCGAGCGGATGTACCGCGCCCCTTCCGTCGTGGTCGTCCGCAGGGAGGTGACGCGGGTGATCGAGGAGCTGTTCCCGTTCTTCCTGACCCATCCCGAGGAACTGCCCAAGCAGTGGCGCAAGGACGTGGCCGAGGCGGCGGACGAGGTGGCGCTGGCGCGGATCGTGTCGGACTACATCGCCGGCATGACCGACCGCTTCGCGCTGCAGAGCCACGACAGGCTGATCGGGGGCGTGCAGGACGCGCTGCGCGAGCGGGCGGCCCGCTCGTCGTAACGCCGCGCAGCCCGTCCACCGGCCGCGTTGATCCCGCCCCGCGCCTTCATTAAGGAAGCGGAGCCTCGAAGAACGGACCGATCCCATGAACCTCTTTGCCGATATCCGCGCCCTGACCCTCGATGCGATCGACGGGCTCGTGCGCGACGGCGTGCTGCCCGCGGGGCTCGACACGGCCAACGTGACGGTCGAGCCGCCCCGCGACGCCGCGCACGGGGACATGGCGACGAATGCCGCGATGGTGCTGGCCAAGCCCGCCGGCAAGAAGCCGCGCGACATCGCCGAGCCGCTGGCCGCCCGGCTCGCCGCCGATCCCCGCATCGCGACGGCCGAAGTGGCCGGTCCCGGGTTCCTCAACATCCGCCTCGCGCCCGCCGTCTGGCAGGAGGTGGTCGCCGCCGTGCTCGTCGCCGGGACCGGGTTCGGCCGCTCCGAGATGGGCGCGGGCAGCCGGGTGAATGTGGAGTACGTCAGCGCGAATCCGACTGGACCGTTGCATGTGGGGCACACGCGCGGCGCGGTCTTCGGCGACGCGCTGGCCGCGCTTCTGGAGTTCTCCGGGCACGACGTGACGCGGGAATACGTCATCAACGACGGCGGCAGCCAGATCGACACGCTCGCCCGCTCCGTCTACCTCCGCTACCTCGAGGCGCACGGCCGAGAAGTCGCGTTCCCCGACGGCGTCTATCCGGGCGACTATCTCGTCCCCGTGGGCGCGGCGCTGAAGGAGGAGGTTGGCGCGGACTACGTGGACCAGCCCGAGGATGTCTGGCTCGCCCCGATCCGGGACTTCGCGACCGACGCGATGATGGCGCTGATCCGCGCGGATCTCCTGAGACTCGGCGTGGAGATGGACGTCTTCTTCTCGGAGAAATCGCTCTACGGGACCGGCCGGATCGAGGCCGCGATCGAGGCGCTCCGTGCCAAGGGCCTGATCTACCGCGGCACGCTCGAGCCGCCCAAGGGCAAGCTGCCCGAGGACTGGGAGGCGCGGGAGCAGACGCTCTTCAAATCCACCGAATACGGCGACGACGTCGACCGCCCGATCCAGAAATCGGACGGGAGCTGGACCTATTTCGCCCCCGACATCGCCTATCACTACGACAAGGTGGAGCGGGGATTCGACCAGCTTATCAACGTGTTCGGTGCCGACCACGGTGGCTACGTCAAGCGGATGAAGGCCGCCGTCGCCGCGCTCACCGACGGGCGCGTGCCGCTCGACATCAAGCTCACGCAGCTCGTCCGGCTGACGCGCGACGGCGCGGAGCTGAAGATGTCGAAGCGCGCGGGCACCTTCGTCACGCTGGCCGACGTGATCGAGATGGTGGGCGCCGACGTGACCCGGTTCGTGATGCTGACGCGCAAGAACGACGCGCCGCTCGATTTCGACGTCTCCAAGGTGCTCGAGCAGTCGAAGGACAACCCGGTCTATTACGTGCAATACGCCCATGCCCGCGTGATGTCGGTCCTGCGCAAGGCTGCCGAAGCGGGGACCGACGTCGCCGACGCGCGGCTGCGCGAGGCGGATCTCGGACAGCTCGATCACCCGGCGGAGCAGGCGCTCGCCGCCAAGCTCGCCGAATGGCCGCGCCTGGTGGAGATTGCCGCCCGCACGCACGAGCCGCACCGGATCGCCTTCTACCTCTACGACCTGGCGTCCGGGCTGCATGCGCTGTGGAACCGCGGTCACGACGAGCCGAATCTCCGCTTCCTGCAGGACGACCCGGATACGAGCCGCGCGAAGATCGCGTTGGCCCGCGCCGTTTCCATTGTAATCGCTGGTGGTTTGGGTATCCTCGGGGTCGAACCTGCAAACGAGATGCGTTGAAGACCCAGAAGGGGCGCGGCGCGCAGGTCAGAGCGGTAAAAGGGCAGCGTCGGTTTAACGGCGCGTCCGTCGAGGCGGATACGGGGGGCAGCCCCGGTCCAGAGCAGTGATCACGACCCGCCGGGCTTCGCCGTCCGGCCGGTGGAGGGCAGGCAAATGGCGGATTTCGACTATTTTGGTGCGGATTACGGGGCCGAGGCGCCCTCGCGTCTGGCGGACGCGATCCGCGGTTTCGGGCTGATGAACTGGGCCGGGGCCGTGACTTCGATCGGCCTCAGCGCGGGACTCGCGACCTGGGCGATCGACCTGACGTTTCGCGACGTCTCGACTGTCCCGGTCATCATGGCGCTGGAAGGCCCAATGCGCGTCGCGCCGGAGGATCCGGGCGGCACGGTCGCCCCGCATCAGGGCATGGCGCTCTCCGACATCACCGGTGGCGGCGCGGCCACGCCCGCCCCGGAGGAAATTGTGCTGGCCCCGCCTCCGGTCGCGCTGAACGCGCCCGCGCTGACCGAGCGCGTGGCGGCGGTCGAGGAAGCGATCGAGGATTCGCCTGCCGAGCAGATTGCAATCGTGGAAGACCCGGGCATCGAAATCGCAGGCGTCGAGGATTCGGGCTTGTCGGAGCCGGACGCTGCGGTCACGTCCGACCACGCCGCGTCCAATGTCGAAATGGCCTCCCTCGAGATGATCGAGGCGCCGGACGACGTGGCGTCGGCCGGGACGGAGACGCCCACCCCCGGCGCCATCGAAAGCTCCGTCCAGGCCGCGTTGATGGAGGCGCTCGGCGAGACCGGCGGCTCGGCCACCGAGGCGAGCGGCCACGGCATCTCGACGTCCATCCGTCCGGTCCGTCGGCCGACGAATCTGCGCAGCGCGCTCGCCGCACCGGCCTCCCTGCCGACCGATGCGCCGGCTGCCGGGATGGGCGTGCAGGTCGCCTCGATCGAACCGATGCGTCCGGCCGCGATCGAGGTCGACCCCGCGACGATTTCGGCCGGCACCAGCGTTGTGCAACTCGGCGCCTTCGACAGCGCGAGCGGCGCGCGGGCCGAATGGGACCGTCTCGCCCCACGCTTCCGCGACTATTTCGACGGCAAGAAGCGCGCGATCCAGAGGGCGGGCTCCGACGGCCGCGCCTTCTGGCGCCTGCGCGTCGTGGGCTTCGCGGATGGCGACGAGGCGCGCCGCTTCTGCGCCGAGCTTTCGGCACAGGACTCGACCTGCATCCCGGTGACGGCGCGCTGAGCGGATGGCCGGGGCCTTCATCCTCGGTTGCGAAGGCCCCGACCTGTCGCCGCGCGAGGCGGCGTTCTTCCGCGACGCCGACCCCTGGGGATTCATTCTCTTCGCCCGCAACGTCGATACGCCCGACCGTCTGCGGGCGCTGACGCGCGCGCTACGGGACGCCGTAGGACGTGACGCGCCCGTACTGATCGACCAGGAAGGCGGGCGGGTCCAGCGCATGGGGCCGCCCTTCTGGACACGCTGGCCCCGGCCGCTGACGCAGATGTGCCGCGCGCGCGATCCCGAGCGGGCGATGTTCCTGCGCGCGCGCCTGATTGCCGGTGAGCTTCGCGACGTGGGCATCGACGTCAACTGCACGCCCACGGCCGACATCGCCTGCGACGTCACTCATCCGTTCCTGCTCTCCCGGCTGTACGGCGACAGCGTCGAGACCGTTGCCGCGCGCGCCCGGGCCAATGCCGAAGGGTGCCGCGCCGGTGGCGTGCTGCCGGTGCTCAAGCACATTCCCGGCCACGGACGCGGCAATGTCGACAGCCATCTCGGCCTGCCGCGCGTTGACGCCTCGCTGGAGGAGCTGCGGGCGAGCGATTTCGAGGTGTTCCGCCGCCTTGCCGATCTGCCGCTCGGGATGAGCGCGCATGTCGTCTATTCCGCGCTCGACGACGCGGCGGGCACGGTCTCGCCCGCGGTGATCGCGGAGGTGCGGGGCTGGATCGGGTTCGACGGCCTCATGATGACCGACGACATCAGCATGGGCGCGCTCGGCGGCGACGTGGCCACGCGTGCGGCGCGGGCGCTCGCGGCGGGCTGCGACGTGGTCCTGCATTGCAACGGCGAATGGGACGACATGCAGGCGCTCGCGGAGGCTTGCCCGGCGATGACCAAGGCGGCGGCGGCGCGGGCGGCGCGGGCCCTCGCATTGCGCGCCCGGCCGGAGGCGCTTGACACCGCGGCGGCCCACGCGGAACTTGACGCCCTCACCGCCTGAGGGGGCGTCCGTGGCCGACGAATTCACCGAAGGACCGGCGCGGGACACGGTGGCCGACCGGCTCGCCGCGGAGGCTCTCATCGTCGACGTGGAGGGGTTCGAGGGGCCCCTCGATCTCCTTCTGAAGCTGGCGCAGACGCAGAAGGTCGACCTGCGCCGGATTTCCGTCACCGACCTCGCGAAGCAGTATCTCGACTTCGTGGCGCGGGCGGGCGCGATGCGGATCGAGCTCGCGGCCGACTATCTCGTCATGGCCGCCTGGCTCGCCTTCCTGAAATCCCGCCTGCTGCTCCCGCCCGACCCGGAGGAGGAGGGACCCTCGGCGGAGGAACAGGCCGCGCATCTGGCCTTTCAGCTCGAACGGCTCGAGGCGATGCGCAGGGCCGCGGCGGCGCTGATGGCGCGCGACCGGCTGGGCCGCGACGTCTTCGCCCGCGGTGCGCCGCAGGGCGTCGCGCGCGTGCGCCGCGTGACGCGCACGGCGACGCTTCTCGATCTGATGCAGGCCTATGCGCGCACCCGCACCCGCGACGAGTTCCGCCCCTTCGTGATGGATCGCGATGGCGTCTGGACCATGGAGGAGGCGCTCGACCGCCTGCGCCCGCTGATCGGAAGCCTCGCGAGCTGGGTCGAACTCGCGGCCTTCCTGCCCGAAGGGTGGAACCGCGACCCGGCTCGCCGCCGCTCGGCCACCGCGTCGACCTTCGCGGCGGCACTGGAACTGGCGCGGAACGGCCGGCTGGATCTCGAGCAATCCGATCCGTTCGGCCCGATCCGGATCCGGGGCCGGACATGAGCGACGGCACGCTCTTCGATGCCCCGGACCCGGCGGCACAGGAGCGGATGGTGGAGGCCATCCTCTTCGCCTCGGCCACGCCGCTCACTGTGGCCGAGCTGCAGGCCCGGCTACCGCATGGCTGCGACGCGGCAGCGGCCCTCGGGCGCCTGACCGCGCATTACGCGGGTCGGGGCGTGGAAGTGCGGAAGCTGGGCGAGGCCTGGGCGATCCGGACGGCGCCCGACCTCTCCCACCTGAT
This sequence comes from uncultured Jannaschia sp., assembly GCF_947494055.1. Classification (GTDB taxonomy): domain Bacteria; phylum Pseudomonadota; class Alphaproteobacteria; order Rhodobacterales; family Rhodobacteraceae; genus Jannaschia. The sequence continues at coordinate 240,686 of NZ_CANLTR010000002.1, read as the reverse complement.
GACCCGCGAGATCGTCGAGACCCGCAAGCTCAGCCGTGCGGCGATCGAGACGCTGGCCATCATCGCCTACCACCAGCCGGCGACGCGGGCCGAGATCGAGGAGATCCGGGGCGTCGCGGTCTCGAAGGGTGTCGTGGAGCAGCTGATGGAGCTCGACTGGATCCGCCTCGGGCGCCGTCGCGACACGCCCGGCCGGCCTGTCACCTTCGTGGTCACGCGCGGCTTCATGGACCATTTCGGCCTCGCCTCGCCGCGCGACCTGCCGGGCCTGAAGGAGCTCCGCGCCGCGGGCCTCCTCGACGGAACGCTGCCCGCGGATGCCGAGAAGGGCGCGGCAGACCTGTTCGAGAGCGCCGCCGAGGAGTGACGTCAGGCCTTCGGATCGGTGCGCGAGATCAGCGCCTTCGCGTTCGGGACCACCAGGAAGGTGATGATCGGCACGGTCAGGAGCGTCGTGAGGAACGTCCGGACGAAGGTCGGGACGTCGAGATCCGAGGTCAGATAGGTCAGGAGGGTCACGGCCGGGTAGACGGCGAGCCAGATGAGGACCAGCATCATGATCTGGTGCCGCCGCTGGTGCGGATCGCGCCCGGTGTTCACGTCGTCCTGTTCGGTCACGGCTGCGCCCCTGTTCGTCTCTCCGGGGCCAAGATGGGGCGGCGGATCGACGGGACCAGTCCGCAGCATGGCGTCACTTCTCCGACGGCTGCCCCTCGGCGTGGAAGCCCGCGCGGCGAAGCTCCCCGGTCGCGACGCGGCCCAACCAGATGATGATGGCGCCGAAACCCAGCAGTCCGATCACGGCGAGGACCACGCGCATCCGTGTCGCGCCGACCGAGGCGAGCCCTCCGACCTCGCCGATCCAGACCATCGCCAGCGTCCCGGGCGCGAGTCCGATGATCGTCGCGATGACGTAGGGAACCGTCCGGACGGAGGTGAGTCCGAGCAGCCAGTTCTGCGCGGTGAACGGCAGGATCGGCGTGAGCCGCAGCAGCGTGACGAACACCATCGCGTTCCGCCCGATCGCCCGGTCCGCGGCCATCAGCCGCGCCCCGTGCACCCGCCGCAGCAGCATGTTCCGCAGCCAGTGGCGCCCGATCAGGTAAGGCGGGATCGCGCCGAGCACGCTGCCCGCCATCGCCAGCGGAAAGCCCCACCACCCGTAAGCGAGTCCGCCGACCACCGACATCGCGGCCGCCGGCAGGGGCAGGATCACGACGATGATGTAGGCGATCAGATAGGCCAGCACGCCCCAGGCCCCGTGGCTGTCGACCCAATCGCGCAGGAGCGGCACCCACTGGCCCCAGGGCAGCAGCCACATGGCGAAGGCGAGGCCGACGAGGATCGCGGGCCAGAGCCACAGCTGCCAGGCGGGCACGGGAGATGCGGGGGAGGGGGCCATCGCGCGCCCCTATGGTGCGCCCCGATGGTCACCGCAAGGGGCGGCAACGGCTCGGAATTGTATCCGCCCGCCGGACGGCCCATGTTGACGTCGACGAAACCGGTTCGGGGAATGCGCATGTTCGGAGGAAAGGCCAGCCGGAACCGGTTCGATCCGGGCCTCGACACCTTTCCCGACATCATGGTGGACGCGATGGCCGCCGAGATGGCGCTCGACCGCCGCGGCGGCGCCGATGGCCGTGCGGGCGTGCCGCCCCCGGATGCCGCGACGCTGAGCGCGGCCGAGCTCGAGGCGGTGGACGCGGTCCGCTCCGTCCGCCGGCGGGCGCTCGGGCAATACGAGATGGAGCTGCAATCCTACGCCGCGCGCGTGGCCGAGGCGGGCGCCGCACGCGAGCGGGTGCAGATGATGGTGGGCGAGGCGGAGAACCAGCTGCGCAACCTCACGCGGGAGGAGGAGAACCGGCTCGAGAATGCCCGCGCCCACGTCACCGGCATGCAGGCCAAGCTCGACGCCTTCCGCGCGCGCAACCGGCTGGTGGGTCCGCCCCGGGCGGCGGGCTCCGTCGTGCTTGCCGTGGGGCTCATCCTGATCGTCGCCTTGATCGAGACGGGCGCGAACGGCTACTTCTTCGCCGCACAGAACACGCTCGGATATCTCGGCGGGATCGTCGCGGCGGCGATCATCTCGGCGGTGAACATCGCCTTCTCGTTCCTCGCCGGCCATTTCACCCGTTATCTCAACCGCAGGCAGATCGGCTGGAAGCTCTTCGGTCTCCTCGTGTTCGCGGCCTTCCTCGCCTTCGCGGTGACGTTGAACCTCGCCGTGGCGCATTTCCGCGACGCGCTGGCCACGCTCGGCTGGGAGGCGGCGCTCGTCGCGGCCATCGACGGTCTGCGCGCCGATCCGCTCGGCCTGCGCAGCTTCGAATCCTGGCTCGTCGTGGGCTTCGGCGCGCTCGTCTCCATCACCGCCTTCCTCAAGGGGCTGACGCTCCATGACCCCTATCCCGGCTTCAACCGCGTCCACGACGATTACGAGGACGCGATCGACGACTACGCCGAAGCCTATTCCGAGGCGCAGGAGGCGCTCGACGCGGCCTTCGAGGCGGCGCGCGACAAGCTCGAGGACGAAGCCGCGAAGCGGCGGATCGAGCTCAAGTCGGCGGTCGATGCGGTGTTCGCCCGCGGGACGCTGACGCGGAACCTGACGGCTTTCCTCGAGGTCTGCGACGAGGCGGGACGACGGCTTCTGCGGGTCTATCGCGATGCAAACCTGCGCGTCCGCAAGGATACGGGGCCGGCCTATTTCAACGCGCCCTTCGCCTTTCCGGACTACGCCCCGCCCGATTTCGAACAGGGCGACCGCGCCGAGGCGCTGCGCGAGATCGAACGGATCGACGAGGTCGTCCATACCGGCACCGATCGCCTGCTCGCCGCGCGTGAGTGCGCGCTCGATGCCTATCCGACGGTGCGCGAGATCAAGGCGGGCGATGCCGTCCCGCGCCCGCGCGTCGTGCCAGCGGAGCGCAGACGGCAGGGGGCGGCCTGACATGGCGCGGCGGCGGCGGCGCGGCCGGCGGGGGCGGGGGTTCGGGCCGGTCGTCCTCGGCCTGTCGCTCGCCATCGTCGCGATCGCCGCGTTCGGTGCGATCGGCTGGGTCGTGTTCCGCGAATCCGCGCGGCCCGGCCTCGACGCGGCGAGCCTCTGCCCCGAGGACGGCCCTGCCGGCCATCTCGCCGTGCTTCTCGACACGACCGATCCCGTCTCCACGACGCAGCTGTAGGCCGCACGCGCGCGGATCGACGCGATGATCGCCGAGGCGCCGGACTTCACCCGCGTGAGCTTCGCCACCGTGTCGCCCGATGCGGGCCTGCGTGCCGACAGCATCCGTTCGCTCTGCAAGCCGCCCGCCGACGTCTCCGCGCTGACCGGCAATCCACGCCTCGTCGCGGCCCGCTACCGGGACGAGTTCCTCGCGCCGGTCGAGGGGCATCTCGACGGTCTGCTCGCCATCCCCGAAGCCGGGGCCTCGCCGATCATGGAGGCGCTCGCCGAATTCCTGACCGCGATTCCGGGTTTCGCCACGGACGAGATTCCGCACCGCGTCGTTCTCGTCACCGATCTCGTACAGCATTCCGACGCGTTCAGCTTCTATCGCGGCGGCGACTGGCAGAGCTTCGAGGCGGCGGGCGGGACTGCGCGCCTCGGCCGCGCGCTCGACGGCGCGGAGGTGGATGTGCTGCGCTTGCCGCGCGTCGCCGCGCCGCGGGAGGTCGTGGACGATTTCTGGGTCCGGTACTTCGACGCGCAGGGCGTGGCGCGCGTCCGCACCGCGACCCTCGGGGATCTCTGATGCCGCGCGGAACGACACCCTCCTACGGGATCGACCGCTGGCTTCTCGCGCTGGCCTTCGGCGCGGGGACGGGCGGGACGATCGCGCTCAAGCTCCTCGACGCGCCGCAATGGGCGCCCGCCGCCTTCGCCGCCGCCGTGATCCTGGGCTACGCGGCGCTGACATCCTCGCTGCGGACTGCGCGGCTCGAACCCGAGCAGATCGGCGACAACGCCTATTACCTCGGGTTCGTCCTCACCCTCTGTTCGCTTGCCTACACGCTCTGGTCGCTCGGCACGCTCGACGCGGAGACGGCCTTCATCGCGGAGGTCATCTCCGGCTTCGGCGTGGCGCTGACCTCCACCGTCGTCGGCGTGGCGGTGCGCGTGTTCCTGATGCAGTTCCGCGTCGACCTCGTGGCCCGCGAGCGCGAGGCGCAGGCGGCGCTCGCGGACGGACTCGCCACCTTCCGGTCGGAGATCGCCGACGTGATCCGCGGGACGCGCTATCTCGGCGTCGAGATCCGGCAGACGCTGGCCGACCACCATGCGGAGATCGCGGCTGCCGACGCGAAGCGGATGACCGAAGTGACGGAGCGGCTGATCCGTCTGATGGACGAGGCGATGGCCGGCTATGCGGTGCGCACGGGCGAGGTGCAGGCCGGGATCGCGCGGCAGGGCGAGGCCGTGGTGGCCGACACCGCGGCCCGGCTCGAGGCGCTCGCGACACGGACCGACCACGCGACGCGGATGCGGGCCGCGGACGCGACGGAGCGGATGGACGAGGCCACGGCCCGCGCGCTCGACGCCGCCGAGGCGCGGCTCGTCCGGGCCGTCACCCGGTTCGAGAACACCGCGAACGCCGCCGCGACCCGCCTTCGCGCGGCGAGCGACAGGGCGGGGCAAGCGACGGTGGAGGAGCTGCGCGCCCACCGGGCCGACCTGCGCCGGATGCTCGACGCGGAGGGAACCGAGGCCGCCCGCGCCGAGGCCCTCCGCGCCATCGAAGGGGGGCGCTGACATGCCACGTCCCGCCTACGACCGCGCATCGGGCTACCGGCGCGGCACAATCATGGGCCTCACCGTCGCGGAGGCGTTCATGCTGATCGCCTTCGTCCTTCTGATGCTGCTCGGCGTCTGGATGGCGACCGCGCGCGACCGGATCGTCGCGCTGGAAACCCGGCTTGCCGAAGCGGAGCGCTTCGCCGATGCCTTCACCGAGGAGGAGCGCGCCGCTGCGTTGGCGCACCGGGAACAGCTCGCGCTGCTGGGCAAGGATCTCCAGAGGCTCGACAATATCCGCGAACTGACGGCAACGGGGGCCTCGACCAGCGATGCCGTCCGCGCGTTGCAGCTCCTGCCCGCGCTGGCGGAGGGGCACAGCCCGGAGGAGCTGCTCGACCGCGCCCGACTGCTCGACGAGGCGCTGCTGGAGACGCTGGTGGAGGCCGCCGTGGCGTTGCCGCCCGAGGCGCGCGCGGCGCTGACCGATCTCGCCCGGCTCGAGGACTTCCCCGAGCTCGCCGAACGACTGGCCGGACTCGACACCGACACGCTGGCCGCCGATCTTTCCGAGCTCGCGGCCTACCGCGCGACCGGGCAGGCGCCGGAGGCGGTCGGCCGCCTGACCGTGGCGATCAGCGATGTGGCACAGGCCCGGATCGCCGCGGCCGAGGCGCAGGAGACGCTCGCGGCGGCGGTGGTGCGATCGACCGGCCCCGTCGTGGCGAGCCTCGGCGGCGCGGTGCGCGGCGACGGCTCGATCGTGTTCCCCGACACGCTCCTCTTCGAAGCCGGCTCCGCGACGATCACGCCGGCGTTCGACGGCGCGCTCGCGCGGATCTGCCGGCCCTGGATCGAGACCCTGCATGCGCAGCGCGAGGCCCTGTCCGCCGTACGGATCGAAGGTCATGCCTCCTCGGAATGGACCGGGGCCGCCGCCCCGCGGGCCTTCGAGCGCAACCTCGACCTGAGCCAAGCGCGCGCGGCCGCCGTCTTCAAGCGATGCCTCGCGCTCGCCGGCGACGATGCGGTCGCGGAATGGGCGCGGACGCGGATGAGCGCAGTCGGCTTCTCCTCCTCGCGCCCTGTCCTGACCGGCGGGGCCGAGGATCGCGCCGCCTCCCGCCGGGTGGTCTTCGCCATCGATGCCGCGACGCCCGAACTTCCGGAGGCGACGATCGGAAACTAGCGGTTGGCGGGCCTGTTCCTCACTCGTGCCGCGCCGCCCGGCGTGCCGTTACACAAGCAACGTCATCGGCAATCGCCGTGGCGCCTAGCGGGGCAGCCAGTCGCGCAGTGCCGCCGCCTCGGCCGGCAGCCGTTCCGCCAGGTCGCCGGCGAAGGCCATGAGTGCCTCGAGGTTCATCCGGTTGACGCCCACCAGCACGTCCGTCCCCGCCTCGAGCGCGGCCGCGATCACCGGGCGGAAGCCATGCCCACCCGCCTCCTGCTTGCCGAATTTGTTGACGAGTAGGAGATCCGCGCCGGCCGCCAGCCGTGCCTCGGCGACCGCGACGGCGGTTTCGAGCCCCTCCGGGTCGAGCCGGCAGCCGCGCGCTTCGCGGCCGAGCGACTGGCTGATCCGGATCACGGGACCGTCGGGCAGCACGATCGCGTCCATGTCGCAGCGCGCGCAACCCGGACGGTCGCGGTTCACCTGCACGATGCCCGCGACGCGCAGGCCGCGCGCCATCGCCTCCTGCGCGAGGTCGTGAAGGAGCGGGTCGAGTTCGCCACGCCCCTCGGTCATCGTATAGGCCAGCCGCATGACGCTCCCGTTCCATGGCGATGCGCCGCGTGCAAGCCTTGACGCGCCCGTCCGCCCGGGCGACCCCATTCCCATGACCGAGACCTTTCCCCGGATCGAGCCCTTGGGCGAGGCCGCGCTTCTGGTGCGCTTCGCCGCCCGCCTCGACGACGCCGCCAACCGCGCCTGCGTCGCCTTCCGCGCGGCGCTGGAGGCGGAGCCGCTGCCGGGCGTGGTTGAGACCGCCTCCTCGCTTGGCTCCGTGCTCGTGCGCGTCGAGGGCGATCCCGGAACGGTGGATGCGGCACTCCGCGACCGGCTTGCGGCCATGGACTGGGCGCGCGTGCCGCCGCCGCCGCGCCGTCTCTGGACGATCCCGTGCAGCTACGGCGGCGAGGACGGGCCGCAGCTCGCGGAGGCGGCCGGGCTGGCCGGCTTGTCGCCCGAGGACGCCGTCGCCGCCCTGTCCTCGGCACGGGTTCGCGTGCTCGCCTTGGGCTTCGCGCCGGGCATGCCCTATCTCGGCATCCTGCCCGAGGCCTGGGACCTGCCGCGCCAGACCGGGCTGACGCCGAAGGTTCCGGAGGGCGCGCTCGTCGTCGCGGTCCGCCAGCTCGTCCTTTTCGGCACGTCCGCGCCCACGGGCTGGCGGCAGGTCGGACGTACCGCGTTCGGGTGCTTCCGGCCGGACCGCCCCCGCCCCATCGCGCTTTCGCCCGGCGACGAGGTGACGTTTCCCGCCGTGTCGCCCGACGAGCTCCGCACGCGGGCGGAGGCCGATGCGGAGGGCCATGGCGGCGCGAAATGCGAGGTGATGGAATGATGGAGGTCCTGTCCTCCGGCCCGCTCGTCACGGTGCAGGACGACGGGCGGCCGGGCCACCTGGCGCAAGGCCTCGCCCGAGGCGGGGCGGCCGACGCGCTGGCGCGGCTCGAGGCGCGGGCGCTTCTCGACGAGATTGGGGCGGGGATCGAGATTCCGGGTGCGCCGCTTCGTCTTCGGCTGCATGTTCCGGCGCTTATTGCGCTCACGGGGGCGCCGATGCGGGCGGACGCGGCCGGGCGGCGGCTCCTCTGGAACGCGGCGCATGCGCTCGCCGAGGGGGATGTGCTCGACCTCAAGCCGTCGGGCGAGGGCGCCTATTCGTACCTGCACGTCGAGGGCGGGTTCGACACGGATACGGTCATGGGAAGCCGCACCGCACATCTGATCGCCGGGATCGGCATGCCGCTTGCGGCCGGAGACACACTGCCCTGTGCCGCGTCGCGCGGGTCCGACCGGAAGATCGTCCCGATCCCGCGCCTCGGCGGCGGCATGCTGCGCCTCGTGCCGACGCCGCAGACCCGGCTCTTCCCCAAGGGGGAACGGGACCGGTTCGAAGCCACGACCTTCACACGCGATCCGCGCGGCAACCGGCAGGGCGTGCGGCTCGCCTTCGAGGGCGAGGGCTTCGCGACCGAGGGGCAACTCAACCTGCTCTCGGACTTCATCCTGCCCGGCGACGTGCAGATGACCGGCGACGGCGTGCCCTACATTCTCGGCCCCGAATGCCAGACGACGGGCGGCTATCCCCGGATCGGCACGGTGATCGGCGCGGACCTCCCGCGGGCGCTGCAGGCGAGGCCCGGCGCCGCGCTGACCTTTCGCTTCGTGACGGTGGACGAGGCCCGCGCGGCGACGCATCGCCGGCCCGCGGCCACGCCGCTCGTCCGGTCGCCGGCGGAGGTGGCCGATCTGGGCGCGATGCAACTGGTGAGCGGCGTCGTCTCGGCGCGGATGGAGGATGAATGATGCAGGTCGATCTGAACGCGGACATGGGCGAGGGCTACGGCGACTGGCGGATCGGCGACGACATGGCGCTCCTCGACATCGTGACCTCCGCGAACGTCGCCTGCGGAGCGCATGCGGGCGACTGGGACGTGATGGCCGCGACGATGCGCCGGGCCGCCGAGCGCGGGGTCGGGATCGGTGCGCATCCAGGCTTCGCAGACCTGCAGGGTTTCGGCCGCCGGCGGATCGCGATGCCCGAGGACAGCGTGGCGAACCTTGTGGCTTGGCAGCTCGGCGCGGCCCAGGGGGTGGCCGCGTCGGTGGGGGCCGAGGTGCGGCACTTCAAGCTGCACGGGGCGCTGTCCAACATGAGTTGCGAGGACGAGGGGCTGGCGCGGGCGGCCTACGCGGCGGCGCTTCGCGTCGATCCCGGGATCATCCTGCTGGTCCTGGCCGGGACCGTACAGGAGCGGGTGGCGAAGAAACTGGGCGCGGCCTGGGCGGGCGAGATCTTCGCCGACCGCGGCTACAACGACGACGCGACGCTGGTGACGCGCGGCCAGCCCGGCGCGATGATCCATGACCCGCAGGCGGCGGCCGCGCGGATGGTGCGCTTCGTGACGACAGGGGCGATCGAGGCCGCGTCAGGGCGCGCGATCCCGGCGGCGATCGACTCGATCTGCCTGCATGGGGACGGCCCGGAGGCGGTCGCGATTGCCCGGGCAGTGCGGGCGGCTTTGGAGGCGGAGGAGGTCACGCTCGCGCCGATGGTCGCGCGGCGCGGCTAGACGCTCGACGACCGGGCCGATGCGCCGACCGCGACCGGCCAACCGGGCCAGCCGTAATGTCACGGTTTAATTTTCTACCCGCAGCGTCACCGCAGCCGGGGTGGGGCGTCCGGGTCGCGAACCGGTCCGGCGGCAGGCGGGTCCGGCAGGTCGATGCGCAGACCGTGGCGGGCCAGCGTGGCCGCGAAGGGCTGCGACGCCCTCAGGAAGGTCACGTCGAGGCTCCCGGCGTCGAGGCCGGAGAAGACCAGCGCCTCCGACACGGCGCGGGCGAGGTCGGGCTCCGCGCCCGGGACCGGATCGACGATGCCCAGCATGTGCGATCGGGAACGATCGGTGTAGGTCACGCCGACGAGATAGGCCTGCCGCGCAAGGCCGGCCGCGAGGCGCAGCTTCGAATCGAGCGCCACGAGGAGCAGTTCCGGCAGACTGCCCGGCGGCGTGATCGTGGCGATCCGGCGCTCCTCTTCGGCCGGCGCGTGGGAGAGCGTCCGCAGCAGCCATGCGACGGCCTCCGGCGGCAGCAACTGCGCCGACGGGGCATCCTCGAGATTGAGCGCGAGGCCCAGACGTTCGGAAGCCAGCATGCGCGCGAGCTGCCGCCCGGACAGGGTGGCCGTCGCCGCGGCGCCGGCGAACGCTTCGAGCCGTTCGGGCAGGTCGAAGGCGAAGGCGTATTGCGCGCCCTCGAAATCCAGAAGCCGCGGCGACATCCTGTCTCCGTCCGAGGCGTCGAGCAGCAGATGCAGTTCGGCCTCCGCGAGACGTTCGTAGAAGGCCAGACGCGCCTCGTCCGTGCCGGTGGCCTCCGCCCTCCGGTGCGCTTGGTCGATCGGCGTCATGCCAGTGCCTCCCGGATTGCCGCCCGCAGGGCGGGCAGCGTCTCGGCCTCGAAGAACGGGTGCTTCTTCAGCCAGGCCGTGTTTCGCCAGGAGGGATGCGGCAGGCAGAAGACGCGCGGAGCGAGGGCGCGCCAGTTCAGCACCCGGTCGGTGACGCGACCGCGGCCCAGATGCCAGTTCTGCGCGTAGCCGCCGATGAGGAGCGTGACCGGCACGTCCCCGGCATGGGCCAGCGCCCGTTCCCGCCAGGTCGCGGCGCAGACCTTCGGGGGCGGAATGTCGCCGCCGGCGGCATCGTAGCCGGGAAAACAGAACCCCATCGGCACGATGGCGACCTTGTCGCGATCCCAGAATGTCGCGTCGTCCACCTGCATCCATTCGCGCAGTCGCACGCCCGAGGGGTCGTCGAACGGCTTGCCCGAGACGTGGGCGCGCATGCCCGGGGCCTGCGACGCGATCAGGACGCGCGCACCGGGGCGAAACCAGACGACGGGCTGCGGACGGTGCGCGGTGGCCGTGGCGGCGAAGCGCTCGGCGCAGATGCGGCAATCGGCGATCTCGGAGGTGACGGTCATCACGCAAGGAATTAGGTGAGCCACACGGCGGATGGAAGGGTCGGGCGCCAATCAGCAATGCCTTTGCGGAACGTTTGGTCAGGGATTTCAAGAACCGCGGATGCCGGGGGTGATGTCGGACTGGATTGCCGGGGAAGTGCGTGACGCCCAGGCCTTGCCTGCCCTTGCATCCAGCCGCATCGGATGCGAGCCCCGCGTCCGGTCGCACATGTCAGTTCGCACGCGCGAGAGCCGCGACGGCGGGCCAGTGCCGAACCGAGCCGACGGCTTTGGAAATCGTGAACAGGCCGTTGACAGCGCTTTCCACTCCTCCTAACTAGCCGCTCGTTGGCACTCCCTCCGGGTGAGTGACAACGCCCGAAACACTAAGCTGAGAGGCTGATGATGGCTTTCAAACCGCTGCACGACCGCGTTCTGGTCCGTCGCGTCGAATCCGATGAGAAGACCAAGGGTGGTCTGATCATTCCCGACACCGCCAAGGAGAAGCCGGCCGAGGGCGAGATCGTGTCCGTGGGCGACGGCGCCCGCAAGGATTCCGGCGAACTGATCGCGCCGTCCGTGAAGGCCGGCGACCGCATCCTGTTCGGCAAGTGGTCCGGTACGGAAGTGACGCTCGAAGGCGAAGAGCTTCTGATCATGAAGGAGAGCGACATTCTCGGGATCATCGGCTGAACGCCGGCATCACCTGAATATCGCCCCTCAATCCATTCATTCTAGGAGAATAACATGGCCGCCAAGGACGTGAAATTCGACACCGACGCCCGCAATCGCATGCTCAAGGGCGTCAACATCCTCGCCGACGCCGTCAAGGTGACGCTGGGCCCGAAAGGCCGCAACGTCGTCCTCGACAAGTCGTTCGGCGCCCCCCGGATCACCAAGGACGGCGTTTCCGTCGCCAAGGAGATCGAGCTCGAGGACAAGTTCGAGAACATGGGCGCCCAGATGGTGAAGGAAGTCGCTTCCCGCACCAACGACGAAGCGGGCGACGGCACCACCACCGCCACCGTGCTGGCGCAGGCCATCGTCAAGGAAGGCATGAAGGCGGTCGCCGCCGGCATGAACCCGATGGACCTCAAGCGCGGCATCGACATGGCCACGTCGAAGGTCGTCGAGGCGATCCGCGCCGCTGCGCGTGACGTGACCGACAGCGACGAGGTCGCGCAGGTCGGCACCATCTCCGCCAACGGCGAGACCGAGATCGGCCGCCAGATCGCCGACGCGATGCAGAAGGTCGGCAACGAAGGCGTCATCACCGTCGAGGAGAACAAGGGCCTCGAGACCGAGACCGACGTCGTCGAGGGCATGCAGTTCGATCGCGGCTACCTGAGCCCGTACTTCGTGACGAATCCCGAGAAGATGACCGCGGATCTCGAGGATTGCATGATCCTCCTGCACGAGAAGAAACTCTCGTCCCTGCAGCCGATGGTGCCGCTCCTCGAGTCGGTCATCCAGTCGCAGAAGCCGCTCCTCATCATCTCCGAGGACGTTGAAGGCGAAGCGCTCGCCACGCTCGTGGTCAACAAGCTGCGCGGCGGCCTGAAGATCTCCGCCGTCAAAGCACCGGGCTTCGGCGATCGCCGCAAGGCCATGCTGCAGGACATCGCGATCCTGACCGGCGGCCAGGTGATCTCGGAAGATCTCGGCATGAAGCTCGAGAACGTCACGATGGACATGCTCGGCTCGGCCAAGCGCGTGTCGATCACGAAGGACACCACGACCATCGTGGACGGCGCCGGCGAGAAGGCGGAAATCGAGGCCCGCGTCTCGCAAATCCGTCAGCAGATCGAGGAGACAACCTCGGATTACGACCGTGAAAAGCTGCAGGAGCGGGTCGCCAAGCTCGCCGGTGGCGTGGCCGTCATCCGCGTCGGCGGCATGACCGAGACCGAGGTGAAGGAGCGCAAGGACCGCGTCGACGACGCGCTCAACGCGACCCGCGCCGCGGTTCAGGAAGGTGTCGTCGTCGGCGGCGGTGTCGCTCTGGTCCAGGCGGGCAAGTCGCTCGACGGAATGGAAGGCGCGAACTCCGACCAGACGGCGGGCATCGCCATCGTGCGCAAGGCGCTCGAGGCCCCGCTGCGCCAGATCGCCGAGAATTCGGGCGTCGACGGCTCCGTCGTGGCCGGCAAGGTCCGCGAATCGACCGATCCCAAGTTCGGCTTCAACGCGCAGACGGAAGAATATGGCGACATGTTCTCATTCGGCGTCATCGACCCGGCCAAGGTCGTTCGTCACGCTCTAGAGGATGCTTCCTCGATCGCCGGTCTGCTCATCACGACCGAGGCGATGATCGCCGACAAGCCCGAGCCGAAGGGCCAGGGCGGCGGTGGCGGCATGCCCGACATGGGCGGCATGGGCGGCATGATGTAAGGCACGTCCTGTACAAGGATTGCGGACCGATGCGTTCGCCGAGAAGGGCTCCTGCGGGGGCCCTTTTTCGTCGAGAGGAAGTTGTCGCGCAGCGCGCCGATCGAAGTCTGGACGCGGCTGGTTCCGGCCGATGTCGCACGCGAAATTCAAACCGATCCGGAACGCGGGTGGATGCGCCGCGTTGACTACCCAACAGCCCGACGTGGCTGTAACATGAGAGTGGAGGAAGACGATGACCCATGACAGTGCGAACCTTGTCGCCGCGGGCGACGTTTCCGGTACCGCCGTCTACGGCGTGGATGACGAACGGGTCGGAACGATCGACCGCGTCATGATCGACAAGCAATCGGGCAAAGTGGCCTACGCGGTGATGAATTTCGGCGGTATCCTCGGCATCGGCGGCGACGAGCGCCCGGTTCCGTGGAACACCCTGACCTACGACACCTCGCTCGGCGGGTTCCGAACTTCGATCACCGAGGCGCAACTCAATCAGGCCCCCGAGGTCGAGCAGGGCTGGGAATCCAACCGCGATTGGGAATCCCGGACCTACGAGAATTACGGCGTCGCGCCCTATTGGATCTGATCGATCCGACGCGATGCGGTTTGGGGCACCCTTCGGGGTGCCCCGTTTCGTTGTACCGGTCGTGATGACGCGGATCCTACCTCGCGCGATCATGTTTCGAAATTGTCGGGTCCGTGCAGCACAGCCCAAGGCGGCGCGACTGCTTGTCTTGCGACAGCTGTTTCAGACCCTTGATCGTCCAAATACACCGCTTCCGGGAGACAATCTTGGCACGCGTCCGGTAAAATACGCAACGCGTTAACGATCCGTGCAATTCGGACGCATAACAACGCATGGAATATCAATCGATTCGGATTTGCCCGGCCAGATGATCGAGTTCGAGAATGTCTCAAAGTCCTTCTGGACGGGAACTCAGCGGAAGGTGATCCTCGATCGGGCCGCGTTCCGGGTGGAGCTCGGTCGTTCCATGGGCATCCTCGCGTCGAACGGGGCCGGCAAGACGACCATCGTCAACATGATGGCCGGTCTCGAGAAACCCGACGAGGGCGAGATCCGCCGCACCTGCCGCGTAAGTTTTCCGCTGGGCTTCATGGGCGGCGTCGTGAACCGCAACACGGCGACCGAGAACGCCCGCTACATCGCGACGCTCTACGGTCTCGACGCGGATTACGTCGAAGCATTCTGTCGCTATCTGTGCGGGATCGAGGAATATTTCGACCGGCCCGTCGGGACCTTCTCGCAGGGGATGCGCGCCCGGTTCGCCTTCGCCCTGATGCTCGCGCTCGAATTCGACGTCTACCTGATCGACGAGGGCATGCCGACCACGACCGATGCCGAATTCAACCGCAAGGCCGGGTCGATCCTCAAGGATCGTCTGCGCGAGGCGACCGTGGTGATCGTCAGTCACCAGCCGCAGGTGCTCGAACGGTTCGCGACGACCGCTGCCGTCCTCCGCGACGGAAAGCTGCATCATTTCGACACGCTCGACGAAGCGCGGAGGCTTTATGAGTACGATGCCTAGGGCCCGCAAGTACCGCATCCGGCCGGACGACGGCTTCAACCGTCCGGGAGCGACGGTTCCGGAGGCCTTGCCGGAGGCACCCGCCGCCGCCCCGCAGGAGGACGCGGAAAGCCCCATGCTGCTGGAGACCCGAGCCCCCGCACGGAACGATCCGCAGCCAGCAGACGAGACCCGCCCGACAGGGCGGCAATTGCGCATGGCCCGGCGCATCGCGCTCCGGCACGGCATCAAGGCGGCCACGGACCAGCAGGCGGTCGAGGCGTTGCGCAAACGCGGGATCGACCCGTTCGAACGCGCGAACATGCTGCAACTCGTGCCGGGCGAGTCGGCGGGCGACGCTGCGGACCTGCCCGTGCCGCACCGTGCCGCGCCGCCGCCGCCGCAGCCCGTCGTTCCCGTCTCGTCCGACGATCAGCGGGCCGGCGAGATCATCCGGATCCAGCGCGACATCGCCCGGCGCCGACGCCGCCGACTGATGCTTCTCGCGACGCGCCTGCTGTTCTTCATCGGCCTGCCGACGCTTCTGGCGGGCCTGTACTACTATCGCATCGCCACGCCGATGTACGCGACGAAGTCCCAGCTGATCATCCAGCAGGCCAGCCCCGCCGAGGGCAGCATCGGGGGGCTCGGCGGCCTGTTCTCCAGCACCGGCATCGCCACGCAGGAAGACATGACAACCGTGCAGGCCTACCTGCTCTCGCGGGCCGCGTTTCGACGGCTCGACGAGGATCTCGACTTCAGAGGTCATTTTGCCGCCGAGGACGTCGACCCCCTCCAGAGGCTCGAAGTCGACGGTTCGCAGGAACAGGCCTACCGGCTCTACAAGCGCAAGGTGAAGATCGGGTTCGATCCGACCGAAGGCTTCATCAAGATGGAGGTGATCGCGGCCGATCCCGAGGTCTCGCTCGCCTTTTCCGAAGCGCTGATCGGCTATGCCGAGGAATGGGTCGATCAGCTCACCGGCCGCCTGCGGCGCGATCAGATGGCGGGGGCCGAGGCGAGCTACACCAATGCCGACGGCCGGATGCGCGACAGCCAGAGGCGGGTCGTGGAGCTTCAGGAACGGCTGGGGGTCGTCTCCGCCGATGCCGAAGTCTCCAACAGCTACGCGCAGATCGGCGCGCTTGAGACCGAGTTGCGCAACGAGCGGATGCGGCTCGACCGTCTGCGTCTGAACGACCGCCCGAACCCGACGCGGGTCGCGGTGATCGAGGCCAACATCGCGCGGCTCCAGCGGGAAATTGATACGGTTCGCGAAAACCTGACATCGGATGGCGTCGAGGATGCGAGCCTGGCGCGCGCCACGGCGGAGCTACAGGTCGCGCAACAGGATCTCGTCACGCGGCAACTGATGCTGCAGCAATCCGCGCAGCAGCTCGAGACGGCCCGGATCGAGGCGAACCGGCAGGTTCGCTATCTCTCGACCCCGGTGCCGCCGCTTGCCCCCGACGAGCCGACCTATCCGCGCGCCTTCGAGAACACGATCCTCGCGTTTCTCGTCTTCGCAGGCATCTATCTCATGGTCTCCCTCACCGCTGCCATCCTCCGCGAGCAGGTTTCGGGGTGAGGCGCGCCCGGGGGGGCGTTTGGTGGACGGCCCTCAGCGCCGAACGGGTCGAACGCGAGTTCGGCCCCGGCCCGCAGGGAGGCGCGCCCGAGGGGCGGTTCTCAAGGTAGGAGGGGCGAAAGGGCTATTCGGAAACGTACCGGTGGCGTGTTTCGCCTTCGAGGGAAAGCGCGTGCGGTCCCGGCTTGCAGGTAAGCGTCTGGCAGGCTCCTCAATGACGTCTTTCGAACCCGCCAGCGACCGTCGTGCTTTGCAAAGCGCCGCGTGAAAGCTAGTTGGGGTGCGACAAGTCACCCACCCCGAGGACCTTTCATGAAGCCGATCGCCGACGTCACCCCGAATACCTGGGAATTCCTGCGCGACCCGATGATCGCGCCGACCGGCTTCCGCGAATACGACGCGCGCTGGAAGTATCCCGAGGGGATCAACCTGCCGGGTGTCACCGCGCTCGGGCTCGGGCTCGGCACGCAGATGCAGATGCGCGGGATCGAACCCCGGATCGCGGTCGGCAACGATTACCGGGATTACTCGCTCGCCATCAAGAACGCGCTGATGCTGGGCCTCGTGCAGGCCGGCATCCACGTGCAGGATATCGGGCCGGCGATCACGCCGATGGCCTATTTCTCCCAGTTCCATCTCGACGCGCCCGCCGTCGCGATGGTGACGGCCAGCCACAACCCGAACGGCTGGACCGGCGTGAAAATGGGGTTCGAGCGGCCGCTGACCCATGGTCCCGACGAGATGGCGGAACTGCGCGACATCGTGCTCGAGGGCCGGGGCGAGACGCGCGACGGCGGCAAGTGGGAGCGCGTGGACGGCGTGATGGAGGCCTATCTCGACGACCTGACCGGCGACTTCAAGATGTCCCGCAAGCTCAAGATCGTCTGCGCGACCGGCAACGGGACGGCTGCGGCCTACGCGCCCGAGGTGCTGCGCCGGATCGGGGTCGAGGTCGTCGATAGCCATAACCGGCTCGACTACACGTTCCCGAACTACAATCCGAACCCCGAGGCGATGGAGATGCTGCACGACATGTCGGCCTCCGTGAAGGCCTCGGGCGCGGACCTCGCGCTTGGCTTCGACGGAGACGGCGACCGCTGCGGCGTGGTGGACGACGAGGGCGAGGAGATCTTCGCCGACATCACCGGCGTCATAATGGCGCGCGATCTCTCCAGCTTGCATGAGAACGCGACTTTCGTGGCCGACGTGAAATCCACCGGCCTCTTCGCCTCCGATCCGGTGCTGCAGGCCAACGGCGCCAAGGCCGATTACTGGAAGACCGGGCACAGCCACATGAAGCGCCGCGTCCACCAGATCGGCGCGCTGGCGGGGTTCGAGAAGTCGGGCCACTACTTCCTGGCCGAGCCGATCGGGCGCGGCTACGACGACGGGATGCGGGTCGCGGTGGAGATCTGCAAGCTGCTCGACCGCAATCCCGACAAGTCGATGAGCGACCTGCGCAAGGACCTGCCCAAGGTCTGGAACACCCCGACGCTGAGCCCCTTCTGCGCCGACGAGGAGAAGTACGACACGCTCCAGCGGATCGTCGACCGGCTCGCGCCGATGAAGGGCGAGGGGTCGCTCGGCGGTCGCAAGATCGTCGACGTCATCACGGTGAACGGCGCGCGCGTGATGCTCGAGAACGGCGGCTGGGGCCTCGTGCGGGCCTCGTCGAACACGCCGAATCTCGTCGTCGTCTGCGAGAGCCCCGAATCGCAGGAGGAGCTGCGCGCGATCTTCGAGGATCTGGATGCGATCATCCGCGAGGAGCCGAATGTCGGCGACTACGACCAGACCTTCTGAGGCATGCGTGCCCGGCTCGCCGCCCTCCTGATCCTCTGCGCCGTCCCCGCCTTCGCACAGGAGGAGGGGACGGCGACGCCGACGCAGCCTTCGGGCGAGATCGAGACGACGCAGGCCGCGGGCGACGACGCGGCGATCCGGAGCCGCATCCGGTCGATCGTCGCCGAACTCGACGGCTTCGAGACGGTCGATGTCGTCGTCCGGGAGGGGATCGTCACGTTCACGGGCGAGGTCCTGGACGCCAGTCAGGTTCCACGCCTCGACGAGATCGCGGCGCGGGTCGACGGCGTCGTCGCGATCCAGAACGACGTGGTCGAGGACACCGATGTGGGCCGCCGGATCGACCCGGTGCTCAACCGGTTCCGCGACCGGCTGGCGCAGGTCGTGGGCTACCTGCCGCTCCTCGTGATCGCGCTCGTCGCGGGCGGGCTCGTGACGGCGGCGGGATTCGCGCTCGCCCGGTGGAACCGACCCTGGGTCCGGCTTGCGCCCAACGCCTTCATCGCGGAGATCTACCGCACCATCCTGCGCCTCGCCTTCGTCGTGATCGGCGTGGTCGTCGCGCTCGACATACTGAACGCGACCGCGCTCCTGTCCACGCTGCTCGGCGCGGCAGGGATCGTGGGGCTCGCCGTCGGCTTCGCGGTGCGCGATACGGTGGAGAACTTCATCGCCTCGGTCATGCTCTCGCTGCGCCAGCCGTTCCAGCCGAACGACGTGGTCGACATCGAGGGCTCGCTCGGGACCGTGATCCGGCTAACGAGCCGCGCGACGATCCTGCTCGACCCGGACGGCAACCATGTGCGCCTGCCGAATGCGGTCATCTTCAAGGCGAAGATCATCAACTATACCCGCAACCACGAGCGTCGCTTCGGCTTCGCGCTCGGCATCGACCCGAACGACGACCTGGCCGAGGCCAAGCGGATCGGCGCGGAGACACTGGCCGCGCTCGACTTCGTGCTGGACGATCCGCCGCCGCAGGTCTGGGTGGCGGAGGCAGGGGACAGCACGGTGACGATGGAGTTCTACGGCTGGCTCGATCAGCGGGCGACGGCGTTCAACGCGGCCCGTGGCGAGGCGCTACGGGTGGTGATGGGCGCGCTCACCCGGGCCGGGATCGGCCTGCCGGAGCCGAGCTACCGCCTCAGCATCGCGGACGGCGGGCTGCCTGTCCTCGACTTGCCGGACCGCGCGAACAGGCCGGAGGCGCTGGTCGCCACGGAGGCCGGGCCCGCGGCGGATCCCGCGCCGCCGGTCCCCGAAGACGTCACCGCCGACACGACGATCTCGCGCATGGTTCTCGAGGAGCGCCGGAAGGAGCCGCTCGGCGACCTGCTGCGCCACGGGGCGCCGCCGGAATGACCGGCTCGTTCCGGCCGGCCGAGATCACGCAGGACCTGCTGCCGCACACGCCGTGGGACGATCCCGCCCTGTCGCGGATGCCGGGGATGCGGCCGGTCGCGGGCCCCTGGATCGTCGTCGACGAGGCCTATGCGGCGCAGATGGCGGAGCGCGAACGGCTGATGGTGGCGAGACCGGACGCGATCTTCGCCGAGACACCCGGCGCAGGCCCGGCGATGGAGGAATTGCGGCGCATCGTCCTCGCCTCGCTTCCCGATGGCTTCGCGCGTGCGGGCGGGACCGTGACCTGCCCCGACGGACGGCAGGTCTCGGAGGAGGGACCTCCGTTCGCGGTGCTGAATGCGCTCCTGCAGGAGGACCTGCTGCTGCTCGACCGGCGGGGCGACGAACACGTCCTGATCGCCGGGCTGCTCTGCTTTCCCGCGCACTGGACGCTGGCGCAGAAGATCGGGCGACCGCTCGGGCGCATCCACCGCCCGATCCCGGTCTACGACGACGCGCTGGCCCTGCGGGTGCAACGCCTTTTCGACCGGGCGCCGCCGGGGCGGGCGATGTGGCGCGCAAACGTCCTGCCGCACGACGACGCGGTGCTGCACCGGCCGCGGCTGGAAGGCGACCCGCGGCCCCATTCACGACCGCCGCGCTACATCCGGTCGGAACGGCAGACGATCCTGCGGCTACCGGAGACGGGCGCAGTGCTGTTCGCGGTTCATACCTGGATTGTGCCCGTCGAACGGCTGACGGAGGATCAGCGGGCGCGGTGTCCGGTGCTCTGACGCATCAGGGCGCAGCGAAGTGCTTCGAGAGCTTCAGCCCCTGACCCTGATAGTTCGAGGCGATCTCCTGTCCGTAGAGCTGTGTCGGCACTTCCGACATCGCCTCGTAGACCAGCCGGCCGACGCTCTGTCCGTCCTCCAACACGAAGGGCGCCTCGTGGCAGCGCACCTCGAGGACACCGCGCGCGGGCGTGCCGTGGCCGAAGCCCGGATCGAAGAAGCCCGCGTAATGCACGCGGAACTCGCCGACCATCGCGAGGTACGGGGCCATCTCGGCGGCGTAGGCGGGCGGAATCGTCACCGCCTCGCGCGAGACGAGGATGTAGAACGCGCCGGGATCGAGGACGATCCGACGTCGATCCGTACGGACGGCCTCCCAGAATTCGGCGGGCCGGTAATGGCCGAGCCGGTCGAGGTCGATCAGCCCGGTATGCGGCTTCGCGCGCCAGCCGACGATCGCCGCGTCGCCCGACGACAGGTCGACCGAGAAACCCAGCCCGTCGTCGATCACCGGCGCACCGTCGACCAGCGACGTCGTGCGGTGCAGGTCGCGCAGCGCCGCGTCGCCCAGAACCGCGTTGCCCGAACGGAAGCGGATCTGGTTGAGTCGCATGCCCGGCCGGACGAGGATGGAGAAGCTGCGCGGGCAGATCTCGGCGTAGAGCGGGCCGTCGTAGCCGGGCGCGATCCGGTCGAATTCGGTGCCGCCATCGGTGACGGTGCGGGTCAGGAGATCGAGCCGGCCGGTCGATGACTTCGCGTTGGCGACAGCCGAGAGATCGCCGGGCAGGGCGAGCCGTTCCTGCAGCGGGACGAGATAGACGCAGCCCTTCTCCAGAACCGCCCCGGGCGTCAGGTCGACTTCGTGCATCCCGAACTCGGTCAGCCGGTCGGCCACGCTGCGTCCCGTTCCCGGCAGGAAGGAGGCACGGACCCGGTAGGCGCGGTCGCCGAGCCGGAGGTCGAGGCTGGCCGGCTGGACCTGCCCTTCGGCGCAGGGAGGGGCGTCGATCACGCCGGCGGCGAGGAGGCGTTCGATCTGCTGGCAGGCGAGAACGCCGGGGGCGAACTGCAAATCCGTCATGGGCTCCCCCTTACGCGAAACGCCCCGCCCCGGCAGGGGAGAGGCGTTGCGATTTGGTCGGGCTAGCAGGACTCGAACCTGCGACCTTCCGTCCCCCAGACGGACGCGCTACCAGGCTGCGCCATAGCCCGACTGCGGGCCTTCTTACGGCTTTCGGCCATGTGCGCAAGCCGAAAGGTCAGTGGTCCGCCCCCGCGTCAAGCTCGGCCTCGACCTCCTCGATGAGGCCCCGGAGCTTGCGCACGATACGGCGCAGCGCCCGCCGGTTCACGGGCGTCAGCTGGATCGTCTGAATGGCCGCCGGTCGAGACGTTCCGAAGCTCGGAGCGGCCTCGACCACAGCATCCTCGACAACGGGCTCGGAAGGGAAGAGCTCCTCGAACTCCGGCTCGGGCGCTGCGACATCCGTCACCGGTTCCGCCGTCTCCGGTTCGATCGGCTCGGGGATCGTGAAGGCCGCCGCCGACTCGACGGGCTCGTCTTCGGAGTTCGGCATCGGCTCGGCGTCATCGTCGTCGAAGGACGGCGCGTCGGCCTCCTCGTCGCCGATTCCCCCGAGATCGATCGAGTCGTCGTCCGTCGAAAGCTCCGGTTCGTCTACCAATTCGGGAAACTCCTCGGGCTGGATCGCGTCCGTCTCCGGCTCGACCGGTTCGGTCGGATTGGGTCCGGCGGGATCGGGCAGATCGTCGGACCGCGTCTTCGGCGGGTCGGGCTGGTCCGGCATCTCACTCGGTTCCGGGACGGGCCTGTCGGCGGGCTGCGGCGGAATTGCGGTCTCGTCGTCATCGGGCACGTCCGGTTGCGACGGGCTCGGGTCGGACGGCGAGGGCAGATCCTCGGGCAGCTCCGGCTCGGCGGGGGCGTCGCGGCGTATGGTGTCGCCCGCGGCCCCCTCTCGGGCGCGATCGAACGACACGACGCGCGACGCTTCCATCCGGTCGTCGTCGCTGCGGATCACGCGACGCGGCCGGGGCGGCGGGTCCGCCCGGTCGAGCGACGGTGAATGCGCCATGACGGCGTCGATCCCCTCGGCGTCGATCTTCTGCACGACCCCGCGGATCGGCAGCCCCTCGTCGTGCAGCAGGACCTTGATGCCGCCGAGAAGGCGCATGTCCTCCGGCCGGTAGTAGCGCCGGCCGCCCGCGCCCTTGACCGGCTCGATCTGGGCGAACTTCGACTCCCAGAAGCGCAGGACATGCGTGGGCACGCCGAGCCAGTCCGCCACCTCGCGGATCGTGCGGAACGCACCTTCGGACTTTTCGGGAGCGCGCGCCAAGCTCAACCTTTCCGTGACGCGTTGCCGGCGACGACGCGATCCTTCATCAGGTGCGACGGCCGGAAGGTCAGGACGCGGCGCGGGGGGATCGGCGCTTCCTCCCCGGTCTTGGGATTGCGCCCGACGCGGGCATTCTTGTCGCGCGTCGAGAAGGTCCCGAAGCCGGAGATCTTAACCTGCTCACCGGCGACCAGCGCGTCGGAGATATTCTCGAGCACCGAACTCACGAGCGCGCTGCTCTCGTTACGGCTCAGACCCACGTTGCGGAACACCGCCTCGCTCAAATCCATTCGCGTCAATGTCTTGTCACTCATCCCCAAGCCCCTCGCACACGGAAACACATCCTGGTCCGATTGTGGCCCGGTCGTAAATCATAGTCAACGCCAGCCACTTGCAGGAGGAACTTCATGCACGGATTCGCGCCGGTCCCTGCCGCGCGCCGCCGGATCACCAGCGCAGCGCCACGGCCCCCCAGGCGAGCCCGCCGCCGATGGCTTCGGTGACGACCAGGTCGCCCCGGCGAAGCTGCTCGCGCTCGACCGCGACCGACAGGGCCAGGGGGATCGAGGCGGCCGAGGTGTTGCCGTGATCGGCCACCGTGACGACGACCTTTTCCATCGGCAGGCCGAGCTTCTGCGCGGTTCGGGTGATGATGCGGATGTTCGCCTGGTGCGGCACGACCCGGTCGATCTCCGCCGCCGTCAGGCCGGCCTTGGCGAGCACGTCCGTCGTCGTCTGCGCCAGCTTGTCGACGGCGTGGCGGAACACTTCCTTGCCGGCCATCATCAGGTGGCCCGTCGTCTGCGAGGCGGAGACGCCGCCGGAGACCTGCAGGATCTCGCGATAGCGACCGTCGCTGTGCAGGTCGGTCGCGAGGATGCCGCGATCCGCGTTGGTTCCGTCGCCGGTCGCGCGCTCCAGCAGGACCGCGCCGGCGCCGTCGCCGAAGAGGACGCAGGTGCTGCGGTCCTCCCAGTTCATGATCCGGCTGAACGTCTCCGCGCCGATGACGAGGACGCGTTCGGCCTGACCTGACTTGATCAGCGAATCGGCATTGGCGAGAGCGTAGACGAACCCCGCGCAGACGGCCTGCACGTCGAAGGCGAAGCCGCGGGTCATGCCAAGGCCGGCCTGCACGATCGTCGCGGTGGCGGGAAAGGTCAGGTCCGGCGTGGAGGTCGCGACGATCACGGCATCGACGGCATCGGCCTCGATGCCGGCCCCGGCAAGCGCCGCGCGCGCCGCACGGATCGCGAGGTCCGAGGTGAGCTGTCCCTCCGCCGCGAAATGCCGCCGCTCGATGCCGCTACGCGAGACGATCCACTCGTCGGAGGTGTCGAGGAAGCTCTCGAACCAGCTGTTCGGCACGACGCGGTCGGGCAGGTAGTGGCCGACACCCCGGATCACGGAACGGATCATCCCTGCGTCTCCGTGGTCAACGCGAGCCCCGCGACACGGGCCTTGATCCGTTCGCTGAAATTCGACTTCGACAATTCCCAGGCGAGCCCGATCGCCGCCGCAACCCCCGTCTCGTCGGCGGCGCCGTGCGATTTCACCACGGTGCCGTTGAGTCCGAGGAACACGCCGCCATTCACCCGGCGCGGATCGATCCGGGTCGAGAGACGCTTGAGCGAGGCCATCGCGAGAACGGCGGCGACCTTCGACAGCGCGGTCGCGCCGAACGCCTCGCCCAGCATGTCGCGCACGAAGCGCGCGGTGCCCTCGCCGGTCTTCAGCGCCACGTTTCCGGTGAAGCCGTCGGTGACGATGACGTCGACGCGGTCACCGGGAATGTCGCTCCCCTCGACGAAGCCGACATAGTCGAACCCCGCCTTCGCCGCGACCTGTTCGATACGGTCGTGCGCATCCTTCAGTTCGGTCCGGCCCTTGTGCTCCTCGGTGCCGACGTTCAGCAGTCCGAGCCGGGGGCGCTCCAGTCCGAGACCGTTGCGCGCGTACGACATTCCCATGAGCGCGTATTGCACCAGATCGTCCGCATCCGCGCGGATGTCGGCGCCCACATCGAGCATGACGTTGAAGCCCGACGGGTTGCGCGACGGCCAGAGGATCGCGATCGCAGGGCGGTTGATCCCCGGCAGCTTGCGCAAGCGCATCATGCTGACGGCCATCAGCGCGCCGGTATTGCCGCAACTCACGCAGACCGTCGCCTCGCCCGAGCGGACGGCATCCACGGCCGACCACATCGAGGTGGACTTGCCCGTCCGCATCACCTGACTGGGCTTGTCGCTCATCGCGACGACATCCGTCGCGTGGCGAACGGTGCAGTGATCCGACAGGCCGCGGCGCCGGGCGATCAGCGCGTCGAGCACACGCCCGTCCCCGTGGACGATGAAGCGGATCGCAGGGTTCGTCTTCACCGCGCGCGCGAGCCCAGCGACGACGGCCTCGGGCCCGTGATCGCCGCCCATCGCGTCGATGGACAGCACGCCCGACGCTTCGGGTCCGGGGTCCGGGGCCTCATCCGACATGACGATCCCCCCTTGTCGTCGCGTGGCGGATCGTCAGGATCAGGCGGCGTCGTCGTCCAGATCGACGGTATCGGCGGCAATCACTTCCCGGTCGGCATAGTGGCCGCAGGCACCGCAAACATGGTGCGGGCGCTTCAACTCGCCACAATTCGGGCATTCGGCCGGATTGCCGGGCTTGAGGGAATCGTGCGAGCGGCGGTTGTTGCGGCGCGACGGGGTGACCTTGTTCTGCGGGACAGCCATGGAGCAACCTCGAGGTCTGTTGGGACCGCGTCGGGCACGGTCCGGTGTCGTTAAAATCTCGGTGGTCCCCTAGTGACATTCGATCCGAGGGTCCAGCGGTTTCCGCCCCGAAGCGGAAAGGACCGCGCATGTCGCAGAGTTGCCGCGTCGATGCAAGCCCGTGCACCCGCCTGCGACGCTCATGCCGGATTGCAGCCCATCCCCTGCGCGGATGCACAGGACTTCCCGAAGGTTCGTGTCTATCTCCGCCTCATCGCACGATCCATTCATTCAAGGAATTCACCATGTGCCTCAAGACACTTTCCGCCAGCGCTCTGCTTTTCGTCGCGGCCACCGTTGCCGTCGTGAACGCGCAGACGGCGCCGAACCATCACCTCGCGCCGGATCGTCTGGCCGAGGTCGAAGCGATGATGTCCCGCGCGGAGTGAGCTTCGCGCCCGCGCTCAATCCTTGCCTTCGAGCTTGTCCTTCAGCGCGGCAAGCCCTGCGAAGGGCTTGATGGTCTCATCGTCGATGGGGTCGGCGCCCGGCGGCGTCGCGCTGAGAGCGAGACCATCCGCCGAGGGCGCGCGCGGGAAGGCCGGGATCGCCAGCGCCAGCGCCTCCTCGAGCACCTCGCCCAGATCTATGATCGCGGGCAGGGGCTCGAGGCTGTCATCCTCCGGCATTTCCGCCTCGTCGCCCGTCGGTGCCTGGTAGTCCGGGGAATAGCGCCGCTGCACCGGTTCGTCGATCCGGGTCGTGACGGGATCGGTCGTCACCCGGCAGGGCTGGATGATCGTCGCGCCGAGCGCGGCGTCGAGCGTCCAGTCGCGATCGGGGCCCGGCCGGACCTCGCCTTCGAGACGGACCTTCCGCAACGCATCGACGCCGAGCCGGTCGGCAAGCTCCTCGAGCTGCCCCGCATCGGGGACGAGGCGCACATGCGTGGGCTTTCGTTGCGGCAGGTCGGCCGGGCGGAGGGGATGGGACAGGACGGGTTTCATCTCTATCGGGCCCTTCGGTTCGGGTCGCGGTCCGGAACGGGCCCGGACTTGATGGCGCCGGCGCCGGCAGATAAGCCATAAGGCGAAAGGGACCACCCGTGCAACGGGGCCCGATCGCGGAAGGGACAGCCGATGACGACGATTGCGAAACGCTTCCTGATCGCCGTGCTCTGCCTCGGCCTCGCCGCCTGCGCCGCGACCTATCGCAATCACGGCTACGTCCCCGAGCCCGAAGCGCTGGCCGCGCTCGACATCGGGGTGGACACGCGGGAGAGCGTGGAGGAGGCCGTCGGCCGCCCCGCGACCAGCGGCGTGGAGCGGACCGATGCCTGGTATTACGTGCAGAGCCGGGTGCGGAACTACGGGCCGTTCCCGTCGCGCACGATCGAACGGCAGTTGGTCGCCCTCTCCTTCGCCGAGAACGGGAGGCTCGCGAACATCGAACGGTTCGGGCTGGAGCGCGGACGCGTGGTCCCGCTGTCGCGCCGCGTCACCGCGAGCTCGATCCGCGACTTCGGCCTCATTCAGCAGCTCCTCAGGAATTTCGGCCGCATCAATGTCGGCGAGACGCTGGCGGACGGCGTGTGACGAAGGTGCCCGGCCACCTCTCCGCGGACGCGATCGCGGCGATGGCGGGGCTCGCCAAGACCCACTTCCTGAACGGCCGCGCGCGGCGGGTGAACAAGTCGCTGGGCGACGCGACCGGGCTCAAGGGCATCGGCGTGCATCTCGTCGAGATCGCGCCCGGCGACCTCTCGACCGAGCACCACGTCCATCATTTCGAGGACGAATGCGTCTATGTTCTCGAAGGCCGGGGAACGGCGCATGTCGGGGAAGCGACGACCGAGATCGGTCCTGGCGACTTCCTCGGACACCCGAAGGGCGGTCTGGCGCACTCGATCGAGAATACCGGCACCGACCCCCTGCGTTGTCTGGTGATCGGCGAACGGCGCGCGCATGACGTGGGCGACTACCCTCGTCTCGGCAAGCGGGTCTACCGCAACGCCGGCCTGCCCTGGAACCTCGTCGACCTAGCCGATGTCGAGACCCCTGAGGCCGGCGCGAAGCGCTAGTCCGCGGGCTCGAAGTCCAGCGCCACCCCGTTGATGCAGTAACGCAGGCCGGTCGGCTGCGGCCCGTCCGGGAAGACGTGGCCCAGATGCCCCTCGCAGCGGGCGCAATGAACCTCGGTGCGCTTCATGAACCACGAATTGTCGACGCTCTCCTCGACCTTTTCGCCGTCGAGCCCGTCGACGGGCTGATAGAAGCTGGGCCAGCCGGTGCCGCTGTCGAACTTCGTCGCCTGATCGAAGACCGGGTTGCCGCAGCCCTTGCAGACATAGGTGCCCGGTCCCTTCGGAAAGTCCTCGTGCGTGCCGGCCCGCTCGGTGCCGTGCTTGCGGAGCACCTTGTAGGCTTCGGGATCAAGCTGTTCCTTCCATTCGGCGTCGGACTTCTCGACCTTCTCCATGACACGCTCCTTCTCGTGGACACCGCCGGAATGCGGTGCGACGCTGTAGATAGGGGTTTGCCCGGCATGGCCAAGGGGATGACGCGACGCATGGACGTGACGGTGGGGCGGTTGCGCGCCCGGCTGGTGGGGGTGGCGGAGGCCGGCACCGGTTTCGCCCTCCGGGCCCGCACCTTCCGGGGCGGAGCGACCGACCTGGACGGGCATGACCGGGACGCGCAGCATCTTCTCGTGGAGGACGGGGGCGTAACCTGCGGCTATGCCAGGATCGCGCTGCAACGCGACGGCACCGCCGCCGACGGCTATGCCGGGGGGCGCTACGACCTCGCCACCTTCGCCCGCGTCTTTCCGAGGGCGGTCGAAGTCGGTCGGATCTGCCTCGCGCCGGAGCGTGACGACCCGCAAGTGCTGCGCCTCATGCTCGCGATGCTGGCGCGGCTGGTCGGGGCCGAGAGGGCGCAGGTGCTCCACGGCTGCGCCTCCTTGTCCATGGGCGGGTGCGGTTCGCTCGCGCTGACCGACCGCATCGCCCCCGAAGCGTGGCGGCCGCGCCCCCGCGCGGCGGAGACGGCACCGCTCACCGCCCTCTCCGGGCCGATGCCACCGCTCCTGCGCATGTGGCTCGCCCTCGGGGCCTCGGTCTCGGACCATGCCGTCTTCGACCGGGATCTGGGGACGCTGCACGTCCATACCGCGCTTCCTGTCGCGGCGATCCCGCGGAACCGGGCGCAGCGCCTCGCGGGCTTGCTCTCTGACGCCTGATTGACGCCACCGGGTCCGACGGATAGCCCGCGCGACATGGCGCGCGCACCCCTTCTCCAGCTTTCCGACATCTCCCTGACCTTCGGCGGCGCTCCCGTCTTCGACGACCTGTCGCTGGTCGTGCAGCCGGGAGATCGCGTGGCACTGGTCGGTCGCAATGGATCGGGTAAATCCACGCTGATGAAGGTGATGGCCGGCCTGGTCGAGGCCGATCGCGGGCTGCGGACGCTCTCGCCCGGCACGTCGGTCGGCTACATGGAGCAGGAGCCGAGCCTCGACGGATTCGCGACGCTGGGCGATTACGCGGCCTCCGGGCTCGACGCGGCGGAGGCCTGGCGGGTCGAGGCGGCGGCCGAGGGGCTGAAGCTCCAGCTCGACGCGTCGCCGCAGGCGGCCTCGGGCGGGGAGCGACGGCGCGCGGCGCTGGCGAAGCTGCTGGCCGAGGCGCCGGAGCTGATGCTGCTCGACGAGCCGACCAACCATCTCGACATCGACGCGATCGCATGGCTGGAGGCCGAGCTGAAATCGACCCGCGCGGCCTATGTCCTGATCTCCCACGACCGGGCCTTCCTGCGCGCCCTGACGCGGGCGACGCTCTGGATCGACCGAGGCGCGGTGCGGCGGCAGGAAAAGGGCTTCGACGCCTTCGAGGCCTGGCGCGACAAGGTCTGGGAGGAAGAGGATCAGGCGCGCCACAAGCTCGACCGCAAAATCAAGGCGGAGGCGCGTTGGGCCGTCGAGGGGATCAGCGCCCGGCGCAAGCGCAACCAGGGCCGCGTGCGCGCGCTGGCCGACCTGCGCGCCGAACGGGCCGGGCAGGTGCGCCGCGCCGGCACCGCCGCGCTGGAGCTCGATGCGGGGCAGGCGAGCGGCAAGCGGGTAATCGAGGCGTCGGAGCTCTCCAAGGCCTTCGGCGATCGGGTGATCGTCCGGGACTTCGACCTGCGGGTGATGCGCGGCGACCGCGTGGCCTTCGTAGGCCCGAACGGGGTCGGCAAGACGACGCTTCTGAAGATGCTGCTGGGCGAGGTCGCGCCGGATGCGGGATCGGTGAAGCTCGGCACCAATCTCGAGGTCGCGGTGTTCGATCAGGCGCGCGCGAAGCTCGATCCCGAGGCGACCCTGTGGGATTCGCTCACGCTCGATCCGCTGCTCGGCGTGTCGGGGGCGTCCGACCAGGTGATGGTGCGCGGCACGCCGCGGCACGTGGCGGGGTATCTCAAGGATTTCCTGTTCGACGACAAGCAGTTCAAGGCGCCGGTGAAATCGCTTTCGGGGGGTGAGAAGGCGCGGCTTCTGCTTGCGCGGATCATGGCGTTGCCGTCGAACCTGCTGGTTCTGGACGAGCCGACGAACGACCTCGACGTGGAAACTCTCGATCTTCTTCAGGATGTTATCGGAGAGTACGACGGCACTGTGCTGTTGGTGAGCCACGACCGGGACTTCCTCGATCTGGTCGCGACGCAGACGGTGGCGATGGAGGGGGAGGGGCGGGCGCAGGTCTATCCGGGCGGCTGGTCGGATTACGTCGCGCAGCGGCCCGAGCGGGGGGAGGGCCTGGTCGGGGCGCCGGCGGGAAAACCGGCGGCGAAGGCGAAGCCCGGGGCGCCGAAGGCGGAGGGGCTGAGCTATACCGAGCGGCACCGGCTGGATCTTTTGCCAAGCGAGATCAGTCGGTTGGAGGCGGAGATCGGGAAGCTGGAGGGGCTGCTCGCCGATCCCGAACTCTATTCCCGCGAGCCGGTGAAGTTCCGCAAGGCCACCGATGCGCTGACCGAACGGCAGGCGAAACTCGCGGCCGTGGAGGAGGAGTGGCTGACGCTCGAGGAGCGGGCCGAAGCGGCGACCTGAGCGGTGTTACCGGCGTGTCACGGCTGTGTTACGGCTGTGGCACTACAGGATTGCAAGACCGCGTTTGCGTTCAGGCGCAGATGCCGTCGAGGTCGTCGGCCCAGGGAATGAGCACCGGGCGCGGGAAGTTCGCCGGCGGGGCGACGGGCAGGGCCTCCGACAGGAGCGCGTGCAGTCGCCCGGTCCGCGCGCCCGACGGGTCGAGCGTGGCGCAGCAGAGATATTCCTCCACGAGGCTCGCCTGCTCCTCGTAGCCGCGTTCGAGGAAGGGCGTCGGCGCGTCGGCGTCGAACAGGTAGGGATCGTCGATCTCGATCTGCTCGAAGAATGCGCGGGCGGGGTGGTAGCCGGTGACGGCGCGGGCCTGCCATTGCCAGACATGGGTCATCTCGTGGGCGAAGAACATCGCCGTGGCGAGGTCGAGATGGTCGCCCAGAGGTGCCGCGTAATCCGGCAGGCTCCAGCGCGGCGCGGTCCAGAGACGCTGGAAGAGGACGATGCCGGCGGTGCTGGCGACGATGCGGCCCTCGATCGGCGGGGCGATCTTCTCGCGGCAGGCGATGCGGGGGCGGGCGTCGTAGGTGATCGGGAAGAGGCCGACGACCGGGCTGCGCGTGATCCGGACGTCCTCGGTCGCGAGGTCCGGCAGGAGCGGCGCGACGAGATCGGCCTCCGCCTGCGTGAGGCCGCGCGTGCAGGCCGGGAGGGCGAGGAGGAGGGCGGCGAGGAGAGCGGGGGCGCGCATGGGGGGCAGCCTTGGCGAAGGGAGCGATCGAGTCACGCGACGACCGTATCGCCGTCGGGCGGGACCGCAATCTACGGATACGGGGGAGGGCGTGGCGCGCGTGGCCTGATCCGGTGAGGGCAGCCCCCGCCCTTGGGGGCGGTCGGGGACTGCCCGTCCTGCGGCCGGGCGGTCGTGACCAGACCTGATGCACGACGTCTCCCGAGGTGGTCTGCCCTGTCTCCGGTGCTGCGGACGTCAGTTCGCGGCCACCTCGCGGGGCGGGGGCGTGCCGGCAATCTCGAGGATGAGCTTGCGCTTCACGGCCTCGGCGAAGGCGGCGCGGGTCTCGGCGGCGACGACGAAGGCGCCGGGGCCGCCGATGATGATCTCGCCGTAGGTCTCCGCGAGGTTGTCGTTTCCGCCCCAGCCGCGCTCGGACACGACGGCGAGCGCGTTGATGGTGACGCCGGCGGCCAGCACCTCCTGCCGGGCGGCCTCGATGCCGGGGCCGGAGAAGTTGCGCGGGGAATCGCCGGAGAAGTCGATGACCCGCCGCCAGCCGTCGATCCGGTTCGTCTCGATCAGGTCGAGGCCGCGGAGCAGCGCCGCGCCGATGGCGTTGCGCCCGACCGCGCGGCGGGGCGGGCCGTCGAGGGCGGCGGCGAAGCGGGCGGCGTCCTCGGCGGTGGCGATTTCCATCCAGTCGACGACGACGTCCTGCGTCTCGGCCCATTCGACATAGGTGACGGCGATGGAGCCGTAGGCGGTGTCGGCGATGGCGGCGAGCACCGCCGGGTCCTGCATGGCCTCGGCGTAGCCCTGCCGCTGGAAGGCGATCTCGGAGGAGGTGATCGAGCCCGAGGCGTCGGCGAGGAGGACGAGTTCGAGATCGGTGTCCTGCGCGGCGGCCGGGGTCGCGAGCGCCAGGAAAACGATCCAGTGGATCGTTTTCAGCGAGCGACGGGCGAAGCCCCGGAGGGCGAGCGCCAGGAAAACGATCCAGTGGATCGTTTTCAGCGAGCGACGGGCGAAGCCCCGGGTGGCGGCTCCGGGCGAGCGGTCGGCGGTTAAGGGCGTATGGCGTCGCATCGGGGACCCTTCGGCTGGCGGGGTTCCCCCGACCCTACGGTGCGGGAGCGGGGGGCGCGCAAGGTAAAGGGGCGCCGGGGCGGGACACGGTGCCGTGATCGGCGCGGGGTTCGGCAGGGCGGCGCGAAGGGCGGCAGTTTCGGGTTGGGCGGGCGTCCGTGATGTGGGGCGGGGTGGTCGTTCGTGATGCGGAGAGGGCAGGCCCCGGCCGCGGGTGGGGGCGAAGCCCCCGCCCATGGGGACGGCCGGGGGCTGCCCAGCTTGCGGCTGGGTAAATACCACCGAATCTAATACTGAATAAACAAGTCAAAATCTCGGATGGAACGAAGGTTAGCACCTTTATTTCTGTCGTAGTCTTAAGAAGTTACGAAGTAGGTCTGATCCTACGCCATGACGTTGTTTCGAGTTCGATTTGGATTGGCGAAGCTATATGTTTACGTCGCAGATAAAAATCTAGGAAGTATAGGCCCAAACAACGTCGCAAATATCAAAGCTACAGTGAGGATTATCAATATCCAGTTTTGCAACCGTGTATCTTTGTGCCGTCGTTGCGCGATTTCATAGTCACTGAGTATCAACAGAGCTTTAGGTCCCATCTCTATCCGTCCTGAGTTCTCGACGAGTGCTTCGTCATGTTTCAAGCTATCAATAACCTTATAGAAATATCGCTGATAAACGGGGGCATCTTTGCGTATATAGAAATTTCGACCATGTATGCGCTCTAACAATCCAAACATGCTAACTCCGTCATGACTGAGTTCATCGTCTGAAAGGAGAACATCCACGACTTCTTGTAGTATTTTCTGCCGCTCCCTCGAGAACTTGATGAATCTCGAGGAAACCTTCGCTTTAACTCTTCTTAAAATATATTGTCGTTCGGTATATCGGCTGAACAAGCCATATCGTATACTTTTCCAACCCGTAAAAGTCGCTGTGATAAATCCAAGCTTGTGTAGAACAGTGACATTTGCGCTCGTTACGTAATCGAGGTGGCAGCTTGCTGGTAAGGTGTATCCATCGTCGCCTCGCTGAAATCCTGTTACGTATCCTCTGTTGAGGTTCTCGACTAGTAAATCGGTGCCGCTATCAAAGTCTTTTACTAGAAGCGAAAGGTAATCCACATCTTTACTTGAGTCAGATAATTGATAGGACCTTGGCGGCTTTCGCTTTAAAATCTTCGTTATAAGCTTCTTCTTTCTAGAGGGACTAGGGTTATCTAGCCATTTAAACATCCAGTTCCCCCGCAAACTTTGCGTTCTCCGAAATATACTGAAACCGCATCTCCGGCTTCTTGCCCATCAGGCGTTCCACGAGGTCGCCGGTCTCGCCGGGGAGGTCCTCGTCGATGGAGACGCGGATGAGCTTGCGGGAGGCGGGGTCCATCGTCGTCTCCCTGAGGTCCTTGGCGTCCATCTCGCCCAGGCCCTTGAAGCGGGAGACGTCGATCTTGCCGCCGTTCTTTCCCTTGCCGCCCAGACCCTTCTTCAGCCAGGCGTCGCGCTCGGCCTCGTCGAGGCAGTAGACGCGGTTCGCCCCCTGCGTTAGCCGGAACAGCGGCGGGCAGGCGAGGTAGAGGTGGCCGCTGTCGATCATCGGGCGCATCTGGGTGAAGAAGAACGTCATCAGGAGCGCGGCGATATGCGCGCCGTCCACGTCCGCGTCGGTCATGATGATGACCTTGTCGTAGCGCAGATCCTCGATGTCGAAGCGCGAGCCCAGCCCGACGCCCAGCGCCTGCGTCAGGTCGGAGATCTCCGCGTTGGAGCCGAGCTTCGAGGAGGCGGCGCCCAGCACGTTCAGGATCTTGCCGCGCAGGGGGAGGAGGGCCTGGGTCTTGCGGTCGCGCGCCATCTTGGCGGAGCCGCCGGCCGAGTCGCCCTCCACGATGAAGAGCTCGGTGCCCGCGCGGGCCTGCGCCGTGCAGTCCACGAGCTTGCCGGGCAGGCGGAGCTTCTTGGTGGCGGATTTGCGCGCCGTCTCCTTCTCCTGCCGGCGGCGCAGACGCTCCTCCGCGCGCAGGACGAGGAAGTCGAGGATGGCGCCCGCGGCCTTGGTGTCGGAGGCCAGCCAGTTGTCGAACCGGTCGCGGATCGCCGTCTCGACCAGCCGGGCAGCCTCCGTGGTGGCGAGGCGGTCCTTGGTCTGGCCGACGAATTCGGGCTCGGCGATGAAGCAGGAGACGAGCGCGGCGCCCCCCGTCGTCAGGTCGTCGCGGGTGATCTGCGCGGCCTTGCGGTTGTTGGCGAGCTCGCCGTAGGCCTTCACGCCCTTCAGGATCGCGGCCCAGAACCCCTGCTCGTGGGTGCCGCCCTCGGGCGTGGGAACGGTGTTGCAGTAGCTTTGCAGGAAGCCGTCGCGGGAGGGCGTCCAATTGATCGCCCACTCGACCTTGCCGGGCATGCCGAACCGCTCCCGGAAGTCGACGGTGCCGGCGAAGGGCGCGTCGGCATAGGTCGCGGCGTCGCCCAGCGTCTCGGCGAGGTAGTCGGCGAGGCCGCCGGGGAAGTGGAACGTGGCCTTGGTCGGCGTCTCGCCGTCGTCGATCGCGGAAGTCCAGCGGATCTCCACGCCGGAGAATAGGTAGGCCTTGGAGCGGATCGAGCGGAACAGGCGGGCGGGCTTCAGGCGGTGGGCGCCGAAGATGTCGGGGTCGGCGTGGAAGGTGGTGGTCGTGCCCCGCCGGTTGGGGGCCGCGCCGACCTTGGCGACGGGACCGAGGGGGACGCCGCGGGAGAAGCGCTGCTCCCAGAGTTGCCGGTCGCGGGCGACCTGCACGACCATCGAATCGGAGAGCGCGTTGACCACGGAGGCGCCGACGCCGTGCAGGCCGCCCGAGGTCTGGTAGGCCTTGCCGGAGAACTTGCCGCCGGCGTGGAGCGTGCAGAGGATCACCTCGAGCGCGGACTTGCCCGGAAACTTCGGGTGCGGGTCGACCGGGATGCCGCGGCCGTTGTCGCGGATCGTGCAGGACCCGTCGGCATGCAGCTCCACCTCGATCCGGTTGGCGTGGCCCGCGACCGCCTCGTCCATCGAGTTGTCGAGCACCTCGGCCACCATGTGATGCAGCGCCCGCTCGTCGGTGCCGCCGATATACATGCCGGGGCGCTTGCGGACGGGCTCCAGCCCCTCCAGCACCTCGATGGAGGAGGCGTCGTAGCTGCGGTCCGGCTCGGCGCCGTCGAGAAGGTCGTCGGGCATGTGCTGCTCTATCTTGTGGGGTTTCGCTCAAGGTAGGCGATATGCGGGCCTTGCGAAAGGCCGGGGATGTCGGATCGCCCGCGCGGGAACGCCGGGACGGCCTTCGACGGGCAGGTCGACCGAACCGCGTTCCACGGGGTTTCCGCAGCCCGGCGGAGGGGCTAGACGCGGGGCGCCGACACCAGATCCGGAGCATCGTCATGCCGCATATCCTCCTCACCGGCGGCGCCGGATATATCGGGTCGCATACCTATGTGGCGCTGGTCGAGGCCGGGTTCGGGGTGACGATCCTCGACGACTTCTCGAACTCCGACGCGAGCGTCGTCGACCGGCTGTCGCGGCTCACCGGGGCGGATGTCGACGTCGTGGAGGGGACGGTGCTCGACCGCGCGCTGCTGACGCGGCTCTTCGCGGAGAAGGCCATCGACGGCGTGGTGCATTTCGCCGCGAAGAAGGCCGTGGGCGAGAGCGTGGCGCGGCCGCTCGATTACTTCGAGACGAATATCGGCGGGCTGACGACCCTGACGCAGGCGATGCGTGCGGCGGAGGTCTGGCGCCTCGTCTTCTCCTCGACGGCGACGGTCTACGGCGAGCCGGAGGTCTTCCCGCTCACCGAGGACATGCCGCTGTCGCACACCTCGCCCTACGCCTTCACCAAGGTCACCTGCGAGCGCATCCTCGAACAGGCGGCACGGGCCGATCCGTGGGTGCTCGGCGTGCTGCGCTACTTCAACCCGGTGGGGGCGCATGGCTCGGCGTTGATCGGGGAGGACCCGCGCGGCGTGCCGGAGAACCTGATGCCCTACGTGGCCAAGGTCGCGACGGGCGAGATGTCCGAACTGCGCGTGTTCGGCGACGATTACGACACGCCGGACGGAACCTGCCTGCGCGACTACATCCACGTGATGGACCTCGCGGACGCCCATGTGAAGTCGTTGCAGGCCCTGCTGGACGGCCGCGCCCACCGCCTGAATATCGGGACGGGCAATCCGGTCTCCGTGCTCGAGTTGCACGGCGCCTACCAGGACGTCGTCGGGCGCGAGCTGCCCTACCGCATCGCCCCGCGGCGTGCGGGCGACGTGCCGAAGCTCTACGCCGATCCGAGCCGGGCCCGGTCCGAGCTCGGCTTCGAGGCGCAGCGCGACCTCGAGGAAATGTGCCGTTCGAGCTGGAACTGGGTGCAGGCCCGGATGACGGGCTGGACCTTCAATTCCTGACCGATCTGCCGGTCATTTCCTGATCGATCTGCCGGTGGAGCGTTGCCGATGCGGCGTCGGGGCCGAGCTCGGGCGGTTAGGTCGCAGGAATCATTTCGAGCGTACGTTATAGGACATTCACGGATTATTAATGCTGCATTAACGAATCTTGCCGATAAATTTACCGGATCGATTGCCGGCCAGGCCAATCACGTACGGCGAAAGAGGTGGACCTTGGGCGACTTGGCACAAACTCTCAACCGACTGCGGACCGGGTCCGCGATCTTCCTTCTCGCCGCGCTCGCCGCGGTCGTGGCGTCCTTCGTCGTCGAGTTCGATGTCTCCCGCGCGCTCCTTCTGGCGGTCGCCGGAGCGTCGGCGGCGATCCTCGTCGGGCTGCAGATCGCGACCCTGGTGGATGCCCGCCTGGAACGTCGTCGCCTGCAGACCGTAATGGCCTTGCTCGATCACGACACCGTGCCGGGCCTCTGCACCGACGAGGCGGGCGCGATCATCGCGCAGAACACCGCCGCGACCGACCGCCTCGGTGCGCGGAAGGCTGCGACGATGTCCGTCATGCTCGAGCCCCTCTTCGCCAATCCGGACGCCGTCGTGCATCGTCTCCGTGCCGCCGCGCGGGGATACGGCTCCGCGCGGGAGGATGTCGTGACGCGGCGGGGCCATGTGCGCGTGGCCGTCCATCGCGTCCCGGGCGGGCTGCTCTGGCGGATCGAGGACCTGGTGGACCAGCCATCGCGCGGCGCCGACGGGAACGGTCTGCCGATGCTGACCGTCGGGCCGTCCGGCACCATCCTCTCCATGAACGACGTCCTGGAGGAGAAGGCGGGGCATCGTGCCCAGCGGGTGCGGGATCTGTTCGAAAAGGTGCCCCTGCAGAGCGGCAGGTTGAACCGGCTCTTGACGACGGACGGGCCGCAGCCGGTCCGCGTGGTCCTGTCGGAACCGGCGAACGGCCGGTCGGAGGTCTTCGTGATGCCGGCGGGCGAGTACAAGAACGGCCGTGTCGAGCTCGATTCCCTGCCCGTGGCCCTGCTGAGGCTCGACCCCGAAGGCCGCGTTCTGTTCGCCAACCGGCTCGCGCGCGACCTGCTGCCGGCGACGGCGTCCCCCGGCGAGGTCCGCCTCGCCGCGATGGTCGAGGGGCTGGGCCGCAGCGTGCGCGGATGGGTCAGCGAAGCCGCGGCCGGCCGCGGTCTCTACCGGGCCGAGGTTGTGCGGGTGACCGGCGCCGAGACGGAGACCTACCTGCAGATCACGCTCAGTCGTCCCGTCGATGACGGCGAGGGCGGGCTGCTCGCCGTCCTGAACGACGCGACCGAGCTGAAGACGCTCGAGGCGCAATTCGTGCAAAGCCAGAAGATGCAGGCCATCGGTCAGCTCGCCGGCGGCGTGGCGCACGATTTCAACAATCTGCTTACCGCGATCTCGGGCCATTGCGACCTGCTGCTTCTGCGCCACGACGAGGGCGACGAGGATTTCGCCGACCTCAAGCAGATCAACCAGAACGCCAATCGCGCCGCGGCGCTGGTGGGGCAGTTGCTGGCCTTCTCGCGCAAGCAGAAGCTGCAGATGCAGCCCGTCGACCTGCGCGATACGCTGGCGGATCTGGCGCATCTGCTGAACCGTCTGGTGGGCGACAACGTCCGGCTGACGCTGCAACACGATCCGGGGCTCATTCCCGTGCGTGGCGACCGTCGCCAGCTCGAGCAGGTGCTGATGAACCTGGTCGTCAACGCACGGGACGCGATGCCCGAGGGCGGCGAGATCCGGATCGAGACCGAATGCCGCTTCCTCAACCAGCCGTTGACGCGCGATCGCGTGACGATGCCGCCGGGCCAGTACGTGGTCATCAACGTGACCGACGAAGGCCGGGGCATCTCGAAGGACAACCTCGCCCGGATCTTCGAGCCGTTCTTCACCACCAAGCGGCCGGGCGAGGGGACCGGGCTGGGGCTGTCGATGGCCTACGGTATAATCAAGCAATCGGGTGGCTACATCTTCGCCGATTCCGAGCTCGACGTCGGGACGCGGTTCAGCCTCTATTTCCCGGTGATGCCCGACGACGACAAGATGGCCGTGCTGGACGACGAGCCTGTCGAACGGATGGACACGCCCGCCATCCCGACGCCCTACAGGCTGGAACAACCGGCCAATACGGTCGTCGAGCCGTCGATGCGTGACAGGCCGGATGACCGGAAAGAGACCACGCCGTCCGTCGTTACAGCGCCGAGCGATGCGTTGCCGTGCCGCGGACGGCACGAGGGCGACACGCGGAATCGCCCCGAGGTGTCCCGTTCGGTTGCGTCCGGCGACGGGGATGCATCGTCCGGCCGGAACGACGACCGCGTCGAGCCCGCCCCCGTGAAGGTGGCGGACGGCTCGCCCGCCGTGGCGGCGAAGACCGATGCGACCCGCGCGCAAGACCCGTCCGGCGGAGCGACCGGCTCGGCCGGGGCCGCGACCGGCGCCGCCGGTGGCGATCGCGCCCGCCCGGTCGTGCTTCTGGTCGAGGACGAGGCACCGGTCCGCGCCTTCGCGTCGCGCGCGCTCCGTCTCCGGGGCTACGACGTCGTCGAGGCGGAGAACGCGGAATCCGCGCTCGCGCAGTTGTCGGATCCCTCGCTCGTCGTCGACCTGTTCGTGACCGACGTGATGATGCCGGGGCTCGACGGGCCGAGTTGGGTGCGCAAGGCGCTGAAGGATCGTCCGACGGTGCGGACCGTGTTCATCTCGGGCTACACGCAGGACGCGCTGTCGGAGACCAGCACGCCCGTCCCGAACGCGACGTTCCTGCCGAAACCCTTCTCGCTGAACGACCTGACCCGCACCGTCGAACGCGCGCTTCAGTAGGTCAGGGGGCCGCGCGCTTCCAGAGGGCGAAATCCTCCGCCCGCTCGATCCGCAGACGCGCCTCCAGATCCGCCGGGAGCGAGACGTCGCCTGGGGGCGAGACGTTGGCGCGCGGCAACGTCACCTCGGTCCCCAGGCGTTCGGCGAGGAACGCGGTGGCGGGGCCCAGATCGTCGTGCCGGAACAGGTGCTCCACGCCACCGGCAAGCATCACGGCTTGCGACCCGACCCGGGCGAAGGCGGGGGGCTCGGGGGTGAGATACGCCTCCACGAAATGCGTGAACTGCATCCCGGCGGTCGAGTTCGCATGGCCCCGCAACGCCGGTCGGCTCCGGTAGCGGAACCAGCTGCCCAGCCAGTCCACCGGCTCGCGAATGACGGCCATCTTCTCCATCGGACGTTGTCCGCCGCGCTCGAAGAACGGGCGCAATTCGCGGTCGTACTTGCGGACCCCGCAATGCTTGAGGCCCGGCGGATTCACGATCGCGGCGTCGGCGTGCGACGCCAGAGCGGCCTCGAGCGCCGTCGACCCCGTCTTCGGCACGGCGAGGAGGACGATGCGGGCGTCCCAGAAGATCAGCACTTTCCCGATCCTTCGTTTGCGTACGGCTCCCTGATCGCCCGGATTAAGGAAGAATTAAATGATTACTTGAATGTGTTCCCCAAACGTTCCATATCCGGGACAAGCAGAACGATACGTGAACGAAACCCCGATTGCCGCGACTGCGGCAGCATGCAACAAGGGCGTGATACTATGGGAATGGCGAACCTTATCGACATGGCTGACAAACGCGGCGCGGACAAGCAGAAGGCGCTCGACAGCGCGCTCGCCCAGATCGAGCGTCAGTTCGGCAAGGGCTCGATCATGAAGCTCGGGGGCGACAACGTCCTCAAGGACATCGAGTCGACCTCGACGGGCTCGCTCGGCCTCGACATCGCGCTCGGCATCGGCGGCCTGCCGAAAGGGCGCGTGATCGAGATTTACGGGCCGGAATCCTCGGGCAAGACGACGCTGACCCTTCATGTCGTCGCCGAGGAGCAGAAGAAGGGCGGCGTCTGCGCCTTTGTCGACGCCGAACACGCGCTCGACCCGCAATACGCGCGCAAGCTCGGCGTCGACCTCGACGAGCTCCTGATCTCGCAGCCCGATACCGGTGAGCAGGCGCTCGAGATCGTCGATACGCTCGTGCGGTCCGGTGCGGTCAGCCTCGTGGTCGTGGACTCGGTCGCGGCGCTGACGCCCAAATCGGAGCTCGAGGGCGACATGGGCGACAGCTCCGTGGGCGTCCATGCGCGCCTGATGAGCCAGGCCATGCGTAAGCTGACGGGCTCGATCTCGCGGTCGAACTGCATGGTGATCTTCATCAACCAGATCCGGATGAAGATCGGCGTCATGTTCGGCTCGCCGGAGACGACGACGGGCGGCAACGCGCTGAAGTTCTATTCCTCCGTCCGCCTCGACATCCGCCGGATCGGCGCCATCAAGGATCGCGACGAGGTCGTGGGCAACACCACGCGGGTGAAGGTCGTCAAGAACAAGGTCGCGCCGCCGTTCAAGCAGGTCGAGTTCGACATCATGTACGGCGAGGGCATCTCCAAGATGGGCGAGTTGCTCGACCTCGGCGTGAAGGCCGGCGTGGTCGACAAGTCCGGCGCCTGGTTCAGCTACGGCGACGAGCGGATCGGGCAGGGGCGCGAGAACTCCAAGACCTTCCTGCGCGAGAATCCGTCCGTCGCGCTCGAGATCGAGGACAAGATCCGCGCGGCCCACGGACTCGACTTCCAGATGGGGGCCGGCGACAAGGACGAGATCTTCGACGAGTGATGCCCCGCCCGGGGCCGGTCGAGACGAGATGACGGAACGGGGTCGCGAGCAGGGCGGCCCCGTTTTCGTTGGGTGGCTGGACGGGCCGACACGCCGGGGCTAGGACGGCGCGGACCCGCCGCGCGAGGAGGAACGACATGCCCAGCCTTAACGATATCCGCTCGACCTTCCTCGGCCACTTCGCGCGCAACGGACACGCGGTCGTGGACAGCTCTCCGCTCGTGCCGCACAACGACCCGACGCTGATGTTCACCAATTCGGGCATGGTGCAGTTCAAGAACGTCTTCACCGGCGTCGAGAGCCGAAATTACGTCCGCGCGACGACATCGCAGAAATGCGTCCGCGCCGGTGGCAAGCACAACGACCTCGACAATGTGGGCTACACCGCGCGCCACCACACCTTCTTCGAGATGCTGGGCAATTTCAGCTTCGGCGACTACTTCAAGTCCGAAGCGATCCCCTTCGCCTGGGACCTTCTGACCCGGGATTTCGGGATCGATCCCAACCGGCTTCTGGTCACGATCTACCACACCGACGACGAGGCGGCGGCACTGTGGAAGAAGGTCGCGAACCTGCCGGACGAGCGGATCATCCGCATCGCCAGCGACGACAATTTCTGGCGGATGGGCCCGACCGGCCCCTGCGGCCCCTGCAGCGAGATCTTCTACGACCACGGGGACCATATTCCCGGCGGCCCGCCGGGCAGCCCGGACGAGGACGGCGACCGGTTCATCGAGATCTGGAACCTCGTCTTCATGCAGAACGAGCAGCTGCCCGACGGCTCGATGCGGCCGCTCGACATGCAGTCGATCGACACCGGCATGGGGCTCGAGCGGATCGGCGCGCTTCTGCAGGGAAAGCACGACAATTACGACACCGACCTGATGCGCGCGCTCATCGAGGCCAGCGCGCACGCGACCTCGACGGACGCGGACGGACCGGAGAACGTGCATCACCGGGTGATCGCCGACCACCTGCGCTCCACCTCCTTCCTGATCGCGGACGGCGTGATGCCCTCGAACGAAGGTCGTGGCTACGTGCTGCGCCGGATCATGCGCCGCGCCATGCGGCACGCGCATCAGGCCGGTGCGCAGGATCCGGTGATGCACCGGCTGGTCCCGGCGCTGGTGCAGCAGATGGGGCAGCACTATCCCGAACTTGTCCGCGCGAAGGCGTTGATCGAGGAGACGCTGCGCGGCGAGGAGGATCGGTTCCGCGCCACGCTCGACCGCGGGCTGCGTCTGCTCGAGGACGAGGTCGGCCGCCTGTCCGCGGGCGGCACGCTCGGGGGGGAGGCCGCGTTCAAGCTTTACGACACCTACGGCTTCCCGCTCGACCTGACGCAGGACGCGCTCCGCGAGAAGGGCCTGGGCGTGGACGTGGCCGGGTTCGACGCGGCGATGGCCGAGCAGAAGGCCCGGGCCCGCGCGGCCTGGTCCGGTTCGGGCGAGCAGGCGGATGCGGCGATCTGGTTCGATCTGGCGGAGCGGCACGGCACCACGGAGTTCCTGGGTTACGACACCGAGACGGCAGAGGGGCAGATCCTCGCGCTCGTCCGCGACGGGTCGGAGATCGACGCAGCGGAAGCCGGCGAGACCATCGCGATCGTCGTCAACCAGACTCCGTTCTACGCGGAGGCGGGCGGTCAGGTCGGCGATACCGGGATCGTGCGGACGCAGACGGGGCGCGCGCGCGTGACGGATACGCGCAAGTCGGCGGGCATCTACATGCATCTGGCCGAGGTCGAGGAGGGGCAGATTGCGCGGGACCAACCGGCCGAGCTTGTCGTCGATCACGACCGCCGCTCGGCGATCCGCGCGAACCATTCGGCGACGCATCTGCTGCACGAGGCGTTGCGCGGCGCCCTCGGCGAGCACGTCGCGCAGCGCGGCTCGCTCAACGCGCCGGACCGGCTGCGCTTCGACTTCAGCCACGGGCAGGCGGTCTCGCTCGAGGAGCTCACGCGGGTCGAGGCAGAGGTGAACGCCTTCATCCGGCAGAATGCCGAGGTCTCGACCCGGATCATGGCGCCCGACGACGCCCGCGCGCTCGGTGCGCAGGCGCTCTTCGGCGAGAAGTACGGCGACGAGGTGCGCGTCGTCTCGATGGGCGCGAAGGACGGGACCGGGCGGGGTGCCGACAAGCGGACCTACTCGATCGAGCTTTGCGGCGGCACGCATGTCGGCCGGACCGGCGAGATCGGCGCCTTCGTCACGCTGGGCGATCAGGCGTCGAGCGCGGGCGTGCGGCGGATCGAGGCGCTGACCGGGCAGGCGGCTATGGACTACCTGCGGGCGCAGGATCACCGGGTGGCAGAGCTTGCCAATCTGTTCAAGTCGCAGCCCGAGGAGGTCGGTACCCGCGTCCGGGCGCTGATGGACGAGCGCCGGGCGCTGCAGAACGAGGTGGCGCAGCTTCGCCGCGAGAAGGCGATGGGCGCGGGGGCCGAAGCGCAGGACATCAACGGGATGAAGGCCGTGATGCAGGTGATCTCCGGCGTGTCGGGCAAGGATCTCGGGCCGATGATCGATGCGCAGAAGGCCTCGCTCGGCAGCGGCATCGTCGTGCTGATCGCCGATACGGGGGCGAAGCCCGCGGTCGCCGCCGGTGTCACGAAGGATCTCGCGGGCCGGGTCTCGGCCGTCGATCTCGTGAAGGCCGCGGTGGAAGCCCTCGGCGGACGAGGGGGCGGTGGACGGCCGGAGATGGCGCAGGGCGGCGGGGCCGACATCTCGCAGGCCGATGCAGCGCTCGACGCGGCGCGCGGGGTGATCGCCGCCGCCTGACCGGGCGGGGCCTAGTGCCCCGTCGTGTCGGAGAAGAGCTGCATCACGACGATTCCGGCGATGATCATGACCAAACCTAGGATCGCGGCGGGATCGAGCCGCTGGCCGAAGGCGAGCCAGCCGATCGCCGCGATCAGCACGATGCCGAGGCCGGACCATATCGCGTAGGCGATCCCGACGGGGATCGTCCTGAGCACCAGCGACAGCAGGAACAGTGACACGACGAAGCAGGTCAGCGTGACCAGCGAGGGGCCGAGCCGGGTGAACCCGGCGGAGGCCTTCAGCGCGGAGGTTCCGACGGTTTCGAAGGCGATGGCGAGGATCAGCAGCACCCAGTTCATGTCAGCGTCCGATGTAGCGGTCGCGGCGATGGTTCACCGCGATGATGAGGTTCACGATCACCGCGCCCAGAAGCGAGACGAGGACGAGGAACGGATCGAGGATCAGGAACGCCGCGGCGAAGAGCACCGCGTCGAAGCCGAGCTGGACCCAGCCCGCCCGGATCGCGAACCGCTCCTGCATGCAGAGCGCGAGGATGCCGATTCCGCCGAGCGAGGCGCCGTGCCGGAAGATGACGATGAGGCCCATCCCCGTCACCGCGCCGGCCAGCGCCGAAGCCACCCAGGGATCGAGTCGGCCGAACGTGACGAAGGACGGCAGCAGCGCGGCGAAGACCGACAGGAGCGAGACCGCGATGACCGTCTTCACGATGAAGCGGGGCCCCATCCGCTGCCAGCCGAGGATGTAGAACGGCAGGTTGAGCACGAAGAACCACA
Organism: uncultured Jannaschia sp.; assembly: GCF_947494055.1. Taxonomy (GTDB): domain Bacteria; phylum Pseudomonadota; class Alphaproteobacteria; order Rhodobacterales; family Rhodobacteraceae; genus Jannaschia. The sequence goes on along the minus strand of NZ_CANLTR010000002.1, from coordinate 196,171 downwards.
CGCCGAACGGCCAGCCCGACACGTAGCTCGCGAGAATGCCGAGCCCGGCGGTCTGTCCGGTCACGAGCCCTGCCGAGGTGAGGAGCAGCACGCCGAGCGCGCAGAGCGCGGTGCCGAGCAGAAACGCCTGCGCATCCTCCAGCGGCGTATGCGCGACGGGCGCGGGGCGATGCGGTTCGCGGTTGTCTCTGAGCGTCGCAGAATTGGCCATACCGGAGGGGGCAGATCCGCCCGGCGGCGGACCTGCCTGTTCGTCCTACAGCGCCGCCTGAAGGTTCGCGTCGATCTTTTCGAGGAACCCCATCGTCGTCAGCCATGCCTGATCGGGCCCGACGAGCAGCGCGAGGTCCTTGGTCATGTGCCCGCTCTCGACCGTCTGCACGATGACGCTCTCCAGCGTCTCCGCGAAGTTGCGCAGCGCGTCGTTGTCGTCGAGCTTGGCGCGGTGCTTGAGCGCGCCGGTCCAGGCGAAGATCGAGGCGATGGAATTGGTCGAGGTCTCCTTGCCGGCCTGATGCTGGCGGTAATGCCGCGTGACGGTGCCGTGCGCGGCCTCCGCCTCGACGATCCTGCCGTCCGGCGTCATCAGTTGCGAGGTCATCAGCCCAAGCGAGCCGAAGCCTTGTGCCACGGTGTCGGACTGCACGTCGCCGTCGTAGTTCTTGCACGCCCAGACATAGCCGCCCGACCACTTGAGCGAGGACGCGACCATGTCGTCGATCAGGCGGTGCTCGTACCAGATCCTCTTCGCGTCGAACTGGTCCTTGAACTCGGCCTCGAAGACTTCCTGGAAGATATCCTTGAAGCGCCCGTCATAGGCCTTCAGGATCGTGTTCTTCGTGGACAGGTACAGCGGCCAGCCGCGGTTGAGCGCGTAGTTCATCGATGCGCGGGCGAAGTCGCGGATCGAATCGTCGAGATTGTACATTGCCATCGTCACGCCGGCGGAGGGCGCGTCGAAGACCTCGCGCTCGATCTCCTGCCCGTCCTCGCCCACGAACTGGAGGGTCAGCTTTCCCTTGCCCGGAAACAGGAAATCGGTGGCGCGATACTGGTCGCCGTAGGCGTGACGGCCGACGACGATCGGCTTGGTCCAGCCGGGGACGAGACGCGGGACGTTGCGGCAGATGATGGGCTCGCGGAAGATGACGCCGCCGAGGATGTTGCGGATCGTGCCGTTGGGCGAGCGATACATGCGCTTCAGCCCGAACTCCTCCACCCGCGCCTCGTCCGGCGTGATCGTGGCGCATTTGACGCCGACGCCGACCTCCTTGATCTTGTTGGCCGCGTCGACGGTGATCTGGTCATCGGTCTCGTCACGCGCCTCCATGCCGAGGTCGTAGTAGAGCAGGTCGATGTCCAGGTAGGGCAGGATCAGCTTGTCCTTGATGAACTGCCAGATGATGCGGGTCATCTCGTCGCCGTCGAGCTCGACGACGGGGTTCTCGACCTTGATCTTGGACATGGGGCCTCCGGGAATGCGCCAACTTGCCCGAAGGTCGTAGCGCATCGTCCGGGTGGGGGCCAGCGACGGGACGGTATCCGGCCCGACCGTTTCGGCGGGACGGCAGGTCCGATCTATCGTCGATCCGCCTTACGGGACGACGGTCGACCCGGGAGGCTGCACGCGGCCCGAAGCCTTCGCCGCGAAGGGGCCCGACCGCGTTGACGGTCGGGCCGGCCGCCGATCAGTCGTGGAACCAAAAACCCGGCGGCATCTCGATGGATGCACGGCGTCGAAAGCCGTCATCCTGTTCGTTCGGGCGCATCGCCCGTATCGTCGGAAAAGACAGGCAACGGCCCTGTTTCCCGTCGATCTTGGGCGAAGCCACGATGCCGAGGCCCCGGAGTTTCAGTCGGTCGGGAAAAATCTTTCAGCTGGCGAAGAAAGCCGCGATCCTGCGCGACAACCAGTCCCAGAGATCGGGCGCGCCGCGTGCGATCTTCGGTCCGATCCGGTCGCGGATCCCCGTCTCGGTCACGCCGTAATCCCGCCATGAGCCACCACCGGTGACGAGGTTGAGATTCGGCGGCTGGAACCGGTCGAGCGCCTTGGCGAACCGGGCCTCCGGCGTCTCGGCGGCCTCGAACTCGTCCCAGAGCGCCCGGAAGGCGGTGGCCTGCGATGCGGGAAGGAGGCCGAAGATACGATCCGCCGCCGCCCGTTCGGCGCGATCCTGCGTTGCCGTGTCCTCGGCGCCGGGCGCAAAGATCGGTGTGTCGCCCGCGTCGATCTCGACGAGGTCGTGCAGGAGCAGCATGCGGATGACGCGGTCGATCGAGACGCCTTCGGGCGCGTGCGGCGCCAGCGTCATTGCGAAAAGCGCGAGGTGCCAGGAATGCTCGGCCGCGTTCTCGAACCGAGTCCCGTCGACGATGCGGGTGGCGCGCGTCACGGAGGACAGGCGACCGGCTTCCATCAGGAACGCCATGCGGTCGTCGAGATCAGCCACCTTCGGGCCCGGCCGGGCGGATGGCGTCGCGGTCACGCGCCTCGTTCGCCGCGAACTGGTCCATCCGCGCGGCCAGCATCCGGTCGGCCCGCAGGGCGGTGCGCTGGACCAGCAGCGACGTGACGAAGGCGTCCCGCAATGTCTGCGAGGAATCGCCGAGGATCTGCGACAGGAGCGCGACGACCTCTTCGTCTCCCGTCCGCTCGATATGGGCAACGACCCGCGCGGCGAGCTTGTCGGCCAGATCCTCGGTGATGCTCACGGACGTCTCATCGCGTCGTCTCGGTCATCCGCCGGGCGACATAGCTCTTCACCGACGCGATCATCGGGTCCATGTAGGGGTCCTCGAAGAAATGGCCGGCCCCCTCCATCTCCTCGTGGGTGATGGTGATGCCCTTCTGCTCGTGCAGCTTGCCCACCAGCGCGACGGTATCGGCGGGCGGCGCGACGCGGTCGCTCGATCCGTTGATGATGAGGCCCGAGGACGGGCAGGGGGCGAGGAAGCTGAAATCGTAGCGATCGGGCTGCGGCGAGACCGAGATGAACCCGGTGATCTCCGGCCGCCGCATGAGAAGCTGCATGCCGATCCAGGCCCCGAAAGAGAAGCCCGCGACCCAGCAGTGCTTGGCGTTGGGGTTGAGCGCCTGCAGGTAGTCGAGCGCGGAGGCCGCGTCGGAGAGCTCGCCGATCCCCTGGTCGAATTCGCCCTGGCTGCGGCCCACGCCGCGGAAGTTGAAGCGCAGGACGGTGAAGCCGAGCTCCTGAAACGCGTAATGAAGGTTGTAGACCACGCGATTGTTCATCGTGCCGCCGAACTGCGGGTGCGGGTGCAGCACGATGGCGATCGGCGCGTCCTTGACCTTCTGCGGGTGGTAGCGGCCCTCGAGACGACCCTCGGGGCCGGGGAAGATCACTTCGGGCATGCGCGCTCCTGTCGCTTCGGTCGGTTGACGCGGAACGGGGCCGGACGATAATGCCCTCCGACCGATTTCCGTGGTGGCACGAGGTAAGCCTTGCGCGCCGAGGCGTCAATGAAGTGAGGGGACGTCGATGAAGCTGAGCACCAAGGGCCGATACGCGATGGTGGCGCTGGTCGACCTGGCCCAGCGGACTCCGGGGGCGACGGCGTCGCTGTCGGAGATCTCGAAGCGTCAGGATATTTCGCTGACCTATCTCGAACAGCTCTTCGTGAAGCTCAGGCGCGCTGGTCTGGTCGAGTCGATCCGCGGCCCGGGCGGCGGCTATCGGCTGGCCCGTCCTTCCGCCGAGATCCGCGTCTCGGACGTGCTGGAGGCGGTGGACGAGACGGTGAGCGCGTTGCACACCGGCGCGGGCGCTTCGGGCGGGTTGTCGGGCAGCCGGGCGCAGTCGATGACGAATCGGTTGTGGGAATCGCTCTCGGCGCATGTCTACGTGTTCCTCCACCAGACGCGCCTGTCGGACGTCGTCGGCAACGATCTGGTCCCCTGTCCGGCGGTGCCCTCACTCTTCCAGGTCGTCGACGAATAGCGGTACGCCGGGCTCCGCCCGGACCCGGAGTATTTTCACCAAGAAGAAGGGCGGGCGGATGGCCGAGCGGGTCTATCTGGACTGGAACGCGACGGCGCCACTACGTCCCGAGGCGCGCGACGCGATGATCGCGGCGATGGACGTGGTGGGCAATCCCTCCTCCGTCCATGGCGAGGGCCGGAAAGCGAAAGCCATCGTCGAGCGCGCCCGGGCGCAGGTCGCCGCGGCGATGGGCGCGGACGGATCGGACGTCGTCTTCCTGTCCGGCGCGACCGAGGCCGCGGCGCTCGCCATGGCCGGGCGGGGCCTCGCGACCGCGCCGGTCGAACACGAGGCGGTGGCGGCCTGGGGGGACGGCACGCTGCCCGTCGGGCGGGACGGGCATGTGACGGTGAACGACTTGGCCGGAAGTGCCCTGCAGGCCGCCAATTCGGAGACCGGGGTGATCCAGCAGCTGCCGTCCGGTCTCGCGGTCAGCGACATGACGCAGGCCTTCGGCAAGGTCCCGGTCGCGTTCGACTGGTCCGGCGTCGAAATGGCGCTGATTTCGGCCCACAAGCTGGGTGGACCGAAAGGGGTTGGCGCGCTGGTGCTGCGGCGCGGTCTGGACGTGACGGCACGGGTCCGGGGCGGCGGGCAGGAGATGGGACGGCGGTCCGGAACCGAGAACGTGCCCGCCATCGCCGGGTTCGGCGCCGTGGCGCAGGCGGCTATTCACGATCTGGAGGCGGGTGCGTGGGACCGGGTTGCGCAACTTAGAACTTTTCTAGAAACAAGTCTTGTGGGCCCCGGCGCCCCGACTACCTTGGTGGGGAAGGAAGCCACTCGCCTGCCGAACACGTCCTGCCTGATCACGCCGGGATGGAAGGGCGAGACGCAGGTGATGGCGCTCGATCTGGCGGGGTTCGCGGTCAGTGCGGGCTCGGCCTGCTCCAGTGGCAAGGTGCGCGAGAGCGCGGTGCTGCGGGCGATGGGATACGGTCCGGGCGAGGCAGATTGCGCGATCCGCGTGAGCCTCGGTCCAGACACGACGGAAGAACAGGTGACGCGGTTCGTCGAGGCGTTCCGGCGGTTGCGAGACAGGAGACGGTGATGACGGTACTGGACGAGATGCGAGTGAAGGAAGGCGTCGACGCCGAGACGGTCGAGCGGGTGAAGTCCCTCTCGGGCACCTACAAGCACGGCTGGAACACCGAGATCGAGACGGACTACGCGCCGAAGGGCCTGTCCGAGGACATCGTGCGGCTGATCTCCGAGAAGAACGAAGAGCCGGAGTGGATGCTCGACTGGCGGCTCGAGGGCTATCGCCGCTGGGTGGGCATGAAGGAGCCCAAATGGGCGATGGTCCAGTACCCGGAAATCGACTTCCAGGACCAGTACTACTACGCGCGTCCGAGTTCGATGCTCGAGAAGCCGAAATCGCTCGACGACGTCGACCCGAAGCTGCTCGAGACCTACAAGAAGCTGGGCATCCCGCTGAAGGAGCAGGCGATCCTCGCGGGCGTCGAGCCGGCGCCGGGCGAGGAGAACCGCAAGGTGGCCGTCGATGCGGTGTTCGATTCCGTCTCCGTGGGCACGACCTTCCAGAAGGAGCTCGCGAAGGCCGGCGTGATCTTCTGCTCGATCTCCGAGGCGGTGCGCGAGCATCCGGAGCTCGTGAAGAAGTATCTCGGCTCCGTCGTTCCGCAATCGGACAATTACTACGCGACGCTCAATTCCGCGGTCTTCTCCGACGGGTCCTTCGTCTACATTCCGAAGGGCGTCCGCTGCCCGATGGAGCTGTCGACGTATTTCCGCATCAATGCCGAGAATACCGGGCAGTTCGAGCGCACGCTCATCATCGCGGAGGAGGAGAGCTACGTCTCCTACCTCGAAGGTTGCACGGCACCGCAGCGCGACGTCGCGCAGCTTCATGCGGCAGTGGTGGAGATCGTCGTACTCGACGATGCCGAGGTGAAGTACTCTACGGTGCAGAACTGGTATCCGGGCGACGAGAACGGCCGCGGCGGCATCTACAACTTCGTCACCAAGCGTGCCGATTGCCGGGGCGACCGGTCGAAGGTCATGTGGACGCAGGTCGAGACCGGCTCCGCCGTAACGTGGAAGTACCCCTCCTGCATCCTGCGTGGGGATGAGAGTCAGGGCGAGTTCTATTCGATCGCCATCGCAAACAACTTCCAGCAGGCCGATACCGGGACCAAGATGATCCATCTGGGCAAGAACACCCGCTCGCGGATCGTCTCCAAGGGGATCAGCGCGGGCAAGGCGCAGAACACCTATCGCGGTCTCGTCTCGATGCATCCGAAAGCCAAGAACTCGCGCAACTACACGCAGTGCGACAGCCTTCTGATCGGATCGGAATGCGGTGCGCATACGGTGCCTTATATCGAGGTGCGCAACAATTCCTCCCGCGTGGAGCACGAGGCGACGACGTCCAAAGTGGATGACGACCAGATGTTCTATTGCCGCTCCCGCGGTATGGACGAGGAGGAGGCGGTAGCGCTCGTCGTCAACGGCTTCTGCAAGGAAGTGCTGCAGGCGCTGCCGATGGAATTCGCGATGGAGGCGCAGCAGCTCGTCGCGATCTCGCTGGAAGGTTCGGTCGGATGAGCATCTGGGGCAGCAAGCACGAGACCGGGGTGATCTCCACGACCACGCCGTCCCTCGAGGGACGTCGGATCACCGCCTACCACGGCATCGTCGTGGGCGAGGCGATTCTCGGGGCGAACGTGTTCCGCGACATGTTCGCGGGCATCACGGACATCCTCGGTGGCCGGTCCGGCTCCTACGAGAAGTCGCTGCGCGAGGCCCGTGCCATCGCCGTCGGCGAGATGGAGGCACAGGCCGCCGAGTTGGGTGGCAACGCCGTGGTCGGCGTCGACCTCGATTACGAGGTGGTCGGCAAGGACAGCGGCATGCTGATGGTCTCCGCCTCCGGGACCGCGGTCACCACGGAATGAACGTCGCGCCGTAAGGCGCTTGAAGGAATACGGTATGCTTGAGATCAGAAACCTGCACGTGAAGCTCGAAGAGGAGGACAAGCAGATCCTCCGCGGTGTCGACCTGACGGTCGAGGCGGGCAAGGTGCATGCGATCATGGGCCCGAACGGATCGGGCAAGTCAACGTTGAGCTATGTCCTGTCGGGCCGCGACGGCTACGAGGTGACGGACGGCACGGCCACGCTCGGGGGCGAGGACATCCTCGCCATGGAGCCGGAGGAGCGTGCCGCGGCGGGTCTCTTCCTCGCGTTCCAGTATCCCGTGGAGATTCCGGGCGTCGGCAACATGACGTTCCTGCGCACCGCCGTGAACGCGCAACGCAAGGCGCGCGGTCAGGAAGAGGTTTCGGCCGGCGATTTCCTCAAGCTCATCCGCGAGAAGGCGAAGGCGCTGAAGATCGACGCCGACATGCTGAAGCGGCCCGTGAATGTGGGCTTCTCGGGTGGCGAGAAGAAGCGCAACGAGATCCTGCAGATGGCGATGCTCGAGCCGAAGATGTGCATTCTCGACGAGACCGATTCCGGCCTCGACGTGGACGCGATGAAGCTCGTGGCCGAGGGCGTGAACGCCCTCCGCGACGAAGGGCGCGGTTTCCTCGTCATCACGCATTACCAGCGGCTTTTGAATCACATCCGGCCGGACGTCGTGCACATCATGTCCGAAGGCCGGATCGTGCAGACCGGCGGCCCCGAGCTCGCTCTCGAGGTCGAGGAGAACGGCTACGGCAACATCCTCGAGGGGGCGGCTTGATGGCGGCGGACCCGAAGCAGCAGGCGACCGACGAACGTCTGGCCGCGCTGACGCTGCCGGAGGGCGGCGGCTGGCTCGGTGCGGCGCGCAAGGATGCGCTCGGCCGGTTGCAGGCCGTGCGGCTTCCCGGCCGGCGTGACGAATACTGGCGCTACACCAACCCGACGCCGCTGGTGCAGACTGCGCCCGCCCTCGACGTGCCGGATCAGGTCGAGGATCCGTTCGCGGGACTGGATACGCTCGTCGTCACGATCGACGGTGACGACATCTCGGTTCCCGACACCGTGCCGGACGGGCTGGAGATCGGGACCCTGCGCAACGCGGCCGGGGCCGACATTCACTGGGCGAAGGACGTCTACGGACGCCGGGAGGCGGCGGGGTCCCGTCCGGTCTCGCGTCCGCTGGCCATGCTGAATTCGGCCTTCGCGACGAACGGGCTCGTGATCCGCGCGACGGGGCAGGTGACGCAACCGATCCATATCCGCACGACCGGTGGCACCGACCCGATCCTGCACCATGTCGTGAAGGTCGAGTCCGGCGCGTCGGTGACGCTCCTCGAGAGCGGTGTCGCAGGCGCGCGGTCCAACATCGTGACCGAGATCGAGGTCGCCGATACCGGCACCTTCCACCACATCCGCGTCGACGGTCCCGTCCGCGCGCGGCACGTGAACACGCATCTCTTCGCCCGGCTGGGGACGGAGAGCACATTCAAGTCCTTCACGCTCTCGGCGCATGGCGCGCTCACGCGCAACGAGGCGGTGATCGAGCTGACCGGCGACGATGCGGTGAGCCACATCGCCGGCGCGGCCTTCGGGCAGGGCGATTTCCATCACGACGACACGGTGTTCGTGACCCACGACGCGGAGAATTGCGAGAGCCGTCAGGTCTACAAGAAGGTCCTGCGCGACGGCGCGGTCGGCGTGTTCCAGGGCAAGATCCTCGTCAAGGAGGGCGCGCAGAAGACCGACGGCTACCAGATCAGCCAGTCGCTGCTTCTCGACGACGACAGCGTGTTCCTCGCCAAGCCGGAGCTCGAGATCTACGCCGACGACGTGGCCTGCTCGCACGGCTCGACCACCGGCGCGATCGACGAGACGGCGCTGTTCTACCTCCGCTCGCGCGGCGTGCCGGAGCGGGACGCGACGAACCTCCTCGTCCTGAGCTTCCTCGCCGAGGCGGTCGAAGAGATCGAGGACGAAGGTCTGCGCGCGCATGTCTCCGAGCGGCTGGCCGATTGGCTGTCCCGCGACTGAGATGTCGGTCACGCGCGACATCCCGCGGGCGTGGCTCCGCCCGCGGGCGGTAATGGCCGAGCGCCTGGCGCATAATCCGAGCGAGCGCGTGGCGTTCGTCTATCTGGCGGCGGGGTCCGTGCTGGGCTTCGTCGCGCAGCTTCCCGCCCTCGTGCGGCGGGCGCAGACCCCCGACCCGACCTTCGAGGCGGCGCTTCTCTCCGAGAGTGCGCGGGTCGGCGTGGACATCCCCGCCGATCTCGCGGACGCCAAGTTCGAGGCGCTGGTCTCGGGCGCGGTCATGGGCTGGATCTTCATCGTGCCGATCGCGCTCTACATCCTGGCCTTCGTCTCGCATCTGATCGCGCGGATCGCCGGCGGGCGCGGGACCGGGCTCGACGCCCGCGTCGCGCTGTTCTGGGCCTTTCTCGTCGTCGCGCCGGCCCTGCTCCTCCTCGGCCTGACCACCGGCTTTGTCGGTCCGGGTGCGGCACAATCACTCGTGGGCTTCGTCACGCTCGGCGGGTTCGTCTGGGTCTGGCTCAATTCCCTTTACGTCGCGGAGACCCTCTGATGTTCGATGTCGACGCCGTACGCGCACAATTCCCGATCCTGTCCCGTGAGGTGAACGGCAAGCCGCTCACCTATCTCGACAACGGCGCCTCGGCCCAGAAACCGCAGGTCGTGCTCGACATGATCCAGCGCGCCTACGGCGAGGATTACGCCAACGTCCATCGCGGGCTGCACACGCTGTCCACGATCTCGACGGAGAATTACGAGAAGGTGCGCGGCACCGTCGCGCGCTTCCTCGGCGCCCCGTCCGAGGAGCATATCGTCTTCACCTCGGGCACGACCGAGGGGATCAACCTCGTCAGCTACGGCTGGGCCGCGCCGCGAATGCAGGCGGGCGACGAGATCGTGCTCTCGATCATGGAGCACCACGCCAACATCGTGCCCTGGCACTTCCTTCGCGAGCGGCTGGGCGTGAAGCTCGTCTGGGTCGACACCGCCCCCGACGGCTCGCTCGATCCGCAGGCGGTGCTCGACGCGATGACCGAGCGCACGAAGCTCGTTGCGATCACCCATCTGTCGAACGTGCTCGGCACGATCGTCGACGTGCGTTCGATCTGCGATGGCGCGCGCGAGCGGGGCGTACCGGTCCTCGTCGACGGCTCGCAGGGGGCGGTGCATCTGCCCGTGAACGTGGCCGAGATCGGCTGCGACTTCTACGCGATCACCGGCCACAAGCTCTACGGGCCGAGCGCGTCGGGCGCGATCTACATCCGGCCCGAGCGGATGGCCGAGATGGTGCCCTTCATGGGCGGCGGCGACATGATCCGCGAGGTCACGCGCGACACGGTGTCCTACAACGATCCGCCGATGAAGTTCGAGGCCGGCACGCCCGGCATCGTCCAGACCATCGGCCTGGGCGCGGCGCTGGAATGGATGATGGATCTGGGCGTCGTGAACATCGCGGCGCACGAGGCTCGGCTGCGGGACTACGCGCAGGACCGGCTCACGGGGCTCAATTGGCTCAACGTGCAGGGGAACGCGCCGGGCAAGGCCGCGATCTTCAGCTTCACGCTCGATGGCGCGGCGCATGCGCATGACATCTCCACCGTGCTCGACAAGAAGGGCGTGGCGGTCCGGGCCGGACATCATTGCGCCGAGCCGCTGATGCGCCATCTCGGCGTGAGCGCGACCTGCCGGGCGAGCTTCGCGGCCTACAACACCGAGGCCGAGGTCGACACGCTCGTGGACGCTCTGGAGTTGTGCCACGACCTCTTCGCCTGACGCGCGGCGACGACACGATGGCGCGATCTGTCCGCAGGTCGCGCATGCCGCTTGACGGGACCGGCGGCACTTGACCTGACTTGCGCCATGTTCCGCAGCCGCATCACGCGCGTTCCCATTCCCTTCGACACCGACGCGGGTGCGACGGCGGTCGCGACCCTTACCCCGCCGGCCGATCTGGCCGAGCTCGTTCGCGGGGTCGCGGGTTGCAGTCCGTTCCTCGCGCGCACGATGGAGCGCGAGGCCACATGGCTCGCCGAATGCTGGGAGACCGAGCCCGAGCGGACCTTCGCGGACCTGCTCGCCGGCATCGACGCGATCGAGGGCGAGCCGAAGGCTCCGTTGCGACAGGCGAAGCGCCGGGCGGCGCTCCTCGTCGGGCTCTGCGAGATCGCGGGCATATGGGAGGTGATGGAGGCGGCGGCACAGTGGACGCGCTTCGCCGATGCCGCGCTGGCCAAATCCCTCGAATATGCCGTCGGCCGGCTCGCACGCGGTCCCGTGGAGGGGGACGGCGGGCTGGTGGCCCTCGCGATGGGCAAGATGGGCGCGGAGGAGCTCAACTATTCCAGCGACATCGACCTCGTCCTTCTCTTCGACGAAAGCCGCTACGATCCGTCCGATTACGCCGAGGCGCGGGCGATCCTGCTGAAGGCCGCCCGGCGGGCGATGGCCCTGATGTCCGACATCACGTCGGACGGCTACGTGTTCCGGACCGACCTGCGCCTGCGCCCCGATCCGGGCTCGACGCCCATCGTCCTGTCGATGGAGGCGGCGGAGCGGTACTACGAGGCGATGGGCCGGACCTGGGAGCGCGCCGCCTGGATCAAGGCGCGGGCCTGCGCCGGCGCGGTCGCGGCGGGGGAGGGGTTTCTCGAGCGGCTCATTCCCTTCGTCTGGCGGCGCCATCTCGACTACGCCGTGGTCGAGGAGACGCAACAGATGCGGGAGCGCATCCGCGAACACAGGGGGCTGGCCGGCCCCATCCAGATTCGGGGCCACGACCTGAAGCTCGGGCGCGGCGGCATTCGCGAGATCGAGTTCCTGACCCAGACGCAGCAGATCATCGCCGGGGGTCGCGACCCGACGCTGCGGGTGCGCGGCACGCTGGAGGGCCTCGACCGACTCGTCAATTCGGGCTGGGTGGCTGCCGGGGACCGCGACGTGCTCGCGCGCGCCTACCGCGATCTGCGGATCGTCGAGCATCGCGTTCAGATGGTGCAGGACGCGCAGACGCATTGCCTGCCGAAGGAGGCTGCGGGGCTCGACCGCATCGCCCGGTTCATGGGGCAGGGGGATACGGACGCATTCGTCACCGGATTGCGGGAGACGCTGGACGCCGTCGACGCCATCACCGCGCCGTCCTTCGCGCCGCCGCCCCGCGCCTCCGGCGACGCGACGATTCCGGACGCCGATACGGTGACGGATCGCTGGATGTCCTATCCCGCGCTGCGATCGGCGCGGGCGCGCGGCATCTTCGAACGTTTGCGGCCCGGGCTCCTTTCCGAGCTCGCCCGCGCCGCACGGCCCGAGGAGGCGCTCGCCGCCTTCGACGGCTTTCTGCAAGGCTTGCCTGCCGGCGTGCAGGTCTTCTCGCTCTTCGAGGCGAACCCCAAGCTTGTCTCGCTCATCGCCGACATCTGCGCCACGGCGCCCGACCTTGCGCGCCACCTGTCGCAGCAGGCGGGCGTGCTTGACGCGGTGATCGACGGCTCCTTCTTCTCGCCCCTCCCGAAGGTCTGGGAGGTGCCGGCGATCGACGAGGAGTTCGAGACCGGGTTGTCGGCGCTCCGCCTCTGGCACCGGGAGGCGCATTTTCGCATCGGCGTCCATTTCCTGCGCGGCCTCGTCGACGCGCGCGCGGCGGGCGACGCCTACGCGGCGCTGGCGGAGGCGACGCTGGGCGCGGCCTGGGCCCAGGCGGAGCGGGAGACGGCGCGGCGCTACGGACACGTGCCGGGATTGCGGCTTGCCGGGCTCGGCATGGGCTCGCTCGGTGTGGGCCGGCTGACGGCGCGCTCCGATCTCGATCTGGTCGTGCTGCACGACGGCGCGGAGCCGGGCGCGATGTCGGAGGGCCGTCGCGCGCTGGGCGCCTCGCAATGGGCGGCGAAGTTCACGCAGGTCCTGATCACCGCGCTCTCCGCGCCGATGGGGCCGGGCCGGCTCTACGAGGTCGACATGCGCCTGCGTCCGTCCGGGCGACAGGGACCGGTCGCGACGCCCCTGTCGGGTTTCGCGCGCTATCAGGCGGAGGAGGCCTGGGTCTGGGAGCAGATGGCCCTGACCCGCGCCCGGCCGGTGGTGGGCGATGCGACCCTCCGTGCGGCGGCCGAAGCGGCGCGGGTCGATGTGCTTCGCACGAGCCGGTTCGACAACGACGCCGTGCTCGACGCCCTGCGCGAGATGCGCCTGCGCCTGATCGCGGCGGGCCGGACCGGAACGGGGCTGGCAGTCAAGTCGGGCCCGGGGCGGATGCAGGATATCGAGCTCGTGGCGCAGACGCATGCCCTGATGGCCGGCGCACCGGCGCGCGGCGTCGCCGACCAGATGGCGGTCGCGGGGTGGCTGACCGAAGCGGAGCGCGCGGAGCTTCTGAGCGCGCATCGCTTCATGGCGGGCGTGCAGCAGGCGATCCGGCTCCTGACCGAGGTCGACCCGCCGGACAGGCTCGGCGCCGGCGGTGCGGCCTTCCTGGCGCAGGTCATGGATCTGCCCTCCGCCGATGCGGTCAAGGCGGCCTGCGACGCGGTCGCGGCGACCGCGGCGCGGGTGATCGCGCAGGCGCTGGACCGGGCCGCGACGGGGGGCTAGGGCAAAGCGATGGCGAATGCATCACAACCGGCGCAGGACGATCCCAAGGGGCTGATCTCGGAGGCCTACCGAATCGACGGGATCGGTCTGTCCGAGTGCCGGTCGATCTTCCTCGACTGGGCGCTGTCCTACGCCGGCGACCCGGCGGAGGCGGTGCCGCGTCTCCTCGCCGGTCGCCCGCCGCACCCGATGACCGAGGTCCTGCGCGAGGCGCTCGACCGGCCGGCGCGCACGGGCCGGCGCGGCGGACGGGCCGGACGGCGTCCCGATTGAATCAGGCATGAGTGCCCCGCTCCCGGTAGGGGGTGGAGCCGTAATGCGCCCGGTAGCATTTCGAGAAATGCGACGGCGAGGTGAAGCCGCAGGCCAACGCCACGTTGATGATCGACATGTCGGTCTGCATCAGCAGGTTGCGCGCCTTCGCGAGCCGCAGTTCCATGTAGTAGCGCTTCGGGCTGCGGTCGAGATAGCGGCGGAACAGCCGCTCGAGCTGCCGCGTGGACATTCCGACCTCGGCGGCGAGCGTCGCGGGGCTGACCGGATCCTCGATCGCCTGCTCCATCTCGCGGATCACCTTCGACAGGCGCGGATGGCGCACCCCGATCCGGGTCGGGATCGACAGGCGCTGCGTGTCCTGGTCGGTGCGGATCGCGGAATAGATGAGCTGGTCGGCCACGAGCGCGGCGAGGTCCTCGCCGTAATCCCGCGCGATCAGGTGCAGCATCAGGTCGATCGACGCGGTCCCGCCGGCGGTGGTGATCCGCTTTCCGTCGACGGTGAAGATCGCCTTCGTCAGCTCGATCTCGGGATATTCCTCGCTGAAGCCGTCGTGGTTCTCCCAATGGATCGTCGCGCGCTTGCCGTCGAGCAGACCGCTCGCGGCGAGGCTCCAGGCCGCTGTGCAGAGGCCGCCGAGGGTGATTCCCTTGCGCGCCTCCCGACGCAGCCAGTTGCGCAGCCGCGGCGTCGTCGCCTGCGCGATCTCCGTGCCGCCGACGACGAGCACCGTGTCGTCGCGCCCGACCTCGCCCAGACCGCCGTCGAGCTGGACCGTCGTGCCGGCCGAACAGCTCACCGTCTCGCCGCCTTCGCCGATGAGGGACCAGGAGTAGAGCTTCACCTCCGACATCCGGTTCGCGAGTCGAAGCGCGTCGAGCGCGCTGGCGAAACACATCAGGGTGAACCGGTCCAGAAGGACGAAGACGTAATGGCGCGGCTTGTCGGGCATCGCGACGCGGATCGCGCGGGGCGGTTCGGGAAGGGCCTTGTCGATCATCGGCGGACTCCGGGCGGCGTCCGGAGGCGGGTCGCGGAGGCCGTGTTTCGGGAAAGCGCAATCGGCGATCCGGTTCAAGGGCTGTCGCAGCATTTGCGACAGGCCGCCGAATAGGCTAGGCGCATGGCCGTCGAGAGGGAAGGATGACGGACATGGCGTGGACGAAGTCGGATTGGCGCGCGAAGCCGCGGGTGCAGATGCCGGATTACCCGGACGAGGCCGCGCTGAAGGCGGCGGAGGCCCGGCTGTCGCGCTACCCGCTCCTCGTTTTCGGGGGCGAGGCAACGTCGCTCAAGCAGGAGCTCGCGCAGGCCGGGCGCGGCGAGGCGTTCCTGCTGCAGGGTGGCGATTGCGCCGAGAGCTTCGCGGAATTCTCCTCCGACAACATCCGCGACACCTTCAAGGTCATGCTGCAGATGGCGATGGTCCTGACCTTCGGGGCCAAGGTCCCGGTGGTGAAGGTCGGCCGCATGGCGGGCCAGTTCGCCAAGCCGCGCAGCGCCCCGACCGAGGCGCGCGACGGCATCGAGCTGCCCTCCTACCGTGGCGACATCGTCAACGAGCTGGCCTTCACGCCCGAGGCGCGAATCCCCGATCCGACCAAGATGCTCGAGGCCTACACGCAGGCGGCGGCGACGCTGAACCTGCTGCGCGCCTTCTCCAAGGGCGGCTTCGCCGATGTCCACAAGGTTCATCAATGGACGCTGGGCTTCACCGAAGGCCAGCGGGTGCAGCAATACAAGGACATGGCGTCGAAGCTGCAGGACACGCTCGACTTCATGACGGCCGCCGGGCTCACCGCCGACAACAATGCCGAGCTGCACACGGTCGATTTCTACACCTCCCACGAGGCGCTGCTCCTGGAATACGAGGAGGCGCTCTGCCGGCAGGACTCCCTGACCGGCCGGTGGCTCGCCGGGTCGGGCCACATGCTCTGGATCGGCGACCGAACGCGGCAGCCGGACGGCGCGCATGTCGAGTTCTGTCGCGGGGTGATGAACCCGATCGGTCTGAAATGCGGGCCGACCACGACCGAGGACGATCTGAAACGTCTGATCGAGACGCTGAACCCCGAGAACGAGATGGGCCGCCTGACGCTCATCGCGCGGTTCGGGGCGGGCAAGGTCGGCGACCACCTGCCGCGCCTGATCCGAACGGTCCAGCGAATGGGCGCGAACGTGGTCTGGACCTGCGACGCGATGCATGGAAACACGATCAAGTCGTCCTCGGGCTACAAGACCCGGCCCTTCGACAGCGTGCTGCGCGAGGTGCAGGAGTTCTTCGCGATCCACCGGTCCGAGGGCACCGTGCCGGGCGGCGTGCATTTCGAGATGACCGGGCAGGACGTGACCGAATGCACCGGGGGCGTGCGCGCGGTGACGGACGAGGATCTCTCCGACCGCTACCACACCGCCTGCGACCCGCGCCTCAACGCCTCGCAATCGCTGGAGCTCGCGTTCCTCGTGGCCGAGGAATTGTCGGGCCTTCGCACCGAGCGTCGGCGCGCGGCGTCTTGATCCGGCCGAAGCGGTTCGCCGGGTCCCGGCGGACCGCTTCCGCGGCGGACGTGCCGCTCCGCGCCTTCGTGAGCTCGACTGGACGCTCGCGCGATTGCGTCCCGGGCTTGTCCGGCCCGGACCCGTCCATCACTTGACGATGCGGAGCCAGGGCACGGAGGAAGGACGCGTCATCGAGGCGTCTGCCTCCGCGGGGGTCATCTCCACGGGCAGATCGCTTTCCGGTCCCGTGTAGATCGCCGGGGCCGTCCGTTCCTGCGCCGCATGCAGCGGCACCATGGTGGCGTTGGTGATGCCGAACCGGCGGGGCGGGTCGGTGACGACGCGGTCGGTCACCAGCACGCTGAGCGCCTTCGTCGGGGCGCCCACGCTGTCGAGCAGCGGCAGGACCAGCATCCGGCCCGTCAGCAGGCGCCCGGCCGGACCCTCCGACAGAAGGTCCATCTCCAGCGAGGCCGGCGTCTCGAAGACCTGGGTCACGAGCTCCACCGCCCGGTCACGATCGCGGAGGTCGAAGAAGGCGCGCACCGGCAGGCCGCGCACGTCCATGCCCATCAGATCGTTCATCACGTGGCCGCCGAGACGCGCGCGGATCGCGCCGTTATGCACCCGGTCGAGGATCATCGCATGGCCGAGGATGTGGCGCATGGCGCGCGGGTCGAGCGCGGCACGACGCGGCAGGTCCGCCCCTTCGCGCAGGGAGTTCCAGTACCGCATCGCCTCGTCGAGGATGGGCGAGCTGCGCATGGTGCGAAGGCCTCCGGCGCCGCGCCCCGTCATTCCGTCCATCGTCCCGTCGAACCTTGCCATGCCAGCCATCCATCGTTTCGGGACCACGCCCGCCGGTTCACCCGGAACGGTTCGCGGTCGATCACCCATCACCCACGGACGGTCTAACGCAATATATCGAAAATTGTCTCGGACTTCCTTACCAAGAGGTTAACGTCAGGCGGCTTGCCGGGGTCGAACTGGACCGCTAGGCGAAGACCATGATGTCGATGACGGGATATGCCGCGCTCGACCGGGACGGTCGCCGGTGGGAAATGCGCTCCGTCAACGCGCGTTGCCTCGACATTCGCCTGCGCCTGCCCGAGCTTCCGGGGCTTGAGCCCGCCGCCCGGGCCGCCGTCGCGGCGGTGGTGGCGCGCGGCAACGTCACGCTGTCGCTCCGCCTCGGGGGCGGGGGGACTGCGTCGCGTCCGCGTCTCGATCCGGCGGCGCTGGAGGCGGTCCTCGCGACGCTCGCCCAGATCCGCGCCGCGTCGGAAGCGCGCGACTACACGCTGGCGCCCGACCGCCCGAGCGACATCCTGGCTCTGGGCGGCTTGACGGAGCGTGATCCGGACCACGACCTGACGCCGGAGATGGCCATGGCCGACCTCGCGGATCTGACGGCGGCCTTCGCCGCCGATCGGGCCCGGGAGGGGGCGGGCCTGCTCGAGCTGCTCACCGGCCTTCTGGACGAGATCGAGGCCTTGACCACCCGCGCGGCTGACCTTGCGGAGGCCCGGCGCGACCATATCGAAGCCGGCTTCCATGCCGCGCTTGCCCGCCTGCGCGACGCCGATCTCGACGGGGCCCGCTTCGCGCATGAGGTTGCCGCGCTCGCCGTGAAGGCTGACGTCACCGAGGAGCTCGACCGGCTGCGCCTGCACGTCGCCGCCGGGCGGGACCTGCTCGCCGTCGAGGCGCCGATCGGACGGCGGCTAGATTTCCTCGCGCAGGAGTTCAACCGCGAGGCCAATACGCTCTGCGCCAAGGCGAACATGCCCGGGATGACGTCGATCGGGCTGGCGCTGAAGACCATAATCGACCGCCTGCGCGAGCAGGTCCAGAACGTGGAGTGACATGACGACCGTTTCCGACCCGACCGCCGATCCTATAGCAAAGGCCGCGGAGGCGACCCCGGAGCCCCAGCGGCGCGGCCTTGCCATCATCCTCTCGAGCCCCTCGGGTGCGGGCAAGTCCACGATGGCGCGCCGTCTGATGGCCTGGGACCCGACGCTCAGCTTCTCGGTCTCGGCGACCACCCGGGAGCCCCGACCGGGTGAGGTGGACGGACGGGAATACCACTTCATCGACCGCATCACCTTCGGCCAATGGGTTCTCGACGGCGAGATGCTGGAACATGCGGAGGTGTTCGACCACCATTACGGCTCCCCGCGCGCGCCGGTAGAGGCGGCGCTGGCCACCGGCCGCGACGTGATCTTCGACATCGACTGGCAGGGCGGCCAGCAGGTGCGAAATTCCGCGATCGGCAAGGACGTGATCTCGATCTTCATCCTGCCACCTTCCATAGCCGAACTCGAGCGCCGACTTTGCGAACGGGGGCAGGACGCGCCCGAGACGATCGCCCGCCGCATGGCCAAGTCCGAGGCGGAGATCAGCCACTGGGCGGAATACGATTACGTCCTCGTGAACGACGACGCGGAGGCCTGCGAAGCGCGGCTCAGGACGATTCTGACCGCCGAGCGGCTGCGTCGCGACCGCCAGCCCTGGCTGTCGGCCTTCGCGCGCGGTCTGAACGACGAATTCCGGGTAAGGGAACGGACGTGATCTACGAACTGGACGGCGTGAGGCCGGAATTCGACGGCTCCGCATGGGTGGCCCCCGACGCGCAGGTGGTGGGGGCGGTGACGCTCGCCGTCGAGACTAGCGTCTGGTTCGGCGCCGTCCTGCGCGGCGACAACGAGCGCATCACGGTCGGGCTCCGCTCGAACGTGCAGGACCATTGCGTCCTCCACACCGACATGGGCTACCCCCTGACCATCGGCGCGGATTGCACGATCGGCCACAAGGCCATGCTGCACGGCTGCACCATCGGCGACGGCTCGCTCGTCGGCATGGGCGCGACGATCCTGAACGGGGCCGTGATCGGCCGCGGTTGCCTGATCGGGGCGGGGGCGCTGGTGACCGAGGGGAAGGAGATCCCCGACGGCTCGCTCGTCCTCGGCGCGCCGGGCAAGGTCGTGCGCGCGCTCGATGCGGCGGGACGCGAGGCGCTGCTCGGCTCCGCCGCGGGCTACGTCGCGAACGCGGCACGGTTCCGCGCCGGGCTGCGCGAGGTTTGAGGGATCAGACGATCACGCTCAGATGCGTGTCGTCGGCCCGTACCGAGACCGGCCGCCGCAACCGCAGCGATTCGCGGGCGAGGATGGCGAACTGCACCTCCGAGCCCTTGAGATCCGCCGGCAGCTCGCTCTTGCCGAGGCTTTCCCAGAGCGGCGCGTCGATCCGCAGGCGCTTGGCGGTCACGTGGATCACCCAGGACGCCTCGTTGCGCGAGACCTCGACGGACGCACCCCAGGGCGTTGCCACCTCGACGCAGTTCAGCGCGAGGCAGGCCAGCCGCATCTCGGAGCGTGGATGATCGCCCTCGTCGTGCCAGAGCACCTTCGTGCGCGTCTCCGCGTACATCGCGTTGAGCGCCTCGCGCATCTCCCGTGCCGGAACGACCCCGTCGCCGGCGCCGGCCCCGAAGGTCAGCCGGAAGAACCGGATGCGCGCCTTTGCGGACTCGACGGAGGCGCGGATCAGCGCCATCTCCTCGCCGCCCGCCCCTGCGCCCGACATCTCCAGCAGTTCGAGCCCGTTGCCGATGGCGCCGATGGGGCTCACCAGATCGTGGCAGAGGCGCGAGCCGAGCAGCGCGATGAGGTCCGGTTCGTCCGCGTCGTTGGTCGTGCTATGTTTCAAACTATTCCTCATTTAGAGCCCTCCGCATGATCGACATGACATCCTTCCTCGAACCCGGCATGCTCGTCCGCAATCCCGATGCCGCCGATTGGGGGCTCGGGCAGGTGCAATCGGTGATTGGACCGCGCGTCACTGTCAACTTCGAGCATGCAGGCAAACAGGTGATCGATGGGCGGCGCGTCACGCTGGTTCCGGATTTCGGTTAATTGTCCGTTTGTTTCTCGTCGCATGTCGCAAGTTAACGAAGCGTTACGGCTTATCGACCCTCGGCGGATTTCCGTACGGTTCCGCGCAGGGCCGCTTCTTGCGCGAAGGGGACGGCCGGCCTAGGCAGCGGCCATGCCGCCGGACCTCATCCCGACCCTGACGCGCGATCCCGAGGAAGTTGCCGCCGCGCATGCCCTGCGCCGGGTCTGCTTCGTCGACGAACTCGGCGCGAAGGCCGAGGCAGACACGTTCGACGCCACGGCCGACCATCTCATCCTGCGCGATCGAACCCGTCCGCAGATCGGGGTCGTCGCGACGCTGCGGATCTCGGATGGCATCGGCTACACCGCGCGGGAGTTCGACCTCTCGCGGTTGCGGGATACCGGCCGCACCCTCGCCGAGGCCGGACGCGCCTGCGTGCACCGCGACTACCGCGACGGGTTGGCGGGTCTGCTGCTGTTCAGCGAACTGTTGCGGCAGATGCGGGCGCGGGGCGTTGCCTATCTCGTCGGCACGGCCTCATTCGCGGGCGCCGACCCCGAACGCCACATGCCCGCGCTGCGGCGCCTGCGGGCGGAGGCGCCCGCGCCTCGCGTCATCGCACCCTTCGCGCGTGGCCCGGGCGCCATCGCGATCCGGGGTGAAGCGCCGCGAGGGGCGATGCGGCAGGTGCCATCGCTCATCAAGACCTATCTTCGCGCCGGCGCCCGGGTGGGCGAGGGGGCCTATGTGGATCGGGCGTTCAACACTGTCGATGTCTGCATGGTCCTCGAGCCGCATCTGGCCCGCCTGCCGGGCGGGCTGCGCGGGGTCGAGGCGTCCGCGCGGTGATCTGGGACGACGCGCCGCAACCGTCGCCGCGGACGCTCGGCGCGCGCGACTGGCTGCGCATCCTCCGCCGCGGCGTGCCGCTGGCGCTGCTGCTGCTGGGCGGGCTCCTCCTGATGCTGCTCCTGCGCCTGATCGAGCGGCCACTTCACGGGCTGCACCGTCCGGTCACGCCCTACATCACCCGGGGCGTCTGTCGCGGCGCCTTCTCGATCCTCGGCATGGGGCGGGAGGTGCGCGGGCCGGTGATGGAGGGGGTCGGCGCGGCGGTGGCGAACCACGTCTCCTGGCTCGACATCTTCGCGCTGAACGCCTCGAAGCGGATCTACTTCGTCTCCAAGGCCGAGGTGTCCGCCTGGCCGTTCATCGGCTGGCTCGCCCGCGCGACCGGCACCGTCTTCATCCGCCGCGATCCGCGCGAGGCGGATGCGCAGCGGAAGGTGTTCGAGGCGCGGCTCCGCGCCGGGCAGCGGCTCATGTTCTTCCCCGAGGGAACCAGCACCGATGGCCGCCGCGTCCTGCCGTTCAAGACGACGCTATTTGCCGCGTTCTTCTCCCCCGGCCTGCCGGCGATGCAGGTGCAGCCGGTCACGCTGGCCTACCACCCGCCTCCGGGAGCGCCGGGGACGTTCTACGGATGGTGGGGTGACCAGGATTTCGGCCCTCATCTGCTGCAGGTGCTGGCCTGTCCGCGCCACGGGCAAGTCGAGGTCATCTATCACCCCCCCCTCGCCGTCGCCGATCAACACGACCGCAAGTCGCTCGCCCGCGCGGCAGAGGCGGCGGTGCGGGACGGGCTGCTTGCGGCGGGGCGGTCGGCCTCAGGCGCGGAAGAAGGCCGTCAGCTCGGCTAGGCGCGCGGCCGGGTCGTCGGCCGACCAGACCTCTTCGCCCAGGGCGATGAAGTCCGTCACGCCGGCCAGCGCCTCGACCATGTCGGGGGTGAGCGCGCCTTCGGCCACGACCGGCAGCTCGATCATCTCCGACCACCACGCGAAAAGTTCGGGCTCCGCCCGCTCGCCGGTGCCAAGCGTCGTCGCGCCGACCGGTCCGAACGAGACGTAATCGGCCCCAGCCTCGCCCGCGTTCATCCCCTCGTGCCGCGAGACACCGCAGAATGCGCCGAGGATCGGGTCCGGCCCCCAGTCGGCGCGCAGCTTCCGGATCGGGCGGGGGTCGGTCAGATGCACGCCGTCGAGGCCCAGCTTCTCGACAAGCGCCACGTGATCGGTGACGACGAGCGGCACGTCGAAGCGATGCGCCACATCCCGGCAGAGATCGGCGGCGCGGGTCACGCGATCCTCGTCGCGGGAGGCGAGGTCGAGGCGCAGGCAGGCGATCCCCGTCCGGTCGAGCAGACGCGCGAGACGGTCCCCGAAGCCCGCGTCGATCTCGGGCGGGGTCACGAGGTAGATCTGCGGCATGTCTGTCATCGGGCGTCCTTTCGCCGTCCGAGTAGCGAGAGGCGGCTGGACCCGCAAGCCGGGCGAATGTTGCACCGCCCGGACGCGCGCTGTAGGCCGCGCGGCATGCGGGCACGGGTTGACGAACGGCGAAGCCCGGTTGACGGAAGGTTGAGCCGGTGAACGAAGAATTAGTAACCTCACTTGACGAATTCGGCCCCGCGATGGCCGCCGCGACGCTCACGCCCCCCGCCTTCGTCCTCGTCCGTCCGCAGATGGGCGAGAATATCGGCGCCTCCGCCCGCGCCATGCTCAATTTCGGTCTCACGCACCTGCGCGTCGTCGCGCCGCGCGACGGCTGGCCCAACGAACGGGCGGTGGCGCTCGCCTCCGGGGCGGGGCGGGTGCTCGACCAGGTGCGGTTGTCGGAGACGACGGCGGACGCGGTTGGCGACTGCACGATGGTCTTCGCGACCACGGCCCGCGACCGCGACCTGACCAAGCCGGTCTATTCGCCCGAGGCCGCCATGGCCGAGGCCCGCGCGCGCGGCCTGCGCGGCGAGCGCGTGGCGATCCTGTTCGGCCCCGAACGGACCGGGCTCGAGAACGACGACGTGGCCCGGGCCGATGCGATCGTGAGCGTTCCGACGAACCCGGCCTTCGCCTCGCTCAACCTCGCGCAATGCGTGCTCGTGATGGGCTACGAATGGCGTCGCGCGACCGACGCGCCCGCCCCGGTGGAGGTCGCGATGGCGGGCACCCAATGGGCCAGCCACGCCGAGCGCGACGCGCTGGTGGCGCATTACGAGGAGCGGTTGGCGGCGGCCGGATTCTTCTTTCCGGAAGGCAAGGCCGCCGCGATGAAGGTGAACCTGCGCAACCTCTGGTCGCGGTTGCCGCTGACCCGCGCGGACGTGCAGATCTTTCACGGCATGATGCGGCAGATGGTGCGCTGGAAAGAACGCGGCTGAACCCATAGCTGCGGCTTGCGGCGAGCGGGTCGGAACGACGGAGGCGGACATGGCGAAACGTGCGATATTCCAGGAACTCGACACGGCGGAGCGTCCCGTCGCGAGGACCGGCGGGATCGACGCGGCGCGGCGCGGCTCCCGGGCCGCGGTGCGGATCTGGCTTGTCGTGCTCTTCGTGCTCGTCGTGGCGATGATCACCGTGGGCGGGCTGACCCGGCTCACCGATTCCGGCCTGTCGATCACCGAATGGCGCCCCGTCACCGGCGCGCTGCCGCCGATGAGCGCGGCGGCGTGGGAGGCGGAGTTCGAGCTCTACCGGCAGATCCCGGAATACGAGCTCCAGAACGTCGGCATGTCGCTTGCCGAGTTCAAGTCGATCTACTGGTGGGAATGGGGTCACCGGCAGCTCGGCCGGGTGATCGGGCTGGTCTGGCTGCTGGGCTTCGCCGGGCTGCTCGTAACGCGGAAGATGCCGCCGGGCTGGACCGGCCGGCTCGCCGGGCTAGGCGTGCTCGGCGGGCTACAGGGCGCGATCGGTTGGTGGATGGTGTCGAGCGGGCTTGGCGGGACGATGACCGACGTGGCGTCCTACCGGCTGGCCACGCATCTGGGTCTGGCCTTCGCGATCCTGTCACTGATCGCGTGGTACGCCTTGTCGATGTCGCGGCCGGAGGCGGCGCTGCTCCAGGCGCGGCGGCTGGCGGAGCCGCGGCTGATGCGGGCGGGGACATGGTTGATCGGGCTGATCTTCCTGCAGGTTCTGATCGGCGCCCTCGTCGCGGGGCTCGACGCGGGGCGGAACTACACCGACTGGCCGCTGATGGCGGGGGAGTTCCTGCCGCCCGCGATGTGGGAGATCGCGCCCTGGTGGCGCAACCTGTTCGAGAACGACGGGACCGTGCAGTTCTTCCACCGCCTGACCGGCTACGCCGTGCTCGCCGCCACGATCTACGTCTGGTGGCGGGCGCGCCGCTCGGCGAACCGCAAGACGCGCGTGGCCTTCTCGGGCGTCATGCACATGGCGATCGTGCAGATGCTGCTCGGCATCGTCACCGTCCTCTACGGCGCGCCGTGGCACATCGCGATCCTGCACCAGTTCGGCGCGGTGATCCTGATCTGCCTCGCGGTCCGCGCCCGTCACCGGGCAAAATATTCCCTGCCGCAATCCGTGAGGAGCTGACATGCCGGCCTACGACGATCTGATGGCGTTCCAGCGCACGACGCAGGCCCTGGACGAGGTGGCCGGGCGAACCGGATGGGACCAGGAGACCTTCATGCCGCGCGGAGCCGCGCCCCAACGCGCCGAGGAGATGGCCGCGCTGGAAGAAGTGCTGCATGCGCGCCGCACCGATCCCCGCCTGGGCGACTGGCTCGGGGAGGCGCATGCGCCCGACGCGGTGGCCGACGCCAACCTGCGCGAAATCCGGCGGGTCTACGCACGCAGCCGCAAGGTGCCCGCCCGGCTCGCGGCCGAGCTCGCCCGCGTCACCTCGCTGGCGCAGGGGCAATGGGCGACGGCGCGGGCACACGACGACGCGGCGGCGTTCCTGCCGGTGCTGGCGGAGGTGGTGCGGCTCCGGCGCGAGGAAGGGCAGGCGCTGGCCGAGGGGGGCGATCCCTACGACGCGCTGATGCAGGATTACGAGCCGGGCGGGTCGTCCGACGCGATGGCCGCCATGTTCGACGCGATGCGCCCCCGGCTCGTCGCGCTGCTCGCGCGGGCGCTCGACGCGGAACCCGCGCCGCATGTCTCCGGCACCTTTCCGAAGGACGCGCAGCTCGCCCTCGCCGCCGAGATCGCCGGGGCTTACGGCTACGATTTCCAGCGCGGGCGGCTCGACCTCGCCGTGCATCCCTTCTCCTCGGGCTCCGGGCTCGACGTGCGGATCACGACGCGGGTGGACGAGGCCGATCCGTTCAACTGCCTGTACTCGACCATCCACGAGGTCGGCCACGCCGCCTACGAGCAGGACGTCGATCCGGCCTACCTGCTGACGCCCATCGGCAAGGGCGCGAGCATGGGCGTCCACGAGAGCCAGTCTCGCAGCTACGAGAACCAGATGGGCCGCTCGGAGGCCTATTGCGGCTGGCTCTACGGGCGGATGCGCGATGCGTTCGGCGATCTGGGGGTCGGCTCGGAGCGGGACTTCTACCATGCGGTGAACGGGGTGCGCTCGGGTTACATCCGAACGGAGGCGGACGAGCTGCACTACAATCTCCACATCATGCTGCGCTTCGATCTGGAGCGGGCGCTGATGCGGGGCGAACTCGAGGTCGCCGAACTGGAGGCCGCGTGGAACGACCGCTTCGCCGAGGATTTCGGCGTTGCCGTCGATCGGCCCTCCAACGGGTTCATGCAGGACGTGCATTGGTCGGTCGGCCTGATGGGCTATTTCCCGACCTATTCGTTGGGCAACCTCTACGCGGGATGCCTGATGGCGGCGGCGCGGCGCGACGTGGCGGGGATCGACGACGCGCTGGCGTCGGGCGATCCGTCCCCGGCGACCGGATGGATGCGCGAGCACCTGCAGCGCTACGGGTCTCTGCGGATGCCGGCGAAGACCGTCGCGCACGCCACGGGCGAGGCGCCGTCGGCGGAGCCGCTGCTCGCCTATCTCGAGGCCAAGTTCGCCGACCTCTACCCCTGATCCGGGCGGCGGTCAGGCCGGCGTCCGCTCCGACGAATTGGCGGTGATGTTGCCGTGCGCCCCGTAATAGAGGCCGACGACATGCTCGGCTTCGGCGAAGAACAGCCATCGCTGCACGGCCATGCCGGCTAGATAGCTCAGGACGGCGACCGCGCCGGTGACGTGATGGGCGCCGAGGAGGAGGAGAACGAGGAGCGGCAGGACGACCATCAGGCCCATCGCGATCACGCGGAGCTTGACGGCGTGGCGGCGGCCGATCTGATAGACCATCTCCCGCGTCAGGTAGTTCTCGCCGGTATGCGGCTTCTCCCAGAGCTTCACGCGGCCCTCGAGCCGCGTGGCCGTCTCGAGCGTGGAGCCGACCTCGCCGAAGCGCCGGTCGCCCTTCCACCAGTGCCAGAGGACCACGACGCCCAGCAGCGCGAGCAATAGGATGGCGACGGTTCCGTTGCCCGATAAAAGCGCACCGCCCGCGAGCGAGGCGGTCAGGAACAGGACGGGCGTGGCCCACTGGTTCCAGCGCGGCACGGCGCGCAGCTGCGTGTAGATCATCGAGGTCGTGTAGACGGTGAAGAGCGACAGCGCCGCGCCGAGCCAGCCGAGTGGGGCGATGGTCGTGGCGAGGAAGACCTGCGCCGCGGCGTAGAGCCCCATCAAGACGAGCGACGCCACCGCCGCCAAGGCCTCCCGCGAGAGCCAGGAGGAGCGCCACTGGCTGTAGCTGCGCCAGGCGTTCTTGCGGTTCTTCAGGTGGAAGACCGAGGAGAGAAGGCCGATGACGGTGAGCCCGAAGGCGATGAGGTAGAAGACCAAGGCGATCCAGCCCTCGACGACCGGCAACCCCAGGCCAAGAAAGATCAGCAGGCCGAACCCCGCGCCCGAGAGGGTGGAGAAGATGATGACGCTCGGCGCGGGATGCATTCAGAGCCGCTCCAGCGCGCCGTCGAGCCATTTCAGGAACCCCTGCGGCTCCTCCGCGACGGGGGCCAGCCAAGGCGCGAGGATGTCCTCGTCTCCCGTCATTTCAGGCGCTTGCAGTCGGTCCTTGAGACGCGGCGGGAGGTACTGGTTCACCGGTTTCGTGTTCTGCTCGGGCATGAGGTCGACCCCGCCGCGTTCGGCCACGAGGCGGCTCACGTCGCTGTCCGGGTCGCCCAGGTCGCCGAAATGGCGTGCGCCGGAGGGGCAGGTGCGCACGCAGGCGGGCTGGCGGTCAGCCTCGGGCAGGTTTTCGTTGTAGATCCGATCCACGCAGAGGGTGCATTTCTTCATGATGCCCGCGGCCATGTCGACCTCCCGCGCGCCATAGGGACAGGCCCAGGCGCAGAGGCCGCAGCCCATGCAGGCATCCTCGTTGACGAGCACGATCCCGTCCTCCGCCCGCTTGTAGCTCGCCCCCGTCGGGCAGACCGTGACGCAGGGCGCGTCCTCGCAATGCAGGCAGGATTTCGGGAAGTGGATCGTCTGCGAAGCCCCATGCTCCGGCTCGACCTGATAGGAATGGATGCGGTTCAGGAAGGTGCCGGAGGCGTCGCCGTAGGCGTCCTGATCCGAGAGTGGCGCGCCGTAATGCTGCGTGTTCCAGCCCTTGCAGGCTATGACGCAGGCATGGCAGCCGACGCAGGTGTCGAGGTCGATGACGAGGCCGAGCTTTTTCTCGGTCCTCTCGGGCAGGGCGGTCATGGAAGGGCCTCCCTCGCGTCGCGCCGCCGCCGCGTTGCGTGAGTGGCGACGGCGGAACGAGTATTTGAGCCAAGAAGAAGGCTCATTTGACTTCCCAGCGGAGTTCGCCGGGTCCCTGGCCCACGGGCGAGGCCTGCGGCGCGAGACCGGGCTTCGAGGCGTGGTCGGCGGGGGGCGCGGTCTTCTCGACGCGTACCTTGAGGTCGAACCACGCGGCCTGCCCGGTGATCGGGTCGGAGTTCGACCAGCGCATCCCGTCCTTCCTCGGCGGCAGAAGCTCGTGGATCAGGTGGTTGAGGAGGAACCCCTTCTCCGTCTCCGGCGCGTTGTCGTGCAGCGCCCAGGCGCCCTTGCGCTTGCCGATCGCGTTCCAGGTCCAGATCGTCCGGTGGTTGAGCGCCGGCATGTGCGCGACCGGCACCGTGATCGCGCCGTGCGGCGAGACGATCCGGGCCCAATCGCCGTCCGCGAAGCCTTCGGCCTCCCAGATTTCGGTGGGCAGGTACATCGGGTTGCGGCCGTGGATCTGGCGCAGCCAGGCGTTCTGCGTGCCCCAGGAATGGTACATCGCCATCGGACGCTGCGTGAGTGCGTGGACGTCGTATTCCCCGCCGCCGTCCTGACCGTCCGACGGGTCCCACCAGATCGGCAGGGGGTCCATCGTCGCCCGCATCCGGTCGCGCAGATGATCGGGCGGCTGCAGATCGCCCACGCCTTCGGCGGCGAGCTGGAACCGTCGCAACGGCTCGCACCACAGCGTAAAAATATAGGGGGAAGGCTTGTCGAAGAGCCCGATCTCCACCGCCCAGTCCTGATAGGCCTTGTTCCAGGGCTTCATGAACTGCCCTTCGTCGGGAACATGCGCGAGGCAGAAGCCGCCGTTCTCGATGTAGCGGTCGAGCTGCGCGGGGTTGGGCGCGCCGCGTCCCGTCTCCGTCCCGTCGCCGCGCCAGCCCATCAGCGGCCCGATGCCCGGCCTGCGCTCGTGATTCACCATGTAGTCCGCGAAGTCGGCGAACTTCGGGGTACCGTCGTCCTTGACCATGCCGGGCAAGCCGAGTTGCGACCCGAGCTGGAGCATCGCGGTCTGGAAGCTGCGCACGTCGCGGTCGGGTTCGACGACCGGCCAGCGGATCGCGTCGGCCGCCGCCTCCGCCTCGGAGATCGGGCGGTCGAGGAGGGAAATGCAGTCGTGCCGCTCGAGATAGGTCGTGTCGGGCAGGATCAGGTCGGCATAGGCCACCGTCTCCGAGGAGTAGGTATCGGCATAGATGATGTGCGGGATGACGTAGTCGCCATTCTCGTCGGTGTCCGCCAGCATCTCCATCGTGCCGCGCGTGTTCATCGACGAGTTCCACGCCATGTTCGCCATGTAGAGAAGCAGCGTGTCGATGCGGTAGGGGTCGCCCGCATGGGCGTTCGAGATCACCATGTGCATCAGCCCGTGAGCCGATAACGGGTTCTCCCAGGTGAAGGCCTTGTCGATGCGGGCAGGTGTGCCATCCGCGCGCAGGGCGAGGTCCTCCGGTCCGTGGACGAAGCCCAGATGCGGACCGTTCAGCGGCGCGTTCGGCTGGTGGTGCCGGTGCGGCTTCGGATGCGCGGTGGCGGGCTTGGGGTAGGGCGGCTTGAAGCGGAACCCCCCCGGCGTCTCGACGCTGCCGATGAGGATTTGCAGCATGTGCAGCGCGCGGCAGGTCTGGAACCCGTTGGCGTGGGCGGAGATGCCGCGCATGGCGTGGAAGCTGACGGGGCGGCCCTTCATCGTCGCGTGCCGGCGACCGCGGAAATCGGTCCAGGGGATGTCGAGCTCGATCGCCTCCTCGAAGGCGACCCGGGCGATCTCGGTGGCGAGCGCCCGGATGCGGCCGGCGGAGATGCCGACGCGGCCGGCCACGGCCTCTGGGGCGTATTGCGCGTCGAGATACTTGTCGATCATGTGCTGGAAGACTGTGCGATGGACGATTCCATCCCGCTCCCATTTCCCGGCGAGGTCGGGATTCACCGTCTCGGCGTCGAAGCAGCGGGCGCGCTGTTCGTCGCGGCACCAGACGAGCTTGTGGCCGTCATCGTCGAGCAGCGCGAGCCCGTTGCTCGGCGAGGCGGGGTCGGCGTCGATCAGCACCGGCGCATCGGTGTAGTCGCGCAGGTATTCGAGGTCGATCCGGCCAGCTTTCAGCAGGCAGTGCACGAGCGACAGGATCAGCAGGCCATCGGTGCCCGGCGTGATCCCGTACCATTCGTCGGCCACCGCGTTGTAGCCGGAGCGGACCGGGTTGACGCCCACGACCTTGGCGCCGCGCTTCTTGAGCTTGCCGATCCCCATCTTGAGCGGGTTGCTGTCGTGATCCTCGGCTACGCCGAACAGGATGAAGAGGCGCGTGCGGTCCCAGTCTGGCTGCCCGAACTCCCAGAAGGCGCCACCGATCGTGTAGATGCCGCCCGCCGCCATGTTGACCGAACAGAAGCCCCCGTGCGCGGCGTAGTTCGGCGTGCCGAAGGCCTGCGCCCACCAGGAGGTGAAGCTCTGCGACTGGTCGCGGCCGGTGAAGAAGGCGAGCTTCGACGGGTCGGTCTCGCGGATCGGGCGTAGCCAGCCCTCGGCGATGTCGAACGCTTCCTCCCAGCTGATCTCCTCGAACTCGCCGGAGCCGCGCGGCCCGGTGCGCTTCATCGGCGCGCGCAGGCGGGAGGGCGCGTTGTGCTGCATGATCCCGGCCGAGCCCTTGGCGCAGAGGACGCCGCGGTTGACCGGGTGGTCGCGGTTGCCCTCGATATAGGCGACCTTATCGCCCTCGGCCGTGTGGTTGATGTGCACATCGATGCCGCAGCGGCAGGCGCACATGTAGCAGGTCGTCTTCCGGATCTCGTCGGAGACCTTGGGCGAGAGGTTCAGCTTAGGCTGGTTCATGTCGTCTCCGCCTTTTGCAAAGCGTCGATCTGCGCGGAGGTGACCGCGATCATGTCGAGGATGTCGCCCGTGCTGCACCCGCGCGACAGGTCGTTGGCGGGCTTGGCCAGGCCCTGCAGGATGGGGCCGATGGCCGTCGCGCCGCCGATCCGCTGGGCGATCTTGTAGGCGATGTTGCCGGCGTCGAGATCCGGGAAGACGAGCACGTCCGCGTGACCGGCGACCGGGCTGCCCGGCGCCTTGGAGGCACCGACGTCTGCGTCGAAGGCGGCGTCGAACTGCAGCTCTCCATCGACGGCGAAGGGGGCGTCCGCAAGATGCTTGAGCGCCTCCGTGACCTTCGTAACTCGCCGGTGATGCGCGCTGCCCCTGGTCGAGAAGCTCAGAAGCGCGACGCGCGGGTCGATGCCGAGAAGTGCCCGGGCGGAGGCGGCAGCCTGGCGCGCGATGGCGGCGAGTTCCTCGGCGTCGGGCTCGATGACGATGGCGCAATCCGAGAAGATCATCGCCCCGCCGGGACGGGTCGGATGCGTCTCCGGCAGGACCATCAGGAAAAAGCTGGAGACGAGCGGCACACCCGGGGCGGTGCCGATCACCTGCAGCGCGATGCGGACCGTGTCGGAGGTCGTATGGACCGCGCCGCCGATCGTGTTGTCGGCCCGGCCCGTCCGGACCATGAGGGCGGCGTGGACCAACGGGTCGCGCACCGCCTTCGCCGCGTCCTCCTGCGTCGGGTGTCGCTGCGCGCGCGCTTCCAGATAGGCCTCGATCATCGCGTCGGTCTCGGCCGTCGCCGGGTCGCGGAGCGTCACGCCTCGGGGTAGCTTGGTCCCCTCGGGCGCGAGCACCGTGACTTCGGCGATCCCCTCGTGGACCGCTCGTGCCGCCGCCTCGACCACGCGGGCGTCGGTGCCTTCGGAAAGGACGACGTGGTGGCGGGCGGCGCGCGCCCGTTCGCGCAGGGTGTCGAGCGGTGAGGTCATCGGACCGGTCCGGATATGGCGGCGCCGGGGATCACTCCGCGGCGACGTTCATGTCGTCCTTCGACACGCCGGCGACGCGAACGGGCTTCTTCATCGCGTCGCGGCGGAAGGGCTCGCCCAGCTCCTGGTTCAGCATGACCTCGATCAGCGTGGTCGTGTCGTTCTCCATCTGGTCGCGGATCGCCTCGTTCAGCGCGGCGGTCAGCTCCTCCATCGTGCGGACCTGCACGCCCTTCAGGCCGCAGGCCTGCGCGATGCCGGCATAGCTCACCCTAGTGTCGAGCTCGGTGCCGACGAAATTGTCGTCGAACCAGAGCGTCGAGTTCCGCTTCTCCGCGCCCCACTGGTAGTTGCGGAACACGATCTGCGTGATCGGGGGCCATTCGTCGCGACCAATCGCCGTCAGCTCGGTCACGGCGATGCCGAAGGCGCCGTCGCCCGCAAAACCTACGACCGGCACGTCTGGCCGCCCGATCTTGGCGCCGACGATCGCCGGCAGGCCGTAGCCGCAGGGGCCGAAGAGGCCGGGGGCGAGATATTTCCGCCCCTCGTCGAAATCCGGGTAGGCGTTGCCGATGGCGCAGTTGTTGCCGATATCGGACGAGATGATCGCCTCGCGCGGCAGCGCCGCCTGGATCGCGCGCCACGCCATGCGGGGGCTCATCCAGTCGGGCTTCGCCTCGCGGGCGCGCTGGTTCCAGGTCGTGCCCTCGTCGTCGTCCTCGTGATCCATCGAGGAAAGCTGCTGCTTCCAGGCCGATTTCGTCTGCGCGATACGATCCTTGCGTTGCTCGCGTCCGGCATCGCCGGCGTTGTCGGAGAGGCTCTCGAGAATGCCGCTCGCGACCTTGGCGGCGTCGCCGACGATGCCGACGGAGACCTTCTTGGTCAGGCCGATCCGGTCGGGGTTGATGTCAACCTGGATGATCCGCGCCTCGGCGGGCCAGTATTCCATGCCGTAGCCGGGCAGGGTGGAGAACGGATTGAGCCGCGTCCCGAGGCAGAGCACGACGTCGGCCTCCTTGATGAGCTCCATCGCGGCCTTCGAGCCGTTGTAGCCCAGCGGGCCGGCGAAGAGCGGATGCGAGCCCGGGAAGGCGTCGTTGTGCTGGTAGCCGACGCAGACCGGCGCATCGAGCCGTTCGGCGAGCTGCATCGAGGCGGCGATCCCGCCTTCGGACAGCACCACGCCGGCACCGTTCAGGATGACCGGGTTCTTCGCCGTCGAAAGCAGCTCGGCGGCGCGGCGGATCGAGTTCTCACCGCCCGGGGAAACCTCGAACTCCACGGGGTCGGGAATGTCGAGATCGACCTCCTGGGTCCAGAAGTCGCGGGGAATGTTGATCTGCGCCGGACCGGAGAGGCGCTTGGCCTTGGCGATCACGCGGGTCAGGACCTCCGCCACGCGGGTCGGGTCGCGGACCTCCTCCTGGTAGGCCACCATGTCCTCGAACAGCTTCATCTGCTCGACTTCCTGAAAGCCGCCCTGACCGATGGTCTTGTTCGCCGCCTGCGGCGTCACGAGAAGGAGCGGGGTATGGTTCCAGTAAGCCGTTTTTACGGCGGTGACGAAGTTGGTGATGCCCGGGCCGTTCTGGGCGATCATCATGCTCATCTCGCCCGTC
Source organism: uncultured Jannaschia sp. (assembly GCF_947494055.1). Taxonomy (GTDB): domain Bacteria; phylum Pseudomonadota; class Alphaproteobacteria; order Rhodobacterales; family Rhodobacteraceae; genus Jannaschia. Next base: position 162,871 of record NZ_CANLTR010000002.1, on the reverse strand, counting down.
GCACGAGTGTAGCCGTCGGCCATCATGCCTGCCGATCCCTCGTGCGCGCAGTCCCAGAAGGTGATCCCGGCGGCCGGAAATATGTCGGAAATCGGCATCATGGCCGAGCCGATGATGCCGAAGGCGTGACGGATACCATGCCTTTGCAGGACCTTCACGAAGGCTTCTTCGGTCGTCATTTTCATGGCCAATTCCCCCGGAGCGATCCTAGCGACATCGAGACGCGAAGTCTCAATTCGTTTCATGTTGCTTCCAGATTAGGCAGGCGGTCAAGGGCGGGATAGGTCCAGACCGAACCGCGGCCTATGGCCAAATCGGTCCGGCTCATCCGGTCTCCGCCAACTGCGCGCCGGTTTCTGCGATCCGCGCGATCCCTTCTGGAATGTCTGCGGCGGCGATCGAGGAATAGGCGAGGCGGTAATGCGTCTCCGGATCGCGCCCGGGGCCGAAGAACGGGCCCGCAGGCTCGATCAGCACGTCGCAATCCCTGAGGGCCTGCGCGAGCGCCGAGGACGCCACGCCCTCCGGCGCGCGCATCCAGATCGAGGAGCCGCCGAACGTGCCCGTCCCGGCGATCTGCAAGCCATGCGCGGTTATCGCGCGTTCCGCCACCGAACGTCGCTCGCGGAAGGCGCGGGCCAGTCGGTGCACCTGCGCGTCGAGATGCCCGCCGGCGAGGAAGAAGGCGGTCGCCCTCTGCAGATGTCCCGGCACGTGCCGCATGGTGAGCCAGCGAAGCGCGCGGAGTTCCCGGATCAGCGGCTCGGGCGCGACGACGTAGCCCAGGCGCAGGCCGGGAAAGAGCGACTTGGCGAAGCTGCCGATATAGGCGACCCGCCCGCCTCGGTCGAGCGACTTGAGCGCCGGGGCGGGCGCACCGTGAAAGGCGAGTTCCGGCTCGTAATCGTCCTCCACGACGAGGAAGTCGTCGCGCTCGGCGCGAGCCAGCAGCGCCCGCCGGCGTGCGACGGGCATGGTCGCCGAGGTCGGACATTGGTGCGACGGGGTGACGAAGACGACGTCGGCCTCCCTCGGAATGGCGTCGGGCGGCAGGCCGTGATCGTCCACCGGAATCTCTGCGGTCAGGCAACGTGACCGCTCCAGGATCCCGCGCAGGGCCGGATAGCAGGGCCGCTCCATCACCGCGGTCCGGCGCTGGGTCAGCAGGACCTGCGTCAGGGTCCAGAGCGCGTTCTGCGCCCCCATCGTGATCAGCACCTCGGACGGATCGGCGGCGATCCCCCTTCGTGGCAGGATGTGACGGATGATCTGGTCGACGAGGAACGGGTCGTCGCGGCCGTAGCTGTCCTCGGTCAGCGTCCGGAACTCGCGCGTGCCGAGCGCCTGCAGCGCGCATTTGCGCCAGTTCTGGTGGTCGAAGAGCCGCGCGTCGGTCTGGCCGTAGATGAACGGGTAGCGGTAGCGGCGCCAATCCTCGGGCCGGGCGATGATCTGGCTCGCCGGAAAGCGTTGGCCGATCGCGCGCGACCAGTCCACCCGGCTTTCGGACCGCGCGGGCGTCGGCATCGGCGCCGGCTCCGGCGCGCTTTCGGAGACGAAATAGCCCGACCGCCCGCGTGCCGTCAGGTAGTCGCTGGCCACGAGGTCGGTATAGGCCAGCGTCACCGTGATGCGGCTGATCCCGAGATGCCGGGCCAGGCCGCGCGAGGAGGGCATCCGGTCGCCGGGACGGAAGCGTCCGGACAGGACGCCGTTCGTGACGATCTCCTGCAACTGCCGCTGCAGCGTGCCGCGATGGGCGGGGTCGAGGATGAACTGTTCGACGGCGACGACCATGACTGGTCCTATAGCGCCGGAGAACTGGACGGAGAAGCCCTCGGGTTACGGCATCGACCACCCGATAGGCTCGCTCAAAGAGTCGATTTCGAGCATCGTCGTCGAATTGCCGCGGACGTAACGGACGTTGCTGTAGCTGGATTGCCGCGGGTTTTTCGCGACCCGCTGCGACAGCGTGACTTCGAATCGCGCGCCGTCACGGGTATAGATGCCGGACGCCGTGCCGGTCCCCTCGGCCGGGGCGGGGAGCGGGGAGACGGGGACGAAGCCCGTGCGGGCCAGCGCGGAGAGAACCGCCGGATGCAGGTCGGATGCCAGCAGCCCGACGCGTCCCACCCTGCAGCCGAGAAGCCGCGTGTCCCATCTGTCCCTGTTACCGGTCGTCGGCCGCGCGACACCGGATGGAATGCGGATGTCCGCGGTCTTCGTTCGAAATCTTGCGCCGGGGTTCTGACGGAACGGTGCGTTGTAGGAAAAGCCTTGCGCATCGAACGCCTCGGACGCGGTCCGCCAACTGCGCTGCCGGTTGAGGCACCCGTCCTCGAAAGCCGCGAGCACCGGACCCGTTCGTGCGTCCCGCCGTGGCGCGTCCGGCCCCGATGCGACGCAGGCGGTCATCGCCAGGATCGCGCCGATCCGGATGGCGCGGCCGATGAGCCTCGGCAGGTCGAAGGTCTGCGGTCGAATGGGCATGTCGCGTCCTCGTTCTGCTTGCGGTCCGAGATGACCGGGTCGCGGGCGCCCTAGACGTCGATTCTTGCGGAAGTCTTTAAGCGTGCCGCCGGACGCGACCGGGCGGCGAATTGGATCATTCGCCTCGGGCCGGACGGCGGACCGTTCGACCCGAGCGATGCTCAGCGACCGAAGACGCGTCCGAGGGCCCCGTCGACGGCCGCGAGGATGGCGTCGATGTCGTCCTTCGTGGCGATCAGCGCGGGGCTGAAGCAGAGCGTGTTGTTGCGGCCCGGCACGGACCGGTTGGTCGCACCGATGATGACGCCCTGTTCCATGCAATCGGCGACGACGGCCTGCACCATCTTCTCGGGCGCCGGCTCCTTCGTCGTCCGGTCGGAGACGAGTTCGGCGCCGAGGAACAGCCCCTTGCCGCGCGCCTCGCCGATCACGTCGTGCCGGTCGGCGAGCGCGCGGAGTTCGTCGAGCATGTAGTCGCCCATCTTCGTCGTGTTCTCGAGCAGACCCTCGCGCTCGATGATGTCCATGTTGGCCAGAGCCGCCGCCGGGCCGGCCGTGCAGCCCCCGAAGGTGGAGATGTCGCGGAAGTAGTGCAGGTGGTCGTCGGGCGCGTCCTTGAACATCTCGAAGACCCGCTCGGAGGTGACGCAGCAGGAGATCGCCGCGTAGCCCGAGGCCACGCCCTTCGCCATCGTCACGAAATCGGGGCGGATGCCGTAATGCTGGTAGCCGAACCAGGTGCCCGTCCGCCCGACGCCGCAGACCACCTCGTCGATATGAAGCAGGATGTCGTACTTTTCGCAGATCTCCTGCACCCGCGGCCAGTAGCCCTCGGGCGGCACGATCACGCCGCCGCCCGCCGTGACCGGCTCGAGGCAGAGCGCGCCCACCGTGTCGGGCCCCTCGCGCAGGATCACCTCCTCGATGGCGTCGGCGGCGCGGCGGCCGTAATCGGCCGCGTCCTGCCAGCCCTGCTCGTGGGCACGGTACTGGAGGCAATGCGGCACGGCGACGAAGCCGGGCACGAACGGCCCGTACTGGGCGTTGCGCTCCTCCTGACCGCCCGCCGAGAGGTTGGCGATCGTGGTGCCGTGGTAGTCGCGCTCGCGGTATAGGATCTTGGATTTTCGCCCGCCGTGGTGGCGCGCCGAGATCTGGCGAACCATCTTGAAGGCCTTCTCGTTCGCCTCGGATCCCGAATTGGCGTAATAGACGCGCTTCAGCCCCGGCATCGTCGCGATCAGCCGCTCGGCGAAGCGGGACCCGGGGATCGAGCCCGCCGATTGCGCGAAGTAGTTCATCCGCACGAGCTGGTCGCGCACCGCGTCCGCGATCTCTTCCCGTCCGTAGCCGACATTGACCGTCCAGACCCCGCCCGACACGCCGTCGAGATGCTCCTTCCCGCGCTGGTCCCAGACCCGCATGCCCTTGCCCTCGACGATGATTCGCGGATCGTTCGTCTCCAGCGGCTTGTGCGGCAGCAGGTGGTGCCAGACATGGGCCCGGTCGGCTTCGACGATATTGGTCAGGTCGTTCAGCGAATGGTCCACAATTCGAACTCCTCGGCAAATGCGTGCGGCGAGATTAAGCGTCCCGAGAAGCAAAGCGCCAGTTATGCCGCGCCGGTTAGGGCCAGAAGACGCGCGAATTTGAGGCCAGCCGAGCCCTGTGCTTGCCCCGCGCGCAAGCCCGCCTCTACGCTTTCGCTTGCCGCGCAAGGACAGGAATGGTCCGGTGCGGCGACAGGGGGCCGCAAGACGCTCCCGTCTGCAAGCAACCAACCGGGAGAAGCCACATGACGTTCAGATCCACCCTGCTCGGGACCGTCGCCGCCCTGACGGCGATGTCCGGCGCGCAGGTCGCACAGGCCCAGATGGACCAGATCACGGTCGCCTATTTCATGGACTGGCCGCTGCCGTTCCTCGTCTCGAAGAACGACGGCACCTACGAGGAGGAACTCGGCGTCTCGATCAACTGGGTCGCCTTCGATACCGGCACCGCGATGTCTGCGGCGATGGCTTCGGGCGACGTGCAGATCGCCGTGAGCCAAGGCGTACCGCCCTTCGTCGTGGCGACGTCCGCCGGGCAGGATCTGAAGGCCGTGGACGTGGCCGTCAGCTATTCCGACAACGACAATTGCGTCGTGGCGAGCAACCTCGAGATCGACAAGACCAACACGGCGGATCTCGAGGGCAAGCGGGTCGCCGTGCCGATCGGGACGGCCGCGCATTACGGCTTCCTAGCGCAGATGCAGCATTTCGGCGTCGACGTCTCGACGATGGAGATCGTCGACATGGCCCCGCCCGAAGGCGCGGCCGCCTTCGCGCAGGGCGCGCTCGACATGGTCTGCGGCTATGGCGGGTCGCTCGACACGATGAAGGAATACGGCAACGTCCTGCTCACCGGCGACGAGAAGGAGGAAGTGGGCATTCTCGTCTTCGACGTGACCTCCGCGCCGGCCCAGTTCGTGGCGGAAGCGCCCGACCTCCTCGCCGACTTCCTGCGGGTGACGGCCGAGGTCAACGAACGCTGGAACTCGGGCGAGGAGGCGCAGGCCGAGATGCTGCCGATCATGGCGCAGGAGGCGGGCCTGACCGAGGAGGCCGCGATGCAACAGGCCGAGACGTTCCGCTTTCCCACCGTCGAGGAGCAGCTCGGCGAGCGCTGGCTCGGTGGCGGTGCGCAGGACTTCATGCAGGGCGTGGCCGGCGTCTTCACGGAGGCCGGTTCGATCCCCTCGTCGCTCGAGACCTACGAGGATACGGTCGATACCGGTCCGCTCCAGCGGGCGCAGGACGGCTCGTCCTGATCCGAATGTGACTGCGCCGGGACGGTTGCCGCCGTCCCGGCCCGGCGCGACCGCGGCGGGGCTCGACCTCGACGCACACGACCTGATGGGGGAAGACCGGATGAATGGATTGTCCATCGAGGGCGTCTCGATGCGCTTCGACCTGCCCGCCGGGGGGCACGTGCAGGCGTTGCAGGACGTATCGCTCGAACTGGCCGACGGGGAGCTTCTGTCCGTGCTCGGCCCCTCGGGCTGCGGCAAGACCACGCTTCTCAACATCGTCGCGGGCTTTCTCGCGCCGACCGACGGGCGCATCGTGCTGCACGGCAATCGCGTCACCGGCCCCTCGGCCGAGCGCGGGATGGTGTTCCAGCAGGGCGCGCTCTTCGAGTGGATGTCGGTGCGCGCCAACGTCGAGTTCGGTCCCCGGATGAAGGGCATGCCGGCGAAGGAGCGGCGGGACAGCGCCGACCACCTCCTCGACATCACCGGCCTCGGTGCCTTCAAGGAGAAGGCGATCTACGAGCTGTCGGGCGGCATGCAGCAGCGCGTGGCCCTTGCCCGCTGCCTTGCCAACGACCCGGACGTGATCCTGATGGACGAGCCGCTCGGCGCGCTCGACGCGCTCACCCGGGAGAAGATGCAGGGCCTCGTGCTCAAGCTCTGGAAGGAGACCGGCAAGACCATCATCCTCATCACCCATTCCGTCGAGGAGGCGCTGCTTCTGGGTGAGCGACTCCTCGTCATGGCCCCGCGGCCCGGGCGCATCCACCGCGAGTACCGGTTGCCCTTCGCCGAGGCCGGGGTGAACCAGGATCTGCGGCAGGTGAAGAAGATGCCCGACTTCGCAATCAAGCGGGAGGAGATCCTGTCGATGATCTGGGAGATGGAGGAAGAGATCATGGGCCGGACGGAGAACGCCTGACATGACCGGGATCATCCTCCTCGCCATCTACGTCGCGCTGTTCGTGGGCTCGATGCTGGCCGTCGGTTTGGCGATGCGCGGGCGGGAGCAGCACGACTTCACCGCGCTCAAGACCGTGACCTTCGGCGACGAGAGCGCGGTGCGGCCGAACCGCGTCGCCTCGATCATCTCGGTCGTCGTGATCTTCCTGCTCTGGGCCGCGTTCACCGGCTCGAGCCTGTCGCCGCTCCACGTGCCCGGACCCTTCCTGGGCGAGACACGCTTCACCTATACCGCTGAAAACCCGGCGGGGGAGACCGACGACGCGGAGGTCGCGCTCGTCGTCCACGAGCAAGGCGCCGCCGCGGAGGCGCCCGAGATCGCGGAGGGCGACGGTTTCGCGCTGAACGACGCGGCGCAGATCGTGGCCTACCGGACGGAGCTTTTGCGCGTGACCGGCAATGACGGCGAGGGCGCGCAGGTCGTCGCCGTGAACGGCCAGCCGATCGAGGCCGGCGGGACCGTCGCGATCGAGGGCGGCAGCGTCGGCCTCAGCCCGCGCGGCTCGCTCACCGTGACGCCCGACCGCGGCCTGCAGATGGAACCGATCTGGCTGCCCTCGCCGGAACGGGTCTGGGACGCGCTGACCACGATCGCGGTCGAGGGCTACCAGAACGTGCCGCTGCTGGAGCATCTGGGCTTCTCGCTCTTCCGCGTTCTCGTGGGCTTCCTGCTCGGCTCGCTCGTCGGCATTCCGCTCGGCTACGCGATGGGACTCTCGGGCTGGTTCCGCGGCTGGTTCGACCCGATCGTCGAGTTCATGCGCCCCGTGCCGCCGCTCGCGCTCATCCCGCTCGTCATCATCTGGTTCGGTATCTGGGAAAGCGGCAAGATCGTGCTGCTGTTCCTCGCCGCGCTCTGGATCATGGCGATCTCCGCGCGGTCGGGCGTGTCGGGGGTCAGCATTACCAAGGTCCACGCCGCCTATTCGCTCGGCGCCTCGAAATGGCAGATCCTGCGCCATGTCATCATCCCGAACTCGCTGCCCGAGATCTTCACCGGCGCACGGGTCGCGATGGGGGTCTGCTGGGGCACGGTCGTCGCGGCCGAGCTCGTCGCCGCGCAGAAGGGCGCGGGCATGATGATCATCGCGGCGTCCAAGTTCCAGCGCACCGACATCGTCATCATGGGCATCATCCTGATCGGCCTGATCGGCTTCGGCATCGACATCCTGATGCGCAAGGCGGAGAACTGGCTGGTGCCGTGGAAGGGCCGGGGCTGAGCGGCGTCAGGCCGGCCGGAGCATCCGGAGCCAGATCAGCGCGCCGCCGGCGAGGGCGAGGAACGGCACCATCGCGACATTCACCGCCGTCCAGCCCGACACCGCATCGGCCGCGGAGCCCATCAACCCGCCCGAGGACAGCGACGCGATGGTGACGAGGCCGAAGACCATCGCGTCGTTCAGGCCCTGCACGGCCCCGCGCTCGTTGGGCGCATGGTTCGCCGTCAGCATCGCCGTCGCGCCGATGAACCCGAAGTTCCAGCCAAGCCCGAGGAGGACGAGCGCGCCGTAGAAGTTCGCGAGCGCCGTGCCCGAAAGCGCGACGAGCCCCGCCCCGGCCAAAAGCAGCAGTCCGGCGGAGACGACCCTCGTGGTCCCGAACCGCGCGATGAGATGGCCGGTGAAGAAGCTCGGCAGGTACATCGCCACGACATGCGCCGAGACGATATCCGCCGCCGTCCCCGTGCCAAAGCCGCAGCCGACGACGGCGAGCGGGGTCGAGGTCATCACGAGGTTCATCAGCGCGTAGGCGACCATCGCGCAGAGGATCGAGACGAGGATGGCGGGCGATCGCAACAATTCGCCCCGCGTCCGGCCGCGCGGCGCGTCGTGAGCCGGCTTCTCGGGGGTCGGGATGTCGAGGAGAAAGAAGAGCCAGAGCCCCGCGAGGTTCAGCAGCACGATCGTCAGGTAGGTCGTCACGAAGGGCAGGGCCGCCGCCTCCGCCGTCGCCTTGACGAGTTGCGGCCCGAGCAGCGCCGAGAGCAGCCCGCCCGCCATCACGTAGCTGATCGCCTTGGGTCGGAACGTCTCGGACGCGGTGTCGGTCGCGGCGAAGCGGTAGAAGCCCAGCGTCGACATGAAGATGCCCGTCAGGTAGGCCCCCGCGAGGAAGACGAGGAAGCTGCCGAGCCAGAGCCCCGTCGCCGCCAGCGCCGCCCCGGCAGCCCCCGACAGCGCGCCGAGCACGAAGCCGAAGCGCCGCCCGCGCGCCTGCATCAGCGGGCTGATCCAGGGGGCGGTGGTCATCGAGCCGAAGACGATGAGGCTGATCGGCAGGGTCGCGAGGAGCGGCGTCGGGGCCAGCGTCATGCCGGCGAGCCCGCCCATGATGAAGTTCATCGGCAGCTGCGCGCCGAGAATGGCCTGCGCCGCGACGAGCACGACCACGTTGCGCCGGGCGCGCGTGTCGTCGGTCCGGTCGTCGGCGGGCAATGCGGTCGCGAGGGTCATGCGCCGTGCCTACGCGTGCCCTCGCACCGGGTCCAGCGGTGCGATCAGATGCGCGAAGCCCCCCGTTGCGGGGCCCGCCCGCAGCCCGTCCGGAGGCAGGACATTCCCCTCGGCATCCTCGACCGCCCAGAGCGGTTCCCCGTCGGCGCGCAGCGTGGTGGCGTAATGAAACTCGTGGCCCGCCCAGTCGCCCGCGAAAGCGCCGTGCTTCCCATGGAGCCACCGGTAGCCCAGATGGAGGCGCCGCGCGGCGAAGGATGTCTCGAGCCGCAGGAGCCCCGCCATCGCATGCCGCCTTCCGTCCGCGTCGATCATCCCGTCGCCCATCACCATGTAGCCGCCGCATTCGCCATGCACCGCGCGTCCCGCGAGCGAGGCGAGGAACCGCGTGTTGCCGGCGAGACGCCCGGCATGGAGTTCGGGGTAGCCGCCGGGCAGGTAGACCAGATCGGCCTCCGGCGCAGCCTCGTCGGCGAGCGGCGAGAAGGTCCGGATCTCCGCGCCCGCCGCGTGCCAGCCGTCAAGCAGCTGCGGGTACGCGAAGGCGAACACTGCGTCATGCGCGACCGCGAGGCGCTGCGCGGGCGGCGGGACCGGCCGGCGCGTCGCGGCGGGCAAAGGGGCGGCAAGGGATGTGAGCGCCTCGAGGTCAATATGTTCGGCCATCACCCGGGCGGCATGGGACAGGAACGCGTCGATCTCCGGATGCTCGCCGGCCTGCACCAGCCCCAGATGCCGCGAGGGCAGGGCGAGTGCGGGATCACGCGGCACGGCGCCCAGCACCGGCAGCGGACAGGCGGCCCGCAGCATCGCCGCGTGGCGCGCGCTGCCGACCCGGTTCAGGATCACCCCGACCACGCGGACCTCCGGGTCGAACCCGGCGAACCCCGACACCAGAGGCGCGACCGATTGCGCCATCCGCGCCGCGTCCACCACGAGCACGACCGGCAATGTCAGCATTCGAGCGAGGTCCGCCACTGCGCCCCGCCCGTCGGGCGGCGCGCCGTCGAAGAGGCCCATCGCGCCTTCGATCAGCAGGAGTCCCGGTCCGGCGGCCAGCCCCGCAATCATTCTCGGAGGCATGGCCCATGCGTCGAGATTGGGGCAGGGTGCGCCGCTCGCCGCCTCGTGGAACCTCGGATCGATATAATCCGGGCCGGATTTGGCGCCGCGCACGGCGACGCCCCGGTCGCGCAACGCCCGCAGCAATCCCAACGTCACCGTTGTCTTGCCACTACCGGAACTCGGCGCGGCGAGGATCAGGCCGGGCATGGGGGCGTCAGCCCGTCTCGGCCGGGCGACGGAGGTCGAGCGGGTCGAGATCGCGCGGCGGCTCGCCCCGCGCCTGTGCCTGCCAGTCGAGCACCTGCCGCAGCATCACGGCCGCCCCGACGCAGATGATCGCCGGCGGCTCCAGCCCGGCGGCGGCGATGTCCTCCGCCGCGGTCGCGAGCGTCGTCTCGATCGTGCGCTGGCCGTCGAGCGTCGCCGTCGTGGTCACCGCCACCGGCTCCGCGGGCGACCGCCCCGCCGCGATCAGCTTCGCCGCGATGGTCGCGATATGCTTGATGCCCATGTAGATGACGATGACCTGGCTGCCCTGCGCGATCCCGGCCCAGTCGAGCGCGGCCGGCGCTTCGCCCAGCCGGTCGTGGCCGGTCACGAAGGTCACGGACTGGTTCACGTCGCGATGCGTCACCGGGATGCCGGCATAGGCCAGCCCCGCGATGCCGGCGGTGATACCCGGCACGATGCGGATCGGGACGCCGTGCTGCACCAGCGTCTGCGCCTCCTCGCCGCCGCGGCCGAACACGAACGGGTCGCCGCCTTTCAGACGCAGGACGCGCTGCCCGGCGCGGGCGAGTTCGACCAGCCGGAGCGAGATGTCGCGCTGCTTCGCGGACGGCTTGCCGCCGCGCTTGCCGGCATAGACCCGCTCGGCCTGCGGCGCCCAGTCAAGGAGTCCCTCGTGCACCAATGCGTCGTAGACGATCACGTCCGCCTGCCGCATCGCGTTCAAAGCGTGCAGGGTCAGAAGCCCCGGATCGCCCGGCCCCGCACCGCAGAGCCAGACCCAGCCGGGCTTCAGCTCGGGCCAGGCGTGATCGGGAAGGTCGGGCGCACGCGGGTCCATGAACCTTCTATGCCGCGCGGACGCGTCCGAGGAAAGACGCTGCCCGACCATTGGCGGCACGGGGGCGGCATGCGAGATATCATGCATGACCTCTGTGCCCGACAGACCCCTCCGCCGCGGCTGGACCACCGGCGCCTGCGCCACGGCTGCCTGCCGTGCGGCGCTGGAGGGGCTGTGGGGCGGGGCGGTGCCCGACCGGGTGACGATCACGCTGCCGAAGGGCGAGACGCCCACCTTCGACGTGGTGAGCGCGCGGCACGGTGACGGCTGGGTCGAAGCCGGCGTTATCAAGGATGCGGGCGACGACCCGGACGTGACGCATGGCGCGGAGATCCGCGTGCGCGTCGCGGCCTCAGCCGGCGGCGTCGTGTTCCACGCGGGCGAAGGGGTCGGTTGCGTCACCAAGCCCGGCCTGCCGATCCCCGTGGGCGAGCCGGCGATCAACCCGGTCCCCCGCGCGATGCTCGACGAGGTCGTGGCGGAACTCGCCGCGAGCCACGGCCGCGCGCCGGATGTGGAGATCACGATCTCCGTTCCCGGCGGCGCCGTGCTGGCGCGGAAGACCTGGAACCCCCGTCTCGGGATCGAGGGCGGTCTCTCGATCCTGGGCACGACCGGAATCGTCCGGCCCTTCAGCTGCGCCGCCTGGATCGCCTCGATCCATCGCGGGATCGACGTCGCTGTGGCCTCCGGCCTCACCCATGTCGCGGGTTGCACCGGGGCCACGTCGGAGCAGGTGGTGCAAAAGCTGCACGACCTGCCGGACGGGGCGATGCTCGACATGGGGGATTTCGCGGGGGGGATGCTGAAGTATCTCCGCCGCCACCCGGTCGCCCGCGTCACGGTCGGGGGCGGGATCGGCAAAATGACGAAGCTCGCGCAGGGGGCGATGGATCTGCATTCCGCGCGCAGCCGGGTCGATCTCGCGATGCTCTCGAATTGGGCCGGAGCCGACCTGACCGGTTGCAACACCGCGCTGGAGGCGGCGACGCGCGAGCCCGCATTGGCCGGACTCGTGGCGCGGGAGGCCCGCCTGCGTGTCCGCGGCATGATCGAGGCGGAGGTCGACGTCGTGGTGATCGACCGTGCGGGCGCCGTGCTGGCGCATGCGCGCTAGGGTCCTGATCCTTGCCGGAACGGCCGAGGCGCGGGGGGTCTGCGCGGCCGTCCGGGACCGCGACGTTCTGGCGTCCCTCGCGGGGACGACCGCCGAGCCGGCATCGCTCGGCCTGCCCACGCGCAGAGGCGGGTTCGGCGGGGAGACGGGTTTCCGTGCGGCGCTCGAGGATGCCGCGGCGGTCCTCGACGCGACGCATCCCTTCGCCAGCGCGATCACGGCTCGGGCCGTGCGCGTCTGTCGCGAGCTCCGCCGGCCCTACCTGCGACTCACCCGTCCCCCCTGGGCGTTCCGTCCGGGCTGGCGAGCCGCTTCGTCCGCGGCGGATGTCCCCGCGCGGCTGTCGCCCGACGCGCGCGTCTTCCTCACGACGGGGCCGGGATCGCTAGATGCCTTTGCGGGCCGGGGGCTCACGCTCTTCTGCCGCCGGATCGACCCCGCGCCCGACCGAAGCGACGTGACTTGGATCGTCGGGCGTCCGCCCTTCGCATACGCGGTGGAGGTCGCGCTGTTCCGTGACCTGCGGATCACCGATCTCGTGACCAAGAATGCGGGCGGGCCTGCGGCGAAGCTCGACGCGGCGGAGGCTCTCGGGTTAGCCGTCCACGTGATCGACAGGCCGCCGTGTGCCGGCGGGGAGGAGACCCATGACATCGACCGTGCCATCGCCTTCGTCCGGACCCATGCCGCGCCCCGTCCATAAAGCCGGCCGGATCATCGAGATCGACGACGACGTGGCCGAGGGCGCGGCTTGGCTCGCCGCGCGCGACCCGCGCTTCGCCGACGCGCTCGAACGGGTCGGGCCGTTGCCGCTGCGCCGGCGTGCGGACGGGTTCCGGGCGCTGATGGGCGCGATCGTGAGCCAGCAGGTGAGCGTCGCCGCCGCTTCCGCCATCCTCGCACGCTGCGAGGCGGCGGGGCTCGACGATCCGGCGAACGTGCTCACCGCGGACGACGAGACGCTGCGCGCCTGCGGCCTGTCGCGCCAGAAGATCCGCTACCTCCGCGCGCTGGCGGCCCACGGCATCGACTACGAAGCGCTGCGCGAAGGCCATACCGACGAGGTGGTGGCCGTGCTGACGGAGGTGCCGGGGATCGGCCGCTGGACGGCGGAGATCTACGCGATGTTCTCGCTCGGCCACGCCGATGTGTTCGCACCGAACGACCTCGCCTTGCAGGAAGGCGCGCGGATGCTCCTGGGGCTCGAGGAACGCCCGAAGGAGAAGGCGATGCGCGCGATCGCCGAGGCGTGGTCGCCTTGGCGTGCGGTTGCGGCCCGGTTGCTCTGGGCCTACTACGCCGCCGAGAAGAAGCGGGAGGGCATCCGGTGAGCTTGAACCACGAACGCCGGGGGCCCGACGCGCCGAAGCGGCTTGTCATCTTCCTGCATGGCTACGGCGCCAACGCGGCCGACCTGATCGGACTGGCCGAACCGCTGATGCCGCACTTGCCAGAGACCGCCTTCGCCGCACCCGACGCGCCGGAGGAGTTGCCCGGCATGCCGGGCGGGTTCCAGTGGTTTCCGATTCCCTGGATCGACGGCTCCACCGAGGAGGCGGCGATGGCGGGGATGGACCGTGCCGTCGACGACCTGAACGCCTGGCTCGACGAGGTGATGGCGGAGGAGGGCGTGACGCCGGCCGAGACCATCCTCTTCGGCTTCAGCCAGGGCACGATGATGACGCTGCACGTCGCGCCCCGGCGGGCGGAGTCCTTCGCCGGACTCGTCTGCTTCTCGGGTCGGCTGCTCAAGCCCGAGTTCCTGGCCGACGAGGCGGTGACCAAGCCGCCGGTCCTGCTCGTCCACGGAGATGCCGATGAGGTCGTCCCGGTGGAATCGCTGCCGCAAGCGGCCGAGGCGCTGGAAGCGGCCGGGTTCGAGCGGGTCTATGCGCATGTGATGAAGGGCACCGGCCACGGGATCGCGCCCGATGGGCTACAGGTCGCGCTGGCCTTCATGCGGGACGTGTTCGGCATCGCCTGACGGACTGGCCGAGCTTGCCACGCCGATATGCGGATGTCGGAAAAACGTCAGGAATCTGTGCGATCAGACCCCCGGATCTGGGCCCTTGTCAGCACGCGTTCGCTAGATATAGTCCCATCCGAGAGGGCCGCGCGCCCGGGGGCCGGGCGGGCCGCTCTCCGATCAGGGAAGCGACCGGATGAGCCTCTTGACCGTTACCGACACGAGCGCATCCGCGCCTGATTTCCGCAGCGAATTCGTCCGCGACCCCGCCGGGCTCCGTCATTTTCCCGCGCTCGTCCTCAACGCCGATTACCGCCCGCTCAGCTACTACCCGCTATCGCTCTGGCCGTGGCAGGATGCGGTGAAGGCCGCCTTTCTCGACAGGGTGACGATCGTGAGCGAATACGAGGAGGTCGTCCGCTCCCCGTCGATCGAGATCCGCATTCCCTCGGTCGTCGTCCTCAAGGACTACATCCGCCCGCAGAAGGAGGCGGCGTTCACGCGCTTCAACCTGTTCCTGCGCGACGAGTTCCGGTGCCAGTATTGCGGCGCCAGGGGCGACCTGACCTTCGACCACGTCGTACCCCGCGCGCGCGGCGGCATCACCAGCTGGACCAACGTCGTCGCGGCCTGCGGGCGCTGCAACCTGAAGAAGGGATCGCGGTCGCTCAAGCAGGTGGGGTTCACGCTGCGCCGCGCGCCGCGTCGGCCGGGGCCGGGGGAGTTGATGAATCTCGGGCGCAAGTTCCCGCCCAACCATTTGCACGAGAGCTGGATGGACTTCCTCTACTGGGATGCCGAACTGGAGGCGTAAGGTCGCGGGAACAGGCGGGCCGTCAACCGGTTTCCCTCGCAACATGCGAGGAGACGCGAGATGTCCAGATCCGACCTGTCCCGCCGGGGCTTCCTTCATTCCACCGCCGTCGGCCTCGGCGCGCTCGGACTGAGCGCCGGAGCGGCCGGCGCGCAGACGGGATCGGGCGGCACGCCACCGGGGCCTGACCTGCCGGTGGCGCCGACGGGGCGGCCGCAACCCGCGTTGAACGGCCCGAACCCGCGGCCGACCCCGCCCGGCGAGCGCGTGGGCTGGGCGGTCTGCGGGCTGGGCCATTTCGCGCAGAACTACGTCCTGCCGCATGTGAAGGAGGGCGTGGACAGCCGGCTGTCGGGGCTCATCTCCGGGACCCCGGAGAAGCTCGCGGCGGTGGGCGACGCCTACGGGGTGCCGGAGGCGGCGCGGTTCGACTACGACATGGCAGGGCTGGCGGAGGCGGACGACATCGACGTCGTCTACGTCGTCACCCCGAACGCGATCCACGAGGAGAACGTCGTGCGTGCGGCCGAGGCAGGCAAGCACGTCTTCTGCGAGAAGCCGATGGCGACCTCGCCCGCCGCCGGGCAGCGGATGATCGACGCCTGCGCCGCCAACGGCGTGAAGCTCGGCATCGCCTACCGCGCGCATTTCGAGCCGCACAATGTCGAGGCGAAGCGGATGATCGACGCGGGCGAGCTGGGCCGGATTGAGTTCGTCTCCTCGGACCATCACCGGCCGCTCGACCCGGAGGCGACGCAGGACATCTGGCGGATGCGGAAGGACCTGGCGGGCGGCGGCTCGCTGCCCGATATCGGCATCTATGCGCTGAACGGGCTGATCTGGTTCATGGACGAGGTGCCGAACCGCATGATCGCGCAGACCCACGCGCCGCAATACGACGACGACCGCTTCGCCGAGGTGGAGGCGATCTGCAACGTGCTGCTCGAGTTTCCCTCCGGTCGGCGCGGGCAGATTTCCTCGGGCTACATCGCCGACAAGAAGCGCATCGACATCTGGGGCGCGGACGGCGTTGCCGTGCTGGACCCGGCAACGAGCTACATGGGCAACCGTCTGACGGTCTCGACCACGGACGGAACCGAGCAGGTGGCCGTCGACGGCCCCGACGAGCGCCAGTTCTGGGCCGAGATCGATCATTTCAGCCGCCATGTCCGCGACGGGGCGGAGTTGCGGATCACGCCCGAGATGGGGTTGCGCGACCTGCGGCTGATCGAGGCGATCTATGCCTCGGCCGAGCGGGGCGCCTGGGTGGAAGTCGGCCCCGACGGTGCGATGACCGGATGAGATGCGGGTCCGGGGCCGTTCAGACCATCGTCGGCGCGGCCCCGACCCGCGTGGCGAGGCGGCCGACGGTGAGCCCCTGCACGATGATCGAGAACAGAACGACGAAGTAGGTGCAGGTCAGCATCAGCGGCTTCCATTCCATGTCCGGCAACGACAGGACGAGGGCGACGGAGATGCCGCCCTTGAGCCCGCCCCAGGTCATGATCCGCGTGATCCCGTCCTCGAACCCGGTGAAGGGCTTGAGGACGACGACCGGCACGACGACGGCGACGAAGCGCGCCAGCAGATGCAGGGCGATGGCGGCGAGACCTGCGACGACGTAGCTGGCCTCGAAGGCCACGGCGAAGACCTCGACCCCGATGAGCAGGAACAGCACGGCGTTCAGGATCTCGTCGATCAGCGTCCAGAACGTGTCGACATGCGCGCGCGTCTCCTCCGACATGCCGTATTTCGTGCCGACATCGCCGATCAGCAGTCCGGCGACCACCGCCATGATCGGCGCCGAGACGTGGAGCCAGACGGCGAGCTGGTAGCCGCCGAAGGCCAGCGCCAGCGTGATCAGCACCTCGAGCGGCGGATCGTCGATGCGCCGCATGATCCGGTAGGTCAGCCACCCGAGCGCCGCCCCGAGCGCCGCGCCGCCGAACGCTTCCCGCACGAAGAGTTCCGCCGCGCCGCCGAGCCCCTCGCCATGCGCGTCGCCGGTGGGAAATGCGATGCCGACGAGGACAAGGAACACGACGTAGCCCACCCCGTCGTTGAACAGGCTTTCGCCCGCGATCTTGGTCTCCAGCGTGCGGGGCAGGGAGGCCTTGCGCAGCACGCCCAGCACGGCGACCGGGTCGGTGGGCGAGATCAGCGCCCCGAAGACGAGCGCCACGAGAAGCGGCGTGCCGGTGATCCAGGCGAAGCCCAGCCCCGCGATCGCCGTCGACAGACCCACGCCGAGCGTCGCCATCAGCAGCACGAGCAGCCATTCGCGCTTCAGGTCGGCCACCTTGACGTGCAGTGCGCCGGCGAAGAGCAGCAGGCCGAGCATGCCTTCCAGCAGCGCCTCGTCGAACTCGATGCCCCGGACGCCGCCCCGGATCTCGTCGGCGAGGCCAAGCGCGGGCAGGAAGGCGTCGACGACCATCAGCCCGAAGCTCGCGGCCAGCGCGACGATCAGGATGCCGATGGCGGAGGGCAGCTTGAGGAACAGGTAGTTCACCGCGCCGAACGCGCCCGCCAGAACGACGAGGAGGGACGCGATGTGCAGGATGTTCATGTCAGTCCTCGTCGTCGGGAATGTCAAAGCCGGGCGGGGCAAGCTCGAACCCGTCGAATGTGAAGCCCGGTGTCACGGTGCAGCCGACCAAGGTCCAGTCGCCCAGCCCATGCGCGGCCTGCCACCGGCCGGGCGGGACGACGCCCTGCATCGCGTGCGCAAGAGGATCGGGGCCGAGGGTCAGGCTGTGGACGGGTCCGGTCTCGCCCTCGGCGATGCGCAGGGCGAGCGGCGCGCCGGCCTGCCAGAACCAGATCTCGGTCGCGTCGATCCGGTGCCAGTGGCTGCGCTCTCCGGCGCGGAGCAGGAAATGGATCGCCGTGCCTAACGGACGGCCGCCGGCGGGCGCGCCCGCCCAGGTCTGGCGGTACCAGCCCCCTTCCGGGTGCGGCGCGAGGTCGAGCGCGGCGATGATGTCATCCGCCTTCAAGCCGCCCCCCGTTCGCGCCAGAGGATGTAGAGCCCGGTCGCGATCGTCACGCCGATGCCCGTCATCGCCATCGGATTTGAGAAATCGCCGAACATCGCCAAGCCGATGATCGCCGCCATCGGGATCTCGAGATATTGCATCGGCGCGACGGTCGAGGCCGGCGCGTAGCGCAGCGACCACGTCATCATCAGATGCGCCAGCGTCCCGAGAAGCCCCATCGTCAGCAAGAGCGGACCATGCCCGGCGACCGGTGCGAGGTCGAACAGGCCTGTTCGCGGCACGAATGCGTAGAGGAGGGCGAAGCCCGCGATCGCCATCGTTCCCGAAGCGGCCTGCATCGCCAGCGGGTCCGCCTCCCGCGCGACGCGGCGGGTGACGAGCATGAAGGCGGCGAAGACGAAGGCCACGCCCAGCGGGTAGAGGGCCGGCCAGCCGACCGCCGCGAAGCTGGGTTGCACGACCAGGAGCGTGCCCGAGAAGCCGATGGCGCAAGCCGTGAGCCGTCGGGGACCGACTTCCTCCCCGAGCAGGAAATGACCGAGGAGAAGCAGGATGAAGGGCATCACGAAGGCGATGGCGATGGCATCGGCCAGCGGCAGCCAGATCAGGCCCGTCACCATCAGCCAGATCCCCACGATCTGCAGCAGCGTGCGGGCCGCGGTCAGGGTCCAGCCGAGCCGCGACATCCGCCAGCTCTGCCCGGTCGCGTAGACCAGCGGGGCGAGCAGGACCGCCTGAACGAGAAACCGGATCGCGACGAGCTGCAGAACGGGAAAGTCCGCCGTCAGCAACTTCGACACCGCGTCCGACAGGGGGGCGAGCGCGCAGAAGCCGAGCATGAGCGCGACGCCCAGGGACGGGCGGTCGATCCACGGCGCCGTCCGGTCGGTCACGCCGTCGGCAACCGCAACCGGGCTACGGTCCCGTGGCCGAGCTTGCTCTCGATCTCGAAGGTGCCGCCGGAGCGGTTCGCGAAATCCATCACCATGGCGAGGCCGAGTCCCGACCCCTCGCCCGGTGCCTTGGTCGTGACGAAGGGTTCGGTCGCGCGAGCGAGGACCGACGGCGCCATCCCCGGTCCGTCATCGGTGACGACGAGCAGGATCCAGGGTGCGGTGTCGGATGGCGCGGAGGGGGAGCTGATTGACTCCGCCGTCAGGGCGATGGTCCCGCCATGCACGCTCATCGCGTCGCGCGCGTTGACCACGAGGTTCAGCATGGCGGCCTCGCATTGCGACGGGTCCGTATGGATCCACAGCGGCCCGTTCGCCTCGATCACGAGGGTGACGTTGGCCGGCAACACGCGCCGCGCGAAGTTGCCGAACTCTTCGAGGAAGGGCGCGAGGTCCAGAAGCCGCGTGTCGCTCGGCGCGCGCCGGCTGGCGTCGAGGAGGCGCCCGACGAGCCGGCCGCCCCGCTCGGTCGCCGCTCCGATCTCGCGCAGGAGTGGCGCGCGCTCGGAATCGGGCACCTCCCCCAAGAGGTCGATATTGCCGCGCATGACGGTCAGCAGGTTGTTGAAGTCATGCGCGATCCCGCTGGTCAGTCGCCCGACCGCCTCGCCCTTCTGGGCATGGGCGAGCTCCTCGGTGCGCGCCGAGAGCCGGGCACGCGTCCTGGCCGTGTTCAGCACCATCGCCCCGAAATAGACCGTCACCAGAAGGCTCGATGCGTGCAGGAAGATCAGCTCGGAAGAAGTCATCCCCTTGCTGTAGCCGATACCCGCGACCGTCAACTGACCGCCGAGACCGACGATGATCACGCCGATCCGCGCCGCGTCCTGCGACCGCGTGTCGTGGCCGATGCAATTCAGCGCCTGGCCGAAGACGAGCAGACCCGCCGACCACGCCGCGGAATCCGTCGGCCAGAACGCGTTGACGACGGCGAAGGCACCGAAGGCGAGGATGGTGACGCCGTGATGCGCCAGGAGTCCGATCAGCATCTGGTTGGTCACGCGGGCCGCCCGGTGAACCTTCGCCACGTGCCGGACATAGGTGAGGTCGGAGAAGAAATAGATCGGGGCGATCAGCGCGACCCAGGGCGATCCGTCGAAATAGAGCATCAGCAGCACGCCGATCCCGATCAAGCCGAGTCGCAGCGGCCGGCCAGCCGCCTGCTCCTGCTCGACGGCCAGGAAATCCGCCACCCGACGGCGGAACTGCCGATCCTTCAGGGTGGGTGCGTGCAGCATGCGGCGGCTCCGATCAACCGAAGGTTACCATGCGCCCTACGCTACGCAAGGGTGGCGTCCCGAGCCGAGTAGCGCGCCGGACCGCGCTCACGAGCGCAGGATCGAACGACCGGCATAGCGAGCCGTCGTGCCAAGCGACTCCTCGATGCGGATGAGCTGATTGTACTTCGCCAACCGGTCGGAGCGCGCCAGCGAGCCGGTCTTGATCTGACCGCAATTCGTGGCCACCGCCAGGTCGGCGATGGTCGCGTCCTCGGTCTCGCCCGAGCGGTGCGACATCACGCAGGTCATGCGGTTGCGATGAGCGAGGTCGACGGCCTCCAGCGTCTCCGAGAGGGTGCCAATCTGGTTGACCTTCACGAGAAGCGAGTTCGCGGCACCGCGCTCGATCCCGTCGGCGAGGCGCGCGGGGTTGGTGACGAACAGGTCGTCGCCCACGAGCTGCACCCGGTCGCCGAGCGCCTCGGTCAGCGCGACCCAGCCGTCCCAGTCGTCCTCCGACATTCCGTCCTCGATCGACAGGATCGGGTAGTCCCGCACCAGCGCGGCAAGGTAGTCCACGTTCTCGTCCGAGGAGAGCGTCTTGCCTTCGCCCGCGAGGTGGTAGGCGCCGTCGTGGAAGTATTCCGTCGCCGCGCAATCGAGCGCCAGCATCACGTCGTCGCCCGGCGCGTATCCCGCCTTCTCGACGGCCCGCAGGATGAAGTCGAGCGCATCGCGGGTGGAGGAGAGGTCGGGCGCGAAGCCACCCTCATCGCCGATGCCTGTGGACAGGCCCGCGGCGGAAAGCTCGCCCTTCAGCGTGTGGAAGATCTCCGATCCCATCCGCACGGCCTCGGCCACGGTCTCGGCCGCGACCGGCATGATCATGAATTCCTGGATGTCGATCGGGTTGTCCGCGTGCTCGCCACCGTTGACGATGTTCATCATCGGCACCGGCAGCGTCCGCGCCGAGGTGCCCCCAATGTAGCGGTAGAGAGGCAGAGCGCTCGCCTGCGCCGCGGCCTTGGCCACCGCCATCGAGACGCCGAGGATGGCGTTCGCGCCGAGCCGGCCCTTGTTGTCGCTTCCGTCCGCCTCGATCATCGCGGCGTCGATCGCTTCCTGCTCGGTGGCATCGAACCCCTCGATCAGTTCGCGGATCTCGCCGTTCACCGCCTCCACCGCGCCAAGCACGCCCTTGCCCTTGTAACGGGACTTGTCGCCATCGCGCCGCTCCACCGCCTCGTAGGCGCCCGTCGAGGCGCCCGAGGGCACGGCGGCCCGCCCGAGCGTGCCGTCCTCGAGCGTCACGTCGACCTCCACCGTCGGGTTGCCGCGGCTGTCGAGGATTTCGCGGGCATGGATGTCGGTGATCGTGAACATGATGGGGCTCCGGACTGCTGACGTCCGAGCCTTATCCGTCGCCGGCGAACTTGGAAAGCCGCAGCCGGCATCCGTTGCATCCGGCCGTCATGGTCCCGCGCCTTCGCGTCCGGAGCCCGACCCTTGTCAGTCGCCGTGCTTCCGGCGGATGCCGAACAGTTCGAGCCGGTGCCCCTTCAGGTCGTAGCCCAGCCGGCGGGCGATCCGCTCCTGCAGCGCCTCGATCTCGGGGTCGACGAACTCGATGACCTCGCCGGTCTGCAGGTCGATGAGATGGTCGTGGTGATCGCGCTCCGCATCCTCGTAGCGGGCGCGGCCATCCCCGAATTCGCGCCGTTCCAGCAGGCCCGATTCCTCGAACAGCTTGACCGTGCGATAGACGGTGGCGACCGAGATGTTGGGGTCGCGCGCCATCGCCCGCGCATGGATCGTCTCGACATCGGGATGGTCGTCGGACGCGTCGAGCACCTGCGCGACGGTGCGGCGCTGCCCGGTAAGGCGCAGGTTCTGCGCTTCGCAGCGGTCGAGGAGGGAGGGAAGCGCAGTCATGGGCCTGTCCTAGCCGGCGCCGCCCTGCCGGACAATCATGTCCCGCAGAACGTCCGCGTCACCCGCTCCGCGCCCGTCGCCGGCCGGCGATAGGGCGCATTCGCCTCGGTCTCGCTCCAGGGGTCGGCGAGCACCGCGTTCAAGGCATGGAACGGAGCATGATCGCCGCGATAGGCCGCGGCGATCGCTTCCTCCACGCGGTGATTGCGCGGGATGACGGCCGGGTTGGCACGAAGCATACTGGACGGGTCGGGGTTGCTCGACTGCCATTCGCTGAACCATTCGTCGAAGCGTCCGGCAGCCACGAACTGATCCCGCGCTCTGTCGGGCGCCGTGGCGAGCGCGCGGAAGGTGTTGGTGAAATCCGCCTGCCCTTCGCGCATGATATCGAGAAGCCGCATGGCGAGTTCCATGTCGTCCAGGCCGATCTTGGCGGCCATGACCTCCGTCCAGGCCTTCTGATAGAGATCCCGGAACCCTTCCAGAACCTCGGTCGCCTCCGCCACGGCCGCCTCGCGTTCGCCCATCAGCGGCAGGAGGGCCGTGGCCAGTTGGGCGAGGTTCCACAGCGCGATGTCGGGCTGCTTAGACCACGCGTAGCGGCCGAACTGGTCGATGGAGGAGAAGACCGTGTCGGGATGGTAGGCCTCCATGAAGGCGCAGGGCCCGTAATCGATCGTCTCGCCCGAGATGGTCATGTTGTCGGTGTTCATGACCCCGTGCACGAAGCCGAGCCCCATCCAGCGCGCGACGAGGCTGGCCTGCTTCGCCATCACGTGTCGCAACAGCCCCACAGGCCCCTGCGCCCCGGGCGCGTGGCGCGCGATGGCATGGTCGAGCAGGGCTTGCAGTCCCTCCGTGTCCTCGCGCGCGGCGAAGATCTGGAACGTACCCACGCGGATATGGCTCGACGCGACACGGGTCAGCACGCCGCCGGGCAGACGGCCCTCCTGACGCAGCACTTCCTCCCCCGTCGTCAAGGCGGCGAGCGCCCGCGTCGTCGGCAGGCCCAGCGCGTGCATCGCCTCGCTGACGACGTATTCCCGGATCACCGGCCCCAGCGCCGAACGTCCGTCGCCCATCCGCGAATACGGCGTGGGCCCGGAGCCCTTGAGTTGCAGATCGAACCGGCGCCCCGCATGGACGTGCTCGCCCAGGAGGATTGCACGGCCATCGCCGAGCTGCGGCGACCAGCCGCCGAACTGGTGCCCGGCATAGAGCTGCGCCAGCGGGTCCGCGCCCTCGGGCACGCGATTGCCGGCGAAGACGTCGCTTGCGTCCCGCAGGGTTTCGGGGTCGAGCCCGAGCTCGCGGGCCAACGCTTCGTTCAGTGCGACCCAACTCGGAGACGCGACCGGAGTCGGGTTCATCTTCGTGTAGAACCGGTCGGGCAGGCGGGCATAGGAATTGTCGAAGGCGAACATGAAGGCCCCCTTTCTGGTCGAAGAGCCAACGCCGCGCAGCGCCGATGGTTCGGTTCCGTCTTTGCTTCCGAAATATCCCGGAGAGCGCGAGAGGCTGGCCTCTCGCTGCTACAACCGCGACAGACGCTCCGTCAGCAGGCGGAAGAAGCCATCCGCATCGACGTCCCCGATGAAGAGCGCGTTGGCCGCCCGGTCGGTCACGCCCCACCAATCGGCGACGCTCATGCCGCGGGTGAGGGGCGAGTCCACCTCGATCTCGACATTGACCTCGCGCCCGGTGAAGAGATCGGGGCGCAACAGCCAGGCGATTACAAGCGGGTCGTGCAGCGGTGCCCCCTCGGAGCCGTACTTGGCCTTGTCGAACCGTTCGAAGAAGCCGGTCCAGCCCGCCACGACCTCGCCCACGCGGCCCGCTTCGCGGAAGGCGGCATTGCGGGCACGCGTGGTCAGCGCCCTGTGCGTGACGTCGAGTGGCAGGACGGTGATCGGCGCGCCGCAGGCGAAGACGGCGCGCGCGGCTTCGGGATCGACATAGATGTTGAACTCGGCGGCGGGGGTGATGTTGCCGACCTCGAAATAGGCGCCGCCCATCAGGACGATCCGTTCGATCCGCCCGGCGATGTCGGGTGCGCGTTCGAGCGCGGTCGCGATGTTGGTGAGCGGGCCGAGGGGGCAGAGCGTGACTGTCCCGGCCGCCTCCCGGCGCAGCGTCTCGACGATGAATTCGACCGCATGTCCTTCGGCGAGCGGCATCGTCGGGTCCGGCAGATCAGCGCCGTCGAGGCCGGTCTTGCCGTGGACATGCTCGGCCGTCACCAGATCGCGCGCCATCGGTCGGTCGCAGCCGGCATGTACCGGCAGATCGGTCCGCCCGGCGAGTTCGCAGACGATGCGCGCGTTCCGGGCGGTCAGTTCCAGCGGAACGTTCCCCGCCACGGCGGTGAGGCCCAGAACCTCGAGTTCCGGGGAGGCGAGCGCGAGGAGGATGGCGACCGCGTCGTCCTGCCCCGGGTCGGTGTCAATGATGATCTTCCTGGCCATGGCCGAGGAAGACCGTCCGATGTCGGGAATGTCCAGCCCCGCCCGGCGCGGGTCCGCGCGGGGCTGGAGGATGGCTCAGCTACCGGCGTCGAAATCCACTTCCTCGACGAGCTTCAGCGCCTCGGCCCGGTGGCTCGCGATGTCGGTGAGCGGCGTGTCGTCGGGGTCCAGCTCGCCCCAGCTCTGCACCAGTTCCGAAGGCTCCGCCTCGGGCGCGACGGGATATTCGTTCACGACCTCGGCGTAGATCATCTGCGCTTCGGGCGAGGTGAGGTATTCCATGAACTCGAGCGCGACCTCGCGGTTCGGCGCGCCTTTCGTCATCGCCACGCCGGAGACGTTAACATGCGTCCCGCTGCCGTCCTCGAAGGTCGGGAAAGCGATCCGGACCGCATTGGCCCAGGCCTCCTGTTCCGGATCCTGCAGCATCGCGCCCATGTAATAGGTGTTGCCGATCGAGATGTCGCATTCGCCGGCCCAGATCGACTTCACCTGCGCCCGGTCGTTGCCCTCCGGCGCCTTGGCGAGGTTGGATTTGACGCCTTCCAGCCAGTCGCGCGTGGCCTCGACCCCGTCGTGCTCGATCAGCGCGGAAATCAGGCCGATCGTGTAGTCGTGCGTCCCCGACCGGGTACAGATGCGGCCCTGCCATTTCGGGTCGGCGAGGTCTTCGTAAGTCGTGACCTCGCCGTCGGCGACACGCTCCTTGCTGGCATAGACGATGCGGGCGCGGGTCGTGACGCCGTACCAGTGGCCGTCGGCATCGCGCATGGCCTCCGGCACGTGTTGCGTCAGGTATTCGCTCTCGACGGCTTGCGTCACGCCGGCGGCCTTGGCCTCCGACAGGCGGGAGATGTCGACGGTGAAGATGAGGTCGGCCGGCGAGCGTTCGCCCTCGGCCACCAGGCGTTCCGTGATGCCTTGGTCGATATAGACGACGTTGGCCGTGTGGCCGCTCGCCGCCTCGAACCCGTCGACGAGCGGCTGAATCAGCTCGGGCTGACGGTAGGAATAGACATTGACTTCGCCGGCCAGCACCGGGGCGGCGCAGGCGATCGCGGTGCCGGACAATATTAGCGCACGTAGCGGCATGAAGACCTCCTTGTTCGGTTCGTCCGACCTATTCCCGACCGAAGCAGTCAGGTCAATCCCGATTCTTTTGATCGGCTTTTTCCCGGTTCTTTGCCGCATCCCAGAGGGCATCCATCTCCGCAAGGTCGGACTCCGACGGCGATCGGCCGCGTTCGGCCAGCGCGTCCTCGATGAACTCGAACCGGCGGGTGAACTTGGCGTTGGCGGCCCTGAGGGCGCCTTCGGGATCGACGCCCAGGTGGCGGGCGAGGTTCGCCACGACGAAGAGAAGGTCGCCAATCTCCTCGGTCACCGCCTCGGGCGTCAGCCGGTCGCGTGCTTCGACAAGCTCCGCCGCCTCCTCCTGAAGCTTGGCCAGCACCGCATCCGTAGCCGGCCAGTCGAAGCCCACGCGCGCGGCACGGTTCTGCAGCTTCACGGCCCGAAGCAGCGCGGGCATGCCGAGTGCCACGCCGTCGAGGGTCCGGCCCGCCCGCTCCCGCGCCTTGACCGCTTCCCAATCCGCGACCTGATCCGCGGCCGACTTGTCGCGCGAGGCATCGCCCCAGATATGCGGGTGCCGATCCACCATCTTCTGCGCCACGCGCTCCGCCACGGACTGAAAGTCGAAGCGCCCCGCCTCGGCACCCATCCGCGCGTGGTAGACGACCTGAAGCAGGAGATCGCCCAGCTCGCCCTCGAGCTCGTCCCAGGCCTCGCGCTCGATCGCGTCGGCGACCTCGTAGGCCTCCTCGATCGTGTAGGGCGCGATGGAGGCGAAGTCCTGCTCGATGTCCCAAGGGCAGCCGCGTTCGGGGTCGCGCAGCCGGTCCATGATCGCCAGCAGGCGGGGCAGTCCCCCGCCGGGCTCGGTGCAGATGCGGTCGCGTTCCGTCTCGTCGGCCATTCACATTCCCCTTTCGCGGGTGTTCTCTACCGGTGCCCCAGAAGGAGAGAAAGCCATGCCCGTCCTCAATTCCATTGCCGCGATGGCGCCCGAGATGACGGAATGGCGGCGCTGGCTGCACCGGAACCCGGAATTGCTCTTCGACCTGCCGAAGACCTCGCGCTTCGTCGCCGACAAACTGCGCGCCTTCGGAGTGGACGAGGTCCACGAGGGCATCGCCACTTCCGGCATCGTGGCGATCATCGAAGGGCAGGGGGACGGCCCGACCATCGGGCTGCGGGCCGACATGGATGCGCTGCCGATCCGGGAGACCTCCGGCGTGGAGCATGCAAGCGAGACCGACGGGAAGATGCATGCCTGCGGACATGACGGGCACACGACGATGCTGCTCGGCGCGGCGAAGTACCTGGCCGAGACGCGCAACTTCCGCGGCCGCGTCGCGCTGATCTTCCAGCCGGCGGAGGAAGGCGGCGGCGGGGGCGAGGTCATGGTGCAGGACGGGGTGATGGACCGCTTCGGCATCACCCAGGTCTACGGCATCCACAACACGCCGAACTTCGAGGAGGGCGCGTTCTTCACCGCGCCGGGGCCGCTGATGGCCGCGGTCGACACGTTCCATATCGACATCACCGGCAAGGGCGGCCATGGGGCGATGCCGCACGACACACGCGATCCGATCACCGCGGCGCTGGGCATCGGCCAGGCGATCCAGACCGTCGTCAGCCGCAACCATCGCGCCATCGACGACCTCGTCGTGTCGATCACGCAGATCCACACCGGGTCCGCCGACAACATCATCCCCGGCACCGCCTTCATGGGCGGAACGGTCCGCACCTTCGATCCAACGGTACAGGACATGGTGGAACGACGCCTTGGGGAAATCGTCGCAGGGCAGGCGGCGGCCTACGGGGTCGAGGCGACCTGCCGCTACGAGCGGGGCTATCCGGCCACGGTCAACGATGCCGACAAGGCCCGCTTCGCCGCCGAGGTCGCGGCCGGCGTGGTCGGCACGGACCACGTGTCGGCGGACGCCGACCGCGAGATGGGGGCGGAAGATTTCAGCTATATGCTGAACGCGCGGCCCGGCGCCTACCTGTTCCTCGGCACCGGGCCGGGACCGGTGCTCCACCACGCCGATTACGATTTCAACGATCGCGTCGCCCCCATCGGCGCCAGTTTCTTCGCGCGCATGGTCGAGACCGCGCAGCCGCTCTGACGCGGCCCGTGAAAAGGAACAGATGACGGCCCGCGGTCGTTCAGCCGGACATTTTCGAGAGGGAAGGGCCCGGCCATGACCAGCATCGTTGCGAACGACGGCACGAAACTGCACGTGAAGGATTGGGGGACCGGGCGACCTGTCGTCCTCGTCCACGGCTGGCCGCTCAACGCCGACAGCTGGGAGTATCAGGCCCGCCCGATCGCCGAGGCCGGCTACCGCGTCGTCGCCTACGACAGGCGCGGGTTCGGTCGCTCCGACCAGCCGTTCCAAGGCTACGATTACGACACGCTGGCCGACGATCTGAAGGCGGTGATGGAGGGCCTGGCGCTGAACGACGCGGCGCTGTTCGGGTTCTCGATGGGCGGCGGCGAGGTGGCGCGCTACATGAGCCGCCATTCCGGCGCGGGGGTGCGGCAGGCCGGGCTCATCTCTTCCGTCGCGCCCTACATGTTCAAGGCGCCGGACAATCCTGATGGCGTCGACGCCTCGGTCTTTCAGAAAATGAAGGATGGGATCAAGGCCGACCGCCCGGGCTTCCTGCAGGACTTCTTCAAGCAGTTCTACGGCACCGGCCTGTTGTCGCATCCCGTCTCCGACGGCATCCTGCACTGGTCCTGGGCGATGGCGATGATGGCGAGCCCGAAGGCCACGCTCGATTGCATCGACGCTTTCGGGAAGACCGACTTCCGGCCAGACATGGCCGCCTTCACGATGCCCACGCTGGTCGTGCACGGCACCGGCGACGCGACCGTGCCGATCGACACGTCTGGCCGGGCGGCGGCCAAGGCCATCGCGCAGGCGGAGCTGAAGGAATACGACGGCGCGCCGCACGGCCTGACGATCACGAACGCGGAGCAACTCACGCAGGACATGCTGGCCTTCCTGAACGATTGAAGTCCGTTCCGCGCCTGAGCCCGGATGCCGCGTTTGCGCTTCCGCCGCCCGT
Source organism: uncultured Jannaschia sp. (assembly GCF_947494055.1). Taxonomy (GTDB): domain Bacteria; phylum Pseudomonadota; class Alphaproteobacteria; order Rhodobacterales; family Rhodobacteraceae; genus Jannaschia. The sequence continues at coordinate 134,431 of NZ_CANLTR010000002.1, read as the reverse complement.
GCTAGCTTCGCCTCCATGACACCGATTCTCTACTGGATGCGCCGCGACCTGCGGCTGACCGACAATCCTGCCCTGACACAGGCCGCCGAGACCGGGCGACCTGTCATTCCCGTCTTCATTCACGACGAGGTGGTCGCGGATTGGGGCGCGGCACCCTTCTGGCGCATCGGCCTCGGACTCGAGGCGATGGCCGGACGGCTGGAGGAGATCGGGGCGCGACTGATCCTGCGTCGCGGGCGCGCACTGGACGTGCTGCGCGACTTGATCGAGGAAACCGGGGCGGACACCATCTGTTGGAACCGCCTCTACGTCGCCGACGAGCGCGCACGGGATACGGAGATCAAGGCCGCGCTCGAGGCGGACGGGATCGCGGCGCTGTCGCATCAGGCGCACGTCCTGTTCGAGCCTTGGACCGTGGAGACCAAGACCGGCGGCTACTACAAGGTCTACACCCCCTACTGGAAGAACGTCCGAGACCGGACGCTCGCGCCACCGCTCGCGCCGGTCGAGATCCTGACGGCGCCAGAGACCTGGCCCGCTTCGGACGACCTGTCGGACTGGGACATGGGCGCCGCGATGAACCGGGGCGCGGCGATCGTCGCCAAGCATGTTCATGTTGGCGAGCTGGCCGCGCGGGACAGGCTCGTCACCTTCGTCGAGGAGAAGATGGGCCGCTACGTCGCCGGACGCGACGACCTCGCCGTCGACGGCACGAGCGGGCTGTCGGAGAACCTGACCTACGGCGAGATCAGCGCACGGGAATGCTGGTTCGCCGGTCAGAAGGCGCTGCACGAGGGCGAGGGGCAGGCCGAGACCTTCCTGCAGGAACTGGCCTGGCGCGACTTCGCCCATCACCTTGCCTATCACACGCCCCAACTGACGAAATCGAACTGGCGGCCGGAATTCGACGCGTTCCCGTGGGAATGGGAGACGGAGAAGGTCGAGGCCTGGCGGCGCGGCGTCACCGGGGTGGAGGTCGTGGATGCGGCGATGCGCGAACTCTTCGTGACCGGGCGCATGCACAACCGCGCGCGCATGATCACAGGGTCCTACCTGACGAAACATCTGATGACGCATTGGCGGCTGGGCTGCGACTGGTTCGCAGACACGCTGATCGACTGGGACCCGGCCTCGAACGCGCTGGGCTGGCAATGGGTCGCGGGGTCCGGCCCGGATGCGAGCCCGTTCTTCCGTATCTTCAATCCCGAGACGCAGGCCCAGAAGTTCGACCGCCGTCGCCGCTACCGTGACCGGTGGTTGAAGACCGAGGACTTCCATGCCGCCATTCCTCGGAGCTGGAACATGTCCCCGGACGACCCCTATCCCGACACGCCGATCGTCGGTCTGGGCGAGGGGCGCGAGCGGGCGCTCGAGGCCTACAGGTCACGCGACGCGGCCTGAACGCGAGCCCCCAAGCGTTCGGGACTTGCCGGATCGCACGAGCAGTGATGTTGTGCCGCCAGCATATGGGGGACATATGGACGCCTTGGCCACGACCGACGGCCAGCCGAACCTGCCGCGCTACTTCCGGCGGGCCTTCAGGATGGCGCAGGCCGCCCGGTCCGGCCGGATCGACGTCGTCCTGCCCGACGGGCGGCGCTTCCGGCACGCCGGAGATGCACCGGGCCCGTCCGCCGAGATCCGCCTGCACCGGGACGACGTGTTCGTCCGTCTCGTGCGCGAGGGCGACAACGGTTTCATGGAAAGCTACATGGACGGCTCTTGGACGACGCCCGATCTGCAAGCCGTCTTCGATTACATCAACAAGGAGGGGGACGTGCTGATCCGGCAATTCCCCGGCCTCCGGCTCTTCCACGCGTTCGAGAAGGTGCGCCACTGGTTCCACCGCAACACGAAGGGGCAGGCGCGGCGCAACATCTCCCGGCACTACGACCTCGGCAACGCGTTCTACGCGACATGGCTCGACGGGACGATGACCTATTCCTCGGCCATCTTCGAGACCGGGCAGGAAAGCCTCGATGCGGCGCAGACCGCGAAGTACCGGTCCATCGTCGATCGCATGGGCGTGCGCGCCGGGGATCATGTGCTCGAGATCGGCTGCGGCTGGGGCGGGTTCGCGGAATACGCGGCCGGCGAGCGTGGCCTGCGCGTCACCGGGCTGACGCTCAGCCGCGAACAGTTGAAATACGCGGAGGAACGCATCGCGCGGGCGGGCCTCGCCGATCGCGTGACCTTCAAGCTGCAGGATTACCGCGACGAGGAGGGCAGCTACGACGGGATCGCCTCCATCGAGATGTTCGAGGCCGTGGGCCGCGCCTACTGGCCGGTCTATTTCGACGTCCTGCGCGAACGGTTGCGCCCCGGTGGGGCGGCGGCGTTGCAGATCATCACCGTGCCCGACGAACGCTGGGCGATCTACACGCGCTCGGTGGACTTCATCCAGAAGTACATCTTCCCCGGCGGCATGCTGCCCGCGCCGATGAAGCTGACCGAAGAAGTCGCGCGGGCGGGATTGCAGGAGGGCGGCTCGATCAGCCTGGCGCGGAGCTATTCGATTACGCTGCGCCGGTGGTACGAGACCTTCAATGCGAGCTGGGACGAGATCGCCGCTCAGGGCTTCGACGAGCGCTTCCGCCGGATGTGGAACCTTTACCTCGCGGGCTGCGCGGGGGCGTTCGAATACGGCATGTGCGACGTCATCCAGATGACCGTGCGAAGACCTGCCTGATGCCGGCGCCGGCTAAGGTCGTCGCGAATCCGACCGGGTGGAGCGTCTTGCCGGACGAGGCGTGGGCCGTCTTCCTTTCTAGGGTGCCTGCCGTAGCGATTGTCCTGTCGGTTCGCGGCTTCCTTCCGCATTCCCTTGGCCCGACGATCATGGATTCGCTGAAGTGGGCATATGCCGAGCTCGGACGGGCATTTTCGGCATGCAGGAACCCATTTTGGCGGGGCATAGTGGCGATCTCTGGATTGCCGATGCCGGGCATTTTCTTCAACCGTGACGCGGTCGTCGGGGTGGGGCCTGCCGGGCGGGTGATGCGGTGAGCCGGTACTTTCTGTTCGGAACGCTGATGCACGACGCGCTTCTGACCGACGTCGTCGGTCGCGTCGTGGCGTGTGAGCCGGGCACGCTCGCGGGATGGCATGTCGAGCGCGCGGCGGCCGGAGACTGGCCCGTCCTCGTGCAGGGGGGACAGGCGGTGGGCCGTCTGACCGAGCCGCTGGACGCGGAGGCGCGGACCCGGCTCGACTGGTACGAGAGCGCGTTCGGATACCTGCCCGAAGCGGTCGAGGTCGCGGGGCCCGACGGTCCGGCTCCGGCGCTCGTCTACCGCGCGCCGGGTGGTGGCGGGTCCGGCGAGGGGTGGTCGCTTGCGGACTGGGTCGCGGCGCACGGCGCACGGACCCGGCTTGCCGCCGCGGAGGTGATGCGGGGCCTCGGCGTCGTGCGGGCCGACGAGATCGCCGCCCGGCGCGGCATGATCCAGGCCCGCGCACAGGGGATCCTGACGGCACGGCACCACCGGCGGCGGGTCACGGTCGGGCAGGAGTTGACGGCCTCCGCCGTCGACGTGGCGGAGGTGCGCTATCCCTACGAGGGCTTCCACCGGGTCGAGGAATGGGTGATCGACCATCCCCGTTTCGACGGCACGCGGTCCGGCACGATCCGGCGTGCCATCAGCCACGTCACCGATGCCGTGACGGTGCTGCCCTACGATCCCGTCCGCGATCGCGTGCTTCTGGTCGAGCAGATCCGCATGGGCGCGCTGGCCAAGGGCGACCCGCTGCCATGGATGCTCGAGCCGGTGGCCGGGCTCATCGACGCGGGCGAGACGCCGGTGACCGCGGCGCTGCGCGAGATGGCGGAGGAGGCCGGGGTCGCGGCCGCGGCCGGGGACCTGCATTTCGTCGGACGGTACTACCCGAGTCCCGGCGGGCTGGCGCAGGTTCTGCATTCCTATGTCGCCCTCGCCGATCTGCCCGACGGGTCCGGCGGGCTGCACGGACTCGCCGCGGAGAGCGAGGATATCCGGGCGCATCTCGTGCCCGCGGATGACCTGATCGCGATGGTCGATACCGGCGAGGCGGCGAACGCGCCGCTGATCATCGCCGCCCTCTGGCTGGCGCTCAATCGGGATCGCCTGCGCAGTTGAAGCGGCATCGCGCGACGTCTAGATCGAGCGAACCAAGCCGGAGGCTCCAACGTGCAAATCTACGACAATCTCGCCGAAGTCATCGGCAACACGCCCCTGATCCGGCTCAACCGCATCTCCGAGGCCACGGGCTGCGAGATTCTGGGCAAGGCGGAGTTCCTCAATCCCGGCCAGTCGGTGAAGGACCGCGCCGCGCTTTACATCATCCGCGACGCGGTTGCCTCGGGTCGCCTGAAGCCCGGCGGCACGATCGTCGAGGGCACGGCCGGCAATACCGGGATCGGCCTGTCGCTCGTGGGCGCGTCGATGGGCTTCAAGTCGGTGATCGTCATTCCCGACAGCCAGAGCCGGGAGAAGAAGGACATGCTCCGCCTCGCCGGCGCCACGCTGGTCGAGGTGCCGCCCGCGCCCTACAAGAACCCGAACAATTATGTCCGCTATGCCCGCAGGCTGGCCGAGAGGCTCGCCGAGACGGAGCCGAACGGCGCGATCTTCGCCGACCAGTTCGACAACACCGCGAACCGGCAGGCGCATGTCGATGGGACGGCGCCCGAGATCTGGGCGCAGACTGAGGGGCGGGTCGACGGATTCATCTGCGCGGCCGGCACGGGCGGAACCGTCTCTGGCGTCGCCGCCGCGCTGCAGCCGAAGGGCGTGAAGGTCGGGCTCGCCGACCCGATGGCTTCGGCGCTCTACGAGTTCTATGCCCATGGTGAGCTCCGCTCCGAAGGCAACTCGATCAGCGAGGGGATCGGGCAGGGGCGCGTCACCGGCAACCTCGAGGGCTTCGAGCCGGACTTCGTCTGTCAGGTTACCGACGAGGAGAGCCTGCCACTGATCTTCGACCTTCTGGAGCATGAGGGCCTGTGCATGGGCGGGTCCACGGCGATCAACATGGGTGGCGCGGTGAAGATGGCCGAACACATGGGACCGGGCCACACGATCGTGACGATCCTTTGCGATTACGGCTCGCGCTACCAGTCCAAGCTCTGGAACCCGGCCTTCCTGCGCGAGAAGGGTCTGCCGATCCCGAACTGGCTGGACGGGTCGGACCGCGAGGTGCCGTCGGTCTTCGAATGAGGCTGCTGCTCGTCCTGCTGGCGGCGCTGTCGCTCGCACTGGTCACCCCGCTCCGCGCGCAGGAACCGAGCCTCGATTCAGAGGCCTATGCGTCCTGGGTAGAAGCCCGCGATCGTGCCGACGAGATCGCGAACGTCCCCGATGCCTCGATCGGCACCCTGAGCGCGCTGCGCGAGACGCTCGTCGAGTGGCGCAACCGGTTCGAGGCGGAGCTCGACGTGAATGCCGGCCGCATCTCGACGCTGCGCGCCCAGATCGAGACGCTCGGACCCGCACCGGAAGAGGGCGCGAGCGAGCCCGCCGGCATCGCCGCCGAGCGCGCCGAGCTCGATGGGCGGCTCGAGGTGCTGCTTGCCCCGGTGCAGGAGGCGCAGGCGGGCTTCACCGAGGCGTCCGGTCTCATCACCGAGACCGATCGCCGGATCGAGGCAGCGCGAGCGGCGGAGCTTCTGTCCAAGTCGCCGGTGCCGCTCAATCCCGCGAACTGGCTTCCCGCGGTCGAGGCGATGTCGGCCTGGACGCTGGCGCTGGGAGACGAGCTCGCCGCGCCGTTCGTCACGCCGGAGGCGCGTGCGGTCTGGATGGCCCGCGGAGCGGAGCTGGGGGCGATGTTCTTCGTCGCGGTGATCCTGCTGTGGCGCTCCGGCGTCTGGCTCGGCCATCTCCGCGCGCGGTTCGCCACGACCGAGGCCGAGAGCGCGACGACGCGCATCCTCCTCCTTGCCATTTCGCTGGCACGGGTGGTCCTGCCGGTGATTGGCCTCGTCGTCGTGATGCAGATGCTGAAGATGATGGGGGCGCGGGGGGAACGTGTCGGCGTAGCCGGGACGCTGATCCCGGCGATGGGGCTGATCATCCTGCTGTCGCGCTGGCTCGCGCATCAGTCACTGCCGGCCCGGGCCGATCTCCCGACCTTCGTCCCGGTCGCACCGCCCCGCCGGGCGGAGGCGCGGCTGCATTTCCTGACGCTCGGGTTCCTGATGGCGCTGACGCTCGCGGGCGAGGTACTGGCACCGACCTCGGTCGACCCCGAGCTTGGCCGCTCGATCTCGCATTTCGCGTTGCTCGCCGTGGCCGGGTTCAACGTGTTTCGGCTCGGGCAGCTTCTGCTCTCGGAGGGCCGAAGCAGGCCGAACGAGGCTGCCGACGAGGAAACGCAGGAAGGTTTCTGGAGCCCGCTCCTGCGCAATGTCGGACGGGCCCTCATGGTCGTGGGCCTGCTGGCGCCGGCGGTCGCGGCATTCGGCTACATCAACCTCGGCCTCGCGATCCTCTGGCCGTCGGTGATCTCGCTCGCCCTCGTGCTGCTCATCGGCACGCTGCAGAACTTCGTCTTCGACGCCTTTGCCGCGATCCGCCGGCGGCCCGACGCGGGGCGGGACCAGCTTCTGCCGACGCTGATCGGCTTCGCGCTCTGGCTCGCTTCGCTGCCGGCCTTCGCGCTGATCTGGGGCGTGCGGTTGTCCACGCTGGGCGAATGGTGGGCCACGTTCCTCCGAGGCTTCTCCCTCGGCGATACGCGGATCTCGCCGACGAACTTCCTCACCTTCGCCCTGATCTTCGTACTGGGCTACCTGATCGTGGGCCTCGTGAAGAACGTGCTGCGGACCTCCGTCCTGCCGAAGACGCAGCTCGACGTGGGCGGGACCAACGCCATCCTTTCAGGAACGAGCTATGTCGGCATCACGCTTGCCGCGCTAATCGGTTTCGCCGCCGCCGGGATCGACCTCTCGGCCCTCGCCTTCGTCGCCGGCGCGCTGTCCATCGGGATCGGTTTCGGTCTGCAGACGATCGTGCAGAACTTCGTCTCGGGGATCATCCTGCTCATCGAGCGTCCGATCAAGATCGGCGACTGGGTTCAGGCCGGGGCGACGGAAGGCTTTGTGCGCGAGATTTCCGTCCGCTCGACCCGGATCGAGACCTTTGATCGGCAGGACGTGATCGTTCCGAATGCCGACCTGATCGCGGGCGTGGTGACGAACTATACCCTGAACAACGCCTCCGGCCGGGTCGTGTTGCATGTCGGCGTGGCCTACGGAACGGACACGGAATGGGTGCAATCGGTGCTGCAGGAGGTGGCCGAGTCGCATCCGATGGTCATCCTGAACCCGCCGCCGCTCATCACCTTCGACGCGTTCGGCGCCGACAGCCTGAACTTCACCATCCGCGTCGTCGTCCGCGACATCCTCTTCAAGCCGATCGTCACCTCCGAGCTCAACCACGCCATCGCCGCGCGTTTCCGGGCGGACGGCATAGAGATTCCCTTCGCGCAGCGCGACATCTGGCTGCGGAACCCGGAGGCGCTGCATTCGCGACCGACAGGAGATCAGACCGAATGACCGAACCGCTCTTCCGAGAGGATGCGTACCTGGCATCCGCCCCGGGTCGCGTCCGGCGCATCACGCCCGAGGGCGGCATCGTGCTGGACCGGACGATCTTCTATCCGAAGGGCGGCGGTCAGCCGGGCGACAGCGGGCGGCTCGAATGGGACGGCGGCGTCTGTACCATCGCCGGCACCGTGAAGGGCCCCGCCGATGATCCGGATGCGATCGTGCTCGTTCCGGACAGCGAGGGGGTCTTGCCCCCCGACGGCGCCGAGGTCGAGACCCGGCTCGACTGGGACCGGCGCCATCGGCACATGCGCATGCACACGGCGCTGCACCTGCTATCCGTCGTCGTGCCGCTGCCGGTGACGGGCGGGCAAATCGGTTCCGAGAAGTCGCGCCTCGATTTCGACATGCCCGAAGTGATCCACGACCGGAACTTCATTCAGGCGCGGCTGGGACAGCTTGTCGACGGTGACCATCCGATCGGGGTGGAGTGGATCGGCGAGGCCGAACTCGATGCCGATCCGGGACTGGTGAAGACGCTGTCCGTTCGCCCGCCCCGCGGGGCGGGACGCATCCGGCTGATCCGGATCGGAACCGGCAAGGCGGCCGTCGACCTGCAGCCTTGCGGCGGCACGCATGTCCGCGCCACCGCCGAGATCGGTCGCGTCATCGTCGGCAAGATCGAGAACAAGGGCAAGGCGAACCGTCGGATCGCGATCACCCTCGACGATTGACGGGATCTTCGTGATTTCGCAAATGTCGAGGTTCGCGATGCGGCAGATTGTCCGTTCGATGCGACTTACTGAAGATGCTTTACGCCGTCTTAACACGAGGCGGCAAAAGCTCCGCCTGTATCCGGTAACGAGGCGGCGCGTATGGCGAGGGGTTGGAAGGTGGCGCTTTCGGGGTGCCTCGTCGCGACGCTGTGCGGTGGGGCGATCTGGACCATCGAACATTTCGTTGACCGCGCCGTCATTCGCGAGGCTGCCCGGCGATCCACCGAATGGGCAGAATACGCCACGACCCGGCTTCCGCGGATCGCCGAACTCGCGCAGGGCGCGATGCCCACGGACGCCGAACAGCGGGTCATCGAGGAGATCGGCGATCTCGGTGGCATGGTCGACTACCGCGTTTTCAGTCCGGACGGACACCTGCAATTCGCGTCAACCGATCCATTCAGGCGCGCGGATCCCGGGACGCGGAACCCGGACGCGGCCCGCGTGGTCGCGACCCGGCAGCCTTTCACCGTCGTGGAGGCCGGTCAGGCCCGCCCCGAACGTCCCGACCTCTACAGCGAGACATACCTGCCGGTCCTCGACGGCTCGGGCAAAATCGTCGCGATCGCGCAGACCTATCTCGATCAGACGGAACATTCGGCGCAGGTTCGGGCGGATTATTGTCTGTTCGGCGTCGTCATCCTCGCGCTCTTGGCATCGGCGTTGATCTTGATGTCCGCCGCGGTCCGCGCGCTGCTTCGCAGTCTCCGATATCGGGACCAGGCGCTGAACACCGAACGAACCAGCGTCGAGACGGCGGATCGGGCCAAGGTGGATTTCCTGGCGACGATCGTTCACGAGTTGAGAACACCGATGAACGGGATTGTGGGGGCCGTGCAGCTTCTGGACATGGCGAATGCCAGCGACGCGGACGTCGAACTGCTCGATATTCTGCGAACCAGCGCGGACACGCAGATGTCCCTCATCGAAGAGCTCACGACCTTCAGCGAGCTCGATGCCGGTGTGTTCCGATTGCGCCCGGAACCGGTTGCGTTCGCATCCTTCCTTCGGTCTGCCGTCGGAATGGGCGCGCTCGCCGCGGCCGACAAGGGCCTCGCCTTCGACGTCACGATGGCCGAGGACGACACGATGATGATCGTCGATCCGCGCCGGATGCGGCAGGTGGTCTCGAACCTCGTGGGGAACGCGGTCAAGTTCACCGAGGCGGGCGGCGTCTACGTCAAGGCCGGGCTCCAACGTCTCGGGGATGGGCGGGGATCGCTCCGGCTTGAGGTGACCGATACCGGTCCGGGTATCCCGGCGGATCAGCACGCACGCATTTTCGGTCGGTTCACGCAGCTCGAAGGCCCGGCCGGCGGAACGGCGAGCGGCATCGGTCTTGGTCTCGCGATCGTGGACGCGATCGTCGACGCCATGGGGGGGCAGGTCGCGGTGCAGAGCGTCCCGCGGAACGGCTCGACCTTTACCGTGACGGTGCCCGTCGTGGTGCAGGCGGCGGACGGCTTGCCGGACGCAAAGGAAGCCGTCTGACGTTGCCTGCGATGTCGTGGCATGCCCGCCTGACGACTACTGACTTCAAACCCTGTTCCGGGCCACCTATTCAGCCAGGGCTCGACTGCATTCAGAGCCGTCCTGTCCGGCCTGACCCGAGGAACGTCGCAATCGGATCTGCCTTGGCTCAAGGACGTTCCGCGCATCCTTTCCCGCACGCGGATCCTGCCTTCATCGAGGCTAGGTGACCCTCCGGAGCGGGGGCTCGGGGCACTTGCCGGCGTCATGTTTTGCGGATCGAGGCCGGCCCGCGGCTTTCCTCCGGCGGTCGGCCGGTTCGTCCATCTTTTCGGCCGGAGATTCACGTTTCATTTCCACATCTATGGAAAAGGTCCCCACGAAATTCCGAGGACCCGGTCATGCCCGAGACAAACACGATATCTCCCACGACGATCTCCATACCGGCCGACCTCTCCGTCTCCAAAGCTGCCGAAATGCACGCGCAACTCGTTGCAGCTCTGGACGCGGCCGAGCCGGCCAGCCGGGTCGAGGTCGAGCTCGATGACGGCGTGCCGACGCCGCTCGCCCTCCAACTCGTCGTCAGCACCACGCGCAGCTTCCCGACGGGCTGCCTCGGCCTCGGCCCGCGCGCCGCTGCCGCCCTCACTTCCCTCGAAACGCCTGAAGAGGACTGAACCATGTCGAAGACCATCCTGAGCGTCGACGATTCCAAGAGCATCCGCGACATGATCGGATTCACGATGACGCCGCGGGGCTACAACGTCATCGGTGCCGAGGACGGCGTGGAAGGCCTGTCGGCCCTCGCCTCGAACGACGTCAACCTCGTCGTCTGCGACCTGAACATGCCGAACATGAACGGGATCGAGATGATCCGGAAGGTGCGGGAGAACAGCGCGTATCACGGCCTCCCCATCGTGATGCTGACGACCGAGGCCCAGAAGGAGAAGATGAAGGAAGCGAAGGATGCCGGCGCGACCGGCTGGATCGTGAAGCCGTTCGACGAGGACAAGCTCGTCTCCGTCGTCTCCAAGCTGATCGGGTGATGCTGTGACCAGTCCGGCCGATTCCTTCATTCAGGAAGCCACCGACATTCTGGAAGGTCTCGAGGCGATACTGCTCGAACTCGAGGCCGAACCGGATTCCGCATCGACGGTAGACGCCGTTTTCCGCGCCTTGCACACCCTCAAGGGGTCGGGCGCGATGTTCGGCTTCGACGCGCTCGCGCGGTTCACCCACCATTTCGAGAATGCCTACGACCAGATCCGCGAGGGCCAGGCGCAGGTCACGCCCGAACTGATCCAGCTCTCGCTGGCGTCGCGCGATCATATCGAACGGATGATCGCCGCCGGTCCGGGCGCCGAGGACGACCCGGCCTCGGCCGCGCTCGTGACGGAGATCGAGAAGCTGGCGGGCGACGCGTCGCCTGCCGACGCGAGCGATCCCGTGGTTCAGAAGACGTCGCAGCAGCGCTTCGTCATCCGGCTCGTCCCCGATGCGCTCGCCCTGCGCAACGGAACTCGCCTCGACCTCCTTCTCGACGAATTGTGCGAACTGGGCGATGCCGTCGTGACCTGCCACGACGACCGGGTGCCCTCGCTTCGCGAGATAGACCCGACAGTCTGCCACCTGTGGTGGACGATAGAACTGGACACGTCGAAGGGACGCGACGCGATCGACGAGGTGTTCATCTTCGCCAGCGATTGCGAGATCGAGATCGAAGACTCGACGTCGGATGCCGCCCCGCAAGTCACCCCGGTACAGGAGGCCCCGGAGAAGAAGGCCCCGCCCCAGACGAAGCCGGCAGCGAAGCAAGAGGATAAACCCGCCGCCCAGAAATCGGACTCGGTCCGGGTCCAGTCGCAACGCCTCGACGAACTGATGGACCAGCTCGGCGAGCTCGTCATCGCGCAGGCGCGTCTCAACCGCATCGCGGGCGATCTGGGCGACGCCGCGCTTGCCGGGACGGCTGAGGAAATCGAGAACCTGGTATCCGGACTGCGCGACTCCATCCTGTCGATCCGCATGCTGCCGATCGAGCCGGTCTTTACCAAGTTCCGGCGCGTCGTCCGCGATCTTTCGACCGAACTCGGGAAAGCCGTGACGCTCAAGGCGCGCGGCGGCGAGACCGAGGTCGACAAGAACGTCATCGACAGCCTGACCGAGCCGCTCGTCCACATCATCCGCAATTCGATCGATCACGGCATCGAGCTTCCGGAAGCGCGCCGTGCTGCCGGAAAACCCGAACAGGCCCGGGTCGATCTGCATGCGCGGCAATCGGGCGGCAAGGTCCTGATCTCGATCGCCGATGATGGAGCCGGGCTCGACGCCGAGGCGATCCGCGAGCGCGCCGTCGAGCGCGGCCTGATCGCGCCCGAGGCCGAATTGTCCGAAGAGCAGCTTTACGGCCTGATCTTCGAGCCGGGGTTCTCGACCGCGAAGACCTTGTCGAGCGTATCGGGGCGGGGCGTCGGGATGGACGCCGTGCGTCGTGTGATCGAGGATCTGCAGGGGACCGTCGAGGTGCGCTCGCAGAAGGGTGTCGGCACCGAGGTCACGCTTTGCCTGCCGCTGACGCTCGCCATCATCGACGGTCTTCTGGTCAAGGTCGGCGAAGAATCCTTCGTGGTGCCGCTGTCCTCCGTCGAGGAATGCGTCGAGCTGCCCCCGTCCGACGACGTGCGGGCGAGCGGACGGTCGATCCTGCGCATCCGCGACGAGCTCGTGCCGTTCCTGAGCCTCGACCGGCTCTTCGGTTTCGAGCGCTTGGACTCCGACGACCGCCGTGTCGTGATCACCAGCATCGAGGGACGCCGGATGGGCCTCGTCGTCGATCAGGTGATCGGTCAGTACCAGACCGTCATCAAGCCGCTGTCGATCTATCACCGGAACATCGAGGGTCTGGCCGGATCCACCATCCTCGGCGACGGATCGGTCGCCCTGATCCTCGACGCGGCCGCGGTCGTGCGGCGCGCGATCAGCACGCAACGGGTGGCGGCATGAGCGCGGAGGGACTTTCCATGGCCGATGACCGGCATGACAACGCAAGCGAGGAAATGATCCTCACCTTTACCCTCGACGGCGAGATTTTCGCGATCGCGGTGTCGCACGTCAACGAGATCCTCGATCCCCTCCCGGTGACGCAGGCGCCCTGCGCCGATCCGTTCGCGCCTGGCCTGATCAACGTGCGGGGCGCGATCGTCCCGCTCGTGGATCTGCGCCAGAGACTGGGCATGCCGCCGGTCGTCGTCGGGGAAAGCAGCCGGGTTCTGGTTCTCGACCTCACGGTCGGGGGCGAAGCCACCAAGGTCGCGATGCTGGCCGACGATGTCGACGATATTGCCGACATCTCTTCCGCGGAGCTCGAACCGGTGCCCGAACTCGGGGTGCGGTGGCCCGTCAGTCTCATCCGTGGCGTCACCAAGAAGGACGGCGTCCTCGTCATCGTGCTCGACGCCGAAGCTGCTTTCGCGCCGACGTCGTCACAGTCGCAAAAGAACTGAAAGGTTAGGTACCATGGGACTGAGCTTGAGGAACAAACTGATCGTGACGTTTGCGGTCTTGGTCACGCTGATCGGCGCGACGAGTTACATCGGCTTCAAAGAAGCCCGAGGGATCAACGATGATCTCCAAGCTATAACCGAGACTTACGCAGTGGTTCAGGAGCGCGCGGCTGAGCTCAAGTCCGAGACGGCCGAGGCCATGGCAATGATCCGGGGCTATCTTCTGGCGGAGAACACCGAGGAAGCCCAGCAATTCGCCGAAAGGGTCGATGAGCAACTCGCCAAGATGACTCTTTCCGACGAGGCACTCGAGGCGATACTTGCGCGCCCCGATCCCAACCTCGACGAGGTTCGGAGCATCATGGAAGAGTTCGACGTCGATTGGACCAGGTTCGTCGAAGTCGAGTCCACGATCAGGGATCTGGGTCTCACCAATTCGTTCAATCAGGGCCGGGATCTCAGCAATGACGCATTAAAGCCGGGTTATAGCGCCGTGCTGACCTCGCTCGATGCGCTGATCGAGCCTCTGCGCGATATTATCGCTGCCTCTGCGTCACCCGCCAGCGACGTTGTGGATCTGGAAGCGACGCTCGACGCCGGGATGGATAACGTCCGGGCGATACATGCGGCGCATTACCAGATGATCATCACCGACAGACCCGACGTCCGTGCAGAACAGGGCAATATAATCGAGGCGGAGGTCGAATTCTTCGACGACGCTCTCGCCCGGGCTTACACGATTGCCGGAACAAGCCGCTTTGCTCCCGCCGTTCAGGAGATCGATTCCGTGTGGCAGGCGTATCGCGAGGCCGCCGGAAACTTCGTAGCGATCGTAAGCGAGAGCACCAACCAGCGCGCCGCGACCCTGATGGAGAACGAACTCGAGCCGTTGTATCGTGCCATGGCCGCCGAGAGCGACGCGATGACGGCGGAGGCTGCCGATATCATGGCGCGTGCTGATGCGGAGGCAGACCAGACCTTCGCCAACGCGCGGCTGGCCCTGCTGATCGCCGGGGGTGTCGCAGTTCTTATCGGCATCACCGCGGCCATCTGGCTTTCCACGACGATCAGCCGGGGTTTGGGCCGGGCTGTCGAGGTGGCCAAAGAGGTCGCGCGTGGCAACCTCCATGTCGATGCAAAGACGAAGCGCCGGGACGAGATCGGAACGCTGCTGAACGCGATGGACGGCATGGTCGTCGATCTCAAGGCGATGAGCCATTCGGCCGAGCGTATTGCGAAGGGCGACCTTCGTGCCGACGTGACGCCGCGCTCGGAGGAGGACCGTCTGGGTCTGGCGCTGCGCGACATGACGCTGAAGCTGCGCGAGGTGATCTCGAACGCGAGCGCCAGCGCGGCGCATGTGGCCCAGGGGGCCTCGAGCATGTCGGCGACCGCCGAGCAGCTCTCCAGCGGCTCGACCCAGCAGGCCTCGGCGGCGCAGGAAGCCTCCGCCTCGATCGAGGAGATGACCGCCAACATCCGCCAGAACGCCGACAATGCCAGCCAGACCGAGAAGATCGCCAGCCAGTCCGCTGACGATGCCCGCAAGTCCGGGGATTCGGTCGCCAACGCGGTCCGCGCGATGAAGACCATCGCCGACAAGATCAACATCATCCAGGAGATCGCCCGCCAGACCGACCTGCTCGCACTCAATGCCGCGGTCGAGGCCGCCCGCGCCGGCAGCCACGGCAAGGGCTTCGCGGTCGTGGCCTCCGAGGTGCGCAAGCTTGCCGAGCGCTCCCAGCAGGCGGCGGCCGAGATCAGCCAGCTCTCGGCGGAGACGGTCGACGTCTCGGGCGAGGCCGGCCGGATGCTGGAGACGCTGGTGCCGAACATCCAGCGCACGGCCGATCTGGTGGCCGAGATCTCGGCCTCGACGCGGGAGCAGAACGTGGGCGCCGAGCAGATCAACCAGGCGATCCGCGAGCTCGATCAGGTGATCCAGCAGAACGCCAACACCGCCGAGACCGCGGCGGCGACGAGCCAGCAGCTGGCCAGCCAGTCGCAGCAACTCAGCGGCGTGATCTCCTACTTCGAGATCGAGGCCGCCGCGGCCAACGCGCCGGCCGCCCCCGCGAGGACGCCGCGGGTGGCCGCGGCCCACGCCAAGCCGAAGGCCGCCCCCGACCGCGACGACCGCGACGTCGAGGCCTTCGAACTCGACCTCTCCGACGACGTCTCCGACGCCGACTTCCAGCGCTACGCAGGGTGAGCCATGACAGACGATAGCCCGACCGACCTGCATTCGGACGAGGAGGAGGATACCTCCTCCACCTACCTGACCTTCGATCTCGGAACCCAGACCCTCGGCGTCGAGGTCAGCAACGTCCGCGAGATCCTCGACATGCAGAAGATCACGCCGCTGCCGAACGCCCCCCTCGAAGTGCAGGGCGTGGTCGACGTCCGCGGTTCCAGCATCCCGGTGATCGACCTGAAGGCCCGGCTCGGCATTCCCGCGATCGAGGGTGGCGAGGATGCCCGGATCGTGGTCATCGAGGTTGCTGAAGGCGACGCGCGCAAGCCCCTCGGCATCCTCGCCGATCGGGTCCGCGACGTCGACCAGATCTCCGCCGAGGATATCGAACCTTGCCCCAGCGTCGGCGACGGCCAGTGGGACAGCCGGGTCCTGCAGGGGATCAGCCGATCGGGATCCGATCTGATCGTCCTGATCCGGCTCGATCAGCTCTTCGGCCATGCTGGCCCGATGGACCTGTCCGGAGCCTTCCAGCACGTCTGAGCGGGACCGGCACGCGCGACGACGCGCGTGCCGGCCCATTCCATTCAATCGTCCCGCCCCCCGGGCCGTCTAGGCAGAATGAGTGACATGACCCAACCACAGACCGCACCGTTGCTCCGTCCCGATGACATCCGGCACCTTGTCGGCCTGGCGAGAACCGTTACCGGAATCAACCTCGACGAGACGCGGACCGATTTCCTGACCGGACGTCTCGGCCGGCGCCTTGCCGCCAACGGGCTGACGAATTACGCGGAATATTGTCGTCTTCTGAAATCCGACATGGTGGAGCGCGTGGCGTTCGGCGAAGCGCTGACCACGCACACGACCAGCTTCTTCCGCGAGAAGGCACAGTACGACTGGCTTCTGGAGGAGGGGCTCGCGGAACTGCAGGGCAGCGACCGGGCGGGCGGGCGCGAGATGGTCTTCTGGAGCGCCGCATGCTCGACGGGCCAGGAAGGCTATTCGGCGCTGATGACCGCGCATGTGGCGCGCGACAATGGCCTGCGCGCCATCGAGCCGCGCCTGATCGGCACCGACCTGTCGCGGCCGGTCGTCCATCGCGCGTCGCAGGCGGTCTATTCCCGCGCCGAGACGGACGGCATCCCGTCCGAACTGCGCCCGCGCTTCCTGCTGTCCTCCAAGAAGGCTGCCGACATCTATCGCATCGTGCCGGACCTGCGGACGCGGTCGACCTGGCGCACCGCAAACCTCGCCACCGGTCAGGGCCTCGACGGGATCGCCGCGGACGTCGTCTTTCTGCGGAACGTCCTCATCTACTTCGACGCGGAGATCCGCCAGCGCGTCATCGACAACGTCTATCGGCGCCTGCGCACCGGCGGCATCCTGATGACCGGCCATACCGAAGCTTCCCACGCCCGCCGGGAGGGGCTCGAACTGGTCCGGCCTTCCATCTACCGGAAGGTCGCGTGATGGCCGCGAATCGGAAGCGCGTCCTGATCGTCGACGACAGCGCCGTCGTGCGGCAGACCATCAGCGAGATCGTCTCCGCCCATCCGCAACTCGAGGTGATGGCCACGGCCAACGATCCGTTCCAGGCCGCCGAGCGGCTGAAGCGCGAATGGCCGGACGTGATCGTGCTCGATGTCGAGATGCCGCGCATGGACGGGATCACCTTCCTGCGCCGGCTGATGGCCCAGAAGCCGGTGCCGGTGGTGATCTGCTCCACGCTCGTCGGGGAGGGCAGCAAGACCTATCTTGCCGCCCTCGAGGCGGGTGCGGTGGATCTCATCGAGAAGCCGAACATCTCGACCCGGAAGTTTCTGGAAGAATCGTCGATCCGCCTGCAGGACGCCGTTCTGGGCGCCGCACATGCCCGTGTCACCCGACGCGAGAGTGTCGCTCCGCCGACGAAGCACTCCGCCGATGTCATGCTCGCCCCGGCCGGGCATCGTGCGATGGCGCAGACGACGAACAAGGTGGTCGCGATCGGCGCCTCCACCGGCGGCACCGAGGCATTGCGTGTCGTGCTTCAGTCGCTGCCCCACAACGCCCCGCCGATCGTGATCGTGCAGCACATGCCCGAAGCCTTCACCAAGGGCTTCGCGAAGCGACTCGACGAACTCTGCCAGATCACGGTGAAGGAGGCGGTCTCGGGCGATAGCGTCCTGCCGGGCCAGGCCCTGATCGCGCCGGGGGCAAAGCACATGATGCTGATCCGCAGCGGCGCGAATTACCGGGTCGAAGTGAAGGACGGGCCCCTCGTCAACCGTCATCGGCCGTCGGTCGACGTGCTGTTCCGTTCCGTCGCACGCGTGGCGGGCGCCAATGCCGTCGGCGTCATCATGACCGGAATGGGAGACGACGGTGCCCGCGGCCTTCGTGAAATGCGTGATGTCGGTGCCCGGACCGTCGGACAGAACGAGGCGACGTGCGTGGTCTACGGGATGCCGGCGGAAGCGATGAAGGCTGGTGGCGTCGAGCAGGAGGTCGACCTCAACATGATCGGACGGCTTGTCCAGCGTCTGGGTCAGCAAGAAGGGGAGCGGCCGCAGCGCGTGTGAATGTTCGATGTAAGCGCACGGGTTCGTCGGTTTCGGTTCTCCGGATCGACGCCCGTGGCCCGGATGGCTGACTGGCTTCGTCTAACGATGCGGGCATTCGCGACACCGTCGTTGCCCGGCCGAAAGGAACGTTGCACGCAACGGGTTCGAAACCCCGAAATCTTCGCTATCAGCGTCTCCGACGAAGTGGCGGAGATATACAACGATGCGACCGACGATACATGACGTTGCCCGCGTGGCGGGCGTCAGCCTTTCGACGGTCGACAGGGTTCTGAACGGACGGCATTCCGTTCGCGCGGCGACGCGGGATCGGGTCGAGACGGCGATGCGATCCCTCGGCTATGTCCGCAACGCGGCGGCCGCGAACCTGTCCCGGCGCCGCATCCTTCGTTTCCTGTTCCTGCTGCCCGGCGGCGCCAACAGCTTCATGCGCAACCTCGAAGCGGAAGTCCTGACCTATTCCCGGCTGCTTGTGGCCGACGGGGTGGAAGTCGAGGTCCGGACCCTTCCTCCGTTCGACGCGGCCGCGCTCGACGACGCGCTCGCGGCGATCGAACCGGGCACCTGTGACGGGGTCGCCCTGGTGGCGGTCGATTCTCCCGGCGTGCGGGCGGCGGTCCGACGATTGCGGGATCGGAACCTGCCCGTGGTGACGCTCATCTCGGATCTGACACCGGAATTGCGCGCTCATTTCGTCGGGATCAACAACGTTCGGGCCGGCCGGACGGCGGGCCGGCTTCTCGGGCGTTTCTGCGGCGGAACGACCGGCCGGATCGCCGTCATGGCGGGGTCGATGGTCCTGCAGGACCACGCGGAGCGGGATCGCGGCTTTCGGGAGGTCCTTCGGGCGAATTTTCCCGCCCTGACCCCCATGGACCCGATCGAGGCGTTCGACGATGCGGCCATTGCGGAACGTACCCTGACGGCATTGCTCGAGCAGACTGCCGATGTCGTCGGTATCTACTCTATCGGGGCCGGCAACCGCGGTCTCGTCTCGGCGCTGGACCGCCGGGGCGGGCGGCCTCCGGTGGTCGTCCACGAACTGACCGAGAATTCCCGCGGATGGCTGCTGGCCGGGAAGATCGATGCCGTCATCCGCCAGGATCCCGCCCGCGAAGCCCGATCGGCGCTTCGTACGCTCGTCGCGTTGTCGAACGGCAAGGCGTTCCACAAGGACGAAAACCGCGTCGGGATCGAGATCTTCCTGCAGGACAATCTGCCCTGAAAGGCACGTCGATCGCGCTCTGTGCGCTTGCGGAACGAAGGTTTCGTGACCGCCCCTCTTTCCATCCCGGTAAAATGAGGTACGTTAGTCAAAACGCGGCGTGACGCGATACGCCGCTTAAGGGAGAAATAACGATGAAGTTTTACGCAACGAGCGCACTTGCCCTGATTCTCGGTGCCGGGACGGCTTCGGCACAGCAGACGGAGGTGAACATTCTCCGCGTGCAGCCGGGCGACGAGGAGCAGGCGTTCTACGCCGAGGTCGAGGCGGCCTACGAGGCCGAGCACCCCGATATCGACGTGGTCTTCGAGTACATCGCCAACGAGGCCTACAAGTCGAAGCTGCCGACGCTGCTGCAATCGGATGCCCGCCCCGACGTGTTCTATTCCTGGGGCGGCGAGACGCTGCGCGAGCAGGCCGAGGCCGGATTCCTGCGGTCTATCGGCGATGTCGTTCCCGAGGACGTGCTCGCCACCTTCCCGCAGGCCGCGCTCGAGGCCTACACGGTTGACGGAGAACTCTACGGACTGCCGCTCTACGCGACCGAGGTCGTGTTCTGGGTCAACACCGACCTGACCGAACAGGCCGGGGTGGACCACACCGCGATCGAGACCTGGGACGATCTCCTGCAGGCGGTTCAGACGCTGAAGGATGCCGGCGTCACGCCGATCATCGCCGGCGGTCAGGACAAGTGGCCCGTGCATTTCTACTGGAGCTACCTGGCCCTGCGCGAGGGTGGCCCGGATGTCGTGACCGCAGCCATGGAAGGTGGTGACACCACGTTCGAGAGCGAACCGTTCGTCGCTGCCGGCGAGGATATGGCGGAACTCGTCGCGCTCGAGCCGTTCCAGCCGGGCGTGATGGGCACGACCTACGAGACCGCGTCCGGCATGTTCGCGGACGGCCAGGGCGCGTTCCACCTGATGGGCGATTGGGACTACCTGCCGATGCGCGGGCGCGCGACCGACGGCGTGGGCCTGTCGGACGACCAGCTCGCGATCATGCGCTTTCCGACGATCTCCGATCCTGTGACCGAGGGTGGCGACGGTGCGACGCTCGGCGGGATCAACGGCTGGGCCGTCTCGGCCGATGCCTCGGACGAGGCAGTGGACTTCCTGACCTTCCTGCTCAACCAGGACAACCAGGAAACCGTTGCCGAGCGCGGGATTTTCATTCCGATCGTCGAGGGCGCCGACTCGGCGCTGAGCAACCCCTTCTTCCAGCAGGTTGCCAGCGACATCCAGAACTCCGACTACCACCAGGTCTTCCTCGACCAGTATCTGGGGGCCTCCGTCGGCGCCACGGTGAACGACGTCTCGGCCGATCTGATCGCTGGCGCCACGACGCCGGAGGAAGCGGCGGCGCGGGTGCGGGAAGCCTGGGACTTCCGCTGATCTGGACCTGGCGCGCCCCGCGCGGGGCGCGCCACCACTCCCCGAGGGACCAATCACGATGACCGACATGACGTTGCCGCCGGATCACCGGCCGGCGCTTGGCGAACGCCTGCGCCGGGCCGCGTCGAACGGCCGGCTGAGTGCGGCGCTGATCCTGCTGCCGCCGGCGCTCATCCTGTTCACGCTCTTTGTCATCCTGCCGCTCGGGGAGTCGGGGGTCTACGCCTTCTACGACTGGAACGGCTACGGCGCGCCGGAGGATTTCGTCGGCCTGCGCAACTTCGAGCAGATGTTCGGCCATTCCGTCTTTTCCGTCGCCGTCGCCAACACGGTGAAGATCGTCGCCGTCTCGCTTCTGGTGCAGATGCCGCTGGCGCTTCTGCTCGCACTTCTGATCTACCGTCAGACGCCGACCAATGCCGTGTTCCGGCTCATCTTCTTCGTGCCCTATATCATGGCCGAGGTCGCCGCCGGCCTGATCTGGAGCTTCGTCTTCGACGGCAATTACGGCGTCACCGCCTCCATCGCCACCTCGCTCGGGATCGAGCAATTCTTCGTCCTGGCGGACCGTGAGCTCGCCTTCTACGCGGTGATGGTCGTGATCGTCTGGAAGTATTTCGGGTTCCACATGATGATCTACATCGCCGCGCTACAGGGCGTGCCCGAGGACCAGATCGAAGCCGCGCGGATCGAGGGGGCCTCCCGCACCCAGATCGTGCGTCACGTGCAGGTTCCGCATATCCGGCCGGCCATCGCGGTCAGCGCCTTCTTCGCGATCATCGGCGCGCTGCAGGTCTTCGACGTCATCATCCCGCTGACCAATGGCGGCCCGTCGAACCAGACCCAGACCATCGTTACCTACCTCTACGAGTTCGGGCTGACCCGCCTCAGGATCGGCTTCGGTAGTGCTGTCGGCGTCGTCCTCTTCGTCGTCGCGGTGCTGGTGGCGGTCTTCTACCAGCGCATCTTCATGCGGAAGGGTACGGCATGATCGGTCCCCATGTCTGGCGCAACGTCGCGCGGCTGACGCTCCTGATCGTGGTGGCGAGCTTCGTGCTCGCCCCGCTCTGGGCGACCGTGATGGGCGGCTTCAAGACCAACGCGGAAATCCGCACCTCGGCCTTCGCGGCGCCCGAGGCGTGGAACCTCGAATTCTACGGCGCCATCCTCGGCGATGCCGCGTTCTGGCGCTATCTCGGCAACTCGCTCCTGATCTCGTCGGCGGCGGTCCTGCTGACGCTCGTGGTGGGCTCGGCCGCGGCCTACGTCTTCGCGCAGATCCGCTTCTTCGGGTCGGGGTTCCTGTTCTCCTACCTGCTTCTGGGGCTGATGTTCCCCTTCGCCACCGCGATCCTGCCGCTCTTCATCAAGGTGCGGGACATGGGGCTTCTGGACACCTACTGGGCGGTGATCCTGCCACAGACGGCGTTCGGCCTCAGCCTCGCCATCCTGCTGTTCCGCACCTTCTTCGCCCAGCTTCCGAAGGAGCTGTTCGAGGCCGCCTATATCGACGGCTGCGGCTACGTGCGTTTCTTCTGGCGCTTCACGCTGCCACTCTCGACGCCGATCCTCGCGACCGTCGGCGTGTTCGTCTTCGTGCAGAGCTGGAACAACTTCCTGCTGCCGCTCGTGGTCCTGAACTCGCGGGAGGTATTCACTTGGCCGCTGGGGATGATGCAGTACCGCGGCGAATACGTGACCCAGTGGAACCAGACGCTCGCCTTCGTGACGCTGTCGCTGATCCCGGCGGTCGTCTTCTTCCTCGCTGCCCAGAAATACATCGTCGCCGGCCTGACGGGCGGCGCCGTGAAAGGCTGACTCCATGAAGATCGAGAACCCAATCCTGCCGGGCTTCAACCCGGATCCCTCCATCGTGCGGGTGGACGAGGACTACTACATCGCGACCTCCACCTTCGAATGGTATCCGGGTGTGCAGATCCATCATTCGCGCGACCTGAAGCACTGGGCGCTCGTGACCCGGCCGCTCGACCGCGCGGCGCAGCTCGACATGCGGGGCGACCCGGATTCCGGCGGCGTCTGGGCGCCGTGCCTCAGCCATGCGGACGGGCTCTTCTGGTTGATCTACAGCGACGTGAAGCGGCGCGACGGGGCCTGGAAGGACAGCCACAACTACCTCGTCACCGCGCCCGCGATCGAAGGGCCCTGGTCCGATCCGGTCCATCTCAACTCTTCGGGCTTCGATCCGTCGCTCTTCCATGACGCGGACGGGCGCAAGTGGCTGCTGAACATGATCTGGAACCACAATCGTCAGGGCGGGAACCGGTTCGGCGGGATCGTGATGCAGGAATATTCGGTGCAGGAGGGGCGCTTGGTCGGCGAGATCCACAACATCTACCGCGGCACCGACCACAAGCTCGTCGAGGGACCGCATCTCTACCGGCGCGACGGGTTCTACTACCTGCTCACCGCCGAAGGGGGCACGGGCTACGACCACGCGGTGACGATGGCGCGGTCGCGCGATCTGTTCGGGCCCTACGAGACGGTCCCGGCGAAGCACGTCCTGACCTCGAAGGACACCGATCCCGATCACCTGCTTCAGCGCGCGGGCCATGCCGACATCGTCGAGACGCAGAATGGCGAGCACTTCATGGTGCATCTCTGCTCGCGGCCGCTGCCGGAGACGCGACGTGCGGTGACCGGCGCAGGCATCCACGCCGACGACGTGCGTCGCTCCCCGATGGGGCGGGAGACCGCGATCCAGCGCCTGGTCTGGGAGGAGGGGGCGTTCCCGCGCCTCGCGCAGGGCGGCGTCGCGCCCGCTGCCGAGATCGACGGGCCCGACCTGCCGGAGGCGCCGGTCGACCCCATCCCCGCGCGCCGCACCTTCGCCGGCGGCCTGCCGCCCGAGTTCCAGTGGCTGCGCAACCCCGATCGCGACCGGCTGTTCGAGGTCACGGACGGCGTGCTGCGCCTCTACGGGCGGGAAAGTCCCGGCTCGCAATTCGAGCATGCGCTCGTCGCGCGCCGGCAGGACGCGCTGGCCTATTCCGCCGAGACGGAGATCAACGTGACGCCCGGCGACTACCAGCATTTCGCCGGCCTGATCGCCTGGTACGGGCGCAACAAGTTCCACTACCTCGCCGTCACCGCCGACGAGGCGGGCGGGCGCGTGCTCACGATCTATTCCTGCGCCGCCGACTGGCCGGATGCACGGATCGCCTATCCGATCGAGCCGATCTCGCTGCCAAAGGAAGGCACGCTCCGCCTCGGCTGCGACGTGGACGGGGCCGGACTTCGCTTCCGCTACGCGCTGCCGGACGGCGACTGGCAGGATACGGGCGTCGTGCTCGACCAGTCCGCGATCTCGGACGAGGCGGGGAACGGGCCGGGCAACAATTTCACCGGCGCCTTCGTTGGCATGTGCGCCCACGACACGTCCGGGCGCGGCCGGACCGCCGATTTCCTGTCCTTCACCTACGAGGTCCGGCATGGCTGAAGTCCGCCTTGAGAACATCACCAAGGCCTTCGGGCACGTCACGGTCATTCCCGACCTGTCGCTCACCGTGCCTGACAAGTCCTTCACCGTGCTCGTCGGCCCCTCGGGCTGCGGCAAGTCCACACTCTTGCGCTTGATCGCGGGGCTCGAGCAGCCGACCCATGGGACGATCCGGATCGGCGACGCGGACGTGACGCGGGACGAGCCGTCAAAGCGCGGTATCTCGATGGTGTTCCAGTCCTACGCGCTCTACCCGCACATGAGCGTGGCGCGGAACATCGATTTCGGCCTGCGCCTGACGAAGATGCCCGCGGCGGAACGCGAGGCACGGCTGGCCGAGGCGGCGCGCGTTCTGGCGCTGGAGGAATATCTGGACCGCAAGCCCTCCGAATTGTCGGGCGGGCAGCGCCAGCGCGTGGCGATCGGCCGTTCCATCGTGCGCAATCCGAAGGTGTTCCTCTTCGACGAGCCGCTGTCGAACCTCGACGCGGCGCTCCGGACGCAGATGCGGGTGGAGCTGGCCGAACTGCACCAGTCGATCGACTCGACGATGATCTACGTCACTCACGACCAGGTCGAGGCGATGACGCTCGCCGACCAGATCGTGGTGATGAACCGCGGCCGGATCGAGCAGATCGGCTCGCCGATGGACCTCTACGACACGCCCGCCTCCGTCTTCGTTGCAGCCTTCATCGGCTCGCCGAAGATGAACCTCGTGTCCGGCCGCGCGCTCGGACGGCCGGAGATCGCCACGATCGGCATTCGCCCCGAGGATCTGGAGGTGGCAGAGTCCGGCGGTCTGGAGGCGACCACGCGGGTCGTCGAGCGGCTGGGGTCCGACACGATCGCCTATGTCCGGGTGGACGAGGTCGGCGACCTGACGGTCCGGTTGCCGGGACATATGCGCCTGTCGGGGGGCGAGCGGCTGCGGCTGCATGCCGATCCCGCGCGGCAACATCATTTCGACGCGGACGGTCGGCGGATCGAGAGGGTCACGGCATGAGCGATATCGGCATCGGCCTCATCGGCTGCGGCGTCATCAGCGGCATCTATCTCGAGAACATCGCCCGCCTGCCGGGTCTCGCGCTTCGCGCCGTCGCCGACGCGAAACCCGAGGCGGCGGAGGCGGCCGCGGCGGGGCAGGGCGTGCCCGCGCTCCCGGTCGAGGCACTGCTGGCGCGGGACGACATCGACATCGTGCTCAACCTGACGATCCCGGCCGCGCACGCGCCGGTCGGACGGCAGGTGCTCGAGGCCGGCAAGCATCTCTATCTCGAGAAGCCCCTGTCGGCGACGATCGCGGAGGCGCGGGGGCTGGCGGACCTCGCTGCGGAACGCGGCCTGCGGATCGGCTGCGCGCCCGACACGTTCCTCGGCGGTGGCCACCAGACCGCCCGTGCCCTGCTCGACGGCGGGCGGATCGGAACGCCCATCGGCGGCACGGCGACGATGATGGTGGCGGGCCACGAGCGTTGGCATCCGAACCCGGACTTCTACTACAGCGATCCCGGCGGCGGCGCTTTGATGGATATGGGGCCGTACTACCTGACCGCGCTCATCAACCTGCTCGGTCCCGTGCGCGAGGTCGCGGCGCTCTCGTCTCGGCCGCGCGACGAACGCCGCATCGCGACCGGTGAACGGGCCGGGGAAACCGTCCCGGTCGAGGTCGACACGCATGTCCTCGGTGTTCTCGCTTTCGAAAGCGGCGCCCTCGTGCAGATCGCGATGAGCTTCGACGTCATCGGTCACTGGCATAGCCCGCTGGAGATCTACGGCACCGACGGCTCCATGCGCCTGCCCGATCCGAACCGCTTCGACGGCGAGGTCGAGCTGACGGAGGGCGACCCCGTCGCCGCCGCGGATCGCGCCTACGGCGAGGGCAACTGGCGCGGGCTCGGCCTCGCCGACATGGCCGCGGCGATCCGGGAGGATCGGCCTCACCGGGCAAGCGGTGCGCTGGCGTTGCACGTCCTGGAGGTCATCGACGCCCTGCACCGCGCGGCCGACACGAAGAGAACCATCACCATCGAGAGCGAATGCGACCGACCGCAGCCGCTGGAAACGGAGCTGACATGAGCGATGCACGCGCACTGATCTTCTGGGGCGGCTGGGAGGGGCACGAGCCCGAGGCCTGCGCCCGGGTCGTGGCCGACCTGCTTCGGGACGAAGGCATGGAGGTCACCTCCATCGAAGGGGCCGGCGCCCTGGGCACCGAGGATCTGGAGCGCTTTTCCCTGATCGTGCCGATGGTCACGCAGGTCGCCTCCGACAAGGACGACATCGACCGGCTCTGCGCAGCCATCCGCGGCGGCGTGGGCCTCGGCGGTTTCCACGGCGGGATGGGAGACGCGTTCCGGGACTCGCCGGCCTACCAGTTCATGGTCGGCGGCCAATGGGTCGCCCATCCCGGCGACATCATCGACTACCGCGTCGACGTCACCCGCCCCGACCACCCGATCACCGACGGGATCGAGAGCTTCGACTACCGCTCCGAACAGTATTTCCTGCATGTCGATCCGGGCCTCGAGACGTTCGCCACCACGACCTTCTCTGGCGAGCACGCCCCCGAGACTTCCGGCACCGTGATGCCCGTCGTCTGGACCCGCCAATATGGCCAGGGCCGGGTCTTCTATTCCGCCCTGGGCCACAAGGCGGACGAGCTCGCGCATCCGGCGGCGCGCGAGATCCTGCGCCGTGGCCTACTCTGGGCCGCCAAATCTTCCGAAGCCGAACGAGGACCGCAATGAGCAGCTACTTCTCCGAGATCGAACCTCTCAAATACGACCCCGACGCGGAGGGCCTGTCGTTCCGGCACTACGACCCGGAGCGGCAGGTCGCGGGCAAGCGGCTGGAAGACCAGCTGCGCTTCGCGGTTGCCTATTGGCACAGCCTCGTCTGGGACGGCTCGGACCCGTTCGGCGGCGGCACGTTCCAGCGCCCCTGGTTCCCGCACGACACGATGGAGCAGGCCAAGGCCAAGGCGGATGCCGCGTTCGAGATGTTCCGCATCCTGCGCGCGCCGTTCTTCGCCTTCCACGACCATGACGTGCGGCCCGAGGGCGACAGCCTGCAGGAGAACCACCGCCGCCTGAACGAGATCGCCGACGTCTTCGAGGTCAAGATGGCGGAGACCGGCACGCGGCTCCTCTGGGGCACGGCCAACCTCTTCACCCACCGCCGCTTCATGTCGGGGGGCGCGACCAACCCCGACCCGGACGTCTTCGCCTGGTCGGCCTCCTCCGTGCGGGCCTGCCTGGAGGTGACGCATCGCCTGGGCGGCGAGAACTACGTGCTCTGGGGCGGCCGCGAGGGCTACGAGACGCTTCTGAACACCGACCTCAACCGGGAACTCGAGCAGATGGGCCGGTTCCTCTCGATGGTGGTCGAGCACAAGCACAAGATCGGCTTCGAGGGACAGATCCTGATCGAGCCGAAGCCGCAGGAGCCGACCAAGCACCAGTACGACTACGACGTTGCGACGGTTTACGGCTTCCTCAAGCGGTTCGGCCTCGAGAACGAGGTCAGGCTCAACATCGAGCAGGGCCATGCCATCCTCGCCGGTCACAGCTTCGAGCACGAGATCGCGCTGGCGCAGACGCTCGGCGTGTTCGGGTCCATCGACATGAACCGCAACGACTACCAGTCCGGATGGGACACCGATCAGTTCCCCAACAACGTCCCCGAGGTGGCGCTGGCCTATTACGAGATCCTGCGCGGCGGCGGGTTCGGCCGGGGCGGGACGAACTTCGATTCCAAGCTGCGCCGGCAATCGCTGGCCCCCGAGGACCTGATCGCGGCCCATGCCGGCGCGATGGATGTCTGCGCCCAAGGACTCGAGGCGGCCGCGCGGATGATCGCGGACGACGCCCTCGAAGGACCGCGCCGGGACCGCTACGCCGGCTGGGAAACCGAAACGGCCCGCGGCATGCTCGCGCCTGATGCGAGCCTCGCCGACATCGCGGACCGGGCCGAGGCATCCGGGATCGATCCGCAGCCGCGTTCGGGCCGGCAGGAGATCCTGGAGAACATCGTCAATCGGTACGTCTGACGTACTGGGGCGCGGCGGGCCTGCGATAGCCCAGCCGCGCCTTGAGCTCCGGCCGCATGTAAAAGCCGTTCGGCGCGTTCACGAGCGGCGGCGGCGCCTTGATCCCGCCGTGCAGGAACGCGAGCACCGCCTCGACCACGCCGGTCGAGAAGGGTTTGGGAACGACGGCATCGCCTCGTTCGATCTCCGGCAGCAGCATCCGCGGATTGGCGGTCACGAAGACGATCAGCGCTTCGGGCCAGGTCGCGCGGATGTAGTCGGCCGCGTCGAGTCCGGAGGACCCTTCGGCGAGGTGCAGATCGACGAATGCCACGTCCACCTCGAGATCGGTATCGAGCGCGCGCAGCGCGCGCACACTCGGGGCATCCGCCACCATTCGGTGCCCTTCCGTCTCGATCATCAATTCAAGGTCCATCACGATGAGGGCTTCGTCCTCGACCACGACGATCCGCAGGCCCGCATGATCCTGCATCATCGGAATACCGCCCTTATTCAGCCGGCTCTGAACGAAACCGGGTTCTGCTCGTGGTCCCATGTTCGGAACTAGTCCATTCCGTCGTACCGTCGAGTTGACGCGACAGACGTCCGACCAGAACGAGCCCCAACGACCGGCTGTCGGTCCCGGGATCGAAGCCCGGACCGTCATCGCCGAGCTCGACCACGACCGCATCCCCCTCGCGCCGAGCGGCGACCGTCAGGCGACCGGATCGGCCACCCGTGAAGGCGTGCTTGACCGCGTTGGTCAGAAGCTCGTTCAGCGCGAGGCCGAGCGCGGTGGCCTTCGTTGCCTCGATATCCACCGCCTCGATGCGGTCCACGACCTCGATGTCGGTCCGTCCCGCGATCGCGAGCACGTCGGCGACCAGACCTTGGAGGAAACCGCCGACGTCGAACCGGCGGATGTCCGGGCTCTGGTGCAGCGTCCGGTGGACGGTGGCGAGCGCGTCGATGCGCTCGAGCATCGTGCCGAGCGTGCGGACGAGCCGCGGGTCGTCGATCGCGTTCGCCTGCAACCGAAGGAGGGAGCCGATCATCGTAAGGTTGTTCTTTACCCGGTGATCGACCTCGTGGAGTAGGATCGTCTTCTCCTCCAGTGCCCGCTCGTTGGTGGCGAGCGCGTCCTTCAGCTGCCGCGTCCGCGCCTCGACCTCGGCCTCGAACAGCGCCTTCTGATGGGCGACCTTCTCCTGCGCCTCGACCCGGTCGGTCACGTCGATCTGGGAGGCGAAGAAGAACTGCACCGCGCCGTCGTCGCCGTGGACCGGCCCGACGAAGAGGGCGTTCCAGAACGCCGTGCCGTCCTTGCGGTAGTTCAGCAGGTCGATCTGGATCGCCTCCTCCCGCGCGATGGCCTCACGCAGTTCGTTCAGCCTTTCCGGGTCGGTGCGGGGTCCCTAGAGGAAGCGGCAATTGCGGCCGAGGACCTCCTCGCGTGCATAGCCGGTCAGCTTCAGAAAAGCGTCGTTGGCGAAGACGATCGGATTGTCGTGCTGGCGTGGATCGGAGACGAGCATCGGCATCCGGGTCGACCGCACGGCCGCCGCGAACGGATCGCCGCGCCCCTGCGCATGAGGCACGTCGCCGGTCTGGTGCCAGTCATCGTCTACCGCCATTTTCCGAAACACCCTGCTTGTTCCGGCGCATCTCTATCCGTGTCCGCTATCGCGCCGCAACGTGCCGTGGGGCAGCGCTCCGCCGATCGAGCGGGATGGTAAAGCCGCCCTTTTCCCGAACGTCACCGCGGCCGGAACATCGGCGTCGCGCCCGCGAGTCCCTCGAGCGCGTCGAGCCGGGCGGCGCTCGGCCCCGGGGCGAGGCGCTGCACCTCGGCGACCAGCGCCTCCGCGAGGAGGAGGAGCGCCACGGTCGAATCCCAACTCGACTGCGCCTCGACCGAGGCCCGCAGCGTCTGCGCGGCGTGCCGTTCCACGGGCGATCCCCAGATGTCGGTCAGCAGCATGATCCGCGTCCCTCGTCCTGCGGCATGGCGGGCCAGCGTCTCGATCTCGCGGTCGTAGCGGCGGATGTCGAAGAGGACGAGCGTGCTGGCACCCCCCATGTCGAGCACGGCTTGCGGCCAGAGCGCGGGCGCGGGCTCGAGCAGCCGCACATCGGCGCGGATCAGGCGCAGGTGGTCGGCCAGATACTGCGCCAGCGAGCGGGTGATCCGTCCGCCGGCGAGGTGGACCGCACGTCCCGGCGCCGCGAGGTCTTGGGCGATGGCGTCGAAGGCCGCGAGGTCGAGCCGCCGGAGTGTCCGGTCGATGTTGCGCGCCGCGCCCTGCGCGAACCGGGTGACCACATGGGCCCCGTGCCCGGCCTCGGGCGCAGCCTCGAGCTTTGCGAGCGGCTGCTGCATCCGTGCGGCAAGGTCGGCCCGGATCGCGTCCTGCAGGGCAGGGAAGCCGTCGAAGCCGAGCTTGCGCGCGAGCCGGATCACCGTCGGTGTAGAGACCGCGGCGATTTCCGCGACGCGGGTTATGGATTGCAGGCCTGAGAGAAGCGAATCCTCCGTCAGCACCTCGGAGAGCTTGCGCTCCGCCGCGGTCAGGTCGCCACGACGCTCTTCGAGGAGGTCGCGCACGAGCGGCCGGTCGGTCTGCGTTCCGGCAGGCGGCTCGGTGGGGCGGTCGGTCACGGCTCTCCTCCCTCGCGGCAGGGCGTCCGGTGGGATCTTGACACGCCCGACGGCCCTGTAATGATGACTACAGAACAGGGACGAAGCGGGCAACGCACGATGAGGGACGAATGGACCGCCTTCGAGGTGATCCGACCGGATGGTGCTGGCCCGGTCGTGCTGGTCTGCGAGCACGCCTCGGCCCGTATCCCGTCCGAACTCCGCGATCTCGGCCTCTCGGAGGCTTCGCGGCATTCGCATGCGGCCTGGGACATCGGCGCGCGGGATGTCGTCCTGGCGATGTCGGCGGCTCTCGACGCGCCGCTCGTCGCCGGGACGATCTCGCGGCTCGTCTACGACTGCAATCGCCCCGAGACCGCGCCCGACGCGATCCCCGCCCTGAGCGAGCGCCATGCGGTGCCGGGCAACGAAGGGCTCGACGCCGGGGCCCGGCGTGACCGCTGCGTCCGTATCCACGACCCGTTCCACGCCGCGCTCGACGCGCTCCTCGACGGGCGCACCGACCGGCCGGCCCTGGTGACCGTGCATTCCTTCACGCCCGTGTTCCACGGGCGGCGGCGGGAGGTGCAGCTGGGCTTCCTGTCGCATTCCGACGACCGCTTCGCCCGCGCCGCGCTGGCCGAGGCCGGGACGCGCCACCGCGCCTCGCTGAACGCGCCCTACGGGCCGGGCGACGGCGTGACCTACACGCTGGCGCGGCACGGCGAGGCGCGGGGCCTGCCCACGCTGATGATCGAGATCCGCAACGACCTGATCGACCGGCCGGAGACGGCGGCGCAGATGGGCTCGCACCTCGCGACCGTTCTGCGCCGGGCCCTCGCCGCGCTCGGCGAGGCAGCGGCATGATCCGGGCCCTCCGGGCCTATGTCGCGGTGGTGGACCGCGTCAATCTCGGGCTCGGGCGGGTGATGATGTGGGGGATTTTCGCGCTGATGGGCGTACTCCTCTGGTCCACGGCGTCGAAGGCGATGGGCACGCCCTCGCTCTGGACGCTGGAGACGGCGCAGTTCGTGATGATGGGGTACTTCATGCTGGGCGGGCCCTACGCGCTTCTGATCGGGGCGAACGTGCGGATGGACCTGTTCTACGGCGAGCTCTCGCCCCGGCGGAAGGCTGTGACCGATTGCGTCACGGTGGTGTTCCTGCTCGTTTATCTCGGCATCCTGATGTGGGGCGGAGTCGAGTCCACGATCTACGCCTTCCAGTACGGCGGCGAGCGGAGCCCGTCGGCCTGGCGGCCCTATATGTGGCCGATCAAGGTGGTGATGTGCACGGGCATCGGGCTGATGCTGCTGCAAGCCTTGAGCGAGCTCGCAAAGGACGTGCTGTTTCTGACGACGGGCACGCCCGACCGCACCGCGACCGAGGGGCCGGCCGATGCCCTATGAGCTGATCGCCGGGCTGATGTTCGCGAGCATGATGCTGCTCCTCTTCACCGGGCAGCGGGTGTTCGGGGCGATCGGCTTCGTCGCGGTGGTGGCGGCGGTCCTGCTGTGGGGTGACCGGGGCGGCTATGACATCGGCTTCGCGGCGGCGATCAAGGTCATGCGGTGGTATCCGCTTCTGACGCTGCCGATGTTCGTGTTCATGGGCTACGTGCTCTCGGAATCGAAGATCGCCGACGATCTCTACCGGATGTTCCACGTCTGGATGGGCGGCATTTCCGGCGGGCTCGCCATCGGGACGATCGGGCTGATGGTGCTGGTCTCGGCGATGAACGGGCTGTCGGTCGCGGGCATGGCGATCGGGGCGACCATCGCGTTGCCGGAGCTGCTGAAGCGGAACTACGACAAGTTGATGGTGACGGGGGTGATCCAGGCCGGCTCCTCCCTCGGCATCCTCGTGCCGCCCTCGGTCGTGCTCGTCCTCTACGCGATGATCGCGCGGCAACCGGTGGGGCAGCTCTGGCTCGCCGGAGCGGTGCCGGGGCTGATGATGGCAGGGCTGTTCGTCGTCTACATCTGGGTCCGCTGCCGGCTGAACCCGTCGCTCGGCCCGGTCCTCGACGAAGGTGAACGGGCGGCGATCCCGATGTCGGAGAAGCTGCGCCTCCTGCGTGCCGGGCTGCTGCCGGTGGGGATCTTCGCGGTGATGATGGTGCCCTTCGTCAACGGCTGGACCTCGCTGGTGGAAAGCTCGGCCATCGGCGCGCTCGCGGCCCTCGTGGCGGCGCTGGCGAAACGGCGGATGACCTGGCCCGTCTTCGAGACCTGCCTGCGCCAGACGCTCGGCATCACCTGCATGTTCATGTGGATCATCCTCGCCGCGCTGGCCTTCGGGGCGGTGTTCGACGGCTTGGGCGCGGTGAAGGCGATCGAGGACCTGTTCACCGACAAGTGGGGCCTGTCCCCCTGGGTCATCCTGATCCTGATGCAGCTCAGCTTCCTCGCCATGGGCACGTTCCTCGACGACACGGCGATGCTGGTGATCGTCGCGCCGCTTTACGTGCCGCTGGTAGGGGAGCTGGGCTTCGACCTGGTCTGGTACGGCGTGCTCTACACGATCACCTGCCAGATCGCCTACATGACGCCGCCTTTCGGCTACAACCTGTTCCTGATGCGCGCGATGGCCCCGCCCGAGATCGGCATCCGCGACATCTACCGCTCCATCGTGCCCTTCGTCTTCGTGATGATCCTGGCGCTGGCCCTGGTGATGATCTTTCCGCAGATCGCGCTCTGGCTGCCGGACCAAGTCTACGGTGGATGAGGCACACGTTCCAATAACCAGCGGTCGGACGAACCGGCCCGTTCCAACCAACCGACAGGAGAGACGACCATGACCTCAAGACGCAAGTTCCTCCGCGGCGCCGCACTCGCCGCGCCCGCGACCCTCGCCACCCCTGCGCTCGTGCGCGCGCAGGAGACGATCCAGTGGCGGTTCCAGACCTATGCCGGCGCCGCGCTCGGCGAACAGGTGACGAAGCCCGTCATCGACTACATCAATGCGAACGCCAACGGCGAGCTGCAGGTGGAGCTGTTCTACGCCGATCAGATCGTGCCGACGGGCGAGCTCTTCCAGGCGCTCCAGCGCGGCACGCTCGACGGGGTGCATTCCGACGACGACTCGATGGCCTCGCCCACGCCGACGCGACAGTTCGGCGGCTACTTCCCGTTCGCCACGAAGCACATCCTCGACGTGCCGGTGCTGTTCAACCAGTACGGGCTTGCCGATATCTGGCGCGAGGAATACGCCAAGGTCGGTGTCGCCTGGCTCTCGGCGGCGGGGCAGGATCCCTGCAACTTCAACACCACGCGCGAGATCACCAGCGTCTCGGACCTCGATGGGCTCAAGCTCTACACCTTCCCGACGGCGGGGCGCTTCCTGTCGCAGTTCGGCGTCGTGCCGGTGAACATTCCCTACGAGGACGCCGAGGTCGCGGTGCAGACGGGGGAGCTCGACGGCATGGCCTGGTCGGGCATCACCGAGGACTACACCGTCGGCTGGGCCGACGTGACCGACTACTTCCTGACGAACAACATCTCCGGCGCCTGGATCGGGTCGTTTTTCGTGAACCAGGAACGCTGGGAGGAGTTGCCGGAGCATCTGAAATCGGTCGTCATGGCCGGGATCGAGGCGGGCCACACCTACCGCAACCAGTGGTACTGGGGCGGCGAGGCGCGGCTGCGCGCGCAGGGCGACAAGCTGGAACTGCGCTCCGTGCCGGCCGAGGAATGGATGCAAGTCGAGGAGGCCGCCCGGACCTTCTGGGACGAGATTGCGCAGGAAGGCGAGGTCGAGCAGCGCATCGTCTCGATCTTCCGCGACTACAACCAGGTCATCAACCAGGCCGGCGCGCCCTACACCAACGGCTGACGACAGGGGGCGGCCCCGCAACGGGCCGCCCCACCGCAATCTCGAAGGAGCATTCCATGCCCGGCACCCTGACCCTCGACGGCCTCCGCAAGCTGGCCAAATCCGGGGAGATCGACACCGTCCTCGTCGCCCTCGTCGACATGCAGGGGCGGCTCATGGGGAAGCGCTTCCACGTCGACGACTTCCTCGAACATGGCGTGGAGGAGAGCCATTGCTGCAACTACCTCCTTGCCACCGACCTGATTATGGCCACGCCCGAGGGCTATGCCGCGACGAGCTGGCGGCAGGGCTACGGAGACTACGCGCTGGTCCCCGATCTCGACACGCTGCGACCGATGCCGTGGCTGCCGGGCACCGCGCTCGTCCTCTGCGACGTGCTCGACCACCACGATCATTCGCCGATCGCCCATTCGCCACGGCAGATCCTGAAGGCGCAGATCGCCCGGCTGGCGGAGATGGGCTACGCGGCGACGATGGCGACCGAGCTCGAATTCTTCCTCTTCGAGGGCGATTACCGCAGCCTGCAGAAGGACGGCTACCGCAACCTCGTCCCGCTCAACGGCTTCAACGAGGATTACAACCTCTTCCAGACCACCAAGGAGGAGCCGATCCTGCGGCCGCTCCGCAATCACCTGCGAGCCGCCGGCATCCCGGTCGAGACGACCAAGGGCGAGGCGGAGATGGGCCAGCAGGAGCTCAACATCCGCCACGCCCCCGCGCTCGACTGCGCCGACAACCACACGATCGCCAAGCAGGCCATCAAGGAGAGCGCCTGGGCGGCAGGCTGTTCGGCCTCGTTTCTGCCGAAATGGGCCTCCGACAAGGTCGGCTCGGCCGGTCACGTCCACATGTCGCTGACGAAGGACCGCGCGCCCGCCTTCTACGAGGAGGGGGCGGAGTACGGCATGTCGCCGCTGATGCGGCACTTCATGGCGGGCGTGCTGGAACACGCGCCCGAGATCACGTATTTCCTCGCGCCCTACGTCAACAGCTACAAGCGCTTCGCGCCGGGCACCTTCGCGCCCACGCGCACCGTCTGGTCGGTGGACAACCGCACCGCCGGGTTCCGCCTCTGCGGGGCAGGTACTAAAGGCGTGCGAGTCGAGTGCCGGGTGCCGGGCTCGGACGTGAACCCCTATCTCGCGCAGGCCGCGCTTCTGGCCGCGGGCATCGCGGGGATCGAGGCGGAGCTGCCGCTGCCCGACCCGTCGGAGGGCGACGCCTACGAGACCAAGGGCGTGGCCGAGATCCCGCGCACGCTGCGCGACGCGACCGAGACGCTCCGGCAGTCGAAGATGCTGCGGGCCGCGATGGGCGACGCGGTGGTGGACCACTACACCCGCGCCGCCGAATGGGAGCAGGAGGAGTTCGACCGCGCCGTCACTGACTGGGAGATCGCGCGCGGCTTCGAGCAGGCGTGAGGGAATGACAATGCTGCAATGTATCTCGCCGGTCGACGGATCGGTCTATGCCGAACGTCCCGCGATGGACTTCGATGCGGCCCGGTCGGCCGTGGACGAAACGCGGCGCGCGCAGGCAAAGTGGGCCGCGCGTCCCCTCGACGAGCGCGTCCGCCTCGTCCTTGCGGGGATCGAGGCGGTCGGCGCGATGAACGACGAGATCGTGCCGGAGCTCGCTTGGCAGATGGGCCGCCCGGTCCGCTACGGCGGCGAGTTCGCGGGCTTCGCCGAGCGCGGCCGCTACATGGCCGACATCGCCGCCACCGCGCTGGCCGATATCGAGGTCGGCTCGGACAACAAGTTCCACCGCTACATCCGCCGGCTGCCTTGGGGCGTCGTCTTCGTCGTCGCGCCCTGGAACTACCCCTACATGACCGCGATCAACACGGTCGCGCCCGCCCTCATCGCGGGCAACGCGGTGGTGCTCAAGCACGCGACGCAAACACTCTTGGCTGGCGAGCGGATGGCGCGGGCCTTCCATTCGGCGGGCATTCCGGATGCGGTGTTCCAAAACGTCTTCCTCGACCACGACACGACCGACGCGCTGCTGCGCGCACGAACCTTCGACGCGGTGAACTTCACCGGCTCCGTCGCGGGCGGTCAGGCGATGGAGCGCGCGGCGGCCGGCACATTCGTTCCCGTTGCGACCGAGCTCGGCGGCAAGGATCCGGGCTACGTCATGGAGGACGCGGACGTCGCCGCGGCCGTGGACACGCTGATGGACGGGGCGATGTTCAATTCCGGGCAATGCTGCTGCGGGATCGAGCGCATCTATGTCCACGACCGGCATTACGACGCGTTCGTCGAGCGCGCCGTGGCCTGGGCGCAGGCGCAGGTGCTGGGCAACCCGCTCGACCGGGAGACGACCATCGGGCCGATGGCCCATGCCCGCTTCGCAGCGCATGTCCGCGCACAGACCGAGGCGGCCGTCGCGGCGGGCGCGACCGCGCATCTCGAGACCGACCCGGCCGACGACGGCGGCGCATATCTCGGGCCGCAGGTCCTGACGGATGTGACGCACGACATGGACGTGATGCGGGAGGAGAGCTTCGGCCCCGTGGTCGGCATCATGCGCGTGGAAGACGACGACGAGGCGGTGCGCCTGATGAACGACTCGCGCTACGGCCTGACTGCGAGCCTCTGGTCGGCGGACGAGGTGCGCGCAGCCGCGCTCAGCGATCGGATCGAGACCGGAACCGTGTTCCTGAACCGCGCCGACTATCTCGACCCCGGCCTGTGCTGGACGGGCTGCAAGGATACCGGGCGGGGCGGTGGGCTCTCGGTGATCGGCTACCACAACCTCACCCGCCCGAAATCCTACCATCTGAAGGTCTCGCCATGACGCTTGCCGGCCGCTGGTCCTATCCCAACGCCATCCGCTTCGGTGCCGGCCGGATCGCGGAACTGCCGCAGGCCTGTATCGAGGCGGGGATGCAACGCCCGCTCCTGGTGACCGACCGGGGGCTGGCGAAACTCGAGGTGACGGCGCGGGCGCTGACCATTCTCGAGGAGGCAGGATTCGCCCCGGCGATCTTCGCCAAGGTCGATCCGAACCCCAACGAGGTGAACCTCGCCGCCGGCGTCGCAGCTTACCGCGCGGGCGAGCATGACGGGGTGATCGCCTTCGGCGGCGGCTCGGGCCTTGACCTCGGCAAGATGGTCGCGTTCATGGCGGGTCAGATCCGCCCGGTTTGGGATTTCGAGGACGTGGCCGATTGGTGGACGCGCGCCGATGCCGATGCCATCGCGCCCATCATCGCCGTGCCGACGACGGCGGGTACCGGATCGGAGGTCGGCCGGGCCAGTGTCATCACGAACGCGCAGACTCACGAGAAGAAGATCATCTTCCACCCGAAGGTCCTGCCGACCATCGTGCTGGCCGACCCGGAACTGACGGTGGGGATGCCGCCGCACATCACCGCGGGCACCGGCCTCGACGCGTTCGCGCATTGCGTCGAGGCGTTCTCCTCGCCGCATTATCATCCGATGAGCCAAGGCATCGCGCTGGAGGGAATGCGGCTGGTGATCGAGAATCTGCCCCGAGCCTATGCCGAACCGGACGATCTCGAGGCGCGCACGCACATGATGTCGGCGGCCTCGATGGGCGCGGTCGCGTTCCAGAAGGGGCTCGGCGCCATCCATGCGCTGAGCCATCCGATCGGAGCCGTGTTCAACACCCATCACGGCACCACCAACGCCATCTGCATGCCCGCCGTGCTGGACTTCAACGCCGATGCCATCCGCGACCGCTTCGACCGCGCCGCCCCCTATCTCGGCATCGAGGGCG
This sequence comes from uncultured Jannaschia sp., assembly GCF_947494055.1. Classification (GTDB taxonomy): domain Bacteria; phylum Pseudomonadota; class Alphaproteobacteria; order Rhodobacterales; family Rhodobacteraceae; genus Jannaschia. The sequence continues at coordinate 96,077 of NZ_CANLTR010000002.1, read as the reverse complement.
GGTTCGACGGGTTCCGCGCCTTCGTGGACGGGTTCAACGACGGCTTCGGCGTGCCCAAGCGCCTGCGCGATCTCGGCGCGGATCCCGCGCGGATCGACGAACTCGTGCCGATGGCGCTGCGCGACCCGTCCTGCGGCGGCAACCCGGTCGAGCTGACCGCGGACGGACTGCGCGACCTGTTCGAACGGGTGATCTGACGGGCTGGGCGAAACAATCCCGGCGAGCGGGTCGTTGAACGCGAACGGAGGCGCCCATGAACTGGTCCGAGATGTTCTTTCAAAGCTGGAGCGGGATCGTGCGAACGCTCATCGTGGGCACGCTCGCTTACGTGTTCCTCGTCTTCTCGCTCCGGGTCTCGGGCAAGCGCACGCTCGCCAAGCTCAACGCCTTCGACCTCGTCATCACGGTCGCCTTCGGCTCGACGCTTGCCTCGATCCTGCTGAGCGAGAGCGTCGCGCTGGCCGAAGGGGCGACCGCGCTCGTCCTCCTCATCGTGCTGCAATACGCGGTGACGACCTTGTCGGTGCGCTCCGAACGCTTCGCGCATGCTGTCCGGTCCGAGCCGACGCTACTGCTTCGCGACGGCGCGCCGCTCCACGACGCGATGCGCCGTGCCCGCGTCACGAAGGCGGAGCTCGAGACGGTGGTGCGCACCGAGGGGCAGAGGGGCCTGAAGGACATCGCGGCGGTGATTCTCGAATCTGACGGCTCCTTCTCGGTCATCGACGGCGAGCAGAAGAAGCAGAACCCGCATGCCGACGCGGGCACATGAGGATGCCTCAGCCCTCCTCGGTCATCTGCATCGGCGCGAAGAACGGCGTCGCGACGATGGTGAGCGCCACGAGACAGGCATAGGCGATCGCGCCGAGCATCGCCGCGCGGTAGGCTGCCTGATCGCCCTGCGCCGCGTCGCCCAGGATCGTGAAGAACAGGCCACCCATGATGGCGACGCCGAAGGCGATGCCGACCTGACGGATCGCCTGTACCGCGCCCGAGGCGGACCCGGTTTCGTTGTCGCCCGCGGCGGCCAGCGCGATCTGGTAGAGCGGCGAGACGATGTTGCCGAGGCCGAGGCCGCCGAGGAAGAACCACGGCGCCATGCGCAGCCAGGAGATCTCGGCACCCATGCCCATGACGGCCCAGCCCTGTCCGACGAAGCCCGCCGCGAAGAGGAGCCCGCCGCCCACGACGCGCCCGCGCATCCACCGCGACCCGAACCATCCGGTCGTGGCCGAGGCAACCAGCACGCCAAGCGGGAACGGCGTCGTCGTCAGGCCCGATTGCAGCGGCGAGAGCCCGTAGCCCGATTGCAGGTAGAGCGCGATCGTGAAGAAATAGGCCGGCGCCGCCGAGAACAGGACCGCGCTGAGCAATCCGCCGGTCAGGAACGGGCCGGATCGTGCGAGCCGCATCGGCAGGAGCTGCGGCCGATCGCGCGCTTCCTGCCGTCGTTGCCAGTGCAGGAATCCCCAGCCGAGCGGAATGGCCGCGAGGATCGGCGCGATCATCCAAGCCTGCCAGCCGAGCGCGGGCGCCTCGATCAGTGGAACCAGCACCGCGAGCATCGCCAGCCCCGCCAGAAGGATGCCGATCCCGTCGGTGCCGAGGCGCGCATCCCCCTCCGCGCGTGGCACGAAGAGGAACGCGCCGACCAGCGCCGCGATTCCGAGGGGGATGTTGACGAGGAAGATCGGCCGCCAGGTCAGCCCGAACAGATCGGCCCCGATCAGGAGCCCGCCGACGATCGGCCCGGTGACGGAGGCGAGCCCCGCCGTGAGCGCGAAGAGACCGAAGGCCGCGCCCCGCTGCTCGGGCGGGAACAGGCGCGGCACCAGCGCGAGCGTCTGCGGCGTCATGATCGCGGCCCCCATGCCCTGCACCACCCGTGCGCCGACCAGCGTGCCGACGCTAGGCGCGAGTCCGCAGACGAGGGAGGCCACCGTGAAGATCACGATCCCGGCCACGAACATCCTCCGGCGCCCGTAGAGGTCGCCCATCCGCCCGGCCGGCAGCAAGAGCAGCGCGAAGGAGAAGGTGTAGCCCGCCACGATCCATTCGATGAGGTTCGGGGGCGCCGAGAGTTCCTCCTGCATCGAGGGCAGGGCGACATTCACGATGGTGATGTCGATCAGGTTCATGAAGTTCGCCAGCAGCAGCACGGCCGCAGCGGCCCATTTGCGTCGCGAGGCGGGATCGGGGGAAGAGGCTCGGGGCATGGCGGGTCCGTGTCGGGTACGGACCGCAACCTAAATGTCCAGACGGCAACGTCGATGGCTGGCGTCGTGTCTCCGGAGTTTAAGCGCCTGCGGGCTCCGCATGATACGAGCCGGCCCACCTCTCCGGGTCGCACGAGCGGGCATCGCACATGCGGGTGGACAGGCGTTGGCGCGAGTCGCGCCGGTGATTTGACGAACGCCAGGTCCACGCACGGACCCGGTAGCGCGGGGTGTCGTGACTGGCCGCGGAGAGGCGCCGTCGCCGGCAACAGGCAGCGGCGCCCGAAGCGCGTCGAATGGCAGGGTACACCTCGGCGGGATCAGGCCGCCTTCGCGGTAACCTCGTTTTTCAGCGTGAGCAGGAGAAGCATCTTGAAGATCTCATCGCCGTCGAGGCGCGAGATGTCGAAATCCGTCACCTTGGTCTGCACTTCGTAGGTGGCGCGAAGGCTGTGCGACCCGACGAACCCCATCGACCAGTCCGCGAAGCTGCGTTCGTCGATCGGCGTGATGTCGAGCAGGGTCACGTCATGGTGCCGTTCGTCGAGCTGGATGCGCTCGAAGGTTTCCTCCACCGCGTCCTTCGGACCTTCGAGGACCTGCCCGAACACGCCGTCGTTGAAGATCAGCGCGCCGGTGACGCCGGCGCGGCCATTGTTGACCTGCGACGTCTCGAGGATCTGATCGATCTCCCAGATCATCTCGCAGTCAGGCCGGGAAATGCGATTGCGGCTGAAATACACGAGCCGCAGGAGGTCGGGTTGCAGGATCGTCATTTCGTCATCCTTTTAGTCGAGGTAGAGAATCAGCGCTCGCGCGTCGACGACGCGGCGAGATAGGTGGCGATGTCCGCGGCCGGGATCGGGCGGCTCAACAGATAGCCCTGGGCGGCCGAGCAGCCCTGTCCGCGGATCCGGTCGAGCTGTTCCTCCGTCTCGACGCCTTCCGCGATCACGGTCATGCCCATCGACGCGCCCAGGCCGGCCACAGCCGTGACGATGTGGTGGGCGTTCTCGTCCGCAAAGGGCTCGCGCACGAAGGACTGGTCGATCTTGACCTTGTTGAAGGGATATTTCCGCAAGTAGTTGAGCGAGGAATATCCCGTTCCGAAATCGTCGAGCGACAGCCTGACGCCGAGATCGCGCAGCGCGTGCATGCGTTCGATCACCAGGTCGTCGTTGGTGAGCAGGACCGATTCCGTCAGTTCGAGCTCGAGGCGCGTCGGCGGCAGCCCCGACGCCGTCAGCGCCGCCCGGACGCTTTCCACGAAGCCTTCCGCTTCGAACTGCACCGGCGAGACGTTGACCGCGACGGTGATGCCGGCGGGCCAGGTCATGGCCATGCGGCAGGCCTCCTCGAGGACCCAGGCGCCGATCTTCAGGATCTCGCGCGTCTCCTCCGCGATCGGGATGAAGGCGGCCGGCGAGACGAGGCCGCGCACCGGGTGGCGCCAGCGGATCAGCGCCTCGAAGCCGGAAACCGAGTCCGTGCCGAAATCGAACTGCGCCTGATAGGCCAGCTCGAATTGATCGAGCAGCAGCGCCTTGCGCAGCTCGGTCTCCAGCAGCCGGCGCTCGTTCAGCGCGGCGAGCATGCCTTCCTCGAACCAGCTGAAGCGGCCACGACCGGCATTCTTGCTCTGGTAGAGCGCCACGTCCGCCCGGCGCAGCAGGTCCGCCACGTCGGTCTCGCCCGGTTGCAGGATGGCGAGGCCGACGCTCGTCCCGACCGAGACCTGATGGCCGTGCACGACGAAGGGGCGCGAGATGACGTCGATGATCCGCGTCGCGAGGGATTCGACGAGTTCGGGCCTGCAATTCGCGAACAGGATCGTGAATTCGTCGCCGCCCATCCTGAGCACGACGTCCGAGGGCCGGATCGAGCCCGACAACCGCTTGGCCACCTTCCGCAGGAGTTCGTCCCCGGCGGCATGCCCGAGGGAATCGTTCACGCGCTTGAACCGGTCCAGATCGAGGCAGGCTGCGACATGCGCGGTGTCCGGCATGCTGCCGCGTTCGAGCATGGCGCCGAAGGCGGGGATCAGGGCGGCCCGGTTGGGCAGGCCGGTCAGCTCGTCCAGGGTGAAGGCGCTGCGGATATCGGCGCTGGCGCCGGTGGCGACCAGACCGACGAAGCCGTTCGGTCCCGTGAATGTCCAGGCGACGGAATGCTCCCGGCCGTCCGCGTCCGTGAGGGTCGAGGCGAAGCCGGCTTGGACGGGGCCGGCCCCGGGCAACGCCGTGCCGGGGGCCACGTCGCGGAGGGCGCGCCCCGCCGGGTCGTCGCCACCACCCAGGCCGAGCAGGGCGCAGAATTTCGGGTCGGCAAAGATCACGCGACCGGACGTGTCCACGTTCACCAGAGCGAACGACGCCTCGAAGGCGCGCGCCGGTCCGGAGGATGGTGCACCGGCCGAACGCTTCGTGGGCAATGTCTTAGATAGATCCAGCATTCGCGGGTGTCCTTGGGTCAAACGTCCGCGAAAGGTTCTACGTCGAGGTGTTAAAGGAATCCTCCGCGAAATGCGGCCGAAACGCGGCACGTCGGCCATTCTTTCCTAAACCTCTAGGAGAGTTGTGCGCGTCGGATGCTGCGCCGGGGTCGTGACGGGACGACGGGCCCTCGACGGTGGTTGATACGGAAATATGTCTGCGCGGCGGCAGGTCTCTTCGCGGCGGGTTCCCGTGTCGAACGGAATGAAAGAGGCGCCGCGGGATGGGATCCCGGAGCATGGGAGAGGCTGGAATGACCCAAGGAAATGCGATGGCGAATGTCGCTCCCATGGCGGAGATCACGATACGCGAACTCCGCTTCGCCGATGATGGGACCGTTCCGAACAATCCAGACCTGTCCGTGGTCCTGATGCGCGGCGCACTTGGGAACGGGGCCGCCCCCCGAGCGGTGACGGCGCTTCTGGAGGCGAACGGGTGGGGCGGCAGCTGGGTCTGGCAGGTCTTTCCCTACCATCACTATCACCCGAACGCGCACGAGGTTCTGGCCGTCGCGACCGGCGAGGCTAGGCTGATGCTCGGTGGGCCAGCGGGCGAGGAGGTGCCCGTCGCGGCCGGGGACGTCATCGTCATTCCGCCGGGGATCGGGCATTGCCAAATCACGGCGAGCGGAGACTTCCAGATCTGCGGCGCCTATCCGCCCGGTCAGGAGGAGTACGATACCGTCCGGGCCGAAGCGCCCCATGACGGCGCGGTGCGCGACCGGATCGCCGCCGTCCCCCGACCCGGAACGGACCCGATCTACGGTCGGGACGGGCCGCTTCCGAAGGCGTGGGGCGCGATACCCGAAGGCTAGTTCGGACCGGTGCGCCCGAGATGCGCTTCGACCAGCTCTCGCACGGGAACGCGCGCGCGCAGGCGGGCGGCCAGCAGGTACATGCCGGCAATCTTCCGCTGGACATGCAGCGCATCCATCGGGAGCGGCGGCGGAACGAGCCCGTCCTCGGCCAGAGCGAGCGCCTCGGCCTGCATCCGGCGCGGCAGGTCCAGCGCCGCGATGTCGAGCGGTTCGTTCCGGCGCAGTTCGGCGCAGGCGATTTCGGCCATGGCGACGAGGCGGTTCGCATGGGCAGGGGACGTGTCCGGACCGATCACGCCGACCTCCGCCGCCAGCGCACGCAGCGTCGCCGGATCCCCGTCGAGCGCCGCGGTAAGGAGGCGGCGGTGCAGGTCGGCCACCTCCGGCGTGATCCGCCGGGTCGCGCCGAAATCGAGCAGCACGATCCGCCCGCCCTCCGCGTCCCATCGGTAGTTCGCGAAATTCGGATCGGTCTGCATCCAGCCGAAATCGAAGAGCTCGCGGAGCGTCAGTTCGATCAGGTTCCGCGCCACCCGGTCGCGGATCGCCTGCGACGCGTGCTCCACGGTCTCGATCGGATCGCCCGGCATGAACGACATCGACAGGACCGAGCGGGTCGACCATTCCCCCACGAAGTCCGGCACGGCGAAGCGGTCGTCCCCCCCGAGCAAACCGCCGAACCGGGCAAGATGGGCACCTTCGGCTGCGTAGTCCGTCTCGGCGTGAAGCTGCGCGCGCGCTTCGGCAAGATAGGGCGCGAGGTCGAAGCCGCGGGGCAGGAGGCCAGACATCCGCATCAACGCGCCGACATTCGCCACGTCGCTGTCGATGCTGTCCGCGACGCCGGGATACTGGACCTTGATCGCGAGCGTCGGTCCGCCCTTCAGCACCGCCCGGTGAACCTGTCCGATGGAGGCGGCGGCGATCGGGTGGACGTCGAAGCGCGCAAAGGCGCCGAGCCAGCCTGGGGGCCATTCGCGGTCGAGCACGCGGCGGAGCTGTGCCGGCGGCATCGCCTCCGCCCCCGCCCGCAGGCGCGCCATGATCGCGGCCAGCTCCGGTGGCAGCACTTCGCCCGCATCCATCGACAGGAGTTGGCCCAGCTTCATCGCCGCGCCGCGCATATCGGCGAGCTGGTCGGTCACGCGGCGAACGTTGCCGGGCGTAAGCACCAGGTCGCGCAGATGCGGCCGGCGCCCGCGGCCGAGTTCCGCCAGCCCGCCGGCCGCGACACGGCCGGCCACGCCCGCGCCGGTGGAGCCGAGCCGGGCGAGCCGGGCGAGCCGGCTTGAGGGCACCGGAAGGCCAGGGGCGCGCGTCGCGTTTAGTTCGTCGTCGTTCACGTTTGTCTCGTTGGTCGCCTGTCGTCGAAAGAAATAGCCCGGCCTTGCCGCACGGGACGCGACGCGGCGAAATGCCTCGCCGCCGGGACGAACCGCATCTCCAGCCGGGTCTTCATCCGCGCGATCCTGTCCCGTTCGCAAGACCCCGGAGAAGGTGGGATGCGGAGGCTCTACGGCGTTCCCAATACCCTGAGGACCTTGTCGCGCGTCGGGGGCAATGTGGGTCAAGAGGCGCCTGCGGGCGCTGCGGATTTCACTGGTGATCGCCGGGCCCTGGGTGGCCTTGCCCGCCTAGGAACGGCGCGTCCGGGGGGCGATGACATACACGTCGATTGTATCCGGCACCGTCTCGATGGGCAACATCGGTTGCTTGACCAGCCGATCGAGGTGACGGTGATGCGGTCGAGGATCACCTCTTCGTAAATCCCCCAGCTCAGCCCCTGCACGATCCCGCCCTTGGTCTGGATGCAGATACCATCGGGGTACACCGCGGCCCCGCTGTCGGTCACGGCGACCACACGACTCACCTTGATGCGCCTGCTCTCGGGCTCGAGCCCGACGCCGAAGGGAGATAGGTTGCTATGCTCTTGAAGCGCACGGAGGCGAAGCTGCCGCCGCCATTCAGGGGCAGGGAACCCGACGACCAGCCGAACTCGCGCGCCGCTCGTTCGATCACGGCGATGGCCCGCGGGTCGTGGAGATGGCGCGGGCGGAACGCGATTGAGCCAGCCCAGGCTAGGATCACCAACTCGTCTATGACGCCCTCGCGCTCGACGACGTTGCCGAACGCTCCGAGCGCGCGCAGGGCGGAGATGTGGAGCGGCATGTCGTTGACGAAATGTCAGAGGATGCGCTCGTTCGGGATCGTGTAGCGCGGCATTGCGTTCCGGTCGTTCAGGCCGGCGGGACGATGCGAAGGTCCGGATACTTGATTGCGACCGCGTCGCCCAGCATCGTCACGGGCAGTTTGTCCCCCGCGCCGCCGGATCGGGTGGAATGGGCGCAGCTCCACAAGTCGTAGGCTCAGCGCGTGATGCGCCGGTCCGCGTTCAGGGTCGCCACCACGTCTGTTGTCACAGAGAATCCAAAGGGCTTCGAACTGAGGAGTTGTTCGCACATCGAACTCAATCGGATCGGTCTGCCGGGATAGGCCCGCACAATCAGCGCCGCGTCGGCGGCTGCGTCGTCCCCGCTGTCATGGCCGTAGCAGCACGGACTGGGTCGATGCGAGATCCGAACCTGCGCCGGGGGCAAGCCGAGCATCTCCGCGATGGCCGCACGGTCTGGATAGACGCCCTGCGTATCCAATTTGACGTCGAGCCAGTCCCCTCCATCCACGCGACGGCGCAGGACGGTTCGATGGCGCCTTGCATCGTTTAGGAGTGGTCAAGGGTTTGCGACTTCGTCGTCGCCCGTCAGCCTCTTCAAAGACGCCATCGCCATCGTGGCCAACATGCGGATATTGGAGCGCAAACTACGTCTTTTCGTCGAACAGACGCATTCGACGAGCGACATCATCGACAACGATCCAATCTGCCGACGCGGAGGCAGACGCGCCGCTCAGTGCCGATTGGGCGCCATTCGTCTCGATTGACGCCCGCAAGCCGCGAACCGTTCGGCAATCAACTGCTCAGGCGTCGGCGATACGCGCGATTACGTCGTTGAAGGTGGACGAGGGGCGCATCACCGCCGCGGTCTTGTCGGCGTCGGTGTGATAATAGCCGCCGAGGTCGATGGCCTGCCCACGGCCGGCACGAAGCTCCGAAAGGATGGTATCCTCCTTCTCCGCGAGCGCCTCGGCAATCGGGGCGAACCGCTGCGCAAGCTCCGGGTCGTCCGCCTGTGCGGCGAGCGCTTCGGCCCAGTAGCGGGCGAAGTAATAGTGGCTATCGCGGTTGTCCGGCTGACCGACCTTGCGGCCCGGCGAGCGGTCGTCGTCAAGGATGCCCTGCGTCGCGACGTCGACGGCGTTGCCCAGCACGCGCGCCTTCGCGTTACCCGTCGTCTCCGAAAGAAGCCGCAGACTTTCCCCAAGAGCGCAGAACTCGCCGAGGGAGTCCCAGCGAAGGTGGTTCTGCTCCAGAAGCTGCTGGACGTGCTTGGGCGCGGAGCCGCCCGCCCCGGTCTCGAAGAGGCCGCCCCCGTTCATCAGCTTGACCACGGAGAGCATCTTGGCCGAGGTGCCGAGCTCGAGGATCGGGAACAGGTCGGTAAGGTAGTCGCGCAGCACGTTGCCGCTGACCGCGATGTGGTTTTTGCCCGCGCGGATCGTCTCCAACGCGGCGCGGGTAGCAGGGCCGGGCGCCATGATACGGAACTTGTCGGAGACGCCCGCCGCGTCGAGCAGGGGCTTCACCAGCGAGATCAGCTGCGCGTCGTGGGCCCGCGTCTCGTCGAGCCAGAAAACCGCCTCGCAGTTCTCCGCCGCCTGTCGCTCGATGGCGAGCTTCACCCAATCCTCGATCGGCGCCTTCTTGGTATTGGCCGAACGCCAGATGTCGCCCGCCTCCACGCGATGCTCGTGCAGGACGTCGCCGTTGGCCGCAACCACGCGCATCGTGCCGTCCGCGGGAACCTCGAACGTCGTCGGGTGGGAGCCGTATTCCTCCGCCTTCTGCGCCATCAGGCCCACATTCTGCACCGTGCCGGCCGTCGCCGGATCGAGCGCGCCGGTCTCCTTGAAGTAGTCGATCGCCTCCCGGTAGATCGCCGCGTAGGAACTGTCGGGGATGACGCAGTTGGCATCGGCCGGTTCGCCGTCCGGACCCCAGCCCTTACCGCCAGCGCGGATCAACGCCGGCATCGAGGCGTCGATGATGACGTCGGACGGAACGTGAAGGTTGGTGATCCCGCGGTCGGAATCGACCATGTAGAGCGGCGGCCGGTCGGCCAGGACGGCGTCGATCTCGGAGCGGATCGCGGCGCCGTCCGCCATGTCGTCCACGCGCGCGAAGAGGGCGCCGAGGCCAGAATTGGGATCGGCGCCCGCGGCTTCGAACGCAGGCCCGTGCGCCTCGAAGACGGGCTTGAGGTATTCGCGGACCGCATGACCGAAGAGGATCGGGTCGGAGACCTTCATCATCGTCGCCTTGAGGTGGAGCGAGAAGAGCGTGCCCTCGTCCTTCGTCGCCGCGATCTGTTCGGCGAGGAAGCGGTCCAGCGCACGGGCCGACATGAAGGTCGCGTCGACCACGGTGCCTTCCGGGAAGGACACGCCCTCCTTCATGACCTGCGTGCCCTTCGCCGTCTCGAGCTCGATCCGCGCGGGGCCGGCCTGCGCCGCAGTGACGATGACCGAGGTCTCGTTGGAACGGAAGTCGCCCTCCGACATGGTGGAAACGCGCGTGCGGCTGTCGGCGGACCATTCGCCCATCGAGTGCGGGTTGGCCATCGCGTATCGCTTGACGGCCACGGCGGCGCGCCGATCGGAGTTCCCCTCCCGCAGGACGGGGTTCACGGCCGAACCCTTGATCGCGTCGTAGCGGGCACGGACGTCGCGCTCCGCGTCAGTCTGCGGATCGTTCGGATAGTCCGGCAGGTCGTAGTTCTGCGCCTGCAACTCGCGGATCGCGGCGGTGAGCTGCGGCGCGGAGGCGGAGATGTTCGGGAGCTTGATGACGTTCGCATCCGGCGTCTTCACGAGATCACCTAACACCGCGAGGTCGTCCGATTGCCGCCGGTCCTCGCTCAGCGCTTCCGGGAATGCGGCGAGGATACGGCCGGCGAGCGAGATGTCGCGCGTGCCGACCGCGATGCCGGCGGACGCGGCGAAGGATTGGATGATCGGCAGGAGCGAGGCGGAGGCGATCTGCGGCGCCTCGTCGACCTTGGTGTAGATGATGTCGGGCGTGCTCTGCGCGGTCATGGTCCGGTCCTCCTGCTTTGCCAACCGTCTGACCGGAGGCGCGGCCGGGGTCAACGAGGAACGGCCCGGAACTGCCTCGCCCGCCGCCCCGACGGCGGCTAAAGCTGGGGATGACAAAGATCGTAAGGCAGTGCTCGCCTCAGTCGCGGTCCGCTCGAAGGTTCGATGCCTCCACGTCCTTCGCTTGCGCACCAGTGACCACGCGTGTGTGCCAGTCGCGGCAGCGCGACTCCAGTTCGTCGGGCGGGGGACGGTCGGTGAAGAAGGCATCGATTTCCGCGAGCCCGGCGATACGGGCCGGGGCGGATCGCTGGAACTTGGAATGGTCGGCAACGAGGAACCGGCGCCGCGACTGCTGCAGGATCGCCTGGCTCACCCCGACCTCCTGAAGGTCGTAGTCCAGGATGTCACCGTCCGCATCCAGCGCCGAACAACCGATCACGCCGATATCGACCTTGAACTGCCGGATCGTGGAGATCGCCACGTCGCCCACCAGCCCGCCGTCGGAGCGCCGCAGCACGCCACCGGTCACGATGACGCGGAACGCGGCGTTCTGGCCGAGGATGTTGGCGACGTTCATGTTGTTCGTGACGACGAGCAGGTTCTCGTGGTCGAGCAGTTCGGTCGCGACGGCCTCGGTGCTAGTGCCGATATTGAGGAAGACGGAACAGTCGTTCGGGATCTCCGCCGCGCAGGCCCGCGCGATCGCGGCCTTCGCCTCAGGGTTCAGCTCGCGGCGATCCTCGTAGCCGATATTGATCACCCGCGAGGGCAGGACCGCGCCGCCATGCACGCGCTCGAGCTTCCCGGCCTCGGCGAGTTCGGAGAGGTCTCGGCGGATCGTCTGCAACGCGACCCCGAAATGCGCGGCCAGACCGTCGACCGTAACCATCCTGTCGCGCCGGGCGATCTCGATGATTTCGGGCTGGCGGAACGATTGCGACATGGGCAGTCCCTCCCGGCGCGAAAATGCGCGGATCGGTTCGTTCCTGTCAATCGACAAAGCTCGACGTCTTTCGACAGGCAAAACGACATGCGACCGGTCTCCGAAATGGCCCTCTTCGTTCGCAAAAGAACGAAAACGCGCACAAACCCCTTTCGTTATCGCGCGGCTGGCGCTATCACGATTGCGAGCGCATCGGGCGGGGAGGGCCGCGTGTTCGACAACGGGGACATCCAGGATCTCGTCATCGTCGGCGGCGGCATCAACGGCTGCGGCATCGCCCGCGATGCGGCCGGCCGGGGGCTGACGGTCACGCTGGCCGAGATGAACGACCTCGCCTCGGCCACGTCCTCGGCCTCGACCAAGCTGTTCCACGGCGGGCTGCGCTATCTCGAGTATTTCGAGGTGCGACTGGTGCGGGAGGCGTTGATCGAGCGGGAGACGCTCCTGCGCGCGATGCCGCACATCTCCTGGCCGATGCGGTTCGTGCTGCCCTACCATAAGGACATGCGGTTCGAGGGGGAAACGCCGACCTCGCGTATTCTCAATGCGGTGATGCCCTGGACGAAGGGCCGGCGCCCGGCCTGGATCATCCGGCTCGGCCTGTTTCTCTACGACAACCTGGGCGGCCGGAAGATTCTGCCCGGGACGGAGACGATCCGCCTGCGCGGCACGCCGGAAGGGGCGCCGTTGAAGGATCGGTTCGAGACGGCCTACGAATACAGCGATTGCTGGATCGAAGACTCCCGTCTGGTCGTGCTCAACGCCCGCGATGCGGAAGCGCGGGGCGCCACCATCCTGACGCGGACGAAGGTGACGGAGGCACGTCGGGACGGCGACCTATGGGTCGTCAAGCTCGTGGACCGGGAAAGCGAGGAAACGCGGGAGATCCGGGCCCGGATGCTGGTAAATGCCGGCGGGCCCTGGGTCGGCGACGTCATCCGGACCAAGGTCCGCTCGAACAGCCGCGAGGGCGTGCGCCTCGTGCGCGGGTCGCATATCGTCACCCGCAGGCTCTTCGACCACGACAAGTGCTATTTCTTCCAAGGAACGGACGGCCGGATCATGTTCGCGATCCCCTACGAGGAGGAGTTCACCCTGATCGGAACCACCGACCAGGAGCACGAGGATCCGGACGTGAAGCCGGTCTGCACGCCCGAGGAACGGCACTACATGCTCGACTTCGTCAACGCCTACCTGAAGCGGGACGTGACCGAGGCGGATGTGGTGTGGTCCTATTCCGGGGTGCGGCCGCTCTACGACGACGGCGCGCAATCCGCTTCGGCCGCGACGCGGGATTACACGTTGCGGGTCGATTCCGAAGGCGGCGCGCCGCTTCTGAACGTGTTCGGGGGCAAGATCACGACCTATCGTCGTCTGGCGGAAAGCGCGTTGGAGAAGATCGGCGCGCATCTCGATGTGGTGAAGGGTCAATGGACGGCGGGTGTGCCCCTGCCGGGCGGAGATTTCGGCGTGGACGAGGTCGGCGAACTGGTCGCGCGGCTGAAGGCCGAGCATCCATTTCTCGACGATTACGCCTGTCGCCGGATGATCCGGGCCTACGGGACCGGGGCCTGGGACATGCTGGACGGCGCGAAAGGCGCGGCGGATCTTGGCGAGCCGTTCGGCGCGACGTTGACGGCGCGCGAGGTCGAGTGGCTGATGTTACGGGAATGGGCGCGCACGGCGGAAGACGTCGTGTGGCGCCGGTCGAAGCTGGGATTGCGCCTGACGGACGTGCAGATCGAGCGGCTGGACGCGTGGATGAGCGAAGCCCGGGCGCGGATCTCCCGCCAGTCGGCGGCCGAGTAGCGGGAGGAGGACCGAGATGACCCTGATTCTCGACGGCGTGTCCAAGGTGGTGGGCGGGCAGACACATATCCACTCGACGGATCTGACGCTGGAGAAAGGCACGATGAACGTGCTCCTCGGTCCGACGCTCGCGGGGAAGACCTCGCTGATGCGCCTGATGGCCGGGCTCGACGCGCCGACGACGGGACGCATCCTGTGGAACGGCGAGGACGTGACGGGGCAGCGGGTGCAGGATCGGCGCGTCGCGATGGTCTACCAGCAGTTCATCAACTACCCGTCGATGAGCGTGCGCGACAACATCGCCTCGCCGATGAAGCTGATGGGCGTGGATCGCGCCGAGATTGATCGGCGGGTCAGAGAAGTGGCCGAGATGATGCGCCTTACGCCGATGCTCGACCGTCGGCCGCTGGAGTTGTCGGGCGGGCAGCAACAGCGCTGCGCGTTGGCCCGTGCGTTGGTGAAGAATGCGGGGCTCGTGTTGCTCGACGAGCCGCTCGCGAACCTCGACTACAAGCTGCGCGAGGAGCTGCGCGCCGAGATCCCGCGCATCTTCGAGGAATCGGGCGCTATCTTCGTCTACGCCACGACCGAGCCGGAGGAGGCGCTGCTTCTGGGCGGCAACACGGCGACGCTCTGGCAAGGTCGCGTGACGCAGTTCGGGGCGACGCCCACCGTCTACCGCCGCCCGGTCGATGCCACGACTGCGCGGGTCTTCTCGGACCCGCCGATGAACTTTCTGAGGGTGCGCAAGACGGGCGGGACCCTGTCCTTCGGCGAGGGACAATCCTCGCTCGTTCCGGACGCGGCGTCGGAGCTGACCGACGGCGATTACCTCGCCGGGTTCCGGCCGAACCACGTCGTGCTCGACCGTCCGGTTGAGGGCGCGATGACCTTTCGCACGAAGCTCGCAGTAACCGAGATCACCGGGTCGGAGACCTTCGTCCATCTCGACCATCACGGCGAGCGCTGGGTCGGGCTCGTCCACGGCATCCGCGTCCTGAAACCCGGACAGGAACTGGTGATCCATCTCGACCCGGCGCATGTCTACGTCTTCACCGAGGACGGCGCCCTCGTCTCGCCCGCATCCTACGCGGAGGCCGCCTGACATGGCGAAGATCACGCTCGACAACCTCGCGCATTCCTACCTGCCGCAGCCGAAGGGCGAGGACGACTACGCCCTGAAGGAACTCAATCACGACTGGAACGACGGCGAGGCCTACGCGCTCCTCGGTGCGTCGGGCTGCGGAAAGTCCACGCTTCTCAATATCATCTCGGGGCTTCTTCACCCGAGCCAGGGGCGCATCCTCTTCGACGGCCACGACGTGACCCACGCGCCGACGGCGGAGCGCAACATTGCGCAGGTGTTCCAGTTTCCGGTCGTCTACGACACGATGAGCGTGCGCGACAATCTGGCCTTCCCCCTGCGCAACCGCGGCCGGGACGAGACCTACGTCGCCGAGCGGGTGCAGGAGATCGCCCGGATGATCGGCATGGAGGCGGAGCTCGACCGCAAGGCGCGGGGGCTCACGGCGGACGCCAAACAGAAGATCTCGCTCGGCCGCGGCATGGTGCGCAAGGACGTCAACGCGCTCCTCTTCGACGAGCCGCTCACCGTGATCGACCCGCACATGAAGTGGGAGCTGCGCACCCAACTCAAGCAGCTGCACCAGGATTTCGGCCACACGATGATCTACGTCACCCACGACCAGACCGAGGCGCTCACCTTCGCCGACAAGGTGGTCGTAATGTACGACGGACGCGTGGTGCAGATCGGCACGCCGCAGGAGTTGTTCGAGCGTCCGGCGCATACCTTCGTGGGCTACTTCATCGGCTCCCCGGGCATGAACCTGTTCGACGCGGAGGTATACGGACGGACCGCGCGCATCGCCGGGGCCGAGGTCGACCTCGGCGCGGTCCACGAGACCGGCCGGGGCCGGGTGCAGGTCGGTGTGCGGCCCGAATTCGTCGCGCTGCGTGCGGACGGGCCGGGCGTGCCGGCGCGGGTGAGCCGCGTCGAGGATGTCGGCCGTCACAAGATCGTCCGGCTCGACGTCGGTGGAACTTCGAGCAGCGCCATCCTGCCGGAGCATGAAACCGTTCCGGCCGGGGCCGACCGTATCGTGTTCGACCCGGCCGTGATCAATGTCTACGAGAACGACTGGCGCGTGCCGCCGGTGCGCCGGGGCAGGGAGGCCGCGTGATGAAGACCGTCAACCAGAAGGCCTGGTTCCTCGTCCTGCCGGTGCTGGTACTGGTGGCCTTCTCGGCCGTCATCCCGCTGATGACCGTCGTGAACTATTCGGTGCAGGACACGTTCGGCAACAACGTCTTCTTCTGGGCCGGACTCGACTGGTTCCGCGACATGCTCGCCTCCGACCGGATGTGGAACGCGCTCGTCCGGCAACTCGTCTTTTCGGCGATCATCCTCGCGATCGAGGTGCCACTCGGCATCTTCGTCGCGCTCAACATGCCCAAGAGCGGGGTCTGGGCGTCGTTCTGCCTGGTGCTGATGTCGCTGCCGCTTCTCATTCCGTGGAACGTGGTCGGCACGATCTGGCAGATCTTCGGGCGGGTCGATATCGGCCTGCTGGGCTACACGCTCGACGCGATCGGCATCGACTACAACTACACGCAGGGCTTCATCGCGGCCTGGGCGACCGTGATCGTGATGGATGTCTGGCACTGGACGTCGCTTGTGGCGCTTCTGGCCTATGCCGGGCTCCGCTCAATCCCCGACGCCTATTACCAGGCCGCCAAGATCGACCAGGCGTCGCGGTGGAAGGTGTTCCGCTACATCGAGCTGCCGAAGATGTCGGGCGTGCTGATGATCGCCATCCTGCTGCGGTTCATGGACAGCTTCATGATCTATACCGAGCCGTTCGTGGTTACCGGCGGGGGGCCGGGAAACGCGACGACGTTCCTGTCGATTGACCTCGTGAAGATGGCCCTCGGCCAGTTCGACCTCGGTCCCGCGGCAGCCTTCTCGCTGATGTATTTCCTCGTGATCCTGCTCGTTTCGTGGGTGTTCTACACCGTGATGACCAACCTCGACAAAAGGGACGGCGTCCGATGACCGATACGACCGCCTCCGCCCCCGGCGCCGCCTCGATCCCCGGCCGCGTCACCGCGGACCGCACCGGGAGCCGCACGCGCCGGCGCTTCCGGCCGAACGGGTCGGCCGTGGTGATGGGGCTTTACCTCCTGTTCCTGATGCTGCCGATCTACTGGCTGCTGAACATGAGCCTGAAGACCAACACCGAGATCCTCTCGACCTTCTCGCTCTGGCCGCGGAACCTGACCTTCGCGAATTACGAGACGATCCTGAGCGACGCGTCCTGGTACATGGGCTACGTCAACTCGCTCATCTACGTGGTGATGAACACGGCGATCAGCCTCGCCGTCGCGCTGCCCGCGGCCTACGCCTTCTCGCGGTATTCGTTCATCGGCGACAAGCACCTGTTCTTCTGGCTTCTGACGAACCGCATGGCGCCGCCGGCCGTGTTCGCGCTGCCGTTCTTCCAGCTCTATTCGGCGGTCGGGCTCTTCGACACGCATATCGCCGTGGCGCTGGCGCATTGCCTCTTCAACGTGCCGCTGGCGGTCTGGATTCTCGAAGGTTTCATGCGGGGCGTGCCGCGGGAAATCGACGAGACGGCCTATATCGACGGCTATTCCTTCCCGCGCTTCTTCGTGCGGATCTTCATGCCGCTCATCGCGTCTGGCATCGGCGTCGCCGCGTTCTTCTGCTTCATGTTCTCTTGGGTGGAGCTGCTGCTGTCGCGGACGCTGACGAGCGTGAACGCCAAGCCGATCGCCGCCACGATGACCCGCACCGTGGGCGCGGCGGGGGTGGATTGGGGCGTCCTGGCCGCGGCGGGCGTGCTCACCATCATTCCGGGCGCGCTCGTGATTTGGTTCGTCCGCAACTACATCGCCAAGGGCTTCGCCCTGGGGAGGGTGTGATGAGCGAATTCTTTGCTGCGATGTTTGGCGGTCTTATCGTCGCAGGACTCCAACTCGGATATCAATGGTGGAACACCGACAGGCCTAAAAAGCGCTTGGAGGATCGCCAGAAAGAGATGTTACGAAGGATGTTGACGCCTAAAAACATGCCTCCTACGCAATCGGGGCGCCGAGCTGAATGGAGGACCTTCGAGACCTTAAAGCATGTCATCGGGGCGAACGATGAAGATACTAAGCGCCTGCTCATCGAGGTTGGAGCTCGAGGTAAGAATAAAACCGGCCACTTATGGGCATTGGAAAGCAACAAACCACTTCATCGCTCCACTCAGGATGAGGACAGCGATGAAGTAGAGTACGAGCCGCGCCATGCTTAATTGGATGGCCTGGACCTGGCCCACGGCGGCCTTCTTCGTCACGATCGCGGCGCTCCTGGTGGTCTTCACGATCCTCGCGATCCGGCGACCCGAGACGCCCCGGCAGGGCGTGCTTCGGATCGAGACGACGCGGGGCGACCGGCTCTTCATCACGCTTCTCGGATCGGCTTTCATCAACCTGTTCTGGCTCGGCCTCGAACTCGGGCCTCAGCCCTGGGCGATGGCCGTCTGCCTCGTCTACGCCGCGGCGGTGTTCCGCTGGGTGTAGCCCGACCTGCGGACGAGGAGAGCCGCAGCACAACCAAAGGTTCCAAAGGGAGGACACCATGAACCGATTACTCACTTCCACCGCCGCCGTGGCGCTCGCGCTCGTCGCGCCGCCGGCCTTCGCCGACATGGAGGCCGCGCAGCAATTCCTCGACGCCGAGATCGGCGACGTCTCGACCCTGACCCGCGAGGAGCAGGAAGCCGAGATGCAATGGTTCATCGACGCCGCCGCGGACTTCCAGGGGATGGACATCAACGTCGTCTCCGAGACGATCACCACGCACGAATACGAGGCGCAGGTGCTGGCCCCGGCCTTCTCGGCTATCACCGGGATCAACGTCACCCACGACCTGATCGGCGAGGGCGACGTCGTCGAGCGCCTGCAGGTGCAGATGCAGTCGGGCCAGAACGTCTACGACGCCTTCGTCAACGACAGCGACCTGATCGGCACCCATTGGCGCTACGGTCAGGCGCGCAACCTGACCGAGTGGATGGCGGGCGAGGGCGCCGACGTCACCTCGCCGACCCTCGACCTCGACGATTTCATCGGCACGCAGTTCACGACCGGCCCGGACGGAAACCTCTACCAGCTGCCCGACCAGCAATTCGCGAACCTGTACTGGTTCCGCTACGACTGGTTCAACGACGAGCAGACCAAGTCCGACTTCCAGGATGAATACGGCTACGAGCTCGGCGTGCCGGTGAACTGGGCCGCCTACGAGGATATCGCCGAGTTCTTCACGGGCCGCGACATGTCCTACATCGAGGGCGAGCCGACTTCGGTCTGGGGCAACATGGATTACGGCAAGAAGGACCCGTCGCTCGGCTGGCGCTACACCGACGCCTGGATGTCGATGGCCGGCATGGGCGACAAGGGCGAGCCGAACGGCCTGCCGGTCGACGAATGGGGCATCCGCGTCAACGAGAACTCGCAACCGGTGGGTGCCTGCATGGCACGCGGCGGGGCGACGAACTCGCCGGCGGCGGTCTACGCCGTCAACAAGGCGATCGAGTGGCTGCAGAACTATTCGCCGCCGCAGGCCGCGGGCATGACCTTCTCCGAAGCCGGCCCGGTGCCGGGGCAGGGCGACATCGCGCAGCAGATGTTCATGTACACCACCTTCGTGGCGCCGCTCGTCGACAGCGAGGCGGTCATGAACGAGGACGGCACGCCCAAGTGGCGCCTCGCCCCCTCGCCGCACGGCGTCTACTGGGAGGAGGGAATGAAGGTCGGCTACCAGGACGTCGGCTCCTGGACGATCCTCGACTCCACGCCCGACGACCGCGCCAAGGCCGCCTGGCTCTACGCGCAGTTCGTGACCTCCAAGACGGTGGACGTGAAGAAGTCGGACGTGGGTCTTACCTTCATCCGCGAGAGCACGATCGACTCGGATCACTTCACCGAGCGGGCGCCGAACCTCGGCGGCCTGGTCGAGTTCTACCGCTCGCCGGCGCGGACGCAGTGGTCGCCGACGGGGACGAACGTGCCTGACTACCCGAAGCTCGCGCAGCTCTGGTGGCAGAACATCGGTGACGCGATGTCCGGCGCCAAGACCTCGCAGGAGGCGCTCGACCAGCTCTGCGCCGACATGGAGGACGTGATGTCCCGCCTCGAGCGGGCCGGCGTGCAGGGCGACCTGGGTCCGGTCCTCAACGAGGAGCAGGACCCGCAGGTCTGGCTCGACGAAGCCGGCGCGCCGAAGCCGGCCCTCGAGAACGAGGACGAGGAACCGCAGACCGTCTCCTACGACGAGCTGATCCAGTCCTGGCAGTGACGCCACCGGCCGGGGCCTTCGGGCCCCGGCCATCCGAGACCTTTCCACGTACGGGGCCGATCCCATGACGCACGTTCTGGCCATCGACCAGGGCACCACCTCCTCGCGGGCCATCGTCTTCGACGGCGAGATGAAGATCGCCGCACTGGCGCAGGAGGAGTTCCCCCAGCATTTCCCGCGGAGCGGCTGGGTCGAGCACGACCCCGCCGACCTCTGGTCCACCACCGCCGCCACCTGTCGCGCGGCGATCGAGCGGGCGAACATCCGGCCGGCCGACATCGCCGCCATCGGCATCACCAATCAGCGCGAGACGACGCTGATCTGGGACCGCAGGACGGGCCGCCCGATCCACAACGCCATCGTCTGGCAGGACCGTCGGACCGCCGGGCTCTGCGCCGAGTTACGCGAAGCGGGTCACGAAGAGGCCGTCACCGACATCACCGGCTTGCTGATCGACCCCTATTTCTGCGGCACCAAGATCCGCTGGCTTCTGGACAATGTCGACGGCGCCCGTGGGCGGGCCGAGGCAGGCGAACTGGCCTTCGGCACGGTGGATTCCTGGCTGATCTGGAACCTCACCGGCGGCGCCGTCCACGCGACGGACGCGACCAATGCGAGCCGCACCCTCCTTTACGACATCCGTGCAGGCCGCTGGTCGGCGGAGATGTGCGAGATGCTGGGCGTCCCGACCTCGCTCCTGCCCGAGGTTCGCGACACCGACGCGCAGTTCGGCACGACCCGCCCCGACCTCTTCGGCCGCGAGATCCCGATCATCGGCGTCGCCGGCGACCAGCAGGCCGCGACGATCGGGCAGGCCTGCTTCCGCCCCGGCATGGTCAAGTCGACCTACGGCACGGGTTGCTTCGCGCTCCTCAACACCGGGACGGAGCCGGTCCGGTCGCAGAACCGGCTGCTCACCACGATCGCCTACCAGTTCGACGGCCAGCCGACCTACGCGCTCGAAGGGTCGATCTTCGTGGCCGGCGCGGTCGTGCAATGGCTGCGCGACGGGCTCGGGCTGATCCGCGCGGCGGAAGAGACACAGGACCTCGCCGCACGTGCCGACCCGTCGCAGGACGTCGTCCTGGTTCCCGCGTTCACCGGCCTCGGCGCGCCGTACTGGCGCCCGGATTGCCGCGGCGCGATCTTCGGGCTGACCCGCGCCACCGGCCCGGCCGAGTTCGCCCGTGCCGCGCTGGAGAGCGTCGGCTACCAGACACGCGATCTGCTCGAGGCGATGCGTGCCGACTGGACACCGGAGGCGGACACCGCGCTGCGCGTCGACGGCGGCCTAAGTGCATCGGACTGGGCGCTGCAATTCCTCGCCGACATCCTCGACGCCCGCGTCGACCGGCCCGCCATCCTCGAGACGACCGCGCTCGGTGCGGGCTGGCTCGCCGGGCGTGGCGCGGACGTCTACCCGGAGCTCGACACTTTCGCCGGGTCCTGGTCCCTGGACCGGCAATTCACGCCGCAGATGCCGCCCGAGACCCGCGACCGGAAGCTGGCCGCGTGGAACGCCGCAATTCGAGCGGTCATTGGCACTGGAGAGTAATCTTCGTGCGCGAGCATTGTCGTTGCTACGCGTCCTGTGACGATGCACTCCAAGCGCCGGCCCGCCGGCGCCTTACCTTGCGCGAACCGGCTCGGTCGTGCTCCTGAGCCGATTGAGTCGCTAGCGCCCTGAACGAACGGGGACACGTCCAGCGCAGCGGCTTGGAGGCGCGCCTCCATCTTGCGGCGGATGCGGCCCTGACGCCTGCGGGGCCATTGCGACCGTTCTCGTTCGACAGAGGCATGCAGACCAGATCGAAGTTGTAGATTGTGCCGGGCAGGACCACGCCGGCGCGAGTAGCTTGGGCCGCGACGATCCTGTTGTCGAGATCGGCAGGACTGGCTTGTCCAGTCGTAATAGCCAAGCGGGTTGACCGCACCGACGACGACAGAGGCGCAGGTTGAGGCGCCCGGCTCGTCGTCGTGTTTCATGGCGTCGTCAAGTAGTTGGCCTGCGACGAAGCCCTGAGGCTGCGCATCGTTCTGGCGATCCAATCCGATCTGGCGATGAACTGGACGTCACCGCCGACGAGCGATCCGGGACGACAACAGCACCCGGGCTGACCCCCATTGAGCAAGACCCACCGTCGAGACCCTGATGCGCCAGTCAACCTGCACCGCTCAGCCCGGTACTGACTCAAGCACCCTTCAGTCTGCGAGCGGCCCGATGAGCGACGCCAATGCGCCGTCCGGACGCGCCGAGGCGATCACCGGCAGCCCGGCTTCGGCGGCGCGGTCGAGCGCCAGCGAGGTCGGCGCCGACATCGCGACGAGCGCGCCCAGATCGGCGCGCGCGGCCTTCTCGACCAGCTCGAATGACAGCCGAGACGTGACGAGCGCGAACAGGTCCGGAAAGGCGAACCCGGAAAGCATGCCGGCGCCGATCGCCTTGTCGAGCGCGTTGTGGCGGCCGACATCCTCGCGCATCAGGACGATCTCGCCCGATGGGTCGCAGAGCGCGGCCGCATGGGTGGCCGACGTGCGGCGCGCGAGATCCTGCAGAGTGCGGATGTGGTCGAGAGCCGCTCCGATGGCAGAGGGCGCGATGCGCATCGGGCGGGAGATCCGCGGCAAGGGAGCGGCGAGCGCTTCGAGGTTCTCCAAACCGCATAGGCCGCAGGCCGTCTCCGTGACCCGCGTTCGGGCACGCGCGAGGACGCGGGCCGTGGCGGTCGCATCGACACGCATCCGCACGATCCAGCCAAGCGAATGCCGGTGCCGGTCGATACCCGCCACCTGGTCCGCCCGGTCGATCAGGCCCTCTGCGCGCGCGAAGCCCACGGCGAATTCGTCGAGCGCGTCCGGCGTCGCCATCATCACTGCGATGCCGATACCGTTCACTTCGATCGATACGGGAACCTCCACGGCGACGTCGCGAACCTGATCGCGCGGATCGTCCTCCATCGAGATCCGGGTGAACCGAACGCGGCGCGTCAGGTCGGCGCCGTGGTCCGTGACGCGCTCGTCGAGCCCGGCTGTCACGCTCTGGTCTTTCACGGCGATCCCCCGCGGCTTGCAGAAAGTTCTGGCTTGGTATTCCGTCGAAACTACGTCACGCGAGCCGGACGTCCAGCTCCGTCCGACATTGACGAGGATCTTGAACGAGGGGACAGCGCAATGGCCGATACCGACAGACACGATCCGACGGAGCACGACGAGAACACGCCGGAATACGAGAACGCCGCCGGTGGATGGGGCTCGCTCGAGGGCATCACGCGGATCTTCGGCAAGGAATGGGACAGCGGGGACGCGGCCCGCACGCTGGCGCGTCAGAACAAGCCGGAAGGCGTGATGTGCACCTCCTGCGCGTGGGCGAAGCCGGCCAATCCGCATGCCTTCGAGTTCTGCGAGAACGGTGCCAAGGCGACGCTGCATGAATTGACCTCGCATCGGGCCGGCCCCGATTTCTTCGCGGCGCACACGTTGTCCGAGCTGCGGGACCGTCCGGATTACGAGCTCGAGCGCGAGGGGCGTCTGACCCACCCGATGCGCTACGATGCCACGCAGGATCGCTACGTGCGCGTCGAATGGGAGGAAGCCTTCGCCGCGATCGGCGCGGCGCTGAAGCGGCTCGACCCGAAATCGACGGTCTTCTACTCGTCCGGCCATGCCTCGCTCGAGGCGTCCTATCTCTACCAGCTCTTCGCGCGGCTCTACGGTCACAACAACCTGCCGCAGAGCTCGAACATGTGTCACGAGACGACGAGCGTGGGCCTCGACGAGCTGATCGGTTCGCCGGTCGGAACCTGCGTGCTCGAAGACTTCGACGAATGCGACGCGATCTTCTTCTTCGGACAGAACACCGGCTCGAACTCGCCGCGCTTCCTGCACCCGCTCAAGGCGGCGGTCGACCGGGGCTGCAAGATCGTGACCTTCAACCCGGTGCGCGAGAAGGGGCTGATCGAGTTCGTCGACCCGCAGAACCCGCTACAGATGACGGTGGGCAAGCCAACCAAGATCTCCACGCATTACTTCCAGGTCCGCCCGGGCGGCGACATCGCGGCGCTGGCCGGAATGATCCGCGTCGTCCTCGAGGCCGAGGATGCGGCGCCGCACGAGGTGCTCGACCACGACTTCATTAGCACCCACACGACCGGCTTCGACGAGATGGTCGCAGCCGTCCGGGCGATGCAATGGTCCGAGATCGAGCGGGCCTCGGGCCTGACGCAAGAGATGCTGCGGACCGCGGCGGACGTCTACCTGAACGCGCGCAAGGTGATCGGCATCTACGGCATGGGCCTGACCCAGCATGTCCACGGCTGGCAGAACCTCGGGATGCTGGTGAACTTCCTGATGCTGCGCGGCAATATCGGGCGGCCGGGCACGGGGATCTCCCCGGTGCGCGGGCATTCGAACGTGCAGGGGCAGCGGACCGTGGGCATCGCCGAGAAGCCCAAGCTCGTGCCCCTCGACAAGATGGAGAAGATGTTCGGTTTCACCGCCCCGCGCGACGAAGGACTGAACGCCGTGCATGCCTGCGAGGGGATGCTCGACGGTCGGGTGAAGGCGATGATCCTGCTCGGCGGCAACCTCGTGCGCGCACTCCCGGACCGGGAACGGATGGAGGCGGCCTGGCCCGATCTCGACCTGTCGGTCTGCATCGCCACGAAGCTGAACCGCACACACCTCTGCCCGGGAAAGGAGACCTACCTGCTTCCCTGCCTCGGGCGTCTCGAGGAAGATTTGCAGGCGACGGGGCCGCAGGCCGTCACCATCGAATGCTCGCTCAGCCACATCTACGGATCGATCGGCAAGGCCCGCGCGCCCGAGGGCGATCTGAAATCCGAGATTGACATCGTGGCGGGCTTGGCCGCTGCGACGCTGGAGCCCAACCCGAAGGTCGATTGGGCCGGCTGGACCGGTGATTACGCCCGCATCCGCGACTTGATCGAGGAGAGCTATCCGGACGATTTCCGCGACTTTAACGCCCGCATGTTCGAGCCGGGCGGCTTCTATCGCGGTAATTCCGCACGCGACCGGACGTGGCAGACGGAGAGCGGGAAAGCGGGATTCACCGCGCCGACGGTGATTTCGGCCCTGGGTGATATGGGGGGCGGCGACGTGATGACGCTCGTCACGCTGCGGTCGAACGACCAATTCAACACGACGATCTACGGCTTCTCCGACCGGTTGCGGGGCCTCGAAGGCTCGCGCGACATCGTTCTGGTCAACCGGGAGGAGATGGCCCGGCTCGGTCTCTCCAAGGGGCAGATTGTGACGCTCGTCTCGACCTACGACGACGACATAGATCGGCGCGTCAGGGGGCTGACGGTCACGCCCTACGATCTGCCCGACGGATGCGTGGCGGGTTACTATCCGGAGCTGAACCCGCTCGTGCCGCTCGCCTACCACGAGACCAAGTCACAGACGCCGGCCTATAAGGGCGCGCCGGTGCGGATCGAAGCCTGAGAGATGCTGTCGCGCTCCGGTCGCTGTCAAGCGGTCGGGGCGCGCCTGCGGAACGCAGAACGCCCGGCTTCAAGCCGGGCGTTCTGTCTTCGATAGGGACGCGGGCCCTTTACTCGGCGGATAGGTGATCCCGAAGGAACCCGGCCGTCTGCTCGATCGCAGCTTCCGTCGCGGGAGTCTTGGCCAGCGGGTTCAGCATCATGAAGTCATGCATGGTGAACTCGTAACGCGCCTGCTCGGTCGGTACGCCCGCCCGGACAAGCTTCGCCGCGAAGGCCTCGCCCTCGTCGCGCAGCACGTCGTTCGCATCGGTAATGACCAGCGCGGGCGGCAGGTCGGCCAGTTCGTCCTCGCTGTAGTTCAGCGGCGAGATCATCGGGTCCGACGCATCGGCGTCTTCCGGCAGGTAGGCGTTCCAGAACCATTCCATCGACGCCTTGCTGAGCCACGGGCCGTCGGCGAAGAGCTCGTAGGACTCGCTCGTCAGGTTCGCCGTGGTGACGGGATAGAGCATCGCGACCGCGTCGAGTTCCGGGCCTTCCTCCTTCGCCATCTGCGCCACGACGGCCACCATCTGACCGCCGACGGAATCGCCGGCCAGTGCCAGCCGCTCCGGGTCGATCCCGTACTCGCCGGCATTCTCGGCGACATGCTGGAGCACCGCGAAATCCTGCTCGAGCTGGACGGGATGCTTCTGCTCGGGGGCAGGGGCGTAATCGACGAACACCATCGCCGCGCCCGACTGGTCGGCGAGCTCGCGGATCAGCCGTTCGTGCGTGGTGAAGTTGCCGAGGATCCAGCCGCCGCCGTGGAAGTAGACCACGCCGGGCAGCGTCTCGCCCTCCGTGCCGTCGGGACGGACGACATGGACCGTGACGCTGCCCGTCGGGCCGATGTCGAGCGTCATTTCCTCGACCGAGGCGGCGGGCATCTCGACGTCCGCGCCGGTCTGCGTGTCGATGAGGACCTGCCGCGCCTCCTCCGGTGGCAGCGTGTTGATCGGCGGGGCGTCGGCGATGCTGTCGATGAAGGCTTGCGTATCGGGCGACAGCACGACCTCCCCCTCGGGCAACGTGTGCTGCTCGGCCGTCGCGGTCAGCGGCAGGGCCAGCGTAAGGCCGGCGAGCGTGGCGTAAATCGGGTTCGTCATGAAAAGGCTCTCTTGTCTAGGTTTGGCCGGAAAGGACCGGCGAAAGGGTGAGCGTTCAGGCGCTCAGGCTTTGCGCCTCGTGGCGACCTTCGGCGAACTCCTCGACGATCTTGTCGCAGAACGCCGGCAGGTCGTTCGGATTGCGGCTGGTGACGAGGCCGTGGTCGACGACCACCTCCGCGTCCGTCCAGGTGCCGCCGGCATTGCGGATATCCGTCTGCAGCGACGGATAGGAGGTGAGCTTGCGGTCGCTCAGCACGTCCGCCTCGACCAGCGTCCAGGGCCCGTGACAGATCGCGCCGACGGGTTTCGACTGCTCGAAGAAGGCGCGCACGAAGGACACGATGTCCGCATCGGCCCGCAGCTTGTCGGCACCGACCGTGCCGCCGGGAATGACGAGCCCATCGAATTCGTCGGCGGAGACCTCGCCGACCGTCTTGTCGATCTGGTATTCGCCGCCCGGATCGAGGTCACCGTTCACCGTCCTGGCGGTACCGCCTTCCAGACTGACGACGGTCACGGTGCCGCCGGCGGCCTCCACGGCCTCCTTCGGCTTGACGAATTCCGGCTCCTCCGTGCCGCGCGGCGCGACGAGGATCGCGATCTTCTTTCCATCGAGTTGCATGTCGAGCTCCATCGGCTGGTTAAGGAATGCACGTTCCAGACCAGCCGAACACGATCCGCCGACCGATGTTCCTTCACATCCGGTCGACGAGACGGGCGTGGGACACGGTATCTCCGCGGCACGGTCGCGCCGCGTCGGAAGGGTGCCGGTCGCCTGATACCGGATCGCCGCCGGCATGGCTTCGCGCTTCGACGTCGAGGCCGCGTGCAAGCTCGAATGGCCCAGTTTCATTCGCGCGATCGGCGTGCCGGGCCCATTTCGGGCGGACGAATACGCGTCCATGCCGGCCGAGCGCAGCGAGACGTTCGCACTTGCGAAACCCCCGGAGCGATTGCCAGTCCCCGGCAGCTGGACGATCGCGGCGACCGCAAAGTGACGTCCCGTGCCGCCTCTCGAACTCCGGGCGAGGCTCGCGTAAAGAACGGTGGCGGTCCGGCGCCTGAGGGTTCAGGATCGCCGGAGCGGCAGCAAGTCCGCCCTTCGCGACCGGTCTTCGCGCCGGTCGGCGGAACGTCCAACTGGGAGAATGCATGATGCCAATGAAACGTGATATCGCGACCGCGGTGCTGCTTGCGACGCTCGGCGCGTCCGCGGCAAGCGCGCAATCGCTCGTCTATTGCTCGGAAGGCTCGCCCGAAGGATTCGACCCCGCGCTCTATACCGCGGGCACGACCTTCGACGCCTCCAGCCACCCGCTCTACGACAAGCTCGTCGAGTTCAAGACCGGCACCACCGAGGTCGTGCCCGGCCTCGCCGAGAGCTGGGAAGTCTCGGACGACGGCATGACGGTCACCTTCAAGCTGCGCGAGGGCGTGCAGTTCCACTCGAACGACCAGTTCACGCCGACCCGTGACCTGAACGCCGACGACGTGATCTTCAGCTTCGACCGTCAGGGCAATTCCGAGAACCCCTACAACTCCGTCTCCGGCGGCACGTTCGAGTATTACGAGAGCATGTCGATGCCCGACCTCGTCGAGAGCATCGAGAAGGTCGACGACTACACCGTCCGCTTCAATCTCACGCGGCCCGAAGCGCCCTTCATCGCCAACATGGCGATGGATTTCGCGTCCATCCTGTCGAAGGAATATGCCGACGCGATGATGGAGGCCGGCACGCCCGAGATGCTGAACCAGCAGCCCGTCGGCACCGGCCCGTTCACCTTCCAGGCCTACCAGAAGGACGCGGTGATCCGTTACCTGCGCAACGAGGATTACTGGGGCGACCCGGCCAAGGTCGAGGCGCTGATCTTCGCGATCACGCCCGACGCTTCCGTGCGCTACCAGAAGGTGCAGGCCGGCGAGTGCCACATCATGGCCTATCCGAACCCCGCCGACGTGCAGGCGATGAAGGATGCCGAGGACATCGTCGTGATGGAGCAGGAGGGGCTCAACGTCGGCTACCTCGCCTACAACACGAACATGGAGCCGTTCGACAATCCGAACGTCCGCAAGGCCCTCAACATGGCCATCGACAAGGACGCCATCATCGACGTGGTGTTCCAGGGCTCGGGCGAGGTCGCCAAGAACCCGATTCCGCCGACCATGTGGTCCTACAACGACGCGGTCGAGGATGACGAATACGACCCCGAGGCCGCCCGCGCGATGCTCGAGGAGGAGGGCGTCACCGACCTGTCGATGAAGGTCTGGGCGATGCCGGTGCAGCGTCCGTACAACCCGAACGCCCGCCGCATGGCCGAGCTGCTCCAGGAGGATTTCGCACAGGTCGGCGTCGACGTCGAGATCGTGTCCTACGAGTGGGGGGAATATCTCGAGCGCTCCAAGGCGGAGGACCGTGACGGCGCCGTCTTGCTCGGCTGGACCGGCGACAACGGCGACCCGGACAACTTCCTCGCCGTGCTTCTGGGCTGCGACGCGGTCGGCAACTCGAACCGCGCGAACTGGTGCCACGAGCCCTTCGACGAGGTCATCCAGGAAGCCAAGACGAAGTCCACGCAGGAGGAGCGCACGCCGCTCTACGAGGAGGCGCAGGTCATCTTCAAGGAGCAGGCGCCTTGGGCCACGATCGCGCATTCGGTCGTGTTCATGACGATGCGCCCCGAAGTGGAGGGCTACGTCGTCCACCCGCTCGGCGGCCACATCTTCAACCAGGTCGGCCTGTCCGAGTAATTGTACCCTATCCGCCGGCGGCGCTTCGTGCGTCGCCGGCGGACCCATTCCGCGAGCACCCCGATGCCGGATACCCTGTCTGACCGTCTCGAACCCTACGCGCAGATCGCCCGGACCCTGGGCGTCGACGCGGTCGCGCTCGTGCCCGGCCCGAACTTCGCCCGCGTCGTGCCGCATCCCTTCTCGAGCCACGAACGCCCTTTCCTGATCGTCGTCCCCGCCGGGGCCGCCCCGGCGGCCGTTGTCCCGAACCTCGAGCTCGGCTCCTGGAACGCGATCGGGTTCGAGGGTGCCGTGTTCGACTGGCGCGATCAGGACGGCTACGTCGCGGCGTTCGACGCGCTCCTGTCGCATCTGCGGATCGCCTCGCTCGCCGTCGAGGGGCAGGTGATGCGCGTCTTCGTGCACCACGCGCTCCTCCGGGCGCAGCCGGACCTGCGGATCGTCGATGCCGAGGCCGAGATTTCCGGGCTCCGCACCGTCAAGACCGCCGGCGAACTCGACGCGCTCCGCGCCGCGATCGACGTGTCCGAACGCGCGCTGGCGCGGACGCTCGAAGGCATAAGGGCGGGACAGAGCGAGGCGGAGATCGAACGGTCGCTCGTCTCCAACCTCTTCGCGGAAGGGGCCGAGGCGCTGGCCTTCGGCCCGATCGTCGCGGCGGGCGACAATTCGGCCCGCCCCCACGCGAAGGCGCGGGCGGATTACGCGATCGCGCCCGGCGACGCGCTCCTCTTCGATTTCGGCGCGCGCGTAAGCGGCTTCGCGGCCGACATCACCCGCACCGTGTTCTTCGGCCATGCAAGCGACGAGGCGCGGGAAGTCTACGACACCGTGCTTCGCGCCAATCGGCGTGGCTTCGAGGTCACGCGCGCCGGCATCACCGCGCACGAGATCGACGACGCGGTGACCGGTGTGCTCGAAGCCTCGCCCTTCGCCGATCGCATTCGCACCAAGACCGGCCACGGCCTCGGCCGCGAGGTGCACGAGGCGCCCTACATTATGCGCGGCAACCACGCGGCACTCGACGCGGGCACCGTCTTCACCAACGAGCCCGGCCTCTACGCGCCCGGCCGGTTCGGCGTGCGGATCGAGGACGACGTGCTGGTCACCGAGGACGGCTGCGTGTCGCTCACCCAATTCCCGAAGGAGCTGACGGTGCTGCCATGCTGAACTACATCCTCGCCCGCATCCTGACCTTCGTGCCGACCTTCATCGGCGTCACGCTCATCTCCTTCGGTTTCATCCGCGCGCTGCCCGGCGATCCGATCGTCGTCATGGCGGGCGAGCGCGGCCTGACCGAAGAGCGCTATGCCGAGCTTTCGGCGCAATACGGCTTCGATCAGCCGATCTGGATACAGTTCTGGGACTACCTGACCGGCGTGCTGCGGGGCGATCTGGGCCAGTCCTTCGTCACCAAGCGACCCGTATGGGACGAGTTCTTCGCGCTGTTCCCGGCGACGCTGGAGCTGTCGATCTGCGCGATGATCTTCGCGGTCGTCCTTGGTCTGCCTGCGGGCGTCATCGCGGCGGTGAACCGGGGCAAGTTCTTCGACCGGGCGCTGATGTCGACCGCGCTGGTGGGCTACTCGATGCCGATTTTCTGGTGGGCGCTGCTCCTCATCATCGTCTTCTCGGGCATCCTGCAATGGACGCCGGTTTCGGGCCGGATCGACCTGCTTTACTTCTTCCCCGACCCGACGGGCTTCATGCTGATCGACAGCCTCGCATCCGGCCAGTCCGGTGCGTTCCTCTCCGCGGTGCGTCACCTGCTGCTGCCGACGATCGTGCTGGGTACCATTCCGCTCGCCGTGATCGCGCGGCAGACGCGGTCGGCCATGCTCGAAGTGCTGGGCGAGGACTACATCCGCACCGCCCGCGCCAAGGGCCTCGCGCCCGGCCGGATCAACGGCATCCACGCGCTGCGCAACGCGCTGATCCCCGTCATCACCGTGATCGGCCTGTCGGTCGGCACGCTCCTCGCCGGCGCGATCCTGACCGAGACGATCTTCTCCTGGCCCGGCATCGGCAAGTGGATGGTCGATTCCATCTTCCGGCGGGACTATCCTGTTGTGCAGGGCGGGTTGCTCCTCATCGCCGTGATGGTGATGCTGGTGAACCTGACCGTCGACATGCTCTACGGCGTCATCAACCCCAAGATCAGGAAGCGCTGATGGACGAGGCCCTTTCCGCCGAAGCCGCGATGGTCGAGGAACGCCCCGGCCGCCTGCGTGAGTTCTGGTTCTACTTCCGGGAGAACCGGGGCGCTGTGATCGGCCTGTCGATCTTCGCCGTCTTCGCATTCCTCGCGCTGTTCGGCCCCTGGATCGCGCCGCACGACCCGACCGCGCAGTTCCGCAGCGCGACGCTCCAGCCGCCCGTCTGGCAAGCCGGCGGGGAATGGCGCTTCTTCCTCGGGACCGACCCGCTCGGCCGCGACTTGCTCTCGCGTCTGATCGTCGGCGCGCGGTTCTCCTTCTTCGTCGGTGTCGTCGTCGTCGCCATCGCGGCCACGGGCGGCATCCTCATGGGCCTCGTGGCCGGGTTTGCGCCACGCTGGCTCGACGCGATCATCATGCGGATCATGGACATCATCCTGGCCTTCCCGTCGCTCCTCCTCGCGCTGGTGCTGGTCGCGGTGCTGGGGCCGTCGCTCCTGAACGCGATGATCGCCATCGCCATCGTGCTCCAGCCGCATTACGTCCGCCTCACCCGCGCAAGCGTCATGTCCGAGCGTCAGAAGGACTACGTCACCTCGGCCAGGGTGGTCGGCGCCGGTTACTTCCGGCTGATGTTCGTGACCGTCCTGCCGAATTGCCTTGCGCCGATCATCGTGCAGGCCGCGCTCTCCTTCTCGACCGCGATCCTCGACGCCGCCGCGCTCGGCTTCCTCGGCATGGGGGCGCAGCCGCCGACGCCGGAATGGGGCACGATGCTGGCCGAGGCGCGCGAGTTCATCCTGCGCGCCTGGTGGGTCGTGACCTTCCCCGGCCTCGCCATCCTCGTCACCGTGCTGGCGATCAACCTGATGGGCGACGGGCTGCGCGACGCGCTCGACCCCAAGCTGAAACGGAGCTGACCGTCATGTCGCTACTCCGCATCCGCAATCTCAGCGTCGACTTCGCCACGGCCTCGGGCAAGTTCCGTGCCGTCGATTCCGTCGATCAGGACGTCGATGCCGGCGAGATCCTCGCCGTCGTCGGGGAGAGCGGCTCCGGCAAGTCCGTCTCCATGCTGGCGCTGATGGGCCTGCTTCCCTGGACGGCGACGGTGACGGCCGACGAGATGACGTTCGACGGCCAGGACCTGCTGCGGATCGGGGCCAGGGCGCGCCGGCGGATCATCGGCAACGACCTCGCGATGATCTTCCAGGAGCCGATGTCGTCGCTCAACCCCTGCTTCCCCGTCGGCTGGCAGATCAAGGAGGCCCTGCGCTTCCACCTCGGCCTCGGCCGGCGCGCGCGGCACGCCCGCGCGATCGAGCTCTTCGAGCAGGTCGGCATCCCCGACCCCGAGCGTCGCCTCTCGGCCTTCCCGCACCAGCTTTCCGGAGGCATGAACCAGCGCGTGATGATCGCCATGGCGATCGCCTGCCGGCCGAAGCTCTTGATCGCGGACGAGCCGACGACCGCGCTCGACGTGACGATCCAGGCGCAGATCCTCGACCTGCTGGCCGGATTGAGGAAGGACACGGGAATGGGCCTCGTCCTCATCACGCACGACATGGGCGTGGTGGCGGAGACGGCGGAACGGGTGAGCGTGCAATATGCCGGCCAGAAGGTCGAGGAGCAGCCGGTCGTGCCGCTCTTCGACAGCCCGCACCACCCCTATACGGCCGCGCTCCTCGACGCGCTGCCCGAGCGGGCGACGGAACGGCGGCTGCCGACCATCCCCGGCGTCGTGCCGGGGCAGTTCGACCGCCCGAAGGGATGTCTCTTCTCGCCGCGCTGCAAGTTCGCCGACGCCAGGTGCCGGGCGGAGCCGCCGCCGCCCCTCGGCCCCGATCTGGGCTACGCGCGTTGCTTCTACCCACGCAACACCGACCAGAGGATCGCCTCGTGAACGCCCCCGTCATGACCGCCCGCGCGCTCGAACGCCATTACGAGGTCCGCGGCGGGTTCCTGCGGCAGAGCCGGACGCTTCGTGCCCTCGGCGGGGTCGATTTCGACCTCTATGCCGGCAAGACCCTCGCCGTCGTGGGCGAAAGCGGCTGCGGCAAGTCCACGCTCGCCCGCGTCGTCACGATGATCGAGGCGCCGACAGCGGGCCGGCTGACGCTCGACGGCAAGGATGTCCGGCCGGAGGATTGGGCGAGCTTGCGCGCCTCGGTCCAGATCGTCTTCCAGGACCCCTACGGCTCGCTCAACCCGCGACAACGGGTGGGCCAGATCCTGATGGAGCCGCTCGTCATCAACCGCCCGAAGATGTCGAAGGCCAAGCGCGAGGAGAAGGCGCGCGAGATGCTGCGCCTCGTCGGCTTGCGTCCCGAGCATTTCGACCGCTACCCGCACATGTTCTCCGGCGGGCAGCGCCAGCGGATCGCGGTGGCCCGCGCGCTGATGCTCGACCCGAAGGTTCTGGTGCTGGACGAGCCGGTCTCCGCGCTCGACCTGTCGATCCAGTCGGCGATCCTGAACCTCCTCGTCGACCTGCAGGAGCGGCTGGATCTGGCCTACCTCTTCATCAGCCACGACCTGAGCGTCGTCCGCCACGTCGCCGACGACGTGATCGTCATGTATCTCGGCCGCGCGGTCGAGCGGGGGACGAAGGACGCGGTGTTCGGCGCGCCGAAGCATCCCTACGCCAAGGCGCTTCTCTCGGCGACGCCGAAGGCCGATCCGCGGGGCCAGAAGGAGCGCATCCAGCTACAGGGGGAGCTGCCGTCGCCGCTCGCCATCCCGGACGGATGCCCGTTCGCGCCGCGTTGCTGGAAGACGCAGGAGAAGTGCCGGCAGGTCCGCCCGGAACTCGACGACAGCGATCATCCCGCAGCCTGTTTCTTCCCGGAGAACTGATCGCGGCCGGGATCGTGGCGCACGTCGCTTGACAGGGCGGCGCGGACGGAAAAGCGTCGGCCGACCGAGGAGGCCCGATGTCCGACGATCCCCTGCTGCAACCCTACCGGCTGAAGCATCTGACGCTGAAGAACCGGCTCATGCTGACGAGCCATGAACCGGCCTATGCCGAGGACGGGATGCCGAAGGAGCGCTACCGCGCCTATCACGCCGAACGCGCGCGGGGCGGGGTCGCGCTGACCATGACGGCGGGCTCGGCCTCCGTGTCCCGCGACAGCCCGCCGGCCTTCAACAACATCCTCGCCTGGAAGGACGAGGTCGTGGGCTGGATGCGCGCGCTCGCCGACGAATGCCACGACCACGGCTGCGCGGTGATGATCCAGCTCACCCATCTGGGCCGCCGAACGCGGTACGACGCGGGCGACTGGCTGCCCTCGGTCGCCGCCGGCGCCTACCGGGAGCCTGCGCACCGTGCCGTCCCGAAGGTCGTCGAGGCGTGGGACATCGCGCGGATCATCCGCGACTACGCTGACGCCGCCGAGCGGATGCAGGCGGCCGGGCTCGACGGAATCGAGCTCGAATCCTACGGCCATTTCATGGACCAGTTCTGGTCGCCCGCGCTCAACGACCTGGGCGCGCCGTGGGGCGGCGACCTCGACGCCCGGATGCATTTCGCGATGGAAACGCTGCGCGCCGTGCGCGACCGGGTCGGGCCGGATTTCATCGTCGGCATCCGCTATGCCGGGGACGAGGCGATGCCGGGCGGCGTCACCAAGGCGGAGGGGCTTGAGATCTCGCGCCGCCTGACCGAGAGCGGGCTCGTCGATTTCCTCAACGTCATCCGCGGCCATATCGACACCGACGCCGCACTGACCGACGTGATCCCGGTGCAGGGCATGCGCAGCGCGCCGCATCTCGATTTCGCGGGCGAGATCCGCGCGGCTACCGGCCTGCCGACCTTCCACGCCGCGCGCATCCAGGACGTCGCCACCGCCCGCCACGCCGTCGCCACAGGCAAGCTCGACATGGTGGGCATGACCCGCGCCCACATTGCCGAGCCCCACATAATCGGGAAGATCCTGCGCGGGGAGGAGGACCGCATCCGCCCCTGCGTCGGCGCGAATTATTGTCTGGACCGCATCTATCAGGGCGGCGCGGCGCTCTGCATCCACAACCCGTCGACCGGGCGCGAACTGGAGCAGCCGCAGGAGATCGCGCCGGCGGAGGCGGCGCGCCGCGTGGTGATCGTCGGCGCCGGTCCCGGCGGGCTCGAAGCCGCGCGCGTCGCGGCGCTGCGCGGGCACGAGGTGATCGTCCACGAGGCCGCGAACGATCCGGGCGGTCAAGTGCGTCTGACCGCGCAGACCCCGCGCCGGTCGGAGATGATGTCGCTCGTCGACTGGCGTGTCGCCGAATGCGAGCGACTGGGCGTGACGTTCCGCTACAACAGCTTCGCCGAGGGCGAAGAGGTGCGGGCCGACGCGCCCGATGTCGTGATCGTCGCGACCGGCGGCCTGCCGCATACGGAGCTTCTGGCGGAGGGCAACGACCGCGTCGTGTCGAGCTGGGACATAATCTCGGGCGACGTGCGGCCCGGCGCGAACGTGCTGATCTGGGACGAGGCGGGCGATCAGGCGGGGCTACAGGCGGCCGAGCGGATCGCGGAGACGGGCGGAGCGGTCGAGATCGTCACCCGTGACCGCACCTTCGCCCCCGAGGTGATGGGCATGTCGCTCACGCCGGCCATGCGGCAGCTGCAGAAGCACGACGTGACCTTCACGGTCACCTGGAAGCTCGACGCGGTCGCACCGGAGGGCAACGCGCTCCGCGCGACGCTGGGCTCCGATTACGGCGGGGTCACGCGCACGCGTCAGGTGGATCAGGTCGTGGTGAACGGCGGCACGCGGCCCTTCGACGAGGTCTATTTCGACCTGCGGGACGGGTCCAGCAACCTGGGCGAGGTCGATCACAACGCGCTCATCGCTGGCATGCCGCAGCGGATCGCCCGCAATCCCGCCGGCGCCTACCAACTCTTCCGCATCGGCGACGCGGTCTCTCCGCGCAACACCCATGCCGCGATCTACGACGCGCTCCGGCTCCTGCGAACGGTCTGAGCGTCGCCACGGAAGCCAGAAACCCCTTGCGGAGCGGGCCCATCTGCGGAGAACATGCCGCCACATATCCGCGCGACCGGAGGCCGGGCCCGTCCCGGGGTCGCGTCACAGGGAGGACATCATGGGTATTCTGAAAGCCGCGCTGCGCGGCTCCGTCATCGCATCGGCCGTCGCCGCCGCGCCGCTCACGGCGGGCGCGCAGGAATTCATCAACGTCCTGACGGGCGGCACCTCGGGCGTGTACTACCCGATGGGCGTCGGCCTGTCGGACATCTACGGCAACGGGATCGAGGGCGCGCGCACGCAGGTGCAGTCCACCAAGGCCTCCGTCGAGAACCTGAACCTGCTGCAGCAGGGCCGGGGCGAGATCGCCTTCTCGCTCGGCGACAGCGTCGCGCTGGCGTGGGAGGGCGACGCGGATGCGGGCTTCCCCGAGAAGCTCGACCAGCTGCGCGGGATCGCGGGCATCTACTCGAACTACATCCAGCTCGTCGCGCTGGAGGAGAGCGGGGCGGCGACGCTCTCGGATCTCGCCGGCATGGGCGTCTCGGTGGGCGCGCCGGCCTCGGGCACGGAGCTCAACGCGCGCGCGATCCTCGAGGCGGCGGGCATGTCCTACGACGATCTCGGCAAGGTCGAGTACCTGCCCTTCGCCGAGTCGGTCGAGCTGATGAAGAACCGCCAGCTCGACGCGACGCTGCAATCGGCGGGGCTCGGCGTGGCCTCGATCCGCGACCTGTCCTCCTCCGTGCCGATCACCGTGGTGGAGATCCCCGCCGATATCGCCGAGAGCCTCGGCGCGCCCTACCAGGCGGCGACGATTCCCGCCGGCACCTATGACGGGCAGGAGGCGGACGTGGCCACGGTGTCGATCCCGAACTTCCTCGTCACCCATGCCGACGTCTCCGACGAGACGGCCTACCAGATGACGAAGCTGTTGTTCGAGAACCTGGAAACGCTCGCATCCTCGCATCAGGCCGCGACGCAGATCTCGATCGACGCGGCGCTCGACGGCATGCCGATCCCGCTGCATCCGGGCGCGGAGCGCTACTACCGCGAGCAGGGCCTCCTCCAGGAGTGATCTGACCGCTACAAGTCAGGACGCCGCGCATCCGTGCGGCGTCCGTTCCGTCTTCGTCCCGGACCCGAGCCATGACCGATGCCGCCGCTCCGCCGGTGCCACAGGAATCCCACGGCGTAAGCTTTCCCGAAGGCTTCGTCGGCCGCGCGCTCTTCTGGGTCGCGGTCCTGTTCTCGGTGTTCCAGATCGCGACCGCCGGTCACCTCATCGACATGCCGAGCCAGATCGTCCGCGCGGTCCACGTGGGCTTCCTGATGTTCCTCACCTTTCCGCTCGTCGCCTACGCGAAGGGCGGGGGCGCGCTCCGCCCGCTCGCCTGGGCGTTCGCGCTCGCGGGGGTCGCGGTCGCGGCCTACCAATGGGTCGAGTACAACGACCTGATCCTGCGCGCCGGCCGGCCGCTGACGACCGACATCGTGATGGGGGTCGTGGCCCTCGTCACCGTCTTCGCGGCCGCCTACGCGATGATGGGGATCGCGCTGCCGATCATCTCGGGCGTATTCCTCGGCTATTGCCTGTTCGGGCAATACCTGCCGTTCCCGCTGCAGCACCGCGGCTACGCCTTCGAGCAGGTCATCGACCACATGACCTACGGGACCGAGGGCATCTACGGCATCCCGATCTACGTCTCCTCGACCTACATCTTCCTGTTCATCCTGTTCGGTTCGTTCCTCGAGCGGGCCGGGATGATCAAGCTCTTCACCGACGTCTCGATGGGCCTCTTCGGTCACCGGCAGGGGGGCGCGGCCAAGGTCTCGGTCGTCTCGTCGGGCCTGATGGGCACCATCTCCGGCTCGGGCGTGGCCAACGTCGTCACGACGGGGCAGTTCACGATCCCGCTGATGAAGCGCTTCGGCTACCGAGCCGAATTCGCGGGGGGCGTCGAATCCACCGCCTCGATGGGTGGACAGATCATGCCCCCGGTCATGGGCGCGGTCGCCTTTATCATGGCCGAGACGCTGGACGTTCCTTACGTCGAGGTCGTAAAGGCCGCGCTCGTCCCGGCGATCCTGTACTTCGCCTCGGCCTTCTGGATCGTGCATCTCGAGGCCGGACGCCACGGCCTGAGGGGATTACCGGCGGCCGATCTGCCCTCGCCGCTGCGGGCGCTGAAGGACGGCTGGATGCTGCTTCTGCCGCTCGGCGTCCTCGTCTACCTCCTGTTCGGCGGCTACACGCCGCTCTTCGCGGGGACCGTTGGCCTCGGCCTGACTGTCCTGTTGATTCTCGGCGGCTCGATCGTCCTCGGGCTGCCGTCCCGCGCCGTCCGCGGCGTGTTCTGGATCGCGCTCGGCCTCGTCGCGGCGGCGTTCCTCGAATACGGGACATGGCTGCTCGTGATCGCGGTCGCGGTGCTGATCGCCATCTGCGCCGTCTCGCACGGCGGGCGGGAGACGCTGGCCCTCTGCCGCGACAGCCTCGCCGAGGGCGCGCGCACCGCGCTGCCGGTGGGTGTCGCCTGCGCGCTCGTCGGCGTCATCATCGGGACGATGACCCTGACCGGGGCGGCCAACACGTTCGGGCAGTTCATCGTCGCCATCGGGCAGGACAACCTGTTCCTCTCGCTCGTCCTTACGATGATCACCTGCATCTTCCTCGGCATGGGGATTCCGACGATCCCGAACTACATCATCACCTCCTCGATCGCGGGGCCGGCGCTGCTGCAGCTCGGCGTGCCGCTGATCGTCAGCCACATGTTCGTCTTCTATTTCGGCATCCTCGCCGACCTCACCCCGCCCGTGGCGCTCGCCTGCTTCGCCGCCGCCCCGATCGCCAGGGCCAGCGGGCTGCGCATCTCGATGGAGGCCATCAAGGTCGCCGCCGCCGGCTTCGTGATCCCCTTCATGGCGGTCTACACCCCCGTCCTGATGCTGCAGCCCGGCGGCCCGCTGGCCGACGCGATCGGGTTCTGGCCGGCCGTGGCCTACGTGATCGCCAAGACCGCGCTCTCCATCGCGCTCTGGGGACTGGCGGTGATCGGATGGCTCGGCACGCGGCTCGGCTGGCCCGTCCGCGCGCTCGCGATGGTCGCGGCGTTCACGCTCATCGCGTCGCTGCCGCTGACCGACGAGATCGGTTTCGCGCTGGCCGCCCTGACCGGGGGCCTGATCTGGTTCCGCAACCGTGCGGTCGCCCCGGCGTGAGCAGCGCCTGCCTGATGCTGGGCGCGACGCTCCTCCACCTCGCCGCGCCGGACTTCACGCTCCGCTGGACCCATTCGGTCGAGCGGACGGAATGGGTCGAGCGCTGGACCATCGCGGGCGATCACCTCACGCTGCGGAGCGCGGCGGTTCGCGGCTCGGGCGCGGGGATGGAGCCGGGGCCGGACGCGGTCCTGCGGGACGGCTGGTGGGTCAGCCCGGGCGGGCTCGACGTGCCGGCGCTGCATCTCGCGGCGTCCGGTGCGACCACGGGGGGCTGGACCCTCTGCGCCGACGGGACCTGTCGTGAACTCGGCGCCGCGCCCGGCGGGCCGCTGCGTATCGCGCCTTGCGGAGCGTCAGCCATCGATTGAGCCCGGCCGGCCCCCGAAGTAGGGATCGGAGGCAGCCACGGGGAGACCGCATATGAAACGTTCCGACATCAACCGCATCATGGCCCAGGCCGCCGAGATGATCGCGGCGAACGGCTTCGCCCTGCCGCCCTTCGCGCATTGGTCCCCCGAGGAGTTCGCCGCCCGCAAGGACGCGGCGCGGCACGTGATCGACGCGCGCTGCGGCTGGGACATCACCGATTTCGGCGCCGGCCGCTACGACGAGATGGGGCTGTTCCTCTTCACCCTGCGCAACGGCCTCCTCGCGGACCTGCAGAAGGGCGGCGGCATGTGTTACGCCGAAAAGCTCCTCATCTCCGCCGAGAACCAGCTGAGTCCGATGCACACGCATCTCCTCAAGGCCGAGGACATCATCAACCGCGGCGGCGCGACGCTGGCGGTGGAACTCTACGGCTCCGATGAGGCCGGCCGCTTCGACGAGGGCGCGGGCGGCACCGTCTGGTGCGACGGCATCCGCCGCGACTACGCGCCCGGAGACCGGCTGCACCTCGCGCCGGGCGAGAGCGTCACGCTGCGTCCCGGCGACTGGCACGCGTTCTGGGGCGAGGGCGGGGACGTGCTGATCGGCGAGGTCTCGACGGTGAACGACGACGAGACCGACAACATCTACCGTGACCCGATCGGCCGTTTCTCCGAGATCGAGGAAGACGTTGCACCGACCCATCTTCTCGTCAGCGACTACGCGACCTGGCTCACCTGAGGCGGGACCCTTCCGCCAGGGGGGATCGGACTCCGCCCTCGAAGCAACCGGGGCCATCAGGTCGCGCATCCTGCCGGCAAGCGATCAGGGTGGCGTCGCCGCGCCGGCGCACCTAGCGTCGTGGCGTGAGCGCGCGGAGGCAGGCGAATGGAACACGGAGCACTCGACCTTCCCGACGACCCGCGCCTCGCCGGCAACATCGCCCATTTCGCGGCGGCGCTGCGCCGGGCCGGGCTGCCGGCCGGGCCGGACCGCCTGATCCTCGCCACGCGCGCTGTGGCCGCGGCGGGCTTCACCGACCGCGCCGACTTCTACCATGCGCTCGAAGCCGTCTTCGTGCGCCGGCCCGAACACCGCGCGACCTTCGCGCAGATGTTCCGCCTCTACTGGCGCGACCCGCGCTTCCTCGAACACATGATGGCCCTGCTCACCCCGACCATGCGCGGCGTGCAGGAGGCGCGCGCGCCGCGTCCGGCCGAGAAGCGGGCGGCCGAGGCGTTGCTCGATCAGGCACCGCCCGTAGAGCAGGGCGAGACCTCCGAGGCGCCCGTCCTCGAAATCGACGCAACGGCGACGGCGAGCGGGCGCGAACGGTTGCGGACGCTCGACTTCGAGCAGATGTCGACCGCCGAGATGGCGACGGCGAAACGGATGCTCGCGACGCTGCGCCTGCCAATGCCGCCGATTCCGTCGCGCCGAAACGCCCCCGCCGGTACGGGCCGGGTCGACCGGCGAGCCACGCTGCGGGCCGCGTTGCGGTCCGGCGAGCTATACGAACTTCGTCGCGCAACGCCCCGTATTCGCTGGCCGAACCTCGTTGCCCTCTGCGATATCTCCGGTTCGATGTCGTCCTATTCCCGCGTGCTCCTGCACTTCCTGCACGCCGTCTCCAACCGTCAGGGAGAGGGTTGGGCACAGGTCCATGCCTTCACCTTCGGCACGCGCCTGACCAACGTCACGCGCCACCTCGCCACGCGCGACGTCGACGCCGCCCTCGCCGCCGCCGGGGCCGAAGCGCAGGATTGGGAGGGCGGCACGCGGATCGGCGAGGCGCTCCATGCCTTCAACCGCGACTGGTCCCGACGGGTGACGGGCGCGGGGGCCGTCGTGCTGCTCGTCACGGACGGGCTCGATCGTGGCGATCCGGATTTGCTCGCGCGCGCCGCCGAGCGCCTGCACCTGAGTGCGCGCCGCGTGATCTGGCTGAACCCGCTGCTGCGCTTCGAAGGATTCGCGCCCCGCGCCACGGGCATTCGTGCCCTGCTGCCGCATGTCGACACGCTGCGCGCGGGTCATTCGATCGCGGCGCTCGAAGGACTGGCCGACGCGTTGTCCCGCCCGGACGATCCAGGCGCGATGCAGCGGATGCGACGTCACGGAAAGTCGGGGATCTCAGATCGTTAACCAATGGCGGGCGGTCATTGGCCGACGTCGGCCTGTTATCGCATAACAGCCCCGTGATTTGGAACTGCGCCCGGTGGATGGGGTTGGAAGTGACCGCGACCGCTCGACCGATCGCACAGGATTCCGTAGGAGGCATCATGGCCCGGACCAAGCATACAGAGGCGCGTGCACACGCGCCGTTCCGCAAGGCGACCGCTCTGGCCGCAAGCGTCTCGTTGCTCGTACCCGGGTTCGTTCCACCCGCCTTTGCCCAGGACAATGCCGAGATAATCGCCGCCTGCGAGGCGGAGTTCGCGGGCCGGCCGAACCGGCTCGAGCGTTGCCTGACGAGGCAGGGCGTGAACGAGGGTGCGGCGCCGGAGGCGCCCGCTGTCGATGCGGAGGCCGCGGGCGACGCGGAAAGCACCGAGGGCAATGGCCGGAAGGCCAAAGGCGATCGGGCCGAGCGGGCCAACCGCGCCG
This sequence comes from uncultured Jannaschia sp., assembly GCF_947494055.1. Taxonomy (GTDB): domain Bacteria; phylum Pseudomonadota; class Alphaproteobacteria; order Rhodobacterales; family Rhodobacteraceae; genus Jannaschia. The sequence goes on along the minus strand of NZ_CANLTR010000002.1, from coordinate 53,516 downwards.
CGGAAGCGGAGGTTCCAGCAGAGGCCGACGCTGAGCTCGAAGCCGACCCCGAAGCCGACGGAACCGCCGAACCGGCCTCCCCGACGGAACCCGAGGTCGCCGAAGAGCCGCGCGCGCCGGCCGACGCCACGGAGCCTGCCATGGCGGACGGCCAAGCGACCGAGGCCCCGAGCGAGGAGGAAGCGGCCGGGACCCGCCGCGCGCGTGACGCGGATCGATCTGCCAAATCTGGAGAGCGGGACGGCGATGGCGGCACCGAGGAGGAGCGCGTGCGCCGTCGGCTCGAGGCCGAGGGTCAGGACGGGAACGCTACCGAGTCGCCGCGTGCCGAGGCGGATGCGGCGTCAGGCGATACCGATGCGGCCGCGGACGAAGGCGGCAGAAGGAACGCGGAGCCCGAGGCCGAAGCGGCGGGATCCGGTGGTGACCGCACACGGCAGGAGCGCGAGCAGCGGCGGCAGGCGAACGAAGGTGGCGAAACTGACGTGGAGCCCGAAGCCGAAGCGGCCGAGTCCGACGGCGATCGCACGGGGCGGACTCGCGAGGAGCGGCGGCAGGCGAACGAGGGCGGACGGCGCGGCGAGAAAGACAGCGCCATCGCCGAGGACGTTGCCTCCAGGCCCGAGCCCGAACTGAACGAGCGGCAGCGCCGGGCCCGCGATCAGGCCTCGCAGGCGCTCGAGCAACTCCAGGGCAATGGCGGTTCGGCCGCGGCGGCCATCGCGGGCGAGGAATCCGAAGCCGAGGTCGAGGAGGAGACGATCGCCGAGGGCGATGTGCGTACCTCGTCCGAGGATTTCGAGACCGAGGCCGTGGTCAGCGAGAACGACGACGATGACGACGACGACGACGGGGGCCTGTCCGGCGGTGCGAAGCTCGCGCTCGGCGCGCTCGGGGCGCTGGCGGTCGGGACGGTCCTCGCCAATCGCAGCCGCGTCGTCTCCAATTCCGGCGACCGCGTTGTCGTGCAGCAGGACGACGGCGCGCTGCAGGTCTTCAAGGACGACGACGCGCTGTTGCGGCAGAGCGGCGACGACGTGCGGACCGAGCGGTTCGACGACGGCTCCACCCGCACCACGGTCACGCGACCGAACGGCAGCCGGATCGTGACGATCCGCGACGCCTCGCTGCGCGTACTGCGCCGCGACCGGATCGACCCGGACGGCACCCGCTACACGCTGATCGACGACACCGAAGCGGTGGAGCCGGTCGACGTCGCGACGCTGCCGGAGCCGATCGTCTCTTCGCGCTCGGGTCAGAGCGGCGATCCGCTGCGGGACGCGCTCGAGCGCGAGGCGGGGACCGAACGGCGCTTCAGTCTGGCGCAGGTTCGCAGCATTCCCGAGGTCCGGGCGCTCGCTCCGGCTTACGAGGTGAACACGGTGACCTTCGCGTCGGGCTCCGCCGCGATCTCGCCGGAACAGGCCGCGAACCTGACGAGTCTGGCCCGCGAGGTGCTGGGCACGATCCGGGAGAACCCGAAGGAGGTGTTCCTCATCGAGGGGCATACCGACGCCGTGGGCGACGCGGCCTACAACCTCGCTCTGTCCGACCGCCGGGCGGAGACGCTGGCGCTCGCGCTCAACGAGTATTTCGACGTCCCCGTCGAGAACATGGTCGTCCAGGGCTACGGCGAGGAGTTCCTGAAGGTGCCGACAGAGAATGCGGAGCAGGAGAACCGTCGGGCCACCGTCCGACAGATCACCGGCCTGCTGAGAACCGCCGCGGCGAATTGAGCCGCGACGTGCAAGGAAATTAAAGGCCGGTCCCGGGAAGGGGTGGGTCATTACGAAGTGCTTGTTCAAGGCGCGACCCTTCGCCATTCTGCCGGCGGAGGGTCCATTTTTTTATGCAGGCAACCGATGATGCGCCGCGCGCCGCGCTCGACTGGCATCGCGCCGGCAAGGGGGCGGTCCTCGCCACCGTGATCGAGACCTGGGGCAGCGCGCCGCGCCCCCGGGGCTCGCAACTCGCCGTGTCGGGCGAGGCGGAGATCGCGGGCTCCGTCTCGGGCGGCTGCGTCGAGGGCGCGGTGGTGGCCGAGGCGCTCGAGGCGATGGAGGATCGGCGGCACCGGGTCCTGGAATACGGGGTGTCCGACGACGAGGCCTTCGCGGTCGGCCTCGCCTGCGGGGGGCGCATCCGCGTGCTGGTCGAGCCGGTGGGCGGGACGCTGCCCGAGGATTTGCTGGCGGATCTGGTGGACCGGCGCGCGCGGGGTGAGGCGGTCGGACAAGCGGTGGATGTCGAGAACGGGGCAGCCTCTCTCGTTCCGGCCGATGCCGTAGCCAAGCGGCTTCGCGCGGATCGCAGCGATTTCGAGCCGGACGGGCGCACCTTCGTGACCCTGCACGCGCCGCCGTTGCGCCTGATCGTCGTGGGCGGGGTGCATGTCGCGCAGATGCTTGTCCCGATGGCGCGGCTTGCCGGGTACGCCGCGACGGTGATCGACCCGCGCGAGGCCTTCGCGTCGCCGGCACGGTTCCCGGACACCGCGCTGACGCATGACTGGCCGGACGCGGCGATGACGGCGCTCGCCCCCGACGCGCGGACGGCGGTGGTGTTGCTGACGCACGATCCGAAGCTCGACGACCCCGCGCTGATGGTCGCGCTCGGCTCGCCCGCCTTCTACATCGGCGCGCTCGGCTCGACGCGGACGCATGCGAAGCGGGTTGCGCGGTTGGAGGAGGCCGGGATCGACGCGGACCGGATCGCACGGATCGACGCGCCGATCGGGCTCGACATCGGATCCCGCACGCCGGGCGAGATCGCGGTGGCGATCCTCGCGGCGATGACGCAGGCGCTGCGCCGTCCATGAGGTTCGGCCCGGTACCGCTCGGCGAGGCGGAAGGCGCGATCCTCGCCCATTCGGTCGCCACGCCCGAGGGGCGGATTCGCAAGGGAAGCCGCCTCGACGCAGACATCGTGGCGCGGCTGCGCGCGGCGGGGCGGGACAGCGTGATCGTTGCGCGGCCGGACCCCGGCGACGTGACCGAGAACGACGTGGCAGAAATGGTCGGCCGCGCGCTGCTCGCCCCGGGGCTCGAACTTCGCCCGCCGTTCACGGGGCGCGCCAATATTCACGCGACGGGTACGGGCGTTCTGGAAGTGTCGCGCGCGAAGATCGACGCGGCCAACGCGATCACGCCGGACGTGACCGTGGCGACGCTGCCGGAATGGCAGCGCGTGGCGGCGGGAACGATGGTCGCGACGGTGAAGATCATCCCCTATGCCACGGACGGCGCGGTACTTTCGGGTCGGCTCGACGCCTTGACCGGCGCGTTGCGCCTGCATCCGCCGGTGATCGGGCGGGCGGAGTTGATCGTGACGGTTCTGGAGGGCGCGCCGGACGGGACGCGGGCGGTTCTGGACCGGCTCGACCGGCTGGGCGTGGCCTGCGAAGTCACCCAAGTACCGCACCGGCGGGACGCGATCCGGGCGGCGCTCGCGGCAGGGGACGCGCCGTTGCGCCTGATCCTGACGGCTTCGGCCACCTCGGATGTCGAAGATGTCGGGCCCGGCGCGCTGGTCGATGCCGGGGGGCGCCTCACGCGGTTCGGGATGCCGGTCGATCCGGGGAACCTGCTTTTCCTCGGCACGCTCGGGTCCGACCGGGTGCTGGGCCTGCCGGGCTGTGCCCGGTCGCCGAAGCTCAACGGCGCGGACTGGGTGCTGGAACGCCTGGTCTGCGGGATCGAGCTTACGGGCGAGGACATCGCGCGGATGGGGGTCGGCGGGCTGCTGGGCGAGATCCCGACCCGGCCGCAACCGCGGGAGCCGCGGCGGCGCGACCAAAATCGCAGTTCCCCGCCTGCCGGACCTGTGGTTGAGTGACCGCAAACGAGGGAGACGACGCATGACCAAAGTCACGATGACCGTAAACGGCAAGTCCCGCAGCGCCGAGGCCGAGGGCCGGACGCTGCTGGTCGACTGGCTGCGCGAGGGGTTGCGCCTGACGGGGACGCATGTCGGCTGCGACACGACGCAATGCGGGGCCTGCATCGTGCACCTGAACGGCGAGCCGGTGAAGGCGTGCAGCGTGCTGGCGCAGGAGGTCGACGGCGCCGAGGTCACGACGATCGAGGGGGTCGCCGGGGCGGACGGTACGCTCAGTACGGTGCAGCAGGCGTTCCAGGATTATCACGGCCTGCAATGCGGCTTCTGCACGCCGGGCATGGTGATGGCGGCGACGTCGCTTCTGAAGGAGAACCCGCGGCCGAGCGAGGCGGAGGTGCGCCACTACCTCGAGGGCAACATCTGCCGCTGCACCGGCTACCACAACATCGTCAAGGCGGTGATGGCGGCCTCGGGTCAGGACGTGCCGGCCGTCGCGGCCGAGTAGGGGATCGGCACGCGTCGGGGAGGGCGCGCGCCGCAACGGAACACGAGCCGGAGCGGGGTCGCGGACCTCCCGGCATCAAGGGAGGACGAGACATGCCGAAGGATACCGGAATAGGCGCGAGCCCGAAGCGGCGCGAGGACGTGCGCTTCCTGACCGGGAAGGGCCGCTACACCGACGACATCAACCTCATGGGGCAGGCGCATGTCGTGTTCCTGCGCTCGGACGTGGCGCACGGGCGGATCACGTCGATCGACACGAGCGCGGCCGAGGCGATGGAGGGCGTGATCCGGGTCTTCACCGGCAAGGATTTCGCCGAAGTCGGCGGCATCCCCTGCGGCTGGCAGATCACGTCCATCGACGGCTCGGTCATGCAGGAGCCGAAGCATCCGGTCCTGGCCGACGGAAAGGTGCGCCACGTGGGCGACCCGATCGCCGCCGTCGTCGCGGAGACGCGCGATCAGGCGAAGGATGCCTGCGAGGCGATCGAGGTCGACATCGAGTCGCTGCCCGCGGTGATCGACATGAAGGCCGCGGTGAAGCCCGACGCGCCGAAGGTGCACGACGATTTGACGAGCAACCTCTGCTACGACTGGGGCTTCGTGCAGGAGAACAAGGACGCGGTGGATCGCGCGATCTCGGAGGCGGCCCATGTCACCACGCTGGAACTGGTCAACAACCGGCTGATCGCCAACCCGATGGAGCCGCGCGTGGCCGTCGGCGACTACACGTCCCACGACGACCACTCGACGCTCTACACGACGTCGCAGAACCCGCACGTGATCCGCCTGCTGATGGGGGCCTTCGTCCTCGGCATTCCCGAGCACAAGCTGCGGGTCGTGGCGCCCGACGTGGGCGGCGGCTTCGGCACCAAGATCTTCCACTACGCGGAGGAGGCGTTCTGCACTTTCGCGGCGAAGGCGCTGGAACGCCCCGTGAAATGGACCTCATCCCGCTCCGAGGCCTTCATGTCGGACGCGCACGGGCGCGACCACGTCACCAAGATCGAGCTCGCCCTGGATGCCGAGCACAACTTCACCGCGCTCCGGACCGAGACCTACGCCAACATGGGCGCCTATCTCTCGACCTTCGCGCCCTCGGTGCCGACCTGGCTGCACGGCACGCTGATGGCCGGCAACTACAAGACGCCGCTGATCTACGTGAACGTGAAGGCGGTCTTCACCAACACCGTGCCGGTGGATGCTTATCGCGGGGCCGGACGGCCCGAGGCGACGTTCCAGCTGGAGCGGGTCGTGGACAAGGCGGCCCGCGAACTGGGCGTCGATCCGGTGGAGCTGCGCCGGAAGAACTTCATCACCGAGTTCCCCTACGCGACGCCCGTTGCCGTCGAATACGATACCGGCGATTACAACGCGACGATGGACAAGCTGCTGGAGCTCATCGACCGCGACGGCTTCCCCGCGCGGCGGGCGGAGAGCGAGGCGCGGGGCAAGCTGCGCGGGCTCGGGATCAATTCCTACATCGAGGCCTGCGGCATCGCGCCCAGCCACCTCGTCGGGCAGCTCGGGGCGCGGGCCGGCCTCTACGAGAGCGCGACGGTGCGGGTGAACGCGACCGGCGGCCTCGTGGTGATGACCGGCAGCCACAGCCACGGGCAGGGGCACGAGACCTCCTTCCCGCAGGTCGTGGCGGACATGATCGGCATTCCCGAGGATCAGATCGAGATCGTCCACGGCGACACGGCCAACACGCCGATGGGCATGGGCACCTACGGTTCCCGCTCGCTGGCGGTCGGCGGCTCGGCCATCTACCGCGCGACCGAGAAGATCATCGCCAAGGCCAAGAAGATCGCCGCGCACCTCATGGAGGCCTCCGATCAGGATATCGAGCTGAAGGACGGCCGCTTCACCGTCGCCGGGACCGACAAGTCGGTCGCCTGGGGCGATGTGACGCTCGCCGCCTACGTGCCGCACAACTACCCGTTGGAGGAGATCGAGCCGGGCCTGGAGGAGACGGCGTTCTACGACCCGAACAACTTCACCTATCCCTCGGGTGCCTATGCCTGCGAGGTGGAGGTCGACCCCGAGACCGGGAAGGTCGAGGTGCTGGCCTTCGCCGCGGCCGACGATTTCGGGAACGTCGTGAACCCGATGATCGTCGAAGGTCAAGTGCACGGCGGCTTGGCGCAGGGAATCGGGCAGGCGCTCCTCGAGAATTGTGCCTACGACGCCGACGGGCAGCTGCTTTCGGCCAGCTACATGGACTACGCCATGCCCCGGGCGCACGACTTCCCGATGTTCACGGTGGACAGCTCCTGCCAGACGCCTTGCACCCACAATCCGCTGGGCGTGAAGGGTTGCGGCGAGGCGGGGGCGATCGGCTCGCCGCCTTCCGTCGTCAACGCGGTGATCGACGCGCTGGCCTCGGGCGGCCATGAGGTGGGTCATATCGACATGCCGCTGACGCCGCCGCGGGTCTGGCACGCCATGCATGGCGGAACACCGAACCAGGGCGCCGCGCAACCGGCGGCGCATAGCGAAGAGACGACGCACGACCGGTCCGTGGCCGGCGCCGCGACGAACGTCTGAGGAGAGAGCGATGTACGATTTCGAACTGGTCCGGCCCACGAACCTGCAGGAGGCGATCGAGGCGCTTCAGGCCGAGGACGCGCAGGCGCTCGGCGGCGGGCAGACGCTCTTGCCGACGATGAAGGCGCGGCTGGCGATGGCAGACCGGCTGGTCGCGTTGTCGGGGATCGCGGAGATCAAGGGGATCTGCACCGACGATAACGGGCGGATCTGCATCGGTGGCGGGACCACTCACGCCGCCGTGCAGAGCGGTTGCGCCGAGACCTTCCCGGCGCTGGCGTCGCTCGCCGGACGGATCGGCGATCCGGCGGTACGCAATCGCGGCACGATCGGCGGCTCGCTCGCCAACAACGACCCCTCGGCCTGCTACCCGGCCGCGGCGTTGGCCTGCAACGCGACGATCGTCACCCAGAACCGGGAAATCCCGGCGGACGAATACTTCCTCGGCATGTTCACGACCGCGCTCGAGGAGGGGGAGATCGTCACCGAGGTGAAGTTCCCGGTACCCCAGGCCGCGCATTACGAGAAGTTCATCCAGCCCGCCTCCCGCTTCCCGCTCGTCGCGGTCTTCGTCGCCAGGTATGCCGACGGCGTGCGCGTCGCCGTGACCGGCGCCTCGTCCGACGGCGTGTTCCGGTGGGGCGAGGCGGAAGCGGCGCTGTCCGCGGACTTCTCGGAAGATGCGGCAAGGGGGCTGACCGCGCCCGATGCGGGCGGCATGATCTCGGACCTGCACGGCGACGGCGCCTACCGCGCGCATCTCGTGAAGGTCATGTGCGCGCGGGCGGTGAAGGCCTGCCTCTGACGAGACGGTCAGGGACGGCTGACCGGGGCATTCACGCTCGGCAGGCGTCCCTCATTCATCGACAATCGTGTCGGCCGATCGATCCCACAGTCTGGACACGTCCGGCTTCGCGTCGAGACGGACGTTCAGGACGCGGGCAGGGGGCCGGTCTGCCAGAGACGGACCTTCAGGCCCCCGTGCGGCACCGGCGGTCCCGGTGGTGCGAAGGGAAGCTCCATCGCGCCGGCGAGACCCGCTTCCGTGGTCACGATTCCCACCCGCCAGCCGCCGAAGCGCGTCCGCAGGGAACGGCCCAACGCCGCGTAGAGCGGATAGAGCGCCTTGCGGTCGCCGATCCGCCCGCCGTAGGGCGGGTTCGCGATGACGAGGCCGGGTGCCCCGGGGGGCGGTTCGATCTCGCTCACGGCCGCCTTACGGAAGGAGACGAGCTCGCCGATCCCGGCACGCTCGGCATTGGCCCGCGCGGCGGCGAAGGCCCCGGCATCGCGGTCGGAGCCGTAAAAGGCAAGGTCGGGCTGGGGCCGAACCCCCTGCTCGCGCATCGCGGTCCAGGTATCGACATCGAAGCGCGCGAGCCGCTCGAAGGCGAAGAGTCGTCCCCGTCCGGGCCGCAGCCCCGCGGCGATCTCGGCCGCCTCGATCACGAAGCTGCCGGAGCCGCACATCGGGTCCAGCACCGGCTCCGCCCCGCGATAGCCGCAGGCGCGCAGGAACATCGCCGCCATCGTCTCCCGCATCGGGGCCTTGCCGACTGCGACCTTGTGGCCGCGCTTGTGGAGGCTCTTCCCCGACGTATCAACGCTGAGCTCGACGAGGTTGTCGTCGATCCGTGCCCGAACCGTCACGCCGCCGGGCCCGATCGGCGCGCCGAGTTCTTCGGCGATGGCCGTCTCGATCCGCTGTTGCGCCGCGCCGGCATGGTAGATCTTGGACTTCCGGTTCGTCGCGACCTCGACCGCGACGGGAATGTCGGGGCGCAGCGTGTCGGCCCAGGGAAACTTGCGCGCCCGCTTGTCGAGTTGCGCCAGATGGAAGGCCCGGAACGCGCCGATCCCCGCCAGCACCCGCACGGCCCCGCGCAACGTCAGGTTCGCCCGCCACACCTCCGCCCATCCGCCGCGGATCGTCACGCCGCCCGGGACGACCGCCACGCCGTCGAAACCCGCCTCCGACGCCTCGTCCGCCAGGACGGGCTCGAGGCCGGGCGGGCAGACGAGGAAGATCCCCGTCGGTTCAGGCGTCAATGTTGAGGCCGGGATAGAGCGGTTCGTAGATCGGCTCGAGCGTCGCGGTGTCGAAGAGCGACGAGACCGACGTGCCGTTCCAGATGTTGAGGATCGCCTGCGTCAGCATCGGCGCGGTCGGCACGATGCGGATGTTGGCGCAGCTTTTGACGTCCTCCGTCGGCTCGATCGAGTCGGTGATGACGAGGCTCTTCAGCTGCGACGCAGTGATCCGCCCGACGGCCGGACCGGACAGGACGCCATGCGTGATGTAGGCGTGCACCTCCTTCGCGCCGGCCTCCACCAGGACGTCCGCCGCCTTGCAGAGCGTGCCGGCCGTGTCGCAGATGTCGTCCACGATGATGACCGTCTTGCCGGCCACCTCGCCGATCACCGTCATTTCCGAGATCTCGCCCGCACGCTCGCGTCGCTTGTCGACGATGGAGAGCGGCGCGTTGATCCGCTGCGCGAGTTCGCGCGCGCGGGCCACGCCGCCCACGTCCGGGCTGACGATCGCCAGATCGTCCATGCTGCCGCGAAAATGGTGCATGATGTCGAGCGCGAAGATCGGCGACGCGTAGAGGTTGTCGACGGGAATATCGAAGAAGCCCTGGATCTGCGCGGCATGCAGATCCATCGTCAGCACCCGCTCGATCCCGGAATTGGCGATCAGGTTGGCCACCAGCTTGGCGGAGATCGGCGTGCGCGCCTTGGTCCGCCGGTCCTGCCGGGCATAGCCGAAATAGGGGATCACGGCGGTGATGCGCGCCGCCGAGGAGCGCCGCAGCGCGTCCGAGATGATGAGGAGCTCCATCAGGTTGTCGTTCGCCGGGTTCGAGGTGGACTGGACGATGAACATGTCCTCGCCGCGCACGTTCTCGAACACCTCGACGAAGATTTCCTGGTCGTTGAAGCGCTCCACCCGCGCTTCGACGAGGCCGGTCCGCACGCCCCTGTGCATCGACAGGCGCCGCATGATGGCCCGGGCGAGAGGACGGTTCGCGTTGCCGGAGATGACCTTCGGGTCGGGACTTGGCATGCACGCACCTCTCGAATCACCGCGGGTCTCGCTCGCGCATCGCCTAGCACCCGCCGGGTCGGGGGCAAAGCGTGCCGCGGCGCGTGGCGCGCGCATCGTTGCGCCCGGGTGACCGTGCGCCTACCGTCCGCGGCGACGCGCAGTCCCGGAGGATGCCATGCAGATCGACTATTACCTCGCCACCACGTCGCCCTATACCTACCTCGCCGCCACGCGGCCGGCGGAGATCGCGCGGAAGCACGGCGCCGAAATCGTCTACAAGCCGCTCAACACCTTCGACCTCTTCGGGCGTACCGGCGGCCAGCCTCCGAAGGACCGCCACGAGAGCCGGCAGGCCTATCGCCTGATCGAGATGCGCCGGCAGGCGGAGAAGGCAGGCAAGCCGCTGAACCTGCATCCCGCCCACTGGCCGACGAACCCCGCTCCGTCCTCTTACGCGATCATCGCCGCGCAGGCCGAGGGCGGCGGCGACCTTGCCGCGCTGGTGGCCGGTCTGACGCGGGCCTGCTGGGCCGAGGAGCGTGACGTGGCCGAGGACGCGGTCATTGCCGATTGTCTCGAGGCGGCGGGCTTCGACCGCGGCCTCGTCAATCGCGGCATGATGGCGGGAGCGGAGACCTATGCCCGCAATCTGGAGGACGCGGTCGCCGCCGGCGTGTTCGGCGTGCCGTTCTTCGTCGCGGGCGAGGAGAAGTTCTGGGGTCAGGACCGGCTGGACGATCTCGACCGCTATCTTTCCCAGGTGTGAGGACCATCCTCGCGCTGCATTGCATGCTCGCGTCGGGGGCGGCCTGGCGCGGGGTCCAGGGGGCGATGCCCGAAACCCGGCTCGTCTGCCCCGATCTGCCCGGGCACGGCCACGCCGCCCCCTGGGATGCCGCGCGCCCCTTCATGGATCAGGCCGTCGAGATCGCCTGGGCTGCCGTGCCGCCCGGCGCCTTCGATCTGATCGGCCACAGCTACGGCGGCTGCGTCGCGCTGCGCCTACTGGCGGAGGCGCCCGACCGCATCCGCAGCCTCACGCTGGTCGAGCCGGTGATGTTCGCCGCGGCCGAGCCTGCCTTGCAGGCGGCGAACCGGACGGAGATGGCGCCGGTCGACGCCGCAATGGAAGCCGGCGACCGCGACGCCGCCGCGCGGGCCTTCACCGGACGTTGGGGCGACGGCTCGGCGTGGGATGCGCTGCCGGACCGGCGGCGGGCCTATATCCGCAACCGCATTCACCTGATCGCGGCAAGCGCGCCCGGCATCGTCGCGGACGTCCACACAATCCTTTCACGCCTGCCGGCCGATCCGCCGCCGGTCACGATCGTGACTCGCCGCGATCCGCCGGCCGTCGTCGCCGGGGTCGCCGCGGGGCTGCGCGCCCGCCTGCCGGGGGCGCGGATCGTCGAAGCCGGCGCAGGGCACATGATCCCGGTGGAGGCGCCGGAAGCACTCGCGGAGCAACTGCGCGCTGCCATCGCCGGGACCTGAAAACGAAGCGAGCCCGACCCCTTTCGGGATCGGGCTCGTGGTGAACCGTGGCAACCGTCGGGCATGTATTCCCGAGGACCTGTATATACAGGTGGGCGCCGGGTAACACGGCCAGGACCGCGACAGAGCCAGCTCCCTCGGAATTGCTTAAGGCCACCGGAATTATGCCGTGGTGACGAGAAGCACAGAAACACCGAGAGGGAAGCTAGGTTGCGGATGCCGCCCCTGCAAGGGGTCTTCGGCCGACGCCTCCGTCTGGACACCGGTTCACGCTTCGTTCACAACCGCGCCCATGTTCGTTCCGGACCCGCCCCCCGCCTGTGAACCGCAACCCGGCCAGCTTCTCGCGCGGGGCGTCTGCCGCCATCTGCGCGAACACGACTTCGCGTGCCTCGAGGAGTTCTCGCCCGAACGCGGCCGGCGCCTCGACGTCATGGCGCTCGGGCCGAAGGGCGAGTTCTGGATCGTGGAGTGCAAGTCGAGCCGTGCCGACTTCACCTCCGACCTGAAATGGACGGGCTACCTTGAATGGGGCGACCGGTATTTCTGGGCCGTCGACGCGGAATTTCCCGCCGAGATCCTGCCGGCCGAGACGGGTCTGATCGTGGCCGACGCCTTCGACGCGGAGATCGTGCGGATGCCGGAGGCCGCGCCCCTCGCGCCCGCGCGCCGCAAAAAGCTGACGCTCAAGTTCGCGCGCTGCGCCGCCGGGCGGATGCAGGGCCTGCGCGACCCGATGTGGGGCTCTACCGCGAGCCTTTGACCATCATCGCGGCGGCACGGATCTCCTCGGCGATCTCGAGCGCCTCGTCCGGCTCGAAATCCATCGGGATCTCGGCCCCGTGGCTCTCGACGAAGATGCGCACCATGCCCTGATCGGTCGGCCCGATCTGCAGGTTCGCCTCGGCGTCGGATTGGTTGTTGATGCCCATGCCGCCCCTCTAGACTTCGCACAGGCACCACGCAAGATGGCCCGATGACGCTCGACGACTGCACGTTCCGCGATCTGGAACCCGGCGATGCGGGCTGGGTCGCGATGCGGCACGGTGCGCTCTACTGGGCGGACGAGGGCTACGACATCGCCTTCGAGGGGCTGGTGCTGGCCGTCCTGGCCGAGTTCATCGCGAGCCGCGGTCCACGGGATCGCGCCTGGATCGCCGTCGACGCGGCGGGCACGCGCCAGGGCTGCGTGTTCTGCGTCTGGCCGGACGCGGAAGTGGCCAAGCTGCGCATGTTCCTCGTCGAGCCGGCGATGCGCGGCACGGGGCTTGCCCGGCGGATGCTGGAGGCGTTGATCGAACACGCCCGCGCGAACGGCGCCCGGAAGGTCGTCCTCTGGACGCATGAGAGCCACCGGGCCGCCGGCCGCCTCTACGCCCGCAGCGGCTTCGATCTCGTGGGCAGGGTTCCGGTCGTGGCCTATGGTCAGCCCACGGTCGAGCAGACCTGGGAGTTGACGCTCTGACGTCTCCGGAAGCCCTTCGCGCCCTTGCACCCCGGAGGCTGTTTCGCTAGAGCGCGTTCGAGTGCCGGCGTAGCTCAGTTGGTTAGAGCGCCTGATTGTGGATCAGGAGGTCCCCCGTTCGAGCCGGGGCGCTGGTACCATCCTCCATCCCCCCTGCGGAACCGATCCGCGACCATCCCCGAGGGAGGCCGAGCCATGTCCGACGCCAGCACCACCGAATGGTGGAAGACGGGGGTCATCTACCAGATCTACCCGCGCTCCTTCATGGACAGCGACGGCGACGGAATCGGCGATCTTGCGGGGATCGAGTCGCGGCTCGACCATCTCGTCGCACTCGGCGTGGACGCGATCTGGATCTCGCCCTTCTATCCGTCTCCGATGGCCGATTTCGGCTACGACGTCTCGGACTACACCGGTGTCGATCCGCTGTTCGGGACGATGGAGGATTTCGAGCGTCTGCTGACCGCGATCCATGCGCGCGGGCTGAAGCTCCTCCTCGACTTCGTGCCCTGCCACAGCTCCGACCGGCACCCCTGGTTCCTCGAAAGCCGGTCCTCCCGCGACAATCCGAAGCGGGACTGGTATGTCTGGCGCGACCCGCAGCCCGATGGCGGCCCGCCGACGAACTGGATCGCCGAGTTCGGCGGCTCGACCTGGGAATGGGACGCGGGGACCGGGCAATACTACCTCCATTCCTTCCTGCCCGAGCAGCCGACCATCAACTGGCGCAACCCCGAGGCCCGCGCCGCCATGCTAAATGCGATGCAGTTCTGGTTCGACCGGGGCGTGGACGGCTTCCGCGTCGACGCGGTGGACCACGCCGCGCCGAACCCCGAGCGGGGCGACAACCCGGTCAATCCGGACTGGACCGGGGCCGAGGGCCATACGATGAGCCTCGTGGCCGCGCATTCCCGCCATCAGCCTGAGGTCTTCGACGTCGTCCGCGACATGCGCAAGCTTGCCCGGACCTATCCCGAGGAGAAGCTCCTCGTCGGCGAGGCCTACGGCGAGATCCACGAGTTCATCGAGTATTACGGCGCCGAGCTCGACGGCTTCCAGCTGCCGTTCAACTTCCTGCTCATCAAGATCGAGTGGAACCCGATGATCGTCGCGGGCCTCGTCGACGCCTACGAGGCCGCGCTGCCCGAAGGGGCCTGGCCGAACTGGGTGCTGGGCAATCACGACCGCGCCCGCATCGCCACCCGCGCCGGCCCCGATCAGGCGGCGGTGGCGGCGACGCTGCTGCTGACGCTGCGCGGAACGCCGACGATCTACCAGGGCGACGAGCTTGGCATGGAGAACGTGGAGATTCCCGCCGACCGTGTCGTCGATCCCTGGGAGCTCAACATGCCGGGCGAGGGGCTTGGCCGCGACCCCGAGCGTGCGCCGATCGCCTGGGAGGCGGGACCGGGCGGCGGCTTCACGACGGGGGAGCCTTGGCTGCCGATGGACACGCGTTCGGGCATGAACGTCGCCGCGCAGGAGGACGATCCGGCCTCGATGCTGAACCTCCACCGCCGTCTCCTGCGGCTGCGACGGGCGGAAGTGGCGCTGACGCTGGGCGATTACCGCACGATCTCGGTGGACGACGCGGTTTTCTGCTACGAGCGGAAGCAGGGCGACAGCCGGATCGGCGTGGCGCTGAACTTCAGCGACATGACCCGGCCGACGGATCTGGCGGGCGAGACGCTGTTCTCGACCACCGGCGACGACGAACGGACGGGCGATCTTGCCCCGAACGAGGGTCGCGTCGTCCGGCTCGCCTGAGCGCTATTGCAGGTCGGCGAAGGCCGCCTGCATCCGCTCCACCGCCGCCTCGACCCGCGCGCGGGGCGTGGCAATGTTGAAGCGCAGGAAGCTCTCGCCGCCCTGACCGAAGGTCGGGCCATGATTGGCGGCGATCCGGGCATCCCGCTCCACCCGGCGCGTGAACTCCTCGCGCGACATGCCGGTGCCGTCGAAATCGACCCAGCTCAGATAGGTCGCCTCGAGCGGCACGGACTTCAGGCCCGGGATCGCGTCGATCCCCGCGTCGAAGACCCGCCGGTTGCCGTCGAGATAATCCATCAGCCGATCCACCCAGGCCGCGCCCTCCGGCGAGTAGGCCGCCGTCGCCATGAACAGGCCGAAGGAATTGGGCGACAGGCCCAGCGCCATCATCCGCTTGGCGAAGGCCGCGCGCAGTCCCTCGTCGTGGATGATGACGTTGCCGGTATGCGCGCCCGCGATGCTGAATGTCTTGGTGGTGGACGTCATCATCACCAGCCGGTCGGCGATGCCGTCGATCCGTGCCATCGGGATATGCGTCTGGCCGGGATAGACGAGGTCGTGATGGATCTCGTCGGATACCAGGATCAGGTCGTGGCGCCGCGCGAAGGCCGCGTAGCCCTCGAGCTCCTCCCGCGTCCAGACGCGCCCGTTCGGATTGTGCGGCGAGCAGAGTACCATCATCTTCGCGCCCGCCTCCGCGACCACCGCGTCCCAAGCGTCGAAATCGGGCGCGTACCGCGAGCCGTCATAGGCCAGCTCGCATTCCACCACGCGCCGGTCGTTGGCGCGGATGACCTTGGCGAAGGCGTGGTAGACCGGCGTGAACAGCACGACGCCGTCGCCCGGCGCCGTCCACGTATCGACGCAAAGCGCGGTGCCGTTGACGAGGCCATGCGTCGTCAGGATCGCCTCCGCCTCGACCTCCCAGCCGTGCCGTTCCCGCATCCACCAGCGGATCGCGTCGTGGTAAGCGCGGTCGTCGCCGAAATAGCCGAAGATGCCGTGGTCGGCCTGACGCCGGACGGCCGCGCGGATGCAGGCGGGCGGGCGAAAATCCATGTCCGCCACCCACATCGCCAGCCCGTCCTCGGGCGAGACGCCGTAGATCGATTCCATCATGTCCCACTTGACGCAATGCGTGTCGCGGCGGTCGATGATCTCGTCGAAATCGGGCTGGATGGTCATGGAAATCTCCTTGTTGGCCCGCACCTCTAAGGCCAAAGGCGGCGGTTGCAAGGCGAAGGGTGTGCCACTAGATCGGGCGCGATGAAGCGCCCTATCCTGATCCATCCCGACCCGCGCCTGAAGCAGGTCGCCGCGCAAGTCGACGACCTGTCGGACGCGCGGCGCGCGCTGGCGCGCGACATGCTCGAGACGATGTACGACGCGCCGGGCATCGGCCTCGCCGCGCCGCAGGTCGGCGTGATGGAGCGGCTGATCGTGCTCGACTGCGTCAAGGAAGAGGGCGAGACGCCGCGTCCCCTCGTCATGTTCAACCCCCGGATCCTGGCCGCGAGCGAGGAGACGGGGACCTACGAGGAAGGTTGCCTGTCGATCCCGGACCAGTACGCCGACGTCACCCGCCCGAGCGAGGTCGAGGTGCGCTGGATCGACCAGACCGGCGCCGAGCGGACCGAAGGCTTCGACGGGCTCTGGGCGATCTGCGTGCAGCACGAGCTCGACCACCTCGAGGGCAAGCTCTTCATCGACTACCTCAAGCCGATGCGCCGGCAGATGATCACCCGCCGGATGCAAAAGCTGAAGCGCGAACGGGCGCGCGAGGCGGGATGATCCTGCCGATCGTCCAGCATCCGGACCCGATTCTGCGCGTCGTCTGCCGACCGGTGACGGGGGATGTGACCGCGCTCGCACGCGACATGCTCGACACGATGTACGCCGCCCCCGGGCGGGGCCTCGCCGGGCCGCAGGTCGGCGTGACCGAGCGTCTCTTCGTGCTCGACGCGACCTGGAAGGACGGGCTGCCCGATCCGCGGGTTTTCGTGAACCCGGAGATCGTGGCACGCGACGGCCGGCAGGTGAACGAGGAGGGATGCCTCTCGATCCCCGAGACGCCCCGCCGCGTGGCCCGCCCGGCGGAGATCACGCTCGCCTTCGATGGCGCCTCGGGGCGGCGGGAGGAGCGGTTCGCGGGGTCCGCCGCCGCCTGCATCTGCCACGAGATGGATCATCTCGACGGTGTCCTGATCCTCGACCATCCGGAAGCGGAGCCCGCCGATCCGGCCTGAGGGGCACGATTGCCGCTGGACCCGGACGCGGAGACGCGGCACGAAAGCCCCGATGACGCACCGCCCCTTCCTGCGCTGGCCCGATCCGCGCCTCCGCATGCCCGCCGAACCGGTCGAGGCCGTCGACGACGCGGTCCGGGCGATTTGGGACGAGATGGTGCAGGCGATGCAGGCTATGCCCGGCGTGGGACTGGCCGCACCGCAGCTCGGCATCATGCGCCGGCTGGCCGTGGTCGATGCCGGCGACGGGCAGGGGGTCACCCGTCTCGCCAATCCACGCATCCTGCACGCAAGCGCCACGCTGCGCGACCACGAGGAGGCGTCGCCGAACCTCCCCGGCGTCTCCGCCCGCGTGTCGCGCCCGCGCGCCGTCACCGTGGCCTTCCTCGACGAGACGGGCGCCGAACGGGAGGCGGAGTTCGTGATGCTTCGCGCGACCTCGGTGCAGCACCAGATCGATCATCTCGACGGGCGGATGTACTTCCACCGCCTGTCCAAGGTGAAGCGTGACATGCTCCTCAGGAGGGCCGCCAAATGCGCCTGATTTTCATGGGAACCCCGGATTTCGCGGTGCCCGTCCTCGATGCGATGCACGAATCCGGCCATCACGTCCTCGCCGCCTATTCGCAGCCGCCGCGACCGGCAGGCCGGGGCAAGCAGGACCGGCGCAGTCCCGTCCATGCCCGTGCCGAGGCGCTCGGCGTCGAGGTGCGGACGCCAACCTCGTTCAAAGGCGAGGCCGCGCAGGACTTCGCCGCGCTCGACGCCGATCTCGCGATCGTCGTGGCCTACGGACTGATCCTGCCGCAGGCCGTGCTCGACGCGCCGCGCCACGGCTGCCTCAACGTCCATGCCTCGCTCCTGCCGCGCTGGCGCGGCGCGGCGCCGATTCACCGCGCGGTGATGGCAGGCGACGATCGCACCGGCATCTGCATCATGGCGATGGAGGCGGGGCTCGATACCGGGCCGGTCCTGCTGCGCGAGGCGACGGATATCGCGCCGACCGACACGACGGGCGACCTGCACGACCGCCTCTCCGCGATGGGCGCCCGGCTGGCGGTGCAGGCGGTGGACCGCATCGCGCGCCTCTCCCCCGTCGCGCAGCCGGAAGACGGGGTGACCTACGCCGCCAAGATCGACAAGTCCGAGGCGGAGGCCGACTTCGCCTGGGACGCGGTGACGCTGGCGCGGCAGATCAACGGCCTCTCGCCGTTCCCCGGCGCCTGGGTCGCGCGTGACGGCGCGCGGCTGAAGCTCCTGCGCGCGATGCTGCTCCCCGAGGTCGAGACTTCGGCCGCGCCGGGCACGCTGCTCGACGCGGATGGCCTCGTCGTCGCCACCGGGTCCGGCGCGGTCGAACTGCTCGAGGTGCAGCAGGCCGGGCGCGGTCCGGTGAGCGGCGTGGCGTTCCGCAACGGCGCACGGCTCGGTCCCGGCGATCCGCTGGCGGGCTGACGGGCTGGACCCCGGCGCCCCGCGATCCTAGGTGGGGACCAAGGAGCGATGCCATGACCGAACCGAGACCCCCGCTGACCCTCCACCTCGCCGCCCCCCGCGGGTTCTGCGCGGGCGTGGACCGGGCCATCAAGATCGTCGAGATGGCGCTCGAGAAATGGGGCGCCCCGGTCTACGTACGCCACGAGATCGTCCACAACCGCTACGTCGTCGACGGGCTGCGCGCGAAGGGCGCGGTGTTCGTGGAGGAGCTCGACGAATGCCCGCCCGACCGGCCGGTGATCTTCTCCGCCCACGGTGTGCCCAAGGCCGTGCCTGCCGAGGCCGCCGCGCGGGACATGGTCTGGGTCGACGCGACCTGCCCGCTGGTCTCCAAGGTCCATATCGAAGCCGCGCGGCACCACGAGAACGGGTTGCAGATGGTGATGATCGGCCATGCCGGCCATCCCGAGACGATCGGCACGATGGGGCAGCTTCCGCCGGGCGAGGTTCTCCTGGTCGAGACGGCCGAGGACGTGGCGCGGCTGGAGCCGCGCGATCCCGACCGGCTGGCCTTCATCACGCAGACGACGCTCTCCGTCGACGACACCGCCGACATCGTGGCCGCGCTCAAGGCGCGGTTCCCGGCGATCATCGGTCCGCACAAGGAGGACATCTGCTACGCCACCACCAACCGTCAGGAGGCGGTGAAGGCGATGGCGCCGGATTGCGACGCGATCCTCGTGGTCGGCGCGCCGAACTCCTCGAACTCGAAGCGCCTGGTCGAGGTCGGCGCGAAGGCCGGGTGCCGCTACGCCCAGCTCGTGCAGCGAGCGGCCGAGATCGACTGGCGCGCGCTGGAGGGCATCCGCTCCGTCGGCATCACCGCGGGGGCGAGCGCGCCGGACGTCCTGATCGAGGAGGTCGTCGCCGCTTTCCGCGACCGCTTCGACGTGACCGTGAACCCGGTCGTGACGGCGGAGGAGAACGTGGAGTTCAAGGTGCCGCGGGTGCTGCGCTCGGCCTAAAGCGGGCGGCGCGGACGGGATATGTCAAGCGCGTGGATTAATTTCTCGGCAACCTTCGATAGGTTGACGGAAGGTTCTGTCAATCTTCCGGATGGCGGGATCGCCGGCTTGCAGGAACGACGCCCGGCGGCCAATCTGGCGGCATGATCACGCTCCAGTTCCTCCTCACCGCGTTCGTCGTCGTTCTCGCGCCCGGAACCGGGGTCGTCTATACGCTTGCGACGGGGCTCGGCCGCGGGCGACGGGCGGCGCTGGCCGCCGCGCTCGGCTGCACCTTCGGGATCGTTCCGGCGCTCCTCGCGGCCGCGCTCGGGCTTGCGGCGGTCCTGCACGCCTCGGCGCTCCTCTTCACGACGATCAAGATCGCGGGCGTGGCGTACCTGCTCTGGATGGCCTGGGGCGCGCTCCGGCAGACCGGCGCGCTCGCGGTCCGGGCAGATCGCGGCACGGGCTCGCTCTTCCGCGTCGCGTGGCGCGGAACGCTTCTCAACGTGCTGAACCCGAAGCTGTCGATCTTCTTTCTCGCGCTGCTGCCGCCATTCCTGTCGGGCGCGCCGGAGCGGGCGGCGCTGGAGATGGCGGCGCTCGGCGGCGTGTTCATGGCGCTGACCTTCGTCGTCTTCGCGATCTACGGTCTGTTTGCCGGGACGTTCCGGAACCGGGTGCTGGGATCAGCGCGGGCGATGTCCTGGCTCAACCGCAGCTTCGCGGCGATCTTCGCTTTGCTGGCCGGGCGATTGGCGATGGAACGAGCCTAGACCGAGACGTCGGCCAGCACCGCCTCGCGCGACGCGGTCGCGCGGGCCTCGCTGCGCAGGATGGCGCCGCGGCGAAGCGCGACGATATGGTCGGCGAGGCTCCAGGCGAAGTCGAAGCGCTGTTCCACGAGCACGATCGCCATTTCACCCGCCTTGCGCAGGCCGGCGATGACACGGCCGATCTGGTCGATGATGTTGGGCTGGATGCCCTCCGTCGGCTCGTCGAGGAGCAGGACCTTGGGTCGGGTCACGAGCGCGCGGGCGATGGCGAGCTGCTGCTGCTGTCCGCCCGAGAGGTCGCCGCCGCGCCGGCCGCGCATCTCGTGCAGAACCGGGAAAAGCTCGAACACGCTTTCCGGCACGCGGCGCGCGTCGCGGGGCAGGCAGGCGAAGCCCGTCTCGAGGTTCTCGGCCACGGTGAGGGTGGGGAAGATTTCGCGCCCCTGCGGGACGTAGGCGATGCCTGCCTGCGCGCGCGCCTTCGCGCCGGGGGGCAGGGGACGGCCGTCGAGCGTGACGGTGCCCTCCATCGGATGCCGTCCGGCGATCGCCTTCAGGAGCGAGGTCTTGCCGGTCCCGTTCAGGCCCATGACGCAGGTCACGCGCCCGCGTTCGGCGGTCAGGTCGATACCGTGGAGGATCTGGCTGCCGCCGTAGGACAGGGTGATGTCTCGCGCCTCAAGCATCGGCGGCCTCGGCACTTTCGGGGCGGCCGAGATAGACGTCGATGACGCGCGGATCGGCGCAGACATGGTCGAGCGAGCCCTCGGCCAGCGACCGCCCCTCGTGCAGCACGGTAACGCGGCAGTTCAGGCGACGGACGAACTCCATGTCGTGCTCGATGACGACGACGGCGTGGGTCTTCGCGGCCTCCACCAGCATCTCGGTCGTGCGTTCGCGCTCGGCGGAGGTCATGCCGGCCGCGGGCTCGTCGACGAGCAGGAGGCGCGGCTCCTGCGCGAGCAGCATGCCGATCTCGAGCCATTGCTTCTGGCCGTGACTGAGGATGCCGGCCTTCGTCGCGAGCTGTCCGCCGAGGCCCACCCGCGCCGCCATCTCCGTCACGCCCGCCTCTGTGTCGGGGCGGCGAAGCAGGACGGTCAGCGGGTTGCGAGCGGCGCGGAGCGCCATGGCGAGGTTCTCGTCGACGCTCTGGTCCTCGAACACGGTGGGCTTCTGGAACTTGCGGCCGATGCCGGCCCGGGCGATCTGCGCCTCGGACATCCGGGTGAGGTCGCGCGAGAGCTCGCCGTAGCGGATCGTGCCCGTATCGGGCCGGGTCTTGCCGGTCACGAGGTCCATGAAGGTAGTCTTGCCGGCACCGTTCGGGCCGATGATCGCGCGCAGCTCCGGCTCGTTGATCGAGAAGCTGAGATTGTCGATGGCGCGGAAGCCGTCGAAGGTCTTCGACACGCCGGAGACTTCGAGAAGCGCGCTCATGCCTGCTCCTCCTCGGCGCGGAGTGCGCCCTGGTCGGGGCCGAGATCGCCGGTCCGGCGACGCGCTCGATGCTCCGTCCACAGGTCGACGAGACCGCCCAGCCCCTTCGGCGCGTAGAGCGTGACCAGCACGAAGCTGAGGCCGAGGAGGACGAGCCACCAGTCGGTCCAGCGGATCGTGTAGATGCCGAGGTTGACGTTCGGCGCGCCGCCGCCGGTAAACCAGCTCGAGGCGAGCGAGACCACGGCCGCGCCGATCACCGCGCCGTAGAGCCGCCCGCGGCCGCCGATGGCGACCCAGACGGCAAGGTAGATCGAGGCGATCGGCGCGATCTCGGCCGGGTTCACGATGCCGGCCTGGGGATAGTAGAGCGCGCCGGCGATGCCGCAGACCATCGCGGTGACGGTGAAGATGGCGAGCTTGTAATGCTCGACCTCGTAGCCGAGGAACCGCACCCGCGCCTCGTCGTCGCGGATGCCGCGCAGGACCGAGCCGAAGCGACCGGCGACGAGCCAGACGGCGGCGAGATAGGCGAGCCCGAGCGCCACGGCCGAGGCCCAGAGGAACCACAGCGACAGCGTCGATTGCGGCACGGATTCGAGGCCGGGCACGTTCTGGAGACCCGACAGGCCGTTATTGCCCCGGAGTCCGCTGTCGTTCTGGAACAGCCAGAGCGACAAAGCGAGCGTGCCGGCCTGGGTCAGGATCGAGAGGTAGACGCCGGCCACCCGGCTGCGGAAGGCGAGCCAGCCGAAGACGAGCGCGATCACGCCGGGCACGAGGATCGCGGCCGCGAGTTGCGCAGGGAGGGAGCCGGCGAGCGTCCAGATCCACGGGATGTCGGACGCGCCGACGACGCCGAAGATCTGCGAGCCGATCGCCTCCTGAAGCTGCAGGTCGGTCGCGGGCAGGGGGCCGCGCGCCAGGGTGGATTGCACGATGGCCTCGGTGCGGTCCCACATCAGCCACATGCCGATCGCGTAGCCGCCGATGCCGAAGAATGCGAAATGGCCGAGCGACAGGATGCCCGTGTAGCCCCAGACGAGATCCATCGCGAGCGCGGCGAGGCACAGGCAGAGCGTCTTGCCCAGCGTCTTGACGAAGGAGGTCGAGATCAGGCCCGACTGCGCCATCAGCGTCGCGCCGAGGGTGACCAGCGCGAGGATCGCGAGGAAGATCAGGACGTCGGTACGCAGGATCAGCGGACGGCGGCGCGACGCCTCGGCCGGGCTCGCGTACTTATGCCAGGAAGATGCCATGCTCATTGGGCGAACCGTCCCTTCTGGGCGACGATGCCGCGCGGGCGGAACTGGATGAAGAGGATGATGAAGAGGATCATGTAGGTCTGCGCCGCGAGCGTGTTCGACGGGTTCAGCCATTCGATCCCCTTCTGCAGCCCGCCGATCAGGCCCGCGCCCGCGAGCGTGCCGAAGACGGAGCCGACGCCGCCGACGACGACGGTCATGAAGCTCTGCACGATGTAGCCCGCGCCCATCTCGGACGTGACCTGCGCGAAGAGGCCGATGGCGACGCCGGCGATGCCCGCGATGCCGGAGCCGAGCGCGAAGGTGACCATGCCGACGCGGTCCGGGTCGATGCCGAGGCTCGCCGCCATGCCGGGATTCTGGGTGACGGCGCGGACCTCGAGACCGAGGCGGGTGCGGCGCAGGATCCACACGAGCAGCGCGAGGAAGAGTGCGGCGAGGATGAAGATGGCGATGCGGATGTAGCTGATGCCGACGACGTCGTTCAGCGTCCAGGCGCCGGCGAGCCAGTCGGGGGAGGTCAGCGGGACGGCCTGCGTGCCGAAGATGTTCTTGAAGATCTGCTGGAGTGCGACGGAGATGCCGAAGGTCGCGAGCAGCGTCTCGAGCGGCCGGTGGGCGAGGTGGCGGATCACGAGGCGTTCGAGCACGACGCCCGCGGCGGCGGCGACCGCGAAGGCGAGCGGCAGGGCGATGACGAGCGAGGCGGTGTAGTCGGGCACGACGCGCTGCACGACGTAGCCGGTATAGGCGCCGATCATGATGAACTCGCCATGCGCCATGTTGATGACGCCCATGACGCCGAAGGTGATGGCGAGGCCGATGGCCGCGAGGAAGTAGATCGAAGCGAGGCTCAGCGCGTCGAGGCCGAGATCGGCGACCTGCGCGCGGGCGACGCGGGCATCCACCTCCGCGAGGGCGGCGCGGGCGGCATCGGTGATGGCCGGGTCGGGCTCGTCGTAGATTTCGGTGATCGGATTGGCCGCGATGAGTTCGGCGACGGCGCCCTCGGGGGGACGTGGGGGCGCGTCGCCGGCCCGGGCCAGCGCATCGTAGGCGGCCCAGCGGGCGGCCTCGGTGTCGAGTGTCGCGACGGGCCGGCCCGCGATCTCGCCGTCGGCGATGGCGGCGATCAGCGCGGCGTCGCGATCGCCGCGGCCGACGCGGTCGGGCACGATCTCCGCGCGGGCGAGGACGGCGAGCGCCTGGGCCTCGGTGAAATCCTCACCGGTTTCGAGGCGGCGGGCGACATTGGCGCCTTCGGGCGCGCCGCCCACGACGGTTTCGGTCGTGAGCACGGCGTTGAGGGCGGCGCGGGCCTCCAGCGAGACCTGGTCGGACATCCAGTCGATCGCGGCGAGGCGGATCGCCGGGTCGGTGCCGAAGCGGATGGAGATCAGCCGGTCGAGCGCTTCCTTGCGGTTACGGAGCGCGCGGTT
Organism: uncultured Jannaschia sp.; assembly: GCF_947494055.1. Classification (GTDB taxonomy): domain Bacteria; phylum Pseudomonadota; class Alphaproteobacteria; order Rhodobacterales; family Rhodobacteraceae; genus Jannaschia. The sequence continues at coordinate 29,240 of NZ_CANLTR010000002.1, read as the reverse complement.
CTCCTCGGTCTCGATCGAGGCGCGGAGGGGGGCCAGCAGATCGGGTGTCGGGTTGCGCGACAGCGCGTCGAGCGCGGCGCGGCGGCGGTCCGGGTCCGGATCGTTGAGCTGAAAGGTGACGAGCGTGGTGGCGATGAGCTTGCGGACGCCGGCATTGGGTTTCAGTTCGCTGGCCTCGCGGCGACCCGCGGTACCGGCGTCGGTGCCGTCCTCGACGGAGCGCAGGGCATAGGCGTCGCCGTTGCGGTCGCCGTAGAAGAACAGCCCGTCCGCGTCGCGCTGCACGATCCCCTTGTCCGCCCAGGCTTCGAGGAACGGCAAGATGCCGGGCAGGCCGGACGCGGCGAGGTCGTCGAGGACAGGCTGGATCGTGCGGCGGGACGGCTTGGCGATATCGTCAGCATGAGACTGCAGGAGCGTCTGTACCGCGCCTTCCTGCGCCTGGGCGGGCAGGGCGAGGCAGAGGCCGAGCAGAAGCGCGCGTAGCAGGGTCATGGCCGGGTCCGATGGATAAGCTGAACATACGGGCGCCGGTCCGAGGGGAGGACCCGGACCGGCGCCTCAGGCTGCGCGGATCAGTAGTTCGATTCGATCTGCACGCAGGTCTCGGTCTCGGTGTTGTACATGCCGCATTCGAGTTCCTGCCAGTCGGCCTCGAGAACGGCGCTGTCGGGCAGGTAGTCGGTCCAGGCGTCGCCGGGGACCGGATCGGTCTCCGAGACGATGTCGAACTGACCGTCGGTGCGGATCTCTCCGATCAGGACGGGCTTGGAAAGGTGATGGTTGGTGCCCATCACCGCGGTGCCGCCGGTCAGGTTCGGAAATTCCTGGCCCCACATCGCCTCGCGCACGGCGTCGACATCTGTGGTGCCGGCCTCTTCGACGGCATTCACCCACATGTTGAAGCCGATGTAATGCGCCTCCATCGGGTCGTTGGTCACGCGGCTCTCGTCGCCGATGAACGCGTGCCAGCCGGCGATGAACTCCTCGTTCTCGGCCGTGTCGGCCGACATGAAATAGTTCCAGGCGGCGAGGTGCCCTTCGAGGTTCGACGTGTCGAGGCCGGACAGCTCCTCCTCGCCCACCGAGAAGGCGACGACCGGGATGTCCGCCGCGCTCACGTCGGCGGCGGCAAGCTCCTTGTAGAAACCGATATTCGCGTCGCCGTTGATCGTGGAGATCACGCCGACCTGACGGCCGTCCTCGGACATCTCCACGACGTCGCCGACGATCGTGGCCCAGTCGGAATGGCCGAACGGCGTGTAGTTCACGAAGATATCCTCGTCGGCGATGCCGTTGTCCTTCAGATAGGCTTCGAGGATCTGGTTCGTCGTGCGGGGATAGACGTAGTCGGTGCCGAGCAGGGCGAACCTCTCAACGCCGAGCTCCTCGAGGAAGTAGTCGACGGCCGGGATCGCCTGCTGGTTCGGCGCGGCGCCCGTGTAGAAGACGTTCTTCGAGCTCTCCTCGCCCTCGTACTGAACGGGGTAGAACATCAGGCCGTTCAGCTCCTCGAGCACGGGCAGGACCGACTTGCGGCTCACGGAGGTCCAGGCGCCGAAGATCACGTCGACCTCGTCCACGGTGAGAAGCTCGCGCGCGCGCTCGGCGAAGAGGGGCCAGTCCGAGGCCGGATCGACCACCACCGCCTCGAGGTCGCAGCCGAGAAGGCCGCCCGCCTCGTTCTGCTGGGACACGAGCATTTCCATCGTGTCCTTGAGCGTCGTCTCCGAGATTGCCATCGTGCCGGAGAGCGAATGCAGGACGCCCACCTTGATCGGGCAGTCCTGCTCTTGGGCCAGGGCCGGAAGCGCCGTGGATGCCAGAATTGCGGTCAGAATGACTTTCTTCATCTCAATCCCCCATATCGGTTTTTCGAGACACTGGGCCGCCTGCGATCCGGCACGCCACAAGCGACCATCACCCGCCACGAGCCTCTGCAACGGTTTGCCTAAACAACGTGCAACCGAGGGGTCTCCTGCCACCGAAACGCGCGGCGGCAGAGCGTCCTTCCGTTCGCGTCGGACTGAACGGATGCGGCCACACGTCCGGCTTGCAGGTCTTTCGCCCCGACGATGCGCGTGGCATGTCGCCTGCATGTTCTGGTCGCGCATTCCCCCCGCCCCGCTTGCCCTCGGTCTGGCCGGGCTGCTGCCCTTCCTCTGGGGCGCATTAACGATGTGGTCAGACGGCGCTGCCGCCCTGACGCTTTCCACCGTCGGACCGCGCTTCGTCGGGCCCTATATCGGGCTGTTCTACGGCGCGGTGATCCTGTCCTTCATGTCGGGCGTCCTGTGGGGGTTCGCGACGAAAGCCGAAGGCACGATGGCGGCGAGCGGTTACGCGCTGTCGGTCCTGCCGGCGCTCTGGGCGTTCTTCACCACGGGCGGCGGTCCGACCGGCGCGGCGGTGGCGCTGATTGCCGGATTCGTGGGGCTGCTGGGACTCGATTGGCTGTTCTGGCGTCACGGGCTCGCCCCGCCCTGGTGGATGGCGTTGCGGGTGCTTCTGACGGCGGGGGTGGTGCTCTGCCTGCTGCCGGTGGCGTTCTGATGCAACTTGTCGCCTATACGGACGGGGCCTGTTCGGGCAATCCGGGGCCGGGCGGCTGGGGCGCGCTGCTCGTCGCGTCGAAGGACGGCGCGGTCGTGAAGGAGCGCGAGCTCAAGGGCGGCGCGCCGGAGACGACGAACAACCGGATGGAGCTTCTTGCCGCGATCAGCGCGCTCGAGGCGCTCGAGCGGCCGTCGAAGCTCACCATCGTCACCGACAGCGCTTACGTGAAAGGCGGGATCACAGCCTGGCTGCACGGCTGGAAACGAAACGGCTGGAAGACGGCGACCCGAAAGCCGGTGAAGAACGACGACCTGTGGCGCCGGCTCGATACGGCGCAGGCGCGGCACGATGTCGAGTGGGAATGGGTGAAGGGCCATGCCGGCCATCCGGAGAACGAACGCGCGGATGCGCTTGCCCGCGCGGGCATGGCGCCGTTCAAGCCGAAGCGCTAGACTACGCGGGACCGGACGGTCAGGCCTGCGCGCTCTCGGCGGCGGGCGTCGTCTCGGCGCCGCGGGGCGGACGGCCGATCACGTCGCGGAGCTCGTCGAGCTCGATGAAGTTGTCGGCTTGCCGGCGCAGGTCGTCGGAGATCATCGATGGCTGGCTGCGCAGCGTCGAGCAGACCGAGACGCGCACGCCCTTGCGCTGCAATGCGGCGACGAGGGGGCGGAAATCACCGTCGCCGGAAAACAGGACGATATGGTCGACATGCTCGGCCGTGTCGAGCGCGTCGACCGTGAGCTCGATATCCATGTTGCCCTTGATCTTCCGGCGTCCCTGACTGTCGGTGAATTCCTTCGCGGGCTTTGTGACCATGGTGAAGCCGTTGTATTGCAACCAGTCGACGAGCGGACGGATCGGTGAATAATCCTCCGTCTCCATCAGCGACGTGTAGTAGAATGCGCGCAGCAGCTTTCCCCGCCGGACGAATTCCTGCCGCAGAAGCCGGTAATCGATGTCGAAGGAAAGCGCCTTCGCGGCAGCGTAGAGATTCGCGCCGTCAATAAAGAGCGCAAGTCGCTCATCCCGATAAAACATTCTGCCATCCTTTTGGGGGTGAACCGCCATCCGACCGTAATAAGTCTGGATTTGTGTCGGGGTTTCCCTTTCTCAGCATATAGATATTCGAATTAGCGCAAGAGGCAATGGCAACCAGCGAATCGTACCCCTATCTTGTGGCGCTTGGCGCGAACTTGAGCAATGCCGTTGCCTTCAATGCCCGTTTGGTCGTTGCAGCGGCACACGAGGTCCCGGGCCGCGTCGCCTGCATGTCCCGACTCTATCGTACGCCCGCCTTTCCGAAAGGAGCGGGCCCCGATTTTGTGAATGCGGTGCTCGCGACCCATTGTCCCTTGTCGCCAGCGGCAATGCTGCGATCGCTGCATGCGATCGAGGCACGACACGGGCGGAGGCGGGACCGGCGCTGGGCCGCGCGCAGCCTCGACCTCGACCTGCTCGGGCGGGGCGCGATCGTGCGGCCGGACCCGCCCGGGGTCGCCCGCTGGATCGAACTCGACCCCGATCGACAGACGCGGGAGGCGCCGGACGAACTGATCCTGCCGCATCCGAGGGTGCAGGACAGGGCCTTCGTCCTCGTTCCGCTGGCCGAGGTCGCGCCGCGATGGCGTCATCCGTTGACCGGGCGGACGGTCGTTCGGATGCTGGCCGACATGCCCGCCGCGCAGCGACGGGAAATACGGCGCATTGGCGCGGTGGGCGGGGTTGTCAATAGGAAAATCGACGGCTAGATACGCCTCTCTGACTCTCGAGATGAGGTGCGCCCATGGCACGCGTGACGGTTGAAGACTGCGTCGACAAGGTTCCCAACCGGTTCGAACTGGTGATGCTCGCCGCGCACCGCGCCCGCGAGATCGCGACCGGCAGCCCGCTTTCCGTGGATCGCGACAACGACAAGAATGCGGTCGTCGCCCTGCGCGAGATCGCCGAGGAGACGCAGAATGCCGAGGATCTGCGCGAGCGGCTGATCGAGGCCAACCAGACCCAGATCGAGGTCGACGAGCCGGAAGAGGATTCGATGTCCCTGCTGATGGGGGTCGAGAAGGATGCGCCGGCACAGGACGACATGTCCGAGGAGAAACTGCTTCGTGCGCTGATGGAGGCGCAGGGCCAGCCCTGAGGCGGGAGGCGGGCGTGTCATGATCGAGGTCGAGGACCTGATCGCGCTGGTGCGCGCCTACAATCCCCGGACAGATGCGAACCTGATCCGTCAGGCCTATGCCTACGGCGCTGCGATGCATGCCGGTCAGGTACGCCGATCCGGCGAGCCCTATTTCACGCATCCCGTCGAGGTGGCGAGCCTCCTCACCGAGCAGCGTCTCGACGACGCGACGATCGTCACCGCGCTCCTGCACGACACGATCGAGGATACGCGCTCGACCTACGGGGAGGTCGAGGCGCGGTTCGGCCACGAGATCGCCGAGATGGTCGATGGCGTCACCAAGCTCACCAATCTCGAACTGACGTCTTCGGAGACCAAGCAGGCGGAGAACTTCCGCAAGCTGTTCATGGCGATGTCGAAGGATCTTCGCGTGATCCTCGTCAAGCTGACCGACCGCCTGCATAACATGCGCACGATCCGGCACATGGCCCCGCACAAACAGGGGCAGAAGGCGCACGAGACGATGGAGATCTATGCGCCGTTGGCCGGGCGGATGGGGATGCAGTGGATGCGCGAGGAGCTCGAGGATCTGAGCTTCGCCGTCCTGAATCCCGAGGCGCGCAACTCGATCCTGCGGCGCTTCGCGACCTTGCAGCGCGAGTCGGGCGACGTGATCCGCCGCATCACCAACGACATCGAGATCGAGCTGAACCGGACACGGATTGAGGCCAGCGTGATGGGACGCGCCAAACGCCCCTTCAGCATCTGGCGGAAGATGGAGGAGAAGGAGATCGGTTTCTCGCGGCTTTCCGACGTCTACGGCTTCCGGATCGTCGTGGGGCAGGACTCCGATTGCTACCGTGCGCTCGGCGTCATTCACCAGCGCTGGCGCAGCGTGCCGGGCCGGTTCAAGGATTACATCAGTCAGCCCAAGTCGAACGGCTACCGTTCCATCCACACGACCGTCTCGGGCCGGGACGGCAAGCGGGTCGAGGTTCAAATCCGCACGCGGGAGATGCACGAGGTGGCGGAGCGGGGCGTGGCCGCGCACTGGTCCTACCGCGACGGGGTGCGCTCCGAGAACCGCTTCGCCGTCGATCCCGCCGAATGGTTGCGGATGATGACCGAGCGCTTCGAGGAAGCCTCGGACCATGCGGAGTTCATGGAGGCGGTGAAGCTCGAGATGTACACCGATCAGGTGTTCTGCTTCACGCCGAAGGGCGACGTCATCAAGCTGCCCAAGGGCGCGACGCCCATCGACTTCGCCTATGCCATCCACACGCGGATCGGCCACCGGACCGTCGCGGCCAAGGTCGACGGGATGCGGGTGCCGCTCTGGACACGGCTGCGGAACGGTCAGTCGGTCGAGATCGTGACGGCGGAGGCGCAGACCCCGCAGGACAGCTGGATCGACATCGCGACGACGGGACGCGCCAAGTCGGCGATCCGCCGCGCGTTGAAGGCCGAACGCCGTTCGGGGCATATCCGGCTCGGTCGGGAACTGGCGCGGGCGGCCTTCGCGCAGGTCGGCAAGCGGGCAACGGACAAGGCGCTCAGGACGGCGGCGGCATCGCTCGGATTGAGTAGCGACGAGGATCTCCTCGCCGCGATCGGCGCCTCCGAGATCAGCGCACGCGTCGTCGTCGCGAACCTCTATCCCGAACTCGCGCAGGCGCCGCCTTCGCCCGACGTGTCGCCGGAAGAGGCGATCGTGGGCCTCGACCCGAAGGCCCATTTCGACAGGGCCCCGTGTTGCCAGCCGGTGCCGGGCGAGCGCATCGTCGGCATTACGAACAAGGGCTACGGCGTCACCGTGCACGCGATCGACTGCCCCCGCATGGTCGAGTTCGACGACCAGCCCGACCGATGGATCGACCTGCAATGGCAGCCGGGCCATCACGCGCCGCGCAACGCGGTCACGCTGGAGATGACGATCTCCAATGCGCCGGGGGTGCTGGGTCGCATCTGTCTGCTGATCGCGGAGCAGAACGCCAATATCGCCGATTTGCGCTTCGTCGACCGAAAGCCTGATTTCTTCCGTCTCCTGATTGACGTGGAGGTCCGCGACCGGGAACATCTGCATGGCGTCATCATGGCTGCCGATACCGACAGCGACGTGGCACAGGTTCGCCGTCACCGGGAGGACGGACCGCGCCGCGCGCCCGCCCGCCCGGAGCCCGCGACGGCCTGACCTCACCCGGGGAGACCACGTTGTTCAAACGTCGAGATAGGTTGCCGTTCGCGCAGGTCGTCTGGCAGGCGATCTGGCCGAAGGGCGGCTGGCGGCGGTCCGCGATCTACGTGACGCATCGGTTACATCGGCTGCCCGACACGCCGCGCAAGATCAGCCGGGGCATCATGGTCGGGGTCTTCGTCACATTCACACCGTTCTACGGGCTGCACTTCTTCGTGGCTGCAGCGCTGGCGATGCTTTTCCGCGGCAACGTCATGGCGGCGCTTCTGGGCACGTTCTTCGGCAATCCGCTGACCTACGTGCCGATCGCCGTCGTATCGCTCAATCTCGGACATTTCATGCTGGGCACCCGGATGAACCCCGAGGTGGACGAGGGCATCTTCGCGCGGTTCTTCGGGGCCGGGGAGGACCTGCTCTGGAACAGCTGGTACGCGCTTACGGGGACGCCGGTGGACTGGACGGCGACGCATCTGTTCTACGACACGGTGTTCCTGCCGTGGCTCGTGGGCGGTCTCGTGCCGGGTATCTTCACGGGCATCGCGGCCTACACGATCTGCCTGCCGCTGATCGAGGCGTATCAGCGGCGGCGACGGGGCGCGCTGAAGAAGAAGCTCGACGACATCCGGCGCAAGGCGGCCGAACGTGCGGCGGAGAAGGCCGCGCCAGCGGAGGGAGACACGAATGGATAGGCTCAGGCTCGGCATCAACGTCGACCACGTCGCCACGATCCGCAACGCGCGGGGCGGCGACAACCCCGACCCGGTCCGGGCCGCGCTTGCGGCGGAGGCGGCGGGCGCGGACGGGATCACCGCGCATCTGCGCGAGGATCGGCGCCATATCCGCGACGCCGACATGGCCGCGATCCGCGAGGCGGTCTCCATTCCGCTGAACTTCGAGATGGCCGCGACCGACGAGATGGCGCGGATCGCGCGCGCGACGCGGCCCCACGCCGTCTGTCTCGTGCCCGAGAAGCGGGAGGAGCGGACGACGGAAGGGGGGCTCAAAGTCGCGGGCGACGCGAACCGGCTGACGGATTATGTCGCGCCCCTGGCGGAGATGGGAGCGCGCGTTTCGCTCTTCGTGGCGCCCGACCCGCGGCAGATCGAGGCGGCGGCGCGTGTCGGCGCGGCGGTCGTCGAGCTGCACACCGGCACCTATTGCGATGCCGTTGCCGCAGGCGAGCTTCAGGTAGCGGCGGACGAGCTGACGCGCTTGACCGAAGCCGCGCGTCTGGCGGCGGAGGCGGGGCTCGAGGTCCATGCCGGTCACGGGATCACCTACGATTCCGTCGGGCCGCTGGCCGCGATCCCGCAGATCGTCGAGCTCAACATCGGGCATTTCCTGATCGGCGAGGCTGTGTTCCGTGGCCTCGACGGTGCGATCGTAGAGATGCGGCGGCGGATGGACCTGGCGCGGGACGTGGTGGCGTGATCCTCGGCATCGGCACGGATCTCGCGAATATCGAGCGCGTCCAGGGCGTGCTCGACCGCTTCGGCGACCGGTTCCGGGACCGCGTCTTCACCGGTCGCGAGCAGCGCAAGGCGGCGAGCCGCAAGGGTGGCGAGTTGGGGGAGGCCGCGACCTACGCGAAGCGCTGGGCCGCCAAGGAGGCCTGCTCCAAGGCGCTCGGCACGGGCCTCAGGATGGGGATCGCCTGGAAGGACATGGCCGTCACCAACCTCCATACCGGGCAGCCTGTCATGACCGTCACCGGCTGGGCGGCCGAGCGGCTGGAGCGGATGACGCCGGACGGGCACGAAGCGGTGATCCATGTCTCGCTCACAGACGATCACCCCTGGGCGCAGGCCTTCGTCGTGATCGAGGCCCGTCCCTTCGCCTGATCCGGAGCAGTTGACAGCATCGGGGGCAAGGGGCAGGGGAGGCGCGATCTGGCATCGGGGACGACAGGAATGGTGGCGAAGGCGGAAAAGAAGGAAGGCCTGATCGAGACCGTCAAGACGATCGTCTGGGCGCTCGTCATCGCGGGCGTGTTCCGGACGCTCTTCTTCCAGCCGTTCTGGATCCCGTCGGGCTCAATGAAGGATACGCTGCTGATCGGCGACTTTCTGTTCGTCAACAAGATGGCCTACGGCTATTCGCAGTATTCCTGCCCCTTCTCGATGTGCACCTTCATCGACGGCCGCTGGTTCGGGGGCGAGCCCGAGCGGGGCGACGTGATCGTGTTCCGGCATCCGGTGAACGGAACCGACTTCATCAAGCGACTGATTGCTGTACCCGGCGATACGGTTCAGATGCGCGACGGACGCCTCTACCTCAACGGCGAGCCGGTCCCGACCGAGGAGGTCGAGCCCTTCGTCGAGATCAAGGCACCCCAGGGGCCGCAACGGCTTACGCCCCGCTGCGCGAACGAGCCGGTCGCCCCGGGCGGCGAATGCGTCAAGGCGCGGTTCGCCGAGCGCCTTCCCGGCGAGGAGGAGGCACATTCGATCCTCGACATCGGTCGTACCGGCACCGACGACACGCCGGTCTTCACGGTCCCCGAGGGCGAGTACTTCTTCATGGGCGACAACCGGGACAATTCCCGCGACAGCCGCGTCCCGCGCTCGATCGGGGGCGTCGGTTTCGTGCCCTACGAGAACCTGATCGGCCGGGCGGACCGGGTCGTCTTCTCCTCGGCCGGGGCACAGATGTTCTATTTCTGGACATGGCGTCTGGATCGCTTCTTCGAGGAGATCGTTTGAAGCCGGGGCGCGAGCTGGCCGCGTTCCAGGCGCGGCTCGGCCACGATTTCGCGCGGCCGGACGTTCTCCTGCGCGCGGTGACGCATTCTTCCCTGGGCACCGAGACCCGGCCGGACAACCAGCGGCTCGAATTCCTGGGCGACCGCGTGCTCGGACTGGTCATCGCCGAGGCGGTGATGCGGAACGACGAACGCGCGGAGGAGGGGCAGCTCGCCCCGCGGTTCAACGCGCTCGTCCGAAAGGAAACCTGTGCCGAGGTCGCGCGGGAGATCGATCTCGGCGCCGTCCTGAAGCTCGGCAAGTCGGAGCAGATGACGGGCGGGCGGCGCAAGATGGCGCTGCTCGGCGACGCGATGGAGGCGCTGATCGCGGCCGTCTATCTGGATGGCGGGCTGGAGGTGGCGCGCGGCGTGATCCTGCGGCTCTGGGGCGACCGGATCTCGTCCGTCGCGCCCGATGCGCGCGATGCCAAGACGACGCTGCAGGAATGGGCACAGGGCCGCGGCATGCCGCCGCCCACCTACGAGGTGGTCGAACGCTCCGGCCCGGACCACGCCCCGGTCTTTCGGATCGTGGCGCGGCTCGGGAATGGCCGCGAGGGTCGTGGCGAGGCGACGTCCAAGCGCGCGGCGGAACAGGCTGCGGCCACGGCTCTTCTGCGGGAGGTGACAGGTGAGTGAAGTGACGCGATCCGGCTTCGTTGCGCTGATCGGAGAGCCGAACGCGGGCAAGTCCACGCTGCTGAACCGCATGGTCGGAGCCAAGGTCTCGATCGTGACCCACAAGGTCCAGACGACGCGCGCCCGCATCCGCGGCGTCGCGATGGAAGGGGCGTCGCAGATCGTCTTCGTCGACACGCCGGGATTGTTCCGACCGAAGCGCCGGCTCGACCGTGCGATGGTCGCCGCGGCCTGGACCGGAGTGGCGGATGCCGATGTCGTCGTCCTCCTCATCGAGGCGCATCGCGGGCTGACCGATGGGGTCGAGGCGATCCTGACCTCGCTCGAGGACAGGCGCTTGCCTGGCCAGCCGATCCTGCTGGCCATAAACAAGATCGACCGGGTGCCGGCCGACAGGCTCCTGAAGCTGACCGAGACGATGAACGCCCGCTTCCCCTTCGACGCGACGTTCATGATCTCCGCCGAGAAGGATCGCGGCGTCGGCGACCTCCGGGCCGATCTCGCCGCGCGCTTGCCCGAGCATCCCTGGCTCTATCCCGAGGATCAGATCGCCGACCTGCCGGTGCGGATGATCGCCGCCGAGATCACCCGCGAGAAGCTGACCCTGCGTCTGCATCAGGAACTACCCTACCAGCTCACCGTCGAGACCGAGAACTGGGAGCAGCGCGAGGACGGCTCCGCGCGGATCGATCAGGTGATCTACGTCATGCGGGACGGCCACAAGGGTATCGTCCTGGGCCGCAAGGGGGAGACGGCGAAGGCGGTCGGGCAGGCCGCGCGTGCCGAACTCGAGACGTTCCTCGGGCACCGCGTACACCTGTTCTTACAGGTAAAGGTCCGCCCGAACTGGCTCGAGGAGAGCGAGCGCTTCGACGCGATCGGTCTCGACTTCCGCGATGGGTGACGCAGTCGGGAGGCGTGCGTGAGCCGGCTCAAGGCGTCGATCTGGGTGTCCGCCTACCGCAAGCGGCTGGAGCTTCTGAACATCGCCTGCTTCGTCGTCCGCCACGGCGACGACGATGGCGGGGCGGTTCTCGTCAAGCTCAACACGCTCGACGGTCAGGCACGTCTCTACCAGCGCAGCTTCGACCTGATGACAGGCGACCGGGCCTGGGTCGTGCTGATCGAGGGGGCGGAAGCCGAATGCGACGCGGCGATCTCCCGGCAGGCCAAATTCGATCCCGATCTCTGGGTGCTAGAGGTGGAGGATCGAGCGGGCCGGCACCTGCTCGACGCGGAGGGGTTCGCGTGATCGAATGGCGCGACGAAGGCATCGTCCTCGCCGCGCGGTCCCACGGCGAGACATCGGTGATCCTCGAACTCTTCACCCGTGCGCACGGGCGGCATCTGGGCGTCGTGCATGGCGGCGTGTCGCGACGGAAGGCACCGATGCTGCAGCCGGGCAACCAGCTCGACGCGATGTGGCGAGCGCGTCTGGAAGGGCATCTGGGGACCTGGAGCGTGGAACTGCGTCGCAGTCGGGCAGGGGCGGTCCTGTCCGATCCGCTGCGGCTGTCGGCGCTCAGCGCGGTCTGCGCGCTCTGCACCTTCGCCTTGCCCGAGCGTGAGGAGATGCCGGACTTCCAGCCGCGCACGGAATCGCTCTGCGACGCGATCGTCACGGGAGAGGGTTGGCTCAACGATTACGTCTTCTGGGAGGCGGCGCTGCTCGACGTGACGGGATTCCGACTGCATCTGGGGCGCTGCGCGGTGACCGGTGCAACGGACGATCTCGTCTACGTCTCACCACGCAGCGGTCAGGCGGTGAGCCGGCAGGGGGCGGGCGCCTGGGCGGACCGGTTGCTGCCGATGCCCGAAATGCTCGTCGGCGCGGATCCCGACCTCGACCGGGTTCGCGCGGCACTCGAAGTGACGGGCCACTTCCTCGAGAAGCGGATGGCGCCGTCCCTGGGCGACCGGCCGATCCCGGCGGCGCGGCGGCGCCTCCTGTCGGAGCTCGGCGCCGCGCGTTGAGTGCGAAGGTCGGGGCTGGCCCCTCCTGCGGCGGCGGCCTATGCGGTCGGAATGGACACGCTCACCCCGCTAACCTGGACCCTGTCGCTCGCGATCGCGACGTTCGGAGGCATCGTCAAGGGGCTGGTGGGCTTCGCGCTGCCGCTCGTGATGCTTTCGGGGTTGTCGAGCTTCCTCGATCCCTGGCTCTCGCTTGCCGGCATTCTCGTCTCGGTCCTCCTGACCAATGTCTGGCAGATCGGCCGGCAGGGACCCGGCGAAGCGCTCGACGCGGCCCGGAGCCACTGGCGATACCTGCTGATCGTGATGGTGGCGATCTTCGGCGCGGCGCAGCTCGTGACGGCGATCCCGCAGGACGCGTTCTACTTCATCCTCGGCATTCCGGTCGTCATGCTGTCACTGTTGCAACTCACCGGATTTCGAATGTCGATTCCGCCGGAGCGACGGACGATGGCGGAATGGACGATCGGTCTCGTCTCCGGACTGCTCGGCGGACTGGCCGGGACCTGGGGGCCGACGACGGTGCTGTACCTGATGGCGATCGACACGCCGAAAGCGCGGCAGATGGTCGTGCAGGGCGTCATCTACGGCGCCGGTTCGGTCATGCTGGTCCTGGCGCATCTGCGCTCCGGCATTCTGAACGGCGAGACGGTGTGGTTCTCGGCGTCGCTGCTGCCGGCCGCGCTCATCGGAATGGGGATCGGCTTCAAGCTGCAGGACCGGATGGATCAGGCGCTGTTTCGCAAGGTGACCCTGATCGTGCTGATCGTGGCCGGGCTGAATCTGATCCGGAAGGGTTTTGCTGGCTAGGACGTTCAGGACAAGAACTGAAAGCAGGCCCGCTCCACTTCGTTGCGACCGTCGGTCTTCGTCACCTCGAAGGGGACGGTGACGACCGGCTGTCCGTCGACCTCGATGGCGAAGGTCCAGATGCCGGGAACCTTCTCGTAGGCTTCCTCGAAGGTGAAGAGATTGAGGCTTGCGTCGTTCGCGGCCAGCACGTCGTCCCATTCCTCGCGAACGACCGCCGCTGCGCCCATCGGGGGATGCGTGACCACGACCGTGACGTCGCGGAGGCTCACGCCCGGTTCGAGTTCGGTGCGGAAGCCGAAGCTGAGGCCGTCCATCGTCGGGACGGTTCGGGAGAGGAGGTCGAAGCCGAGGGACTCGTCGATGAGCCGTATATGCCCGGCCTCGGTCCGGGGCGCCGGGACGAGTTCTCCGCTGCTTTCCCGCGGACAGATGATGCCCGCCTCGACGAGCCGGACATCCGCCGCTACGCCGCCGGGCGATGCTGCGACGACGAGCGACAGGATCGCCGGGATCAGCCGATGGCGCATGCCTTCACGTCCTCGTCGATGTGATCGACGTACTTTTCGAAGTTCTCGGCGAACATGTCCACCAGCTTGGCGGCCTGGGCATCGTAGGCGTCTTTGTCCGCCCAGGTGCGACGCGGGTCGAGCAACTCGTCGGATACGCCTTCGCAGCGCACGGGAACCTCGAACCCGAAATTGGGGTCGCGGCGGAACTGGCCCGACGCGAGCGACCCGTTCAGCGCGGCCGCGAGGAGCGCGCGGGTGGCCTGGATCGGCATTCGGCTTCCTGTGCCGAAGGCCCCGCCGGTCCAACCGGTATTGACGAGCCAGCAATCCGAGCCGTGTTCGGCAATCTTGTCCCTCAGAAGGTTGCCGTAGATCTCGGGCCGGCGCGGCATGAAGGGCGCCCCGAAGCAGGTCGAGAAGGTCGGTTCCGGCTCTGTCACGCCGCGTTCGGTGCCGGCCACCTTGGACGTGAAGCCCGACAGGAAGTGGTACATCGCCTGCGCGGGTGTCAGCCGGGAGATCGGGGGCAGGACGCCGAAAGCATCGCAGACCAGCATGACCACGTTCTTCGGATGGCCGCCGAGCCCGGTCTCGCTGGTATTCGAAATATAGTCGAGCGGGTAGGCCGCGCGCATGTTCGGTGTGAGGCTGATGTCGTCGTAATCGAGCGCGAGCGTATCGGGATCGAAGACCATGTTCTCGATCACGGTGCCGAACCTGGTCGTCGTGGCGAAGATCTCGGGCTCGGCCTCGGGCGAGAGGTTGATCGTCTTGGCGTAGCAGCCGCCCTCGAAGTTGAAGACGCCGCGGTCCGACCAGCCATGCTCGTCGTCGCCGAGGAGCATCCGGTCGGGCGCGGCGGAGAGCGTGGTCTTGCCGGTGCCGGAAAGGCCGAAGAAGACTGCGGAATCGGCCGGGTCGTCGGGGGCGTGGTTGGCAGAGCAGTGCATCGGCATCACGCCGCGTTCCGGCAGAATGTAATTCAGGAGCGTGAAGACCGACTTCTTGTTCTCGCCGGCATACTCGCTGCCGGCGATCAGGATCTCCTTGGCGTCCAGATTGAGCGCGATCACCACCTCCGACTGGCAGCCGTGGCGTTCCGGATCGGCCCTGAAGGACGTGCAGTTGATGATCGTGTATTCCGGCTCGAACTTCGCGAGCTCGGCGCTGTCGGGACGGCGCAGCATGTGACGGATGAAGAGACTGTGCCAGGCCAGCTCCGTCACCACGCGGACGTCGAGGCGATGCGACGGGTCGGCGCCAGCGAAGAGATCCTGCACGAAGTAGTCCCGCCCCTTCATGTGCGCGAGCATATCGGCGCGCAGCACGTCGTAGGCGTCCGGCGTCATCGGGCGGTTCGCATCCCACCAGATCGAGTCTTCGGTCGCGGCACTGCGCACGACGTGCTTGTCGTTGGGCGACCGGCCGGTGAACTTCCCGGTCGAGACGAGGAGCGCGCCCCCGAGACCCAGCGTGCCTTCACCGCGGGCCAGCGATTCCTGAATGATCGCCGGTTCGAGGAGATTGTAGTAGACGCGACCGAGCCCATCGATGCCCTGGCGTTCGAGTGTCCGCTCCGGGTTTACACGTTCGGTCATTGTCTGGCTCCTCCACCATAGGGTCAGGACGACAACTTCCGCCCCCTCGACGGAATTTTCGACCTGTCGCAGAGATGTAACATGGCGGCCGGAGGGGGGAAGGCCTCGTTAGCGCCACCATCCCGCCGTGTTAGCGAAAACTTGTGCCGGGTCGCGGACAATGACTTAACCCGACAGTAATTGCACACGGGCCACAGTCCGCCCTGCGAATCACTTGGTTCGCGAATTGAGTTGAATACGCCGGTGGTTTTCGCGGACCTTGCGACAAAACACCGGCAGTAGAATTGACAGGCAACCAGAGGACGATGGCATGTCGCGGATCGCGCTCGTCGACGACGACAGGAATATCCTGACGTCCGTTTCCATGACTCTCGAGGCGGAAGGCTTCGAGGTCGAGACCTACAACGACGGTCAGAGCGCGCTCGACGCCTTCGGCAAGCAGCTTCCCGATCTGGGCGTGTTCGACATCAAGATGCCGCGCATGGACGGGATGGACCTGCTGCAGCGGCTGCGGCAGCGATCCTCTGTCCCGGTCATCTTCCTGACCTCGAAGGACGACGAGATCGACGAGGTCCTCGGCCTGCGCATGGGGGCCGACGACTACGTCCGCAAACCCTTCAGCCAGCGGCTCCTCGTCGAGCGCATCCGGGCGATCCTTCGCCGGCAGGAAGCGATCGCCTCTGACGAGACCGACACGCCCGAGGACACGCAGGTCATGGTCCGCGGCGAGCTGTCGATGGACCCCCTGCGCCACGCTGTGAAGTGGAAGGGCCGCGACGTCACGCTGACCGTGACGGAGTTCCTGCTCCTGCAGGCGCTGGCGCAGCGCCCGGGCTTCGTGAAGTCCCGCGACCAGCTCATGGACGTCGCCTACGACGATCAGGTCTATGTCGACGACCGGACCATCGACAGCCACATCAAGCGCCTGCGCAAGAAGATGCGCGCCGCCGACCCCGAATTCACCGCGATCGAAACGCTCTACGGCATCGGCTACCGCTACAACGAGGAATAGGCTCCGCAAGATGGCCTCCGCGACCGATCTCGAGATCGAGGCCGATACGTCCGGCCGTGGCAGGTTTCGACGCCACCGCAATGCTGCGCGTGGGTTTCCTTCCGGGTCGCAATCCGCGACATCGGCCTTCGACGGTGAGCCCGACGGCGCGCGCGACGGACGGGGCCTGTTCTCGCTCGACCGGTCGCCGATCGCGCGGAAGATCATCTTCTTCAACCTGCTCGCCATGCTCACGCTGGTGGGCGGCGTGCTGTTTCTCAACCCGTCGCGTGACAGCCTGATCGTGCAGCGCGAGCAGGGGCTCGTGACCGAAGCACTGCTGCTCGCGGAGGTTATCGAGGCTTCGTTACCGGAAGATGCGCCGCTCGGCCTCGCTTCGGACGACGGGAGGGACGTGCGCGCGGTGCTCGACGGAATCGAGATGCCGCCTGGCGTCACCGTGCACGTCTTCGACACGCGCGGGGGCATGGTCGCAACGGATATCGGCGACGCGCAACCGACCGCCGTGTCGGGTTTGAACGCGACGCCGCAGAAGACGACGGTCATCACCTCCGCGCTGAACCGGCTGTGGGAACTCGTCTCGGCGCTCTTCGATCCGGACGAAGGCCTTGCGCCCGATCCAGAGGCAATGGCCCGGGATCTCGTGGCCGAGGCCCGACCGGGGGAAACGATCATCCGCGGCTACAATGGGGCCGAGGGCCGGCTCTTCACGGTCGTCACGCCGATCATGTTCGGGGGCTCGCAGACGGGCACGATCTCGGTGACGACGCGTGCGGGCGAGATCGACGCGCTGGTCCGTGTGGAGCGCGAGCAGCTGCTGCAGATGTTCGTCATCGCGCTTCTCGTGTCGATCGGTCTGAGCCTGGTTCTCGCCTCGACGATCGCCAACCCTCTCTCCGACCTCTCGGCGGCGGCCGAGCTCGGTCGCGACCGCCACGCCCGCAAGATGTCGCCGCAGCGTGTCCGCATCCCGGACCTGACTGCACGGCCCGACGAGATCGGACGGCTTTCGGGGGCGCTTCGCGGCATGGTCGGCGCGCTCTACGACCGGATCGACCTGAACGAGCAATTCGCGGCCGACGTCGCGCACGAGATCAAGAACCCGCTCGCTTCGCTTCGGTCCGCCGTGGGCACGATGCGCTTGGCGAAGACGGACGAGCAGCGGCACCGGCTGCTCGAGGTGATCGAGCACGACGTGCGGCGGCTCGATCGCCTCGTTTCCGACATCTCGAACGCGTCGCGGCTGGACAGCGAACTGGTGAAGGAGGAGGAGGAATCCTTCGACCTGGTGAAGATGATCACCAATCTCGGCATCTACCATGCGCAGGAGGCCGACGCGCAGGGGATCGACTTCATCACCGACCTGCCGCGGGAGCCGGTCGTCATCATGGGCCTCGAGGCACGTGTCGCGCAGGTCTTCGTGAACCTCATCACCAACGCGCTGTCCTTCTGCGAGGCGGGCGACGCGGTCCGCGTGTGGATGCGGCGACGCGACAATCGCGTCCTCGTCGTCGTCGAGGATACCGGGCCCGGAATCCCGGAAGCCGCATTGACCAAGGTCTTCAACCGCTTCTATTCCGAGCGCCCCGTGCAGCAGTTCGGCAACCATTCCGGCCTCGGCCTCGCCATCTCCAAACAGATCGTCGAGGCGCATGGCGGCGTGATCTGGGCCGAGAACATCCGCCCGACCGATATGGACATCACCTCCGAACCGCTGGGGGCGCGCTTCGTCGTCGGCCTTCCGGTCTGACGGGCGATCGGGTGGCCGCCGAAGATGCGATCGACGGCGACGCGCTCTTCCGCCTGCACCGGACGCATACGGATCGCGGGACGATTCACGGAACCGCGATCGCGTTGAACGGGCGCGGTCTGCTCGTCCTGGGTGGCGCCGGCGCGGGCAAGACGGGACTCGCCGCACAGCTCATCATGATGGGGGCCAAGCTCGTCTCCGACGATGTAGTTGTCGTGACGCGGACCGGTGCGAGCCTGACCGGGGCGCGTCCGGAGCACGCACCGTCCTGCATGGAGCTGCGTGGTCTGGGAATCGTGACGGTACCGGACGAGGGGGCGACCGCGCTCAAGGCGGTTCTGCATCTCGGGGCATCGGCGGCGCGGTTGCCGGACGCAGAGATCGTATGCCTGCTGGGTTGTTCGCTGCCCCTTCTGCGTCACCCGGCCCGTCACGATACCGCGGCGAAGGTCGCGCTCTGGCTCACCGCGACGTGAGCATCCGTCCGGGCCGTCTTCCGGAAAGCCTTCGGAAACATATCTATGGCATAGCCAGATCATCGCCATGACCCATTCCACAAACTCCATCGACCTTATCCTCGTGACCGGGCCCTCCGGGGCCGGGCGCTCGACGGCGATCCATGCGCTGGAGGATGCCGGGTTCGAGGTCATCGACAATTTACCGCTTTCGCTGACCGCGCGCCTGCTCGAGACGGGGACGGACCGGCCGCTGGCCCTCGGCATCGATGTCCGAAACCGCGACTTCAGCGTGGACGCGTTGCTGTCGCTCGCAGCTCGGCTGCGCACGCGACCCGACTTCGCGGTCCGCCTGCTCTATCTCGATTGCGCGCCGGACACCCTCGTCGCACGGTTCTCCTCCACGCGTCGCCGTCATCCGCTGGCGCCGTTCGAGGATGTCGAAACGGGTGTGGCACGTGAGATCTCGATACTTGCGGATGTGCCCGATCATGCAGACGTCGTCATCGACACGACTGCCCTGACCGTGCACGACTTGAAGGCCGAGGTGCTGCGTTGGTTCGGCGAGGACGACCGCCGACTGGCGATTTCAGTGCAATCGTTCAGCTACAAGCGCGGCGTGCCGCGCGGTCTCGACATCGTGATGGACGTGCGGTTCCTGTCGAACCCGCACTGGGTCGCGGATCTCAGACAGGGGACCGGTCAGGATGGACAGGTCCGCGATCACGTCGTGGCCGATCCGCGGTTTGCGGATTTCTACGACCGCACGCGTGGCTTGATCCTGTCGCTCCTGCCGGCCTATCGCGACGAGGGGCGGGCCCATCTGGGCATCGGGTTCGGCTGCACCGGGGGGCGGCACCGCTCGGTTGCCGTCACGGAAATGCTCTGCGAAACCCTTGCCGAGCAAGGGTGGCAGGTATCTAAACGACATCGGGAATTGGACCGCCGCGGCAACGGGGCGGTCGACAAGGGTCCGGGGACACGGGACCACGGGGTATCCGCCGCATGATCGGCATCGTCATCGTCGCCCATGGCGGGCTCGCAGAGGAATACCGGCTTGCCGTCGAGCATGTCATGGGGCCGCAGGAGGGGTTCCGCGCGATCTCGGTCGCTGCTTCCTGCGATCGTGACGGCAAGGCGGCCGAGATCTGCGCCGCGGCCGACAGCGTCGATTCGGGCGACGGCGTGATCGTGGTGACGGATCTCTACGGAGGCTCACCCTCGAACCTCGCCAAATGCGCCTGCCGGCCCCAGGATCGAGTAATCTTCTACGGCGCGAACCTTCCGGCGCTGATCAAGCTGACGCGTAGTCGGTCGAAGCCCCTGGCCGAGGCGGTGGCCTTGGCGAAAGCGGCCGGAACGCGGTATATGGACGTGGCACAGGGACCGGCCGCCTGAGAGCGGGTTGACCGCTCGGGGGGATGATGGCCACACGACAACTCGAAATCGTGAACGAGAAGGGGCTTCACGCGCGTGCCTCGGCGAAGTTCGTCGAGACGGTGGAGCGCTTCGATGCACGGGCGTGGATCCGGCGCGACGGGATGGAAGCGACCGGCGACTCGATCATGGGGCTCCTGATGCTCGCCGCCTCCCGCGGCGACAGGATCGAGGTCGAGACGTCCGGCGCCGAGGCGGAACCCTTGATGGACGCGCTGGCGGCCTTGGTCGCCGATTTCTTCGGCGAGGGAATGTAGGCGTTCAGCGCGTCGGCTCGGGTGTCTCGCCGCGATAATCGTAGAAGCCCCGTTGCGTCTTGCGGCCGAGCCAACCCGCTTCGACGTATTTTGTCAGGAGCGGGCAGGGGCGGTACTTCGTATCGGCCAGCCCGTCGTGGAGCACGTTCATGATCGCCAGACAGGTGTCGAGCCCGATGAAATCGGCGAGCTCCAGCGGCCCCATCGGGTGATTGGTCCCGAGCTTCATCGCCTGGTCGATCGAGTTCACGTTCCCCACGCCCTCGTAGAGCGTGTAGACCGCCTCGTTGATCATCGGCATCAGGATGCGGTTGACGATGAACGCCGGGAAGTCCTCCGCCGTCGCCGCCGTCTTGCCGAGGCGCTCGACGACGCCGTGGCAGGCCGCGTAGGTCGCTTCGTCGGTAGCGATCCCGCGGATGAGCTCGACAAGCTGCATGACGGGAACCGGGTTCATGAAGTGGAACCCCATGAAGCGCTCCGGCCGGTCGGTGCGGCTGGCCAGTCGGGTGATCGAGATCGAGGAGGTGTTCGAGGTCAGGATCGTCCGTTCGCCCAGGGCGGGAAGCAGTTCGGCGAAGATCGCATGCTTGACGTCCTCCCGCTCCGTCGCGGCCTCGATGACGAGGTCGGTCGCGCCGAGATCGGTGAGCGTCAGCGTCGTCCGGATGCGCCCCATCGCGGCGTCCCGATGTTCGGCGGAGATCTTCTCCCGCGAGACCTGTCGATCGAGGTTGCGGCGGATCAGCCCGACGGCGTCGTCGAGCGCCTCCTGCCGTACGTCGTTCAGGAGGACGTCGTAGCCCGCCAGCGCGCAGACATGCGCAATCCCGTTGCCCATCTGTCCCGCGCCGACGATGCCGATGCTTTCGATGTCCATGTCCCGCCCCCGTCTTCTCGCGCGGACCATAGCAGCGACGGCCGGGGGGGCAAGCGCCCGGCCATTGCGCCAATTGTCGGTGAATCCAACGTTCAACCGAACGGTAATCGGGTGGTGCGACAGTGTTGGCCAGACCTCGAATCACGTGTGGATCGGCATGACCTACGAAGGACGCGTTACCGAACTCGACTATCACCCATGCCGCTACGGCAGCTCGCGCACGATCTTTCGGGGGCCGGCCGTTCGGCTCGACACGCCCTATACGGTCGTCGTAGGCAGCTCGGAGATCTACGGACGCTACGTCGCGGACCCGTTGACCGATCGACTGGCCGAACGGACGGGGCGGCAAGTGGTCAATCTGGGCGTGCAGAACGCGGGGATCGACGCGTTCTACCAGGATGACGACATCATGCAGGTCATCGAGGGTGCCGAGACCGTCGTGCTGCAGGCGATGGGCGCGGCGAACATGTCGAACCGCTTCTACACCGTGCACCGCCGGCGCAACGACCGCTTCCTGAAGCGGTCGGTGGCGATGGACAACCTCTACCCGGATGTCGACTTCAGCGAGTTCTCCTTCACGCGGCACATGCTTCTGAGGCTCCGCGAGCTTTCGGCGGAGAAGTTCGAGCTCGTGAGGCAAGAGCTCGCGACCGCCTGGATCGCGCGGATGCGATCCCTCATCGAACGGGTTCCGGGGCGTCGCATCCTGCTGTCGATCGAGGATCGCCGGGATCAGGGATTGGGGGTCGAGCCGCACTTCGTGACGCCCGACATGCTGCACACGCTGTCGGAAACCCTGGACGGAATCGTCCGCTGCGACGTCACGCAGGACTTCCTCGAGATCGACACGACGGAGATGGTCTATCCCGAACTCGAGGAGGACGTGGCCCGCCAGTGCCTGTCGCCGGCCGCGCATGCGCGCATCGCCGAGGCCGTGGCGGAGGTCATACGAAATCCGCGGGGCCTCACGCTCTGACCCACGAAAGAGGCGCGGCGAACCTTCACGCCGCGCCCCGCCTTCCCAATTGACGTCTAAAGCTTCTCGATCAACTCCGGGACGATTTCGAACAGATCGCCGGCGAGGCTGTAATCGGCGACCTGGAAGATCGGTGCTTCCTCGTCCTTGTTGATGGCGACGATGATCTTCGAGTCCTTCATTCCCGCGAGGTGCTGGATCGCGCCGGAGATGCCGAGCGCGACGTAGAGCTCGGGGGCCACCACCTTGCCGGTCTGCCCGACCTGCCAGTCGTTCGGCGCGTAGCCCGAGTCGACAGCCGCGCGGGAGGCGCCGACGGCCGCGCCGAGCTTGTCGGCCAGTTGCTCGACGATCCTGAAGTTCTGCTCCGAGCCGATGCCGCGTCCGCCGGAGACGACGCGGGCCGCCGAGGTGAGCTCGGGCCGGTCGCTCGCCGCCACCTTGTCCTCGATCCATTCCGACAGGTCCGGATTCTCGGCCGCCGCGATCGTCTCGACCGGAGCCGGGCCGCCGTCGCCCGCGGCATCGAAGGTCGTGGTTCGCACCGTCATCACCTTGACCGCGTCCGAGGACTTGACCGTCTGCACCGCATTGCCCGCGTAGATCGACCGTTCGAACGTGTCCGCGTCGATAACGGCCGACACGTCCGAAAGGATCATCACGTCGAGCAGCGCGGCGATCCGCGGCATGACGTTCTTCGCGTCGGTGGTGGAGGGCGCGACGATGTGACTGTAATCGCCGGCCATCGAGACGACGAGCGCCGCCGTCGGCTCGGCAAGCCGGTGGCCAAGAGATGGGTCCTCTGCCACAAGCACCTTCGCCACGCCCTCGAGCTTCGACGCCGCCTCGCCCGCAGCGGCCGCCTGCGCGCCCGCGCAGAGCACGGTCACATCGCCGAGCTGCCTTGCGGCCGTCAATGCCTTCGCCGTGGCGTCGAGGTTGAGCTCGCCGTTCGAGACCTCGCCGATCAGAAGAACCGCCATCACACCGCTCCCGCTTCCTTGAGTTTCGCCACCAGCTCGTCCACGTCCTTGACCACTTCCCCAGCCTTGCGCACCGGCGGCTCGGTCGTCTTGACGACCTCCAGCCGCGGCGTGACGTCGACGCCGAAATCGGCCGGGCTGTTCTCCTCGAGCGGCTTCTTCTTGGCCTTCATAATGTTCGGGAGCGAGGCGTAGCGCGGCTCGTTCAGGCGCAGATCCACCGTCACGATGGCCGGCATCTTTACGCGGATCGTCTGCAACCCGCCATCGACCTCGCGCGTGACCACGGCATGCTCGCCCTCGATCTTGACCTCAGAGGCGAAGGTCGCCTGGCTCCAGCCCAGAAGCGCCGCCAGCATCTGACCCGTCGCGTTCATGTCGTTGTCGATCGCCTGCTTGCCGGCGAGGACGAGGCCAGGTTGCTCCGTCTCGATCACGGCCTGAAGGATCTTCGCCACCGCCAAGGGCTCGATGTCCTGATGCACGTCGTCGGTCGCCACCACGAGGATCGCCCGGTCGGCCCCCATCGCGAGCGCGGTGCGCAGCGTCTCCTGGCTCTGCTTCACCCCGATCGACACGGCCACGACCTCTTCGGCCACGCCGGCTTCCTTCAGGCGGATCGCCTCCTCGACGGCAATCTCGTCGAACGGGTTCATCGACATCTTCACGTTGGCAAGATCGACGCCCGACCCGTCGGCCTTCACGCGGACCTTCACGTTGTAGTCGATCACCCGTTTCACGGGCACCAGGATCTTCATGGCGATCACCTCCTGCAAGACAGCTTCGCCGGCCGTTTACCGAATGCGCGCAGGCCCCGACAGGCCGAAAACGACGCGGCAGAGCCTCGTGACGCACCGTACGCGCGCGAACGGCGCCGCCGGATGCGGGTCAGCGGTTCGCGCCCGGCACCCACAGGACATCCGCGCGGCCGTCGTCGTTGGCGATCCGCGAGGCCACGAAGAACCAGTCCGAGAGCCGGTTGAGATAGGTCACCGCGGCGGCGTTCACGTCCTCCTGACCCGCCAGCGCCATCGCCAGCCGCTCGGCGCGCCGGGTCACCGTGCGGCACAGATGGAGATGCGCGGCCAACGCGCTGCCGCCGGGCAGCACGAAGCTGCGAAGCGGCTCGAGCGCGTCGTTCATCGCGTCGATCTCCGCTTCCAGCCGATCGACTTGTCCTTGCGTCATCCGAAGCGGGGGATATTCGGCCTCCGCGTCCCGCGCCATGCCCGGCCGGCACATGTCGGCCCCCAGATCGAACAGGTCGTTCTGGATGCGGGCCAGCCGATCGTCCAGCTCCCCCTCCGCATGGAGTCGGGCCAGCCCGATCGTGGCGTTCGCCTCGTCCACCGTGCCGTAGGCCTCGACCCGGGCGGAGGTCTTCGGCACGCGCGTCCCGTCGCCGAGCGCGGTGGTGCCGGCATCGCCGGTGCGTGTGTAGATCTTGCTCAGGACGACCATGCTCAGCTCCCCGATCTCAGCCAGACGAACCCGATAAGCAGCACGACCGCCGCGAACTGCGCGTAGATGCGCCAGCGCATCAGGCGGTTCGCGTGCTTCCGGTTGAACTCGCCACCCTTCGCGAACCCGCCGATCCCGGTCAGCAGGATCACGAGGACGAGCAGGCAGGCGCCGGCCACGATGTAGAAGAGGGGGTCGTCGCGCATGTCGCATCCTTCTTTCGCGTCTGGCCTCCGCAGGTAGGACGGCGCGTCAGGATTTCGAGACGAGTGCGTCCATCGCGCGCGTGGGCAGGGCGCGCTTCATCAGCATGGCGAGCGTGGAGGGCACCGTCACGCGGTAGCGCGCACGGGGGCGCGGGCTTTCGACCGCGTGGATCAGCGCCCGGGTCACCGCGCGCGGCGGCAACTCGAACCGCGCCGTGTTGTCCCGGTAGAGCCGGTGCATCAGCGCCTCGTAATCCGCGCGGCGCGGCGAGGCGCGCCAGTCGATCCAGCGCTCGAACTGTTCCCGCGCGTTGGCGCGGAACCGGGAGGTGACGGGGCCGGGCTCGATCAGCGCGACGTGCAGCCCGGTGCCGCGCATCTCCATCCGGAGCGTGTCGGTCAGACCTTCGAGCGCGAACTTCGTCGCGTTGTAGGCGCCCCGCCACGGCGCGGCGGCGTAGCCCAGGACGGAGGAGTTCTGCACGATCCGGCCCGCTCCCTGCGCTCGCATGGCCGGGATGACCTGCCGCGTCAGCTCGTGCCAGCCGAAGACGTTGGCCTCGAAGATCGCGCGGAGCGCGTCGGTCGGCATGTCCTCGACGAGACCCGGGATCGCGTAGGCGCCGTTGTTGAAGAGCGCGTCGAGCCGGCCGCCGGTGAGAGGCCATATTTCGTCCAGTGCGGCCGCGATGGTGGACGGATCCTCGTAGTCGATCCGGGGGGCGATGAATCCCTGGTCGCGAAGCCTGTCGCAGTCCTTCGCCTTTCGGCAGGCGGCGAACACCGTCCAGCCGCGCGCGCCGAGCGTGGTGGCCGCGTCGAGGCCGATGCCGCTCGAACAGCCGGTGATGAGGATGGACCGCGTCACCGGCTTCGGGGGCCCCTCCGGGATCAGGCGGGCTGCAGGAACCGCGCGGACATGAACCCCGTGCGCCCCGTCTCGACGTCGCGGATTTCCCGCCAGCCATCGACGGTCTCGCCGATCGCCTCGGCCAGTGTTCCCTCGGCGAGGCTGTCGATCACGCCGTAGGCGGTGGAGGGCCCGCCGCGCATGTTGACCCGCGAGCCGGTGACCCGGAACAGGTCGCCTTCCGGCTCGGCTGCGGCCGCCACGGGATCGGCCGCGTCCGCGTTCGATCTGGCCAGACGGACCAGGGTCGGTTCGCCGATGCGCCGTGCCTTGGCTGCGTCCGGAGCCGGCGTGGCCGCGGCGATCGCGGCGGCGTCGGGCACGACCGTCGCAGTCACGGCGGCACGCGTCACGGCCGCCTGGCCCGTCTGCGGGGTCGACAGGATCACGGGCCGGTCGTATCCGGGCCCGGACTGCATCGTCATCGCCGGTCGGGCGGGCGCGGTTTCGCCGGTCTGCTCCAGTGGCTGGCCCCAGACCACGAAGCCGGCATAGATCGCGATGCAAAGGGTCAGGGTCATCTTCAGCATGCGGGGCCGGCCTTCCGGAATGATGCGATCTCGAATGGTGATCCAACCGCGTGGCACGGCGGAGGTTCCTCGGATGCGCCCCCGAAGGTTAACATCGCCGGCCCGCGCGCTCTAGCACGAAGCCGTTAAGGAACCGTTCGGAGACCGGGCGACGTCTTCACCCGGCGGGGCGGCTTGTGCCGTGAGGACTGGCCCGCTAGACGCAGCGCCCATGGACGAGCCGACCGACCCCCCCGCCGAGGCCGTGATCTCCGAGCCGCTCCGCCGGGCCATCGGCGACCGCTATCTGACCTACGCCCTCTCGACCATCATGAACCGCGCGCTGCCGGATGCGCGGGACGGTCTGAAGCCGGTGCATCGCCGCATCCTCTACGCCATGCGGGAGCTTCGCCTGTCCTCGAACGGCGGCTTCCGGAAGTCGGCCAAGATCTCCGGCGACGTGATGGGCAACTACCACCCGCACGGCGACGCCGCGATCTACGACGCGATGGCGCGGCTCGCACAGGACTTCAATGTCCGCTATCCGCTCGTGGACGGGCAGGGGAACTTCGGCAACATCGACGGCGACAACCCCGCCGCCGCCCGCTACACCGAGGCGCGGATGACGGCGCTGGCCGAGGCGCTGCTCGACGGGCTCGACGAGGACGCGGTCGACTTCCGCGACAATTACGACGGCACGCTGCGGGAGCCGGTGGTCCTGCCCGCCGCCGTGCCGAATCTGCTCGCCAACGGCGCCGCGGGGATCGCGGTCGGGATGGCGACCAACATCCCGCCGCACAATCTCGACGAGCTGATCGCGGCCTGCCTGCATCTCATCAAGTCGCCGAACGCGCGCGACGAGACCCTGCTCGAGCACGTGCCCGGGCCGGACTTTCCAACGGGCGGCCTCATCGTCGAGCCCCGGGAGAGCATCCTCGAAGCCTACCGCACGGGACGCGGCGCCTTCCGCTTGCGGGCGCGCCATCATGTCGAGGAACTTGGGAAGGGGCAGTGGCAGATCGTCGTCACCGAGATCCCCTACCAGGTCCAGAAGGGCAAGCTGATCGAGAAACTGGCCGAGCTCGTGACGACCAAGCGCGTCCCGATCCTCGCCGATATCCGCGACGAGAGCGCCGACGACATCCGCATCGTGCTCGAGCCGAAGTCGCGCAACGTCGATCCGGACGTGTTGATGAACACGCTCTACCGGCTGTCGGAGCTGGAGACGCGGTTCGCGCTCAACATGAACGTGCTGATCGACGGGCTGACGCCGCGGGTCTGCTCGCTGCGCGAGGTCCTGCAGGCCTTCCTCGACCACCGGCGCCAGGTTCTCCTGCGCCGGTCCCGTCACCGGATGCAGAGGATCGACCACCGGCTCGAGGTGCTGGAGGGCTTCATCCTCGCCTTCCTGAACCTCGACCGGGTCATCGACATCATCCGCTACGACGACGCTCCGAAGGCCGCACTGATGCACGAGCCCTGGGGCGAGGGTTACGTGCGGGCGCGGGACGAGGGCGATTACCGTTCGCCCCTGCCGACCGACCGCGACCAGACGCTGACCGAGGTGCAGGCCGAGGCGATCCTGAACATGCGCCTCCGCGCCCTGCGCCGCCTCGAGGAGATGGCGCTGCTGCGCGAGCGTGACGCGCTGATGGCGGAACGCGCCGGTCTCGAGGACCTGCTGGCGCAGGAGGGGCTGCAATGGAAGGCCATCGCCGACGAGCTCCGCGCGCAGCGCAAGCTCTTCGGCAAGGCCACCGAGCTCGGCCGCCGGCGCAGCGACTTCGCCGACGCGGTCGAGGTGGAGGACGTGCCGCTCGAGGCGATGATCGAGCGCGAGCCGATCACCGTCGTCTGCTCGCGCATGGGCTGGATCCGGGCGCTGTCGGGGCATCAGCCGCTCGACCGCGAGCTCAAGTTCAAGGACGGCGACGGTCCCGCCTTCAAGTTCCACGCCGAGACGACCGACAGGCTCATCGTCTGGGGCAGCGACGGCCGCGCCTTCACCATTCAGGCCTCCGCGCTGCCCGGCGGGCGGGGGATGGGCGAGCCGCTGCGCCTGATGATCGACCTGCCCAACGAGACCGCTATCGTCGACATCCTGATCCACCAGCCCGGCCGCAAGCTGCTGCTGGCCTCGAACCGCGGCGACGGCTTCGTCGTGCCGGAGGCGGAGATGGTCGCGATGCGCCGCGCCGGCAAGCAGGTGCTGACCGTGAAGGCCGGCGACGCGGCGTTGCGCCCGATCGTGGCCGAGGGCGATCACGTCGCCTGTATCGGCGACAACCGCAAGATGCTGGTCTTCCCCTTGACCGAGCTTCCCGAGATGCTGCGCGGCAAGGGCGTGCGGCTTCAGAAGTTCAAGGACGGGGGTCTGTCGGACGTGACCGTCCTGACGCTGGCCGACGGACTCAGATGGGCCGATCCGGCCGGGCGCATCCGCTACGAGCCGGACCTGGCCGAATGGCTGGGACAGCGGGCCCAGTCCGGCCGCATGGCGCCCCGAGGGTTCCCCCGCGACAACCGGTTCGCTCCGGCATGAGTGACGCGCTGACCCGGCGGGCCTTCGGGGGGCTGTCGCTCGCCGGGCTCTCGGCCTGCGCCGTGCCTGACCCGCTCGGGGTGGACCTGCCGGAAATGGGAAGTTTCCAGCTCGCCGACACGGTCGTCGTTCCCGAGACCGCGAAGAAGATCCCGCCCTCCCGGAACGCGACCGACGCGGAGCTCAAGCGTGCCATGACCTCCGAGATCGAGCGCCGGTTCGGCCGCTACGCGGGCGGAAAGGACTTCATCATCGCGGTCGCCATCGACGGCTATGCGCTCGCCCCGCCGGGCATCCCCGTCCTGCTGACGCCGAAATCGATCCTCGTCGTCACCGCCAATCTCTGGACCGCAGAACCGCAGGAGAAGATCGGCGGTCCGCACCAGATCACGACCTTCGAGGGGGCCAATTCGCTGCTCCTCGGGTCGGGCCTCGTGAAGGACGCCGAGGCGCAGCTCACGACCCTGGCGCGCAACATGGCGAGCAAGATCCAGAGTTGGATGCTGCGCCGCCCGGAATGGTTCGACCTGCCCGCCTGATCGCCCGCCGCATGCCCTTGCCAAGCCGGGTCCATGGGGCTAGACGGCGCCCGATGCAATTCAGGGGGTCCGTGGGGCCCCCTTACAAGTCAGGGGCCCATCATGGCGAAGGCAAAGTTCGAACGCACGAAACCGCACGTGAACATCGGGACGATCGGTCACGTGGATCACGGCA
>NZ_CANLTR010000001.1 GCF_947494055.1 uncultured Jannaschia sp. | reverse complement strand
GCGTAAGCCCTACGAAGCATCGTTCTCCAGCGTCAGCTCGCCGATCTTCGCATGCAACGTCTTCACGTCGACAACCGGGGTGCCCTCGGCGGCCGGCGCGATCCCGAACACCCCTGAGGCCCCCTCAAGGAGCTGAGTGCGCCACTGCGTGATCCGGTTCGGGTGAACGTCAAACTGCTCGGGCCAGCTCGGAAAGCGTCCGCTCTCCCTTATGGGCCGCAAGCGCCACCTTCGCCTTGAACGCCGGGCTGCGGTTCCGGCGTGGTCGTCTCGTCATGGTCCCTCCTCGCTCTCGGCATCATGCCGATCTTGCGCGGATCATCCACTCATAGCCCCTGTTCAGATTTCCCCAGCCATCTCTCATGGAGCTCGACGGGATGGGTCTGCTCATGAGGACGATCTACCACAATGAATTCGCGAGGAATCCTTCCGGGTTTGCGTAACAAAGCCCATTGCACCTGCTCGTCCCCTCTCGGGATCATGCTTCGCATGACCCTTCCGGGCAGTGGACAGCCGCCGCATCGCGCAGCCGTGGAAGAGAGACAGTCCTGGGGCGGCAGGCCGGAACGAAGCCCTTCGGGCCATCAAGAGTCTCGGCCGGACCATCTGGCGACGGTGGAGCGGCTACCATCGCCGAAGTCGCGTTGAGACGAAAATGCACTGCATGCAGCTACTCGGCCAGAAGCTCTTTGCCCGCGACTTCGACAGACAAACCGCCGAACTCCAGATCCGCATAGCCATCTTCAACCGTGATCGGTATACCGGTCACACAACCCGTCGGATGACATTGGCGAGGGAAAGGGGAGGTCCGGTCTTCTGACGTTCCGTGCAACAGAGCCCTTCGGACCCATTCCCTCGTCCTCAATCCGGCTCGAAAGCCTATTTCAGGAAGGACCACTTTTCAGGGTTCTGGCCATAGCAGGAGCTTCAGGTAGTCCTAACTACGCCAAATGCTCTCCGAGGATTGGGGAGTGCCTCGGCCAAGGAAGTTGCCAAACTCCATCGCGGTCGTACACGTCGATGGCAACTTCGACCTACGTCGCTATGGCAGCGCGATTTTACTTTACTTCCTTAGACGCTACCGATGGCGCGTTAATAGTGCGGGAGGCGTCGATCGGTCGACTGCAACCTTCCTTACCGTCAATGAACAATGGAGTATCGTTGCTTAAAATCGACTGATCAGCCTCCCGGAAAACTGGAACGGTTCACGTTCTCACAAGGCGGGCGTAGCGTGCAGCGACACCATTCGGAGATCCGCTGATGCCCCAAACCCCGATCCGCCTCGGTGTCGATATCGGCGGCACCTTCACTGATGTCGTGCTGGAGCATCCGGGCGGGCGAGCCTCGACCAAGGTGCTGACGACGTACGCCGCCCCCGAGGAGGCCATCGCCGAGGGGTTGCACCGCGTCTGTGCCGAGGCTGGCATCGCAGCGGACGCGATCACACAGGTCATCCATGGTACGACGCTTGCCACCAACGCCCTGATCGAGCGGAGGGGGGCGAGGACCGCGCTCATTACCACGCAGGGCTTTCGTGACGTGATCGAGATGCGGACCGAGAGTCGGTTCGAGCAATACGACCTCAACCTCGTGCTGCCCGAACCACTCCTGCCACGGAACTGCCGCTATACGGTCGCCGAACGAATGGATGCGGAGGGCGGCGTGCTGATCCCGCTCGAAAGGGGCGAGGTGGAGGCACTCGTGGACGCGCTGGCCCGGGCGGGCTACGACAGCGTGGCGGTCGGCCTGCTGCATTCCTACGTCAATGATGCGCATGAGCGCCTGATCGCGGAGGTGCTGGCCGAGCGGATGCCGGGTGCGATGGTGTCGATCTCTTCCGAGGTCTCACCGCAGATGCGTGAATACGAGCGCTTCAACACCACGATCGCCAATGCCTACATCAAGCCGCTGATGAAATCCTATCTCGGACGGCTCAAGGATCGACTGGAGACTGAGGGCGCCGATTGTCCGGTCTTCCTGATGCATTCGGGGGGAGGGATCATGTCGCTCGAGAGCGCGGCGGAGTTCCCTGTTCGTCTCGTCGAGTCCGGGCCAGCGGGGGGCGCGATCTTCGCGGCCGACATCGCGGCGCGGCACGGCCTTGATCGCGTACTCTCCTTCGACATGGGCGGGACGACCGCCAAGATCTGCCTCATCCGCGACCGCACGCCGAAAACCGCGCGCGTCTTCGAGGTGGCGCGGACCTACCGCTTCAAGAAGGGGTCGGGCATGCCGATCTCCATTCCCGTCATCGACATGGTGGAGATCGGGGCGGGCGGCGGCTCGCTCGCGCATGTCGACGTCATGGACCAGATCCGCGTGGGCCCCGAAAGCGCCGGGTCCGAGCCCGGCCCGGCCTGCTATGGCCGGGGCGGCGAGCGGCCGGCGGTGACCGACGCGGATCTGGTGCTGGGCCGGCTCGACCCCGGCAACTTCGCCGGTGGCTCGATCCCGCTCGACCCGGACGCGAGCCGCCGTGCGCTCGATGCGGACATCGGGGCACGTCTCGGCATGGACGCGACGGAGGCCGCTTGGGGCCTCGCGGAGGTCGTGGACGAGAACATGGCCAACGCCGCCCGCGTCCATGCGGTCGAGAACGGCGAGGACCTGTCGGCTTACACGATGATCGCTTTCGGTGGCGCCGCGCCTCTTCACGCCGCGCGACTCTGCGAGAAGCTGGGGATCGACCGCTGCCTCGTGCCCGAAGGCGCGGGCGTCGGGTCCGCCATCGGGTTCCTGCGCGCGCCGTTCAGCTTCGAGGCCAACCGCTCCGTCTTCCTGCGGATGTCCGAGTTCGACCCGGAGCTCGTGCGGACCCTTTTCGCGGAGATGGAGGCGGAGGCGACGGCCTTCGTGCGCTCCTGCGACGGGGCGGCGGAGATCGGGTCCGACCACAAGGTCTACATGCGCTATTCCGGGCAGGGCTGGGAGATCCCCATCGCGCTGACGCCGGAGCAGGTCGCGTCCCCCGACGCCGCGACCTTCCTCGACCTGTTCGAGGCGGACTATACCACCCTCTTCGGTCGCCCGGTGGCGGGACTGGAGGTCGAGATCGTCGTCTGGTCGGTCAACGCCCATACCGAGGCCGCGAACGTCGAACGACAGGGGGAGACGCACCCGGCGGGCGCCGCGACGCCGGACGGCAGCCGCGACCTCTTCGACCCGGCCAGCGGCACGCGAGGTCCGGCCGCTGTCGTCGTGCGCCGGGACATGGCGGCCGGACAGGTCGCGGAGGGCCCCGCCATCGTGACCGAGGCCGAGACCACCGTGATCGTTCCAAGGAGCCGTGAGGTCTTCGCCCATTCCGACGGGACGCTGGACGTCCGCACGAAGGAGATTGCCCGATGAACGCCCCGACACGCGAGCGCAGTCAGGTCGCCAACCAGGTCATGTGGAACCGCATGATCTCGATCGTGGAGGAGCAGGCGCAGGCGCTTGTCCGCACGGCCTTCTCCACCTCCGTGCGCGAGGCGGGGGACCTCTCTGCCGGCGTCTACGACGACGCGGGACGCATGCTGGCACAGGCGGTGACCGGCACACCGGGCCACGTCAACGCAATGGCGGATGCCGTGGGCCACTTCATCCGGCGCATCGGCCGGCAGACGATGGAGGAGGGGGACGTCTACCTGACAAACGATCCATGGGAGGGCACGGGCCACCTCCACGACATCACCGTCGTCTCGCCCTCCTTCCACGAGGGACGCCTGATCGGCTTCTTCGCCTGCACCGCGCATGTCACTGACGTCGGCGGGCGGGGCTTCGGCGTGGACGCGAACTCGGTCTACGAGGAAGGGCTCTACATCCCCATCATGCGCTTCGCCGCGAAGGGGGAGGTGGACCGGACCCTTCTCGCCATCGTCCGCGGTAACGTGCGCGAGCCGGATCAGCTCGTCGGCGACCTTTATGCGCTCGCCACCTGCAACGAGATCGGGCATCGCCGGCTGATCGACATGATGCGGGAGTTTGGCCTCGCGGACCTGTCGGGTATCTCCGACTTCATCCTGAGCAATTCGCGCCGGGCGACGCTCGAACGGATTGCGGCGCTGCCGCCCGGCTCGGCGGAGGGGCAGATGCGGATCGACGGCTACGCGACACCGGTCGACCTGCGGGTACGCGTCACGATCGAGGCCGGCCGCATCCTGTCCGACTGGTCGGGGACGAGCGGGCCGGATCGGAAGGGCATCAACGTGCCGCTGGTCTATACCAAGGCCTATACCTGCTATGCGCTCAAATGCGCCATCGCGCCGGAGATCCCGAACAACGCGGCCTCGCTCGAACCCTTCGAGATCACCGCGCCGGAGGACACCATCGTCAATGCGCGCCACCCGGCACCGGTCGCGCTGCGCCACGTCATCGGACACATGGTGCCGGACACGGTGTACGACGCGCTCGACCGACTCTTGCCCGACCTTGTCCCGGCAGAAGGAGCGGGCAGCCTCTGCAACTTCCAAGTCAGCCTCCGGCCGCGCACCGACGCGCCGGCCCCGGCGGGCCCCCGGCGGGCCGAGGTCCTCACCTTCAATTCCGGCGGCTCCGGTGCCCGGCCTGGCCTCGACGGGATGAACGCGACGGCGTTCCCCTCAGGCGTGATGACCATGCCGGTCGAGGCGACGGAGCAGGTCGGTCCCGTTCTGATCTGGCGCAAGGAGTTGCGTCCCGATTCCGGTGGCGCGGGTCGGCAGCGCGGCGGACTCGGGCAGTTCATGGATGTGGGCGCGCGAGAGGGGCACGAGTTCGACATCTCCGCCATGCTCGACCGCGTCGACCATCCCGCGCGGGGGCGCCGCGGCGGACAGTCTGGCGCCCGGACGATCATCGAACGCGACGACGGCGCGCCTATGCGCGGCAAGGGCCGGCAATTCGTGCCGCACGGCCGGATCGTGCGCATGGCCTTCCCCGGCGGTGCCGGCTACGGCGACCCGGCGGAACGCGACCGCGCGGCCATCGCGCGCGATCTGGCGCTGGGCTACATCAGCGCGGGCTATGCGCGGGCGCAGCATGGCCTGACCGACGAGGAAATCGCGGAGATCCTGGCGTTGGCGGCGGGCGGAGCGGAGATGCGTTGACCCGGCCGCAGGGCCTGTCACACATCGATGGCGACGCGGCTGCCGCACAAGCGGGGCCAGAATCTGTAGAAGGGAATCCGACATGAAGATCGTCCTCACCGGCGCGGCCGGCCGCCTCGGCTCCTACCTACGGGAGCCGCTGACCCGGCTCTGCGACGAACTGGTTTCCTCCGACATCGCCGAGGAAATCGGCAAGCTCTACGAGGGCGAGACCTACGTCCGAGCCGATCTGGCCGAATACGACCAGATCCACGCGCTTCTCGCGGGAGCGGACATGGTCGTCCATTTCGGCGCCGTCGTCGACGAGGCGCCATTCGAGACGCTGCTGGGGCCGAACTTCGTCGGCGCCTACAACGTCTGGGAAGCGGCGCATCGCCACAAGCTGCGCCGGGTCGTCTATGCCTCCTCGATCCATGCGGTGGGCATGTATTCCCGGCGGGAGCATATCGGCACGGACGTCCCGCACCGGCCGGACACGTTCTATGGCCTCGCCAAGTGCTTCGCCGAGGATCTCGGACGGATGTACTGGGAGAAGCGGGGGCTCGAATCCGTCCACCTCCGCATCCTTTCCTGCGCGCAGGTCACGTCGCCCCGCGCACTCGGCACCTGGCTCAGCTACGACGACCTGATCCAACTCGTGACGCGGGCGATCGACACGCCGACGGTAGGATTCTCCATCGTCTACGGCGTCTCGAACAACGATCGGACACCGGTGGACAATTCTGACGCCGCCTATCTGGGCTACCGCCCCAAGGACAACGCCGAGCAGTTCGCCGACACGATCCTCGCTTCGGGCGAGCCTTCCGACCCGACCGACCCGGCACAGATGTGCCACGGCGGGCCCTTCGCCAAGGTCGATCTCGGTGAGAGCGGTCTGGCGCAAATGACGATCGTGGACGATCGCAAGATGGGCTGAAGCGGAGGGGCCGTGCACCGTATGCGACGCGGTCCCGGTCCGGCGAAGGACGAGGTTTCGTCGTCGCCCTCAAGCTAGCAGATACGCGTCCTGTCCACTCGGTATGGTCGCTGTCTGGCTCGAACTTAGTCCAGACGCACATTCTCCGCCGATTGTTGCTCGGCGGAGCTGAAGGGCAGGGCATCGAACGTGTATTGCGCGACGAAGGCGATCAGGATGGCGACGGCGAAAGCGCTGAGCATGGTCTTCATCGGTTTACTCCGCAGGTGTCGCATTGGCATCGGGCGAGCCGGTCTGCTTCCGCCGGGGATCGTCACGCTCGGCCAAAGCCTTCTCGGCCCAGATCGAATGGTGTTCCCGCGCCCATTGCTCCTCGACCCGGCCCTTGCCCATCGCGTCGTAGGCGCCCTCCATCCCGATCGAGCCGAGATAGATGTGCGCGAAGATGATCGCGATCAGGACGAAGGCCACGATCCCGTGCCAGAGTTGCGATAGCTGCATCTCCTCCTGCGGCGCGAGATCGGCCGGCAGGCCGCCGAACAGACCTCCAACGCCCCAATCGTTCAGGTGAGCGAAGGTCGTCCCGAAAAGCGGCATCTCGAACGGGAAGAGGAGGGACAGGCCTGACACGCTGATCGAGCCGCCGAGGATGATCACCGACCAGAAGATCGCCTTCTGGCCAGCGTTGAACTTCTTTGCGGGAACATGGCCGCCGCCGAAGATGCCGCCGCCGCGCTTGAGCCATTGCCAGTCGGTTCGGTCGGGAATGTTCTGCAGGACCCACAGGACGAAGACCATCACGAGGGCGAGCATGAAGGCCCAGCTAATGTTGTTGTGGACCCATTTCGATACGATCGCGACCGGCGCCCAGACCTCGTGCCCGAAGAGCGGAATGATCGCCACCCGCCCGAACAGGACGAGAAGCCCCGTGATCGCCAGCGCGATGAAGCTGCCGGCAAGGAGCCAGTGGGCGAAACGCTCGTAGACACGGAAGCGGACGAGGGTGCGTCCGGTGCGCGGGCCGTCGATCCGGATGCGGCCACGCAGGAGGAAGAAGATGCCGAGCGCGCCAAGTGTAAGCAGTAGCAAGGCGCCACCCCAGAAGCGCAGCGGCCCGGCCCGGCGTTCGAGCCATTCCATTCCGCCCGTCTGGATCAACGTAGTCGCCGCCGGCCCCCGGATTTGTGAACGCATGTCGAGGTCGTCGTAGCGTACGCCACGCCAGATGCCGGGATCCGACCAGTCGGCGGGCCGCCCCACCGTACCATCGACGGCAAGTCCCGTCCCGTCCTCGGCAGTTTCGTTCGGTATGCCTTCCCGGTCGCGCACGGCCCGGACGCTCTCGTCACCATCGGCCAAAGCTCGTTGCCGGGCCATGATGTCCTCGACCGTCTGGCTGCCGGACGGTACGAAATCAGCCTCCTGCGCAGCGGCGGGCAGGGCGAGGGCAAGGAGGAGGAGTAGGGCTCGGATCATCGGTCGGTTCCCGCTCGGTCAGGTTCGGCCGCCCGAGGGCGGCCGGTTCGTCACAGTTCGGCTTGCGTCGGGTTTTCGCCGTAGGCGGTGCCCCAGCCCCACGCGCCGGAGCCGAAGCCGCGGGCGACCACGCGTTCGCGGTAGATCTCCGACACCGTGTCGGCGTCGCCGGCCAGAAGCGCCTTGGTCGAGCACATCTCGGCGCAGATCGGCAGCTTGCCCTCGGCGATGCGGTTGCGGCCGTATTTCGTGAACTCCGCGTCGGAGAAGGTCTCTTCCGGCCCGCCGGCGCAGAAGGTGCACTTGTCCATCTTGCCGCGCGAACCGAAATTGCCGGCCGTCGGATATTGCGGCGCGCCGAACGGGCAGGCGTAGAAGCAATAGCCGCAGCCGATGCACAGGTCCTTCGAGTGCAGCACGATCCCGTCCGCCGTCTGGTAGAAGCAGTCGGTCGGACAGACCGCCATGCAGGGCGGATCGGAGCAATGCATACAGGCGACCGAGATCGACCGTTCCCCCGGCTCGCCATCCTGGATGGTCACGACCTTGCGGCGATTGATGCCCCAGGGAACCTCGTGCTCGTTCTTGCAAGCGGTGACGCAGGCGTTGCATTCGATGCAGCGCTCGGCGTCGCAGAGGAACTTCGCTCTTGCCATGATAACTCTCCCTTACGCCGCGGTGATCTTGCACAGCGTCGTCTTGGTCTCCTGCATCTGGGTGACCGAGTCGTAGCCGTAGGTCTGCGCCGTGTTCGTCGATTCGCCCAGGACGATCGGGTCCGCCCCCTCGGGGTAGTTCTCCCGCAGGTCGCGACCTTCGGAGATACCCCCGAAATGGAACGGCATGAAGGCCACGCCCTCGCCCACGCGGGGGGTCACCATCGCCTTGACGATGATCCTGCCGCCTTCCGGCCCCTCGACCCAGACGTCCTGACCCTCGGTGACGCCAAGATTGCCGGCGTCGCGCGGGTTGATCTCGATGAACATCTCCTGCTGCAGCTCGGCGAGCCACGGGTTCGACCGCGTCTCGTCGCCGCCGCCCTCGTACTCGACCAGACGGCCGGAGGTGAGGATGATCGGGTAGTCCTGGCTGAAATCCTGCTCCTGAATGGAGGCGTAACGAGTGGGCACGCGCCAGAACTTCTTGTCGTCGTAGGTGCTGTATTCGGCCACCAGATCGCGCCGGGGCGTGTAGAGCGGCTCGCGATGCAGCGGCACGGGGTCGGGGAAGGTCCAGACCACGGCGCGGGCCTTTGCGTTGCCGAACGGCGCGCAGCCATGCGCGATGGCGACCCGCTGGATACCGCCCGACAGGTCGGTCTTCCAGTTCACGCCGCCGACCTGCTCGTTGTAGTCGGTCGGACGCTCGCCCTGAAACTCGACCTCGCCGACCTCCGGGGTGCCGGGCCGCGTGTCGCGGAAGCCCGAAACCCATTCGATCATCGCCCGCTCGTAGGGCGTCAGGTCCGCGTCCCAGCCGAGATCCTGCAGCATCTGCATGGTGAACTCGGGATAGCCGTCCTCGATCTCCGAGCCGGGCGTGGCCACACCCTCGGCCAGCAGGTTCTCGCCATTGCGCTCCACGCCGAACCGGGCGCGGAATGTCAGGCCGCCCTCGGCCACCGGCATCGACATGTCGTACAGGTTCGCCGTGCCCGGATGGTTCATCTCCGGCGTGCCCCAGGCGGGCCAGGGCAGGCCGTAGAAATCGCCGTCCGCCGGGCCGCCCACCGCGCGGAGGGTCTTGCGGTCGAACGTATGCTGGTTCTGCATGTGCGTCCGCATCCGTTCCGGCGATTGCCCGGTGTAGCCGATCGTCCACATGCCGCGATTGTATTCGCGCACCAGATCCTCGATCAGCGGCTCGTCGCCGTTGACCTCGATGTTGCGGAAGATGCGGTCCGCGAAGCCGAACTTGAGCGCGAACTTCGCCATGATCGTGTGGTCCGGCAGGCTCTCGAAGAGCGGCTCCACGATCTTCTCGCGCCATTGCAGCGAACGGTTCGACGCGGTGACGGAGCCGTAGGTCTCGAACTGCGTCGCCGCCGGCAGGAGGTAGACGCCGTCGGTGCGGTCGTTCATCGCTGCCGTCAGCGTCGGGTAGGGGTCGACCACCACGAGGAGGTCGAGATCCTCCATCGCGGTCTTCATCTCCTTCAGACGCGTCTGGCTGTTGGGGGCATGGCCCCAGAAGATCATCGCACGGGTTCGGTTCGGCTGATCCAGGTTCTCGGCATCCTCGAGTACGCCGTCGATCCAGCGGCTGACCGGGATGCCGGTTTCGCCCATCATCATCAGGTCGCCGCCGTCGGGGCCCTTGCCCGGCAGCACGTCGAAATTGCCTTTGAGCCAGTCCAGATCCTCTTCCCAGACGCGGGCCCAATGCGCCCAGGCCCCTTCGGTCAGGCCGTAATAGCCCGGCAGCGTGTCGGCCAGCACGCCGAGATCGGTCGCACCCTGCACGTTGTCGTGGCCGCGGAAGATGTTGGTGCCGCCACCCGCGATGCCCATGTTCCCAAGCGCGAGCTGCAGGATGCAATAGGCGCGGGTGTTGTTGTTCCCGTTCGTGTGCTGCGTGCCGCCCATGCACCAGATCACGGTGCCGGGACGGTTCTCCGCCAGCGTGCGCGCGACGCGTTCGAGCTGTGCGGAGGAGGCGCCGGTGACGCGTTCGACCTCGTCGGGGGTCCAGCGGGCGACCTCCTCGCGGATGCGGTCCATGCCCCAGACGCGGGTGCGGATGAACTCCTCGTCCTCCCACCCGTTCTCGAAGATGTGCCAGAGGATCCCCCAGACCAACGCCACGTCGGTGCCGGGCCGGAAGCGCACGTATTCGTCGGCATGCGCGGCCGTGCGCGTGAAGCGCGGATCGCACACGATGAGCGGTGCGGCGTTCTCCTCCTTCGACTTCAGGATGTGCAGCAGCGAGACGGGATGCGCCTCGGCCGGGTTCCCGCCGATGATGAAGATCGCCTTGGAGTTCAGGATGTCGTTGTAGCTGTTGGTCATGGCGCCGTAGCCCCATGTGTTCGCCACGCCCGCCACGGTGGTCGAGTGGCAGATCCGTGCCTGGTGGTCGACGTTGTTGGTGCCCCAGTAGGCGGCGAACTTGCGGAACAGGTAGGCCTGCTCGTTGTTGTGCTTGGCCGAGCCCAGCCAGTAGACGGAATCCGGGCCGGACTCCTCCTTGATCCCGAGCAGCTGGTCGCCGACCTCGTCGATCGCCTGCTCCCAGGAGATCCGCTCCCAGACGCCGCCGACTTTCTTCATCGGGTATTTCAGCCGGCGCTCGCCGTGGGCATGCTCGCGGACCGAGGCGCCCTTGGCGCAATGCGCGCCCATGTTGAATGGGGATTCGTAGCCCGGCTCCTGTCCAAACCAGACCCCGTTCTGCACTTCGGCGATGACCGTGCAGCCGACCGAGCAATGGGTGCAGACCGACTTCACCTTCGTCACGCCCTCGGTGACGGGGTACTCGGCCTGTTGCGCCTTGGCGACCGTGCCGCCGGTCGCGCCGATGGCGGCCAGCCCGCCGATGGCGAGGCCGGAGCCGCGCAGAAAGGCGCGGCGGTCGACGCCGCGCCGTGCCGCCCGGTCGATCAGGCCGGTGCCGCCATTGCGGGGCGCGTCCGTGGTCTTTCTGCGAAGCATCTGGTCCCCTCCCTCAGAAACGTGCGCTGTCGTAATAGGCGCGGGTCTGCTCGGTGTCGGCGAGGCGCGTCTCGGAGCCCCTCGCAGCCTCGGCCTCGTCGGTGCCGGCCACGGTTGCGACGGCCGCGGCAGCGGGCGCGGTGGCGGCCAGCTTCAGGAAGTTGCGGCGGCTTGCGTCTCTCGTCTCGGTCATCTCGATTCCTCCAGACAGGTGCGGCGCTCAGGCGGCCGCGAGCCGGAACGCCTCGCGTTCGATGTTCATGAATTCGCGTCCGACCACGCCCACGGCGGCATAGACACGACCGCCCTTCGAGCCCGCGAGGTCGGTGAAGAAGTGCCCGGCCCACGGGCCGACATGCCGCGCCCAGAAATCCCGTTGCCGCCACATCGCGATCGGCGTGCCGAAGCGACCGACGATGATCGCGCCCATCACCTCCATCAGGGAGGCGATGCCGTCCTCCGGTTCGAACACGCCCTCGGCCCGCGTGAGCCCGAGGCGGGCGAAGTCCTGGCGCAGTGCCGCGAGCGGTTTCTCGTTGAGGAACCCGGTCAGATAGTAGCTTGCATAGGGGAGAAGCTCGCCACGCCCGAGCCCGACGAAGAGCGCGTCGTATTCGCGGCGCACCGCCTTCGGATCGGCGCCCCGCGCGGTCCGGGCCAGGTCGGAGATCGCGCGGCCGAGCGGCGTGTTGTCGCCGGACAGTCCCGCGCTCTGTTCGAGCGTCATGGCGTCCATCGGCCGGGCAAGGACGAGACCGAGGTAATTGTAGAGATCCGCCCGCAGCCGATCTTCCTCCGACGGACCGTCATGCGGCAGGGACGCGCTGGCGTTCATGTCTCCCTGTCCTCCTCGAACGTGAAGCGCATCCGTCGCGGCGGCTCCACCGGTGCGGGCACATGATCCTGTGCCTCGTCTTCAGGAGCCCTAAGTTCCACGTCGGACAGGTCCTCGGCAAGACCTATTTCCGTTTGATCTTGCGGCA
Source organism: uncultured Jannaschia sp. (assembly GCF_947494055.1). Lineage (GTDB taxonomy): Bacteria > Pseudomonadota > Alphaproteobacteria > Rhodobacterales > Rhodobacteraceae > Jannaschia. The sequence goes on along the minus strand of NZ_CANLTR010000001.1, from coordinate 382,430 downwards.
CATTTTCCTGATCGTTTCGGTCGGGCTGCGCTGCGGCGAGCTTCCGTACATGCGCGGCCAGGCCCCGGCCGACCTCGTAACTCGTCCGCAGCGGCGCTCCGCCAAGCCCGTCGCCGGTGAAATCCCCGTCGTAATCGTTGAGCCCGTCGAGATTGGCGAGGACCGGGTTCGACCGCCACAGGGCGCGCAGGGCGCGGTTGCGGATATGCCCCGGCACGACCCGCCGCAGGAACGCCGAGATGTCGTCGCCGGAGACGACGCCGTCGGGGTCGGGCAGGTCCAGCCGTGCCAGAACCTCCGCGTCGGGCAGATCGGCCAGTTCAGCCTGTTCCACGCGCAGGACCTCGGCGTCGGCGGCCTTCGTCTCTGCCTCGCGCGTGGCGCGGTCCTCGGCCTCGACGGCCTGTCTGCGGCGGGACCAGAAGTCGCTCATTTCCGGAACCTCAGCGATTGCGGGTTGCGCCAGACATCGGCCTCCTGCGCGATCCGTGCATCGCCGACGCCCGACTGGGCCGGCCCCTCGCGCCGCCGGTCGCGCTGCCGTTTCACGAAGGGCTCGTCGACATGGTGCAGCGCCACGAAGGCTTCCACCCACGCAATCATCCCCTCGGGCATCGCCACCTTCTCCACCCGGTCCTCGGCGTCGATCTCGTGGAAGCTCGCCTCGAAGGGGGAGGCCGTCACGTGCGTCGCCTGCGGCCGGCCGGCCCCGCGCAGCGCGACCCAGACCGAGGGGACCTGCGCCGTCAGGTTCTGGATCAGGCTGTCGGTGTCCTTCCGATGGAGCAGCAACGTCAGGGTCGTGGCGTGGAACTCCTCCACGGGGCCGTCGCGCAGGACCGGCTTCCAGCTTGCGGATCCGGCATGCGGAATGATCCCGGCCAGCGTCCAGACCTCCGACACCCAGCGCGTCACGCCGGGGCTGCGGCGGATCAGGATGCCGACGGGCATTTCGACGGTCTTGGGTGGCGCGTCCTGCATTGGCCTCCTAGTGCCGCATTCCGTAGCGGAGGCGAAGCGACAATCGCGTGATGCTTGCAACCGGGGCGCGTGCATGTGCATCTGTCCTCCGATCTTTCGGGAGGAACGATGATGGCCGGACGTCTCGTCCTGTGCAACTGCGCCGGAACGCAAGCGATCGACGCGGACGCACTCGCATCGGCGACCGGCCGGACCTGCGATCGGGTGCATACGGCGCTCTGCTGCGCCGCGCCCGAGGTCGTCGCCGAGGCCTTCGCCGCACCGGATACCCTGATGGCCTGCGGACAGGAGGGGCCGCGACTGACCACGCTCGCCGCCGAAGCCGGGGTCGGCGCGCCGCGCTTCGTCGACATCCGCGACCGGGCGGGCTGGACCGACGACGGCGATCCGACGGCGAAGCAGGCCGCACTCCTGGCCGAGGCGGCGCTGCCGGCGTCGGAGGCGCCGATGATCGATGTCGCGTCCGAGGGACTGTGCCTGATCGTCGGGCCGGCGGAGGTGGCCATGGCGGCCGCGCATCGGCTCAGGGACACGCTCGCCGTCACGGTCCTGCTGCCCGAAGGGGCCGAGGCGCCCGAGGACCGCGCCGTCGAGATCGTCTCCGGCCGCATCCGCCGTGCGTCCGGTGCGTTCGGCGCGTTCGAACTGACGCTGGACGCGCTGCGCCAGGTCGATCCGTCGGGCCGGGAGATTGCCTTCGGCGCGCCCCGCGACGGCGCCCGGACGCGCTGCGACGTGATCGTCGACCTGACCGGCGGCACGCCGCTCTTTCCGGCGCATCACAAGCGCGACGGTTACCTGCGGCCCGACCCCGGTCGTCCGCAGGCGGTCGCGGACGCCGTTCTGGTTGCGTCGCAGCTCGTCGGCACCTTCGAGAAGACGCTGCATGTCCGCGTCGAGCCGGCGCTCTGCGCCCATTCGCGGGCCGAGCAGACCGGCTGCACCCGCTGCCTCGACCTCTGTCCGACCGGGGCGATCGTGCCGGCGGGCGAGCACGTGACCGTCGACCCGATGATCTGCGCCGGATGCGGGGCGTGTTCCTCGGTCTGTCCGTCCGGTGCCATCGCCTACGACGCGCCGCCGGTGGACCACACGTTCCGCCGGATCGAGGTGCTGGCGCGGACGTTCCGCACGCTAGGCGCCGACCCGACGCTCCTCGTCCACGACGACCACGGGCGCGAGATGATCGCGCTCGCCGCCCGCCACGGGCGCGGCCTGCCGGCCCATGCCGTGCCGCTGGAACTGCCGGCGCTCGCCGCCTACGGGCATGCCGAAGCGATGGCGGCGCTGGGCGCGGGGTTCGCGCGGGTCGACATCCTGCCGGGGCCGCGGACGGAGCGCGACCCGCTGCTCGCGCAGATCGCGCTCGCCAACGCGCTGGCCGGACGGGAGGCCGTACGCCTCCTCGACGCGGCCGAGCCCGACGCGCTCGCGGCGGAAACACGCGCGCCGGTGCCGGCCGCCGTGGCCGAACCGATCCTGCCGCTCGGCACCCGCCGTCAGGTCACGCGTGTGGCCGCCGCGGCGCTCCACGACGGGGCGCCGGTCGTGCCGTTGCCCGAGGGCGCACCCTACGGGGCCGTCCTTCTCGACCGCGACGCCTGCACGCTCTGTCTCGCCTGCGTGTCGCTCTGCCCGTCGGGCGCGCTGCTCGACAATCCCGACCGGCCGGAAGTGCGATTCGTCGAGGATGCCTGCCTGCAATGCGGCCTCTGCGCCAACATCTGTCCCGAGGACGCCATCGCGCTCGAGCCGCGGCTCGACCTGTCCCCCGACGCACTGTCGCCGCGCGTGCTGAACGCGGAGGAACCCGCGCTCTGCGTGGAATGCGGCAAGCCCTTCGGCGTCGCCTCCACGATCGAGCGGATCGCCGGGATGCTCGCCGACCGGCACCCGGCCTTCGGCGCGGAAAAGGCGCGGATGATCCGGATGTGCGACACCTGCCGGGTGAACGCGATGGCGCATAGCGCCGACAGCCCCTTCGCCGCCGCCCCAAGGCCGCGGCCGCGCAGCAGCGAAGATTACATCAACTAGGAGACGATCATGGCCGACGAATTCAACATGTCGATGCGCAAGTTCCTCAAGCAGGTCGGCGTGACCTCGCAGCAGGAGATCGAGAAGGCCGCACGGGACAGCGGCAAGTCCGGCCCGTTCGAGGCGAAGGTCGTGCTGACCGTCGACGGGCTCGACCTCGAACATGTCGTGACCGGGACGATCAACGGCAGCCCCGAATGAGCGGACCCACGCGCGAGGAGGTCCTCGCGACGCTGAAGAGCGTGCGGACGCCGGAGGGGACGGACATCGTTTCGGCCGGCCTCGTCCGCGCGCTCTCCGTGGACGACGGCGCGGTGCGTTTCGTCATGGAGGTGCCGCCGAGCCGGGGGGAGGCGATGGAGCCGGTCCGCGCGGAGGCCGAGGCCGCGCTGACGGCGATCGCGGGCGTGACGAAGGCCAGCGTGCTGCTGACCGCGCATAGCGAGTCGGCGCCGCCTGAACTGAAGCCCCGGCGGCCGGCGGAGCCTTCGGGGCCGCAGCCGGTGCCGGGCGTGGACCGCATCCTCGCCATCGCGAGCGGAAAGGGCGGGGTCGGGAAGTCCACGCTGGCCGCGAACCTCGCCGTGGCGCTCGCGGCCGAGGGGCGGCGCGTGGGGTTGCTCGACGCCGACGTCTACGGACCGAGCCAGCCCAGGATGCTCGGCGTGTCGGGTCGGCCGGCCTCGCCCGACGGCAAGACGATCCTGCCGCTCCGCAACCATGGCGTCACGATGATGTCGATGGGCCTGATGACGAACGAGGATCAGGCGGTCGTCTGGCGTGGCCCGATGCTGATGGGCGCGCTGCAGCAGATGATGAATCAGGTCCAGTGGGGCGCGCTCGACGTGCTGCTCGTGGACCTGCCGCCGGGAACCGGCGACGTGCAGATGACGCTCAGCCAGAAGTTTCGGGTCGACGGCGCCATCGTGATCTCGACGCCGCAGGACGTGGCGCTGATCGACGCGCGGAAGGGAATCGACATGTTTCGGCAAATGAACGTGCCGGTCGTCGGCATGGTCGAGAACATGTCCACACATATCTGCTCGAATTGCGGCCACGAGGAGCACATCTTCGGACACGGGGGCGTGGCCGCGGAGGCCGCGAAGCTGGGCGTGCCGCTGCTGGCGGAGATCCCGTTGCACCTCTCGATCCGGGTCGCGGCAGATGGCGGCGCGCCGGTCGTCGCGTCGAAGCCGCAGGGGGCGGAAGCGGCGTCGTTCCGCGCGCTCGCCCGCCGGCTCGTGGCGGACGGCCATGCCTGAGTTCCCGCCGCTCCTTCGCGGCGTGGCGGCGGACGACCCGAGGTCCGAGGCGGGGGCGGCGGCGCGGGCGGGCTGCGACGGCGGGACGATCTTCTGGCGAACGGGCGATGCGCTCGAGATGGCGGTGGTCTTCGCCCCCGACGTGCCGCTTGTCCGCGCCGCGCAGATGCAGCCGCTCTGCGCCGTGGCACTCCGCGATGCGCTGGGGGCGATCGGGCCGTCCGAACTGCCCGTTCACCTCGCTTGGGACGGACGTGTCCTCGTGAACGGCGGCTTGGCGGGGTGCGTGACGCTACTCGCGGAGGGCGGCGACCCCGAGGCGATCCCGGACTGGCTCGTCGTGCACCTCGTCATCTACTTTCTCCCCTCGGACGCGACGGAGACGGCGCTCTGGCAGGAGGGATGCGGCGAGGTCGTACCCCGGGCGCTTCTCGAAAGCTGGGCGCGCCATCTGATGCACGGGCTCGCATCCTGGGAGGACGGGCCGCGCGCGCTCCACGCGGACCGGAGTGCCGCGGCGTGGGAACTCGAGGCGAAGGACGCGGACTATCTCGGTCTCGATGCGGGGTTCGGGCGCTTGCGCCGCGCCGGCGGGGAGACCAGACTGGACCCGTTGACCGACCTTCTGGAGTTGCCGTGAACCTCGCCCGCGCCATTCATTTCGACGAGAGCGACCGCAACGTCTTTCACGTGCCGGCGCGGACCGGGGAATGGTGCATCTCCGGCGGGTTCGAGTTCTCGAACTGGACCGAGGGCGACCTCGTCGGCAAGTCGCGGCAGGCCTTCGCCAACGGCTGGCTCGGGCTCGAGACCTTCGGGCGCGTCACCTTCGCGGCCGTCACCCGGATCGAGCCCGCCGAGCGCGAGGCGCTGGTTGCCGCGCTGGCCGACCATTTCGTCACGATGCACGGCGCCCCCGACCGCGCCGCCGCCTGGCCCGTCGCGGTGCAGGAGATCGACGCGATGGTCGATCTCTGCGAGGGGGTGGAGCCGAACCGGGTGATGATCGTCGCGCGCGAACTTGGCGAGGCCGGGGTGCGGGAGGTGTTCCGCATCCTCACGCCGCGCGACGCGGAACTCGCACAGGTGGCGGTCCACGGCGACGGGTGACGCCCGCCGCGGACCGGGCTGAGTATTTGGGCCAAGAAGAGGCGGCTATTCCTCGGCGTTGAAGAAGAAGACCTGCTCCCCCATCACCCGGTAGCTGTCGATCAGCGTCCGGGCCCGTTCCGAGACGAGCCAGTCCTCGAGCTGCGCGGCCAGGTCGGCCTTCACGTCGGGATGCGTTTCCGGGTTCACCGGCAGATAGGCATACTGGTTGAACATCTCCGGATCGCCCTCGTAATCGATGGTCATGCCCTCCTGGTTGCCGAAATTGAGCCAGCTCGCCCGGTCCGACAGGACGTAGGCGCCCATGCCGGTGGCGGTGTTGAGCGCCGCGCCCATGCCGGCGCCGACCGGGCGATACCAGCCGCCCTCCGGCGCGACCCCCGCCGCGTCCCACAGCGCGAGCTCCGCCTTGTGGGTGCCGCTGTCGTCGCCGCGGCTCACGAAGGGGGATTCCGACTCGGCGATGCGGGCCATCGCGTCCGCTGCAGTGGCGGAGCCCTGCACGCTGGCCGGGTCCTCCTCGGGGCCGACGATGATGAAGTCGTTGTACATGATTTCCCGCCGGTGGGTGGCGTGGCCGGCCTCGACGAACGCCTCCTCGTCGGGGCGCGAATGAACGAGCACGGCGTCGACGTCGCCCGCCTCGCCCAGGCGCAGGGCCTGGCCGGTGCCGACGACGACGAGCTCGACCCCGATGCCGGTGTCGAGTTCGAATTCCGGCAGAAGCGTCTCGGCGAGGCCCGAATTCTGGAACGAGGTCGTCACCGCCATGCGCATCGTCTGGGCATGGGTCAGCGTCGGCAGGGTGAGCGCGAGTGCGGCGAGAAGTCGGATCATTCGACGATGTCTCCTTTGAGAAAGGCGCGGGCTTCCGGGGTCCCAGGTGAGTCGAAGAAGGTCTGGGCGGGTCCGGTTTCGTGGACGCGGCCATGCAAGAGGAAGATGACGTCGGATGCAATGCGCCGCGCCTGTCCCATGTCGTGGGTGGCGATGATGAGCCGGGTTTGCGCGGATGCCTCGATCAGCCGCGTCTCGATCTCCCGCATGGCGCGGCCGTCGAGTGCCGCGCAGGGTTCGTCCGCGAACAGGATCTCCGGTTCGGTGATGAGCGCGCGCGCGAGGGCGAGGCGCTGCATCTCGCCGCCCGAAAGGGAAGGAGCGGATTGCGCGAGCTTGTCGGTCAGGTCGAAGCGGGCCGCCTGCGCCTCGGCGCGCAGGCGGATCTCGGCGCGGGACAGGCCGCGCAGGCGCAGGGGGAAGGCGAGGTTGGCCAGAACCGTCCGGCGCAGCGCGATGGGCTGCTGGAAGACATAGGCCTGCCGCGTGCGCGCCACCCCCTCGGGCAGCGACCAGTCGACCCGGCCGGCGGCGGGCCGCTGGAGCCCGTGCATCATCCGCAGAAGCGAGGTCTTGCCCGACCCGTTCGGCCCGATCACCGCGGTCACGCCCTCGGCGCCGATCTCGAGATCGACCGGCCCCACAAGCCGCTTCCCGCGCCGCCGCAGCGACGCGCCCGTGAGGCGCAGGGGCAGGACGGCTACCACGTTCCCCGCCGTTCCGTTCGCATGACCCAGTGGCTCGCCCAGCTCACGGCCAGCGACAGGCCGATGAGGACGATCCCGAGCCCGAGCGCCAGCGCGAAGTCGCCGCGCCCCGTCTCCAGCGCGATGGCCGTAGTTAGGACGCGCGTAGCGCCGTCGATGTTGCCGCCGACGATCATGATCGCACCGACTTCGCCGATGGCCCGCCCGAACCCCGCGAGCGCGGCGGTGAGCAGGGCGCGGCGGCCGTCGATCAGGAGCGTCGACACGCGCTGCCACCGCGTGGCGTTCATCGAGATCAGCAGGTCGTGATAGACCGCCCAGAGATCCCGCAATGCCTGATGCGCGATCGAGGCGACGAGCGGGGTGATGATGATGACCTGCGCCGCGATCATCGCGCCCGGCGTGAAGAGGAGGCCCAGGACGCCGAGCGGGCCGGAGCGCGACAGCAGGAGGTAGACGACGAGACCGACGACGACCGGCGGCAGGGCGATCAGCGCGTTCAGCGTGGCGATGACGAAGCGGCGCTGCCGGAACCGCCACACCGCGAGCCAGCCGCCGAGCGGCAGGCCGATCGCACAGGCGATGACGAGGGCCGAGAGCGTCACGCGGAGCGACCGGAGCGTGATCTCGATGAGTTCCGCGTCGAGCGTGAGGATCAGGCGCAGCGCCTCGCCCAGACCGGCCAGCAAATCGTTCATCGCGCCTCCCGGCCGCCAGATGGACCGGGCCGGCACCGAGGTGCAAGCCCTCGTCCGGCGCTTCGTTGACGGAGGCGGCAACGCTGGGTAGAGGCGGTCGTCGTCGACGCGCCAGCATTGTTCGGGATCACCAGCTTGTCCGAGAAAACCAGCCTCTACGCCGCCTTCCACAAGACCGCCCCGACGATCGACGCGCCTTATGTCGTGCCGATCCACGTGGGCCGCGCGACGGCCGCCGCGCCGCTGCCGGGCATGATCGGCGACGATACCGGGGAGAACATCTCGGCCCGGAACACCGAGTACTGCGAACTGACGGCGCTCTACTGGGCGTGGAAGAACGACCGGGAGAGCGACCGGATCGGTCTCATGCATTATCGCCGGATGCTCGACATAGCCGGCACGTTCGAAGGGTCGCAGGCGGAACTTTTCGTGGACCGCTTCGACAGCCGGGACTGGGCGCAGCGGACGGGCGACTGGCTGGAGCGCGACGCGGGCGATCACGACATCGTCGTTCCGAAGCTCCACGAGATGGGGCGGACCGTCGAGGAGAACTACCGCAACGGCCATGCCGCCATCGATTTCGACGTGCTGCGCGAGGTCATCACCGAGCACTATCCCGCGTTCCGCGAGGATTTCGAGACCGACGCGGCCGGCTACGTCATCCGGCTCGGCAACATGTTCCTGATGCGGCGCGAAATCTTCGAGCCCTACTGCCTATGGCTCTTCGACATCCTCGAGCGGATCGAGGCGTACGACGTCGACCGCAGCCATTACTCGCCCACGCAGGTCCGCTATCTGGGCTTCATCGCCGAGCGCCTGCTGGGCGTGTACCTGCGCCATCTCCAGCGAACCCGGCCCGAGTTGCGCATCCGCGAGGTGAACATCGTCAACACGTCACGGGCGCTGTTCATCCCCTACATCACCGACGACAGCTGCAATTCGCCCGAGGACGTGAACATCGCCTTCTCGGCGGACCGGTTCTACCTGCCGCATACGGCGGCGATGCTGCATTCGATGCTTTCGCGGGCCGACCGGTCGCGGCGGATCAACCTGTTCTTTCTGCACACCGACATCCGGCCTGCGCCGATGTCGATGCTTGTGGAGGGACTCGACGTCCACCCTAACGTTCGCTTTCACGAACTCAATGCCGGCGACACGTTCGCGGACAGCTACCGGTCGGCCACGCGGGCACCATCGAACGCGACGTACAATCGCTTCCTGCTGTTCGAACTACTGCCCGGCCTCGACCGGCTGCTTTATCTCGACGTCGACATGATCGTGCTCGGCGACATCTGCGAGCTCTACGACACCGACATGGGCGGCAAGGCGCTTGGCGCGGTGACGGATCACATCATGACGCGCACGCTGACCGGGGCGACGCCCACGATCGACCCCGAGGTGCCCGATCTCGGCACCTATCAGCGCGAGGTCATGGGGCTGAACGACGACCGAATTGCGCGATACATCAATGCGGGCCTCCTCCTTTTCGACTTCCGCGCGATGGACGTTGAAGCGACTGGCCGCACGCTCTTCGCCCGCGCGCAGGAGGGACGCTACCTGTTCCGCGACCAGGACATCCTGAACATGCATTTCAAAGACGATCTCTACATCCTTCCGGACGAGTGGAACGTCTTCAACACGATTATTGCCGGCTACAATCGCGTGCCGGCCGCGAACCACGCACGCGCCATGGCGGCGCGCAAGGCTCCGAAACTGATTCATTACGCCGCCGGGGATTATAAACCCTGGAACGCAGTTCCGGTCCCGCTTGCGCGGTACTATTGGGATGCGCTGCGCGAGACGAACTTCTTCGCCGAGGTGATCGGACGGTTGAAGAACCGTGCAGGATCCATGCGACGGGGCCATGTGCTCGTTCGGGCCGGGCGGAACCTGGCGAAGCGCGTGCCTGCACTGAAGCCCGCTCTGCTGCGCGGCTACGTCATGCTGCGAGACTTTCGGCGCTAAAAATAAAGGGGGTGTCCGCGTACCGTGGTGGTTTGCGCTTCTCTCTTCAGTGAGTGCTCACGACCGCAATCCGGGCGCGCGCTCGATCGAGGTCGCGGGACAGGCACATTGCGGTCGGGGGCATCCATATGACCTGGCTCGGCGTTATGACCTCGCAGGCGATGGGATCGCCTTCGTCGACAGCATATAGGCGGGCGGTGAGGGCGTAAAATCCGGCTTCGCTGGGAGCTACGACGCGGTAGGTGTTCCGTCTCGGTACGATTGGTTCAATGCCTCGACGGTCTTGGGTGGCATCTCCGCTGATGTCGACGCCAGCTCCGAACGGAAGGCCGACTGCATGAATGCGGATGTCGTAGACTTGTCCGGGCTGGACCTGGTCAGGTGCTTCAATCTTGATCGTTGTCGCCCGTATGAGGCCATAGCGTGCGTGTGCGCCGGCCACAAAGAGGCTTGCAGCAAGGACCGCTCCCAGAGGCCGCGCAATAAGTAAGTAAAGCTTGGGGTGTGATCTTCTGAGATCCGTCATACCGTCGAGATAGGCGCGGGCAGGCAACGCCGGAAACAGCCGGACGACCTTGCCGGTCTCGCCCCACTTAAATCCGCTATGACGCCCTGATCACATCCGCCGGTCGCACCCCTGCCATCCGCACCTCCAGCCACCGGATGTAGCCGTTCAGGTTCTTCGTCGCCGGCCCACAAAACGGCTCGATGAACTTGCCATAGCGGGCGTGGAGCGAGTTCACATTCTGGATGTGGTAGCAGCCTGCTGCAACACGAGTTCCTGGCTTGCTGCCCACCACGAAGTGCTCCAGGCCGTATGCCGCCGCGAGGCTCCTGTAGCCATTGCCGCCGTCCGAGCAGAGCACGGCATCGCCTGGCACCAAGGGCTTCATCGCGCGCTCCACCGTCACGCCTTTGCGGTCCGGCAGTCTGCGGAAGAGCCGTGCTCCGCCGCGGTCAGCGACAGTGAGAATGGGGAGCTGCCACCTCGATAGACCACGCATCATCTTCAGTCCTTGCGTCGTGAAGTCTTCCCACCGTGGGCGCGGTGGTTTCGGGATATTCTGCGGATCGGCGAAGTGGCGGACCCATTCGCGTGATCCCTTCCGGGACTCCCGCTGGTAGGTCTCGTCCGCCTCGATGATCCCGGAGAAGCTCGCCGCTACGCTGCTGCTCCCGACTATCGAGAACACGATCATCCGCCAGCGCCAAATCGTGTATTTATTGAGCTTGAGCTCCCTTGCGAGCTTGCGAACCGACTGCGGCGCGGAGGCACCCAGCATATCCCTCAATGCGACCATGAACAGGTCAGGGCGATAGATGCGGCCGATGGCGCTCCCGGTTCGGCCTGAGTAGGTTTTCTGGCAGCCGCCGCATCGGTAGCGCTGGATCCTGGTTCGGGTGCGACCCCACTTCTGGCGCCGCTTGTCGCCACAGAAAGGGCACTTGTGTTCTTACTTTGTCCGTGTTTCGATCTCCGAGATCGCCTCGGACTTCTGCAGGAGACCCCGGATCTTCGTCTGGGCGTCTTCGATCTGAGCCGGGTTCAGGTCGTCGAGGGCATCAAGAAAACGGCGAATGTCGTGGTGTAGCAAGGGCATCCTCCGCTTCAAAAGCGGGCGAATAAAGCCCTTCCAAGTTAAGACGAAGCAAACCAACACGCTTTGCGGACACCCCCAAAATAAAAGCGGCGCCAGAACATCCGGCGCCACTTCAGTCGAGACCGGACCCTCGGTCTACCGCCAGAGCGAGACGCAGGGGATCTTCGTCTTGTCGCAGCGTTCCGCGTATTTGGCGGCGATGTCGCGCACTTCGTCCATCACACCTTCGGACAGCTTGATCGGCTCGAGGCCGAGACCGAGGAAGCGGTCGTTGGCGACGTGGAGGTCGTTCTCGTCGGCCTCGTTGCGCGGGTTGTCGAGATAGGCGATCTCGGCGTCGAGCTTGTCGGCGATCATCTGCGCGAGGTCGCGGACGCGGTGCGTTTCGGTCATCTGGTTGAGGATGTTCACGCGCTCTCCCCTCTGCGGCGGGTTCTCGAGCGCGAGTTCGATGCAGCGGCAGGTGTCCTGGATGTGGATGAAGGCACGCGTCTGGCCACCGGTGCCATGCACCGTCATCGGGTAGTTCACCGCCGCCTGCATCAGGAAGCGGTTCAGCACGGTGCCGTAATCGCCGTCGTAGTCGAACCGGTTGATGAGCCGCTCGTCGCGGCGCGTCTCCTCGGTCTGCGTGCCCCAGACGATGCCCTGGTGCAGGTCGGTGATCCGGACTTGGTCGTTCTTGTTGTAGAAGTGGAAGAACAGCTGATCCTGCGACTTCGTCATGTGGTAGATCGAGCCGGGATTGGTCGGGTAGAGGATTTCCTGCTCGCTATCGCCCACGGGCGTCTCGACGCGGACCTTGAGGTAGCCTTCGGGGATGCGCATGCCCGCGGTGCCGTACCCGTAGACGCCCATCGTGCCGAGATGGACGAGGTGGATGTCGAGGCCCGACTCCACGATCGCGGCGAGCACGTCGTTGGTGGCATTGAGGTTGTTGTTGACCGTGTAGCGCTTGTGCGCGGCGGACTTCATCGAATAGGGCGCGGCGCGCTGCTCGGCGAAGTGCACGACGGCGTCGGGCGCTTCCTCCTGGAACAACGTCAGAAGCCGGTGGTAATGCTCGCCCACGGTGAAGTTGTGGTACTGAATTTCCTTACCGGTAAGCTCCTTCCAGACGCGCAGGCGCTCTCCGATTGGACGGATCGGCGTCAGGCTGTCGACCTCGAGCTCCAGGTCGATGGCACGCCGGGACAGGTTGTCGACGATGATGACGTCGTGCCCTCGCGCCGAGAGATAGAGCGCGTTGGGCCAGCCGCAGAAGCCGTCTCCGCCGAGGATAATCACCTTCATGTGCACGTGTCTCCCATCGAATCGCACGGTCAGTCGCGGCGCTGTATCGCCGCAATTGGTGGGGAGGGCAAACACGGCCTGTTGCAGGTCTGTTACGCCGCGGCACGAGGTTTGCACTTCCGCCACGGCGACCTTAGAGGTCCGCCGTAAGCACCGGCCGGGCGCCGCCGGACGGTGAATGGCAAACGGGGCATACGGCATGCAGAACTCCTCCTCCCTGATCCTCGTCGGCGGGCTCGGCTTCGTCGGTCGCAACATCCTCGACGTCATCGCGCGGGAGCCTGAATTCGCGGGACTGGCGCCGGTGGTGATCGACGACCTGTCGAACCCGGCGCCGGGGCACGAGGCGCTGGACTTGCCGCTTCACGAGGGCGGCTATGGGACGGAGGCGGCGGTGGCATTCCTGAACGAGCTGCCGCAGGAGCAATCGGGCCGCACCTTCGTCTTCCTCGCCGGCGAGACGCGCGTGGCCGAGAGCCGCGACCGCCCCCTCGACTTCATCGAGGCGAACGTGACCGGCCCTTCGCGCTTCGTCATGGAAGCGGTGCAGCCGGGCGACCGCTTCATCCTCGTCTCCACCGCCGGGGCTCTCTTCGACGGGACCTTCGAGGTCGGCGTCGACAGCGCCTATTGCCCGAAGAACTTCTACGGCGCGACCAAGGCTGCGGAGGAGATGATCCTCGAGAAGCTTGTGGAGCTCCGCGGCGGGACGTTCCGTGTCGTGCGGCTGACCAACGTCTTCGGCCGGTTCTCCGACAACAAGAAGAGCGCCATCCACGCCTTCACCCGCGCCGCGATCGAAGGGCGGAGCGTCCTCGTCAACGGGGATGGCGGGCAGAGCCGGGACTTCATCTATGCGGGCGACGTGGGCTACGGCATCGCGACGCTGGCGCGGCAATTGGTCGAGGGCGAGGAGACGGCGCGGATCAACATGCTGGGCAGCGGGCGTTCCACGTCGCTCATGGACGTGATCGCCGCGATCGAGGCTGCGACGGGCCGACCGCTCGCCTATGAGAAGGTCCCGGCCACGGACCTGCTCGCGACCGAGCCGCGCGACGTGATCGCGGACGCGGAGGACGTGCGCGTTCTGCTCGGCTCGCATGTGACCGCTTTCGAGGACGGGATCGCGCGGACCTACGAATATTATGCCGCCTGATGCGCGTGTCGGCCCTTCGATCGCCGGTGTCGCCGACCCGGCACTGAGCCGTGACCGGCGACCCCGTTCCACCTCCAGACGGCGCTGAATGACGGAAACGCGTCTCTGGGCCGTGGTCGTGACGTTCGACCGACGCGATCTGCTCGCGGTGACGCTTCGGCGGCTGCTGGAGAGCGATCCGGTCGATCTGGCCGGCATCCTCGTCGTCGACAACGCCTCTACCGACGGCACAGGCGCCTGGCTCGCCGGCCTCAAGGATCCGCGGCTTCGCGTCCTCACCCTTTCGCGCAACCAGGGCGGCGCGGGCGGGTTCGAGGCGGGGTTGCGGCATGTCATGGAGAAGACCGACGCCCGATGGGTGTGTCTCATGGACGACGACGCGCGCCCCGTGGCCGGGGCCTTCGCGCGCTTTCGCGCCCGGAGGCGCGAGGACCGTGCTGCCTGGTTCGCCGCCGTCACATATCCCGACGGCGCGATCTGCGAGATGAACCGGCCACTGCTTGACCCGTTCGGAAATGCGCGGAGTACCATCGCGGCGCTGATCCGCGGTCGCGAGACCTTCCACCTCTCGCCCGACGCCTTCAGGGCATCGGACCCCGTGGACATCGACGGTGGCTCCTTCGTCGGGGCGTTCCTGTCGCGCCGGGCGGTGGAGGTGGCGGGCTATCCGGACGGCCGGTTCTTCATCTACGGGGACGACACGACCTACACGTTGCGGCTCGGACGACTGGCTGGCCCGCTGGGCTTCGATCCGGCCATCCGCTTCGAGCACGATTGCGGCACGACGATTGCCGGCACGCCGGTCCGGCCGCTCTGGAAGGTGTTCTACCTCTACCGGAACCGGGCGATGGTCTATCGTCAGACGGTGGGGCGGGCGCTGGGCACGGCAATCTATCTCGGCCTCGGGGCGGTCTGGCGGTTGCGAGCCGGGCGATACGGGACCGACCGGGCGGCCTACCTCCGGCTCTGGCGGGCGGCGATGTCGGACGGTCTGGCCGGCCGGCTCGACCGCGACTTCGACGCCGTCCGCGCATTGATCAGCGGGTCTGGACCCGGCCGTTGAAGCGCCGCATCAGGAGCAGGCCGAGGAACAGGACGACGAACGCGAACCCTCCGACATAGGCCGGCGAGACAAATTGCGGATCGTAGGTCGGGAAGAACCCGCTCCGCGCCACCGCCGTCATGTGCAGGAGGGGGTTGTACCACAGAATGTCCCGCGCGATCTGCGGCAGGTCCTCGTAGATGTAGAGCACCCCCGACGCGAGCATCAGGGGTCGCGTGGCAATGGTCCAGATCGTCCGCCAGATCGGGAAGTAGGACAGCAGGACGGCGTTCGTCATGCCGATGCCGGACCCGATCCCGATCGCGATCGCGAAGGCGATCAGGACGGGCACCACGTCGACATGGACGTCGAGTTCCAGGATCACGACGATCCCCGTCAGGAGCAGGGTGGCAACGAGCAAGCCCGTCAGCGAATGCAGCAGAACCCGCGCGACGATGGCGTCGAACCATTTCACGACCGGATAGACGAGGAGGCTGCGCGAGTATTTCAGGGCCTGCGAGACCATCTGCTGCAGGCGACCGTAGAGCTGGAACGGCAGGTATCCGGTCGCGTAGAACAGCAGGAAGCTGTCGCCGAGGGACGGCCGCCGCAGCAGGAGCGAGAACCCGAAGGCCAGGAGGGTGATCATTCCGAGCGGCTCGAGAATCGCCCAGACATAGCCGCCGGGCGAGCGTCCGTAGCGCGACTGCATCTCCCGCAGCACGAGCGCCGCGATCGACCGCAGGCGGCTGCCGTCCTGCCGCAGGCGCTTCCGGGGCGCGAGAGCCGGGGGAATGGAGGTTGCGTCGACCATGGATGCCATCGTTCTGGTATTTCCGGACGCAGCTATTTAAGAAAACCGGACGAACTTCAATCGTGCGCCCGAGCCGGTCGGCGCCATCCGGCGGACCATCACCTCCATGACAGACCGCGACCGCCCTGCCTCCGAACCGAAGAACGTGTCCCCGATCACGTTCGCGTCGGGCGTCGCGCGACGCCGCTCGCTCTCCGACGAGGAACGTGAGGAACGTCGCTCTGCAAGACGGGCGGAGCGGGATATCGGGCGCGAGGAAGACGTAAATGACGCGCGCGAGGAGCGACGCGCCGCGCGGCGTGCAGAGCGGGAATCCGAGCGCACGGACAACGCCGACGACCCGGATGGGGAGACGGACGGCAAGCGCAAGAAGGGCGGCAAGAAAAAGGGGAATCGCGCCGGCAAGAAGGGCAAGGCCGATGACGCCAGGGTTGTCGAGGTCGCACCGATGGGAGCGCCCGCGCGAATGCGGCGCCGGCACTGGGGCGTGCTTCTGAGCTTCGTCATGATCGTCCTGGTGCCGACCGCGCTCGTCGGCGCGTATCTCTGGACGACGGCGCGCGATCAATACGCCTCCACGGCCGGGTTCACCGTCAGACAGGAGGAGGGGGGCGCCGCGACAGAGTTGCTGACGGGATTCGCCGCGCAGCTCTCCAGCGGGTCCGCCGGCTCGGATGCGGGCATCCTCTACGAATACATCCAGTCGCAGGCGATGGTGATGGCCATCGAGGCCGAGGTCGGCCTGACCGAGCATTATTCGCAATACTGGGCGGATGACCCGGTCTTCTCGATCTGGCCGGACCCGACGATCGAGGAATTGCTGTGGTTCTGGTCGCGAATCGTCCGCGTCTCCTACGATCAGACAAGCGGACAGGTGGAGCTCCGCGTTCTTGCCTTCGACCCGGACAAGGCGGTCGAGATCGGTCAGGCCATCCTGCGCGAGAGCCAGAGCCTCGTGAACGACCTCAACGCGACGGCCCGGGAGGATGCGAGCCGGTTCGCCCGCCAGGATCTCGACGAGGCGCTGGCGCGTCTGAAGGAGGCGCGCGAGGCGCTCACCCTGTTCCGCACCCGCACGCAGATCGTCGATCCGGAGACCGACCTCGCCGGACGCATGGCCGTCGTGAACACGTTGCAGGCGCAGCTCGCGCAGGCGCTGGTCGATCTCGACATCCTGCGGGACCGGACCAGCGCCTCCGATCCGCGCGTCGAGCAGTCCGAGCGTCAGATCGCCGTCATCCGCGAGCGTATCGCCGCGGAACGGGCTGCCGTCGCCGCCGGGCAGGACGATATCGACGGCGACGACTACCCGACGCTCCTCGCGGAATACGAGGGCCTCGTGGTGGACCGGGAATTCGCCGAGGAGAGCTACCGCGCCGCGCTTAGCGCGCTCGATATCTCGCGGACGAATGCCAGTCGGCAGACGCGCTACCTCGCGACCTATATCAGCCCGACCCGGCCACAATCCCCCGAATATCCCCGGCGCGGCGTCCTGCTCGCGCTGTCGGCGATGTTCCTGATCCTCGGCTGGTCGATCCTCGTGCTGATCTACTATTCGGTCCGGGACAGCCGCTGAGGGCGCCGCGATGCTTCGGCTCGAGAACCTGTCGAAAAGCTTCTGGTACAGGGGCGTCCGGCGCACGATCATCTCGAACCTGAACCTCACGCTGCCGGAGGGACGGTCCCTCGCGCTCCTGGGCGGGAACGGGGCAGGCAAGACGACGCTCCTCGAGATCATCGCCGGGGTGCAGCAGCCCGATACCGGGCGCGTCGTGACCGACGGCGCCGTGTCCTGGCCCGTCGGCTTCAGCGGGTCGTTCAACAGCGACATGACCGGCGCCCAGAACACCATCTTCGTGGCGCGCGTCTACGGCGTCGACACGGCGAGCCTTCTGCGCTTCGTCCTCGACTTCTCCGAGCTCGGTGCGCAGTTCGACGCGCCGGTGCGGACCTATTCCTCCGGTATGAAGGCACGGCTGAGCTTCGGGCTCTCCATGGGCATCCAGTTCGACACCTACCTCGTGGACGAGACCACGGCCGTGGGCGATGCGAGCTTCAACCGCAAGTCGAAGGCGGTCTTTCGCGAGCGGATCCGCAACGCCAGCGCGATCATGGTCAGCCACCAGACGCGCAAGGTGAAGGATTACTGCGACGCGGCCCTCGTCCTGCACCAGGGCCGGCTCGAATATTACAACGACCTCGACGAGGGCGTGGCGCGGCACAAGGCGCTGATGGGCGAGGAATAGCGGCCGCGGGGAAACCATGTTTCGCCGCTTCGCTTGCCGCTCCGCCCCCATCCCTCTATCCGTCCGGCCAACCGACACGAGGACGACATGACGAAGCGCAAGGGCATCATCCTTGCCGGCGGCTCCGGCACCCGGCTCTATCCGATCACGGCGGGGGTCTCGAAGCAGCTTCTGCCGATCTACGACAAGCCGATGATCTACTATCCGATCTCGGTGCTGATGCTGGCGGGCATCCGCGAGATCGCGATGATCACCACCCCGCAGGACCGCGAGCAGTTCCAGCGCACGCTGGGCGACGGCAGCCTCTGGGGCATCTCGCTTACCTATATCGAGCAGCCCTCGCCCGACGGTCTGGCGCAGGCCTACCTGCTCGCCCGCGAATTCCTCGACGGCGCGCCTTCGGCGATGGTGCTGGGCGACAACGTGTTCTTCGGTCACGGCCTGCCCGAGATCCTGCGGGCGGCGGATGCGCGGACCGCGGGCGGTTGCGTCTTCGGCTATCAGGTCGCGGATCCCGAGCGTTACGGCGTGGTCGATTTCGACTCTTCGGGTCAGGCGAAGGCGATCGTCGAGAAGCCCGAGGTGCCGCCGTCGAACTATGCGGTCACGGGGCTTTACTTCCTCGACGGGACCGCGCCCGACCGGGCGGAGGGGATCGAGCCGTCGGCGCGCGGCGAACTGGAGATCACGTCGCTTCTGCAGATGTATCTCGACGACGGCGCGCTGTCGGTGGAGCGGATGGGGCGGGGCTATGCCTGGCTCGACACCGGTACGCACGAGAGCCTTCTGGATGCCGGCAACTTCGTGCGGACGCTGGAGCGGCGGCAGGGGTTGCAGACCGGCTGTCTGGAGGAGATCGCCTTCGACGCGGGCTGGATCACACGCGACGACCTGCTGGCGCAGGCCGACCGCTACGCCAAGAACCGCTACGGCACCTACCTGCGCCGCATCGCCGGCGCGTAGGCGGCGGGCCGAACGGCAACGGAGCGGCGGTTTTCGATCTTTGGGCCGCCCGACATCACGCCGTGAAGCCCCCACCAAGGGGGGCTGACGTTCTCCTGCTATTGCCCTGTATTGCCTGATGCCTCGAACGGTTCAGCGCGCCAGCCGGGCGAGCAGGCTCTGCCGGTCGACGATACCGATCGGCTGGCCGTCGCGCTCGACCGGGATCGGGCCGTCGCGGCCGGCGCAGAGCTCGATGAGCTCGCGGACGGGCATCTCCGCCGGGATCGCCGGTCCGGCACACTCGCCGGGCGTCGCTGCATCCGCGGCGGTCAGCACACCGAGCGGGTTCATGTGCGCCACGAAATCGGCCACGTACGCGTTCGCGGGCCGGGTGAAGATCTCGGCGGGCGTGCCGCACTGGATGATCCGGCCGCCTTCGAGGATTGCGATTCGCTGGCCCAGCTTGAACGCTTCGTCGAGATCGTGGCTCACGAAGACGATGGTCCGCCGGAGCCGTGATTGCAGCTCCAGCAGCTCGTCCTGCAGACGTGTCCGGATCAGGGGGTCGAGCGCGCTGAACGGCTCGTCCATCAGAAGGATCGGCGCCTCGGTCGCGAAGGCGCGGGCGAGGCCGACGCGCTGCTGCATCCCGCCGGAAAGCTCACCCACCTTGCGATCGGCCCATTCCGTCAGCCCCACCAGTTCGAGCTGCCGGTCCACGATCTCGCGCCGCTCCGCCGCCGACCGGCCGGCGAGTTCGAGCCCGAGGCCGACATTCTCCCGCACGCGCCGCCACGGCAGGAGGCCGAATTGCTGGAACACCATCGCGACGCGCTCCTGCCGCAGGCGACGCAACTCGCGCGGGCGGGCCTGCGTGACAGAGGCCATCCGGCCGCCGTCGTCGATCCGCACCTCGCCGCGCACGACCGGGTTCAGCCCGTTCACCGCGCGCAACAGCGTCGATTTCCCCGACCCCGACAGGCCCATCAGCACGACGATCTCCCCCTCGGCGACGGTGAGGGAGCAATCGTGGACGCCGAGCACCTGATCCGTCTCCGCCTGCACCTCGGCGCGGGTCCGGCCCGCATCCATGGGTGGCAGGGCACGCTCCGGCCGGTCGCCGAAGACGATGGAGACGCGATCGAACTCGACGGCCGGGCGGCTCACTCGGGCGTGTCCTGGCGCGTGTAGGTCAGGACGCCCGCGACGCGCGAGGCGCCGACGTCGCTCGGATGCGCCTGACCGTCATTGACGACCACGAGGGGCAGGTCGAAGGGCGAGACGCCTTCGATGCAGGCGATGTTGACGCCGTATTCGTTCGGGTCGGAGCGGCGGCGGTGGTGGGTGTAGATGCCGCAATGGCGGCAGAAGTAATGCTGCGCCGTGTTCGTGTTGAACCGGTAGAGCGTCAGCGCGTCCTCGCCCGCGACGACCTCTATCCCGTCCCCGGTCGCCGTGACGGTCACGGCACCGCGCATCGTGCAGAAGCTGCAATCGCAGCGGCGGGCGGTGTGCAGCCCGTGGACGAGGGTGACGCGGAGGCGGACGGCCCCGCAATGACAGGCGGCTTCACGTGTCTCGGTCATTTCCGCTCCATTCGCAGCATCCGGTCCAGCATGATCGCGACGACGACGATGACGAAGCCGCTCTCGAATCCGAGGGACGTGTTCACCTGGTTGAGCGCGCGCACCACCGGCACGCCGAGCCCGTCCGCCCCCACCAGCGCGGCGATCACCACCATCGACAGGGACAGCATGATCGTCTGGTTCAACCCGGTCATGATCTGCGGCAGGGCGTAGGGCAGCTCCACCTTCCACAACGTCTGGCGCGGCGTGGCGCCGAACGCTTCCGCCGCCTCGGTCAGCGCGGGGGGCGTGTTGGAAATGCCCAGATGCGTGAGCCGGATCGGCGCGGGAAGCACGAAGATCACGGTGGCGATCAGGCCCGGCACCATGCCGATGCCGAAGAACACGATGGCGGGGATCAGGTAGACGAAGGTCGGCAGGGTCTGCATCAGATCGAGCACCGGGCGCATCCAGGCGTAGAGGCGCGGCCGGTGCGCTGCCGCGATACCGATGGGCACGCCGACACTCATGCAGACCACGCAGGCCGACAGGACGAGCGTCAGGCTTTCCGTCGTCTCCTCCCAGTAATCCTGGTTCAGGACGAAGAGGAAGCCGAGCACCACGAACAGCGTCACCTTCCACGAGCGTTGCAGTGCCCAGGTCAGCGCCGCGAAGGCCGCGACGACGATG
Source organism: uncultured Jannaschia sp. (assembly GCF_947494055.1). Lineage (GTDB taxonomy): Bacteria > Pseudomonadota > Alphaproteobacteria > Rhodobacterales > Rhodobacteraceae > Jannaschia. The sequence continues at coordinate 361,484 of NZ_CANLTR010000001.1, read as the reverse complement.
AGCGGATGTGGCGTCTGGAGGACCCACAGGATCGCCTCGATCATCGCCTCCATCACCGTTGCCAACCCGTCGAAGAACGGCTGACCCACATCCTGCAGCCAGTCGAAGGCGTCGGCAGCCCAGTCGCCGAGCGGGATCTTGTTGTCGGTCAGCCATTCCACGCGCGGCCCGCCCTTTTTCGTTCTGCCAACGCACGAATCGTGTCAGCGTTTCGCCACGCAACCACGGAAGGTCCGCCATGTCCGCTCCGATCCTCTACACGAACCCGATGTCGCGCGGACGGACGGCGCGCTGGATGCTGGAGGAGGTCGGCACGGATTACGAGACCGTGATCGTCGATTTCGAAAGCAAGAGCGCGCTGGGCGACATCAACCCGATGGGCAAGGTTCCGACGCTCGTCCATCGCAGCACTGTCGTGACGGAGACGGCGGCGATCTGCGCGTATCTTGCGGATGCCTTCGCCTATGCCGGACTGGCCCCGCCCCTGGATAGCGCGCTGCGCGGCGACTATTATCGCTGGCTGTTCTTCGCGGCCGGGCCGCTGGAAGCGGCGGCGACCAACCGCGCGCTCGGTGTCGAGGTGACGCCGGACCGGGAGGGGATGGTCGGCTACGGCACGCTCGGCCGGACGCTCGACACGTTGGACGCCGCCTTGACGCAGAGCGAGCATCTGGTCGGCTCGGCCTTCACCGCGGCCGACCTCTATGTGGGCGCGCATCTCGCCTGGGGGATGCGGTTCGGCACGATCGAGCGACGGCCGGCCTTCGAGGCGGTCGTCGAACGGAACGCGGCCCGTCCCGCGGCCATCCGCGCCGCCGAGCTCGACGACGCGTTGCTGCCCGCCCAAGCAGGGTAGGTCCGCCGGAAATCGTGGCGCGCGCAAGGGTCGCGCGCGCCGTCGGTATGTCGCTCGGAGCGAGACGATCAATTCCCGAGGGCGGAGGTGACGGCCGCCATCGCGTCCTCGCCGTCGATCGTGGTGACGCCTTCGAGCCAGCCGCCCAGCACGTCCTGATGCGCCGCGAGCCAGGCGGTCGCCGCGTCCTGCGGGTCTTCGCCGTCGTTCAGGATGGCCCCCATGATCTCGTTCTCCATGGCGAGCGAGAAGCTCAGGTTCCCGAGCAGGCGGCCGACATTCGGGCATTCCTCGACATAGCCCGCGCGTGTGTTCGTGTAGACCGTCGCGCCGCCCAGATCGGGGCCGAAATATTCATCGCCGCCCTGCAGGTAGGTCAGCTCGAAATTGGCGTTCATCGGATGCGGCTCCCAGCCGAGGAACACGATCGGCTCGTCGCGCTCCGTCAGGCGCGCGACCTGCGCCAGCATTCCCTGCTCCGAACTCTCGACGATCTCGAAATCAGAAAGGCCGAACGCGTCGTCGTCGATCATCGACTGGATCAGGCGGTTGCCGTCGTTGCCCGGCTCGATGCCGTAGATCTTGCCGTCGAGCGCCTCGGCCTGGCTGACGATGTCGCCGAAGGACGCGATCCCGAGGTCCTGTGCCGGCGCGTTGACGGCGAGCGTGTATTTGGCGCCCTCCAGATTGGCACGCACCGTCTCGACGGTCCCGGCCTCGCGATAGGGCGTGATGTCGGCCTCCATCGTGGGCATCCAGTTCCCGAGGAACACGTCCACGTCGCCCTCGGCCATCGACGTATAGGTGATCGGAACCGACAGGACCTTGATGTCGGTCTCGTAGCCGAGCGCGTCCAGCACGACCGTGGTCGCGGCGGTGGTCGCGGTGATGTCGGTCCAGCCGACATCGGCGAAGACGATCTCTTCGCAGGAATCCTGCGCGTGAGCGACGCCGACAGTGACGGCCATCGCCGAGGCGAGTGCAACAATGCGGTTCATCTCAATCTCCCGATCAATATTGACTTGGCCGTTGAGTTGATTGATCAGTCAATCAGCATACAGCCCTTCACTGACCGGAGTTTGCGGTGCCGCGCATCGGAATGGAACCCCAACGTCGGGACGCGCTCGTCCGCGCCGCGATTTCCGAGATCGCCGCGACCGGGGCCGGCGAGGTGACCGTGGCCAGGATCGCCAAGCGTGCCGGCATGTCGCCGGCGCTGGCGCATCATTATTTCGGCTCGAAGGACAGGATGCTGCTGGCCGCGATGCGGCACGTCCTCTCCGTCTTCGTCGCCGAGGTGCGGGCTCCGCTTGCCGCCGCGCAGACGCCGCGGGCGCGGCTCGAGGCGATCGTGCGGGCGAGCTTCGCGCCGTCGAACTTCCACGACGAGGTCGTGGCCGCCTGGCTCAACTTCTACGTCCAGGCACAGCGTCCCGGTGAGACCCAGCGCCTCCTGCGCGTCTACCAGTCGCGTCTGCGCTCGAACCTCGTCCACGCGCTGCGACCGCTGACGGAGCGGCCGGAAGTTCTGGCCGAGGGAATCGGCGCGATGATCGACGGACTCTACGTCCGCCAGGCGCTTCGGCCGGACGATCTCGACAGCGCGGCCTCCACCGCGCTCGTCCTCGATTACATCGACAGGGGGTTGGCATGAGCATGCCCCAGACGAACGGACCGAACATCCTCATCCTGATGGTGGATCAGCTCAACGGCACGTTGTTTCCCGACGGTCCCGCCGAATGGCTGCATGCGCCGAACCTGAAGCGGCTCGCCGCGCGGTCGCGGCGGTTCCGGAACTGCTACACGGCCTCGCCGCTCTGCGCGCCGGGCCGGGCCTCGTTCATGTCGGGCCTGCTGCCGAGCCGCACGCGGGTCTACGACAACGCCGCCGAGTTCGCCTCCGACATCCCGACCTACGCGCATCACCTGCGGCGTGCCGGCTGGCGCACCTGTCTGTCGGGCAAGATGCACTTCGTCGGCCCCGACCAGCTGCACGGGTTCGAGACGCGGCTGACCACCGACATCTATCCCGCCGATTTCGGCTGGACCCCCGACTACCGCAAGCCCGGCGAGCGGATCGACTGGTGGTATCACAACATGGGCTCCGTCACGGGCTCGGGCGTGGGCGAGATCACCAACCAGATGGAATACGACGACGAGGTCGCGCATTTCGCGAAGATGTGGCTCTACGACGCCGCGCGGAAGCAGGACGCGCGACCTTGGTGCCTGACGGCAAGCTTCACGCATCCGCACGACCCCTACGTCGCGCGCAAGCGGTTGTGGGACCTCTACGAGGATTGCGACCACTTGCTGCCGGAGGTGGGCGAAATGCCGTACGAGGCGCACGATCCGCATTCCCGGCGCATCCTCGACGCCAACGACCGGGGCAACTTCGACGTCACCGAGGCGGACGTGATGCGGTCCCGCCGGGCCTACTTCGCCAACATCTCCTATCTCGACGAGAAGGTCGGCGAATTGTTGCAGGTTCTCGAGGACACGCGCCAGGAGGCGATCGTCCTTTTCGTTTCCGACCACGGCGACATGCTGGGCGAGCGGGGGCTGTGGTACAAGATGAGCTTCCTCGAAGGCTCCTCGCGCGTGCCGATGATGATCGCCGCGCCGGGGATCGAGCCGGGGCTCGACCTGACGCCCGTGTCCAACATCGACGTCTGTCCGACGCTCTGCGACCTTGCGGGCGTGGACCTGAGCGAGGTCGCGCCCTGGACGACGGGCGAGTCGCTCGTCCCCCTCGGGCAGGGCGGTCGGCGCGAAACGCCGGTGGCGATGGAATACGCGGCCGAGGGCAGCTACGCGCCGCTGGTCGCGCTGCGCCTGGGACGGTGGAAGTACACTTGCTGTGCGCTCGATCCGGAGCAGCTTTTCGACCTCGACGCCGACCCGCACGAACTGACGAACCTTGCGGACGATCCGGCCCATGCCGAGACGCTGGCCGCGTTCCGCGACGAGGCCGACCGACGATGGGACCTCGACCGCTTCGATGCCGAGGTGCGCGAGAGTCAGGCCCGGCGCTGGGTCGTCTACGCGGCGCTTCGTCAGGGCGGCTATTACCCGTGGGAGTATCAGCCGCTGCAGGTCGCGTCGGAGCGGTACATGCGCAACCACATGGATCTCAACGTGCTGGAGGAGAGCCAGCGCGCGCCGAAGGACTGAGATGGCGGAGCGAGGGGCCAACCCCTCGCGCTCCCCGGAGTATTTCAACCAAGAAGAAGGGCGCAGGTCCAGCCGGCCGGCGTCCGGGAAGGTTCCCGATGACCAGACCCAATGCGAGACCCGTGGCCAGCCATTTCGTCGACGGCGCCTATGTCGAGGACGCCGCCGGCACGCCGATCCCGGTGATCTATCCTGCGACCGGCGATACCATCGCGACGGTGCATGCCGCGACGCCCGGGATCCTGGAGCGTGCCTTGGCGTCGGCCGAGCGCGCGCAGGTGGCGTGGGCCGTCGCCGACCCGGTCGAGCGGGGCCGGGTGTTGCGGCGCGCGGCCGACCTGCTCCGCGCGCGGAACCGGGCCCTGTCTGAACTGGAGACGCTCGATACCGGCAAGCCGCTGCAGGAGACGCTGGTGGCCGATGCCGCCTCCGGCGCGGACGCGCTCGAATATTTCGGCGGGCTCGCGCCGGACGTGACCGGGACCTCGATCCGCTTCGGTGAAGATTGGGCCTATACGATCCGACGTGCGCTCGGCGTGTGCGTCGGCATCGGGGCGTGGAACTATCCGACGCAGATCGCGTGCTGGAAGGCGGCGCCCGCGCTCGCCACCGGGAACGCGATGGTCTTCAAGCCGTCCGAGACGACACCGCTCTGCGCGCTCAATCTCGCCGAGATCCTGATCGAGGCGGGGCTGCCGGCCGGGCTCTTCAACGTGGTGCAGGGCGCGGGCGAGGTGGGTGCGGCGCTGACCACCGACCCGCGCGTGGCGAAGGTTTCGCTGACGGGCTCCGTGGCGACGGGGCGGAAGGTCGCGGCCGCCGCGGCCGGGGGCATGAAGCACGTCACGATGGAGCTCGGCGGCAAGTCCCCGATCCTCGTCTTCGAGGATGCCGATCTGGAGGATGCCGTTTCGGGGGCGATCAACGGGAACTTCTATTCGTCCGGCCAGGTCTGCTCCAACGGCACGCGCATCTTCGTGCATGAGAGCCTGCACGACGCATTCCTCGATCGGCTTCGTGCGCGGCTCGCGGGTGTGGTGATGGGCGACCCGCTCGACGAGGCCACGAATTTCGGGCCCATCACCACCGCGGCGCAGGCCGATATCGTAATGCGGCATATCGCGACGGCCGAGGCGGAGGGCGCGACCGTCGCGATCGGCGGCCGTCGTCTGGACCGCGCGGGCTACTGGATCGAGCCGACTGTGCTGACGGACCTGAGCGACGACATGACCTGCGTGCGTGAGGAGATCTTCGGCCCCGTCATGTCGGTGCTGACCTTCGCGGACGAGGCGGAGGCCGTCGCGCGGGCCAACGCGACCGAGTTCGGATTGAGCGCCGGTCTCTTCACCCGCGACCTCGCGCGCGCACACCGGGTCGTGGCGCAGCTTCGGGCGGGGACATGCTGGATCAACCAGTACAACCTCACGCCCGCGGGCATGCCGTTCGGCGGCTCCCGCGCCTCGGGCATCGGACGGGAGAACGCCCGGGTCGCGATGGACCACTTCACCGAGGTCCAGACGGTCTATGTCGGCATGGGCCGGGTCGAGAGCGCGTTCTGATGCAGGCCGATTACGTCATCGTCGGGGCGGGCAGCGCGGGTTGCGCCATGGCCTACCGGCTCGCCGAGGCGGGGCGTTCCGTCATCGTGCTCGAGTTCGGCGGCACCGATGCGGGGCCGCTCATCCAGATGCCGGGCGCGCTCAGCTTTCCGATGAACATGCCGCGCTACGACTGGGGCTACTGGACCGAGCCGGAGCCGCATCTGGGCGGACGCCGGCTGGCCTGTCCGCGGGGCAAGGTCTGGGGCGGGTCGAGCTCCATCAACGGGATGGTCTACGTCCGCGGGCATCCGCTGGACTACGCGCATTGGGCGGAGCAGGGGGCGACCGGCTGGGATTTCCCGGACGTGCTGCCCTACTTCAAGCGCATGGAGACGTGGCACGACGGCGGCCACGGCGGCGATCCGACCTGGCGCGGGACCGACGGGCCGCTTCACGTCTCGCGGGGGACGCGGCTCAATCCGCTCTACCGGGCCTTCGTCGAAGCCGGACGGCAGGCCGGCTACGGGGTCACGGACGACTACAACGGCCAGAAGCAGGAAGGCTTTGGGCCGATGGAGCAGACGGTCTGGAAAGGCCGGCGCTGGTCCGCGGCGAACGCCTATCTCAGGCCCGCCCGCGCGACCGGGCGCTGCCGGCTGGTCCGCGGGTTGGCCGAGCGTATCGTGATCCGGGACGGGCGGGCCACGGGCGTGCGGCTCAAGGGCGGGCAAGTGCTCGAGGCCGGGCGGGAGGTCATCCTCGCCGCCTCCTCGATCAACTCGCCGAAGCTCCTCATGCTGTCGGGGATCGGGCCGGCCGCGCATCTGGCGGAGCACGGGATCGGAGTGGTCGCGGATCGCTCGGGCGTCGGGCAGAACCTGCAGGATCATCTGGAGATGTATATCCAGATGGCCGCCTCGAAGCCGATCACGCTCTTCACCTACTGGAACCTGCTGGGCAAGGCCTGGATCGCGGCGCGCTGGCTGTTCCACCGCAGCGGCCCGGGGGCGACCAATAACTTCGAGAGCGCGGCCTTCGTCCGGTCGCGCGCGGGCATCCGCTACCCGGACATCCAGTATCACTTCCTGCCGCTCGCCGTGCGCTACGACGGCAAGATCGCGGCGGAGGGCCACGGGTTCCAGGCGCATGTCGGGCCGATGCGCTCGAAGTCGCGGGGCGACGTGACCCTGCGTTCCGCCGATCCGGAGGAAGCGCCGCGAATCCGGTTCAACTACATGAGCCACGCCGACGACTGGGCCGAGTTCCGCACCTGCATCAGGCTGACGCGGGAGATCTTCGCGCAGGACGCCTTCGCCGATTTCCGCCGCCACGAGATCCAGCCGGGCGCACACGTGCAGAGCGACGACGAGCTGGACGACGCGATCCGCGAACATGCCGAGAGCGCGTACCACCCCTGCGGCACGTGCCGCATGGGGGCGAAGGACGATCCGGGCGCGGTGGTCGACCCGGAATGCCGGGTGATCGGCGTGGACAACCTGCGGCTCGCGGACAGTTCGATCTTTCCCAGGATTCCCAACGGGAACCTCAACGGGCCGTCGATCATGGTGGGCGAGAAGGCGTCGGACCATATCCTCGGACGGTCCCTGCCGCATGACCCGCAACCGTTCTGGCAGCATCCGCACTGGGCAGCGGCCCAAAGGTAAGGCACTTGCCCACCGGGCGCGCATCGCCAGAGACGCCTCTCTTGATTCTTCGGGCCCAACGCGGGACCCTGTTCCCGTTCGGGGCCGATGACGGGGGGATACGTCGATGAAACTCGAAGGGTCCTGCCATTGCGGCGCGGTGCGGTTCACCGTGGACGCGCCGGAACCGGTTCCCTACCAGCGATGCTATTGCTCGATCTGTCGCAAGACGGCGGGGGGCGGCGGATTCGCGATCAATATCGGGGCGAGGCGCGACACGCTGGACGTGACGGGACAGGAGAACGTCTCGACCTACCAATCGAGCGAGGATGCGGAACGGACGTTCTGCCGTATCTGCGGCAGCGCCCTATGGCTCTATTCGCCGGCCTGGCCGGACCTGATCCATCCCCATGCCTCGGCCATCGACACCGATCTTCCGGTGCCGCCGGAGCGGACGCATATTCTTCTCGGCTCCCGGGCGAACTGGGCGGAGCCGGAGGTCGCGCCGCGGGACAGGACCTTCGAGCAGTATCCGGAGGAAAGCCTGGCCGCCTGGCACGAGCGGACGGGGCTGACGCGATGAAGAACCCCTATGCCGGAACCTCGTTCTGGCAGCCCTCCGACGCCGAATGCGATGCGCTCCGGACGCATCTGCTGGCGGAGCTTCCGGTGGGACACGTCCTCTGGCCGGCAGACGACCGGCTGCAGGTGGTCGCGCGGGACCGGCACGGGGATCGCATCGTGGTGCGGACCGGGATCGCCGCGACACCGGTGGCGCTCATCCACATGAGCTGGACCGGACGGCCGCCGATGGCACCGTTCCTGCCGGAGACGGAGTTCTTCGAATCCGACGAGGCGCTGATCGCGGCGATCCGGAACGGCCCCGCGGCGAACGGGGCCCGGCCGGCGTGATCCTCTAGCGCGCCTCCATCGCGATCAGCGTGGCGTTGCCGCCCGCGGCCGTCGTGTCGGTCGAGACGACGACCTCCTCCACAAAACGCTGCAGGTAGAGCGGACCGCCCGCCTTCGGTCCGGTGCCGGACTTGCCGCGTCCGCCGAAAGGTTGCGAACCCACGATGGCGCCGATCTGGTTGCGATTGACGTAGACGTTGCCGGCCGGCGCGCGGGCGGTCACGTGGGCGATGGTCGCGTCGATGCGGGAGTGGAGCCCGAAGGTGAGCCCGAAGCCGGTCGCCTCGATCTCGTCGAGCACGGCGTCGATCCGCCCGGCCTTCCAGCGCTTGACGTGCAGGACCGGGCCGAACACCTCCTCCGTGAGCCTCTCGTCCGGGCCGAGTTCGATGATCGTCGGCGGCATGAACCGGCCTTCCGGGGCGTCGCCCTGCCAGCGAATGCGGTGCGCGCCGGCGTGATCGCGGAGCTTCTTCAGCGCGGCCTCGTCGATCACCGGACCGATATCGGTCGCCGGGTCCATCGGGTCGCCGAGGGTGAGCGTCGCCGCGGCGCCCTCGATCATCTCCAGCATCCGGTCGGCCACGTCCTCCTGCAGGTAGACGATGCGGCAGGCCGAGCAGCGCTGACCGGCGGAGCGGAAGGCGGAGGCGGTCACGTCGCGCGTCACCTGTTCGGGCAGGGCGGTGGCATCGACGATCATCGCGTTGACCCCGCCGGTCTCCGCGACGAGCGGGACGATCGGGCCATCCTTCTGCGCAAGCGCGAGGTTGATCGCCTTGGCCGTGGCGGTGGAGCCGGTGAACGCCACGCCGGCGACATCGCGATGCGCGATCAGCGCCTGGCCGACCTCGACGCCCCCGGGCACGAGGATCAGCGCGTCTGCCGGCACGCCGGCCCGATGCAGCAGCGCGACCGCCTGCGCCGCGATGCGCGGCGTCTGCGGCGCGGGCTTGGCGGCGACGGCGTTGCCCGCGGCGAGCGCGGCGGCGGTCTGGCCGAGGAAGATCGCCAGCGGAAAGTTCCACGGGGCGACGGTGACGAAGACCCCGCGGCCCCGCACCCGCCACTCGTTCGACTCGCCCGTGGGGCCGGGCAGGGCGCGCGGCTGGCACAGCGTCTCCGCCTCGTCGGCGTAGAACCGCAGGAAATCGACCGCCTCCCGGATCTCGGCGATGCCGTCGTCGATGGTCTTGCCCGCCTCGCGGGCGAGCGTGGCCATGAGGGCGGCGCGTTCCGCTTCCAGAAGGTCGGCCGCGCGGCGCAGGATCGCGGCACGGCTGGCGGGTGCGGTGGTGGACCACTCGGCGAAGGCCGCGCGCGCGCGGGACATGACACCGTCGATGTCGGACGGGGCCATCGGCTTGATCTCGGACGCCGCCGGCGCGCGCTGCATGTCTCGGAACAGCGCGTCGAGCTCCCGCCGCGCGCCGATCTCGACACCGGTGGAGTTGCGGCGCCCGGCAAAGAGGCCGTTCGGCATCGGGATGCGCGCGTGGCGGGGCGTCGCGGCGAGGTCCTGCGGCATGTCGAGCACGGCGGCAACGTCCACGTCCTTGTCGCCCGCCATGGCCACGAAGCTCGTCGAGGCGCCGTTCTCCAGAAGGCGCCGGACGAGATAGGCCAGCAGGTCGCGATGCCCGCCTACGGGCGCGTAGATCCGGCAGGGCATCTCTGTTTCCTTGGCGACGGCGGCGTAGAGCGCCTCGCCCATGCCGTGCAGCCGTTGGAACTCGAACCCGCCCGGATGGCGGTTGCCGGTGCCGTGGCCCTCCGCGTCCATCTCGATGATCTTGGCGATGGTCAGCGCGTTGTGCGTGGCGAATTGCGGATAGAGATGCGGGCGCAGAGCCAGCATCTTCTTCGCGCAGGCGAGGTAGTTCAGGTCGGTCACCGCCTTGCGGGTGAAGACCGGGTAGTCCGCATGGCCCTCGACCTGGGCGTGCTTGACCTCGGTGTCCCAGTAGGCGCCCTTCACCAGCCGCACCATCAGCGTCTGGCCATGACGACGGGCAAGGTCGCCGGCCCAGTCGATCACCGCCTCGGCGCGCTTGCCGTATGCCTGGATGGCGAGGCCGAACCCGTTCCAGTCGCGCAAGCGCTCGTCCTCGAACGCGGCTTCGATCACCTCAAGGGAAAGCTCCAGCCGATCCTGCTCCTCGGCGTCGACGGTGAAGTTCAGGTCGTAGGACTTTGCTTGCCGGGCGAGGTCGACGAGGACGGGTGTCAGCTCGCACAGCATGGCCGCCCGGTTGCGCGGTTCATAGCGGGGATGGAGCGCGGAGAGCTTGACCGAGATGCCGGGCCTGTGCGGCAGGGGGCGGTTGCCGGCCGCGCGACCGATCGCGTCGATCGCGCCGGCATACGACTTCGCGTAGCGTTCGGCATCGGCGCGGGTCTTCGCGCCCTCGCCCAGCATGTCGTAGCTGTGCAGCGCGCCCTTCGCTTCGTTCTCTCGGGCCCGCTTCAGGGCGCTCTCGATCGTCTCGCCCAGCACGAACTGGTGGCCCATGAAGCGCATCGCCTGCCGGACGCCGGTGCGCACGGCGGGCACGCCGATGCGCCGGGTCAGCCCCGTCAGGACGCCGGGCACGGTGTCGTTGGGCCGCAGCAGGCGGTTCGACATGCCGAGCCCCCAGGTCGCGGCGGAGACCAGCCAGGCGTCGGAGGGTTCGTGCTCGTCCCACTTCCCCGCACCGATTTTGTCGGCGATCAGCGCGTCCTGCGTCGCCTCGTCGGGCACGCGGAGCAGCGCCTCGGCCATCGCCATCAGCGCGAGCCCCTCGCGGGTCGAAAGGTCGTAGTCGCGCAGGAAGTCCTCGAGCCCGCCGATCCGCGTCTGCGCGCGGCGGATACCCTGGATCAGGCGCTCGGCCCGCTCGCGCGTCTCGGGCGCGACCTCGGCGAGTGGCAGGAGCGCGGGGACGAGCGTCTCGTCGGCGGCGGCGAAAGGGGCGGAGAAGGACATCGGCAGGCTCCTCGGACGTGTCCCGACAGGGATAGCACGGGCGAAGCCATGCGGACTCACCGAAAACGGGGCCTGACGGCCCGCGCGACTTAGTATATTCGTGGTATCGAGAAACAGGACGGAGGATTTCGCGGTGATAGATCCGATCGACCGGACGGATCGCCGGCTTGTCCGCGCATTGCAGGAGGATGCGCGGCTTTCCGTCACGGCCCTGGCCGAGCGGATCGGGCTGTCGGCCAACGCGACGGCGGAGCGGATGCGCCGGCTGCGCCGCGCGGGCGTCATCGCAGGCTACACGGTCCGCCTGGATCACGCGGCGCTGGGTCTGGGCCTGATCGCCTTCGTCGAGGTCAAGCTGGACCGGACGGACGGCGACGTCTTCGTCGCCTTCGCCGAGGCCGTCGCCGGCGTGAAGGGGATCGAGGAATGCCACATGGTCGCCGGCGGGTTCGATTACCTCCTGAAGACGCGGCACCGGGACATGGCCGATTACCGCGCCTTCCTCGCCGAGGCCCTGGCCGCGTTGCCCGGCGTTCGGGAGACGCGGACCTATGTCGTGATCGAGGAGATCCCGGCCGGGGGCGCCTCGGCGTCGATCTAGCCGTTCGGCCTGACGGTCCCGGGCCTGCCGGAAGCACGCCCGGGCCGGCTGCGCATCACGTCGCTTTCGTGAGGCGAAGTCCCGCGGGCCGCCGGGCCTCAGCCGATACGGGCCGCCGAGAGCGCGATGGCCTGCTGGTAGACCGTCGCTGCGTTCCACTCGTCCAGGACCCGGAAATTCGCCGTTCCCTCCTGAAACGGCTGTCCCGGCTGCCAGCCCTTCTGCCGCAGGAAGTACGCCGTCGAGGCCAGCGCATCGGCCATGTCGTAGAAGTCGACCCGCCCGTCGCCGTTGCCGTCCACGCCGTAGCGCAGCGCGTTGCCTGGCAGGAACTGGGTGTGGCCGAGCTCCCCGTGCGCGGCGCCGTCCTGGCCGGGCGAGAGCATGCCCCGGTCGACCATCGACAACGCGGCCAGCGCGTGCGGCGTGAAGAAGTCGCTGCGCCGGCAATCGTAGGCCACCGTCAGGATCGAGGACACGACGTTCTCGGATCCCATGTTGCGACCGAACCCCGTCTCCATCCCGTGAATGGCCAGCAGGATGCCAGCCGGCACGCCGTAGCGCGCCTCGAGGTTCTGAAAGAAGGCGCGGTTCTGGTTCAGCCGCTTGTTCGCCTGCGCCGCGAACCCGTCGAGGGAGCCGAGGCGGATGCGAATGAAGTCGTCGAGGGCGTATTTCACGCCGGTCTGGTTGCGATCGGCCGCGATGGTCCGGGTGGCGTAGGTCGCGCCCCCGAGGGCCTGCAACCCGCGTTGCCCGATCCCGGCGGCGGCGGCCTCCTCGCCGAACTCCCGTTTCCAACGGTCCCAGCCGCCCGCGTCGTTGCCACATTGCGCGGAGAGGACGGGCGTAGCGGCGAGGACGAGCAGGGCGGCGGCGCGGAGGAGCGGGGCGCGGAACATAGGGGCGTCTCCTGGACGGGGAAAGTCGGGGGCAGGTCGGCGGGACCATAGGTTGCCGGACCTCTTACGGCAACGATGGCGCGGCGCTATCTGATAACGCGGGCAATTCGCTCGATTCCGCCCAGATCGAGAGCGGCGGCAAGGTGGTCGGCGAGGCGGTCGAGCACGTCCTCGACGCCCGCGCCGTATTGCCCTTCGCTCGCCGCGGCCCCGATCCGGGCGAGGAAGGCCGCACGGAAGGCGTCGCCGGTGAAGAGCCCGTGCAGGTAGCAGCCGAGCACATGTCCGTCCGCGCTCGCCGCGCCGGCACGCGCACCGTCGACCTCGAGCCAGCCGCGCCCTGCATCGGGCCCGGTGGTTTGCCCCATATGGATCTCGTAGCCGGCCACGGCGGCCCCGCTTGCCACGTAGCGGGCAGCGACCCGCGCTAAATGCTTTTTCGGGGCGAGCACCGTGTCGACGTCGAGCAGGCCCAGCCCCGGGACCGTGGCGGGCGGGCCCTCGATACCGCCCGGGTCCGACAGGCTGCGCCCCAGCATCTGGTAGCCGCCGCAGATGCCGAGAACGTGACCGCCCCGCCGGCGATGCGCCATCAGGTCGATGTCCCATCCGTTGGCCCGGAACGAGGCCAGGTCCGCGATGGTGGATTTCGACCCGGGAATGAGGATCAGGTCGGCGACGGGCAGGGGGCGACCGGGCGGCACGATTTCGACGGAGAGGGCGGGATCGGCGGAGAGCGGGTCGAGGTCGTCGAAATTGGCGATCCGGTTCAACCGCGGCACCGCGATGCGGAAGGCCCCGTCGCGGGAACGCGAGCGGATGTCCATCACGTCCTCAGCCGGCAGGCGCCAGGCCTCCTCGAACCACGGCACGATGCCGAGGCCCGTCCATCCCGTCCGCGCCGCGATCTCCCGCATGCCGTCGGCAAAGAGCGTCGCGTCGCCGCGGAACTTGTTGACGAGGAATCCCTCGATGCGGGATGCGTCTCCGGGGTCCAGCACCGCATGCGTGCCGACGAGCTGCGCGATGACGCCGCCCCGGTCGATGTCGCCGGCGAGGATCACCGGCAGGTCCGCCGCCGCCGCGAAGCCCATATTCGCGATGTCGCCCGCCCGCAGGTTGATTTCCGCCGGGGAGCCGGCCCCCTCGACGATCACGAGGTCGCAATCGTCCGACAGGCGCCGGAAGCTCGTCAGGCAGGCCTCGAGCAGCTGCGGCTTCAGCTTCGCGTAGTCCCGCGCCCGTACCGTCGCGAGCCGGTGGCCCTGAACGACGACCTGCGCGCCGATCTCGGTTTCGGGCTTCAGCAGGACCGGGTTCATGTCCACCCGCGGCTCCACCCCGCAGGCCAGCGCCTGCAACGCCTGGGCCCGGCCGATCTCGCCCCCGTCGGCAGTCACGGCGGCATTGTTCGACATGTTCTGCGGCTTGAACGGCCGAACCCGCAGGCCCTGCCGCGCGAAGTGCCGGCAGAGCCCCGCGACGAGCATCGACTTGCCCACGTTCGAGCCCGCGCCCTGGATCATCACCGCGCGCGTCATCGTTCCGTTCCTGCGGTCAGGAATTCGAGCGGACGATGTCGCGCGCCGCCTCCGCGACCGGGTCGCCGAAGGTCTGCGGCGTTTTCGCGACGGGGAATCCCGCCTCCTCCATCAGCCGGTTCGAGGCCAGCTCGATCCGCTCCTCCAGCAGACGCATGAAGGTCGTCCGGTCGAGACCCGGCTGGATCGGTTCGAGGAACTCGACGACGCCGAGGCCCCGCTTCCGCAGCACGCCCCGCTTCGGCCAGAACAGCCCGACATTGGTGGCGACCGGCACACAGGGCTGGCCCAACTGCTCGTAGAGGACAAAGGTGCCGATCTTGTAGGGCATCACCGTACCGGGCGCGACACGGGTGCCCTGCGGATAGATCAGCAACTGCCCGCTCTCGCGTTGTCCGGAGGTCACTTCGGCCAGCATCCGCTTGATCGCCTCGGCCCGCTTGCCGCGATGGACGGGGATGCAGCCGAGACGGAGGGCGTACTGACCCAAGACCGGGGCGTAGCGCAGGATCGATTTCATCACGAAGAAGCCGCGGGGCAGCGCGTCCCAGAGGACGAGGATGTCGAGGAAGCTCTGATGCTTCGCCGCGACGAGCGCCGCCCCCTCCGGCGGCGTGCCGCGAACCTCGGTGCGCAGGCCGACGATATGGTGCAGCATCCAGCGGACGTGGCGAGCATAGGCGTCGCAGGCCGCCCGCGCCCCCACCGGCGAGACGATCGCCCAGGGCGCATAGACGATTCCGAGGACCGCCATCCAGGCGTAGAGCACGAAATTGAAGACGAGAGAGCGGATCAGCTGCATGCGCCATCCATACGCGAAGCCGCGGGATGCGTGAAAGGCCGAGTCCGCTCACAGTCACGCGGAAACGACGTCAGGGTCACGCGAAAGGCGGTCAGGGTTGACACCGCGAGGCTGATGAGGCGCGTTGGCGCAACGTCTCGAGGTCCCGACATGCGCATCATCTGCCCGAATTGCAGCGTTCACTACGAGATCGCCGACGATCTGATCCCGTCGGACGGTCGGGAGGTGCAATGCTCCAATTGCGGCCGGGCATGGTACGTGGATGGCGTACCGATCTCGCCCGCCGTTGCTGCGGGCGGCGGCGATCCGGCCGGCGCGGGAGACGGCGACGACGATGCAGACCCCGAGGAGACGGATGTCGAGGCCGACCTCGATGACGACCCGGAGGACGATGCGACGGCCCTCCCCGAGGACGAGGCGGATTTCGAAGACGAGGACGAAGAGGCGGACCGGGGCGGGATGCCGTCTGCAATCCCGCGTGCCTCGGCGAACGAGGCGATCCTGCGGGTCCTGCGGGAGGAGCGCGACCACGAGGCGCAACGGCGCCGGGTGGGCACCGCCCCGATGCGACCGGAACCCACACCCGCCGTTCCCCCGCCGGACGATGCCCGCCAACGGGCGGCGGCGGAGCGGCGGCGCATGGCCGCCGCGGCCGAACATGCGCGCACGCGCGAGGCGACCGGGAACCGGACCGAACGCGCTGCGAAGGCACGACCGGACCCGGCGGCCTCCGCCACGGGCGAACGGAACGAGGTCGATCCGGGTATCGGACCCCGTCCCGATGCGGAGCCGCCCCGCAAGATGCGGCGGGAACTCCTGCCCGATATCGAGGAGATCAATTCGTCGCTACGTCCGGACGAGTCGGGCACGACCGTCGAGGACGAGGACAGGGGGGATGCCGCAGCCGGAGGGTCGACCGGCTTCTGGGGCGGTTTCCTGATCGCCTGTGCGTTCGTCGGCCTGTTCGTCCTTGTCTACGCTTTCGCGGACGAGATCGCCGCCGCGCTCCCGACGGCGGCCGACCCGCTCGCGGACTATGTCGATTGGATCGACGCGCAACGGACCGCGCTCGCGCAATGGGTCGAGGCGCTGACCGCGCGGATGCTGTCGGAGACCTGAGCCCGGGAGCTTCTGAAAATCGGGGCGTTCGAGGGGGCGCCCGACTCACCTTTGCGGCACGAGACGGACGGTGCAACCACGTCCAGAAACGAGAGCTTCCGTCGGGCGCGTCCGGCCTCACGACCGGGCTTGAGGCGCTGTAACACGGAGAGGTGGTTTCGATGAACGCTCCGGCCCTCAACGCATCGCCACGGCCGTCTCGGCGTCACGTGCGCCTGTGCTTTGCGCCTGTAGAATACTCCGGACCCGTCCGGTGCCTCAGAACCGCTCGAGCAGTCGGCGTAGGTAGTCCAGCTCCACCTGCGGGCGTTCGCGTTCGCCGGAGCGGCGCCGGATCTCGTCCATCAGGTCCTGCGCGCGCCGGGCGGCGTCGGGGCCGTTCAGGAAGTTCTCGTCGGTGCCGAACTGTCCGCCCTCGCCGGATTGCCGGCCGAGCGGATCGCGATCCATGGCCTGCCCGTTCTGCATCCCGGCCTGACCGCGGCCCTCGCCCGGGTTTTCCTGCCGCTCCCCGGCCATCGCGCGGCCCAGTTCCTGCATCCCGTCGCGCAACGCGTCCATTGCCCGTGCCTGGTCGTCGAGCGCGCCGCCGAGATTGCCGTCGGCCAGATCGCGTTCGGCATCCTCCATCGCGCCCTCGGCTCGGCCGAGCGCCTCGCGCGCCGCGTCGCCGGCTTCCGTGCCCGCTCCGGGAAGGCCGTCGCGCAACGTCTCCAGCCCTTCGCGGAGCGCGCGCTGCCGCTCGGCCAGCGAGCGGGCGTCGGGCGTGCCGCCCTGACCGCCATTCGCGCCCGGCTCCTCGGCTCGCTGGCCATCGCCTGGCTGTCCTTGTCCCGGCTGACCCTGGCCCGGCTGACCTTGGCCCGGTTGCCCCTGGCCGGGCTGACCCTGGCCGGGCTGACCCGGTTGCTGACCCTGACCCTGCTGGCCCGGCTGGCCGTTCGAGCCGAACTGCTCCTGCAGATCGCGGAAGGCCTCGTCCGACAGGTCCTGCTGCTCGCGCAACTGGTCACGGAGCTGATCCATCGCCTGCTCGCCCTGACCTTGCCCCTGGCCGCCCTGACCCTGGCCCTCGGCGACCTGCATGTTCTCCATCATCTCCTGCAACTGCCGAAGAAGCTCCTGCGCTTCGGCGGTTCGGCCCTGCTGCATCAGCTCCTCGATGCGCTGCATCATCTGATCGAGCATGTCGGGCGTGACTTCCTGCATCTCGCCCTGCGCCTGCTGCTGGCTCTGGCCCTGCTGCCCCTGCTGAGCGAGCTGACGGGTGTAGTCGTCCATCGCCTGCCGCATCTCGGCCATCAGGCGCTCGATCTCCTCGGGGCTCGCGCCCTGCCGGATCGCCTCGGACAGCCGTTCCTGTGCCTGCTCCAGACGTTCCCGTGCGGAGTCGAGGGAGTTCTCCTCGATCCGGATTGCGGCCTGCCACAGCATCTCCGCGATCTCGTCGCGCGTCTCGACGCTCAGGTCGCCGCGGTCGAGGCGACGGATCGCCATGCGGACGATGAGATAGGCGGACGGGTTGTCCCAGGACCCGTCGGCCTGCCACGTGATCGCGCGTAGCAGGCGTGCGGCGCGGGTCCGGTTCTCGCGCGACCAGAGCAGGTCGCGGCGCTGCTCGATCAGGGCGGCGGAGATGGGGCTGTAGAACGGCCGGGCGGGGAGAACGAAGGTCTCGACCGCGTCGCCGGTCTGCTCGGCGCCGTCGCGCGCCGTCAGCGTGATCTTGACTGGCAGTCCCGCCAGCGGATGCTTGGTGAGCTCGGCGCGGAACGTCTCGGCGAAATCGGTCCGGTCGCCGGCGATGGGCAGCGACATCTCGAGCGCCAGCGGCTCCCGCGGCTCCGGCTCGGTGGCGAGCCCGTAATCCAGATCGGGCGCGTCGGGGTCGAGTGCGATCGTCAGCTCTGCGCCGGTCACGCCGTAATCGTCCGACGCGCGCCAGGGCAGGGTGGTGATGTCGGGATGCTCGAACCCGGCCGCGCCATCGAGCGCGATTTCAGGCGGAGCGTCCGGGGTCGCGGCAAGTGTCCAGAACGGCGCGTCATCCGTCCCGTCGATCGAGAGCGTGCCCGTCTGCGCGACCGTGAACTCCTGCAATGGCTCGGTCGGTCGGGTGACGTCGCGGCCGGAGACGGTCTCCGACACTGCGAGCGCGCCGGCTTCGCCGTAAAGGCGCAGCGTGACGCGGGTTCCCTCCGGTACGGTAACCTCTCCGGGGTCGATGTCGTTCAGGTAAAGCGTCGGCAGACCGGTATGGCGCGGCGGCTCGAGCCAGCCTTCCCAGGCCGGTCCGGTCGCGACCTGCTGGCCGACACCGGGCAGGTCGGGCAGGACGGGCGCGCGCCAGAGGGTGCCGAAGCTCAGCGCGAGGGCGAGGAACAGAACCGCCATGTAGCGCAGCGCGTAGGGGTCGCGCCGCGCGACGCGCAGATCGGGCGCGACCGCCTTCGCGCCGGCAAGGCGCGCCGCCATCCGGGCCCGGTGCGCGGACCACACGGCGGAGGCGCCGGCATCGGACCCGCCGACCGCCATGTGGTCGGCGAGCGTCGATAGCGGCCGGCCGGGCAGCGTGGCGTCGAGCCGGGCACGCGTCTCCTCGGAGGTAGGCGCGTGGAATCCGCGCAGACCCAGGATCACGAGGACGAGCGCCGCTAAGAGCAGCGCCGCGATCAGGCTGAACTCCCATAGATCCGGTGCGAGCCCCGAGGTCCAGACCGCCGCCGCGAGGATCGCCGCCGTCCAGGCCGGCCAGAAGGCATGTGTGATGCGTTCGGCCCAGAGGCCGAGGCGGGTCAGTCGGAGCTGACGCTGAACGGGTCGCAGGTCTTCGGCCACGGGTGAGCCTCCGCCGGTGGTCGTTGCAGCAACCTAGCCGGCCGAGAGCCATTGGGGAATGGCCTCCCGCAAAATCATCTCCTCGTAGCTCGGCCGCGGACGGATCACGGCCCAGTCCGAGCCTTGAACGAGAACCTCGGGGACGAGCGGGCGGGCGTTGTATTCGCTGGCCATTACGGCACCGTAGGCCCCCGCGCTGCGGAACGCGACGAGGTCGCGGGCCTTGATCTGCGGCATTTCGCGCGCCTTCGCGAACGTGTCGCCCGTCTCGCAGACCGGACCGACGATGTCGTAGGGCCGGGTCTCCGTCCCGGCTGCGGGTTCGGCGACCGTCACGATGTCGTGATGGGCGCCGTACATGGCCGGGCGGATCAGGTCGTTCATCGCCGCATCAAGGATCAGGAAGTCCCGCCCCTCGCCTTCCTTCACGTAGATCGTCGAGGCCAGAAGCAGCCCGGCATTGCCCGCGATCAGGCGCCCCGGCTCGATCTCGACCTCGCAGCCGAGATGGCCGACCTCCTCCCGGATGACGGCGCCGTATTCCTGCGGCACCGGCGGGGCGAGGTTGGAGCGGGCGTAGGGGATGCCGAGGCCGCCCCCGAGGTCGAGCCGCTCGATGGCGTGGCCGTCCGCGCGCAGGGCGCCGGTCAGCTGGGCGACCTTGCGGTAGGCCTGGCGGAACGGGTCGAGGTCGGTGAGCTGGCTGCCGATATGGACGTCGATGCCGACGACGCGCAGGCCGGGCAGGCGGTCGATCTCGGCATAGACCTCGCGGGCGCGGGCGATGGGGATGCCGAACTTGTTCTCGGAGCGTCCGGTCGCGATCTTCTCGTGGGTCTTCGCGTCCACGTCCGGATTGACGCGGACGGTCACGGGGACCTCGACCCCCATCTCCGCCGCCACGCGCGACAGCAGGCGCATCTCCGGCTCGCTCTCGAGGTTGATCTGGCGCACCCCGCCCGCGAGGACATGGCGCATTTCGCCCTCGGTCTTGCCGACGCCAGAGAACACGATGCGGTCGCCCGGCACGCCAGCCGCCCGCGCGCGGCGGTATTCGCCCTCCGAGACGACATCCATGCCGGCCCCCGCATCGCCGAGCAGCTTCAGGATCGCCACGTTGCTCGCCGCCTTCACCGCGTAGCAGACGAGATGCGGCCCCCAGGCCAGCGCTTCGTCGAAGAGCCGGTAGTGCCGCAGGAGCGTCGCGGCGGAATAGACGTAGACCGGGGTGCCAACGGCGGCGGCGATCTCGGTCAGCGGCACGTCCTCGGCGTGAAGACTGCCGTCGCGGTAGAGAAAGTGATCCATCAGCTTGCGGTCCGGGGCATGGCGGGTTCCTGTACTGCGGTCGCGGTCCCATAGCCAATGTCCGGTCCGGTTGGAACGGCAGGCGCCTCCGGCGGGAGTATTTCGGCCAAGAAGAAGCGGCTGGCCACCCGCGACACGATGTGGCGACGCGATTGACGCGTGCCGGGGCGATCCCCATACCCATTCCGATCGAAGGACGGGAGAACGGGCGATGGCCGAGCAGATCGAACGCGAAGCGATGGAATACGACGTCGTGATCGTCGGCGCGGGACCGGCCGGCCTGTCCGCGGCGATCCGGCTCAAGCAGCTCGACGCGGATCTGTCGGTGGTCGTCCTCGAGAAGGGCTCGGAGGTCGGCGCGCATATCCTGTCGGGCGCGGTGCTGGACCCGGTCGGGCTGGACGCGCTGATCCCGGACTGGAAGGCGAAGGGCGCGCCGCTGAACGTGCCGGTGACGTCCGACAACTTCTACGTGCTGGGTCACGAGGGACGGGTCCGGGTGCCGAACGTGGCCATGCCGCCCCTGATGAACAACCACGGCAATTACGTCGTCTCGCTGGGCAATGTCTGCCGCTGGATGGCGGAGCAGGCGGAGGAACTGGGCGTCGAGATCTTTCCTGGCATGTCCTGCACCGAACTGGTCTGGGACGGCGACCGGGTGAAGGGCGTCGTCGCCGGCGAGTTCGGCAAGTCCTCGGACGGCACGCCCGGGACGGGCTACGAGCCGGGGATGGAGCTGCACGGCAAGTACGTGATGCTGGGGGAGGGCGTGCGCGGATCGCTGTCCAAGCAGGTGATCGCCCGCTTCGGCCTCGACGCCGACGCGGAGCCGCAGAAATACGGCCTCGGCATGAAGGAAATCTGGGAGATCGACCCCGAGAAGCACCAGGCGGGCCGTGTCGTGCACACGATGGGCTGGCCGCTGGGCCGCAACGCCGGCGGCGGTTCGTTCATCTACCACCTCGACAACAATCAGGTCTATGTCGGGTTCGTCGTCCACCTCAACTACAAGAACCCCTACGTGAACCCGTACCTGTCCTTCCAGCAGTTCAAGCACCATCCGATGGTGGCCGAGCTTCTGGAGGGCGGCAAGCGCGTGGCTTACGGGGCGCGGGCGATCTCGGAAGGCGGGTGGCAATCACTGCCGAAGACCGCGTTCCCCGGGGGCGTCCTGCTCGGCTGTGCCGCCGGCATGGTCAACGTGCCGCGCATCAAGGGCAATCACAACGCCATGCTCTCGGGCAAGGCCGCGGCGGAGGCGGCGCATGCGGCCATCGGCGCCGGCCGGTCGGGCGACGTGCTGGAAGATTACGACACCGAGGTGCGCACCGGCCCGATCGGCAAGGACCTGAAGCGGGTGCGCAACGTGAAGCCGCTCTGGTCGAATTACGGGCTGGCGGCCTCCATGGCCGTGGGCGGCGCGTCGATGTGGATGAACAACCTCGTCGGCCGGTCCTTCTATACCAACAAGCACCGGAAATCCGACGCCGAGAGCACGGAGCCGGCCTCGAAGCACAAGCCGATCGACTACCCGAAGCCCGACGGCAAGCTGAGCTTCGACCGGCTGACCAACGTCGCCTTCTCCTTCACCAACCACGAGGAAAGCCAGCCGCCGCACCTGAAGCTGAAGGACCCGGACGTGCCGGTGGCGGTCGACCTCAAGAACTATGCCGGGCCGAGCAGCCGCTACTGTCCGGCCGGGGTCTATGAGTTCGTGGGCCAGGGGGACGACGCGCGGTTCGTGATCAACTTCCAGAACTGCGTCCACTGCAAGACCTGCGACATCAAGGACCCGGCACAGAACATCGTCTGGACTCCGCCGCAGGGTGGCGACGGGCCGAACTACCCGAACATGTGACGATGCCGCATGCCGCGAACGTCGTGGCATGCGTTGCATCGGGCGGCGGGCGAACCTAGCTTTCGATGCAAACGCGGCCGTGGCCGCTCAGGGAGTTCGCCTCATGCTTCGTTCGCTTCTTCTGTCCGCCGCGATCCTGGGGCCGTTCGGCGCACAGGCGCAGGGCGTGGCCGGGCCGTATCTCGCCGCGCGGATCGCCGGCTTCTCGAACGACTATGTCGCGGCGAGCGAGTATTACGCACAGCTGATCCGGCGCGACGACAGCAACGCGCAGGCGCTGGAGAACGCGATCATCATCAACTCCGTGCTCGGCAGGTTCGAAGCGGCCGCCGAGATCGCCGACGATCTCGAGGCGCTGGGCCAGCGCAGCCAGTTCGCGTCCGGCGCGAAGCTGGTACAGGCCCTCGTGGATGCGCGCTACGAGGATGCGCGGGCGCTACTCGGTCAGGAGGAAGGCGTCGGGGGCGCTCTGCTCGACGGACTCCTGAGCGCCTGGGTCGCGATCGCGGCGGGCGAGACGACCGACGGTCTGGCGCAGTTCGACACGCTGGCCGAGACCGAGAGCTTCGCGCCCTTCGCCTGGATACAGAAGGCCTACGCGCTGGCGATGGCCGGCGATTTCGAGGGCGCCGACGAGATCCTGTCCGGGCGGGCACATGGGCCGTTGCCCGCAAACGTGCGGGTCGTCGAGGCGCATGCGCAGATCCTGATGAAGCTCGACCGGGAGGCCGACGCGCTCGACCTTCTGCGCCAGGCGAACGACGCGGCGAACGCCCCGGTCCTGCAGGATCTGCAGGCGCGGATAGAGGCGGGGGAGGACGTGGCCTATGACGTCGTCACCTCGCCGCGGGACGGACTTGCGGAGGCGTATTTCACGCTCGCGCTCCTGCTGGCGGACGAATCCTCGACGACCTTCACGCTTCTCAACGCCCGGGCCGCCACGACGCTTCGGCCCGACGAATCCGACGCGTTGATCCTGACGGCGGAACTGCTCGAGAGTCAGGCCCAGCACGATCTGGCCGCGTCGGTCCTGACCGAGGTGTCGCGCGACGATCCGGCCTTCTTCGGGGCCGAGATCGCGCGGGCCGACGTCCTACTCGCGTCCGATCAGGAGGATGCGGCGATCGAGGCGCTGCGGGCGCTGTCGCGGTCGAACGCGGATCGCAAGGAGGTCTGGTCGGCCTATGCCGATGCGCTCCGGCGCGTCGATCGGCCCGCCGACGCCGTCGCGGCCTACGACCGGGCCATTGAACTCGACGGTGGCGACGCCTCGGAGAACTGGTTCTGGTTCTTCGCGCGCGGCACGGCCCATCAGGAACTGGGGGATTGGGATCCGGCGGAGACCGATTTCCGGCGCGCGCTGGAACTCAGCCCGGAGCAGCCGAACGTGCTCAACTATCTGGGCTACGGGCTGGTGGAGCAGCGCACCGATCTCGACGAGGCGCTGGACTTGATCGAACGGGCGGTCGAGGCGCAGCCGAACGATGGCTACATCACCGACTCGCTCGGTTGGGCCCTCTATCGGCTCGACCGGTTCGAGGAGGCTGTGGAGCCGATGGAACGCGCCGTCATGCTGGAACCGCTCGATCCGCTGATCAACGACCACTTGGGCGACGTGCTCTGGGTCGTCGGTCGGACGCGGGAGGCGGAGTTCCAGTGGCGCCGCGCCCTGAGCCTCGATCCCGAGGAGGATCTCGACCGCATCAGGCGCAAGCTGGAGGTCGGCCTGGACCAGGTTCTCGAAAAGGAGGCCCAGTCGGGCGCCGTCGAGGCCGCGCGGGATTGACGTGGCGGTCCGGGGGCTCGCGCCCGCGAAGGTCAACCTGACGCTTCACGTCACCGGACGCCGCGCCGACGGCTATCATCTGCTCGACAGCCTCGTGGCCTTCGCGGATTTCGGTGACGTCGTCATGGTGGCGCCGGGCGACGGGCTCGACGTCATCGGTCCGTTCGCCGAAGGCGTGCCGGCCGACGAGTCCAACCTGATTTGCCGCGCCTTGCGACTGGCCAACCTCCGGCGCGCGGTGACGCTCGAGAAGCGCTTGCCGCATCCGGCCGGACTCGGCGGCGGCTCGTCGGACGCGGCGACCGTTCTTTCGCTGGCCGGGGCCAGGCTCTCGACCGCCGAACTCCTGTCACTCGGGGCGGATGTCCCGGTCTGCACGATGGGACGCGCTGCACGGATGCGCGGGGTCGGCGAGGACGTCGTGCGGGTTGATCTGCCGCCACTGCCGGCGGTGCTGGTCAATCCCGGGTTGGCGGTTCCGACGCCCTCGGTGTTTCGCGCGCTCGACCGGGTGGCGAATGCGGGGCAGGGAGAGTTGCCGCCCTTCGCGACGCCGAACGCTGCGCTGGACTGGCTCGGGGCACGCAGGAACGACCTGCAGGATGCCGCGATCACACTTGCCCCCGGGATCGGCGATGTTCTCGGTACGATCCGGCAAACCGGCGCGCGGGTGACGCGGATGTCCGGGTCCGGCGCGACCTGTTTCGGGCTCTACCCGACGCAGGTCGCCGCGAACGAAGCCGCGGCCAGGTTGCGGCGGGACGGGTGGTGGGTGCGGCCCTGCACGCTGCGCTGACGCGTCAGCTCGCCCGCTCGACGACGAAATCGGCCAGATCGGCCATCATCGCGCGCAATTCGTTGTCCGGCAGCGCCCCGAGCGCGTCCCTGGCGCGGTCCCGCCAGGCCAGCGCTTCCCGCCGCGTCGCCTCCAGCGTCCCGTGCGCCGTGACGATGGCTTGGGCGCGGGCGAAATCCTCCGACCGGCCACGCTCGATCGCGTCGCGCCAGAAGATGCGCTCCGCGTCGTCGGCCATCGGCAGGGCACGGATGACGGGCAATGTGAGCTTGCCCTCGCGGAAATCGTCACCGAGATTCTTGCCGGTCGCGTCGCCGGCGCCGCCGTAATCGAGCCAGTCGTCGACAAGCTGGAACGCGATGCCGAGCGCGTCGCCATAGGTCGCCAGGGCCCGGACCTGCGCCTCCGGCGCGCCGGCCAAGACGCCGCCGACCTCGCAGGCGGCCTCGAACAGGGCGGCGGTCTTGCCGCGTACGACCTTGAGATACGTCGCCTCGCTCGTCGCGAGGTTGCGCGCCGCGGTCAGTTGCAGCACCTCGCCCTCCGCGATCGTGGCCGCCGCGCCGGAGAGGATGTCGAGGACGCGCAGGCTGCCGGTCTCGACCATGAGCTGGAAGCTGCGCGCGAAGAGGTAGTCGCCGACGAGCACGCTCGACTGGTTGTCCCAGAGCAGGTTCGCGGTCGGCCGTCCCCGGCGCTGCGCGCTTTCGTCGACCACGTCGTCATGCAGGAGCGTCGCCGTGTGGATGAACTCGACCGTCGCGGCGAGCTTGACGTGATCGGCGCCACCGTAGCCGCAGAGCCGGGCCGCGGCGACCGTCAGGAGCGGTCGCACCCGCTTGCCCCCCGCCCCGACCAGATGAGCCGTGACCTCCGGAATGCGGGGTGCGTTCTCGGACGCCATCCGCGTCCGGATCAGCCCGTCCACGCAGGTCAGGTCGTCGGCGAGGCGCGCGCTGAGCCGCTCGAGCGGGTTGAGGGTGACGTCGTCGGGCATCGACCCTCCAATGGCGAATCCGGCGTGGCTCGACAAGCCCGCGCGCCGTGCCTAGCTGTCGCGCGATGAAGGAATTGCTGCGCACCAACGATCCGACGATCGTCGCCTTCGCCACGGCATTGCTGGAGGGGGAGGGGATCGAATGCTTCGTGCTCGACGCGAACATCTCGGTGCTCGAGGGCTCGATCGGCATTCTTCCGCGCCGGATGATGGTGTCCGCACGGGACCTGTTCCTGGCCCGGGCCGTCATGCGCGACAACGGCGTTTCAGTTTCGACCTGAAAACGAGCCCCTCACGCATTTTTCATTAAGTAAATTCAAAAACGCTGCAACATTCCGCCTGCTTCGTGAATTTCTGATGACAGCGCCTCAGCTCGTGTGGTGCTGTTCATCTGTCCAATCCAAGGAGAATGCCATGTCGCTCACGTCCCATCTCACGGCGTTGCAGAAGAAGCACGAGATCCTCTCCCAGCAGGTGGAAACGGAATCCCGAAGCCCGGCTGTCGACAGCATCGCTCTGACGGAGATGAAGAAACGGAAGCTCGCGATCAAGCAGGAGATCGCGAAGCTGAGCGCGATGGCCCACTAGAGGGGCCCGATTCGACCGAAGGCCCGCCGCGAATGGCGGGCCTTCTTGCTTTCATGGTGGCGGTCCGGCGCACAATGTGCCGCGATCAGTGCAGGTACTGGCCGCCATTCGCCGACAGTGTCGAGCCGGTGATGAAGCCGGCCTCGTCGGAGACGAGGAACGCGACCGCGCGCGCGATCTCGTCGGCCTCGCCCAGGCGACCCACGGGGATCTGCGGCAGGATGACCTCGTTCATCACCTTCTCCGGGATCGTGCTCATCATCTCGGTGTTGATGTAGCCCGGCGCGACCACGTTCACCGTGATCCCGGCCCGCGCCCCCTCCTGCGCCAGCGCCTTGGTGAAGCCGATGTCGCCGGCCTTGGCGGCGGCGTAGTTCGCCTGCGCGAACTGGCCCTTCTGCCCGTTGATCGAGCTGATTGTGACGATGCGCCCGAACTTCCGCTCGCGCATGCCGGCCCAGACGTTGTGCGTCATGTTGAAGACGCCGGTCAGGTTGGTGTCGATGACCTCCGACCATTGCTCGGGCGTCATCTTGTGGAACGGCGCGTCGCGGGTGATCCCGGCGTTATTGACGAGGATCTCGACGGGGCCGAGATCGGCCTCCACCTGCGCGATGCCGTCCTTGCAGGCGGCGTAGTCGCCGACGTTCCATTTGTAGGTCTTGATGCCGGTCTCCTCGGTGAAGGCGCGGGCCTTCTCGTCGTTGCCGGCATAGGTCGCCGCCACCTTGCAGCCGGCCTCCGCAAGGGCGCGGCTCACGGCGCCCCCGATGCCGCGGCTGCCGCCGGTGACGATTGCGATACGGGACATGATGTTCTCCTCCTCTATCAGGTCCGGATGTAGGCGTCGCGCCAGGCGAGGCCATCCGCGCGTCCCTGCGCCCAGGCGTGGGCGGGCAGGTCGGGATCGGTGAAGTCGAGCTTCGCGCCCGGCAGCACATCCTCGGATGGTTCGACAAAGGTGATGCGGCCGCCGTCGTCGTCGGGCAGCGCGTGAAACCGCTTCGTCAGCAGGACGAGCGTCGGTCCGCGATCGGGCTCCGGCAAGGGGGCCTTGTCGACCATGCCGCCGTCGAAGACGTGCTCGCCGTCCCATTCGTCCGGCCGGAAGGCCGGGGGCACGGTCGCCGCCATGCGGATGAGGTCGGCCAGCGTGCCGTCGCGCGCCGCCCTGTTCGCGTCGATCAGGCGCTGCTCCATGCCGGTGACGGACGACAGGCGGGGACGCGGGATGGGCGAGAACGCCTGTTCGACCTCGTAGATCGCCCCGCCGGCGAGCGCCCGCAGCAGGGGCGCGGCCGACCCGCCGGGCGTGGAGACGGAAATCTGGAAGACGGGGCCGTCGGCAATGCGCGCGCATGCCCCGGGGTTGATGGTGTCGGCGACGATCGTCTCGTACAGCCGCTGATGCGGGGTCCGGCCGTCATCGTCGTCGACATCCGTCAGCGTGACGTTCACGGCCTGCCCCCGCAGCGCACGGGTGAAACGTTCGCGCAACGCGTCTTCCCGATCGGCGAGCCAGGCCGCGGCGGAGAGTGCCCCGCCCGAACTGCCCGTGACCCGGGCGGGCGTCAATCCGCAGGTCTCCTCGACGGCCGCCATCCAGCCGCCGTGCCAGAAGCACCGCAGTCCGCCGCCGGAGAAGACGATCTGCTCGTAGGGGAGGGGCGTGCCGGGCATGCGGTGTGGACCGGGCGCAAACCCGGTCCCTCCGTCGTGTCAGGGACGCTCGACGCACATGGCGACGCCCATGCCGCCGCCGATGCAGAGCGTGGCGAGGCCCTTCTTCGCGTCGCGGCGCTTCATCTCGTAGAGCAGCGTGTTGAGCACGCGGGCGCCGGACGCGCCGATCGGGTGGCCGATGGCGATGGCGCCGCCGTTCACGTTCACGATCGACGGGTCCCAGCCCATGTCCTTGTTCACCGCGCAGGCCTGCGCGGCGAAGGCCTCGTTCGCCTCCACGAGGTCGAGGTCGTCGACCTTCCAGCCGGCCTTCTCGAGCGCGCGGCGTGAGGCGTAGATCGGGCCCACGCCCATCACCTTCGGGTCGAGCCCAGCGGTCGCGTAGCTGACGATGCGGGCAAGCGGCTCGATGCCGCGCTTCTCCGCCTCCTCGACCGACATCAGCAGCGTGGCGGCTGCCCCGTCGTTGAGACCGGAGGCGTTCGCGGCCGTGACCGAGCCGTCCTTGGCGAAGGCCGGACGCAGCTTCTGCATCGCCTCCATGTTGGCGCCGTGGCGGATATACTCGTCCTGATCGACGACCGTCTCGCCCTTGCGGGTCTTGACGGTGAAGCCCACGATCTCGTCCTTGAAGCGGCCCTCCTTCTGGGCGGCCTCGGCCTTGTTCTGGCTGGCGACGGCGAACTCGTCCTGCTGATCGCGGCTGATCTGCCACTTCTCGGCGACGTTCTCGGCGGTCGTGCCCATGTGGTAATCGTTGAACGCATCCCAGAGGCCGTCGGTGATCATCGTGTCGACGAGCTTCATGTTGCCCATCTTCTGCCCCTGCCGCATGGTCTGGGCGTGGGGGGCGAGCGACATGCTCTCCTGCCCGCCGGCGACGATGATCGCGGCGTCGCCGAGCTGGATGTGCTGGGCGCCGAGGGCGACGGCGCGCAGGCCCGAGCCGCAGACCTGGTTGATGCCCCAAGCGGCGCTCTCCTCGGGAAGGCCGGCCATGATATGCGCCTGCCGCGCCGGATTCTGACCCTGCGCGGCGGTCAGGACCTGGCCCAGGATGGTCTCGGAGATTTCGGACTTGTCGACGCCGGCGCGGGCGACGACCTCCTCGATCACGGCAGCCCCGAGCTCATGCGCGGGCGTGTTGGCGAAGGCTCCGAGGAACGATCCGACGGGCGTGCGGGCAGCCGAGGCGATCACGACATTGGTCATGGCAGACATCCTTGTTCGGGTGCCGCCGGTGCGCGGAACGGGCCTCCCCCAACCCGCGCCCGTGCGGCGATCCCGTCCTGCCTAGCCCGAGCGTGTGGAAAGGGTAAACAGCGAAGATGCCGGAGGTGTGCCGAAAGGGCGCGCGGGGCGCCGGCGGACGCCTCAGCCGGCGCGGGCGGCGCGGTGCCCCTTCACCGGCGGCAGCCAGGCGGGCTTCACCTCGGGCGCGCCGTAGTAATAGCCCTGCATGCAGTCGATCCCCGCATTGACGAGGAACTCCGCCTCGGCCTGCGTCTCCACCGCTTCGGCGACCGTGAACATGTCGAACTGCTCCCCGATGGTGATGAGCGCGGCGAGGATGCACTGGTTGTCGGCATCGGTGTCGCAATCGCGCACGAAGGAGCGGTCGATCTTGATGATGTCGAAGTAAAAGTTCTTGAGATGGCGGAACGAGGTCCGGCCCGCGCCGAAATTGTCGAGGGCGAAGGTGATCCCTGCGGGTTGCAGGTCGGTCATGAACGTCTTGACCAGTTCGGGCACCTGCATGACCGAATCCTCGTTCATCTCGAGGATCAGCCGCTCGGCGACGGTCTCGTCCTCCTTCAGCCACCGCTTCAGGATCTGCAGCCATTTCGGATAGCCGATCGAGCGCGCCGACATGTTGATCGACAGGCGCAGGGCGGGGGTCCGGGCCAGCGCGTTGAGGCCGCAACGCAAGGTGGCGCAATCCATCTCGCGGCCGAGTTCCTGCGTCTCGACGACGTCCATGAACTGGCCCGCCGGAATGATCCGGCCCTTGTCGTCGAGGACACGGATCAGGCCCTCGTAAAAAGCCGGCTTCCCGTTCGTTGCACCGACCACCGGCTGGTAGGCCAGCATGACGTTGCCGTCCTCGAGCGCCTCGCGCACCATCTGCAGGGTCGACTTGTCCCGCTCGCAGACGGCGAAGGTCAGCGGGTCTTCGGAACCGGGCTCGGAAACGACGGGATGCGGCATGGGTCAACCTCCGGGATCGATCCGCTGGGTCGCATGGCCGGCGTTACGGCGTGGTTAAACGGGTCGCGACCGGCGTCGGATTACCAGGCTGTTTTGTCGAGAAGATTGCTAAAATCCCGCGGGCCGACCGTCTCGTCCCCCGTCGGTAGCCGGCCTCACTCGAGCGCGATCTCGCGCCGGAACGTTCCGTCCGGCTCGAAGAGGAGGACGCGCCCGTCCTCCGTCGTCACGAGCCAAAAGCCCGGTGCCTGCGTGACGGCGTTGACCGCCGTCCCGTCGGGCATGTCGAGGGCCGCCGGTACCCGGACCGCCGCGCCCGGCAGGCGCGTGACAAGCAGCGCCACGATCGTTATCAGCCCGGCGATCATCACCGCCGTCAGGATCGTGACGAGAAGCCTGAGAAACCGCAGGTTCGGCGGCTCCGGGGGGTTCATGTCCGACACGATCGTCACCTTCGCCATCGCGGCCGATCCGCCGCCGCGCCTCGATAAGGCAATCGCCCGCGACGTGCCAGCCGAGGCGCATCTGAGCCGCTCGCGGCTGGCACGCCTGATCGCCGAGGGCGCGGTCACGGTGAACGGCGCGACGGCCGCCGCCCGAGACCGGGTGAGCGCCGGCGACGCAGTCGTGGTCCGGGTGCCGGTGGCGGACGACCCGGAGACGCGGGCGGAGGACATTTCCCTGCGCATCCTGCACGAGGACGCGGACCTCATCGTGATCGACAAGCCCGCCGGCATGGTCGTCCATCCCGCGCCCGGCAGTCCCGGAGGCACGCTCGTCAACGCGCTCCTGCATCATTTCGGCGGCGACCTGTCGGGGGTCGGGGGCGAGAGACGGCCCGGGATCGTGCATCGGATCGACAAGGACACGAGCGGTCTGCTGGTCGTCGCGAAGTCCGACGCCGCGCATCACGGTCTCGCCGCGCAGTTCGAGGCGCACAGCGTCGACCGCCGCTACATGGCGATTTGCCACGGCGTGCCCGATGCCGGCGATCCCCGCCTGCGCGGCACGCGCGGCGTCAGCTGGGAGGCGGGCGACACGCTGAAGATCACCACCCGGCTCGCCCGGCACCGGACCGACCGCCAGCGACAGGCGGTGACGTGGGACGGCGGACGCCACGCGGTGACGCGGGCGCGGGTGCTGGAGGCGATGGGCGTGGCCGCGCTGCTCGAATGTCGGCTGGAGACGGGCCGGACGCATCAGATCCGCGTGCACCTGGCCCATTCCGGTCATGCCTTGATCGGCGATCCGGTCTATGGCGGCCACCGGCGCCTCCCGCGCGACCATCCCGCCGGGTCTGCGGTGGAAACGTTCCCGCGTCAGGCGCTGCATGCCGCGACGCTCGGCTTCGTCCATCCGGTCACGGGACGGAGCGAGCGGTTCGAGTCGCCGCTCCCGGTGGACATGGAGGCGCTGCTCGCCGCGTTGCGAGCCTGAGCCTCCGCGTCGAGGCAGGACGGGCCGCGGTCCTGCGCGGTGGAGCACAGAGACCCCGCCGTTCCAACCCTGTCGTTCATCAGCGGGAACGAATAGTTACGGTCAACCTTTGGTAACGGGATCGTAACGTTTGAATCGTTGATTTTCCGTTAGCTCGGACCCATCTCCGAGCGAAAGGGTGTTAAAACCGTTAACATGAGGGAGCGCAGACATGGCTGCCACCTATGCGAATCTGCCGGCCCCCAGCCCCGAAGCGGGGCTGAACCGCTATCTGCAGGAAATCCGGAAGTTCCCGATGTTGGAGCCGGAAGAGGAATACATGCTGGCCAAGCGCTGGGTCGAGGAGGGGGACACCGCGGCCGCGCACAAGATGGTCACCTCCCACCTGCGCCTCGCCGCCAAGATTGCGATGGGCTACCGCGGCTACGGTCTGCCGCAGGCCGAGGTCATCTCCGAGGCGAATGTGGGCCTGATGCAGGCCGTCAAGAAGTTCGACCCCGAGAAGGGCTTCCGGCTGGCGACCTACGCGATGTGGTGGATCCGCGCCGCGATCCAGGAATACGTCCTTCGGTCCTGGTCGATGGTCAAGCTCGGCACGACGAGCGCCCAGAAGAAGCTGTTCTTCAACCTCCGGAAGGCGAAGAACCGCATCGGCGCGCTGGAGGAGGGCGATCTGCGCCCCGAGAACGTGCAGCGCATCGCCACCGATCTCGGCGTGACCGAGGACGAGGTGACGTCGATGAACCGGCGCATGTCCGGCGGCGACGCCTCGCTCAACGTCATGGTCGGGTCCGACGGGGATTCCACGACGCAGTGGCAGGACTGGCTGGCCGACGACGATGCCGACCAGGCGAGCGACTACGCCGAGCGCGACGAATACGAGAGCCGGATCGGGCTCATGTCCGAGGCGATGGACGTGCTCAACGATCGCGAGAAGGACATCCTGACCCAGCGGCGTCTGAACGAGGAGACGGTAACGCTGGAGGACCTTTCGGCGAAATACGGCGTCAGCCGCGAGCGTATCCGGCAGATCGAGGTCCGGGCGTTCGAGAAGCTGTCGAAGCGCGTGCGCGATCTCGCGCGGCAGACCGGCATGGTTCCGGCCTGACGGGCGCGACGCGGGGGGAGATACGATGGCCGGTGGATGGACGCGCGACGGCGCGGTGAGCGAGCAGATCGAGGCGTCGATCGCCGACGAGCTGACGCGCCTGAAGGCGCGGCAGGGACCCT
Source organism: uncultured Jannaschia sp. (assembly GCF_947494055.1). Taxonomy (GTDB): domain Bacteria; phylum Pseudomonadota; class Alphaproteobacteria; order Rhodobacterales; family Rhodobacteraceae; genus Jannaschia. The sequence goes on along the minus strand of NZ_CANLTR010000001.1, from coordinate 328,699 downwards.
CGGGCGAGAGCCGGACGCATTGCGCCGAATGCGAAGAGCCGATCCCCGAAGCGCGGCGGCAGGCCATTCCCGGCGTAAAGCTTTGCGTCGACTGCGCGGGCCAGCGCGACACCCGCGCCGCGCCGCGCGGTGGGATCAATCGCCGCGGCAGCAAGGACAGCCAGCTCAAATAGGCCCGGCCGCGGGCCTTGCCTCCCGGAGATCGCGTCATCAGTGTGGCGCCGATCAGAGGGGGACGGACGAATGACCATCAGATGGGGCATACTGGGCGCATCGAACTTCGCGCAGCGGGAGATGGGTCCGGCGATCCACGCGTCGCGGGGGCATGTCCTCGCCGCGCTCGCGACGCGAAGCCCCGACAAGGCCACGCCCTTCGCCGAGCTGGCCCCCGGGCTCAGGGTCCATGACAGCTACGATGCCCTGCTGTCCGATCCGGAAATCGACGCGGTTTACGTGCCGCTGCCCCACACGCTGCATGTCGAATGGGGCGTGAAGGCGCTCGAGGCGGGCAAGCACGTCCTCGTCGAGAAGCCGGTGGCGATGCAGGCCGAGGACATCGCGCCGCTGATCGAGGCGCGCGACCGGACCGGGCTCGTCGCGTCCGAGGGCTACATGATCGTCCACCATCCCCAATGGCAGCTCGCGCGGCAACTTCTCGACGACGGCGCCGTCGGGCGGCTGCGCCACGTGGAGGGCGTGTTCAGCTACGACAATTCGAGTGACCCGCGGAACATCCGCAACGTCGCGGCGACCGGGGGCGGGGCGCTGCCGGATATCGGGGTCTATACCTACGGGGCGACCCGTTGGGCCACGCGGTCGGAGCCGGTCGAGATCACCCATGCCGACATCGACTGGGAGGACGGGTGCGACGTGCTGGCGAGGGTCTCGGCCCGGTTCGACGGGTTCACGGCGCATTGGGTCAATTCGATGCGGCTGCTGCCGGAGCAGTTCATGCTGTTCCACGGCGACCGGGGCCTGATCCGGCTGACGGCGCCCTTCAATGCCGGGCGCTTCAAGGAGGCGGCGGTTGAATGGCGCGGCACCGACGGCGTGATCCACCACCGCGCCTGGCCGGGCGAGAACCAGTACGTCCGCCAGGTCGAGGCGTTCGGCGCGGCGATCCGCGGGGAGGCTGCCTTCCCATGGACCCTCGAGGATGCGCGCGGCACCCAGGCGGTGATCGACGCGGCCTACGCGGCGGCCGGCGGGCGGCCGGCGATCGGCTGAGGCGAACGAAAAAGGGGCGCGGACCGGATGGCCGCGCCCCTTGCAAGCGATTTCGCCAAGCTCAGCCTTCGACCGTGTCGTCCGTCTGGTTGATGACCTCGGTCTCGGTGACCTCGTCCTCGTCGTCCTTCATCGAGGCGAGGCCCGACGGCGCCTGCATGTTCGCCAGGACAAAGTCGCGCTCGATCGTCGCCTTCGCCCCTTCGGGCAGCGTCACGTCGGAGATGTGCAGCGTGTCGCCGATCTCCATCTTCGAGCAATCCACCGAGATGTGGTCCGGGATGTCGCCCGCGGTCACGCGCAGTTCCACTTCCGGGCGCACGACGGTCAGCACGCCGCCCTGCTTGTCGCCGGGGCAGCCGTCGACGTTCCCGAACACGACGGGGATGAACAGGTTCACCTTCGACGTGCGGCGCAGGCGCATGAGGTCGAGATGCGTCGGCAGGTCCTTGACCACGTCGCGCTGCACGTCGCGGGCGATGACGCGGACGTCTTCCTGACCCTCGACCTTGAGGTTCCACAGCGTCGCGCGGAAGCGGCCGGCCTTCAGCTTGGCCACCAGGTCGTTGAACGGCACCTCGATCGGCAGCGGGTCGGCGCCACCGCCGTAGACGACGCCCGGAACCATCCCGTTCCGGCGCGATTGACGAGCGGCCCCCTTGCCTGTCCCCGTCCGGGCATGAGCCACGAGATCCGGAATCTCTCCAGCCATGTTGATCTCCAATCTGTCATGAGGGGCGGCCTCCAAGGGTGTCCGCCCGGTTCGAAGGCCGCCCCTTAAAGACCGTGCGCCCCCCGTGCAAGCCCTCTTTGCGTTGCGCGCCGGGCCGGCCGGGTCTAAGCCGCGCACGACCCCAGGAGAGCCCGATGGCCGACGATCCCGCAACCCTCGTCTCGACGCGCTGGCTGGCCTCGCGGCTGGCCTCGCCCGACCTGCGCGTGATCGACGCGTCTTGGTATCTGCCCGACATGGGGCGCGACGGGCGGGAGGAATACGCGGAGCGCCACATTCCCGGGGCGCGGTTCCTCGATCTCGACGAGGTCAGCGACGCGCGCTCGGCCCTGCCGCACATGGCGCCCCCGGTCGAGAAGTTCGTGTCGCGGATGCGCCGGATGGGCGTGGGCGACGGACATACGGTGGTGATCTACGACGGGGCCGGGATCCTCTCGGCCGCGCGGGTCTGGTGGCTGTTCCGGCTATTCGGCAAGCAGGCGGCGGTGCTCGACGGGGGCCTGCCGAAATGGATCGCCGAGGGGCGTGAGGTGACCTCGGACCCACCCACCATCCGCGACCGGCACATGAATGTCGCGCCGCGTCCCGACCTCATGCGCGACGTGATACAGGTGGCGCAGGCGGCGAAGCTGGGGCACGCGCAGATCGTGGATGCCCGCGGCGCGGCCCGCTTCCGCGGCGAGGCGGCGGAGCCGCGCCCCGGTCTGCGCGCGGGTCACATTCCCGGATCACGCAACGTCCCTTACGCCACGCTCTTCGAGCCCGACGGCACGATGAAGGACGGGGCGGACCTCGCCCGCGCGTTCATCGCCGCGGGCGTCGACCTGAAGCGACCGGTCATCACCACCTGCGGCAGCGGGGTGACGGCGGCGATCCTCAATCTCGGCCTCGCCCGGCTGGGCCACGACGACCACGCGCTCTACGACGGCAGCTGGGCCGAATGGGGCATGTATCCCGACCTGAAGACCGCACGAGGAGACGCCTGATGCTGACCGACCTGACGCCGCAGGCGCCCGACAAGATTCTGGCGCTGATGGCCGCCTACCGCGAGGATCCGCGCGACGCGAAGATCGACCTCGGCGTGGGCGTCTACCGCGACGCGGAGGGTCGCACGCCGGTCATGCGCGCGGTGAAGGCGGCGGAGCGAGAGCTCGTGGAGACGCAGGACACCAAGGTCTATACCGGGCTCGCCGGCGATCCGGCCTTCGCGGACGCGCTCTCCACGCTGGTGCTGGGGGACGACAAGCCCGCCGACCGGCTCGCCGCCGTCGCGACGCCCGGCGGGACCGGGGCGATACGGCAGGGGCTCGAGCTGATCCGCATGGCCGCGCCGGCGGCGAAGGTCTGGCTGTCGGACCCGACCTGGCCGAACCACACGGCGATCGCGAAATATCTGGGCATGGAGATCGCGACCTACCGCTACTTCGACGTCGAGAGCGGTGGCGTGGACTTCGAGGGGATGCAGGCGGACCTCGCCGGGGCCGCGCCCGGCGACGCGGTGATCCTGCACGGCTGCTGCCACAACCCGACCGGCGCGAACCTGACGCGGGACCAGTGGGACCGGACGGCGGCGATCCTGTCCGAGCGCGGCGCGGTGCCCTTCGTCGATATCGCCTATCAGGGCTTCGGCGACGGGCTCGCGGCGGATGCCGACGGCGTGCGCCGCCTCGTCGCTGCCGTTCCCGAGGCGCTGATCGCCGCCTCCTGCTCCAAGAACTTCGGCATCTACCGCGAGCGGACCGGGCTCCTGATGGCGGTCGCGCCGTCGCCCGACGCGCTCAAGGTGACGCAGGGGGCGATGGCGGCGCTGAACCGGCTCAACTTCTCCTTCCCGCCCGATCACGGCGCGCGTGTGGTGACGATGATCCTCGGCGACGACACGCTCCGCGCCGACTGGATGGCGGAACTGGAGGAGGTGCGCGGACACATGCTGTCGCTGCGCGAGCAGCTGGTGGGCGAGCTGCGGGACCGTACCGGCTCCGACCGGTTCGGCTTCCTCGCCGCGCACCGGGGTATGTTCTCGCTGATCGGCGCGACGCCCGAGCAGGTCGAGACGATGCGGCGCGATCACGGCATCTACATGGTGGGCGACAGCCGCATCAACGTCGCCGGCCTGAACGCGCAGACGGTGCCGCGCCTGGCCGACGCAATCGTCGCCGCCGGCGTCTGATCCACCGACAATCGGGAGACGGGACATGCGGCACGGCGGACAGATCCTCGCCGATCAGCTGAAGGCGCAGGGGGTGGAGCGGGTGTTCTCCGTCCCGGGCGAGAGTTTCCTCGCCGCGCTCGACGGCCTGCACGAAAGCGGCATCGCGAACGTCGTCTGCCGGCAGGAGGGGGGCGCGGCGATGATGGCGGAGGCGACGGCCAAGCTCACGGGCCGGCCGGGCGTGCTGTTCGTCACGCGCGGGCCGGGGGCGACCAATGCCAGCGCCGGGCTGCATGTCGCGATGCAGGATTCGACGCCGATGGTGGCCTTCGTCGGCCAGATCGCGCGCGGCCACCGCGACCGTGAGGCGTTCCAGGAAGTCGATTACCGTGCGATGTTCGGCCCACTGGTCAAGTGGGTGGCCGAGATCGACCAGACCGAGCGCATCCCCGAATACGTCGCCCGTGCCTTCTCGGTCGCGCTTTCCGGGCGGCCGGGACCGGTCGTTCTGGCGCTGCCGGAGGACATGCTCTCGGCCGAGGCGGAGGTGCCCGACCGGCCCCGCGTCGTCGTCCCGCATCCGGCGGTGCCCGATCTCGGCCCCGTGATCGAACGGCTGACACGGGCCGAGCGTCCGCTCGTCGTCGCGGGCGGGCCGGGCTGGTCCGAGGAGGCCAGCCGCGACCTCGCCACCTGGGCGGAGCGGCACGGCCTGCCGGTCGCGGTGTCCTTCCGGCGGCAGGACGTGATCGACAATCGCTCGCCGGCCTATGCAGGCGACCTGAACGTCGGGCCGAACCCGAAGCTCATGCAGCGGCTCGGCGCGGCCGACCTGATCCTCGCGCTCGGCACGCGGCTGGGCGACATCTCCACCGGCGGCTACGAGGTGCTGGACCCGCAGGGCACGACGCCGGCGCTGATCCACGTCCATGCCGATCCGGACGAGATCAACCGTGTCTGGCCCGCCGAGATCGCCATCGCCGCGCGCGGCCCCGACGTGACGCGGGCACTGTCTGCGCGGAACGACGACCTGCCGGGCTGGCATGCGGCACAAGCGGCGGCGCGGGCGGAGTACGAGGACTGGCTGCGGCCGAAGCCCACGCCGGGCGCGGTCCGGCTGGAGGAGGTCATCGCCCATCTCGACGCGACGCTCGCCGAGGACGCGATCGTGACCAACGGGGCCGGGAACTACGCGGGGTTCCTGCATCGCTACTACCGCTGGAAGCGGCAGGGCACGCAGCTCGCGCCGACCTCGGGCAGCATGGGCTACGGCTTCCCGGCGGCGATCGCGGCAAGCCTCGCCCATCCGGGACGGCAGGTCGTCTGCCTCGCCGGGGACGGGTGCTTCCAGATGACTTTGAACGAGATGTCGACGGCGATGCAGCACGGTGCGACGCCGGTGGTGATCGTCGCTAACAATGGCCGCTACGGCACGATCCGCATGCACCAGGAGCGGCACTATCCCGGTCGCGTTTCGGGCACCGATCTCGCCAACCCGGACTTCGCGGCGCTGGCGCGGGCCTATGGCGGGCAGGGCTGGACGGTGACGGAACAGGCCGACTTCGCGCCCGCGCTCGACGCGGCGCTGGCTTCGGGGACGGTGGCGGTGATCGAGCTCAGGCTCGACCCGGACATGCTGACGACCGGCGCGGCGCTGTCGGACCTCGCCCGGTCCCGCTGAAGTCTCATCGGACGCGGCCACCGTGGCAGACGGGACCGCGTCCGGCCCGCCCGGGATCTGGCAGGGGATCCCGGACGTATCTCAGGTCTTCGCAGTTCGGCCGTCCGCGGGCGTCGACCGGAACCGGGACGGCGTTGTCTCCGCGTCGCGGGCATCGTCGGCGGTCCGGTCCATCCAGACGATACGCGACACCGGTCCGACCTTCACCTGCAATTCGTAAACAGGATGGCAAGGTAGCGCGGCGGCCACAGGGCCGGAGCGGGGAAGTTCGGTGACCTCAATGTGGCGCTTGAATGTCGCCCGGGCTCAGAGCGCGATGGCCGAGATGAGGCGTCCGTAATCCGCCTCGCCCGCATGGGTCGTCCGGCGGTAGGAGTAGAACCGCGCCGGGTCCGAATAGGTGCAGTGGCCGGTCCATTCCGCGTCCACGCCCGCGCGGCGCAGGCGTCGCAGCGCGAAACCGGGCAGGTCGAAGCGATATTTCCCGTCCGCCCCATTCGCAAAGAAGCGGAGGGCGTCGGGTTCCTGCGCCTCGAACGTGTCGAGGAAGTCCGAGCCGACCTCGTAGGCGCGCTGGCTGATCGTCGGGCCGATCGCCGCGCGGGTCGCGCCGGAAGTCGCGCCGAGGTTTTCCATCGCGGCCAGCGTCGCCTCGAGCACGCCACCCAGCGCGCCGCGCCAGCCGGCATGCGCCGCGCCGATCACGCCGGCTTGCGCGTCGTGGAACAGGATCGGGGCGCAATCGGCGGTCAGGATCGTGAGCACGACGCCCGGACGGTCGGTGACGATGCCGTCGGCCCGGGGGCGCGTTTCGGGGTCGACGGCCACGACGGCCTCCGCCGAATGGACCTGATGCACTCCGTGGAGCGGACCGCCCATCGCCTCGGCCACGCGGGTGCGATTGGTGGTGACGATGTCGGCCTGATCGCTGGAACCGGTGCCGCAGTTCAGACCGTCGAACACGCCCGACGAGGCCCCGCCGCGGCGCGTGAAGAAGCCGTGGCGGATCTCGCCGAGATGGTCCGAGGTCAGGATCTCCAGAGTCATTCGTCGAATCCCGGCGGCAGGGCCGCCCCCGCGGGGACGAGGGCGATCGCCTTGAACAGGTCGCCCATCTCTGCCGGGTGGGTCAAGCGGCGATGCGCGGCGACATGGGCGTCGAGTGCCGCGCCCTCGAGCTTTCGCGCCAACGCCTGCGCCCGGGCGGTGATGCCGAGCCGTTCGAGCAGGACGCCCTGCGGCGTCACGGCGGAAGCGCGGGCGGGCGGCGCGGCGCGGGCCACGGCCTCGAAATCCACATGCGCGGTCAGGTCGGCCGTACCGGGCGCGTCGAGCGGCGGGACAGGCGCGTGGTCGCGCAGCGCCTGCAGCGTGTCGCCGCGACTGCGCCAGTGGCCGTAATCAACGAGGATCGCGGCCCCGCCCCGGGCGACGCGCTCGGCGACGGCGGAGACGACATGCGGCAAGGCGGGGCAACGCTCGACCAGCGTGCCTTCGGGGACGTCGTGGTGGTCGAGCTCGGGCACCGGCACGACGGGGCCGAGGGCAAAGGCCAGTGCATTATCCCGCACCGTCACCAAACGCTCGCGCCAGCCCGCCGCCGCCCGAACGAATTGCCGGATCGGCAGCGCGTCGAGGAACTCGTTGGCGACGAGCAGGATCGGCCCTTCGGGCAGGTCGTCCACGCTGTCGTGCCAAGTGGGATTGTAGGCGATCAAGGTGTCGGCCTGCACGGCGCGGAGCGTCGGCGACGCCTCCACCAGATGGATGGAGACGGCCGCCGCGAAGTCGGGCACCGACCGCGTGGCACGCAGGATGTCGGCCATCAGCGTGCCGCGCCCGGGTCCGAGCTCGGCGAGCGCGACCGGCCCGCCCCCCTGATCCAGCCACGCTTGCGCGAGGCAGAGGCCCAGCATCTCGCCGAACATCTGGCTGATTTCCGGCGCGGTGGTGAAGTCGCCCGCCGCGCCGAACGGGTCGCGCGTCGTGTAGTAGCCGAGCGTCGGATGCAGCAGCGCCTCGGTCATGTAATCGGCGACCGTCATCGGCCCGGTCGTCTCGATCCGTGCGATCAGGGCGTCGGCAAGGTTCACCGCCGTGCCGCGCGCACCGCGAGCCAGGCGCCGCCGAGGCCCACGACCAGCATCGGCACCGAGAGGACCTGGCCCATCGACAGGCCGAACTCGCCCCAGCCGATCACATGGCCCAGCGGATTGTCGGGCGTGATGTACTGCGCGTCGGCTTGGCGGAAGTGCTCCACGAAGATCCGCGCCGCGCCGTAGCCCGCGAGGAACAGGCCGCAGATCAGGCCCCGCGCCTTCAGCCCTCCGGCGAACGCGATGGCCCAGAGCACGACGAGGAGCACCAGCCCCTCGAGCATGGCCTCGTAGAGCTGGCTCGGGTGGCGGGCGCAGAGCTCGCCCACGTTCGCGCAATCCTGCGCCGCGCCGCCGGGAAAGATCACCGCCCAAGGCAGCGTCGAGGGCCGGCCCCAAAGCTCCGCGTTGACGAAGTTCGCGAGCCGTCCGAGACCGAGCCCGAGCGGCGTGCAGAGCGCGGCGAGGTCGAGGAGCGAGCGGATCGGAATGCCGTGCTTCATCGCGTAGACGATCACGAGGAGCCCGGTCGCGATCATCCCGCCGTGGAAGGACATGCCGCCTTCCCAGAGGTAGAGGATCTCCACCGGATGGCTCAGGTAGTATTGCGGCTGATAGAACAGCACGTAGCCCAGACGCCCGCCCAGCACGATGCCGAGCGTGATCCAGGTCATGATGTCCTCGATCTGCGCGCGGCTGGCGAGCGGTGCGTCGCCGGGCCAGAACCGGGCGCGCGGCGCGGCCCAGCGCGCCATCAGCCAGCCGCCGACGATGCCGACGATATAGGCCGCCGCATACCATTTCGGCGCGATCGTGATCCCGCCCAGAGTGACGCTGAAGATGTCCGGCGAGATATCCGGGAAGGGGAGCACGAGGGCTGCGGCGACGATCATGCCGGTGCAATGCCCGCGCGTCCGGGGGCGGTCAACCTTGAGGTCGGGGTCCATGCGCCCCATATCGGATGCGAACCAGCCCGGAGGCCCGACAGATGCAGACCCGCAACCGCTTCATGGACGATATCGGCCAGCTCATGACCAATGCGATGGGCGTGGCGCAGGGCGCCCGCACGGAGGCGGAGACGGCGATGAAGTCGCTGCTCGACCGCTGGATGGCCGATCGTGACTTCGTCACCCGCGAGGAGTTCGACGCCGTGCGCGCGATGGCGCAGAAGGCGCGCGAGGAGAACGAGGCGCTGAAGGCGCGGCTCGACGCGATGAGCGGATCGGGCGGGGCGAACGGCTGAGCCTCCGGCGGGAGTATTTCCGCCAAGAAGAAGGCTCAGCCCGCCAGAAGCTCAAGCAACCGGTCGACCTCCGCGTCGGTCTTCGTAAAGTCGCAGACGAGGCGACACAGCGGAGTCTTCATGTCGTCCATCAAGTAATATTGTGCCTCTGCCTGCGCACGCTCGTGTGCGGCACGGGGCAGGCGGCAGAAGATCATGTTCGCTTCGGGCGGATGAGCCATCTCCGCGCCGATCCCGCGCAAGCCCGCCGCGAGCCGCTGACAGGCTCTGTTGGCGCCGCGGGCATTCGCGAGCCAGAGGTCGTCCTTCAGGTAGGCCGCCATCTGCGCCGACAGGAACCGGTGTTTCGACCAGAGCTGTGCGCCGCGTTTGCGGCGGAGCTGCATCTCCCAGTGACGGGCGGGGTCGCGCATGACGATCGCCTCGACCGCCATGCAGCCGTTCTTGGTGCCGCCGAAGCTGACCACGTCGAAGCCCTGCACCATCTCCGCCGCCGAGCAGCCGAGTGCTGCGCAGGCATTCGCGAAGCGCGCGCCATCGAGATGGGTGGCGATGCCATGGGAGCGGGCGAGGTCGGTCAGGGCCGCGAGTTCATCCAGTGAATGGACCGTTCCGACTTCGGTGACGTTGGTGACGCTCATCGCGGCAAGCTGCACGTTGTGGACGGAGCCCGTCAGGCGGGCGATCTCGTCGGCGACGCGGTCGGGCGACATCTTGCCGTCCGGGCCCCCGACCGGGACGAGCTTCGCGCCGTCGGCATAGAACTCGGGCGCGCCGCATTCGTCGCGTTCCACATGCGAGTCGCGGTGGCAGAGGATCGACCCCCAGGGCGGCACCAGACCCGCAAGCGCGAGCGCGTTGGCCGCGGTCCCCGTGCCGACCAGCAGCACCTCCGCCTCGGGCCAGCCGAACAGGTCGCGCAGCGCGTCCCGCACGCCCGGCATCCAGGGGTCGGCGCCGTAGGGCATGGCGCCGCCTTCGTTGGCGGCGACCATCGCCTCCATGATCGACGCGGCGACGGGCCCGGTATTGTCCGAGGCGAAGTTGAGGTTCATCAGGCCCCTCCTGTGGGTTCTTCGATCACGAAATCCTCCCAGTCCTCGTCCTGCACCATCGTCTCGTTCACCGTCTCGTCCATCAGGGACGCGCCGGCCAGGTGCGGCGACATCGGGTCGCCGGTCAGGAGCGGATGCCAGTGCGGCAGGGGGCGGTTCTCGTGGAGGCGCCGGTAGGCGCAGGTGTCGGGCATGAAATAGGCGGCATCGGCCAGGGTCTTCGGAGTCAGCACGACGCATTCGGGCACGAAGGAGAGCCGGGTCTCGTAGCTCGAGCAGCGGCAGGTGCCGTCGTCGAACAGGCGGCAGGCGATGCGGGTCAGCGCGACCTCGCCCGTCTCCTCGTCCTCGAGCTTGTTGAGGCAGCATTTTCCGCAGCCGTCGCAGAGCGCCTCCCATTCCCGCGTGGTGAGGTTCGCGAGCCCCCGCTCCCAGAAGCGCGGTCGCAGCCCGTCGCGGTCGATCGGATCAGAGGCCATCGAGCGCCGCCCTGGCCCCGGCGCTGTCGGCGTCCATCTGCGCGACGAGAGCGGGCAGTCCGTCGAACCGCGCCTCCGACCGCAGGAACGCGACGAGCGCCACCGAGATGTGGGTGTCGTAGAGGTCGCCTTCGAAGTCGAACAGGAAGGTTTCGAGGTTCGGTTCGTTGATCCCGAACATCGGTCGCACGCCGAGGGAGGCGACGCCGTGGTAGCGGCCGGAATGCGGCCCACCCAAGACGTCGACGAGCACCGCGTAGACTCCGAGCTTCGGCAGGTGCAGCCCCGCCACCGACAGGTTCGCCGTCGGATATCCCAGCCCGCGGCCCCGCTTCTCACCGTGCAGGACCGGCCCCTCGATCCGGTGCCAGTGGCCCAGCATCTCCGCCGCGTCGCCGGGCCGCCCCTCGCTCAGCGCCTGCCGGATCGCGGTGGAGGAGACGGGCGACGCGCCGCCGAGGAGGTCGGCCAGCACCACGTCGAAGCCCAGCCGCGCGCCGCCCTCGCGCAGCGTGCCGGCGTCGCCGGCGCGGCCCTTGCCGAAGCGGAAGTCGGCGCCCACGACGACGCGCGCGAGGCCGAGATCGCGGGCCAGGACGTCCGCCATGAAGGCCTCCGCCGTCAGCGGGGCGATCTCGGGGAAGGGCAGCTCGAACAGCGTCTCCACGCCCAGCTTCTGGAGCCGGTGCGCGCGCGCCTCGGGGGACATCAGCCGGAAGGGCGGGGCATCGGGGGCGAAGACGGTGCGGGGATGCGGCTCGAAGGTGACGACGGCGAGCGGCGCCGCGCCGCGCGCGAGGTCGAGCACCGACTGGTGGCCGCGATGGACGCCGTCAAAATTGCCCATCGCCGCCGACGCGCCGCGCGCCTCGGCCGGAACGGCCCGGTGATCCGTGATGATCCGCATGGGCAGCGGGCTAGCCCGGGCCGGGCAGGGGTGCAAGGACGGCCATGCGCTCGATGAGCGGACGGGATCGACCGGGCGCGGGCGGGGGACTGCGCGGCCGCGTCGCCTCGGGGGCGGGGCTAGCGGAGGCGCCCGATCGTATAGGTCGGCGTGATTCCCTCGGCATCGAGGAAGCGTGCGAGCCGGGTGGGGTCGGGACGCCCGTCAGGGCCGGTTCCGGTATCCGTCGCGGCCAGTCCGCCGGAAATGAAGAGCAGGTCCAGATCCTCCCCCATCGCGCCGGCGGCATCGGTGCCCGGACCGTCCCCGATGGCGAGGATCTCGGCATCCGGCACCATCTCGACCTTCGCGAGCCGCCGCCGGGCGAGGTCGTAGATCGGCGGGTGAGGTTTCCCGAAATAGAGGCTCTCGCCCCCCATCTCGGCATAGAGCGCCGCGAGCGCGCCGGCGCACCATTCACGGATTTCGCCGCGGTCCACTACGATGTCCGGGTTCGCACAGAGCAGCTTCAGGCCGCGCCCGAGCGCCGCCTCGAACTCCGGCCGCAAGGTCTCGGGATCGGCCATCGGGTCGAACGGGCCGGTACAGACGATCCCCTCCGCCGCCTCGAGCGGGACGCGCTCGATCCGGGCGGGATGATCGAGGATCGCGGGCGGCTCGAAGAAGGCGGCGTCGTGCGACTGCCCGAGATGCCAGACGCGCTCTCCCACCACGCCGCCGAACATCGCGACGCGGGCCGAGTCGCCCGAGGTGGCGATGTCGTCGTAAGCCGTGTCGGGCACGCCGAACTGCGCGATCTGCGCGGCCACGCCGGCGCGGGTCCGGGGCGAGTTCGTGACCAGGATGACGCGGCCGCCTCCCGCACGGTAGGTCGTCAGGGCCTCCATCGCGCCGGGCAGGGCCCGCACGCCGTCGTGAACGCAGCCCCAGAGATCGACGAACAGGGCGCGGTATCTGTCCGACACCTCCGCGAGCGCTTCGATGATCTGCATGGGGTCCCCGCTCCGCCGTCGTGCCGGGCCCGTATCTACAGACACACGCCGCGCCGTCCACCCGGGGCGGCGGCCGGTATCGTCAGGCCGCGAGCGCGATGTCGCGCGCCTCGGTCGCCGAAAGCGTCGGCAGGCGGGGTGCGCCGAACCCGGCGCCGCCCGCGCTCTGCGGGAACAGGCGGGCGAGATCGGCCAGGACGTTCCGCGTCAGGTGCGCGCAGGTCGCCCGGGCCGGATGGTAGCTCGCCACCCCCAGCCCGCCGGCGAGGACGGCTTCCTGGCCGGCGCATGCGATGCCCCAGGTCGCCACCTCCCACTTCGGCGTGACGGCCGTCACGCCGTACCCGTCCTCGAACGCCGCCAACGGCGCGAAGGCGACCGGTCCGCCGACGAGGTCCGTCAGGGCCGGACGTTCGATCAGGACGAGGGCGTGCTGGCCCAGGACGATGTCCTGCGTCGGACCCGCGGCGCCGAAGGCGTGCGCCGCCACGCGGTACAGCATCGGCTGCGCATCCGGACCGCCGTGGAGCCGCGAGCCGACCCAGTCGACGCGGGCGAAGCCGCCGCCGCGCACGGCAACCCGATCGCCGGGCGTCACGTCCTCGATCGCGACGGGACCGGCGGGGCCGCGCAGCAGCGTTCCGCGCCCGAAGCTCGACACCGCGGCGTCGATCAGCGGCGCGCCGGGCAGGCGGCGCAGGTCGCGACGCAGCACGCCCTTGTGGTCGAGCCAGGCGAGGTCGTAGTCCGCCATGGGTTCCGGTGCAGGGACCGGCCGTGGGACGATGGCGGAATCGATTGCGGGGAATCGCTGGAATGCGCTCATGACAGAGCCGTCCTATGACAACGGCCCCCACCGCAGTGCTTCGGGCGTAACGCGTGGTCAGCTTCCGATCTACTGCCCTGAGGGAAACAATGCGTTTCACGCGCCTGTTCCGGTGCTGCCGCGAGTGCTAATCCCGGCGCATGACGCCGCCTTCCTCCGACATCGAGACCGCCCGGCGGATGCTCGATCACGGGCAGCCCGCCCCGGCGCGCGCCCGGCTGCTCCCTCTCGTCGCGCAAGACGCGACGGCGGCCGAGGCGTGGCTTCTGCTGGGCCGGGCCGAGGCGGATATGGGCGGAACGGTCGCAGCGCGGGGGGCATTCGCGCGATGCCTCGCCCTCGCCCCGTCCGAGCCGGTCGCGTGGATGGAACTCGCGATCTTCGAGGCGGGACAGGGGCGCGGCGGGGACGTGGTGAAGCAGGCGCGGAAGGCGGCCCTGCCGCAGATGCTCCTGACGATGCTGCGGGACGCGGCGAGCGGATCGGGCGCACGCGCCACCGGCGCCGGCCCGGCGACGCGGGCGGACCTCGCCGCCCTGTCGCGAGCCTCTGATTCGGGGGAGGCCGCGACGGTCGAGCGGCGGACACGTCCGCTGCTGGCGAAGGGCGGGGGTGCGGTGCTCTGGGGCCTGCTCGGGCAGGCGCGGGCGCGGGCAGGAGACGCGAAGGGCGCGGTCGAGGCCTACGCGCAGGGTCTGCAGCGCGAGCCCTACGCCGTCGATCTGCGGCTCGGCCTCGTGCAGGCGCGACTCGCGGCCGGGGCCGTGCCTGCGGCGCTCGTGGATGCGCGCTTCGCGGCACGGGCGGCGCCTCAGCTCGCCCGCGCCCAGATCGTCTTCGGGCGCACGGCGCTCCGGGCCGGGCAGTCCGATCTTGCGTCGGACGTCGCGGAAGCGGCGCTGACGCGAGGGCTGCGGGACGACGGCCTGCTCGCGCTCGCGGCGGAGGCGGCGATGCAGGCCCGGCGGGGCGACCTCGCCGTTATGCGTGCCGCGGCGCGCCGGCCGGACGCGCCGGGGCGCGACCTGCTTCTGGCGGCGACGCAGGACCGGGCGGGGCAGGCGGACGCGGCGCTTGCGACCTATGGGGAGATCCTCGCGCGCGATCCGGAAGACGTGGCGGCGCTGACCGCGCGGGGACAGCTTCTGCAAACGTTGGGTCGGGCCGAGGCAGCGGAGGCCGACCTGCGCGCGGCCATCGCCGCCGATCCCGCTGACGGGACGGCCTTCCGGGCCCTGGCCTACGCCACGCGGCTCGACCCCGGCGACGGAGCGCTCGCCGCGACAGAAGCGGCGCGGGCGCGGCCGGACCTGCCCGCCGCTGCGGCGCGCACGCTCGATTACGGGCTGGCCCGGGCGCTCGCACCCGGCGATCCGGCGCGCGCGGCCCGGCATCTGGCGCAAGCCAACGCGGCCATGCTGGACGCCTATCCGTACGATTCGCGTCAGCCCGCCGCGCAGGTGGCGCATGCGCGCGACGTCGTCTGGCCGGCCATCCGCACGGCGATGGCGGGCGGGGTCGCGAGCGACTGCTCGGCGGCACCGATCTTCGTGACCGGCCTGCCGCGCTCGGGCACGACGCTCGTCGAAGCCATCCTCGCCGCGCATCCGGAGGTCGTCGCGGGCGGCGAACTGGCGGTGCTGCGCCGGGCGACCGCCCCGCTCCAGGCGGCCATCGCGGCCGGTGCGCCCGTCACGCCGGACCTCCTGACCGCGACGGGGCGCGCCTATGCCGACGCGGCGGACCGGGCCGCGGGCGGGGCGACGGACCAGCGCCGCACCGACAAGTCGATCTTTTCCTTCCTCGAGGTCGGGGCCATCCGCGCGGTGTTGCCCCGGGCCCGCATCGTCGTCGTCACCCGCGATCCGCGCGACACCGGTCTGTCGATCTGGCGCAACCATTTCCGTGAGGGAACACACCGCTACGCCGCCTCGCAGGAGGGGATCGCCGATCAGATCGCGGCCTTCCACGACGCGATCGGCTTCTGGCGGGAGGTTCTGCCCGACGCCGTCCACAGGCTGTCCTACGAGGCGCTGCTGGACGACCCAGAGGGGCAGGCGCGGGCGTTGCTCGCGGCCTGCGACCTGCCGTGGGACCCTGCCGTGCTGTCCTTCCACGAAGCCGCGTCGCGTGTCGCGACCCTGAGCTTCGCGCAGGTGCGACGGCCGATCTATACGTCGTCCAAAGGTGGCTGGCGGGCCAGCGCGGAGGAGATCGCACCCTTGATCGCGGCGCTGGCCCGGAAGGGGCTACTGCCAGACGCGTAGGGCTATTGGTGACGTCGTTGATGGGAGACCGCGATGCGGAAAGGCGGCCGTCACAGGGTGACGACCCCGTCCCGCACTCAGTCGGTGAAGCGCTCCACGACGTCGCCGAGGGTCATCGTCCGGTCGAAGCGGCCCT
The DNA here is from genome assembly GCF_947494055.1 of uncultured Jannaschia sp. Lineage (GTDB taxonomy): Bacteria > Pseudomonadota > Alphaproteobacteria > Rhodobacterales > Rhodobacteraceae > Jannaschia. Next base: position 312,905 of record NZ_CANLTR010000001.1, on the reverse strand, counting down.
CGGCGAGGAAGGCCAGCACCTGACCGATCACCAGTGGCTGGTTCATCATGAAGGTATGCGTGACCGGCATCGTCAGGTGATCGTCCATCCCCTCGACACGGGTGGAGGCGACCGACACCTTGCCGTCGTCGGGCCCGGGCAGGATGGTCGACCAGAACGGCGACAGGCTGCGCGTGCCCGCGATCACGCCGACGCCCGGCCAGACGGGGCCGAGGCTCGGCGGCAGGCCGTCGGTCCCGAGTTCGCGCCCGGCCGGGCCGTTCGCCCATTCGAAGGCCGCGAGGTCGCCGAGCATGTCGACGATCTCCGACCCGCCATTGGGCGGCGCGAGCATGATCGTCCGCCCGAGCCGCGGCAGGTCGTGCGCGGCGAGCCAGGCGCGCAGCAGGATGGCGCCCATCGAATGTGTCACGAAGTCGATGCGTGCCGCATCGCCGCAACCCGCGATCGCGCGGGGCAGGGCGGTCGCCGCGATCTCGACGATGGTGCCGGAGGCCGGGTCGTAGTCGCTGTTGGAGACGCGGTAGCCCTCCGCGTCCAGCGCCTCGGCCATGACCAGCATCGACGCGTCGCTCCGCGCCAGCCCGTGCAGGAGGACGACGCAATCGGGGGCGGCGCGGGCGGAAAGCGGCAGCGCGGCGAAGAGGACGAGGAGCGCGAACCGGATCATCCGTCGAATCTAGGGTCCGTTCGTCATGACGCTAGGGTGCGGCGCGTCGCGCGCCGTCACGAGACCGGGAGGGCAGGCGAAGCGTCGCGAGCGCAATCCCCGCGAGGACCAGAGCCCCCGCCGCGAGCGCACGCGTATCCGGGATCTCCGACAGGAGAAGCGCGCCCGCCACGGTCGCGATCACCGGCACGGCGAGCTGCGCGACGCCGGCGGTCGCCACGCCCATTCGCGGCAGGACCCGGAACAGCAGCGCGTAGCCGATGCCCGACGCGATCGCGCCCGACAGGACCGCCATGACTACGCCGAAGAGCGTCACCGACATGCCCCACCACAGGGGGGCGAGCACGACGAAGAGCGCGGTCGCCACGAGAAAGTTGCCCGCGCTGCCCGCAAGCGGCCGGGGCTCGAACTTGCCGGCGAAGCTGTAGGCCGCCCAGCCGAGGCCCGCGGCAATCATCAGCGCCGCGTCGATCGGATCGGCCCGCACGCCGCCGCCGGGCAGGAGCAGCCAGACCAGTCCGCCGAGCGACAGCGCCATGCCCGCGATCCGCACCGGCCCGCTCCGCTCGCCGCGCAGGAGCGACAGCGCGAAGAGCCCCATCTGCACCGTCGCGAAGAGGATCAGCGCGCCGAGGCCCGCATCGAGCGTCCGGTAGGCCAGCGAGAAGCCGAGGAGGTACACGACCAGCGCGACCGCCGCGCCCCAGCGCCGTGCCCCGGCCAACGTGACCCCGCGCCCGGTGGACAGGAGCGCGAGGACCGCCGCCCCGGCCGCCACCCGGATCGCCGCGAAGGCCATCGGGTCGGTCCCATCCACGACGCCCGCGCGCGTGAGCAGCGAGTTCGCCGCGAGGAAGCAGAGGGCGAGGGCGGTGAGCAGGGCGAGGCGCATGGCGCTTGGTGGACCGGGGCGGGACCGGGTGCAATGGCGGCGTCAGGCAAGGGCGTCGTGGCCCGCCTGCGTGAGCGCGTAGGTTCCGCGTGCGACCTTCGCGAACCAGCCGTAATGGTTGTCGCGCAGGATCGTCGTCGCCCGCACGATTCCGGTCGCGTCGCGCACGTCGCGCCCGCGGCTCGCACCGGCCTTCGCCAGATGCGCCGCGATCGCGCGGGCGTCCTGCCGGTAGGCCGTCATCAGCCCGTCCCGCGTCGCGCCCCCCTGCGCGGGATCGCCGCGCCGGGCGGCGAACTCGCGCAACAATCGGGCCTTCGGCTTGGCGGAGAGGCGGGGCCGGAACGGACCGGGGTCGCAATGCACGGTCACGGCGCCGTCGGGAAAACGGACGGTCAGGATGCCGAGGCCGAGGCGGCGGGCGAGCTTCAGGTTGGATTTCAGCGCCGCGAGGCCCCGCCGTCCCGTGACGTCGGGCACGGCGAGATAGACATGCGGCGTGATCGCCTGCCGGTCGATGGCCTGATGGACCAGCGCGAGGCTGAACCCGGTCTTGAGCTCGACGATCACCGGCGGCTCGTCCCCACGGACCGCGACGACGTCGGCCGGGCCGATCTCGCCCTTCACCGCGTAGCCCTGACCTTCGAGGAACGCCTTGACCGGGGCGTAGAGCTCCGTCTCCCGCATGTCATGCCTCGCCCCTCGCCGGACGTGACATCGCCCGCGGCCGTTGCTAAGGGCCCGCGCGACCCCGATCAACTTCACCACGGATGCCCCATGACCACGCTCGTCTTCGGCCACAAACACCCCGACACCGATTCCACCGGCAGCCCGATCGCCTGGGCCTGGTATATGAACGAGGTGCTGGGCACCGAGGCGAAGGCCGCGCTGCTGGGCGAGCCCAACACCGAGGCGGCGTGGATGCTGGAGCGCTGGGGCCTGGACAAGCCCGAGATCCTCCTCGACATCGAGGACGACCAGCCCTGCGTGATCGTCGACACGAACAACCCCGCCGAGCTTCCCGCCAATATCGGCCGCGCCGACCTGCGGCAGATCATCGACCACCACAAGCTGACCGGCGGGATCGAGACCGTCGTGCCGATCGACATCACCATCCGGCCGCTCGCCTGCACCGCGACGATCATGGCCGACCTGATGGGCAGCGCGCTGTCCTCCGCGCCAGAGGCGATCCGCGGCGCGATGCTGACCTGCATCCTGTCGGACACGCTGGAGTTCCGCTCGCCCACGACGACCGACCACGACCGCGCGCTGGCCGAGCGTCTGGCGGGCGATCTGGGCGTCGACATCCCGGAATTCGCCGCCGAGATGTTCGCGGCCAAGTCCGACGTCTCCGCCTTTTCCGAAGCCGAGCTCCTGCGGATGGATTCCAAGGAGTTCGAGACCGGCGGCGCCAAGTTCCGCGTCTCCGTCCTCGAGACGACGTCGCCGGATACGATCCTGTCGCGCAAGGACGCGCTGATGGCGGCGATGCCCGAGGTCGCGGCCGAGGACAACGTGCATCAGGTCCTGCTCTTCGTGGTCGACATCTTGCGCGAGGAGGCGACGCTCCTCGTGCCCAACGAGATGACGAAGAAGGTCGCCGAGGCGAGCTTCGGCGCGCAGGTCACGGGCGATCAGGTGGTTCTGCCGGGCGTGATGAGCCGCAAGAAGCAGATCATCCCCGCCCTCAAGGTCTGAGCCGCCGGGGCCCGGCCGGCGCGATCAGGCGTCGAGCGCCAGCCGGGCCTCCATCACCTCGAACGGAACGCCCGGCACGGTCTTCGCGTCGCGGATGACCAGCGAGGTCTTCACGCTCGCGACGTTCTCCGCGGCGGTCAGCTCGCCCGTCAGGAAGGACTGGAACGAGCTGAGATCGGTCGCCACGCATTTGAGGATGAAGTCGGTCTCGCCGTTGAGCATGTGGCACTCCCGCACGAGCGGCCAGTCCCGGCAGCGCGCCTCGAAGGCCGAGAGGTCCGACTCCGCCTGCCGGACCAGCGAGACCATCGCGTAGACCTGCACCTCGAAGCCGAGGGCGCGGGCATTCACGCGGGCGTGGTAATTCTCGATGTAGCCCGCTTCCTCCAGCGCGCGGACGCGGCGCAGACAGGGCGGCGCGGAGATGCCGACGCGGCGGGCGAGCTCGACATTGGTCATGCGTCCATCGGCCTGGAGTTCGGCGAGGATCTGACGGTCGATCGGATCGAGCGAGGAGCGTGGCAAGTCGGCCTCCGGAATGTCGAATGCGTTTCCTTTCACTTGTCGCAATTCCGGCGAGGGCGAAAGATTGTTTCACGTCTCGGCAATCATTTTTCCGAGATGCGCAGCCCTCCGTCGGCCGAGGTCGTCTGTCCTTACCGGATTCGAGTTCGGGACACCGGGTTCGTCAGGTTCGCAGGCCTGTCGAAGGAGGATACCTTGTCTCGTTGTTAATTAATCGCCGCGGGCACCGCGGTCGCGATGCTCGTTCTCGGCAACAGGGCAATGCGATCTCGAACGCCTTCGTCATCGTCGACGGCTCCGGCAGCGCCTCGACGGGCGCGGACTACGTTGACCTGGCGTTCGCGACCGCCGGGCCCCGTGGCGTCGGTTCGCCCTCGCCCGGGGGTTTCGCGCGAGGGCCCGTCCGCCTATATCGGGAAACCAGACGAGAAGGGGACCGACATGGGCAACTTACAGACCGAGACGCGCCATTCACGGGTTCTCATCATCGGGTCCGGGCCGGCGGGCTACACGGCCGCTGTCTATGCGAGCCGGGCCATGCTCGAGCCGGTTCTGGTTCAGGGCATCCAGCCGGGCGGCCAGCTGACCATCACCACCGAGGTCGAGAACTGGCCCGGCGACATCGAGGTGCAGGGACCGGACCTCATGGTGCGGATGGAGGCGCAGGCCCGCGCCGTCGGTACCGAGATCGTGGGCGATCATATTGCCTCGCTCGACCTCTCGAAGCGGCCTTTCACGGCGACCTCCGACACCGGGACGCGATATACCTGCGATGCGCTTATCCTCGCGACCGGGGCGCAGGCGAAGTGGCTGGGTCTGCCGTCGGAGGAGCATTTCAAGGGCTTCGGCGTCTCCGCCTGCGCGACCTGTGACGGGTTCTTCTACCGCGGCAAGGAGGTCGCGGTCGTAGGCGGCGGCAACACCGCCGTCGAGGAGGCGCTGTTCCTGACGAACTTCGCGTCCAAGGTGACGCTGATCCACCGGCGCGACACGTTGCGGGCGGAGAAGATCCTGCAGGATCGGCTGTTCCGGAACCCGAAGGTCGAGGTGATCTGGGACCACGAGGTCGACGAGGTCCTGGGGGCCCACCAGCCGCGCGGCGTCGAGGGCCTGCGCCTGAAGCATCGCGAAACCGGTGCCGTGCGCGAGATCGCGGTGCATGGCTTCTTCGTGGCGATCGGGCATGCGCCGGCCTCGGAACTGGTCGCGGACTGGCTGGACCTGCATCACGGCGGCTACGTCGTCACCAAGCCCGACTCGACCGAGACGTCGATCCCCGGCGTCTTCGCGGCGGGCGACCTGACCGACCACATCTACCGCCAGGCGGTGACGAGCGCCGGAATGGGCTGCATGGCCGCGCTCGAGGCGGAGCGTTTCCTGGCCGAGCATGGCGAGGATGCCGGCCCCGCGCAGGACCAGACCGAGCCGCTGGGCTATGGCGCCCCGGTCGAGGAACCGGCGGAATGAGATCGGCGGCGGTTCTCGCGGTCGCGCTGCTGGCGGCCTGCGGTGGCGAATCCGTGCCCTCGACGGATGTGGCGGGGCCGGGGCTCTGTCCCGACCCGGACCCGGTGCGGGACGGGCCTTTTGTCGACATGATCCGCCTGAACGATCGCGCGGCGGTCGAGGCGGCGCTCGCGCGCGACCCGGCCGATCCGCGGGCGCTGGCAGCGCGGGCGATCGTCACCGGACGCGGCCGGCCCGACCCGGTGCAGGCGGATTGCTTCGCGCCCTACCTGTCCTGACGATCCGATCGGCTCCGGGGGGGGTCGAACAAAGCGCCGGCATCGTTTCCCGTGCATACCGCGCGAAATCGGACGACCGGGCTTGAACCCCGTCTTTCTTCGGGTCTAAGGGCGCGCGAACCGACCGAGACGATCCCACCCGGAGCCCTGCATGTCCCTTACCACGCCGAACCTGACGCCCATTCCCGAACTCTACGTCAGCTACGACAGCGCGCAGAAGTTGAAGGCCGAGGCGGCGGACCTCGTCAGCTGGGACATGACCCCGCGCCAGATCTGCGATCTGGAGCTGCTGATGAATGGCGGGTTCAACCCGCTGAAGGGCTTTCTCGGGCAGTCGGATTACGAGAGCGTCGTGGAGACCATGCGGCTCGCCGACGGAGCGCTCTGGCCGATGCCGATCACGCTCGACGTGAGCGAAGCCTTCGCCGAGACGATCGCCGAAGGGCAGGACATCGCGCTGCGCGACCAGGAGGGCGTGATCCTCGCGATGCTCTCGGTCACCGACATCTATCGCCCCGACAAGGCGCGCGAGGCCGAGATGGTCTACGGCGCCGACGATCTCGCCCATCCGGCAGTGAACTACCTGCACAACAACGCAGGCCCGGTCTATGTGGGCGGCGCGATCACCGGCATCCAGCCACCGGTGCATTACGACTTCCGCGCCCGTCGCGACACGCCGAACGAGCTGCGCGCCTATTTCCGCAAGCTCGGCTGGCGCCGCATCGTCGCCTTCCAGACGCGCAACCCGCTGCATCGCGCGCATCAGGAGCTGACCTTCCGCGCCGCGCGCGAGGCGCAGGCGAACCTGCTCATCCATCCGGTCGTGGGCCTGACCAAGCCCGGCGACGTGGATCACTTCACCCGCGTACGCTGCTACGAGGCGGTGCTCGACAAGTATCCGGGGTCGACCACGACGATGTCGCTCCTCAACCTCGCAATGCGGATGGCCGGCCCGCGCGAGGCCGTCTGGCACGGGATCATCCGCCGCAACCACGGCTGCACCCACATGATCGTCGGCCGCGACCATGCCGGGCCGGGCAAGAACTCGGCGGGCGAGGATTTCTACGGCCCCTACGACGCGCAGGAACTCTTCCGTGAGCACCAGGACGAGATCGGCTTGGAGATGGTCGACTTCAAGCACATGGTCTACGTTCAGGAACGGGCGCAATACGAGCCCGCCGACGAGATCGCCGACCGCGACGACGTCACGATCCTGAACATCTCGGGGACCGAACTGCGCCGCCGTCTGCGCGAGGGGCTGGAGATCCCGGAATGGTTCTCCTTCCCCGAGGTCGTGCAGGAGTTGCGCCGCACGTCCCCGCCGCGCAGCAACCAGGGCTTCACCGTGTTCTTCACCGGCCTGTCGGGCTCCGGCAAGTCCACCATCGCCAACGCGATCATGGTGAAACTGATGGAGATGGGCGGCCGCCCGGTGACGCTGCTCGACGGCGACGTGGTGCGCAAGCATCTCTCGAGCGAGCTTGGTTTCTCCAAGGAGCACCGTGACATCAACATCAAGCGGATCGGCTATGTCGCGTCCGAGATCACCAAGAACGGTGGCATCGCCATCTGCGCGCCGATCGCGCCCTACACCGCGACCCGCCGGGCCGTTCGCGAGATGGTCGAGGCCTACGGCGCCTTCGTCGAGGTCCACGTCGCCACCAGCGTCGAGGAATGCGAGCGGCGCGACCGCAAGGGCCTCTACAAGATGGCACGCGAAGGGAAGATCAAGGAGTTCACCGGCATTTCGGACCCCTACGAGGCGCCGGTCAATGCCGAGCTCGTCGTCGATACCGAGGGCTACGAGGTCGATAATTGCGCCCAGCAGGTCCTGCTGAAGCTGGAATCGATGGGTCTCATCTCCGGCTGAGGCTATTTGTCACATTTCTGCAACGTATCCGCCCGATCTGGTTGCGAATGCAGAATGGTGGCCGGGTGACGGAACATCCTGCAGTACGGCACCGTTCCAACGGCACTGGGTCCAACTGGTATTCCAAACGAGCGCCTCGGACCCGGTGCGGCCAAGGTGCCCGCGAGGTGATCTGTGAGGCGATGATGCTGGACGATTGCAACGTGATGCTTGTCGAGGACGAGGCGCTTCTGGCGCTGGACCTGTCCCTGACGCTCGAAGACGAGGGGGCGAACGTCGTCGGGCCCTTCGCGACGGTCGATTCGGCAATGCCCGCTTGCGACTCCGTCGACCTTGCCGTGCTCGACGTCGATCTTTGCGGCTCCAAGGTGTTTCCCGTCGCGGATCGCCTGCAGGCCGTCGGCAAGCCGTTCCTGTTCCATACGGGACGCGCAGACCTGCGGATGCTCGTCGACCGTTACGGCGCGGACGCGCTGGTTCTGGTCAAGCCCGCCCGGGGGTCCGAGATCGTCAGGATCCTGACGTCGCTCCGGGAGGCGTCGCAGCTCCAGCTCGCGATGTAACGATCGGGTCGAATGCATGGAAAAGGCCGCCCGTGGGGCGGCCTTTCCAGTTTCCGGCAGGTGTCGGTCAGTGCACGCTGACCGGTTGCAGATCGTTCTGAATCGCGATGTTGAACGCGAGGCTGCGGTCGCCAACGAGCGCAACCTGCTCGCCATCGGCGCGGTGCAGCGCATAGAGTTTGTCGAGCCCACCTTCGCGTGCCTCGTCCTGCACTTCGGTCGGCAACTCGTCCATCTCGACGGACCGGACGTAGACGAGCGATCCACCGAGGGCTTCGATATCGGTATGTCGTGACATGGCTATCTCCTTCGGTCGGGCTCAGCCGCCGGACGGGCGGGTCGTTTCGATTCGTATCGTGTGTACAACGCTCGAGGGCGTCGATCGTTGCAGGTCGACATGCAGAAGCCCGTGCTCCAGTGTCGCACCTGCGACCTCGACCCCGTCTGCCAGCACGAAGGCGCGCTGGAACTGCCGGGCCGCGATGCCGCGATGCAGGTAGACGCGGTCGCCATCCTCGCGCGAGCGTCCGCGAATGACGAGCTGGCGATCCTCCAGCGTGATGGCCAGGTCGGCCTCGCCGAACCCGGCCACGGCCAGCGTGATGCGGAAGCCCGTCTCGCCGGTCTGTTCGATGTTGTAGGGCGGGTAGCCGTCATTCCCCGTCCGCGCCGTACGCTCGACGAGCCGCTCGAGCTCGTCGAAGCCCAGCAGGAAGGGGTGGGTGCCGAAAGTCGGCTTGGTCATGTCTCGGGTCCTTTCGCGAAGCGATCCGATGATGTCGTCCGGCCCTGAAGCGGCACCGGTACGGTCGATATCTGGGAATAACGGCGCCGTGTTGCAAGATGGTTGGACTGGCCGCCCCGCCGGTGTAGGAGGCCTGCGAAGACTTGCGAGTGCCTGCCTGTGACCGATGCCCCCGAGAAATTGAACCACGAGGACATCCTGCGCATGCGCCTCGAAGTGCTTCGGCAGGACCACCGCGATCTCGACGTCGCGATCCGCGCGGTCGAGGACGGTCCGGCGCCCGATCCGCTCGTGGTGCGGCGCCTGAAGCGACAGAAGCTCGGCCTCAAGGACCGCATCGCCCGGATCGAGGACGAGCTCACCCCCGACATCATCGCCTGAGGCAAGCCGGCATGACAGACGCTCCGCCCGTGGGACTCATCATGGGCTCGACCTCCGATTGGCCGACGATGAAGGCCGCCGCCGACATCCTCGACGAGCTCGGCGTGGCCCACGAGGCGCGCATCGTCTCGGCGCACCGCACGCCGGACCGGCTCTGGGCCTACGGGCGGGAGGCGGTGGATCGCGGGCTGAAGGTCATCATCGCGGGCGCGGGCGGCGCGGCGCATCTGCCCGGCATGATGGCGTCGAAGACGCGGCTGCCGGTGATCGGCGTGCCGGTGCAGACCAGAGCACTGTCCGGCGTCGACTCGCTCTATTCGATCGTGCAGATGCCCCGCGGGTTTCCGGTGGCGACGATGGCCATCGGAGCGGCCGGCGCGGCGAATGCCGGGCTGATGGCCGCGCAGATCCTCGCGCTTTCCGACGCGGACCTGGCGCGGCGCATCGACGACTGGCGCGCCGCGCTCAGCGCCTCGATCCCGGAGGTCCCGGAATGAGCGGTCTCGCGCCCGGCGCCAAGATCGGCATCCTCGGCGGCGGGCAGCTCGGCCGGATGCTCTCGGTCGCGGCGAGCCGTCTCGGCTACCGCAGCCATGTCTACGAGCCCGGCGATGCGCCGGCGGCGGACGTGGCGCATGCCCATACCCGCGCGAGCTACGAGGACATGGCCGCGCTCCGGGCCTTCGCCGAGTCGGTCGACGTGGTGACCTTCGAATTCGAGAACGTGCCGGCCAACGCGCTCGACCTGATCGGCGCGCTGGTTCCGATCCGGCCGGGGGTGGAGGCTCTGGCGGTGAGCCAGGACCGGCTGACGGAAAAGACCTTCCTCGAAGGTCTCGGGCTCGCGGTCGCGCCGTTCCGGGACATCCCCAATCTGGGCGCGCTGCAATCCGCGCTGGGCGATCTCGGCGCGCCGGCGATCCTGAAGACGCGGCGGCTGGGCTACGACGGCAAGGGGCAGGTGCGGATCGACGATCCGGCCCGGGCGCGAGAGGCTTTTGCCGAGATGGCCGGGGCGGACGCGATCCTCGAGGGGTTCGTACCTTTCGAACGCGAGGTCAGCGTCATCGCCGCGCGCGGGCTTTCGGGCGAGGTCGTCTGCTTCGATCCGGGCGAGAACGTGCACGCGGCCGGCATCCTGCGGACGACGACCGTGCCGGCGACGCTGCCCGCGAGTCTTCGCACCGACGCGGCACTTCTCGCGGGCCGCATCCTCAACGCGCTCGACTACGTGGGCGTGATGGGGGTGGAGCTCTTCGTCACCGGGGCCGGCCTCGTCGTCAACGAGATCGCGCCCCGCGTCCACAATTCCGGGCACTGGACGCAACTCGGTTGCGCGGTGGATCAGTTCGAGCAGCATATCCGCGCCGTCGCGGGGCTGCCGCTCGGCGACGGGGCGCGGCATGCGGACGTGGTGATGGAGAACCTGATCGGCGACGACATGGACCGGCTGCCGGACCATCTTGCCGCGTCCGGCACCCAGGTGCACCTCTATGGCAAGGCCGATACGCGCGCGGGCCGCAAGATGGGCCATGTCAATCGCCTCGCCGGCCTATGACGGACAGGATTGCGCCCGAGCGCCCGCACCGGAACTTCTACGGCCGCCTGAAGGGTAAGCACCTCAAGGCGAGCCAGCAGGCCTATCTGGAAGAGGATCTCGCGCATTATGCGCCCGGGGCCGTGAATTGGGCGTCCAACCCGGAGCGCACGCCGCTCGACCTCGACGCGATCTTCGACAGGCGCGAGGTCTGGCTGGAGATCGGTTTCGGCGGCGGCGAGCATCTGGTGCATCAGGCGGCGCGCAATCCCGACGTCGGCCTGATCGGCGCGGAGCCCTATATCAACGGGGTGGCGAAGCTGCTCGGCCTCCTGCGCGACGCGACGGCAAACAACATCCGCATCCATCCCGGCGACGTGCGCGACCTGTTCGACGTGCTGCCGCCGGCCTCGATCGGTCGCGCCTTCCTGCTCTACCCCGATCCCTGGCCCAAGGCGCGCCACCACCGTCGTCGCTTCGTGACGGCCGAGCATCTTGAGCCGCTGGCGCGTGTCCTGAAGTCCGGCGCGATCTTCCGCGTGGCGACCGACATCCCCGACTACGTGCGCCAGACGCTCGCGGAGGTGCCGCAGCACGGGTTCACCTGGCTTGCCGAAGGGCCGACCGATTGGCGGGAGCCGTGGGACGACTGGACCCGGACGCGCTACGAGGCGAAGGCCATCCGCGAGGGGCGGGTGCCGCATTACCTGACCTTTCGACGGGACTGAGCCTGGTTCAGGCGGGCAGGTCCCAGACCGTGCCGGGCGGGACGGCGCGGAACACGTCCTCCGGGATGCCTACCTCCGCGAGCGCCTTGTGCAGCTCGATCACCGGGTCGTCGCGCGCCTCGTCGGTGAGCTGGAACGTGCCCCAATGCTGCGCAAGTGCGTAGTGCGCGGTCGACAGCCGGAACCCCGCCACGGCTTCGGCCGGGTCCTGGTGTTGCGGCGCCATGTACCATCGCGGCGCGTAGGCGCCAATGGGGATGAGCGCCAGCCGGTAGGGGCCGTGCCGCGCCGCGACCTCGTAGGGCCGCCCCCCGTCGAAGGCGGTGTCGCCCATGACGAGCACGCGCCCCACCGGCGTCTCGACCGCGAAGGAGCACCACAGCGCGTCGTGCCGGTCGCGCAGCCCCCGCGCGCTCCAGTGGTGGCATTGCAGAAGCCGCACCGTCGCGCCGCCGACCTCGAACACGTCCTCCCAGTCGCCGACCCGCACGTCGAGATCCGGGATCGCGTCGTGCAGGATCGTGTCGTTGCCGAGCGGCGTCACCACAGGCATCCCGTCGCGCTCGTGCAGACGGCGAAGCGTCGGCATGTCCATGTGATCGTAGTGGTTGTGGCTCAGGACGACGAGGTCGATGGGCGGCAGGTCCTCGAACGCGATGCCGGGCGCCGTCACCCGCGCCGGGCCCGCGAACTGCACCGGGCTCGCATGCTTCGTCAGGATCGGATCGGACAGGATGTTGAGCCCGCCCGCCTGGATGAGGCTCGTTGCCTGCCCGATGAAGGTGACGCGCAGACCCACGACGCGTTCATCCGGCACGGCCTGGGTCACAGGCACGTGGTCGGGCCAGTCCTGACGTCCACCGGAGGTCTGCCAGCGGAGGAGCTCGCGGAAGCCGCGCGTCCGCATGCCGTCGGGGTTGAAGAACTTCGAGCCGTCGAAATGGTCGCTGACGGGACCGGAATAGTAGCGGTTGCCCAACGTGACCTCTCTGGCGGCGCAGGCCCCGACGCCGAGCAGGGCGGCGAGGCCGAGGAAGGTGCGGCGTCTCATGGGGCGCGGATAGACTGTTTCCGGCCGGATTGCACCTGCGGCGGAATGGACGCGCCGGGCCGCGCGGGGTAGGTCGCCCGCGACCGCGAGGAGAGAGACATGAGCCACGGCCCCGCCACCCCCCTCACCGCCACCGCCGCCGGCCCGCTCTCGGGCACGGCGCATGTCCCCGGCGACAAGTCGATCAGCCATCGCAGCCTGATCCTCGGCGCGATGGCCGTGGGCGAGACGCGGATCACCGGGCTGCTGGAGGGGCAGGACGTGCTTGATACCGGCCGCGCCATGCGGGCCTTTGGCGCGACGGTCGAGAGGGAGGGCGACACGTGGGTCGTCCACGGCGTCGGCGTCGGCGGGCTGATGGAGCCCGAGGACGTGATCGACTGCGGCAATTCCGGCACCGGCGTGCGCCTCCTGATGGGGGCGGCGGCGACGCATGGCTTCGCGGTGACCTATACCGGCGATGCGAGTCTGCGGAAGCGGCCGATGGCCCGGGTGACCGACCCGCTCGCGAAGTTCGGCGCGGTAGCCCACGGTCGCTCGGGCGGGCGGCTGCCGATGACGCTCGTCGGTGCCGCGAATCCGGTGCCCGTGCGTTACGCGACGCCCGTGCCCTCGGCGCAGGTCAAGTCGGCGGTGCTACTGGCCGGATTGAACGCGCCGGGCGAGACGGTGGTGGTCGAGCGCGAGGCGACGCGCGACCACAGCGAGCGGATGCTGGCGGGCTTCGGCGCCGAGATCGCCACGCGGGACACGCCGGAGGGCCGGGAGATCACGCTTGTCGGCCGCCCCGAGCTCGCGCCGCAGACGATTGCCGTGCCGCGCGATCCGTCCTCGGCGGCGTTCCCGGTCTGCGCCGCGCTGATCGTGCCGGGCTCCGACGTGCTGGTGCCGAATATCGGGCTGAACCCGACCCGCGCCGGCCTTTTCGAGACCCTGCGCGAGATGGGGGCGGACCTCGCCTGCGAGAATCCGCGCGAGGAGGGGGGCGAACCCGTGGCCGACCTCCGCGCCCGCTTCTCGCCCGACATGAAGGGCATCGAGGTGCCGCCTGCCCGCGCCGCGAGCATGATCGACGAATATCCGATCCTCTCGGTCGTCGCGGCGCATGCGGAGGGCACGACGGTGATGCGCGGCGTGGCGGAGCTTCGCGTCAAGGAATGCGACCGGATCGATGCCATGGCCGCGGGCCTGCGCGATTGCGGCGTGACGGTGCGCGACGGCGCCGACTGGTGGGAGGTCGACGGGCGCGGCCCGGGGGGCATGCCGGGCGGCGCGACGGTGGCCGTCCATCTGGATCACCGCATCGCGATGAGCTTCCTCTGCGCGGGTCTCGCCGCGCAGGCGCCGATCACCGTGAACGATGCCGGCCCGATCGCGACCTCCTTCCCCGTCTTCCGCGACCTCATGGACGCGCTCGGCGCGACGTTTCGCTAGGCCCGCGGGGTGCTCGCGAACGGATCGGGGCGGCGGCGCGTCCGGCAACCGGAACATGCGGCATTTCGTCGAGAAAGCGCGGTCCGCCCGTCATCCAGCGAGACGTGGACGCGCTCCCGTGACAACGCTACCTTGAAGGGTGACTTGGGGTACGGGGGAACGTCTATGGTTCGGACGGGCGGCTGCCTTTGCGGCCAAGTGAAGTTCAGGGTCATCGGGCGTCTGCGCCCCGTCGTGGCCTGCCATTGCGAACAATGCAAACGCACGAGCGGCAACTACGTCGCCGCCACTTCGGCGCCCCAGCATGCGGTGTCGATCTGGGGCGAGGTGCATTGGTATCAATCCTCCGACGTCGCGCGGCGGGGGTTCTGTCCCACCTGCGGGGCGAACCTGTTCTGGGACGGGCCGGGCCAATGTCTGTCGATCATGGCGGGCGCGCTCGACAAGCCCACCGGGCTGGCCCTCATCGGTCATATCTTCTGTCGGGAAAAGGGCGACTGGTACGACATTCCGGACGGCGAGCGGCGCGCGCCGGAGAACGACCCGGCAATGACGGCGAAGGTCTGGGATTGATCTTCACGGTCGCGATCGACGGGCCGGCGGCGGCCGGCAAGGGCACGGTGAGTCGGGCAGTGGCGGATCATTTCGGGTTCCGCCATCTCGATACCGGCCTCCTGTACCGCGCGGTCGGCGCGCGGATGCTGGCGGGGGAGGACGCCGTCGCGGCAGCCGAGGCGCTGTCGCCCGACGATCTGCGGAGCCCCGATCTTCGGACGCAGGACGTGGCCGCCGCGGCGAGCCGGGTCGCGGTCGTGCCCGAAGTGCGTGCGGCCCTGGTCGCTTTCCAGCGCGGCTTCGCCCGGTCCGAGGGCGGCGCGGTTCTCGACGGGCGCGACATCGGCACGGTGATCTGCCCGGAGGCCGAGGCGAAGCTCTACGTCACCGCCTCCCCCGAGATTCGCGCCGAGCGGCGTTTCGCGGAGCTGGTCGCGCGCGGGGCGGAGGTGACGCTTGCGGGCGTTCTGGAGGACGTGCTGGCGCGCGACGCCCGGGACATGGGCCGCGCCGAGGCGCCGCTCCGGGCGGCCGGGGACGCGACCCTGATCGACACGTCGGACATGGCCGTCGAGGATGCGGTTGCCGCCGCGATCGCGGCCGTGGAGGTTCGGCGCTCCGGACGGGGATGATCTCCGGGCAGCGCTTGCCCGCGTGTCCCGGCTGGGGCAGCAAGGCGCCATGACCGATCCGAAGATTCTCTGCCCGAGCTGTTCCTCGGAGATCCCGCTCACCGAATCGCTGGCCGGCCCGCTTCTCGAGGCGACGCGCAGGGAGGCGGCCGAACGTCAGGCGACCGCCCTGGCCGAGCAGAAGCGCGCGATCGAGGCCAAGGCGGCGGAACGCGCGGTGGCGCAGCAGGCGGCGCAACTGGCCGAGCTTCGCGAGGCGGAGGCGGCGCGCGAGGCGGAACTCGCGACGATCCGGGCCCGCGAGGCGCAGCGCGAGACGAAGCTCGCCGAAGCGCAGAAGGCGCAGGCCGCGGCGATGGCGCGCGAGGCCGCGCTCGCCGACCGCGAACGCGAGATGGACCTCACCATACAGAAGCAGGTCGCCGCCGCGACCGAGGCCGCCCGCGCGAAGCTGTCCGCCGAGGCGGAGGCGCTCGCCACCGAGAAGCTGCGCACCGCGGAGGAGGCGGCACGGCTGAAGCTCGTCGAGAAGGACCAGCAGATGGACGTGCTGCGCCGTCAGGTCGAGACGCTGCAGCGGAAGATGGAACAGGGCAGCCAGCAGCTACAGGGAGAGGCGGCGGAGGTTCTCCTCGAGGAGCAGCTCGGCGCGGCGTTCCCGACCGACGAGATCGCCCCGGTCGGCAAGGGTGCGCGCGGCGCGGATTGCCTGCAGCGGGTACGCAGTACCGCGGGGGAGGCCGGCGCGATCCTGTGGGAATCGAAGCGCACCGCGAACTTCTCGCGCGACTGGCTGCCGAAGCTGCGCGAGGACATGCGTGCGGCGGGCGCGGACGTCGCCGTGCTGACCTCGCAGGCGCGGCCCGAGGGGATCGCGAGTTTCGCCATGCTCGACGGCGTCTGGGTCGCCGCGCCCCGCTATGCGGTGCCGCTCGCGCATGTCCTCCGCGAGAGCCTGCTCCGCGTCTCCGAGGCGCGCGGCGCGCGGGAGGGGCAGGCGACCAAGACCGAGATGCTCTACGACTATCTCACGGGCCCGGAGTTCCGTGCCCGGATGGAAGCCGTGGTCGAACCGTTCGAGGCGATGCAGACCGCGCTTCTGCGGGAGAAGAAGCAGATGAACGCGCAATGGGCCATCCGCGAGAAGTCGCTGGACAAGGCGATGGCGGCGATGATGGGCATGTACGGCGACGTGAGGGGCATCGCCGGCGCGGCCGTCGCGGAGATCGCCGCGCTGGAGTCCGAACTTCTCGAGGGGGACGAACATGGGTGAACGTCACGATTACGAGGCCGGGGACACGTGGATGCAGGGCTACCGCGCCCGGCCAGGAACGCCGAACGGCACGGTGTTGCTGGTGATTCCGGCATTCATGGGGCTGCGCGACTTCGAGATGGCCCAATGCGATCGCTTCGCGGAGCTCGGCTACGAGGTGCTGGGCGTCGACTACTTCGGTGACGGCTGGACGACCACCGATCCCGAGGAAGCCAGCGCGGCGATGGGCAAGCTCGACGATGACCGCGAAACGCTCCTTGTCCGCACCCGGGCCGCGCTCGCCGAGGCGCGGGGATGGGGTGGGCGCGTCGGCGCGATGGGTTTCTGTTTCGGCGGCAAGGCGGTGCTCGACCTCGCACGGGCGGGCGAGCTCGACGCGGCGGTCTCGATGCACGGGATCTACGACAAGCCGCCCTTCGAGACGCAGGCGATGCCGCCCGTGCTCCTCTGCCAC
Source organism: uncultured Jannaschia sp. (assembly GCF_947494055.1). Classification (GTDB taxonomy): domain Bacteria; phylum Pseudomonadota; class Alphaproteobacteria; order Rhodobacterales; family Rhodobacteraceae; genus Jannaschia. The sequence continues at coordinate 296,152 of NZ_CANLTR010000001.1, read as the reverse complement.
GGCTGGAACGACCCGCTCGCGAAGCCCGCCGACTTCGAGGCCATGACAGAGGAGCTGGAGGCGAACTCGCCGGACTGGCACGCGCTCTGCTTCGGGCAGACCGGCCACGCCTTCACCAACCCGGCCAATCCCGGCAACGGCGAGACGATGGGCTATGTCGAGCGATCCGCTGAGCGGACCCGGTCGGCGGTCGAGGCCTTCCTCGCGGGTCAGCTGACCTGACGGCTCAGCCAAGCTGCTCCAACGACAGCGCGACGACGAGGCCCAGGGCGACCGCGATCCCGGCGAGATGAGGGTCCTGCCGTCCGGCCTTCGGAAAGACCTCGGTCGAGAGCGAGGCAAGGACGGCGCCGGCGGAAAAGCACTGGATCGCCTCGACCGTTCCGTCCGGCACGTCTGCCAGAAACCACCGCCCGGCCAGCGCCGAGAACGACAGAAGCACTGCGACGGCGGTCCAGAGCAGGATGATCCGCGTTCCGGATTCGCCGTCTTCGCGCATCGAGGCGGCACCGCCCGCCGCCTCCGGGAGGTTCGACAGCAGGATCGATCCGGCGAGCGCTGCAACCCCGAGCGGCCCCGTGCCGATCAGGGCGGTGCCGAGCGCAAGATTCTCGGGGACGCCATCGAAGGTCACGGCGAGCAGCAGGCCGAGCCCGCCCGCCCGCGCCATGTGCCGGTCGGTCCAGGCATCCGCCGCGCTGAACAGCGCCGCGCCGAGGAGAACGATCCCGGCCGTCCCGGGCAGGCCGATCACGTCGAGCGCCGGCTCGATCAGTTCCATCATCACCGAGACGATCAGCGCGCCGCCGGCCCCGGCGACGAGCAGCCCCTCGGCCCGCTCCGACAACCAGCCGCGCACACCGATCCAGGCGCCGAGCACGAGGGCGCCTGACGTGATCCCGATGACGAGGGCGACCATCATCCCGGCAAACAAGCCGCAAGGGCGAGGGTTCCCCCACGCGCTTGCGCCGCGCGCGCTTTTGCCTTAACAGCCGCGCGTCACCCGACAGCGCGATGTCATTGCGGCAGCGGCCGCACCCGTCGCGCTATCCGACCAATTTCCCAGACCGGCGGAGACAACCGCGCGGCCAGCAACCATGAACCGTAAGGAATAGACCGGCCATATGGCGCAAAACGCATCCATGGAGGAGTTCGAGGCCCTCCTGAACGAAAGCCTCGAGATCGACACGCCGAGCGAGGGCTCGGTGGTCAAGGGCAAGGTCCTCGCCATCGAGGCGGGACAGGCCATCATCGACGTCGGCTACAAGATGGAAGGCCGCGTCGATCTCAAGGAATTCGCACAGCCCGGCGAGGCGCCCGAGATCGAGGTCGGCGACGAGGTGGAAGTCTACCTCCGCAACGTCGAGAACGCCCGCGGCGAGGCCGTGATCAGCCACGAGATGGCCCGTCGCGAAGCGGCGTGGGACCGTCTGGAAGAAGCCTACGGCAAGGAAGAGCGCGTCGAGGGCGCCATCTTCGGCCGCGTCAAGGGCGGCTTCACCGTCGATCTTGGCGGCGCCGTGGCGTTCCTGCCCGGCTCCCAGGTCGACGTGCGCCCCGTGCGCGACGCGGGCCCGCTCATGGGCCTCAAGCAGCCGTTCCAGATCCTCAAGATGGACCGCCGCCGGGGCAACATCGTCGTCTCGCGTCGCGCCATCCTCGAGGAGAGCCGCGCCGAGCAGCGTGCCGAGGTCATCGGCAACCTAGCCGAGGGCCAGAACGTCGACGGCGTCGTCAAGAACATCACCGAATACGGCGCCTTCGTCGATCTCGGCGGTGTGGACGGCCTGCTGCACGTCACCGACATGGCCTGGCGCCGGGTCAACGACCCGCGCGAGATCCTGTCGATCGGCGAGACCGTCAAGGTGCAGGTCATCAAGATCAACAAGGAGACCCACCGCATCAGCCTCGGCATGAAGCAGCTGCAGGAAGATCCGTGGGACACCGTGGTCGCCAAGTACCCGCTCGACTCGACGCATAGCGGCCGGGTCACCAACATCACCGATTACGGCGCCTTCGTGGAGCTGGAGCCGGGGGTCGAGGGACTCGTCCACGTCTCCGAGATGTCCTGGACGAAGAAGAACGTCCACCCGGGCAAGATCGTCTCCACCTCCCAGGAGGTCGAGGTCATGGTGCTCGAGATCGACACCGCGAAGCGGCGCGTCTCGCTCGGTCTCAAGCAGACCATGCGCAATCCGTGGGAGGTCTTCGCGGAGACCCATCCGGAGGGCACGCCGGTCGAGGGCGAGGTCAAGAACATCACCGAGTTCGGTCTGTTCATCGGCCTCGAGGGCGACATCGACGGCATGGTCCACCTGTCGGACCTGACCTGGGAAGGCCGTGGCGAGGACGTCATCGGCGACTACCGCAAGGGCGACATCGTCAAGGCGGTCGTGTCCGAGGTCGACACCGAGAAGGAGCGCATTTCGCTCTCCATCAAGGCGGCCGGCGGCGACCCCTATGCGGAGGCGATCGGCGGCGTGAAGCGCGGCTCGATCATCACCGTCGAGGTCACCAAGATCGAGGATGGCGGCATCGAGGTCGAGTACGAGGGGATGAAGTCCTTCATCCGCCGGTCCGATCTGGCCCGCGACCGCGCCGACCAGCGGCCCGAGCGCTTCGGCGTCGGCGACAAGGTCGATGTCCGCGTGACCAACGTCGATTCGAAGAATCGCCGGCTCGGCCTCTCTATCAAGGCGCGCGAGATCGCCGAGGAGAAGGAAGCCGTGGAGCAGTTCGGGTCTTCCGACTCGGGTGCCTCGCTCGGCGACATCCTCGGCGCCGCGCTGAAGGGCGACGACTGAGCCCGAACGATCGGTTCGGACCCATGGAAGCCCCGGTCGATCGGCCGGGGCTTCTGCCGTTCCGGACAAGGGCCGGCCGGTCCCTGTGGACGCGCGACATCGCGACCTGACCCAGCCTCTATGTGGGATTTTCCCTGACATCGTCCGGCGATCGGGCCGGGCCGATGCCCGTCTTTTGCGCGGCGCGCACGCGTTCCCTCGCGCAACACGCGGTAAAGTTGCACTTTTGGGCTAGCGATCACGGCCCTGTGTATGTTTACCTTTGCACGAGGCGATTTCTTCGAGGAGATCGGGGGTTGTCCGCGCGCCGGTGAATCGAACCGGGAGCTGTCGCAAGGAATAGAGATGATACGATCCGAGCTGATTCAGAAGATCGCAGACGCCAATCCGCATCTCTACCAGCGTGACGTCGAGAAGATCGTGAACACCATCTTCGAAGAGATCGTGGATGCCCTGTCGGACGGCAACCGCGTCGAGCTTCGCGGTTTCGGGGCCTTCTCCGTAAAGCAGCGCGATGCTCGTATGGGCCGGAACCCGCGAACCGGCGAGTCGGTCGAGGTCGAGGAGAAACACGTACCGTTCTTCAAGGCCGGCAAGCTGCTCCGCGACCGGCTGAACGGCAAGGCGTGATGCGCGCTACGCTGGACAGGCGCGAACGCCGGGGATAGGTCACAGACATGAATTTCGTGCGCTATCTGTTCCTCGGGATCCTCGCGTTGGTCCTCCTCGTGCTGGCCCTGGCAAATCGCGGCGCGGTGACGTTGCGCCTGTTGCCGGAAGATGTCGGCGCCTATCTCGGGACGGGCCAAGGGTTCACGGCCCCGCTCTTCGTCGTGATCTTCCTCGCGATGGCGGTCGGCCTGCTCATCGGGTTCGTCTGGGAATGGCTGCGCGAGCACAAGCACCGGGCCGCCGCGCGCGCGGAGCGGACCGAACGCGAACGTCTGCAGGGCGAGCTGACCCGCAATCGCGCGCGCCGCTCCGATCGGGATGAGGTTCTGGCGCTCCTGAACGATCCCTCCTGACCATGCCGGTCGTTCCATGCTTCGCGTGAGCCGCTCCCGAAGCGGCGTCCGCGTGAAGATCTGCGGTCTGCGGACACCGGAGGATGTTGCCGCGGCGGCCGAGGCAGGGGCGGCCTATATGGGTCTTGTCTTCTTTCCCGCGTCCCCCCGCCACGTCGATCCGGAGACGGCCCGTGCGCTCGCCGTCGCGGCGCCGGTCGGGTTGGCCAAGGTTGCGCTTCTAGTCGATCCCGAGGATGATCTGCTCGAGGAGATCATCCGCGCCGTTCCGCTGGACATGCTGCAGCTTCACGGCCGCGAGACGCCGGCGCGGGTCGCGGAGATCCGAGCGCGCAGCGGATTGCCGGTGATGAAGGCGGTCGGGTTGCGCGACGAGGCCGACCTGGCCGCGCTCGACACCTATGCAGATGTGGCGGACCAGATCCTCGTGGACGCCAAACCGCGGAAGGGGGCGGCGCTGCCGGGCGGGAACGGAATCGGGTTCGACTGGCGCCTGATCGCCGACCGGACGTGGCAGACGCCTTGGATGCTGGCCGGCGGCCTGACGCCCGAAAATGTCGGCGAGGCGATCCGCCTGACCGGCGCGCGGCAGGTCGATGTCTCCTCCGGGGTCGAGTCCGCGGTCGGGGTCAAGGATGCGGGCCGGATCGCGGCCTTCTGCGACGCCGCGCATGGCTAGGGCCGTTGCGGAGACCTTCGGCCGCCTCTAGAGATCGGGCGCGGACCTCGGAGGTGGAACATGCCCGACGATCTTCTGAACTCCTTCATGACCGGCCCCGACGAGAAGGGCCGATTCGGCGATTTCGGCGGGCGGTTCGTCTCCGAGACGCTGATGCCATTGATCCTCGAACTCGAGCGGCAATACGAGCACGCGAAGACGGACGAGACGTTCTGGGCCGAGATGCACGATCTCTGGACGCATTACGTCGGCCGCCCCAGCCCGCTCTACTTCGCCGAGCGGCTGACCGCGCATCTCGGCGGTGCAAAGGTCTACTTCAAGCGCGACGAGCTGAACCATACCGGCGCGCACAAGATCAACAACGTGCTGGGCCAGATCATCCTCGCCCGTCGCATGGGAAAGACCCGGATCATTGCCGAGACGGGGGCGGGCCAGCACGGCGTCGCGACGGCGACCGTCTGCGCCAAGTTCGGGCTGAAATGCATCGTCTACATGGGCGCGCACGACGTGGAGCGGCAATCGCCGAACGTGTTCCGCATGAAGCTGCTGGGCGCGGAGGTCATTCCCGTCACCTCGGGGCGCGGCACGCTCAAGGACGCGATGAACGACGCGCTGCGCGACTGGGTGACGAATATCGAAGACACGTTCTACTGCATCGGCACGGTCGCGGGGCCGCACCCGTATCCGGCGATGGTGCGCGACTTTCAGGCGATCATCGGACAGGAGGCCAAGGCGCAGATGCAGGAGGCCGAGGGTCGGCTCCCCGACACGATCATCGCCGCCATCGGTGGCGGGTCGAACGCGATGGGCCTGTTCTACCCCTTCCTCGACGACAAGGAGGTGTCGATCATCGGCGTCGAGGCCGGCGGCAAGGGCGTGAACGAGAAGATGGAGCATTGCGCCTCGCTCACCGGCGGGCGGCCGGGCGTGCTCCACGGCAATCGGACCTACTTGCTGCAGGACGAGGACGGGCAGATCCTCGAAGGGTTCAGCATTTCCGCCGGGCTCGATTATCCGGGGATCGGGCCGGAACATGCCTGGCTTCACGACACCGGGCGGGCGCAGTACGTCTCGATCACCGACGTCGAGGCGCTGGAGGCGTTCCAGCTCTGCTGCGAGATGGAGGGAATCATTCCCGCACTCGAGCCGTCGCACGCGCTGGCACACGTCACGAAGATCGCGCCCGACCTGCCGTCCGATCACATCATCTGCATGAATCTCTGCGGCCGGGGCGACAAGGACATCTTCACCGTCGCCAAGGCGCTCGGCTGGAACATGGCGTCAGGGGGATAGCCTCCGCATTTTGCGGTGTTGGAGAATGCACCGCCCGGCGGCATGCCATGCGGCCGAAGCCGCAATCTTTGCACTCGCGACCTGATAGGGATTACCGCCAACCGCGCTAGCGGATCAGCGGGATCTGCGGCGCGGCGTCCATCGGGATCGTGCCGTCGAGGCGGGGGTCGTCCACCACCTCGACCTCGCGGCGCACGGGGATGAAGCCCGAGCGGATGTAGAAGGGCAGCGCGACCGGGCTGTCGAAGGTGCAGGTGTGGATGTGCAGCCGCTCGATGGGCCGCGCGAAGGCACGCGCGATCCCGGTCTGAATCAATGCCCGCCCGGCGCCCTTGCCCTGCGCGGCGGGGGTGAGGCCGAGGAAGGCCAGCTCGCAGCTTCGCCCGTCGCGGAAGTCGAGTTCCAGAAGTCCCTCGGCCCGCCCGTCGATCTCGAGCGCGAAGACCTCGACATCCCCGTCGGCAAGGATCTCGCCCAACGCCGCGCGCGAGAGGCGCAGGCGCGAGAACCACATCCATGTCAGGCCGCCCACCCGGAGGAACAGGTCGCGGTACCAGTCCGGATCCGGCGCTTCGACTTGGCGAAGCATCATGCCTTCAGGGAGCTTGGCGTCGGGCGACGGGGGCGGGGCTCGCATCTCCAGATGGGTGACGATGGCGGCGATCCGGCCGGGTGCAACAGGGTGGAAACCGGGTTCGAGCATCGGCCCGTGAGGTAGAGGATGTCGGACATGAATGCCAGCGCCGACGACCGGCGAGCTGAAGGCGAAAGCGCGTTCGTTCTTACGAGATGTCCATCGCGTAGAGCGTCAGCACGTCCATCGGCACGACATCGAGCGTGCGCTTGTGCGTGGCCGCGAGGCGGATGCGCGGCGCGGCCCCGTGCTCGTGGGCATCCAGGAACCGGGACGCGCAGAGGCACCAGCGGTCGCCGGGCTTCAGGCCGGCGAAGCCGTATTCGGGACGGGGCGTGCTGAGATCGTTGCCGCTTTCCCTGGAATGCTCGAGGAAATCCTCGGTGACGACGGCGCAGACGGTGTGCACGCCCCCGTCCATCCCGCTGGTGTTGCAGCAACCGTCGCGGAAGAAACCCGTCATCGGATCGGTCGAGCAGGTCTCGAGCCGTTCGTCAAAGACGTTCACGCTCGGCTGTTTCCCGGTCTCCGCCATGGCGTCGCTCCCTGTGCGTTCGGCCTTGCTTTTCGACATAGCGCAGCCGCACCGCGCCGGCCACGCCCGTTGCCGCCGGGGGCGTCTAGCGGAACTTGCGGGCGAGCTTCTGGAGGGGGGAGAGCTGCGCCTCGGGCTCCGGTTCGGACTCGGACGGGGCATGGCGCTCCGGCTCGTCGCCGAGGTTGGCCCGGCCACCCGACGGCCGCTGCGGCGTCGTCCGGAGCGCGACCGCGTTCGAAAAGCCCGCCCCGTCTCCCGCAGCGAGCTTCGGCGCGCCGTCCGCGATTCCGCGCAGGAGGTCGTCCAGCATCTCGTCCTCCGCCTTCGCGAAATCCGACAGGACGTAGCCCGAGACCCGATCCTTGTGCCCCGGATGACCGATGCCGATGCGCACCCGCGCGTAGTCCGCGCCGATATGCTGGTGGATCGACCGCAGCCCGTTATGGCCGGCATGCCCGCCCCCCTGCTTTAGGCGCAGCTTGCCGGGCGCGAGGTCGAGCTCGTCGTGGAACACGGTCACGTCGGCGGGGTCGAGCTTGTGGAAGCGCATCGCCTCGCCCACCGACTGGCCGGAGAGATTCATGAACGTGCCGGGCTTCAGGAGCCAGACCTTCTCCGAGCCGAACCGCACCTCGGCGATCTCGCCTTGGAACTTGGAGCGCCAGACGGCGCCCTGATCCGCCGCGATCCGGTCGAGCGCCATGAAGCCCACATTGTGCCGGTTGCCCGCGTATTTCGCGCCCGGATTGCCCAGACCTGCCCAAAGCTGCGTCACCGTGTCCCTCCTGCCTTCGTGTTCCGTCTCCTGCGACGCAACGTCCCGGTCGTTCCGTCCGGCCGATACGGAACGGAACACCGCTTCGGGGATGACGTTCCTCCTGTCCCCATGCCAACCCGGAACATACAGATCATGCGCATCACCACACCCCTCGTCTGCCTGTGTCTCGCGATGCCGCTTCCGGCCTTCGCACAGGACACGACGCAATCTGCCCCGGAGGAGAACGTCCCGCTGACCGAGGACGTCCGGTCGACCTCCACCACGGCGCTGCAGGACACGCTCTACGACCTGATTGCAATGAAGCATGCGGCGCATCAGGAGCATTGGAACGTCGTCGGCATCGAATACTACCAGATGCACGAGTTCTTCGAAGAGCTCTACACCGACCTCGAACCCTATATCGACATGGTCGCCGAGCGGAAGCTGGCGCTCGATGTGATCGCCGACGGCCGGCCCTCCGCGGTGGGCGAGAACGCCTCCAACGCCGAGCCGGAGCCGACCGAGACGCAGGGGAGCGACGCGATCGACTTCCTCATGGAGAACTGGAAGATCGTCTCCGACCGTCTCTACGAGCGGATCGACGCGACCGAGGACGATCTCGTGACGCAGGATCTTCTCATCGCGGTGACCGCGCTCGTCGACAAACAGCTCTGGCAACTCCGCGCGCATACGAAGTGAGCGGGACCGGCTGTGGCAGTCCCCTGCCACAGCCCCCGACGGTCACCCCGCGCGGCGCAGCAGGAACGTTTGGATCAGGACCACGGTCTTGGCGTCACGGATCTCGCCGCGCTCGACCATCGCCGCCGCTTCCGTCACCGGCAGGTGCAGCACTTCGATATCCTCGCCCTCGCCGGCCAGGCCACCGCCCTGGCCAACCCGTTCCTCGCGCGTGTAGCGACCCAGAAAGCAGGCCAGGGATTCGGTGACCGACCCGGGTGACATGACGAGATCGGCGACATGGTCGAGGGCGCCGACCTCGTAACCCGTCTCCTCCATCAGCTCCGACCGCATCCGCGCCGTCGGGTCCGCCCCTTCGAGCAGGCCCGCCGGCACCTCGATCAGGAACGGGTCGAGTCCCGCGACCTGCATCGGCAGGCGGAACTGCCGGGTTAGCAGGAACGTGTCCGCCGCCGGGTCGTGCAGCAGGCATGCCACCGCGTGACCGCGGTCGTAGACCTCCCGCACCTGACGTTCGACCGTGCCGTCACCGCGGACGTAGTCGAACGTGTGCTTGGTGAGCGTGCCCCAATTGTCCGACAGGACTTCCTGCGAGACGGGACGATAGCGCTCGCTCACTCCATTGCCTCGAGCTGATCGATGAAGCCCTCGATCATGCCCAGCCCCTTGTCCCAGAAGGCCGGGTCGGAGGCGTCGAGGCCGAAGGGCGCCAGAAGCTCCTTGTGGTGCTTCGATCCGCCGGCACGCAGCATCTCGAAATACTTGTCCTGGAACCCCTCCGGCGCGTCCTCGTAGGCGGCGTAGAGCGCGTTCACCAGCCCGTCGCCGAAGGCATAGGCATAGACGTAGAAGGGCGAATGCACGAAATGCGGGATATAGGCCCAGAAATGCTCGTAGCCCGGCATGAACTCGAAGACCGGCCCGAGGCTCTCGGCCTGCACCGACATCCACAACGCGTCGATGTCTTCCGGCGTCATCTCCCCCTCGCGGCGGGCGTCGTGCAGCTTCACCTCGAAATCGTAGAAGGCGATCTGGCGGACGACCGTGTTGATCATGTCCTCGACCTTGCCGGCGAGCATGACCTTGCGCTGCGCGTCGTCCTTCGCGCCTTCGAGCATGGCGCGGAAGGTGAGCATCTCGCCGAAGACGCTGGCCGTCTCGGCGAGCGTCAGCGGGGTCGAGGACAGCATCTCGCCCTGATCCGCGGCCAGCACCTGATGCACGCCGTGGCCCAGCTCGTGGGCGAGTGTCATCACGTCGCGCGGTTTGCCGAGGTAGTTCAGCATCACGTAGGGATGCACGCTGGTCACGGTCGGATGCGCGAACGCGCCGGGAGCCTTGCCGGGCTTCACCCCCGCGTCGATCCAGCCGCGGTCGAAGAACGGCGCCGCGATCCGCGCCATCTCCGGCGAGAAGCCGGCATAGGCGTCCATCACGGTGCTGCGCGCCTCGTCCCAGCCGATCGTCCGGGTCTCCTCCATCGGCAGCGGCGCGTTCCGGTCCCAGACCTGCAGCTTGTCGAGGCCGAGCCATTTGGCCTTCAGCGCGTAATAGCGGTGCGACAGGCGGGGATAGGCGGCCACCACGGCGTCGCGCAGGGCCTGCACCACCTCCGGCTCCACATGGTTGGCGATGTGCCGGCTCGCTTGCGGGGAAGGGAGGCCGCGCCAGCGGTCGCCGATCTCCTTCTCCTTGGCGAGCGTGTTGTGGATGCGCGCGAAGGTCCGCGTGTTGCGCCCGAACACGTCGGCCAGTGCGCGGGCGCCGGCTTCCCGTCTTGCGCGGTCGTGATCGGTCAGCAGGTTCAGCGTCGCTTCGATGCCGAGGCTCTCGCCGTCCACATCGAAGGTCAGCCCGGCGATGGTCTCGTCGAAGAGCTTGTTCCAGGCCGCCGCACCCACGGTCGATGTGTCGTGCAGGAACCGCTCGAGCTCGTCGGAAAGCTGGTAGGGCTTCATCGCGCGCAGCCGGTCGAGCGCGGGGCGGTAGCGCGCCAGATCCGCGTTCGCCGCCATCAGCGCCTCGTAGGCATCGTCCTCGATCCGGTTGAACTCGAGCGCGAAGAAGACCAGCGGCGTCGTCATCACCGTGATGCGGTCCTGCATGTCGGACATGAATTTGGCGCGTTCGCCGTTCGTCGTCTCCTGGTAGTAGCGCAGGCCGGCATAGGACATGATCCGGCCCGCCACCTCGTCGATCTTCTCGTTCCGCTCGATCGCGCGCAGCATCTCCGCGGCGTCGAGCTCGGCCAGCCGGTTCTCGTAATCGGCGGCATAGGCGCGGCACTCGGCCTCCAGCCAGTCGAGATCGGCCAGAAGCTGCGGCGCATCCTGCCCGGTATACAGGTCGTCGAGGTTCCAGTCCGGCAAATCGCCCAGCGGCTCGCCGGCGGGGGAGGTTGCGTTCGCGTCGCGCAGAAGGGTCATGTCTCGCCTCAAAGGTCGGTTCCGGCCCTACCTAGGCGCGCGAGGCATCGAGGGCAAACGGTCCCGGGCACCGCTCAGGCGAGCGTGAGCGGCGCGCCGTTGACCTCCATCCCGTCGGTCCGGTCGAAGCGCAGATAGGCCAGCGCACGGTCGCCCGACACGGTGTGGACCGTCCCGACCGGGCGTCCGTCGGCGGTGATCTCCGCCCCCGGGGTCACATCGCCCCGGACGCGGGCGAGCCCCTTCCGCAGCTCGGTCTTGTGCTTCATGCGGGCCGTCACCTCCTGCCCCACGTAGCAGCCCTTGCGGAAATCCACCCCGCCCAGCCGTTCGAACCCCATCTCGAGGATGTAGCTCTCGTTCGGGACGAGCTCGATGCCGGTGGCGGGCACCATGTTCTCCACCCGCACCGCGTCCCAGTCGGTCCCGTCGCCGTCGCCCGCATCGTAGAGCCGCCAGCCCATGCCGGGCCGTGGATCGGCCATCGCGCCCTCGGGCGCCTCGCCGGTCCCACGCGCGATCTCTGCCTCTTCCGCCGCGATCTCGACCTTCGAGCGCAGCTTGTACATGCCGAGCCGCTGCGCGAGCGCCGGGGCGAGGTCGCGGGCGACGTCGAGCACGAAGGCGTCGCCGTCGCGGAACGTCAGGAAGTCCGCGAGGTACTTTCCCTGCGGCGTCAGGAGCGCGGCGTAGCCCAGCCCCGTCTCCGGTACGTCGCGGGTCAGGAGGCCGTGGAGGAAATGGCCCGCATCGGGGCCGGTGATGCGGAGGAGGGTGCGTTCGGTCATGCTTCGACAGATAGGCAAACCCGCTTGCCATCCAAGCCCCCGCGTCACCCGGCCCCCGCAGATTGACCCTCGCCGGGGCCGGGCGTAGCCATGCCGCGACCCTCGGATCGGAGCCCTCGATGTCCCTCGCGAACGGACCCCACACCCTCGCCATCCCCGGCCCCTCGATGGTGCCCGAGCGCGTGTTGCGCGCGATGCACAGGCCGTCGCCCAACATCTATCACGGCCCGCTGATCGACCTGACCCATTCGCTCATCCCCGACCTGAAGGCGGTGGCGCGGACGGAGCACGACGCGACGATCTACATCGGCAACGGCCACGCCGCCTGGGAGGCGGTGCTGGCCAATACCCATTCGCGCGGCGACCGCGTCCTCGTCCCGCGCACGGGCAGCTTCGCCGACGGCTGGGCCGAGATGGCGCGGGGCCTCGGTCTCGACGTGGAGATGCTCGATTTCGGCAATCGCGACCCGATCGACGCCGCGGCCGTCGGAGAGCGTCTGCGCGCGGACAAGGGCCACGAGATCCGCTCGGTGCTGGTCGTGCATGTCGATACCTCCTCCTCGATCCGCTCCGACATCGCCGCCATCCGGCGGGAAATCGACGCGGCGGGCCATCCGGCGCTGCTGCAGGTCGATTGCATGGCCTCGATGGCCTGCGACCGGTTCGAGATGGACGAATGGGGCGCCGATACCGCCATCGTCGGTTGCCAGAAGGGACTGATGACGCCGCCGGGCGTCTGCTTCGTGTTCTACAACGACCGCGCGTCGAAGGCGCGGGAGCGGGCGGATTGCGTGACCGGCTACTGGGACTGGGTGCCGCGCACCAACCCGGAGATCTACTTCCGCTACTTCAACGGCACCGGCCCGACGCATCACCTCTACGGCCTTCGGGAAGCGCTCGACATGATTGTCCACGAGGAGGGGATCGAGAACGTCTGGGCCCGGCACGCCCGCATCGCCTCGGCGATCCACGCGGCCTTCGAAGCGTGGGAGGCGGGCAACGATGCGGCGATGGAGCTCAACGTCCGCGATCCGGCCGTCCGCAGCCATGCCGTCACCGCGATCCGTCTGCCGGAGCGGGCGACGGAACTGCGCAATTGGGTGGAGTCGAAGATGGGCGTGACCCTCGGCATCGGCGTCGGCATGGCCGCGCCGGACACGCCGGATTGGCACGGGTTCTTCCGGATCGGCCATATGGGGCACGTCTCCGGCCAGTCGATCCTCGGCACGCTGGCGACCATCGACACCGGGTTGAAGGCACTGGGCATCCCGCACGGGCCGGGCGCACTGGACCGCGCGTCGCAGGCGCTGGCGGCGTAGGAGAGGGGCTGCCCGGCGTGCCGCCGGGCGACAACTGCTCTCTAGTTCCGCCGAAGCTGCTCCAGCAGATCCGGATCGACATAGCCGTCCGGGACCAGCCCTTCGCTCGCCTGCCAGCGCTGGATCGCGTCGAGCGTGTCGGGACCGATCCGCGCGTCGATCCTGAGCCGGTCGAACCCCGCCGCGCGCAGCCGCTCCTGCAACTTGATCCGCTCGTCGAAGGTCAACGCCCGGTCGCCGCGCGGCCAGCCGCCCCGGAGCGGCGGTCCGCCCGCCAGCCGGTCGGCCAGGTGGCCCACCCCGATCACGTAGGCGTCCGCGGTATTGTAGCTCTCCAGCGCGCGAAAGTTCGCGTAGGTGACGAAGGCCGCACCCTCGTGGCCGGCCGGTACGCGGATCGAGGCCGGGCCGCCCTCGGGCACCGGGCCGCCATCCGCCGCGCGGACCCCAAGGGCGGTCCATTCGGCGGGCGACTTCTCCACCCGCTCCCCGGTCAGGCGGTAGTCGAACCCCTCGGGCAGCACGACCTCCGCGCCCCAGGGCTGTCCCGTCGTCCAGCCGTTGGCGGCAAGATAGGCTGCGGTCGAGGCCAGCGCATCGGTCGGATCGTCGCCCCAGATGTCGCGACGTCCGTCGCCGTCCCCGTCGACCGCGTGGTCGTGCCAGGAGGTCGGCATGAACTGCGTGTGCCCCATCGCCCCGGCCCAGGACCCGCGCAGGTCGGACGGGTCGGCCTCGCCGGTCTCGAGGATGGCGAGCGCGGCGAGGAGCTGATCCTCGAAGAAGTCCGGGCGCCGGCTGTCGGCGGCGAGCGTGGCCAGTGCAGAGAGCGTGTCGACGTCGCCGCGATAGGCGCCGTAGCTGCTCTCCAGCCCCCAGATCGCCGCTACGATCTCCGCCGGCACGCCATGCCGCGCCTCGATCGCCGCCAGCGCGTCGCCGTGCCGTTCCATCGCGCGCCGGCCGTTTGCCACGCGCAGGTCGCTGACCGCGGTGTCGAGGTAATCCCAGATCGTCTTGGTGAATTCGGACTGGTTGCGGTCCCGGCGAATCACGCCGGGCAGGGGCCGGACGCCACGCATCGCCGCGTCGAACGTTGCGGTGCCGATCCCCTGCGCCAAGGCTCTCTCGCGAAAGCTAGCCACCCAGGCGTCGAACGGCACCTCGCGCACGATGAGGGGTCGCGGCATGGGACGGGGCTCCTGCGCCATGACACCCTGCGGTAGCGCCAGGCAGAGCGCGAGTGCGCAGGCCGCCCTCATCCCTTGCCGCGCCGCTTCGACGGCGCCTTGCGCAGCTTGCGCTTCTTCGGCCGCCCCGCCTTGCCCGATCGGCCGCGCCCCGTCGCCCGGCGCGCCTCGCCCTCGATCGACAGTAGTTCCAGCACCAGCCCGCCCGTGACCGGCACCGCCTCGGCCAGCCGGACGGTGACGCGCTGGCCCAGGCCGATCTCGGTGCCGCTCTCCGTCCCGTGCAGGATCTGCGCGTCGCGGTCGTAGCGGAAGTATTCGGCCCCGAGCGAGCGCACCGGCACCAGCCCGTCCGCGCCGGTCTCGTCGAGCTTCACGAACACGCCGAACGCCTGCACGCCCGAGATGCGGCCGGCGAACTCCGCGCCCACCTTGTCCGCGAGGAAGGCCGCGAGGTAGCGGTCGTTCGTGTCCCGCTCCGCGATCATCGAGCGGCGCTCGGCCTCGGAGATCGCCTTGCCCGTCGCCGCCAGATGCTCGACGTCGAACGCCGACAGGCCGTCTCCCTGCGGATCGGGGCCCCAACCATGCGCGGTGACGAGGGCGCGGTGCACGATCAGGTCGGCGTAGCGGCGGATGGGCGAGGTGAAGTGGCCGTAGGCCCGCAGCGCGAGGCCGAAATGTCCCAGATTGGCCGGCGCGTAATAGGCCTGCGTCATCGCCCGGAGCGTGGACATGGAGATGAGCTCCGAAAGCTCCGTGCCCGCTGCGTCGTGCAGCAGCCGGTTCAGCGCGGCGGTCCGCAGGACCTGTCCCTTCGGCAGTGAGAAGCCGCTCGCCTTCGCCGTCTCGCGCAGCGCCTCGATCCGGTCGGCGTCGGGCTCCTCGTGGACACGGTAGAGGAGGGGGGTGCGCTGTCGCTCCAGTTCCTCGGCCGCGGCGACGTTGGCGAGGATCATGAACTCCTCGATCAATCGGTGCGCGTCGAGCCGGTCGCGGAACGCGACCGAGGTGACCTCGCCCGCCTCCGACAGCGCGATCCGGCGTTCCGGCAGATCGAGGTCGAGCGGCTCCCGCCGGGCGCGGGCCGAACGCAGCGCGTCGTAGGCGGCGTAGAGCGGGCGCAGGACCGTCTCCAGCAGCGGGTCCGTCCGTTCGGTCGGGCCCCCGTCGATGGCGGCCTGCACTTCCTCGTAATGCAGGCTGGCCGGAGAGCGCATCAGGCCGCGGAAGAATTCCTGTCCGCGCTTCGTGCCCTGCGCGTCGATCACCATCCGCACCGCGATGCAGGCCCGCTCCACCCCCTCGTGCAGCGAGCAGAGGTCGCCCGACAGCGCGTCGGGCAGCATCGGCACGACCCGGTCGGGGAAGTAGGTCGAGTTCCCCCGTTCCCGCGCCTCCCGGTCGAGCGCGCTGCCCGGGGTGACGTAGGCGGCCACGTCGGCGATGGCGACCCAGAGGACATGGCCACCCTCGTTCTTCGGGTCGTCGTCGGGATGGGCGTAGACCGCGTCGTCATGGTCGCGCGCGTCCGACGGGTCGATGGTGACGAGCGGCAGGTCGCGCAGGTCGGTCCGGTCCCCGAGTTCCGGCGGCTTCGCCCGCTCGGCCTCGAGGACGGCCGCGTCGGGAAATTCGTCGCGCAGCCCGTGCTGGTGGATCGCGATCAAGCTCACCGCCTTCGCCGCGCCGGGGTCGCCGAGCCGCGTGACGATGCGGGCACGGGGCAGGCCCATGCGGCCCTTCGGCCCGGTCTGCTCCGCCTCGACCAACTCGCCGTCGCGCGCGCCGCCCGTGTCCTGCGCGCCGACCGTCCACTCGCGGTCCGTGCCCTTGTCGATGGGGACGATGCGGCCGCCTTCGGAGCCGGTCCGGTAGATGCCCAGCAGCCGGCGCGGCCCGGCGGAGAGGCGGCGGATCAGGCGGCCCTCGTGGCTGTGATCGTCGTCCGCGACCTCGGTCACGCGGGCCAGCACCCGGTCCCCGGGTGCCAGCGCCGGGTCGTCCTTGCCGGGTACGTAGAGGATGCGCGGCTCGGCCGCGTCGCCCTGCCAGTCATGCGGCGCGAGGAACAGGTCGCCGTCGCGATCCGCCTCCGCGACCTTGAGGACGGAGACCGGCGGCAGGCGGTTCGGGTCGTCGTAGGAGCGCTTGCGCTTCGCGAGGTGCCCCTCGCCCTCCAAATCCTTCAGCATGCGCTTCAGGTCGATCCGGGCCGCGCCCTTGATCCCGAAGGCCTTGGCGATGTCGCGTTTGGAGGTGAGGGCGGGGTTGTCGGAGATCCATTGCAGGATGTCCGCCTTTGTGGGGAGCTGGCTCATGGGAGGGGAGCTAGCACTGGCCGGGCGCTTTCACAATTTTACCCCTCTCGGCGGCGGATCACCGGGGCGAGCCGGGGCTTCGACGCCTCGGCCGGGGGCTCCGGTGCGGGGTCGAAGTCGAAGGCGTCGAGCCGCTCGGCGCGCTTGCCGGCGCGCTCGGCGGCGGTGGCGATCCCCTCGACGTCGCGGCGGGCCTGGTCGAAATGCGTCTCCAGCTTGGCCGCCCGCTCCACGATCAACTCCACGTCGCGCCCGAGCGCGGCCAGCGCGCGCCGTATCTCGCCCGCCTGCGCGCGCATCCGGTGATCCTTCAGCACGGAGCGCAGGGTGTTGAGCACCGCCATGCAGGTCGTGGGCGAGACGATCCAGACGCGCGCGGCGAATCCCTCGCGCACGATCTCGGGGAAGGTCGCGTGCAGCTCGGCGTAGATCGCCTCCGACGGCAGGAACAGGCAGGCTCCGTCGGCCGTCTCGCCCGGCAACACATACCGGTCCGCGATGGCGCGGATATGGGTGCGCAGCGCGGCGCGGAACGCCGTCCGGGCCGCGGTGGACTTCGGATCGGCCACGAGCGCCTCGTAGCTTTCGAGCGGGAACTTCGCGTCGATGACGAGCGGGCCGGGCGGGTCCGGCATGTGGATCAGGCAATCGGCCCGCCGGCCGTTGGAGAGCGTCGCCTGCCAGGTGAAGGCGTCGGGCGGCAGGGCCTTGGCGACGATGTCGTGGAGCTGGATCTCGCCGAAGGCCCCGCGGGTCTGCTTGTTCGACAGGATGTCCTGTAGGCCAAGCACGTCGCCAGACAGCGCCTCGATCTTGGCCTGCGCGCGGTCGATGGTCGCGAGCCGCTGCTGCAACTCTCCGAGCGCACGGGCCGTGCGCGTCGCGCTGTCGCCGAGCGCGGTGCCGACCTGCGCCTCCGACCGCCGCTGTGCCTCGGTGAGCTGGGCCAGTCCGCCGGTCAGCCGCGCCTGCGCGTGGCTCATGTCGCGCAGCCGTCCGCCGAGCGTGAGGAGGAGGATCACGAGGATCAGCAGCGCCGCGCCGCCGGCGAGCGCGGCCAGCGTGAGCGGGTCGGCGAGGTCGAGCGTCATGTCCGGCCGAACAGCCGTTCGATATCAACAAGCTTCAGCTCCACGTAGGTCGGGCGCCCGTGGTTGCACTGGCCCGAACGCGGCGTCGCCTCCATCTCGCGCAGAAGCGCGTTCATCTCCGGCGCCGACATCCGGCGTCCCGACCGGATCGATCCGTGGCAGGCCATCCGGCTTAGGATCGCATCGAGGCGCGACTGGAGCGATAGGGGATCGGCCTCGTCTTCGTCCTCGATCTCCTCGATGATGTCGCGCAGGAGCGCCTCCGCCGAGCAGGCCCCGAGGATCGCCGGCGTCTCCCGCACGGCCACGGTGCCGGGGCCGAACGCATCGAGGGCGAGGCCGAGCCGGGCGAGATCGAGCGCCAGCAGGCGCTCCGCCGCTTCCGCGCCGACCTCGACCACTTCGGGGATCAGGAGAGCCTGCGCCGCGATGCCCCGGTCCCGCATCTGCGCCTTCAGCCGTTCGTAGACCAACCGTTCGTGGGCGGCGTGCTGGTCGACGATCACCATGCCGTCGCCGGTCTGCGCGACGATCCAGTTCTCGTGCAGTTGCGCCCGGGCGGCGCCCAGCGGGCCGTCATCCGCCTGCTCGGGCACCGGCTCCGTCCGGGCGGAGGGTTCGGCGAAGCCCGGCATCTGCGCCATGTAGGCGTCGTGCCGCGCCGTCGCCGAGGGCCGGTCCATCTGGTAGATCGGCGCGGCGGGCCGTTCGGGCCGCATCGCGCCCAGCGTGGCGTCCGAGACGGTCGTGGCGGCGCGATGCCCGGCCTCGGCCAGCGCCTGCTTCAGCCCGGCGACGATCAGCCCGCGCACGAGCCCGGCATCGCGGAACCGTACCTCGGTCTTGGCCGGGTGGACGTTGCAATCGACGAGGGTCGGGTCGCAGGTGACGAACAGGACGGCGACGGCATGGCGGTCCTTCGCCAGCACGTCCTGATAGGCGCCGCGCAGCGCGCCGGTCAGCATCCGGTCCCGCACCGGGCGACCGTTGACGTAAAGGTATTGGTGGACGGCGTTGCCGCGCGAATAGGTCGGCAGCCCGGCATGGCCGCCCAGATGGAAGCCCTCCCGCTCCGCGTCGAGCGCCATCGCGTTCTCCGAGAACGCACGGCCCAGGATCGCGGCCAGGCGGTCGGCCCGGTCGGTTGCGGCATCGGCGCGGAACAGCACGCGCTCGCCGCCGTCGGACACGTCCCGCAGCGTGAAGGCGACGCCCGGCTCGGCCATTGCCAGCCGGCGCACCGCATCGGTCACGGCCATCGTCTCCGACCGCTCGGTCTTGAGGAACTTCAGTCGCGCGGGCGTGGCGTGGAACAGGTCGCGCAGCTCCACCACCGTTCCGGCCCCGAGCGCGGCGGGCCTCGCCGGCTCCAGCCGGCCGCCCGAGCAGCGGATCGTCGCGGCCCCGTCCGAGCCACGGGCGCGCGAGGTGATCGTAAGCCGCCCGACCGCGCCCAGGCTCGGCAGCGCCTCGCCGCGGAACCCGAAGCTGTGGATGTTGAGAAGGTCGCTGCCGTCGATCTTCGACGTGGCGTGGCGCGACAGCGCGAGCGGCAGGTCCTCGGCCGCGATCCCGTGCCCGTCATCGGTGACGCGGATCAGCGTCCGGCCACCATCGGCGATGTCGATGGTGATGCGGCGGGCGCGGGCGTCGAGCGCGTTCTCGACCAGCTCCTTCACCGCCGAGGCGGGACGCTCCACCACCTCGCCCGCGGCGATGCGATTGACCGCACCTTCGTCGAGTTGACGGATGCGGGGGAGGATCATGTTGCGGTCGGCGGCGCCCATGCCACGAGGGCTAGCATGGACGCCGCCGGTTCCGCCAGATCAGAAGCCGCCGGATTGCAGGCCCTCGGGCTGCCCGACGACGACGAAATGCAGCTCCTCGGGCCGCAGGACGCGGGCGGCCACACGGCGCACGTCGTCCTGCGTCACCGCCTCGATCCGCGCGTTCCTAGTCGCGATGTAATCGATCGGCAGGTCGTTGGCCTGCATGCCCACGAGAATCGAGGCGATCCGCGAATTGCCGTCGAAGCGTAGGGGATAGGCACCGGTCAGGTAGGTCTTGGCGGCGTCGAGCTCCGCCTCGGTCACGCCTTCGCTCGCCAGCCTCGCCCATTCGTCGCGCACGATGCGCACCGCCTCGGCGGTCTTGTCGTTCGACGACGAGAACTGGCCCATCACCTGCGCCGCGAGGTCGCGGGGGACGAGATCGGTGCCGATCCCGTAGGTCAGCCCGCGCTTCACGCGCACCTCCTGCATCAACCGCGAATCGAAGCCGGCGCCGCCCAGCACCTCGTTCAGCACGTAGGCCGGAAAGTAATCCGGGTCGTCGAAGGCGATGCCCTCGTGCCCGAACAGGACGACCGATTGCGGCGAGGGGAAGTCCACCACCGTCACGCCGCCGGACAGGTCGTAGCTTGCCTCCGCGACCGTGGCGCCGTCGCTCTCGGGCAGGTCGCCCAGCAGACGGTCCAGCAGCGGTCCGAGTTCCTCGGCGGTGATGTCGCCCGTCACGCCGACGAGCGCGCGGTCACGGGTCAGCGCCCGCTGGTGGGCATCGCGCAGATCCTCGATGTTGAGCGCGGCGACCGTCTCCGGCGTGCCTTCGAGCGAGGTGCCGTAGGGGTGGCCGGGAAAGGCCAGCCCCGAGAACGTGTCGGAGGCGATGTCGCCCGGATCGCTCGCATCCGAGGCGATCGACGCCAGGACCTGCGCGCGTACGCGTTCCACGGCGTCCATGTCGAAATGCGGGTCGGTCAGCGCCTCGCGCAGCAGGTCGACGCTCTCCTCCCGGTTCTCGGTCAGGAACTGCAGTCCCACCGAGACCGAGTCGTTCGCGGCGTCGAAGGACATGCGTGCGGCCAGCTCCTCCGCCCGCTCCGCGAAGGCCTGGGCGTCGTACTCGCCGGCGCCCTCCTCGAGAAGCGACATCATCAGGTTGGTCGCGCCACGCTTTCCGGCCGCATCCTCGTTGGCGCCGCCCTCGAACAGGATGTCGATGGCAGTGAACGGGATCGAATGCTCCTCCACAAGCCAGGCGGTGATGCCACCGGGCGAGGTCACCTCCTGGATTTCCACCTCGGCCAGGGCCGGCAGGGGCATCAGGGCGGCTGTCAGCAGGGCGAACATGCGCGTCATTGGATGGGCTCCGGGGCTTCGTCGTTCGTATCGGCAGCGGCGGGCTGCGCCGCGACGGGGTCGGATGCGGTGCTCTCCGCCTCGGCGGACTCCGCGGGTTTGGTCAGGTAGCCGGTCACCGAGCGGTCGAGGTCGAAGACCTCGCGCGCGGCGGCGAGGACGTCCTCCTCGGTCACGGCCTCGAGCAGGCGCGGCCATTCGGCGACGTCCTCGACCGTCAGCCCGCTGGTGACGGCCACGCCGTAGTCGCGGGCACGGCCCTGCAGGCTGTCGCGGCCGTAGATCTCCGAGGCGCGGACCTGCGACTTGATGCGCTCGAGCTGCGCGGGATCGATCCCGTCCTCGAGGAGCCTGGCGATCATCCGGTCCATGTCGGCCTCCGCCTCCTCCAGCGTGCGGCCGGGGCTCGGCATCACGAGCAGGCCGAACAGCGTGTCGTCGTAGCGGGTGCCGTCGTAGAACGCGGAGGTGTAGAGCGCCGTGCCCTCCTCCTGCTCAAGCGCGCGGCCCATGATCGAGGTCTGCGAGGAGCCGCCGAGGAGGTCCGCCAGGATCGTCAGCGCCGCGGCCTTCTCCTGCGCGCCGGCATCGCGCTCGGGGGCGAGATAGGTGCGCAGGACGTAGGGGTTGGAGACGCGCCCGTCCGTGTAGGTCAGGCGACGCGGCGCGATCTGCGGCGGCTCCTGCGGGCGCTCGCGGGGGCCGAGCCCCTCGGTCGGCGCGAGCGGGCCGTAATACTGCTTCGCCAGCCGCTCCACCTCGGCGGGATCGACGTCGCCCGCGACCACGAGGGTCGCGTTGTTGGGGGCGTAGTAGGTCCGGTAGAAGTCCAGCGCGTCCGCGAGGGTCAGCTGCTCGACCTCCTGCCGCCAGCCGATGATCGGGATGCGGTAGGGGTGGTTGAGGTACTGCGTCGCCGCCCGCATCTCCCCGAACAGCGCGCCGGGATTGGAGTCGGTCCGCTGCGCACGTTCCTCGAGCACGACGTCGCGCTCGGTCAGCATGTCCTCGTCGTCGAGGACGAGATCGCGCATCCGGTCGGCCTCCATCTCCATCATCAGCTCCAGCCGGTCGGAGGCGACGCGCTGGAAGTAGCCGGTGTAATCGTCGCTGGTGAAGGCGTTGTCGGTGCCGCCCTGCGCCGAGACGACGGTGCTGAACTCCCCGGGGGCGCGGTCGTCGGTGCCCTTGAACATCAGGTGCTCAAGGAAATGCGCGATGCCGGACTTGCCCGGCGGCTCGTCGGCGGCGCCCACGTCGTACCAGACCATGTGGACGACGACCGGCGCGCGGTGATCCTCGATCACGATCGCGTCGAGACCGTTCTCGAGCGTGAAGGTCGTCACGCTCTCGTCCGTCGGGGCGCCCGCATCGGCGGGGGGGGCGTCGGTCTGCGTCTGTGCGACGATGGCCGTGACGGCGAGGGGGCTGGCGAGGAGCGCCGCGACGGCGGCGACGAGCAGGGGCTGGCGCAAGGCGATCTCCGGATGTCGAAAGGGGTTACGCCGCACATACGCCCCGCGCCGGACGATTTCAAAGACCGTGTCGTCGCATTCGCGTGACGACCGCGTGAGGCGGGCCGTTCAGTTCCCGGCCGGATCGGGCGGGGCCGCCACCGTCCGCACGCCGTCCCGGCGCAGACGCCTCAGTTCGGCGTATTGGTCGAGCGATTGCCGCTGGTAGGCCCGGTAGTACACGTTGAGGTTGAAGGCTCGTTCCAGCAGGCGTCCGTCATTGGCCTGCCGGAAGGCCAGATCCTCGGCCGCGAGCTGGCCGCGGATGCTCGGCTCGACGCCATAGCGCGATACGGTGGCGACCAGCGCGCCGTCGGCGCCGGTCCCGCCCGCCGGATTGCCGCCGAGCGCGGCCACCGCCTCCGACAGGGGCGCGCGGTCGGTGCGGTTCGGCCCGCCCGGCGTCGGCGGCGGCAGGGCCGCGCGGTTCGGCGGCGTCTCGAGCGGGCGCGAGGGCAGGATCGAGAACTCGTCGGGCGTGCGGTCGGTCTTGCGCAGGTTGAAGAGCTTCGGCGCGCCGCCCCCGCAGGCGGAGAGCGTCAGCGACAGCAGCACGGCGATTCCAAGCCTCGCGATCATCCCGTCGACCCTCCTGTCCTCGGCGTCGCCCCGGTCCTACCCCAAGCCCCGGCCCGCGTCACGTGGTCTCGGCCTTGCGGTCGTCGGCCCAGAGGACGAGCCCCCCCGCCCCGGCGAAGATGAACACGTCGGCGAGGTTGAAGGCATAGGGGTTCACGATTCCGCAGCAGGACATGTTCAGGAAATCCGCCACCGCGCCGTAGATCACCCGGTCGAGCGCGTTGGCCAGCGCCCCGCCGATGACCAGCCCGGCGGATACGCGCGCCAGCGGCCGCGTGAAGGTCCGTGCCCAGCGGAGGAGGACGATGGTGACGAGCACCGCCACTGCGACCAGCAGCCATCGCGCCCCGGCACCGTGCAGGATGCCGAAGTTGATCCCCTCGTTCCAGCCCATGCGGAAGGTCAGGAGCGGCGGCACCACCGGCAGGACCAGTCGCGACTTCAGGTCGAGCAGGTGGACGACGAGGACCTTCGACGCCTGATCCGTGGCGAAGGCGGCGAGCGCGGCGAGCCAGAGCGTGCGCATCAGTGCCGGAAATGCCGCATGCCGGTGAAGACCATCGCCAGATCCGCGGCGTCGGCGGCGGCGATCACCTCGTCGTCGTGCACCGAGCCGCCGGGCTGGATGACCGCGCGCGCCCCGGCCTCGGCCGCGGCCATGAGCCCGTCGGGAAAGGGGAAGAACGCGTCGGAGGCCAGCACCGCGCCGCGCGCCGGCGTATGGGCGAGGTTCAGCGTCTCGGTCATGTCCTGCGCCTTTCGCGCGGCGATGCGCGAGGAGTCCACCCGGCTCATCTGGCCCGCGCCGATCCCGACGGTCGCCCCGTCCTTCGCGTAGACGATGGCGTTCGACTTGACGTGCTTGGCCACCCGCCACGCGAAGAGCAGGTCGCGCATCTGATCGTCGCTCGGCGCGCGCCGGGTCACGACCCGCAGGTCCGACGGCGTGAGCTGCCCGTTGTCATGGTCCTGCACCAGCCAGCCGCCCGCGACCTGCTTCATCGCGCGGCGGGGTGCGCGGGGGTCGGGCAGGTCGCCGATCGTCAGGAGGCGCAGGTTCTTCTTGGCCGCGAAGACGGCGCGCGCCTCCTCGGTGGCCTCGGGGGCGACGACGACCTCGGTGAAGATGCCCGTGATCGCCTCCGCCGTCGCCGCGTCGAGCGGGCCGTTCAGCGCGACGATCCCCCCGAAGGCGGAGGTGCGGTCGCAATCGAAGGCGCGCCCGTAGGCCTCGGCCAGCGTCTCGCCCGTGGCCACGCCGCAGGGATTGGCGTGCTTGATGATCGCCACGGTGGGACGGTCGAACTCGGCCACCAGCTCGATCGCGGCATCGGTGTCGGCAAGGTTGTTATAGCTGAGCGCCTTGCCTTGATGCTGCGTCGCGGTGGCCACGCCGGGCCGGTCGTCGCCATCGGCGTAGAAGGCCGCGGCCTGATGCGGGTTCTCGCCGTAGCGCAGCGGCTGGCGCAGGCGGGCGGCGGCGGCGACGCGGCGGGGCGCCGCGTCGCGCGCGGTCTCGAACCGGCTCATCCAGCTGGCCACCGCGGCGTCGTAGGCGGCGGTGCGACCGTAGGCGACGGCCGCTTGCCGCTGCCGGAAGGCCAGCGTCGTGCCGCCGTCGTTGGCGTCGAGCTCGGCCAGCAGCGCGCCGTAATCCTCCGGGTCGGTGACGACGCAGGTCCAGGCCGGATTCTTCGCCCCCGCCCGGATCATCGCCGGCCCGCCGATGTCGATGTTCTCGATGCAGGTGGCTTCGTCGGCGCCGGAGGCCACGGTCGCCTCGAACGGGTAGAGATTGACGACGAGGAGGTCGATCGGCGCGATGCCATGCGTCTCCATCGCCGCGGCATGATCGGGGTCGTCGCGCCGCGCCAGAAGCCCCCCGTGCACCTTCGGGTGCAGGGTCTTCACCCGCCCGTCCATCATCTCCGGGAAGCCGGTCAGGTCCGCCACGTCGCGAATGTCGAGCCCCTCCGCGCGGAGCGCCGCCGCCGACCCGCCGGTGGAGACGAGTTCAACGCCGCGTGCGGCGAGCGCCTGTCCCAGTTCCACCAGCCCCGCCTTGTCGGACACGGAGATCAGCGCGCGTTTCAGGGGGATCGTCGTCATCGGGGCGTCCTTCGGGCAGGTCAGGATTCGGCGTCGTGCGGCGGGTCGGCCGCGTGCAGCCGCGTCAGGGTCCAGTCGATGGTCGCGGCATAGGACACCACGCGGCCGGATAAAACCACCTGCAGCGAGGGGCGCGGCTTCAGGCGGTCGGGTTCCAGATAGACCGACGCGGCGAGCGAAAGCTCGGCATCCGAGCCGGTGCGGAACGTCCAGACCTCGCCCGTCGGCAGCGTGATCGTGACCGCGGACGTCGCCTCCTCGCAGGACGCGGCGGAGTCGGGATGCAGGTGGAAGCGGATGTCGAAGGCCACGCCCGGCGCGTCCCCTCGCGCCAGGTCCAGCCGCGCCCGGTCCGCGCCGCCCATGGCGCGCAGGCTGTCCTCGCCCTCGAGCGTCAGGCCGTCCTGCGAGAGGGCGAGCCGGCGCAGATGGGTCAGCCCGTGGCCCGGCACGTAGCCGTCGTGGCGCGCCAGCACGATGGCGGCGCGGGACGTGTCGGCCCGCTGGCAATCCACGCGCCCGGGGATCTGCACCAGCGGCGCGATGCGACGTCGCCCGAGCGGGATGAGCGCGCCGACGCGGGCGGAGGAATGGCCGTCGAGGGAGAGCGTCGAATGCGACGCGGTGGCCCGTCCGGCCCGGTGCCAGTCCGGCCCGTGGGCGCCGCCCGGTCCGCAATTCACGATCAGCGGGGCGGGGCCGGAGGTCATCTCGAAGGCGAGCGTCGAGGCATGGGCCGAGCCGGAATGTTCGCCCGTCGGCGGCGGTGCGGCATCCACGACCAGCGTCGTGTCGCCACGGGAGATCGTCGCGAAGCCCATCGCCTGGGCCGCCCGATCATCCGGCGCGGCTACGGCGGCGAGCACCCGGTCGAGCCGTCCGGGCCGGCCCCGCCCGCCCCCGTGGAACCGCGCGAGCCCACCGTCGGCATGGGTCAGCGCCCGCAGCGTCGGCGCGATCCGGTCCTGCGCCGCGCGGAGCGGAACGGGCACGTCGGAGCGGGCGCGGAACCCGTCGATCGCCCAGCCGATCAGCATCGCCGTCTCCAGAAGCGCCTCCGGGTTGCGCGCGGCGATGCCGCCATCGGCACCGATGTCGCGGTCCGCCGCCTCCGACAGCGCGACCGCCGCCTCGCCGACGAGGGCCGCCATTCCCCGCAGCGACAGGCCGGCGAACAGTAGCCCGGTCAGCGCCTCTATCCGGGGCAGGCCGGCCGGCGCCTCGACCCAGTCCCGCCGCAGATGGGTGGCCTGCGCGTAGAGCGCGTCGAGATAGACGGCCTGCTCCCGCGTCTGCATCCCGGGCAGCAGGATCGGCGCATGGTCGATCTGCCGCAGCAGGCGGCGTCCGGTGAGCGATGCGTCCCAGCCCGGCCCGCGCCCGCCGCGGAACCGCCGCATCCAGTCGAGCGTCCAGCGTTGCGCCTTCACCGCCGCGTCGGCCGTCCCGAGCGCCATGAGGTCGTCGAGCCAGCCCTGCCCGTGGAGTTGCATCTCGAACGGGGTGGAGGGCGGGACGATGTCCCAGGGGCTTCCGTCGGGCGCGTCCACGACCTGTCCGGCCATGTGCCACAGCCCGCCGACGATCTGGCGCCCGCGTCCGGGCATGCCGCTGTCGCGCGGGGCGGGGTGCCAGGCGATGCCGCGGTCGCGCGGCGGGCGGGACAGGCGCAAGGCGAGCCTGCGCCGCCATCGCTCGCGGATCCCCTGCGCGCTCATCGTCCCGTCCCCGCCGGCCGCGATACGGAATGCCGGCCGGACCTCGGGCAATGAATAGGCCCTGCGGCGCTCCGTGTCACGCCAACGTCATCCGGGGGTTCGGAGCAGTGTCATGTAGAAGCCGTCCATTCCGCCCCGCTCGGACCAGAGATCCGGCAACAGGCGCAGCCCGTGCGCCGAGGCGGCCTCGGGGGGCACGCCGAGCGCCACCGGGTCCGGCACCTCCGCCACGAGGCCCGCATGCCGCTTCAGCGCGGCGCTCGCCTGGTGCTCGCCCTCCACTGGCAGGAGCGAGCAGGTGCAGAAGACGACGCGCCCGCCCGGACGCGCGAAGCCGATCGCCCGGTCGAGGAGGCGGTATTGCAGCGCGGTCAGCGTCTCCACGTCGCGCGCCTCGCGCAGATGCGGCAGGTCGGGGTGGCGACGGATCGTGCCCGTCGCGGTGCAGGGCGCGTCGAGGAGGACCGCGTCGAAGGGCACCTCCGGGGTCCAGTCCAGCGCGTCGCCCTCGACGAGCGTGGCGGCGAGCCCGGTCCGCGTAAGGTTCTCCCGCAGGCGCGTCAGCCGTTTGCCCGAAAGGTCGAGCGCCGTCACCTCCGCGCCGCCGGCGGCGAGCTGCATCGTCTTGCCGCCCGGCGCCGCGCAGAGGTCGAGCACGCGCAGACCGGCCACGTCGCCCAGGAGCCGCGCGGGCATCGCGGCGGCCGCGTCCTGCACCCACCAGTCGCCCGCCTCGTAGCCCGGCAGCGTCGAGACCTGCCCGCCGGCGAGACGGAACGACCCGGTGGGCAGCCGCTCGGCCCCGTCGACCACGGCCCCCGGCTTCGCGGTCAGGTCGAGCGGCGCGGGGATCACATGCGCCGCCTCGATCGCCTCGAGCCGCTCGCGGCCCCAGGTCCTGGCGAGCGGCTTGCGCAGCCAAGCGGGCAGGGCAGGGGCAGGGAGCGCGGCCCATTCCTCCCGTGCCTCCGCAAGCTTGCGCAGGACGGCGTTGACGAGCCCGGCCTGCTTCGTCGTCTTCGGCGAGGTCCGCGCCATCGCCACCGCGTCGTTCACCGCGCCGTGCGGGGCGGCGCCGTCCACGTGGATCTCGACAAGTGCCAGCCGCAGGATGTCGCGCACCCGCGCCGCGGGCTGCCGCTCGACATGGCGCTTCAGCAGCGCGTCGGCCCGGCCCATATGGCGCAGCGTCAGGCCCGCGAGGCGCAGCGCCCGCGCCGCATCCGGACCGGTCAGCCCGCTCTGCCCGTCGCGCAGCATCCGCCCGTCGCGCAGGACATGCGCCATCAGGCGAAGCGCGCCCATGCGGGCGGAAAGGCTGTCGGACGGCGCGGTCATCGCAGGTATCCTTGGCAGGAAGGCGCCCGCGACGTATATGCGTTTGGTCCGTCCGGCAACCGACGAGGAGTCCCGCCATGGTCACCCGCATGTCCGTCGATCCCGCGTTCCTGCCCGAAGCCGCGCCCGACGCGCCGGCCTGTCCGACGACGCCGCGCGACCGGGGCGTGGACCTGACGCCGCTTTCCGCGGAGGCCGAGGACGCCCGCCGCGCCGCGCTGCCCGAGGTGGCCCGGCGTGCATTGGCGGAGGCCGAAGCGCGGCAGGCGGGGCAGGTGACGCTGCCTCCCGAGCTCGGCGGCCGGGCCGGACCGGAGCCGGTGCGCTACGGCGACTGGGAGCGGAAGGGACTTGCCATCGACTTCTGAGGCTCAGCGCAGCCCCAGCACGTCCCGCATGTCGTAGGCGCCGGGCGCCCGGCCCTGTGCCCAGAGCGCAGCCTTCAACGCGCCGCGCGCGAAGACCGAACGATCGGAGGCGACGTGGCGCAGGATCAGCCGCTCGCCCGCGCCGGCGAAGATCACGTCGTGCTCGCCCACCACGTCGCCGCCCCGGATGGCCGCGAACCCGATATCGCCGCGGTCCCGGGCGCCGGTGATGCCGTCACGGCCCCGGTCGGCGACATCGCCCAGCGTCACGCCGCGACCTTCCGCCGCCGCCTCGCCCAGCATCAGCGCCGTGCCCGACGGGGCGTCGACCTTGTGGCGGTGATGCGCCTCGACGATCTCGATATCGTAATCCGCGTCGAGTGACGCCGCCACCTGCCGGACGAGCTGCGTCATTAGGTTGACGCCGAGCGACATGTTCCCCGCCCGCACCACCACCGTGTGTGCGCCCGCGCCGTCGACGGCGGCGATGTCGTCCTCGGTAAGCCCCGTGGTCCCGACGATATGGGCAGTGCCGGTCTCTGCGCAGAGGCGCGACATCGCGACCGTGGCGGCGGGCGTCGTGAAGTCGATCACCGCGTCCGCCCCCGCGACCATCGCGGCCGGATCGTCGGTCACCGGCACGCCGATCTCTGCACCTCCCATGGCCGTGCCGAGATCGCGACCTGCCCAGTCGTGGCCCGGCGCCTCGACGATGCCGGCGAGGCGCATCGCGTCCGAGGCCCGCACCAGGTCGCAGAGCATCCGCCCCATGCGGCCCGAGCCGCCCATTACCACGATCGCCGGTGCCGCCATCTCGCCCTCCGTCTTCGCGCCCCCTCTTGGTGGAACGATCCCGTCCGTGCAACGCTTGCGCTCCGGAGGCGGGCCAAATATCCCTCCCGTTCCGAGCAGGAGGCCGGCATGGCACGATCCAGACACGAGGAGGGCCGCGGCCCGTCGCAGCGGCAGCTGCGGGTGGGCGAGCTGATCCGGCACACGCTGTCGGACGTGCTGATGCGCGGCGACGTGCACGACCCGGAGCTGGAAGGCATGTCGATCACCGTGGGCGAGGTGCAGGTCACGCCGGACCTGAAGATCGCGACCGCCTTCGTCCTGCCGCTGGGCGGGCGCGACCGGGAGAAGGCCATCGCCGCCCTCAAGCGCAACAAGGGCGAGCTGCGTCGCGCGATCTCGAAGGACATGACGCTCAAGTTCGCGCCCGACCTGCGCTTCCGCATCGACGAGACCTTCGACCGGATGGACGCGACCCGCGCGATGTTCGCCGACGAGACCGTCCGCCGCGACGTCGAGGCGCCGGGCGACGACGACGAATGATACGGCTGGCGCTTCTCTGCCTCGCCGTGACGATGGCGACGGTCGGCATGGCGCGTGCCTGCGAGACAGTCACGCATCGCGATCGCGCCTTCACGGTCTGCACCGTCGATCTGGCGACGCAGGATATCTCGCTCCACCTCCTCGCCCCGGACGGGACGCCGCTCGGCGATTTCGCGGCGCTGGAGCGGGCGATGGACCGGCCCGTGGCGCTCGCGATGAACGGGGGCATGTACCATCCCGACCGCCGCCCCGTCGGGCTCTATGTCGAGGACGGGCGGGAAGTGGCGGGCCTCGTGACGCAGGCGGGGCCGGGCAATTTCGGGATGCTGCCGAACGGCGTGTTCTGCGTCCGGGACGACCGTGCCGACGTGATCGAGACCGGCACCTTTGCGGCCGAGCGGCCCGATTGCCGGTCCGCGACGCAATCGGGGCCGATGCTGGTGATCGACGGCGCGCTGCATCCGCGCTTCCTGCCTGCATCGCCCTCGGCCAAGCGGCGCAACGGGGTCGGCGCCTCGGCGGACGGGCGGATCGTCCATTTCGTCGTCTCCGAGGGCGTCGTGACCTTCCACGAGATGGCGACCCTGTTCCGCGACGTTCTGGGCGTGTCGAACGCGCTCTATCTCGACGGCTCGATCTCGCGGCTGCACGTGCCGGCGCAGGGGCGCTCCGATCCCGGCCGCGCGATGGGCCCGATCCTCGCCGTGACGGATCGCTGAGATGGCGCGGCGCAAGCGCGGGAACCCGGTCCACGGCTGGATGATCGTGGACAAGCCGGCGGGGATCGGCTCGACGCAGGTGGTGGGGAAGGTCCGCTGGGCGCTCGAGGCGCAGAAGGCGGGCCATGCCGGCACGCTCGACCCGGACGCGACGGGCGTCCTCGCCGTGGCGCTGGGCGAGGCGACGAAGACCGTGCCGCTCGTGACGGATGCGCTGAAATGCTACCGCTTCCGCGTGGTCTGGGGCGCGGAGACGAGCACCGACGACGCCTCGGGCGAGGTGCTGGAGCGATCCGACCTGCGGCCCGATGCGGCGGCGGTCGAGGCGGCGCTCGCGGCGTTCCGGGGCGACATCCTGCAGGTGCCGCCGCAGGTCTCCGCCGTGAAGGTCGAGGGCGAGCGGGCCTACGACCTCGCGCGTGAAGGGGTCGAGATGGAGCTCGTCGCCCGGCCGCTCTTCGTGGATCGCCTGGACGTGATCGCCGCGGATGCGGAGGGGGCGGAGCTGGAAATGGTCTGCGGCAAGGGTGGCTACGTGCGCAGTATCGCCCGCGACCTTGGCCGCGCGCTCGGCTGTCTCGGCCATGTCGGCTGGCTCCGCCGGGTCTGGTCCGGGCCGTTCCATGTGGACCAGGCGGTCGCCTGGGACCGGATCGAGGCGCTGGCCCGGACGCCGGACCTGCTCGCGCTGGTGCAGCCGCTGGAACTGGCGCTCGACGACCTGCCGGAACTGGCGGTGAGCGAGATGGCGGCCGCCCGTCTGGCGCACGGCAACCCCGCCGAGGTCCTGACCGGCGCGGAATACGGCGAGACCTGCTGGGCGTCCGCCGGCGGGCGGGCGGTCGCGATCGGCACTTACCGAGCGGGGCAGCTGCATCCCTCCAAGGTCTTCGTCCGCTAGGCTTGCCCGCCGACGCCTCTGGTGGCATCCCGCGCGAGCCATGATCACGCGCGAGTTCACCAAGGGCGATGCCGCCTCCGTCGCCACTTATTCCGACGACGAGCGGCACCGCTACGATCTCGTCCGCGTCTGGGACCCGGACGGCGCGAAGATCAACTTCGTGATGCTGAACCCCTCGACCGCGACCGAGCTCGCCAACGATCCGACGGTGGAGCGCTGCGAGCGCCGCGCGCGGACGCTGGGCTACGGCGCGTTCCGCGTGACCAACATCTTCGCCTTCCGCGCTACCGATCCGAAGGACATGCGGGCCTGCCCGGACCCGGTGGGCGGACCCGCGAACGACGCGGCGATCCGCGAGGCCGCGCTCTGGGCGGACCGGGTGGTCTGCGCCTGGGGCGCGCACGGTGCGCATCTGGGGCGCGGCGCGGCGGTGGAGCGGCTGCTGCGCGCGGCGGACGTGCCGCTCGAGACGTTCGGCCTTTCGAAGCACGGCCATCCGAAGCATCCGCTCTATATCGGCTACGGGGTCGCGCCCGCCCCCTGGCCGGCTGCACCGGACTAGCCGAGATCGGGGCTTCCCTTCGAGCCGCCCCTGTCGTATGGGCGCGCCTCACTCCAAGGGCCTTGCTGGACGACATCCCGGCTTGCGCCATTCCTCGAACCCGAAGGAGACCCCGATGTCGATCACCGTCGAAGAGAAGAACCGCCTGATGAAGGAATTCGCGACCAAGGAGGGCGACACCGGCTCCCCCGAGGTCCAGGTCGCGATCCTGACCAGCCGCATCACCGCGCTGACCGAGCACTTCAAGACCCACAAGAAGGACAACCACTCCCGTCGTGGTCTCCTGATGATGGTCGCGCAGCGCCGGAAGCTGCTGGACTACACCCGCAGGAACGACGAGGCCCGCTACCAGGATCTGATCAAGCGGCTCGGCATCCGCCGCTGAGCCGGGTCACGTCTGTATACGGGACGAGGAGGGGGCCGATCGGCCCCCTTTTGCATAGGGACTTCCATTCCTTTGCAATCTTTCGGTCGGCAGCAGGGAACGTCTCAAGCCCCGACGTTTTCGACTATGAAGATGCCGAAACCGTATCCGCTGCGAGCTGACCCGTCCGGAACGGTCGGTCGAGAACCGTACGCTGGCGCGATTGGGGCTGTCTTTCCAGAACTGGCAAGGGTCCGCCCCTGACGGGACCGGTTTTCCGCCTTCCGTCGACATGTCGTCCGGTCTGTCGGGCACCTCCAATGGGTCATGCAGCCCGGTGGGGCCGGAACTCCACCGGACAGCCCGAGCGCCTCGTCAAGCGATACGATGTCCGCCGGCAGCGGCACCGGCTCCACCGCGAGCACCGACATGGGCTCGATGGGCAGCGGTATGGACACCGCGCGCGCATCGGACGGCTCCTGTTCCTCCATGTTCGGTTCGCCGCGCGGCAGGCTGCCGACCGACCCCGCCTCGGCCGGTTCGGACAGCTCGTCCGGTACGACGGCATGAGACAGGGCTACGTCGGGTGCGGACGCCGCGATAGGTGCCACCGGCACATCGACGGCTCCGCGGGGTCGGCATCCGGCGATACGTCGTCCTCCGGCGCGCCGGGCAGGACCAACGACACGCGTCTCGTCGCGGTGGTGACGGGTCTCTTCGGATATTGCGCTGGCGATCCCGAGGCAAAGATGGACGAGGCCATGCAGAGCGTCGGCCGATCCGCGCAGAACGCGTCGCGATCGTCGAACTGATCGCGCGAACGGAGCAGACAGGCATCGCGAGGCCTCCGACCTCATGGAACCGCAACCTTCCGGGCTCGGTTTGCGAGTTGGCTGCCTGCATAGGCGACCGAGCTTGCCCCGAAGAAGGAACCGACCGTCATGCGATATTCCAGCGCCCTCGTCGGAGCCGCCACCGCGAGCCTCCTCATGTTCGGTGTCGCCAGCGCGCAGACATCCGGCACGGCACCGTCAGCCGGCGATTCGCCCTCCGGTCTGTCCGCCACGAACGAAAGCGGCGACATGACCTGCGCGACGTTTCTCGAACTCGGCATGGCGGATCAGGCGGCCGCGCTGCTGCCACGTCTCGCGGGCAACGATGCGGGCGGTCCGGGCGCGGCCTCGGGCGGGTCGGCAAGCGTGAGGGCAACGGGTGCAGAAGACGGCATTGGCACCGAGTTCAGTGACATGAACGGACCCACCGCATCCGACGTCGCGAGCCCCTCCGCGGGCATCACGTCGTCCGAAACCTCCAGTGGGTCTGGCGCGACCGCGGAGACCTCCGCGACCGGCACGCCGCAAGCGACCGGCACGGGGGGCGACGAAGACCTGCAACTGGTCCCTGTCGTCAACGCTCTGCTCGACCAATGCACCACGACCCCGAACTCGACGATGACGGAGGCCGTCCGGTCGGCCCGGGAACTGGCGCGGTCCGGTTCCGGGAACTGATGCCTGCGAGGTCCGACACGACCATCCGCGCGACCGGCATCGACCGGTCCCGTGGACGGACCGGACCCTGCATGTCTTTACCTCGGGGTGGAAAACAGGATATGGCCGCCAAATCTGAGACGTGACGCACTGGATCCCGGCGTCGTGCGAAGGACAGGGATCGGCGGCAATGGGGCCGCCATACACACGGAGGACCCGGAGGGCCGGGTAAGCCTCCAGACAGGATACGACATGTTCAACATCGTGAAGAAAGAGATGGAGTGGGGTCACGACACCCTCACTCTGGAGACGGGCAAGATCGCGCGTCAGGCCGACGGCTGCGTCGTCGCCACCTACGGCGAGACCTCCGTCATGGCCGCCGTCACCTATGCCAAGGCGCCGAAGCCGGGGCAGGACTTCTTTCCCCTGACGGTCCATTACAACGAGAAATACTACGCCGCGGGCAAGATCCCCGGCGGCTTCTTCAAGCGGGAGGCCCGGCCGACCGAGAAGGAGACGCTGACCTCGCGCCTGATCGACCGGCCGATCCGGCCGCTCTTCGTCGAGGGCTTCAAGAACGAGGTCCTCGTCATCTGCACCGTGCTGAGCCACGACCTCGAGAACGACCCCGACGTCGTTGCGATGATCGCCGCCTCCGCCGCGCTGACGATCTCCGGCGCGCCGTTCATGGGTCCGATCGCCGGCGCCCGGGTGGGCTTCGTCGACGGTGAATACGTTTTGAACCCGTCCGTCGACGACATGCAGGGCCTGAAGAACGATCCCGAGCAGCGTCTCGATCTCGTCGTCGCGGGCACGAAGGACGCCGTGATGATGGTCGAGTCGGAGGCCTACGAGCTCTCCGAGGCGGAGATGCTGGGGGCCGTGAAGTTCGGCCACGAGCAGATGCAGCCGGTGATCGACCTGATCGTGTCGCTGGCCGAGGACGCCGCGAAGGAGCCGTTCGACTTCCAGGCGCCGGACTATTCAGCGCTCTACGACGCGGTGAAATCCGCGGGCGAGCAGCGCATGCGCGACGCCTACGCCATCACCGACAAGCAGGAGCGGACATCGGCCGTCTCCGCGGCAAAGGAGGCCATCAAGGCCGAGCTCACCGAGGCGCAGCTCGAGGACCCGAACCTCGGCACCGCGCTCAAGAAGCTCGAATCCGCGGTGCTGCGCGGCGACGTGGTGAAGAACGGCAAGCGGATCGACGGCCGTGCGCTCGACACCGTGCGCCCCATCGTCTCCGAAGTCGGCCTGCTGCCCCGGACCCACGGCTCGGCGCTGTTCACGCGCGGCGAGACCCAGGGTCTCGTGGTGACCACGCTGGGCACCGGCGACGATGAGCAGTTCATCGACGCGCTGCACGGGAACTTCAAATCGAACTTCCTGCTGCACTACAACTTCCCGCCCTATTCGGTCGGTGAAGTCGGGCGCTTCGGGCCTCCGGGCCGGCGCGAGATCGGTCACGGCAAGCTCGCCTGGCGGGCGCTGCAGGCGGTCCTGCCGTCGGCGACGGACTTCCCCTACACGATCCGTCTGGTCTCCGAGATCACCGAGTCGAACGGCTCCTCCTCGATGGCCACCGTCTGCGGCTCCTCGCTGTCGATGATGGATGCGGGCGTGCCGCTGAAGGCGCCGGTCGCGGGCGTGGCCATGGGCCTCGTCCTCGAATCGGACGGTGACTACGCGGTGCTGACCGACATCCTGGGCGACGAAGACCATCTCGGCGACATGGACTTCAAGGTCGCGGGCACCGAGGACGGCATCACCTCGCTGCAGATGGACATCAAGGTCGCGGGCATCACGCCCGAGATCATGGAGACGGCGCTGGCGCAGGCCAAGACCGGTCGTATCCATATCCTGGGCGAG
Organism: uncultured Jannaschia sp.; assembly: GCF_947494055.1. Classification (GTDB taxonomy): domain Bacteria; phylum Pseudomonadota; class Alphaproteobacteria; order Rhodobacterales; family Rhodobacteraceae; genus Jannaschia. Next base: position 260,582 of record NZ_CANLTR010000001.1, on the reverse strand, counting down.
ATGTCGAAGGCGCTGGCCGAGGGCCGGTCGGAATTCTCCGCCCATGCCCCGCGGATCGAGACGATGCAGATCCCGACGGACAAGATCCGGGAAGTGATCGGTTCGGGCGGTAAGGTCATCCGCGAGATCGTGGAGACGTCCGGCGCCAAGGTCGACATCAACGACGACGGCGTGATCAAGATCGCCTCCGCCAACGGCGAGGCCATCCAGAAGGCCTACGACATGATCTATTCGATCGTGGCGGAGCCGGAGGAGGGCAAGGTCTACAAGGGCAAGGTCGTGAAGATCGTCGATTTCGGCGCCTTCGTGAACTTCTTCGGCAAGCGCGACGGGCTCGTCCATGTCAGCCAGATCGAGAACAAGCGGCTGAACCACCCCTCCGATGTGCTCAAGGAAGGCCAGGAGGTCTGGGTCAAGCTCCTGGGCTTCGACGACCGCGGCAAGGTCCGGCTGGCCATGAAGATGGTCGACCAGGAGACCGGCGAGGAGAGCGTGAAGGAAGACGCCGAGTAGGGCGAACTCCGAGCGAAGATGCGAGGGCCCCGGCAGCGATGCCGGGGCCCTCTGCGTTCGGGGATCGGCGCTTCATTCCGGCGTTGCCCCCGCCCCACGGCAATCCGCCGCTTTCGATGCGGGCGCGGAAATGTGGTGACAACGTCCGGGCGCGGGCGAAAGCTCTGCCCCAGGCGCAGAAAGGCGCGCCGCGCGCAAACTGACGAGGGACCATCGTGATACAGGAATTCAAGGATTTCATTGCCAAGGGCAACGTGATGGACCTCGCCGTCGGGATCATCATCGGGGCGGCCTTCACCGCCATCGTGACTTCCATGGTCGAGGATTTGATCAACCCGCTGATCGGGCTCTTCGTCGGGGGCCTGGACTTCAGCGGGCTGAGCTTCGGCGTGGGCGAGGCGCAGTTCATGTACGGGAATTTCATCACCTCGGTGATCAACTTCCTGATCGTCGCCTTCGTCGTGTTCCTGCTGGTGAAGGCCGTGAACCGGCTGCGCTCGGTAGCCGAGCGTCCCGACGACGTCGCCCCGGAGGTGCACACCGCGCCGTCCGAGCTCGACGTGCTGATCGACATCCGCGATCAGCTCGCCGCCCGGTCGGCCGCCCCACGCGACCCCGCCGACCCGATCTGAGCGGCGCACGTGAAAAGGGGCCCCCGTGGGCTCCTGCGGTTTCCTCGGTAAGCTGTCCGGTCAGGCGACCAGCTTCTCCGCCTCGACATGGTCGAGGCCGAGCGCCTCGCCCACGGCGCCGTAGGTCAGCTGACCGGCATGGACGTTGAGCCCGGCGCGCAGATGCGGATCCTCGGCACAGGCGCGTTTCCAGCCCTTGTCGGCCAAGGCCAGCAGGAATGGCAGCGTCGCGTTGCCCAGCGCAAGCGTCGAGGTCCGCGCCACCGCGCCCGGCATGTTCGCCACGCAGTAATGCATCACGCCGTCGATCTCGTAGATCGGGTCCTCGTGCGTGGTTGCATGCGACGTCTCGAAACAGCCGCCCTGGTCGATCGCCACGTCGACGATCGCCGCGCCTGTCTTCATGTGCTTGAGGTCGGCGCGCTTCACCAGTTTCGGCGCCGCCGCGCCGGGGATCAGGACCGCGCCGATCACCATGTCGGCGGCCATCACCATCTCGGCGGTGTTGCCGGCGCTGGCGTAGCGCGTCTTGAAGACCGAACCGAACGCGTCGTCGAGATAGCGCAGGCGGGGCAGGGAGCGGTCGAGCACGGTCACGTCCGCACCCATCCCGGCGGCGATCCGCGCCGCATGCGTGCCGACCACGCCGCCGCCGATCACCACGACCTGCGCCGGCCCGACGCCCGGCACGCCGCCGAGCAGGACGCCGCGACCGCCATTGGCCTTCTGCAACGTCCAGGCCCCGACCTGCGGCGCCAGCCGGCCCGCGACCTCCGACATCGGCGCGAGCAGGGGCAGGCCGCCATTCCGGTCGGTGACCGTCTCGTAGGCAATGCAGGTCGCGCCGGACGCGATCAGGTCGCGTGTCTGATCCGGGTCGGGGGCAAGGTGGAGGTAGGTGAAGAGGAGCTGGCCCTCGCGCAGCCGGGCCCGCTCGACGGCCTGCGGCTCCTTCACCTTCACGATCATGTCGGCGGTCGCGAAGACCTCCTCCGCGGTATCGACGATTTTCGCGCCGACGGCCTCGTACTGGCCGTCCTCGAAGCCGGAACCTGCGCCGGCCTTCGTCTCGACGACGACGGAATGGCCGTGCGCGATCGCCTCGAGCGCGGCGGACGGCGTCATCCCGACACGGAATTCCTGCGGCTTGATTTCTTTCGGGCACCCGATGAGCATGCCTGATCCCCCTTTGGCTGGTCGCGGGAAGTTTATCCGCGACGGCGCGGGATTATCTCGTTATCTTCCCGCACAAGGATCGGAGTTACGCAGGATTGTCGCGCATGGTAGCGGGCGAGGCAGGCAAAAATCTCGCACAAGGCTACGACGCGACGGACGCGGCGCTTCTTCGCCTCGTGCAGCAGGACGCGCGACTGACCGCCGGGCAACTCTCGGAACGGCTCAACCTGAGCCCCTCGGCCTGTCACCGCCGCCTGCAACGCCTGGAGGCGTGCGGGATCGTCGAGCGGACGGTCGCGCTGCTCAATCCGCGCGCGGTCGGGCGGCCGACCACCGTCTTCGTGGAGATCAGCCTCGCAACGCAGGCCGACGAGGTGCTCGACGCGTTCGAGGCGGCGGTGGCGCGCATTCCCGACGTGCTCGAATGCCACCTGATGACCGGCGCCTACGATTATCTGCTGAAGGTCGCCGCGCGCGACTCGGAGGATTTCGCCCTCATCCATCGCCGCCATCTCGCGCGGCTGCCGGGCGTGGCCAAGCTGCAATCCTCCTTCGCGCTCAAGACCGTGTTCCACACGACCGCGCTGCCGGTCTGAGCGTGACCCGAGGGGCGAGCCGGACGGGTCCGGCTCGCCCGCGTCTTCAGGTGAAGAAGAAGTCGGTCGCGCCGATCTCGCGCAGCTGCGTGTCCTCGATCACGATCGTCGTGTTGGCGAACTCGATATGGACGTCGCCATCCTCCCGCGAGATGTCGAGGTCGCGGAAGCGGGTCGCACCGTTCTCGATCTCGAATGTGTCCTTGCCGTTCTGGAAGTCGGTGACGACATCGCGGCCCGACGCCTTGTCAAAGACGAAGACGTCCTTGCCGCGGTCTCCGGTCAACACGTCCCGGCCGCGACCGCCCTTCAGCATGTCGTTCCCGCCGCCGCCGATCAGGCGGTCGTCGCCACTGTTGCCGACGAGGTTGTCGCTGCCGGCCTGACCCTCGAGCCGGTCGTCGCCGCCGTTGCCGTAAAGACGATCGTTGCCGCCTCCGCCGTAGGCCTTGTCCTTGCCGCCGCCGCCGCGGATCACGTCGCCGCCGGCCTGACCCTTCATCACGTCGTTCCCGGCCTGACCCTTGAGGAGGTCCGCACCGGTCCCGCCGACGAGCTCGTCCCGACCGCTGCCGCCCAAAAGCCTGTCGTCGCCCCCGTTGCCGATCAGCCGGTCGTCCCCGTCCCGGCCGAAAAACCGCTGGATGTAGTCGTTGCCCCGAAGCGTGTTGTCGCCGTCGTTGCCGTACACGATCTCGGGTTTGCCGAAATCGGTGTCGAGAATCGTGGCCGTCCCGCCGCGGGCCGCGGCGATTTCGGGCGGCAGGAAGAATTGCAGCGAGAACGTCTCGGAACTCTCCGTCGCCGTGTCGCCCTTCACCTCGACGCCGATGGAACCGATGCTCTGGCCCTTCTCGATCTCCAACGTGCCGTTCGTGGCCTTGAAGTCGTGGCCGCCCTTGGCCGAACCTGCAACCGTGCGCCAGTTTATCGACAGGTCCCGCGGCGCCGGCGCCGAAAGCTCCACCATGAAGTTCGCCGTCACGTTCTCTGAGTCGAGCTCCTCGACCTCCGGGTTCGACACCTGCATCGCGAGCGTCTTCGTGGAGCCGTCCTCGTCGAGGATCCAGCCGGTCGCTTCGACGAAGTTCACCCCGCCCGGAAGCTGCGCGTTGTTCGGCGTGCCGATCTTTACGACCACACTCTCGTCGGTTTCGGCCTCCGTGTCTCCGGTGACCCGGACGTTAATCCGCTCGATCATCTCCCCGGGGCTGAAATAGAGCGTTCCGGCATCGTAGGAGCCGCCGGAATAGCGATCCGACGTCCCCTCGGCGAGCGCGGGAGACATGCTCCACGGGACGGTCACCGTCTCGGAGCTGGGTTCCGTCAGCATGACCGTGAAGGTCATGTTCCGATAGGACGAATCGCTTTCCTCGATAGAAGTTCCGGCGATCAGGACGAAGGGCTCGTCGAGACGATCGTCCTCGTCGATGATGGTGATCTGGCCCCCGGTCATTTCCGCGATGGAGTTCGGCAGGTCGAGCTTCAGGTCGATATGCTCGAGCGACTCGGCCACGCGGTCGTTCTTGACGTTCACGACGATGGAGGCCTCGTCCTGGCCTGCAAGGAATTTGACGCGTCCGAAAATGTCCCGGTAATCCGAACCGGCCTCTGCGGTTCCGTCGAGCGAGAAGGGGATCGTGATCGTCTCGGTTGCAGGACGTGACAGCTTCAGGTCAAAGACCGCGCGCCCGCCTTCCATGACGCGCGGGCTGCTTACGAAGAGCGAGGTGGGCCGAAGGGTGCCGTCGTCGTCGTTGATCCAGCCGACGGCCTGCTCCGAAATCACGCCGTTCTCGAGGTCCGCGTTGATCGGCTTGAAGATCTCCATGACGACGGACTCGTCCGCCTCCGCCTCGAGGTCGCCCAAGACACGGACGTTGACCTCTGCCTGCGAACGGCCGGCATAGATGTAGGCCGTGCCGGAGGAGTAACTGCCGCCGGAATACGTGTCCACCGCACCGGTCGCGCTACCGTCGACGACTTGCCAGGGCACCCGTATCGTCTCGGTCGCGACCTGGTCCAAAGAAATCAGGAAGGTCAGGTTGGAATAAGATGAATCGGGTTCCGTAATCGTTGAACCGGATACGCGGGCAATGGGCATGGAAATGTCCTCAAACATACAATCTTGCGGGCACCGTCAGCAGACGACGCTGGAAGTTTTAACAACCTTTAACATTTTGCAAAGTTTTTTCGGACGCTTCGGTTGCCTTTCGTCAGTACTATCCTATCGAGCTGCGGCCGGCCACGGGTTGTCAGGGCGACGGCAGCTTACAATGCGAGGCTCAGCACCAGCATCGTCAGCCCGCCCGCGATGACCGCCTGGATCGTGTCGCGCCGCCACAATCCGACGGCGAGCGTGACACCGGCCGCGATCAGGCGCACGGGGTCGGGCGCGCCGCCGGTCGCTTCCGGCCAGACGACGAGCGGCGCGACGAGGGCGGGCAGGACACCGACGCCGGTATAGCGCAGGTGACGCAGCGCCCAGGACGGCAGGGGGCGGTCGCCGACGAAGCCGATGAACAGGAACCGGATCAGGAACGTTCCGGCGCCCAGGACGAGGACGATGCTCCAGACATAGAGGTCGTTCATGTTCGCCGCTCCGTCTCCGCGCCGGCCGCCATCGCGCAGGCGGCCGCGATGATGAGGCCGAGGTTCCACGGTATCCAGGACAGGAGCAGCGCCAGCGTCACAGAGACGATTGCCGCGACGACATGCGCGCGGGTCCGCAGCATCGGCCCGACCAGCGCGAGGAAGGCGAGCGGCATCGCGAAGTCCAGCGCCCATTCCTCCGGGATCCGCGTGCCGAGCGCCGCGCCCGCCCAAGTCGCTCCGACCCAGGCCGGGAACACCGGCAGCGCGGTGCCGGCGAAGTAGATCACCCGGTCGCGAACCGACCAGGTGCGCTCCGCCTCGTAGGCCTGCGCCGAGAGGGCATAGGTCTGATCGACCAGCATGTAGGCGATCAGCCCCCGCTGCCACAGCGGCGCGCGGCCGAGCCACGGCACCATCGACGCCGAATACATCGCCATCCTGAGGTTCACCGCGAGCGCCGAGAGCAGCACGATCGCCCATGGCGCGCCGTCCGACATCAGGTGCACCGCCGTGAATTGCGCCGCCCCGGCGATCACGACGATGGAGAAGCCCATGATCTGCCCGATCGGCAGCCCGGCCTCCGAGGCAAGCACGCCGAACAGCGCGCCGAACGGGACCATGACGATGATGAACGGCAGCCCTTCGGCGATGCCCTTGCGAAACGCGGCGCGGGCCATCGCTTGCATCCTTTCGATCTGACGGACATCGTGGGCGTAGTCCTCCTCGTGACAGGTCTCAAGTGTCCACCGAAACCCCCGCCAGCCTCCGCGTCGCCCCGCGCCCCGACGATCCGCGCCTGACCCGAGGCGTGACCGGGCGCGACCAGTCCGGCGCGCCCGTCGACCTGCGCGTGGTGGAGGAGCGGCCGCTGACGATCTACCTCAATTCGCGGGAGATCGTGACGGCGATGACGATCGGCGATCATCCGGAATGGCTGGGCCTTGGCTTCCTCGTCAATCAGGGGATGGTGCGCGCCGCCGACACGGTCACGGGCATCGACTACGACGAGGAGCTGGCGACGGTCGTGGTCCGCACGGCGGTGGAGACGGATCACGAGGCCAAGCTCGCGCGTGCGACGCGCACCTCGGGCTGCGCCGTGGGAACGGTCTTCGGCGACATGATGGCGGGGCTCGAGGGGCTGACGCTGCCGGCGACGCCGTTGCATGTCGCCGACCTGCAGGCCCTGTCGGCGGCGATCAACCGGACGCCCAGCCTCTATCTTGAGGCGGGCGCGATCCACGGGACCTGCCTCTGCCACGGCCCGGACCCGCTCGCCTATTTCGAGGATGTCGGCCGGCACAACGCGGTCGACAAGCTGGCCGGCTGGATGCGGATGGAGGGCGTCGCGCCGGGCGACAAGACGCTCTACACGACCGGCCGGCTGACGTCGGAGATGATCATCAAGTGCGCGCTGATGGGCATCCCGTCGCTCGTCTCGCGCTCGGGCTTCACCGCCTGGGGGGTGGAGATCGCGCGGCAGGTCGGGCTGACGGTGATCGGCCGGATGAAGGGCACGCGCTTCGTCTGCCTGTCGGGCGCCGACCGCGTCGTCTGGGACGCGGCATGAGACAGCCTGTGTCAACCTATGGCTTGAGCAGCGCCGTGCAGGAGCGGATAGTAGGGTTTCCGATCCTGCCAGGCGCGCCAGAGAACGCGGAGCCAGGCGCGGCCGAGGATGCGGATAGCATGCGGATGTCTGCATCCTCGACCGCGTGCCATGAGATAGACGGATGCCGCCCACGGGCAAGCGTGGCGGGAGTTGTCTGCAAAGCAGGTGAGCGCCTTGCGCAGACGTCTGTTGCAGGCCCACCGGAAGGAGACCCCACGCGACCGGCCCGACTGTCTGATGACTGGGGCGAGGCCTGCGTCGGCGGCAAGCTGGTCGGCGGTCAGGTATCGGGCACGGTCCTCGCCGAGTTCGGCCAGGATCTGGACAGCGCAGAGTTGGCCCGCGCGAAGAAAGCTCATGAGAATGCGGCCGACCTCGCTTGCGATAGCATTGTGGCGGATGCGCGCAGACAGATCCGTGATGCTGTCGACGAGGGGACCGAGAAAGGCGACCAATGCGCGGACCATTTCGCCCTTCGCTTCAGCCTCGGCGGGGCCAGCGAGGCCCTGGGGGGCGGCACGCAGGCGGGTGAGGAGCTCTTCCGGGCTGCGGCGGCCGGTGTAGCGGTACTGGGCAAGGAAGCTTGCGAGGCGCTTCACGCCCACACGCGTGGCGCTGTCGGGCGTTGGATATCGCTCAAGGAAGACCAGCGCGATGGGGCTGTCTATGTCGGCGAAGATCGCTGCGGCTCCGGGCCAGAAGCTTTCGAGCAAGGCGCGCAACTGGTTGGCAAGCTGCACACGGACGGCGACGAGGTCGTCGCGGCCTTGCACCAGCGTGCGCAGGGCGCGGACCGCGTCAGAGGGCGGAGGGAGCGGCCGGAACCTGTGCCCGTCGGTGCGCAAGAGATCGGTCAGCAGGTACGGATCGCCACGATCGTCTTTGGCCCCGGAGGCACGGTAGCGCGGGCGCGAGGCCTTGACGGCGTTCGGGTAGATGGGCACGACCAGAAGGCCCGCTGCGACCAGTGCATCGACGATCAACCCCGAAGGCCGTTCGACTGCTACGGGCAGATCTGCAGCCGCGCCGTGCCGGGCGAGCCTGCGTGTCATATCGCGCAAGCCGCCAGCGTCGTGGCGCGTCTCGAAACGGTCGACCACGGCGCCGCTGCTCCGATCAATCACGCAGACGGCGTGTGCCGCCCCGCCCCAGTCAAGTCCGATCACGAAAGTCATGGGATCATCCCTCCCGTGTGCGTTACATCTATTCCGGCCGAGAGGATCTGCGGGAAGCTCATTGTCAGGCGCTCTGGGGGCCAGCCCACGGCGGATCAGCCTGTCGCCCATTGCATCCTCCCGGCGCCCGCCGCGCGGCGGGTCTCATGCGGGCCGTCGAGCGGCGAGCGCCCTGGGCCGTCGCGACGGGACGCTGGAAGCAGAAGGCTCGCATCAACAACGGTAAGGCTTCCAGTGGGAAGGGTGCACCAATGAGCGGCATGGTGCAGCCGCATGGCGTGATCCTGGCCGGGGGCCGGGCCACGCGGATGGGCGGCGGCGACAAGGGGCGACTGATGCTGTCGGGCCGGTCGCTCGTCGCACGAGTGGTCGACCGACTGGCGCCGCAGGTGGATCGACTGGCGCTCAACGCCAACGGCGCGCCGGACCGTTGGTCCGATCTGGGCCTGCCGGTCCTCCCCGACGAGGCGCCGGACAGGCCGGGGCCGCTCGCGGGGGTGCTCGCCGGTCTCGACTGGGCGGCGGCGACGGGCTGCCCGCATATCGTGACGGCCGCCGCGGACACGCCGTTCCTGCCGCCCGACCTCGTGCCGCGCCTGCTCGCCGCTGCCGCGCCATCCGGCTTCGCGCTCGCGGCGACCGAGGTGGACGGCCGCGTCCGGGCACAGCCGACCTTCGGCCTCTGGCCCGTCGCGCTGCGGGACGACCTGCGCACGGCGCTGGCGGCGGGCACGCGCAAGATCGTCGCCTGGACCGACGCGCACGGGGCCGGGCTCGCGGTGTTCCCGACCGAGCCCTGGGACCCGTTCTTCAACGTCAACACGCCCGAGGATCTGGCGCGGGCGGAGGCGATGGCGTGATCCTGATGGGCATCGTCGGACACAAGAACGCCGGCAAGACGACGCTGACCGCCGCGCTCGTCACCGAGCTCACCCGCCGCGGCCTGCGGGTCTCCACGCTCAAGCACACGCATCACGCCGTCGACCTGGAGACGCCCGGGACGGACACGCACCTTCACCGCATGGCCGGCGCGCAGCAGGTCGTGCTGGCGACCGATCGGCGGCTGACATTGATGGAGGAGGCGAGGGCACCGGGCATCGCGCATCTCCTGACCCGTCTGGCACCCTGCGACGTGGTGCTGGCCGAGGGATGGAAGGCCGGGCGGCATCCGCGGATCGAGGTCTGGCGGCCGGAGACGGGCCGGGCGCCCCTCGCGCGGAACGATCCGACGATCCGGGCCGTGGCCGCGGCCGGCGACCCGGAGGTGACGCAGAACGTGCTGGATCTGAACGACGTGGCCGCGATCGCGGACTTCGTATGTTCGACCTGATCCTCGTCGCCGACTGGTCCGCTGCCGCGGTGCCGACCGGGGCGGCGCCGCGCAAGGATGCGATCTGGATCTGCGCCGAGGAGGGCGGGGTCGAGACGACCGAATACTTCCGCACCCGCGCCGCGGCGCTCGAATGGATCGACAGGCAGCTCGATCGCGGGCTTCGCACGTTGCTGACATTCGACTTCGCGATGGGGTTTCCGGCCGGGCTCGCCGCGCATCTGACCGGCCGGTCCGAGGCGCTCGCGCTCTGGGACTGGCTTGCGGAGCAGATCGAGGATGGGCCGGACAACGCCAACAACCGCTTCGCGGTCGGACAGGCGATCAACCGCAGCCTGCCGGGTACGGGGCCGTTCTGGGGCCGCCCGGCGCATCTCGACTTGCCCGACCTGCCGCCGACGCGGGCGGTCGTGGATCACCCCCTGACCGCGATGCGCCGCGCCGTCGAGCGTCTGGCCCCCACGGCCAAGCCGGTCTGGCAGCTCGCATATGCCGGCGCGGTCGGCAGCCAGAGCCTGCTCGGTTGCGCGGCGCTCGCCCGCCTGCGGCAAAGGCCCGACCTCGTCGTCTGGCCGCAGGAGACGGGGTTCGTCCGGCCCGAGGCGCGGATCGTTCTGGCGGAGATCTACCCTTCGCTCTGGCCGCCGGCTCCGGCGGCGATCCGCGACGAGGGGCAGGTGGTCGCCACGGCGCGCGCCTTGCGCGCCGCGCCGGCCGAGTGGTTCTCCGCCCCCGCGGTGCATCCCGACGCGACGCGCCTTGCGGTGGAGGAGGGGTGGATCCTCGGTATCGGGCCGGACGGGCCGTATCCCGCGCCGCCAGCGCCGCGCGTGGCCTCGGACTGCTTCGCCCTGCCGCCGGGCGTGACCTGGACGCCGGTAGAAACGGCGCTCGCGACCCTGCGCGCGGCGAGCGACGTGGCGACGGGGATCGAACGTGTCGACGTGTCCGAGGCGACGGGCCGCATCCTCGCCGAGGACATCGCTGCCCGCCGCGCCAACCCGCCCGAGGCCAATGCCGCGGTGGACGGGTGGGGTTTTGCGCACGGCACACTTTCGGAAGGCCGCGTTCCGATCGTGGAAGGCCGCGCGGCCGCAGGACAACCCTATCCCGGTGTGGTCCCCCCCGGCCACGCGATCCGCATCCTGACCGGCGCGGCGTTGCCCGCGGGCGTGGACACGGTCGCGTTGCAGGAGGACGCGGAGGCGGGCGACGATGGCCTTTCGCTAGCCGCGGTGCCGAAGGCGGGCGCCAATACGCGCGCGGCCGGGGAAGATGTCCGGGTAGGCGGGCCGGTGCTCGCGCAGGGCACGATCCTGCGGCCCGGCGACGTGGGCTTCGCCATCGCGGCGGGGCACGGGACGCTGCAGGTGCGGACACGGCTTCGGGTCGGCGTGCTCTCGACCGGCGACGAGATCGTGGCGCCGGGCGCGGAGGGCGGCATCCCTGACGTGAACCGGCCGATGCTGCTTGCCATGCTCGCGGGGTGGGGGTTCGCGGCGGTCGATCTGGGCCACGCGCCGGACGATGCGGAGACCCTCGCCACGATGCTCGGCGGCGCGGCGACCGACGCGATCCTGACCTCGGGCGGGGCGAGCGCGGGCGACGAGGACCACCTGTCACGCCTGCTCCGCACGCGGGGGAGCCTCCATCACTGGCGGATCGCGGTGAAGCCGGGCCGGCCGCTGGCGCTCGGGCTCTGGCAGGGCGTGCCGGTCTTCGGCTTGCCGGGCAACCCGGTCGCGGCCTTCACCTGCGCCGCATGGTTCGCCCGGCCCGCGCTCCTGCAGATGGCGGGCGCTGGCTGGCGGGAGCCGGTCGGGCTGATGGTCCCCGCGGCCTTCGCAAAGCGCAAGAAGGCCGGGCGGCGGGAACTCCTGCGCGCGCGTCTGCGGGACGGGGCGGCGGAGGCGTTCCGCTCGGAAGGGTCCGGCCTCGTCTCCGGACTCTCCTGGGCGGAGGGGTTCGTGGACCTGCCCGACGAGGCCGCGCGCGTCGAGGCGGGGGACCCGGTGCGCTACGTCTCCTTCGCCGAGCTTGGGATCGGCTAGTGCGAAGCGAGGGCGGTTCGATTCGATGTTCAGCCCGGTGATCGGCCGGGCAGTCCCCGACCGCCCCCGGGGTGAGGGCTTCACCCCCACCCGCGGCCGGGGCCTGCCCTCAAGACATTACCGGTCGATCCCGTTCGCCCGTCCCACGAAGTCCACGAGGTGCGGGACGTAATCCTCGGGCCCGTCGCCGCCCGCCTTCACCGCCGCATCGAAGCTGTCGCGCGCCGTCGCGCCGACCGGGTTCGCCACGCCGGTCCCCTCCGCGAAGGCGGCGAGATAGTTCATGTCCTTGAGCGCGTTGGTCAGCGTGAACTTGTGCGCCTCGCGGTTGCCCTCCGCGGCGTAGCCCATGAAGGTCTGGTAGAAGCCGCAATCCATCCGGCTACCGCCGATCACGCTGTGGAAAGTCTGGATGCCGAGCCCCGATTTTTCCGCCAGCGCCAGCGCCTCGGCGTAGATCGCGGCATAGCCCAGCGAGACGAAGTTGTTCAGCAGCTTCATCTTGTGGCCCGCGCCGGGTTCGCCGACGCGACGGATCGTCTTGGCCCAGGTCGCGAGCACCGGCTCGATCCGGGCGAACGTCTCCTCCGTGGCGCCAACCATCGCCGTCAACTCGCCCGCTTCCGCCTGCACGGGCGTGCCGCCGAGCGGGGCATCGGCCATCGCGAAGCCGCGTTCGGCGAGCTTCGCGGCCAGCGCTTCGGTCGAGACCGGGCTCGAGGTGGAGCAGTCGACGACGACGGCGCCCTCGGGCAGGTGGTCGATCATCCCGTCCACGATGGCCTCGACCTGTGGCGAGCCGGGGGCGCAGATATGCACGATGTCCGAGGCCCGTGCGAGCGCGGCGAGGTCCGCGGCCTCCTCGGCCCCCTTCGACACGAGATCCTCGACGGGCGTGCGGTTGCTGTGTGCGATCACCGTGAGCGGGTGCCCGGCCGCGAGGATGTTCGCGGCCATGCCGTGACCCATGAGGCCCACGCCGACGAAGCCGATCCGTTCCATATCGTCTCTCCCCTGATTGGTCGGGCCTGCGTCGCATGCTCGGTCCGGCATGTCGAGCGGAGGGGAGAACTCGACCCTCGGGGTCAGCCCTTGGCGCGGAGGCGGATCACGACGTCGACCTTGGCGATCTCCATTCCCTCGGGCGCGGCGGGGAGGTTGACGATCTCCATCGGCTGGGTGCCGGCATCGGTCAGCCGCGCATCGTCTTCCCAGTAGAAATGCGGGTGATCGTCGACCCGGGTGTCGAAATAGCTGCCGGTGCCGTCGACCGTGATCTCCTGCACGAGGCCGGCCTCGGTGAAGGCCCGGAGCGTGTTGTAGACCGTCGCGAGCGAGACCCTGTCGCCGCTGCGCCGGGCCGCGTCGTGCAGCCATTCCGCCGTCACGTGCCGGTCGCGCCCGTCGCCCACGAGGAGGTCGGCCAGAAGGAGCCTCTGGCGTGTGGGCCGGAGGTTGGCGCGGGCAAGCCAGGTTTCGCCACGGGTGCTGTTTGGATCGATCGTTTGCATCACGGGCAATATAGGGGTGCGACAGCAGCGTTTTCAAACGGAATCGCAAAACCGTCCCCTTCCGCCCGTCCCGACTCCGCCAATCGCGCAGGGTTGCGACGCCGAAACCTCGGGTGATAGAGGGGCGGAACTGTCGCCGAGGGAGGACGCATGGCCGAATATCCGACCTATTTCGACCGGGACGCCCTCTTGCGTTGTGCCCGCGGCGAATTGTTCGGGCCCGGGAACGCGCAGCTTCCCGAACCGCCGATGCTGATGATGGACCGCATCACGGACATTTCGGCCGATGCGGGGCTGCACGGCAAGGGACACGTCGTCGCGGAGTTCGACATCAATCCCGACCTGTGGTTCTTCGACTGCCACTTTCCGGGCAACCCGATCATGCCGGGCTGCCTCGGGCTCGACGGGCTCTGGCAGCTGACCGGCTTCAACCTCGGCTGGCGCGGCTGGCAGGGGCGCGGCTACGCGCTCGGCGTGGGCGAGGTGAAGCTCACCGGCATGGTTCGGCCCGAGCGCAGGATGCTGACCTACTACGTCGACTTCACCAAGGCAGTGCAGACGCGGCGCCTGACGATGGGCGTGGCCGACGGACGGGTGGAGGCGGACGGGGAGGAGATCTACGTCGTCCGCGACATGAAGGTCGCTCTCTCCGAGAGCTGATCGAAAGGGAACAGACCATGCTTCGACGCGTCGTCGTCACCGGGATCGGGATCGTCTCGCCGATCGGGAACACCCCCGACGAGGTCGAGGCCTCGCTGCGTGCCGGCAAATCCGGCATCACATTCTCCGAGAGCTACGCCAACCACGGCTTCCGCAGCCAGGTCCACGGCGTGCCGGACATCGTGCTCGAGGACCACATCGACAAGCGGCAGCTCCGCTTCATGGGCCCCGGCGCGGCCTACAATTACATCGCGATGGAACGCGCCATCGCCGATGCCGGGTTGGAGCCCGGTGAGGTCTCCCACGAGCGGACCGGCCTCGTGATGGGCTCCGGCGGGCCGAGCACGTCGAACTTCTTCACCGCCTTCGACACCGTGATCGAGAAGGGCAGCCCGAAGAAGATGGGGCCGTTCATGGTCACGCGCTGCATGTCCTCGACCAACTCCGCCTGTCTGGCCACGCCGTTCGGGATCAAGGGCGTCAACTACTCGATCACCTCGGCCTGCACGACCTCGCTGCATTGCATGGGCAACGGCGTCGAGCAGATCCAGTTCGGCAAGCAGGACATCGTCTTCGCCGGAGGCGGCGAGGAGGTGGACTGGACGCTGAGCTGCCTGTTCGACGCGATGGGCGCGATGTCGTCCAAGTACAACGACACGCCGGAGCTCGCCTCCCGCCCTTTCGACGCCAACCGGGACGGTTTCGTGATCGCCGGCGGTGCGGGGGTCGTCGTGCTGGAGGAGCGGGACCGGGCCATCGCGCGCGGCGCCACGATCTACGGCGAGGTGACGGGCTACGGGGCGACCTCCGACGGGGTCGACATGGTGGCTCCCTCGGGCGAGGGGGGCGAGCGCTCGATGCGCCTCGCGCTGAGCCAGATGCCGGAGGGCCGCCGGATCGATTACATCAACGCGCATGGCACCTCGACCCCGGTGGGCGACGTCAGGGAGATCGTCGCGGTCCGCAACGTCTTCGGCGAGGGTTCCACCCCGCCGGTCACCTCCACCAAGGCGATGACGGGCCATTCGCTCGGCGCTGCGGGCGTGCAGGAGGCGATCTATTCGATGCTGATGATGAACAAGGGATTCATTGCGCCGTCGATCAACGTGACCGATCTCGACCCGGAGCTCGCTCCGGCCGAGATCGCCACCGAACTGCGCGAAGATGTCGAGATTGATTCGATCCTGTCGAACTCCTTCGGGTTCGGCGGCACGAACGGCACCGTCATCATCTCGAAGCATCTGGAGTAGACCGATGGGATTGATGGACGGGAAGCGCGCACTCGTGATGGGGGTCGCGAACGATCACTCCATCGCCTGGGGGATCGCGCGGGTGCTGGCGGCCGAGGGTTGCGAGCTGGCCTTCACCTATCAGGGCGAGGCCTTCGGCAAGCGGGTCCGGCCGCTTGCGGCGACCCTCGGTTCCGAGACGCTTCTCGACGTGGACGTGACCGACGACGCCTCCCTCGACGGCGCGTTCGAGACGCTGGCCGAACAGGGGCCGCTCGACGTGATCGTCCACGCCATCGCCTATTCCAACAAGTCCGAGCTGACCGGGCGCTTCGTCAACACGAGCCGCGCGAACTTCAAGCATTCCCTCGACATCTCCTGCTACTCGCTGATCGAGATCGCGCGCCGCGCCGCGCCGCTGATGACCAATGGCGGCACGATCCTGACGCTGACCTTCGACGGTTCGCAGCGGGTCATGCCGCATTACAACGTGATGGGCGTCGCCAAGGCCGCGCTCGAGGCGACGGTGCGCTACCTCGCCGCCGATCTCGGCCCCGACGGCATCCGCGTGAACGCGATCTCGCCCGGGCCGATGAAGACGCTGGCGGGTTCGGCCATCGGCGGCGCCCGCCGGACGTTCAAGCACGCGGAGGCCAACGCGCCGCTGCGCGCCAACGCGACGCTCTCGGCCGTGGGCGGCACCGCACTCTATCTCGCCTCCGCGCACGGCGCCTGCACGACGGGCGAGATCGTCCACGTGGACGGCGGATTCCACGTCATGGGCATGCCGCGGCCCGACAATCTCTGACCGGTTTCCGGCGGCATCGAAAAATCGACGAAAAGTCTTGCCGTTTCCGCCGCATTCTCGCCATTCCGGCAGGCGACCCCGTTTGCATCGAAGCCCGAGCGAGCGGACCCGCCGATGCCCCTACCGAGACCCATCCCGATCGACGCCCAGGGCGTGGTCTGCCTCGATTGGCTCGTACTGACGATCTGCCTCGTCCTGACCTCGCTCGCGGTCATCGCGAACGGGCCGCCGCGTATTCTCGACGCCGCGTCTGTGGAATGCGAGGGGACAGGGCCCTGTGCCTTGGTCCGCGCTGCCCTCGACTAGTCCCGCAGCCCGTGGCAGGGTCCGCCCGATCCGACGCGAGGGGCCTGGACGTGACCATCGACACCTGCATCTTCGACGCCTACGGCACGCTCTTCGACGTGACCTCCGCGGCGCGGCTGGCGGCCGAGGAGGGGAACCATCCGGCGCTTGCGGAACGCTGGCAGAAGGTCGCCGCAGATTGGCGGGAGCGGCAGCTTCAATACACCTGGATTCGCGCGATCACCGGTGAGCACGCCGATTTCTGGCAGGTCACGAGCGAGTCGCTCGATTACGCGCTCGAAGCCTCCGGCCTCGAGGGGGAGAACGGCCTCCGGGACAGGTTGAAGGAGCTCTATGTCGATCTTGCCGCGTATCCGGAGGCGCCCGCCATGCTGGAGCGTCTGAAGGACGCCGGACTCGCGACCGGTATCCTGTCCAACGGCTCGCCCGAGATGCTGCAATCGGCGGCGAAGTCGGCGGGGATCGGGCGATTGCTCGATCATGTCCTGTCGGTCGAGTCGGTCGGAATCTACAAGCCGTCGTCCAAGGTCTACGACTTGGTGAACCGGGCCTTCGACTGCGCGAAGGACGACGTGCTTTACGTCTCGTCGAACGGCTGGGACGTGGCCGCCGCGGCGGGCTACGGGTTCCGCACGGCCTGGGTGAACCGGGCCGGGCAGCCGATGGACCGTCTGCCGTGGCGCCCCGATCACGTCCTGGACGACCTGACCGGCGTGCCCGAGCTGGCGGGGTCGATCTGAGTGCCCGAGTTCAAGACATCCGACAATTTGCGCCTCTGGTACGAGGATCAGGGCGACGGCCCGCCGCTCCTGTGCCTGAGCGGGCTGACGCGGAACTCCACCGATTTCGACTACGTGCTGCCCTATCTGGTGGGCGAGCACCGGGTGATCCGGCTCGATTACCGGGGCCGTGCCAAGTCGCAGCGTGCGCCGGACTGGCAAACCTACAACATCCCGACCGAGGCGCGCGACGTGGTGGAGCTGCTCGACCATCTCAGCCTCGACCGGGTGCCGATCCTCGGCACGTCGCGCGGCGGGCTGATCGGCATGGCGCTGGCGCTCACCGCGAAGGCGCGACTGGGCGGGCTTTGCCTCGTCGATATCGGCCCGGAGATCTCCGAAGACGGGATGGAGGCGATCCGCGGCTATGTCGGGCTCAACCCCGAGGCGGCGACGCACGACGACGCGGTGGCGGGGCGTGCCGCGCTGATGGCCGGGTTCGTGGACGTGCCCGAGAGCCGCTGGCGCGAGGAGGTCGAGAAGCATTACCGGGAGACGGATGACGGCCTCGTCATCAACTACGACGCCAAGCTGCGCGACGCGGTGCTGGCCGCGGGAGAGGGGCCGCCGCCCGATCTCTGGCCGCTCTTCGACGCGCTGGACGGATTGCCGCTGGCCTGCATCCGGGGCGCGAATTCGGACCTGCTCAGCCCAGAGACGCTGGCCGAGATGCGGCGGCGCCGGCCCGACATGATCGTGGCGGAGGTGCCGGGTCGCGGCCACGTCCCGTTCCTCGACGAACCCGAATCGCTGGAGGCGCTGAACGAATGGACGATGCTTCTCTGACGGAGGCGGTCACCCGCGCCGATATCGAGGCCGCGGCCCGGCGGATCGCGGGCCACGCGGCGCGCACCCCCCTCCTGAACGCGCCGTCGCTCGACGCGGTCGCGGGCCGGCGGATCTTCGTGAAGGCGGAATGCCTGCAGAAGACCGGCAGCTTCAAGTTCCGCGGCGCTTTCAACGCGGTGTCGCAGGGAACCGGCGGCGTGGTCGCCTATTCGTCCGGCAACCACGCACAGGGCGTTGCGCTGGCCGCGCGCATGGCGGGGCGGGAGGCGGTGATCGTCATGCCCTCGGATGCGCCGGCGGTGAAGGTCGCCAACACGCGCGGCTACGGCGCGGAGGTCGTCCTCTACGACCGTGCGAACGAAAGTCGGGAGGAGATCGGGCAGGCGCTGCAGGCGGAGCGGGGCCTCGACTTGGTGAGACCCTACGACGATCCGCGGGTGATCGCGGGGCAGGGGACCTGCGGGCTCGAGATCGCGGACGACCTGCTCGACGGGATCGACGAGGTGCTGGTCTGCTGCGGCGGGGGCGGTCTGACGTCGGGCACCGCGCTCGCGCTGGAGGGTCGCGCGCGGGTCCGCCCGGTGGAGCCCGAAGGGTTCGACGACGTGACGCGCTCCCTTGCCTCCGGCCGGCGGGAAACGAACGCGAAGCTGACCGGCTCGCTCTGCGACGCGATCCTTACGCCGTCGCCGGGGGCGCTGACCTTCCCGATTCTCCACCGGCTCTGCGGTCCGGGGCTCGTCGTCACCGACGAGGAGGCGCTGCGCGCCGGGGCGCTGGCCTGGACGCATCTGCGGATCGTGCTGGAGCCGGGCGGCGCGGTCGCGCTCGCCGCCGCTCTGTTCCACCACGAGGGCGACGTGGCCGTGGTCGCCTCGGGCGGCAATGTCGATCGGGAGACCTTCGTCCGCGCGCTCGCCTACGCCTGAACGCCGCGCGCATTCTGGCGCCAGTAGAGAAGCCACGCCATCGCCATCAATCCGCTCGCCGCAAGGAACGGGGCGCCGGGAAAATGCCGCGCACCCTCCGTCGCGAGGTTGAAGATCCGCGCCATGACGAGCGGTGACAGGATGGCCGCGATGGCGGTGATCGACGCCAGCACACCCTGCAATTCGCCTTGGGCGTCGTCGTCGGCGATGCGGCTGGCCAGCCCCTGGATCGCCGGCTGCACCAGCGCACCGAGCGCGGAGAGCGGGGTGAGGATCAGAAGCAGCGTGCCGTTCGGGACATAGGCGATGGCGACGAGGATGGCGACGTTGTAGGGCAGGAACCACGCGATCGTCCGCCGCTCCCCCAGCCACGGGATCACCCACCGGATCACGACGCCCTGCACGACGATCATGGAGATGCCATAGACCGCGAGCGACAGGCCGACCATTCCCTCGCGCCAGCCGAAGGCGGATTGCGTGAAATACGCCCAGACGGCCGGATAGACCCAGTTCGCGACCTGAAATACGAACCACAGCGCGAGCAGCGCGCCCATACCCGGCAGCGCGTTGAGGGCGCGCAGGCTGCCCAGCGGGTTCGCGCGGCGCCAGTCGAAGGCGCGCGGACGGCGCAGCGTCTCGGGCAGGACGAGGAGGCCGAAGACGACGTTCGCGCCCGCGAGGAGCGCCGCCGCCCAGAACGGTGCTCGCGCGCCGTACTCGCCGAGGATGCCGCCGAAGGCCGGGCCGAGGACGAAGCCCGCCCCGAAGGCGGCGGAGACGAGGCCGAAATTGGCGGCTTTTTCCTCCGGCGCCGAGATGTCGGCCATGAAGGCGGTGGCGGTGGCCATCGTCGCGGCCGCCACCCCCGCGATCACCCGTCCGATGAGGAGGAGCCAGAACGTGTGCGCGACGGACATGAGCACGTAGTCGAGGCAGATCACCGCCATCGACACGAGCAACACGGGCCGACGCCCGAACCGGTCGGAAAGGTTGCCGATCAGCGGCGAGAACAGGAACTGCATCAGCGCGTAGGCGGAGGCGAGAACACTGCCCCAGAGCGCGGCCTCGCTGAGTCCGACGCCCTGCACCTCCTCGAGTAGCGCGGGCATCACCGGCATGATGAGACCGATGCCCATGGCCTCGATCACCATCGTCACCAGGATGAAGAGGACGGGCAGACGGATCATCTGGACGATCCGCCGCCGGGCGGGCCGTCAGCCCTCGGCGCGCCGTTCCTCGAAGCTCATCTCGATGAAGCCCGGCACGTGGTCGCCCAGACCGACGACCTTCGGGCCGCTGTCCTGCCGGCCGCGTCCGCCACGGCGGGGCCCGCGATCCTCGTCAGCACGTCCGCCCCGGTCCCAGCGATTGTCGCGCGGTGCGGCCACGGGCTCCTCGGCCACGGCGACATCTGCCGGCGCCTCCTGAGCGGGTTCCACCACCGCCTCCGGCTTGTCCTTCTTCCGACTCCGCGAGCGGGAGGCGGTGCGCTTGGGAGCCTCCTCCTCGATCTCGTCGGGCTTGCCCCTGGGCGCTGGCGCGCTCCACGGGTTTTCGCCGCGCGGAATCTCCGAGCCGACGAGATGCTGGATCGCGTCGAGATACTTTGAGTCCGACGGGGTCGAGAGCGTGTAGGCGATACCGGTCTTGCCGGCACGGCCGGTGCGGCCGATCCGGTGGACGTAATCCTCCGCATGGCTCGGGACGTCGAAGTTGAAGACGTGGCTCACGTTCGGGATGTCGAGGCCGCGCGCCGCCACGTCGGAGGCCACGAGGAAGCGCAGCGTGCCGTCCCGGAACCCATCGAGCGTCCGCGTCCGCTGCGACTGGTCGAGATCGCCGTGGATCGGCTCGGCGTCGTAGCCATGCTTGCGGAGCGATTTCGCCACCACGTCGACCTCGGTCTTGCGGTTGCAGAAGATGATCGCGTTGCGGAGCGCCGCGCCGTCACGCTCGATGATCGTCCGCAGGATCTCGCGCTTGTCCTTTGCGGCCATGTCACGCCGCCGGGGCGTGTGCTCGATCAGAATCTGCTCGATCGCGTCCGAGGTGGAATTCTGCCGCTCGACCTCGATCCGCTCGGGGTTCGAGAGGAACTTGTTGGTGATCCGCTCGATCTCCGGCGCCATGGTCGCCGAGAAGAACAGCGTCTGGCGGGTGAAGGGCGTCATCTCGAAGATTCGCTCGATATCGGGGATGAACCCCATATCGAGCATCCGGTCGGCCTCGTCCACGACCATGATCTGCACGCCGGTCAGCAGCAGCTTGCCGCGCTCGAAATGGTCGATGAGCCGCCCCGGCGTGGCGATCAGCACGTCGACGCCGCGGTCGATGAGCTGGTCCTGCTCCTTGAAGGAGACACCGCCGATGAGGAGCGCCTTGGTCAGGCGGCTGCCCTTGGCGTAGGTGTCGAAGTTCTCGGCCACCTGCGCGGCGAGCTCCCGCGTGGGGGCGAGCACGAGCGAGCGCGGCATCCGCGCACGGGCCCGGCCCTTCGACAGCATGGTGATCATCGGCAGCGTGAAGCTCGCCGTCTTGCCGGTGCCGGTCTGCGCGATGCCGAGCACGTCGCGCCCCTGGAGCGCGGGGGGAATCGCCCCCTTCTGGATCGGCGTCGGTGTCGTGTATCCGGCGGCCTCTATGGCCTTGAGAACCTTCGAATCGAGGTTCAGGTCGGTAAAGCTGGTCATGAGCGTCCTGTTTGGAGCGGAGGGCCGTATTGCCGGACCACTCTGGGGTTTGTGGGACGCCGATCTGCCTGTGCGCCCCGCGGTAACGTCTGCCCGCATTCGGCAGGCGCGAAACCAGTATCAAAAGGAAGGCCGGCGGTCAATGTCGGCTGACGGAGCCGTCTGAGGGAACGGCCGGGCGCGGCTGCGGGTTACTGCCGGCAACACGGATGAAAGGATACGACATGCCGAAGAAACACGGCTCCGCCCATTGGGAAGGCAGTCTGAAGGAGGGCACGGGCACGGTCTCCATGGAATCCGGCGCGCTCGACAAGCAGCCCTACGGCTTCGGCCAGCGATTCGAGGACAAGCCGGGCACCAATCCCGAGGAGATGATCGCCGCCGCCCATGCCTCGTGCTTCTCGATGGCGCTCAGCATGGTGCTGGGTCAGAGCGAGATGACGCCCTCGGCCATCGACACGGATTGCACGGTGACGCTCGATCAGGTCGACGGCGGGTTCGCCGTGACCAAGTCGCATCTCGACGTGACGGTAAGCGTGCCCGGCGCATCGGAGCAGGACGTACTCGACGCCTGCGAGACGGCGAAGGCGAATTGCCCGATCTCCAAGCTTCTGGCGACGGAGATCACGATGGACGCGAAGGTCGTCTGACCTCACCCGACCGATTACTACAGGATCGCTCCGGGCAGTCGGCCCGGGCCGATTCACTCAATCGCCCCCGGCATTCGCGCGGTCGACCAGTCGGGCAAGGGCGGGGTCGCCTGACGCTGCGCGCGATATGACGGTCGACATGCCCGGACGCTGCGCAAGGTCCGCGAGCGGGTCCGAGAGGCAATCGGCCTCGTCCTGCGGCAATCCGGCGCGGATCGCGTCCAGCGCCAGATCGGGATGTTCCGCGATCAGGTGGTCCATCACCGCCCCGGTCCAGCCATCCGCGGCACCGCTCTCGGTCTCACCGGAGACGAGGTAGGCCACGTAACGCGCGGCGAAGCGGTCGAGCGGCAGGTCGCCCTCTGGGAGCGCGTCCGTCGTCGCGGGCAGGCCGAGCGCCGCGGCGACCGTGGCGCGCGGGATCACCCCATCATCTCCTTCGTCGCCGACAGCGTCACCTCCGGGTGATCGCGTTCGATGCGGTCGATGTCCCATTGCAGGCGCGTCAGGAAGACCGGGTCGCCGTCGTTGTCATGGGCGATGTGCTGCTTGTTCTTCGCGATCACGCCCTCGACCGCGTCCTTCGGGCCGGAGAGCCAGCGCGCGGACTGGAACTGCGAGGCGTCGAAGCGGACGGGCAGGCCGTATTCCAGCTCGATCCGGCTCGCCAGGACATCGAATTGCAGCGCGCCGACCACGCCGACGATGAAGCCGGAGCCGATGGCGGGCTTGAAGACCTTGGCCGCGCCCTCCTCGGCGAACTGCATCAGCGCCTTCTCGAGATGCTTGGCCTTCATCGGGTCGCCCGCGCGCACCCCCTGCAGGAGTTCGGGCGCGAAGGAGGGGATGCCGGTAAAGCGCAAGCTTTCGCCCTCGGTCAGCGCGTCGCCGATGCGGAGCTGGCCGTGGTTCGGGATGCCGATGATGTCGCCGGCCCAGGCTTCCTCGGCGAGCTCGCGGTCGGCGGCGAGGAACAGGACCGGGTTCGAGATCGCCATCGGCTTCTTGGAGCGCACGTGCATGAGCTTCATGCCGCGCTCGAAATGCCCCGAGGCGAGGCGGACGAAGGCCACCCGGTCGCGGTGCTTGGGGTCCATGTTGGCCTGCACCTTGAACACGAAGCCCGCGACCTTCGTCTCATCGGCGCTCACCTGCCGCGGCTCGGCGCGCTGGGGCTGCGGGGGTGGGCCGTATTCGGCGATGCCGGCCATCAGTTCCTGCACGCCGAAGGAGTTGATCGCGGAGCCGAACCAGATCGGCGTGAGCGAGCCCTCGAGGAAGGCGGCCGCATCCATCGGCGGCAGAAGCTCCCGTGCCATCTCCAGCTCGTCGCGCAACGTCGCCAGCAGGTCGGCCGGCACACGCTCGACGAGCTTGGGGTCGTCGAGGCCCGAGATCTTCACCGTTTCCGCGACGCGGTTCCGGTCCGCCCGGTCCATCAGCTCCAGCCGGTCGTGGATCAGGTCGTAGCAGCCGATGAAGTCGCGCCCGACGCCGATGGGCCAGGAGGCCGGCGTCACGTCGATGGCGAGGTTCTCCTGAATTTCGTCAATGATCTCGAACGTGTCCCGGCTCTCGCGGTCCATCTTGTTGCAGAAGGTCAGGATCGGCAGGTCGCGCAGACGGCAGACCTCGAAGAGCTTCCGCGTCTGGCTCTCCACGCCCTTGGCCCCGTCGATCACCATCACGGCCGCGTCCACCGCCGTGAGCGTGCGGTAGGTGTCCTCCGAGAAGTCCGAGTGGCCCGGCGTGTCGACGAGGTTGAAGCGGTAGCGCTCCGTCCCCCGCGCGAAGTCGAAGGACATCGCCGAGGCGGAGACGGAGATGCCGCGGTCCTGCTCCATCTTCATGAAGTCCGACCGGGTGCGTCGCGCCTCGCCTTTGGCGCGGACCTGTCCCGCCATCTGGATCGCGCCGCCGTAGAGAAGGAACTTCTCGGTCAGCGTCGTCTTGCCGGCATCCGGATGCGAGATGATCGCGAAGGTGCGGCGGCGGCCGATCTCGGGCGGCAGCGGCGGGGCGTTGGTTAGAAGCGTGTCGGGCATGGGCGGCATATAGGCGGGGCGGGGATGCGCCGCAATCGCGCCGCTCAGTGCGCCGGCTCGACCACCGGGTCGATCAGCGTGCGGCCTCCGTCCACGGTCAGGACCTGGCCGATCATGAAGCCCGACGCGTCGGAGGCGAGGTATTGCACCGTCTCGGCAAGCTCGGACGGGGCGGCGATCCGGCCGAGCGGCGTGGCGTCGATGATGCCCTGCCGCAACTCCTCGGCATCGGCCAGACGAATCTGCAGGTTGTTCGACATGACCGAGCCGAGGGCGATGCCGTTGACGCGGATGCGCTCGGCCGCCAGCGAGACCGCGAGGCTGCGCGTCGCCTGATCGAGCGCGGCGGCGCTGATCGAGTAGGCCAGAAGCTCCGGCTGCGTACGCCGTCCGGCGATGGAGCCCACGTTGACGATCGTGCCGATGATCCCCTCGTCCTGTCCGTCCCGGGCGGCCTGATGGATCATCCGCTTGGCGACCGCCTGGCTCAGGCGCAGGGCGGTCATCAGGTTCTGCTCCAGGAGCGTCATCACCGAGTTGTCCTCGGCGTCGAGCGGGTCGGTGATCAGCATCTGGCGCGAAGCGTTCACGAGGATGTCGACGCGGTCGTAGGCGTCGATCGTGGCCGAAAGCAGGTTCGCGATGGTCAGCCGTTCCCGCAGATCGCCCGCGAAGTAATGCAGGCGGGCGCCTTCCTCCATCTGCGCGTCGCCCACCTCCGCCTCGAGCCGGCTCTCGTCGCGGTCGGCGAAGACGACGTTCGCCCCCTGCTCGACGAAGTGCCGGGCGATGGCGAGGCCGACCCCGTTCGCGGCCCCCGTGACGATGGCGGTCTTGCCTTCGATGCTGAGGCTCATGCGCGGCTCCGCTGCGGTCTCTCGGCCTGGATCACCTTGTAGCCCGCCATTTCGCCGAGCACCACGACGGAGCCGAACGCGTCCTGCAACGTCGCCTCGTAGGGCAGGTGCCGGTTCGCCACGAAGACGGACCGGCCCCGCGGCGCGGTCAGCCGGGCTGCGGCTCGCACGAAGGCGCGGCCAAGCTCGGGATCGGCCTTGCGGGACGTGTGGAAGGGCGGGTTGCAGATGACGTGGTCGAACGGCGCCGCCTCGAAGCGCGTCGCGTCCGCCCAGTGGAAGACGGCGCGCGGATCGGGGGCATTCGAGCGGGCGCAGTCGAGGGCGATCCGCTCCGCCTCGACCAGCGCCACCTCGGTGACGTCCGGCGAGGCGAGCGCCGCCCGCGCGAGGAAGCCCCAGCCCGCGCCGAGATCGCAGACCCGCCCGGCGAGCGGTCCCATCTCCGCGGCGAGCAGGGCCGAGCCGGGATCGATGCCGTCGGCGGAGAAGACCCCCGGTCGCGTGACGAACCCGTCCGCCTCGATCGGTCCGTCCGTCCAGTCCGCCGGCGCCGGCGCGGCCGGGAAGGCGAAGCACTTGCCATGCGCCTTCGAGAAGACCTCGCCCACGTCGAACGCAGCGCGGCAGGCCTTCAGCAGCGAGTCGATCCCGTCGCCCTTCTGCCCGTCGACGACGACCGGCGCGCCCATGGGCAGGGCGGCGCAGGCCCGGGCGATAAGCGCGCGGGCGAAGGCCTTCGAGCGCGTGGCGAAGACCACCGCGCCGTCGAGCGCGCCCTCAAGTTCCGGTGCGACCGCCAGCCCGCGCCCCGCGAGGGCGTCGTGGTCCGGTCTGAAGCCGTGCACCGCGACAAGCCGCCCGGGATCGAGCCCTTCCAGGTCGAGATCGACGGGCGGACGGAACAGCGCCACCCGTCCCTCGGGAAAGGTCACGGCACCGGCCGCGTGGGCGAGGGACAGGCGGGACTGCACGACCGTGAAGGGAGGACTAGTCCTCTTTCTCCATCGTGCATTGCAACGGATGCTGGTGGCGGCGCGCGTAATCCATGACCTGCGCCACCTTGGTCTCGGCGATCTCGTGGCTGAAGACGCCGACCACGGCGAGGCCGCGCTTGTGCACCGTCAGCATGATCTCGACGGCCTGCGAATGGCCGATCTGGAAGAACTTCTCGAGCACCATCACGACGAATTCCATCGGCGTGTAATCGTCGTTCAGGAGCATGACCTTGTAGAGCGGGGGCTTGGCGGTCTTCGGACGGGTCTTGGTGACGACGGAGGTGTCGCCGTCGCCGTCGTCGGGAGTTTGGGCCATGGCTGTGATCTCGAGCGGAGACATGGGGGGCGATCCATTGGCGGGGTGACGGGCTGCGTGCCTTGATATAATGAACGCGGCGCACGAGGAAAGGGGGTCGCGGCATGACGGTTACCACGATCGGGTTCGACGCCGACGACACGCTCTGGCAGAACGAGAACTTCTTCCGCCTGACGCAGGAGCGCTTCGCCGCGCTGCTGGCCGACCATGCGGAGAGCGACCACCTGATGGAACGTCTGCTCGATGCGGAGCGTCGCAACCTCGGACATTACGGATACGGCATCAAGGCGTTCATGCTCTCGATGATCGAGACCGCGATCGAGGTGACCGACGGCCGGGTGCCGGCAAGCGTCATCGGCGAGATCCTGGCGGAGGGACGAGAAATGCTGCGCCATCCCGTCCATCTTCTCGACGGAGCGGAAGACGCGGTGCGGGCGCTCGCGGGCTCTCACAACCTCGTGCTGATCACCAAGGGCGATCTGCTCGACCAGGAGCGAAAGCTCGCGGAATCCGGCCTGCGCGATCTGTTCGACGGGGTCGAGATCGTCAGCGACAAGACCCCCGCCACCTATCGCCGCGCCTTCGCGCGCCACGGCGACGGGCCGGACCGCGCGCTGATGGTGGGCAATTCGATGAAATCCGACGTGATCCCGGCCATCGAGGCCGGCGCCTGGGGCGTGTTCTGCCCCTCCGAGATCGAGTGGGCGCTGGAGCGCGCCGAGGCCCCCGAGGACGCGCCGCGCTTCCGCCGCATCGTGAGCCTCGCGGATCTGCCCGGTCTCGTCGCGACCATCTGACGGCGGCGCAGGGGGCGGGTCGCGGAGCCTCCGGCGGGAGTATTCGGACCAAGAAGAAGGCGCATTCCCGCTTCTTCTTGGCTCAAATACTCATTCCCGGCTCAGACCAGCTCGCCT
The DNA here is from genome assembly GCF_947494055.1 of uncultured Jannaschia sp. Classification (GTDB taxonomy): domain Bacteria; phylum Pseudomonadota; class Alphaproteobacteria; order Rhodobacterales; family Rhodobacteraceae; genus Jannaschia. The sequence goes on along the minus strand of NZ_CANLTR010000001.1, from coordinate 233,424 downwards.
TCGGCCGTTAGCGTCAGCCGGCCGCCGAGCCAAGGGCCGAGCACCTCGGGCAGGGCGACGGAACCGTCGGCACGCTGGCCGTTCTCGAGCACCGCGATGAGGCAGCGGCCGACCGCGAGGCTGGAGCCGTTCAGCGTGTGGACGTAATCGGGCTTGCCGCCGCCCGCGGGGCGGAACCGCGCGTTCATCCGGCGGGCCTGGAAATCGCCGGTGGTCGAGCAGGACGAGATCTCGCGGTAGGTGCCCTGGCCCGGCAGCCAGACCTCGATGTCGTGGGTGCGCCGCGCGCCGAAGCCCATGTCGCCGGTGCAGAGCACGACGGTGCGGTAGGGCAGGCCCAGCCGCTCGAGGATGCCCTCGGCGCAACGGGTCATCCGGTCGAGTTCCGCCCGCGACCGGTCGGGATGGGTGACCGATACCATCTCCACCTTCTCGAACTGGTGCTGGCGCAGCATCCCCGCCGTGTCCCGACCGGCGCTGCCCGCTTCCGAGCGGAAGCAGAGCGTGTGCGCGACCATGCGGCGGGGCAAGGCGGCCTCGTCCAGCACGTCCCCGGCAATGGAATAGGTCAGCGTGACCTCGGAGGTCGGGATGAGCCAGTAGCCCTCGCGCGTCAGGAAACTGTCGTCGCCGAATTTCGGCAGCTTGTCGGTGCCGAGCATCGCGTCGTCGCGCACCAGTACGGGGGTCATGTGCTCCATCAGCCCGTTCTCGGCCACATGCGTATCCAGCATGAACTGCGCGAGCGCCCGGTGGATGCGTGCGACCGCGCCGCGGAGCAGGACGAAGCGGCTGCCCGAGAGCTTGGCGGCGGTCTCGAAATCCATGCCCGGGATCACGCCCGCGATCTCGAAATGCTCCTTCGCAGCGAAGTCGAAGGTCGCGGGCTCGCCCCAGCGGGCGATCTCGACATTGTCGGCCTCGTCCTTGCCGTCGGGGACGTCGGCATCCGGCAGGTTCGGGATCTCGAGAAGCGCGGCGCGCAAGGCCTCGTCGGCTTTCCGTGCCTCGTCCTCGAGGGCCGCGATCTCGTCCTTCTTGGCGGCGACGAGCACGCGCAGCCGCTCGAACTCCGCGTCGTCGCCCGCGGCCTTGGCGGCGCCCACCTGCTTCGAGGCGGCGTTGCGATCCGCCAGCGCGGCCTCCGCCCCGGTGATCGCGCGGCGGCGCGTCTCGTCGAGAGCGAGCAGGTCGGCCGAGACTGGCGCCAGTCCCCGACGCGCCAGCGCGGCGTCGAAGGCGGCAGGGTCGTCGCGGATGGTGCGGATGTCGTGCATGGCTCGGTTCCCCGATGTCGTCGCGTCGCCCGCGACATGCCACAGCGCTTCCCGCGCGGCCAGAGGTTGCCACCGCTGCTTGCACGCCCGATATGCGGCGCATAGGTTCGCCCACGATTTCTGGCAGGGGTGCGCCACGATGCCCCGGAACCGAAGGGATAGGACATGTTCGTAACCGCCGCCAACGCGCAGGGGATGGCCGACGCTGCCGCCGGGCTCGGGAGTTTCGTGCCCCTCATCCTGATCTTCGCGATCATGTACTTCCTCCTGATCCGCCCGCAGCAGAAGAAGGTGAAGGAGCATCGCGCCATGGTCGCAGCCCTTCGCCGGGGCGATCAGGTCGTCACGCAGGGCGGCATCGTCGGCAAGGTGAGCAAGGTCAAGGACGACAACGAGATCGAGGTGGAGATCGCCGACGGCGTGCGCGTGCGCATCGTCCGCGCCACGGTCGCGCAGGTCCTTTCCAAGACCGATCCGGCCACCTGACATGCTCCAGATCGCGCTCTGGAAGCGATTGACGATTCTCGTCGTCTGCCTCGCGGGTCTGGCGTTGGCGCTGCCCAACGCGTTCTATTCCCGCGTCGAGCGCCACAACGACGCCGTGACCGCCCTGGAGCGCGGCTCGGTCGAGACGCCGGATCTGACCGCGGGGCGCGCGGCCTGGCCCGACTGGCTCCCCGCATCGCTGATGAATCTGGGCCTCGACCTGCGCGGGGGCGCGCATCTTCTGGCCGAGGTGCAGCTCGGCGACGTCTACGCGGGCCGGATCGACGGCTATTGGCCCGAGGTGCGCGACACGCTCCGGTCCCTGCGCGACGAGGTCGGCACGATCCGCCGGCAGGACGGCGCGCCCGGCACGCTTCAGGTCCGCATCAGCCGGCCCGAAGGGCTTCAGGCCGCCGTCGACGCCGTGCGCGCACTGGCGCAGCCCATCGTCTCGCTCGGCGGGGTCGGTCAGAACGACATCGAGGTGAGTGGCTCGGGCGACACGCTGACGCTGCAACTCTCGGAAGCGGAGCGGGCGGCGACCGACGACCGCACGATGGAGCAGTCGCTCGAGATCATTCGCCGCCGCGTCGACGAAGCCGGCACGCGGGAGCCGACGATTCAGCGTCAGGGCGAGGACCGCATCCTGATCCAGGTGCCCGGCATCGGTTCCGCGCAGGAGCTCAAGGCGCTGATCGGAACCACCGCGCGCCTGACGTTCCACCCGGTCGTCAGTCGCGGCACGGACCCGAACGCGCGGGTCGACGGCAACCAACTCCTCGTGCGGTCGCTCGACGACGATGGCGAGTTCTACACGCTGGAGCGCACGCCCGTCGTCACCGGTGACGATCTCGTGGACAGCCAGCCCGGCTTCGACCAGAACGGCCGGCCCGCCGTCACCTTCCGCTTCAACCCGGCCGGCGCGCGCGCCTTCGGCGTCTACACGGCCGAGAACGTGGGCGCGCCCTTCGCGATCGTTCTCGACGAGGAGGTCGTGACCGCGCCGCGCATCAACGAGGCGATCACCGGCGGTTCAGGCCAGATCACCGGCAATTTCGACGTGGAGGAGGCGAACCGCCTCGCCATCCTGCTGCGCGCCGGCGCGCTTCCCGCCGAGATGACCTTCCTGGAGGAGCGCACGATCGGGCCGCAGCTCGGGCAGGACAGCATCGACGCCGGCAAGGTCGCCTCCATCGTCGCGATGGTCGCCGTCGTCGTCTTGATGATCGCGAGCTACGGGCTCTTCGGCGTGTTCGCGACGGTCGCGCTCGGCGTGAACGTCCTGCTGATCTTCGGCATCCTGAGCCTCATCGGCGGCACGCTGACGTTGCCGGGCATTGCCGGGATCGTGCTCACGATCGGCATGGCGGTCGATGCCAACGTCCTCGTCTTCGAGCGCATCCGCGAGGAACTGAAGACCGCCCGCGGTCCCGCCCGCGCCATCGAGCTGGGCTACGAGCGGGCGCTCTCGGCGATCGTGGACGCCAACATCACCACCTTCATCATCGCGGTGATCCTGTTCCTGCTGGGATCCGGCCCCGTCCGCGGCTTCGCGGTGACGCTGGGCATCGGCATCCTGACATCCGTCTTCACGGCGATCTTCGTCACGCGACTTCTGATCGTGCTCTGGTTCGAGCGCCGCCGTCCCAAGCAGATCGAGGTCTGACATGCGCCTGAAACTGGTTCCCGACGAGACGAACTGGGACTTTTTCAAGTACCGCAACCTCACCTTCGGCGCGTCGGTCGTGGCGGTGATCGCGAGCCTCGTCATCTGGCTCTCCATCGGGCTGAACTTCGGTATCGACTTCCTCGGCGGCACGACGATCCGCACCGAGAGCGCGGAGAGCGTCGACGTCGGTGCTTACCGCGACGCGATCGCGCCGCTGGGGCTCGGCGACGTCACGATCACGGAGGTGTTCGACCCGACCTTCGAGGCCGACCAGAACGTCGCGCAAATCCGCATCCAGGCGCAGGAGGGGGCGGAGGCGGTCACCGCCGACACGATCGCCGCGGTGGAGACGGCGCTGCAGGAGGTCGATTCCTCGATCACCTTCCCGTCGGTCGAATCTGTCGGGCCGAAGGTCTCCGGCGAGCTCATCACCACCGCGCTCCTCGCGGTCGGCGCCTCGCTGCTCGCGATCCTCGTCTATATCTGGCTGCGTTTCGAATGGCAGTTCTCGGTCGGCGCCGTTGCCGCCCTGTTCCACGACGTGATCGTAACGATCGGGTTGTTCTCGCTCCTGCAGATCCGCTTCGACCTCGCCACGATCGCGGCGCTTCTCACAATCATCGGTTATTCGATCAACGACACGGTCGTGATCTTCGACCGGCTCCGCGAGAACCTCATCAAGTTCAAGAAGACGCCGCTGATCGAGGTCATGAACCGCGCCGTCAACGAGACGCTGAGCCGGACGTTGATGACCTCCGGCACCACGCTGATCGCGCTTCTTGCGCTCCTGATCCTCGGCGGCGACGTGATCCGGGGATTCGTCTTCGCGATCCTGTGGGGCATCATCGTCGGCACTTATTCCTCGGTCTACGTCGCCAAGAACATCGTCCTGATGCTCGGCATCGACCGCGACCCGAAGAAGCCCTCCGAGGCGGGCACGCAATTTGCCGACATCGATGCCTGACGCGCTCGGATCGGCCCTGGCGGAGCCGGGGCTGGTCTGGCTGCTGATCGCCACCATCGTCGCCGGGCTCTGCTTCGGCTTCGCCGGTTTCGGGACCGCGCTCATCTTCCTTCCGATCGCCGCCAGCGTCGTTCCGCCCGAAGCGGCGGTCGCGATCATGTCGCTGATCGGCATGGGCTCGGTCGTCACCATGCTGCCGCGGACATGGGCGCAATCGGAGCGGCGCGCCACGACATGGATGATACTGGCCGCAGTGGCGACGATGCCGGCCGGGATCTGGCTTCTCGCGCGGGCCGACCCGGTCCCGCTCCGCTGGGCGATGTGCCTCATCGTGGCGGGAACGCTCGCGGCGGTCCTGTCGGGCTGGAAGCTGCGCCTCGGCTCCGGCCCCGCGCCGCGCCTATCCCTCGGCGCGGCGGCGGGCTTGGTCGGCGGCGCGACGGGGCTGCTCGGCCCGGTGGTGATCCTGACGACGCTGGCCTCGGGCGACGGGGCGGGTCGGATGCGCGCCAACGTCTCGACCTTCCTGACGGTCGTGAACTGCGCCTTCCTGCCGCTTCTCTGGCTGCAGGACGCCCTGCCGGCCCGCGCCGTCGGGGTCGGCCTCGTCCTCCTGCCAGTCTACATGCTCGCCACGCTGGTGGGCGCCGCGCTGTTCCGGCCGGAGGCGGAGCGGCTCTATCGCACGCTTGCCCATCTCGTCGTCGCGGCGGCGGTGGTGGCGGGTCTGCCCTTGTTCGACTGAGCCCCGGGCCCTAACTCGACCCCCATGCAACTGACCGAGATGACTTTCGACGACGCCCGCCCCTTCGACGGCTACGGCCCCGGCTTTTTCCGCGTCGGCGGTGACGTGGTGGAAGGCGCGGTGATCGTCCACCCCGGCGGCCTGCGCGGCTGGGGCGGCTACGCGGATGCGGACGCGCTCACCGCCTTCGCCGGGCAGGTGGACGTGATCTTCGTCGGCACCGGCACCGAGATCGCCCACATCCCACGCGAGCTCCGCGAAGCGGTGGAGGCGACGGGTCTGGGGCTCGAGGCGATGAGCACGCCCGCCGCCTGCCGCACTTACAACGTGCTGGTGGGGGAAGGCCGGCGCGTCGCCGCGGCCGTCCTTCCCGTGGACTAGGGCAACGGATCAACTGCCCGAACCATCGCGCGTGACCCGTCCGCCCGACCGCAAGGCCGGGCGCTGTCCTCTGTGAGCGACAGGCCCGGATCGACGGCGAGGCCCCTTACCAGTGGCCGGTATTCTCCATGCTCGCCCACGGCTCCTGCGGTTCCTTCGCGTCGCCCGCCTGAAGCAGTTCGATCGACACGTTGTCGGGGGAGCGCACGAAGGCCATGTGCCCGTCCCGCGGCGGCCGGTTGATGGTCACGCCCGCCTCCTGCAGCGTCCGGCACATCTCGTAGATGTCGTCCACCGTGTAGGCCAGATGCCCGAAATGCCGCGAATCGTCCGGCAGCTTGTCGTCGCCGTCCCAGTTGTAGGTCAGCTCCACGTCCGCCTTTCCGTCGGCCTGCTCGGGCGGGCACATGAAGACGAGGGTGAAGCGGCCGTTCTCGTTCTCGATCCGGCGGCGCTCGGTGAGCCCCAGCATCCTGAAGAAATCCATCGTCGCGTCGAGGTCCTTCACCCGGACCATGGTGTGCAGATAAGTCGTCGGCATATGCCCTCCATTCCTGTTCCCCGCGGCACCTAGGACGCGGGCGCTCGAAATCACGCCGCCCCTCTGTCCCGCGCGCAAGGTGCCCTGTAGCCTCCCCGTGGAACCGATGCGAGGGACGACATGACACCGGAACAGCTGGCCGAGATCGAGGAGCTTCGCGCGACGCCCACCCCTACGCTGCGCGCCGTGGCCGAGGGGATGGAGCGCCACCTCCACACCGCCCATTCCGTGCTCGACCACGGGATGATCCGGGTGGTGGACTACATGGGCGACGACGCGGCGATCTGTCAGGCCGCGCGGGTGAGCTACGGGCGCGGCACCAAGGCCGTCTCGAGCGACACGGGCCTGATCCGCTACCTGATGCGGCATTGGCACTCGACGCCGTTCGAGATGTGCGAGGTCAAGCTGCACGTGAAGCTGCCGGTCTTCGTGGCGCGGCAATGGATCCGCCACCGCACCGCCAACGTGAACGAATATTCCGCCCGCTACTCGATCCTCGACCGGGAGTTCTACATCCCCGCGCCCGAACACCTCGCCGCGCAGTCGGAGGTCAACAACCAGGGCCGGGGCGCGGCGCTCGAGGGGGAGGAGGCGGCGCGGGTGCTCGACTGGCTCCGCGACGACGCGAACCGCGCCTACGACCATTACGAGGCGATGATCTCGCAGGAGGGCCAGCAGGGTCTCGCGCGGGAGCTGGCGCGGATGAACCTGCCGGCGAACGTCTACACGCAATGGTACTGGAAGGTGGACCTGCACAACCTGTTCCACTTCCTGCGCCTGCGCGCCGACCCCCACGCCCAGATGGAAATCCGCGTCTACGCCGAGGCGCTCTGCGAGATCGTCCGCGACTGGGTCCCCGCCGCCTACGCGGCCTTCGAGGATTACCGGCTGGGCGGCGCGTCGCTCTCCGCCCGGGGGGTCGAGTGCGTGCGGCGGATGCTGGCGGGCGAGGAGGTGACGCAGGAGACGTCCGGGATGTCTAAGGGGGAGTGGCGGGAGTTTATGGGGACAATCGCATTATGAGTATGCACGAGTTCTTCAACGAATTTCAGAATCTATTAGATTCCGTTGAGTTTGAAAGAAACAACCAAGATTACGCATCATACCAAAACGAAGAAAAGACTCGTTTATGGAGAATGTTCAAAGAACTTTTGGAGGATGCAGTAGATTATGCGCGCGCCCGTGAGCCTGAAGAACTATTTGCAAAGCTAAACGATCTACGGATTGGTGAGGATCAGTATCAGTATCAAAGTCAAGATTTAGAAGATCTGGGTATAAGAATACGACGCGTTTTGAGGGTAATAAGACTTTTTGGAAGTTCGTCGGAGCTGGATCAGACACGCGAGATAACTGAAAGACTCTCGCATCCTGTTCGGCCAATAAGTGATGGTCAAGAACGCGTCTTTATAGTTCACGGTCACCGTGACGCGGCAACACATCAGGTAGAACTACTGGTTCATAAGCTTAGGCTTCAACCCGTTGTATTGAGAGATGAACCGAACAGGGGTCGAACAATAATCGAGAAGTTCGAAGAGGAATCTTCAGCATCATTCGCAGTAATACTATTTACAGCGGACGATATGGGGGGATCTCTTGAGGAGGTCGATAATAAACAGTTAAAGCCCAGAGCAAGACAGAACGCAGTCTTGGAGTTAGGTTACTTTGTTGCTAAAATAGGAAGGGAACGTGTCGTGGTTCTGCGCGACAAAGATGTTGAAATTCCGTCCGACTTTCATGGGATAATATATCACCTTATAGATGGTGCCGGAGCATGGAAGGGTGCTCTGGCTAGGGAAATGAAAGCTGCTGGCCTTAATATTGATCTTAACAACGCATTTTGATGAGTTGACGTTGCATAGCGTAGAGTTAGGTCAACCCACCGGTCGTTCTTCGTCATTCGCGCAACTGTAGACTTCGCCCGGCCCTCCCCCTTGCATTTTATTTATTGAAAGTCGGCCCATTCCATATGGGCGGGATGTTCGGTTTGGCCGCTCCATCGGACCCCCAGTCCACTCGATGCTGGATCTCACCACACCCACAAAGCTGGGTCGGCCGGCGGCCCGGCACACGCCCGTCCGCCCCCACGGCGGGCGTGTTCCACGCCCCCCTCGGCCGGGCGGGTGCCTCCGTTTCGGCCCCTGCATACGCAGGAGGATCAAAACCGATTCTAAGCCCTCCGCTTGCGCTTCGGGCGCTCTGCGCTCCGATCGCTCCACCGGAGCGATCGGTCGGCTAAAGCCGATCGCGCATCGCCCCCAAAACCATCCCCGCCTGCGCCGCCCACGGCCCGAAGATCCGCCCGCCCGGTAACGCCGGCACAGGGAGGTGCGCGAGGAGGTCGAGGCGGGTGCGCTCGCCCCGCATCGCCTCGACCGCTACCTGCCCCGCGAGGCCCGCCAGCGCCAGCCCGTGCCCGGCATAGCCCCCCGCCGCGAAGACGCCCGGCGCCACCTCCGCCAGATACGGCAGGCGCGTCGCCGTCACCGCGAGCGTGCCGCCCCAGGCATGGGTCAGCTCCACCTCCGCCAGTTCCGGATAGACGCGGACGAGGTTGGCGCGGACCTTTGACGGTATGTCGCGCGGGAAGCGGCGGCCGTAGCTCTCGCCGCCGCCGTAGATGAGCCGCCCCTCCGGCGTCCACCGGAAGTAGTTCACCACGAAGCGGTCGTCGGCCACCGCGAAGCCGTCCCTCCCCTCGGCCCCCGGCACCGGCGCGGTCGCTGCGATGTAGTTGTTGATCGGCAGCACCCGCGCCGCCGTGGGCCCGGTCAGGTGCGGCGAATACCCGTTCGTCGCGTGCAGCACGAACCGCGCGGCGATGGCCCCCTGCGCCGTCGCCACCTCCGTCCCGTGGATGCGGTGCACTTCCGACCGTTCGTGGATCGCCGCGCCCGCCTCGGTGGCCTGCCGCGCCAGCGCCCGGATATAGGCCAGCGGGTTGCAGGTGCCGCCCACCCGGTCGAGCACGCCGCCCGCATAGGCCCGCGTCCCGATCGCCGCCGCGATCTCGTCGCGGTCCAGCACCCGCGCGTCGGTCCCGTAGCGTTCGTTCATCCATTCGGCATCCGCCGCGATCCGCGCCCGCTCCCCGTCCGAGCGCGCCGCCGTCAGGATGCCCGACCGGTGCCCCGCCTCCGGCGGCAGCGCCTCCCGCGTCGTCCGCACCGCCTCCTCCGACAGCTCCCACAGCGCCCGGGCCGTCCGCTCGCCCAGCTTCGCCTCCAGCTGCCGCTGCGACCAGTTAAACCCGCGCCCGATCTGCCCGCCGTTGCGCCCCGACGCGCCCCAGCCCACGCGCTGCGCCTCCAGCACCACGACCGACATGCCCGCCCGTGCCGCGTGGAGCGCCGCCGACAGCCCGGTGATCCCGCCCCCCACGACGCAGAGATCGGCCGTGCGCCGACCCCGGAGCGGCGGATGCTCCGGCGCGGGCGGCAGCCCCTCGTCGTAGAGCGTGCCGGGCCAGCCGTCGCCGTTGGCGTGCAGCCAGCTCATACGTTCAGGAGCAGGTGCTCGCGCTCCCAGGGCGAGATGACCTGCAGGAATGCCCCGTGCTCCAGCCGCTTCACCGCCGAATAGATCGCGGCGAAGTGCGGGTGCAGGACCTCCCGGATCTCGGAATCGGCATCGAACTGGTCCAGCGCGGCGGACAGGTCGCGCGGGATGCCTTCGCCGGAATCGTAGGCGTCGCCGGTGAATTGCGGCGCCGGGTCGATCTCCCCCACTAGCCCGAGATAGCCGCAAGCGAGCGAGCCGGCGAGGCCCAGATACGGGTTGCAATCCATCCCCGCGATCCGGTTCTCCACCCGCTTCGCCTCCGGCTCGGAGACCGGCACGCGCAGGCCGGTCGTGCGGTTGTCGCGCCCCCATTCGAGGTTGATCGGCGCGGCGAAGTCCCGGACGTAGCGCCGGTAGGAGTTCACGTAGGGCGCGAGCAGGGCGATGACCGAGGGCAGGTGCCGCTGCATCCCGCCGATGAAATGCAGGAACGCCGGCGTCTCGGTCCCGTTGCCGCCGTCGAACAGGTTGCGCCCCGTCTCCATGTCGACGACCGAATGGTGGATATGCATGGCCGAGCCCGGCTCTTCCTGGATCGGCTTGGCCATGAAGGTCGCGTAGCAATCGTGGCGCAGCGCCGCCTCGCGGATCAGGCGCTTGAAGTAAAAGATTTCGTCGGCGAGCTTGACCGGGTCGCCGTGGCGCAGGTTCATCTCCACTTGGCCCGCGCCGCCCTCCTGCAGGATGCCGTCGATCTCCAGTCCCATCGCCTCGGCGAAGTCGTAGATGTCGTCGATGACGGGACCGTATTCGTCCACCGCGGACATCGAATAGGCCTGCCGCGCCGCGGCGCGCCGGCCCGAGCGCCCCATCGGCGGCTCCACCGGGACGGACGGGTCGACGTTGCGCGCGACGAGGTAGAACTCCATTTCCGGCGCGACGACCGGCTTCCAGCCGCGTTCGTGGTAGAGGCCGACGACGCGCTTCAGCACGTTGCGCGGCGCCATCGGCACCGGCGCGCCGGCCTGGTCGTGCATGTCGTGGATGACCTGCATCGTCCAGTCGGCGGTCCAGGGCGCGGCGCAGGCGGTCGAGAAGTCCGGCGTCAGCACCATGTCCGGCTCGAGGAAGGCCGCGTCGCCATCGTCGGCCCAGTCGCCGGTGATCGTCTGCTGGAAGATCGAGTTCGGCAGGTAGAAATGGCTCTGCTTGGCGAACTTGGCCGCCGGCATGGCCTTGCCGCGGGCGATGCCCGACAGGTCGGCGACGATGCATTCCACCTCGTCGAGCCGCCGGCCGTGCGCGTAGGCGCGGGCATGCGGCGGCGCGCGTTCCACCCAATCGGGGCCGGAGGCGGGCAGGGGGTCGTGCGTCAGGTCAGGCTTCGACATTGGCCACCCGTGTCGTGAAGAACCGCGCGACGGCGGCGGCGATCCGGTCGGCATCGACCGGGCTCCCGGTCCCGGCGGCGGCCGCATCCATCAGATCGTCCGGATAGGTGCCGGTCCCGCGGCGGAGCGACACGAACCTGTCGATCAGCGCGTTGTCGAACTCGGGATGCGGCTGCACCGTGAAGGCGCGGCGCCCGTAGGCCAGGATCGCGTTGACGCAGAATTCGTTGCCGGCCAGCACGACGGTCCCCTGGGGCAGGTCCGTCACCTGGTCCTGATGCCACGCGTTCAGCGTCAGCGTATGCCCGCCCGCCGTGGCGTAGTCCGCCCGGCCGAGGGCCCAGCCGCCGGAAAATTTCGAGACGCGGCCGCCCAGCGCCTGCGCGACGATCTGATGGCCGAAGCAGATGCCGACCACAGGCACGTCCGCCGCCATCGCGTCGAGCACGAAGCGTTCGAGCGGCGGGATGAAGGGATGATCCTCGTAGGCGCCGTGACGCGACCCGGTGACGAGCCAGCCATCGGCGGTGTGCACGTCTTCGGGGAAGACCATGTTCTCGACGTCCCAGGCGGAGAACGTGAAGCCGTGTCCGTCGAGGAGGCGCGCGAACATGGCGTCGTAATCGCCGAGTTCGGCACGAAGTTCCGGCGGCGTATGGCCCGCCTGGAGGATACCGATATGCATGAAAACCTGCGCTTGCGATGCGTGCCGCAAGGCTAGGCGCTGCGCGCGGGGGCCGCAAGGCCGCGGTCGTCCGGTCGCCATGTTCCCTCCGGCTCCACGCTACAGACGCGTCACCGCAACCCCGCCGACGATCAGCACCGCCGCCGCGGCCTTCCAGCGGTCCACGCGCTCGCCCATCAGACCCCAGCCGAGGAGGACGGCGAAGAGGATCGACGTCTCCCGGAGCGCGCCGACGAGCGCGATGGGGGCCACCGTCATCGCCCAGACCGCGACCGCGTAGGCGCCGTAGCTGCAGGCCGCGGCGAGCGCGCCGAGCGCCCAGGTCCGTCGGTCGGCGCGCCAGAGGCCCGGTCCGCGCAGCCAGGTGACGAGCGGCGAGAAGATCGCGACGTCGAGCAGGAACAGCCATCCCACGTATTGTGCGGCCGAGGCGGCCACCCGCGCGCCCGAGCCGTCGACGATCGTATAGCCCGCCGTCATCAGGGCCGAGCCCAGCGCGTAGGGCACCAGCCGCCGCGCCTCCCGCGCGCGCAACGAGCCGGCCGCCATCGTCGCGATGCCGGTGCCGAGGAGCAGGATGCCGGCGATCTCGGCGCCGCTCATCACGTCGGTCAGGATCAGCGGCCCGACGAGGAGGACGATCATCGGCGCCGCGCCGCGCGCGATCGGGTAGACGCGGCTCAGGTCCCCCTGCTCGTAGGCGAAGGCGAGGAACAGCTTGTAACCGGCGTGGAACGCGCCCGACAGGACGAGCCAGGGCCAGACCTGCGCGCCGGGCCAGGGATAGGCCAGCGCGACCATGCCTCCGGCCAGCCCCTGGATCAGCGTCATGATCGCCATGCCGCCGACCTTGGAGCTGCCCGATTTCACCAGCCCGTTCCACGCCGCGTGAAAGAAGGCCGCGCCCAGCACGGCCAGCAGGACGCCTGTGCTCACACGGTGTCCAGATAGAGGTCCTGCCGTTCCGCCTCCGACAGATCCTCGATGTCGCGCAGCTCCTGCCGCTTGGTCAGGACCATGTTGCGGACGAGCGCCTCCGGCAGGAGGCGCGGGGTCAGCGGGTCGCGCTCGAACCGCTCGATCGCGGCGGCCCAGGCGTCCGGGATCCGCGGCAGGTCCTGCGCGTAGGCGTTGCCGGTGATCGGCGCGGGCGGGGTCGCGCGGTCCTCGATCCCCGCCAGCGCCGCGCCGAGGATCACGGCGAGCAGGAGATACGGGTTCACGTCCCCGCCCGACATCCGGTGCTCGATCCGGCGGTGCTCGTGCGGCGAGTCGGGAATGCGGATCGCCGCGGTCCGGTTCTCGTAGGCCCAGCCGAGCCCGGTCGGCGCGTGGGCCCCGGGGACGAGCCGGTCGTAGGAGTTCAGATGCGGCGCGAAGACCAGCGTCGAGGCCGGCGCGGCGGACAGGAGCCCGGCCACGGCATGGCGCAGCGTGTCCGACCCCTTCGCAGTCCCGTCGTCGAAGACGTTGCGCCCGTCCGCGTCGAGGACCGAGAAATGCACGTGCATCCCGTTGCCGGCATAATCCGGATAGGGCTTGGCCATGAAGCTCGCCGCGAAGCCGTGCCTGCGTGCCTGCCCCTGGATCAGGAGCTTGAAGAGCCAGGCGTCGTCGGCCGCCTTCAGCGCGTCGGGCTGATGCGCGAGGTCGATCTCGAATTGCCCGATTCCCGCCTCGGAGATGGCGGTGTTGGCGGGAATGTCCATCGCCTCGCAGGCATCGTAGAGCTCGGTGAAGAACAGGTCGAACGCGTCGAGCGCCCGCATCGACAGCGTCTCCGCCCCCGGGCGCCGCTTGCCCGAGCCGGGCGCCTTCGGCACGCGGAGCTGCCGCGTCGAGTCGTCGACGAGGTAGAATTCCATCTCCGTGGCCACGACCGGGGTGAGCCCGCGCGCGGCGTAGCGGCCGAGGACGGCGGCCAGCGCGTGGCGCGGATCGCCCGCGAAGGGACGACCGTCGTGGTGGAACATCCAGACCGGCAGCAGCGCCGTCGGCGTGTCGAGCCACGGCATCGGCACGAAGCCCCGCTCGGTCGGGATGAGGGCGCCGTCGGCGTCGCCGCTTTCGAAGACCAGCGGGCTGTCCTCGATGTCCTCGCCCCAGATGTCGAGGTTGAGGATCGAGAAGGGGAACCGCGTTCCCTTTGTCTCGAGCGCATGGGCGAAGCGGCGCGGCACGCGCTTGCCGCGGGCCTGGGCGTTCAGGTCGCAGGCGGCGACGCGGACCGAATGGATGTGCGGATGCGCGTGCAGCCAGCCGCCGGGCGCGCCCTGGTGCTCGGCATCCGCGGCCGCGCCCGCAGGATCGGTGGACCGGTCCTTCATCGGATGATCTGCGGCAGGAGGCGCGGCCGCCGGGTGGCGGCCTGCGGCAGGTGGCGGTTCAGACGCGCGTTCACGAAACCCATGAGTCCGATGATGCAGAGCGTGAGCAGGATGAAGTATCCCGCCAGGATCGGGTAGGGCACGAAGGGGTTGAACGTCTTGTCGGCGAAGTAGCTGGCGTAATAGAGGGCGTCGCCCTTCTGCGACCGCGCCGGGAAGCCGCTGAAGAAGACGAGCGTGGTGGCGTGGAACAGGAAGATCGCCTCGTTGGTGTAGGCCGGCCAGGCCAGCCGCAGCATCGTGGGCCAGGTGATCCGCCGGAACCGTCGCCACCCGGTCAGCCCGTAGGCGGAGGCCGCGTCGAGGTCGCCCTTCGGCACGGATTGCAGGCCGCCGTAGAAGATCTCGGCCGAGTAGGCCGCGGTGTTCAAAAACAGCACGACGAGCGCCCCGAGCCAGGCCGAGGAGAACGGTTCGGCGGCGGGCAGGACCTGCTTCAGCGACAGGAACAGAAAATAGCCGAAGAAGAACTGGATGAAGAGCGGCGAGCCGCGGAACACGAAGACGAACCATTCCGCGGGCTTGCGGAGAAACACGTTGTCGGAGGCCTTGCCCGTCGCCACGAGCGTCGCGAGCAGGAAGCCCGAGATCAGAGCGAGGATCCCGAAATAGACGTTCCAGATCATCCCCGAGCCGATCAGGACGACCTGCTGGCAGAATGTGAAATCGGCGCGCGGCAGCAGGCGCTCGCCGATGCCCAGCGAGCGCAGCCCGTAATCGAGGAGCGTTTCCCAGCACATCAGGGCGGCCCCGCATTGGCGCCCGCCCGGCGCAGACGCTCGCCGGCCGCGGTGGCCTGCCCGTGGCTCAGGCGCACCGACAGCCGCGCGAGGACGATTTCGGAGAGCCGGGTGAAAGCGAGGTAGAAGACGAGGAGCGCGAGGAAGTACCACATCCGCCAGTCGGGATGCGGATAGTCCGAGAACCGCGCGGTCTTGGCCGCGCCGAGCTCCCGCGCCCAGTAGACGATGTCCTCCACGCCGAGCAGGAACAGAAGCGGCGTGGCCTTGATGAGGATCATCCAGAGATTGCCGAGGCCCGGCAGCGCGTAGGTCCACATCTGCGGGACGGTGACGCGCCAGAAGGTCTGCCGGCGCGACATCCCGTAGGCCTCCGCCGTCTCGACCTGCGCGCGCGGCACGGCCCGCATCGCGCCGTAGAGCACGTTGGCCGCGAAGGCGCCGAAGACGATGGCGAAGGTTAGCACGGCGAGCGCGAAGCCGTAGGTCTCGTGCACCCATTGCGGCGCGTTGCCGAGCGGCATCTTGGCCGCCGCGCAGACGAGGAAATCGCTGCCCTGCCGGACGGGCTGGTCCCAGTCGGGGCATTTGACGCGGTGGCGCAGGTATTCGATCCCCTGGTCGAGCGCGATCACGAAGAACAGGAAGAACGCGATGTCGGGCACGCCGCGCACGATCGCGATGTAGCCCTTCCCGAACCAGCGCAGCGGTGCCATCCCCGACCGCGCCGCCATCGCCCCGCCGAAGCCGAAGGCCATCGCCACCGGCGCGGTGATCGCCAGCAGCAGGAGCACGGTGCCCACCGCCCAATAGAGCGACAGGTGCTTGCCCGTGGTCAGGTAGCACAGGAGCCAGGGAAGCCCCTCAAGCGTGGCGGGATCGGCGCAGGCGAACATCGCGCGACGATAGCCGGGGTCGGGCCGGAACGGAAAGGGCGGACGCGACGGCGGCGGGGCCGCGTCCGGCGAATGTTGCAGTTTGGCGCGGGAGCGGGCGGGTCCTGGACGGTTTGCGGGCAGCCCGTCCTCGACCGGGCGGGCCTGCCCCGCGCAGGGGAACCCGGACCGATACTCGACCGGATCAGGCCGTGGCGGGACGATCCGCCGGCGCGAGCCGGAGCGCCCGCGCGACGCGGCCCGTATCGATCGGGTCGAAGGCGAGTTCTGCGTGCCTTGGGCTCGGATGCCGGACCTTCGACGGACGGCCCTCCCTTCGCATGCGCCGCTCCGCCTCTGCCCAGTCCGGCGCCGCGTCGGCGGTCCAGTGGACGACGCTCGCCTGGTCGCACCACCGCGCAAGCTTCGGCATGGCCCTGCCGATGCGCGCCCGCGCTCATGTAACGGCGCATGTCGGCCTCGTCCCGCCAGAGGGTCATCGTCCAGAAGGTCAGGTCGCAATCCGCCAGTATCGCGCCGGAGCAAAAACCCACACTGTCCCGGACTTGCCGCATGGACCACCAGGTATGCAGCGCGAAGGGCGGCACGAAGCGCCGCGAGCGCAATTGAAGGCGCGTTATACTCGTGAACCGCATCGTGAAACCCCGGCGACGCAGACGGACGGCGATCATTCCGTCGGCCGGCCCCATTCTTGGAAAATCGCCTTCAAGACAGCATCTCCCAGCTGCGGTACCAAGGGATGATAAAACCGAAATGGCGGCGCGGCCCAAGGCGTGGGCCATCCCACTCTTCGGGGATGTCGCGGCGGTCCGCGGCGCGCACGGCCACGATTTCCGCGCCCGGCTTCAGCGTCTTGGCCATGAGGCGCTTGGCCGTCTCCCTCGCGGCCTCGTAATTCTCGACTGGGATGACGAGATCGCGTTCCTTGCCGGCCCGACCCGGAATCGTTTCATATGCCCGCCACTGCAAAGGAGGGACCACGGAACCGTAATCCCAGCGAAGCAGGAATACCCATCCCACGGTCGGCAGGGGCCGCAGCCAGCGGCGAAGCCTGATCCACGGCCCCCACACGGATTCACTCGTAGATGTCGGCTTCCTCGCCGAACCACTTCACGATCAGCTCGTTCAGGGTGCCGTCGGCCTTCATCGACTCGATCGCGGCGTCGAAGGTCTCGCGCAGCTCGGTGTCGCTCTCGCGCAGGCCCATGCCGACGCCGCCGCCGAGCTGGACCTCGTCGCCCACGAAGACGAGCTCGCCCGCCGATTCCTCGACCGTGGGCACCAGCGCGTCGCGGTCGGCGAAGACCGCGTCGGCCTCGCCCGAGCGGACGGCGGCCACCGTCTCGTCGTAGGTCGCGTATTCCAGCAGCGTCGCGCCCGACTCGGCGACGTAGCCCGCCTGGATCGTCGCGGTCTGCGCCGCGACGACGCCGGTCTCGATATCAGCGTCCTCCGACATCCCTACATAGGCCGACGACGCGGGCGGGATGTAGTTCTGGGTGAAGTCGATCACCTCGTCGCGCTCGTCGGTGATCGACATGCCGGCGATGATCGTGTCGTAATTGCCCGAAGTGAGGTTCGGGATGATCGAATCCCAGTCGTTCGTGACCCATTCGCAGGTCAGCTCCGCCCGGGCGCAGAGTTCGTCGCCGAGCTCGCGCTCGTACCCGTCGACCTCGCCCGCATCGTTGAGGAAGTTGTAGGGGGGGTAGGCGCCCTCCGTTCCCATGCGGACGGTGTCCTGCGCGAGGGCGGCGGTGCCCCCGAGCGCGAATGCGGCGGCGATGGCGATGAACTTCATGTGGTCTCTCCGTGTTGGGCCGCCCCTGTTGTCGGGGCTGGCGGGGATGGGGTCAGGCGGCGACGGCGTTCAGGAAGCCGCGCAGGCGTTCGGATCGGGGCGCGCCGAAGAGGCGGTCGGGCGCGCCCTCCTCCTCGATCCGGCCGTGATGCAGGAAGATGACGTGGTCGCTCACGTCGCGGGCGAGGTTCATGTCGTGGGTGACGATGACCATCGTGCGCCCCTCCTCGGCCAGCGCGCGGATCACGCGGATCACCTCCTGTTCGAGCTCGGGGTCGAGGGCGGAGGTCGGCTCGTCGAAGAGCAGTGCCTTCGGCTCCATCGCGAGCGCCCGGGCGATGGCGGCGCGCTGCTGCTGGCCGCCCGAGAGCTGCGCGGGCCAGGCATCGGCCTTGTCGCCGATCCCCACCTTGTCGAGATAGCCGCGCGCCGCCGCCTCGACCTCCTGCGGATCGCGCTTCAGGACGTGGATCGGCGCCTCGGTCACGTTCTGCAGGATAGTGAGGTGCGACCAGAGGTTGAAGGACTGGAACACCATCGAGAGGTTGGTGCGGATGCGCGTGACCTGCTTCGGATCGGCCGGGCGGCGGGCATGGCCGGTCCCGCGCCAGCGCACCGGTTCCTCGCAGAACAGGATTTCGCCCTGCTGGCTGTCCTCGAGCAGGTTGGCGCAGCGCAGCATCGTCGACTTGCCGGAGCCGGAGGAGCCGATCAGCGAGACGACCTCGCCCTGCCGCGCGAGAAGATCGACGCCCTTGAGAACCTCCAGCTGGCCGTAGGCCTTGTGGAGCGCGCGGATTTCGAGGACGGGCGGCGCGTCGGGCAAGGGTGCGCTCTCTCGGTTGGCGTTCGCGTGTTTACGCCGCAATTCCAATCGGATTGCAATGGCCGGGCGGGCGTGCCGTAACGGCCATCCGTCAGAGCCGCGCCTCGGCCCGCTGCCGCGCCAGCGCGCTGTCGCGGTCGGCGACACCGAGCAGGTTGGCGAGAAGCCGCAGCAGCCCGTCCTCCTCGGCGTCGCGTTCCCCGTCGGCCAGCACGACGGACCAGAGCGCCTCGATCACCGAGATCCGCTCCTCGAGCGGCACGGCGTCCTTGACCGCACGAGTGAATCGGACGGTGTCCGGGGCCTCGGCCTCCAGATCCTCGGCCTCCTTGCGGAGCGCCTCGGCGCCCCAGGCATCGAGATCGTGCCGGTGCATGAGGATGCGGTCGATCTTCGAAATCTCCGCCATCGCGTAATGCCCGTCGCTGCGCGCGACCCGCACCATCAGCGCGGCCAGCGCGAGGCGGGCATCCGGTTCGGTGAAGTCGCCCGGTTCGGGCGTGGTGAGGCGGCGGAGGAGATCGGCGAACATGACGCGGATATAGGCGCGATGCCGCGCCACGGCCAGAGCGCGCGCCGCGGCCGCCGTCGGCGGGATGCCGCGGCGGGGTCGGCGCCAACCTGGCGCGTCTGGCTAGGGGACGACCGGGGTGGTCGAGGATGAGGACGGAGCCGCCCTCGGGCGAGGGTCGGTTCCGGGGCCTGCGGGGGCGTTCACCTCCCCGCATCCGGGTCTATCGCGCGATTCCCCGTCGGCGGCGTGACCCGCCCGGCCGTGGAACCTGTCCTTGCTTCGTCGACGCGGATGAAGCTCGGGCGGAGCGGTTAACGGTCTGTAAACCTTTCGCGAGGGCGGACGGACGGGTCCGGTTCGCCCGGCGGCACGCCGAGCGGCCCCCCGGGCAGGGGCTTTGCTCCCACCCGCGGCCGGGGCCTGCCTTCGGTGGCTCTCGCCGTCCCGGGCATGATCGGTCAGCCTAACCCTCCCAGCCCTCGACAATCACCAGATCGATCTCGCTGATCCCCTGCCGGAGCCGGATGGCCGCCTGGTAGGCGTCGCTGTCGTAGCAGGCGCGGGCGGCGGCGTAGCTCGGGAACTCGATCACCACGGTGCGCGGCTTCGCGTCCCCCTCGCACACTTCCTGCGGCCCGCCGCGCACGAGGAAGCGGCCCCCGTGCTCGGCGAGCGGCGCGGCATTGGCCGCTCGGTAGAGGTCGTAGCGCTCCGGGTCATCCACCCGGCCATGCGCAATCCAGTATCCCTTGGTCATGGTCCCTCCTCGAAGATGCGGGTCAGGTCGTACGCCCCCTGCGTCAGCCCCCAGGGCGGGTTCACCACCGCGAGACCGGAGCCTTCCATCCCGTGCCCCGCGCGGGCCGGCGGGAAGCGGACCTCGTGCACCCACAGATCCGGGATCGCCTGACGCAGCGCGCGGACCATCGGGCCGTGGCGTCGGTCGGGCAGGAGCGGATACCACAGCATCAGCACGCCCACGTTCCACTTGCGGTGAAGCTGCGGCAGCAGCGCGGCGAGGCGTTCGTATTCGGTCCGGACCTCCCAGGACGGGTCGAGCAGCATCAGCCCCCGGCGGGGATCGGGCGGAGTCAGCGCACGGGCCATCTCCAGCCCGTCTCGACGATGGATGCGGGTGTTCGGGCTCGCCGGCATCGCCTCGATCAGCGCCGCATGCTCGGCGGGGTGCAGCTCGGCCAGGTCGATCCGGTCGAACCGGCGCAGCAGATGCGCGGCGAGGCGCGGCGAACCGGGATAGGCGTCCGGGCCGTGCGCGGCGCGGATCGCGGCCAGCGCGACGGGGTAGGGGTGCCCGTCGGGAAAGCGCGACAGGAGCCGCCCTACGCCCGCCGCGGCCTCGCCCGTCCGGGCGGCCATCGCGCCGCCGAGATCGTAGAGCCCGCGCCCGGCATGCGTCTCCAGATAGCTCAGCGCCTTGTCCTTCTGCGTCAGATAGGACAGCGCCAGCGCCAGCGCCGCGTGCTTGTGCACGTCGGCCGCGTTTCCCGCGTGGTATCCGTGTTGGTAGGACAGCATTTCGCGGGGGCTAGCGTTCGTGCAACAAAGGCGCAAGATTTCGCGGGATCAACCGTGTCTTTGGCGATGGACGTGCTAGCTGTCGGATCGACGCAATCACGCTGCCACGAGATTCGCCCCATGCGCACACTCCTCGCTACCCTCGTCCTGTCCACGCTCGCCGCGGGCGCCTCCGCGCAGGAGCTCGGCACGCCGACCCTGTCCTCGCAGAGCGGCGGTTCCGCCATCGGCTTCACCCTGCGCGGCGGGGTGGGCACGGCGCCGGAATATCCCGGCTCCGACTCCTACGAGGCCGCCCCGGCGATCGGCGGGTCGCTGAACTACCTGCGGCTCGGCGGCTTCAGCTTCGGCGATCCGGACCCGCTCTACGCGCCCACCGGGTTCGGCGGTATGGGGTCGCTGCGCTACGTGTCCAAGCGCGACACCAGCGACCACGACGAGCTCGACGGCCTCGACGACGTGGATGCGACGCTCGAGATCGGCGGCGGCCTGCGCTACGCGACGCCGGATTACCGCGTCTTCGGCGTGGTCCGCTACGGTGCGTTCGGGCACGAGGCCTTCGTGGGCGAGCTTGGCGCCGACCTCTATGCACGTCCCACGGACCGGATCACGCTGCGTGCGGGGCCGCGCGCGCTCTTCGCTGACGGCGATTACGCGGAGACCTATTTCGGCGTCTCCGGCAACGAGGCCGCGGCGAGCGGCGGCAACCTTTCGGCCTACGACCCCGATGGCGGGCTCGTCTCCGCCGGGGTCGAGTTCGGCGCGGGCTACCGGATCAACGACACTTGGGGCGTCGATGCGATCGTGACCTACGAAAAGCTGCAGAGCGACGCCGCCGACAGCCCGATCACCGAGGACGAGGATCAGTTCCGCGCCAGCATCGGCGTCACCCGCCGCTTCACGCTGGGCTTCTGAGCCTCAGGGGGGCGGAACCCGTATCCGCCCCTCGGCCACCGGCACCGCGTTGCCCGAAATGCGGATCGCCGTGATCCGACCCTCCGCCACGTCCGCCTCGAACCCGATTTCCGAGGGCCGGCCCATATCCTCGCCCTGCCGGATCGTGCGCCGCGTCGTGCCTTCGGGCAGGGCATCGTTTGCGAGAAGCTGCGCGGCGAGGATCGCGCTGGCCGCGCCTGTCGCCGGATCCTCCGGGATGCCGGCGGTCGGCGCGAACATGCGGGCGTTGAGGTCCGGGTCGTAAAGAAAGGCGCCGGTCACGCCCATGCGCGTGACGAGGCCGGTCCAGGCGGGCTCCTGCGGACGGGCGCGGGCGAGGCGGTCGCGATCTCGAACCGGGACGTAGAGGAAGGCCGGCCCGCCCGTGAAGGCCGCGGGCGCGTGCGGGCCAATGGCATCGACCGAAAGTCCGAGCGCCTCGGCCGCGAGCGCCGCGTCCACCGGACCGCCATGCGGCGCGGGCAGGACGGGCGCGGTGAACTGCGCGCGGTCGCCGTCGATGCGGACCGGGACACGGCCCGCTTCCTCCTCCAGCACGACCTCGGCGTGTCCGTCGCGCCGGGCGAGGAACAGCGCCGCGCCGATGGTCGGATGGCCGGCGAACGGGATCTCCGCCGTCGGAAAGAAGATGCGCGCCCGCGCCGTGTGCGCGGGGTCGCGGGGCGGCATCAGGAAGATCGTCTCGCTCAGGTTGAACTGGCGGGCGAGCACCTGCATCTGACCGGTCGTCAGGTCTCCGGCCGCCTCGACGATGGCGAGCGGGTTGCCGGCGAAGGGCGTGTCGGTGAACACGTCCCAGACGTGGAAGCGCAGATCGTTCATGGCGCGACGCTAGCCGGGGTCCCGCTGGGGCACAACGCGGTCGCGGGAACCGCGGCGGCGCTCCGCGCGCTGACCCGGCATGACCTTCCTGCGCCGGCTGCTGCTCCCGCTTCTCCTCCTCCCGCTTCCCGCCCTGTCCCAGACCGTCTCGGTCGGGGTGATCGACGCGCCGCCCTTCGCGATCCGCGACCGGACCGGCGTGCATACCGGCCTCGCGGTCGACCTGTTCCGCCTCGTGGCCGAGCGGGCGGAGATCGACTTCGAGATGACGGCGGTCGCGGACGATCCCGTCGCCGCGCTGGCCGATCACGACATCGTCCTGCCGGTGGAGGCGGACCGTGCGCTGGAGGCGGCGGCGGACCTGACGCATCCGGTCTATACCGCGACGCTGGGCTACGCGTCGAAGGTCGGCAGCGGCCCGCTCGCGGTGGTGCGCGGGCTGATGACGCTCGAGTTCCTTCGCATCATCGCGAGCGTGGCGGTGCTCCTGCTCGTCGTCGGCGCAGTGGTCTGGCTCATCGAGCGGCGGCGCAACACCGAGATGTTCCGCGAGGATGCCAGGCGCGGCCTCGGCGACGGGTTCTGGTGGGCGGGCGTGACGCTGACCACGATCGGCTACGGCGACAAGGCGCCGGTCACGGTGGCGGGCCGGGCGGTGGCGATGCTCTGGATGCTGACCGGGCTTGCCGTCAGCGCCTCGCTCACCGCCGCCGTCGTCACGCTGGCGGGCGGGGGCGGGGGCAGCCCGGACCTGCCGGAAGCGCTGAGCGACCGGAGCGTGGTCGTCATCGAGGGCAGCGCGGCGCAGGCCTTCCTCGACGGGCGCGGCGTGGTGTCCGAGACGGCGCCCGACGCGGAGACGGCCCTGCGCCTGGTCGAGACCGGCGGCGTGGACGTGGCGGTCGGCGCCGCGCCCATCCTGCAATGGCAGCGCGACCGGGCCGGCCACGACCTGCGCGTCCGCACGACGAAATGGGACCCGGTTCTCGTGACGATGGCCGTGGCCGAGGGCGATGCGCTACGCGAGCGCCTCGACCGCGCGCTTCTCGACGTGCTGACCTCGGAGGCGGGGCAGGAGCTCGTGCGGCGGTATCTGCCGGACGAGGAGGGGTGAGGCGGAGAGGAAAGCTCCTTACGAGCACCCAATAGCCCTGACGCCAGAACGAAGGATCAAATCCAAGGTCGAGAGGCGTGATCTTTCCGCCCGGCCGTCAGGTCGGGCAGCCCCCGACCGTCCCCCGGGCGGGGGCCTCGGCCCCACCCGCGGTCGGGAGCCACCCTCTCCGCATTACGAACATATCCAAGCCCTCGTGTCTGCATTTCCGCAGGCCACTGCTCGATCCGTCGCCGGAAGCCCTGCCTCACACCAGCCGCGACTGCTCCTTCGCGGCGCGCACGAAGTCGCGGAACAGGGGGTGCGGCGCGAAGGGCTTGGACTTCAACTCGGGGTGGAACTGCACGCCGATGAACCACGGGTGGCCCTTCACCTCCACGATCTCGGGCAGGCGGCCGTCGGGCGACATGCCGGAGAACAGCAGGCCCTTCTCCTCGAGCTGCTCGCGGAAGCGGATGTCGACCTCGTAGCGGTGCCGGTGCCGCTCCTCGATGGCGGTGGTGCCGTAGACCTCCGCCACGCGGGACGCGTCCTTCAGCACCGCGTCGTAGGCACCGAGCCGCATCGTGCCGCCCTTGGCGTCGTCCTTGCGGCGCGTGACCTTGGCGTTGCCCTTGATCCATTCCTTCAGGTGATAGACCACCGGCGTGAAGTCGCGCGGGTCGATGTCGCCGGCGAACTCCTCGGAGCGCGCGTTCGACAGGTCCGCCATGTTCCGCGCCGCCTCGATCACCGCCATCTGCATGCCGAGGCAGATGCCGAGATACGGGATGCCCTTCTCGCGGGCGAATTGCGCGGCCTTGATCTTGCCTTCCGTGCCGCGCTCGCCGAAGCCGCCGGGCACGAGGATCGCGTTGAAGCGCTCCAGATGCGGGGCCGCGTCCTCGCGGTCGAAGATCTCCGCGTCGACCCAGTCCACCCGGACCTTGACCCGGTTCGCCATCCCGCCGTGGGTCAGCGCCTCGGCGATGGATTTGTAGGCGTCCTCGAGCTGCGTGTACTTGCCGACGATGGCCACGCGGACCTCGCCGTCGGTGTTGTGGATGCGATCGACCACGTCCTCCCAGCGCGCGAGATTGGGGCGCGGCGCGGGGCTGATGCCGAACGCGTCGAGCACCGCCTGATCGAGCCCCTCGCGGTGATAGGCCAGCGGCGCCTCGTAGATCGACTTGAGGTCCTGCGCCGCGACCACCGATTCGGGCCGCACGTTGCAGAACAGCGCCAGCTTCTCGCGCTCCTTGTCGGGGATCGGCCCCTCGGAGCGGCAGACGAGGATGTCGGGGGCGAGGCCGATGGAGCGCAGCTCCTTCACCGAGTGCTGCGTGGGCTTCGTCTTCAGCTCGCCCGAGGCCTTGATGTAGGGCAGCAGCGTCAGGTGCATGAACACGCACTGGCCGCGCGGCTTCTCCTGGGAGAACTGGCGGATCGCCTCGAAGAAGGGCAGGCCCTCGATGTCGCCGACCGTGCCGCCGATCTCGCAGAGCATGAAGTCGACCTCGTCCTCGCCGATGCGGATGAAGTCCTTGATCTCGTCGGTGACGTGCGGAATCACCTGGATCGTCTTGCCGAGATAGTCGCCCCGCCGCTCCTTCTCGAGCACGTTGGAATAGACGCGCCCCGAGGAGATGGAATCGGTCGCCCGCGCGGCCACGCCGGTGAAGCGCTCGTAATGGCCGAGGTCGAGATCGGTCTCCGCGCCGTCGTCGGTCACGAAGACCTCCCCGTGCTCGTAGGGGCTCATCGTGCCCGGATCGACGTTGAGGTAGGGGTCGAGCTTGCGCAGCCGCACGGTGAAGCCCCGCGCCTGCAGCAGCGCGCCCAGCGCGGCCGAGGCGAGCCCCTTGCCGAGCGAGGACACCACGCCGCCGGTGATGAAGATGAAACGCGCCATACTGGGTCGGTCCCCCGTGGTTCTCTGCTCGGAGCAATGGCGCGACCGTCAGCAGGATCGCGTCACCACGGGGCTCAAGAATATCGCGATTCCCGCCACCGCCGCAAGCCGCGTCGCGCGGCGTGGTCGGTCGTTCCGGCCCGTCCGATCGGTCTCGTCGGCGGCGGATTGGACCGGGCGCGCGGGGATTGCAAACCGATTCCCGCCGGCACGGAGCCAGCCTGCCGCGATGGCATCCGCGATGTCGCGGGCAATGCGGGTCCGCGTACGGTCACGAGCCGCAAAATCACCGGCGGTTGCCGTGCTCCGCACTGTGCCGGGCACGGCAGCGGTATCCGGTGGCTAACACGCAGCATGCGTTCGGACGTCGATCTGCCGCTGTGCTGCACCGAACCCAAAGAAAATGGCCCGCTCGCGGTATCGCCCGACCCGCCGTCAGGCGGGTCGGGCGATACCGGACGGCGCTCCGCCCCGTCAGTCCGCGCGGGGCGGAACCAGCGGCGCGTCGCTCGTGGTGGGCGGCAGCAGGTTCTCGGACGGCAGCGCGGGTGTCGCGTCCCCGGTCTCCGGCGGGGTCAGGTCGACGACCGAGCCGCCGGCGGTGTTGGACGCCGCGATGATCGTCAGCGCGATCGAGGTGGCGAGGAACGCGATGGCGAAGCCCCAGGTCAGCTTGGTCATCGCCGTCGCGGCCTGACGCCCGCTCATCACGCCGCCGCTCCCGCCCATGCCGAGCCCGCCCCCTTCGGAACGCTGCAGCAGCACGATGCCGATCAGGCACAGCGCGAGGATCAGGTGGATGACGAGGACGACGTTTTCCATGCGGGGGCCGGCTCCGGTCTCTGGGTCGGCGGCTACCTATTGGGTCCGGGCCGGTGCCGCAAGTCCCGGAGGCTTCCCTCGCTCCGGCCGCTGCGCTAGGGGGACGCGGTTTGAACGCGCGACGCGGGGGACGAGATGGCGAACGTGGTGGTGGTCGGGGCCCAGTGGGGCGACGAGGGCAAGGGCAAGATCGTCGACTGGCTCTCCGAGCGGGCGGACGTCATCGCCCGCTTCCAGGGCGGCCACAATGCCGGTCACACGCTGGTCGTGGACGGCGAGGTCTACAAGCTGTCGCTCCTGCCCTCGGGCATCGTGCGCGGCGGCAAGCTCTCGGTGATCGGCAACGGCGTCGTTCTCGACCCCTGGCACCTGAAGGCGGAGATCGAGACGCTGCGCGGGCAGGGGGTGGAGATCACGCCCGAGACGCTGATGATCGCAGAGAACGCGCCCCTCATCCTGCCGATCCACGGCGAGCTCGACCGCGCACGGGAAAGCGCGAACGCCGTCGCCCGGATCGGCACGACCGGCCGCGGCATCGGCCCGGCCTACGAGGACAAGGTCGGCCGCCGCGCGATCCGGGTGGCCGACCTGGCCGACGCCGCGACGCTCGAGACGCGGGTGGACCGGGCGCTCGTCCATCACGACGCGCTGCGCCGCGGGCTCGGGCTCGACCCGGTGGACCGTGACGCGCTCCTTGCCGCGTTGCGCGAGATCGCGCCCGTCGTGCTGGAATACGCCGCGCCGGTCTGGAAGGTGCTCGACCAGAAGCGCCGGGCGGGTAAGCGCATCCTCTTCGAGGGCGCGCAGGGTGCGCTCCTCGACATCGATTTCGGCACCTATCCCTTCGTCACCTCCTCCAACGTCATCGCGGGGCAGGCGGCCACCGGCACGGGGATGGGGCCGGGCGCGATCGACTTCGTGCTGGGCATCGTCAAGGCCTACACGACCCGGGTGGGCGAGGGACCGTTCCCGGCGGAGCTTCACGACGCGGACGGCCAGCGGCTGGGCGAGCGGGGGCGCGAGTTCGGTACCGTCACGGGCCGCAAGCGCCGCTGCGGCTGGTTCGACGCGGTGCTGGTGCGCCAGACCTGCGCGACCTCGGGGGTGAACGGCATCGCGCTCACCAAGCTCGACGTGCTCGACGGGTTCGAGACGCTGCGGATCTGCACGGGCTACGAGCTCGACGGGGAACGGCTCGACCATCTGCCCTTCGCCGCCGAGGCGCAGGCGCGCTGCACGCCCGTCTACGAGGAGATGCCGGGCTGGTCGCAATCCACCGAGGGCGCGCGGAGCTGGGCCGACCTGCCGGCGGAGGCGATCAAGTACGTGCGCCGCGTGGAAGAGCTGATCCAGTGTCCGGTCGCGCTCCTGTCCACCTCGCCGGAGCGTGAGGACACGATCCTCGTCACCGACCCGTTCGAGGACTAGGTCCGCAGCATGGCCCTCACGCACCGGACCCGAAAGCGCCTGTCGCTCCTCATCCTCGTGGTGGGGCTCCCGCTCTACATCTTCGTGGTCGTGGGCGTGCTGGGACTGGTCTACGACCGGTTCGGACAGCCGCCCATCCTGCTGGAGCTGGCGATCTACGTCGTGCTGGGCGTTGTCGCCTTCCTGCCGCTCAAGCCGATCTTCCTCGGCACCAGCCGCGCCGATCCCGACGCCCCGCCACCGGAGGAATGACGCCGGGAAGGGCGACGTCGGCGTCGACCGACGTTACGCTTGAAGCCGGATTGCCTCGGTTTGTCGGATGGAAGCTGCCCGACTCCACTGCGGGGCGGAAAACAGACTCCGTGCCTTCGATCCGTGGCCTGCTGCGCTAGCCCTCGCCACGGCCCCCCGCATCGGCCAGCGCGTAGAGGCCGCGGGCGACCTTGACGATACGACCCTCGCGCAGGAGCGCCCCGAAGGCGCGCAGGCCCTCCTCCCGACCGATCTCCCCGAAGGCCTCGGCCGCGATGTGCAGAACCCGCGGCCGCGAGAAACGGTCCTGTCCGAGCGTCCCGGTCGCGAAGATCGCGGCGGCGGCGAGGATCTCGGGCAGGCTCGCCGCGCCGGTCTCGAGCGCGAAGCTCTCGAAGTCGGGCGGCTCGGCCGTGTCCGCCTGCTCCGCCTCGATCCGCTGCCCGGAGGCGAGGACGAGCGGGCTGCTCCCCTCCGCGTCGTCCGGACGCGGCCGCATGTTGGAGGCGAGGTCGGCGCGGTAGGCGCCGGTCGCGTCGTCCGGCGTCCCCGGCGGCGCGGTGTCGGCCCGGCGGGCGGCGACGGCGGCCTTCATGTGCGAGATGCTGGCGTGCCGGCGGCTGGCATCGCCCTCGGTCAGGCGGCTGTCGGTGGCGGCGAAAAGGCGCTCGGGCTCCGGGTCGCCGAGCTCCGCCTTTCCCGTCCGCGGCGGTTCGGGCGGCGCCCCCGGTGAATCCGCAGCCGGGTCGGGCGGGGCGCCGACCTCGATCGTGTCGTCCGGCGTCGCCTGCGTCTCGTCGGCCTGCCAGAAATGCCAGGCGCCCTCGTCCCAGATCTCCTCCTCCCAGGCATGGTCCCCGGCCTCCAGCGGACCGTAGGGCACGTCCGTCATGGGCTCCGGCCCGGGCCCGTCCGGCCCGTCCGGCCCGTCGCGCGGCGCCGGATCGGCTGAAGGTTCCGGCTCGTCTTCCTCGGATTCCTCCGGCGCGGTCTCCGGCCGCTCCGCTGTGGTATCCTGCGGGTCGGATGCCGGCGCGTCCGGGGGCGCCGTGGGTCGCGCCGCGCCTTCGGGTTCCGTAACGTCGTCCGAGCCGCGCCGGTCGTCCTCCCCGTGCCGCGTCTCCGCGTCCGGCACGGTCGGGGCGGCGCCGAAATGGCGATCCTGCGCGGCGAGGTCGCGGAACTGCATGGCGATCTGCGACAACGCGGCGACCGGATCGTCGAAGCCCTCCAGCGTACAGGAGAAGGTTCCGTAGGACACGGTGAGCTTCTTCGACGGCGGGGACATCTTCTCGGCCACTTCCTTCCCGGCGGGGAATCTGCGTTTCTTCCCTTTGGACATGACCAGAGGAATTCAGTCAAATGGCGTCCGTATCAGGGCCATTTGGCGATGGCGAGGGCCAGATTTTGACACGTTCCACCGCCGGATCGGCCGGCGAGACGCCCCCGATGACGACCCTGGTTGGCGGGGCGCCGGTCGGGGCCGCGACGCTCCGCGCGGCCCTTGCCCGTGCCCCGCGCCTGATCGCGGTGGACGGGGGCGCGGACGCGGTGCAGGGCGCGGGTCTGGTGCCCGAGGCGGTGATCGGCGACCTCGACTCGATCTCGCCCGCGGCCCGCGCCGCCTTCGCCGATCGCCTGCATCCCGTCGCCGAGCAGGACAGCACCGATTTCGCCAAGGCGCGGCGGACGTTCCCGGGGCCGGCCATCGCCGTCGGTTTCATCGGGGCACGGGTCGACCATTTCCTCGCCTGCCTGAGCGAACTGGCGCGGGGCGGGGCCCCCTGTATCCTGCTGGGCGAGGAGGATTGCGTCTGCATCGCGGCAGCCGACATGGCGCTCGACCTCGCCCCCGGCACCCGCGTCTCGCTCTGGCCGCTGGGACCGGCGGAGGGACGCAGCACCGGGCTCGAATGGCCGATCGACGGGATCGCGATGTCGCCCGCGGGCCGGGTCGGCACGTCGAACCGCGCCACGGGACGCGTCACGCTATCGTTGTCGGGCGCGCCGACGGCGCTGATTTTGCCGGCGGACGCGCTCGACGCGATGCTGGCGGCACGGCAAATGGGGCCTCGCCGCCCCGGACCCCCGTCGCTATAACCCCGCCCGACAGACAAGGAGCCGCGCATGCCAGCCGATCTCGACCCGTCCGACAAGGCCAAGGCCGTCGCCGCCCGGCGCGCGCTGGACTACGTGCAGGACGGCATGCGGATCGGCCTCGGCACCGGGTCCACGGCCAACTTCATGGTCCGCGGGCTGGGCGAGATGATCCGCCGCGACGGGCTGCGCGTGACCGGCGTGCCGACCTCGGACCGCACCGCGAAGCTGGCGGCGGAATGCGGCATCCCGCTCGCCACGCTGGACGAGCTGCGCTGGCTCGACCTCACCATCGACGGGGCCGACGAGTTCGACGGCGACCTGAACCTCATCAAGGGCGGCGGCGGCGCGCTTTTGCAGGAAAAGATCGTGGCCACCGCCTCGGACATGATGGTCGTCATCACGGACCCCGCCAAGAAGGTGGAGCATCTGGGCGCCTTCCCGCTTCCGGTCGAGGTGATCCCCTTCGGCTGGCAGACGACGAAGGGCCTGATAGAGGAGAGCCTGGTCGGCGCCGACGTGACCAGCCGCACGGTGACGTTGCGCCAGGGCGGGGAGGCGCCGTTCCGCACCGACGAGGGCAACCTGATCCTCGACCTGCATCTGCGGCGGATCGACAACCCGAACCAGCTCGCCCTCGCGCTCAACCAGATCCCCGGCGTGGTCGAGAACGGCCTGTTCCTCGACATCTGCGACGTCGTCGTGATCGGCGCGGCCGACGGCGCGGTCGAGCTGCACGACAGCCTTGCCGGGACGGTCACGCAGGAACGGGTCGACCTCGCGCGCGAGGAGAACATCTTCCGCGACTAGCGCCGCCCCGCCTGTCCCGAACCCGATCCGCGAAAGGACCGCACATGGATTTCGACTACGACCTCTTCGTCATCGGCGGCGGCTCCGGCGGGGTCCGGGCCGCGCGGCTGACGGCGCAGGACGGCTACCGGGTCGGGCTGGCCGAATCCAGCCGGATGGGCGGGACCTGCGTCATCCGGGGCTGCGTGCCCAAGAAGCTGATGGTCTATGCCAGCGAATATCCCGAGGCGATCGCGCTGGCGCGGGAATACGGCTGGAACGCGGATGCCGGCGACTTCGACTGGATGCGGTTCCGCGACAGGCTGCACGGGGAGCTCGACCGGCTCGAAGGGGTCTACCGCAGGAACCTCGAACGGGCGGGGGTCGAGATCTTCGATCAGCGCGCCACGCTCGACGATCCGCATACGGTGAAGCTCGCCGACGGCACCACGAAGACCGCCAAGCACATCCTCGTCGCCACCGGCGGCCGCCCGTACCGGCCGGAGATGGAGAACGCCGATCTCGGCATCGTCTCGGACGACGTGTTCCACCTCGACGGCGTGCCCGGGAAGATGCTGATCGTCGGCGGCGGCTATATCGGCTGCGAGTTCGCCTGTATCTTCCACGGGCTCGGCGCCGAGGTCGGCATGTTCGTCCGCGGCGCGCAGATCCTGCGCGGCTTCGACGAGGAGGCGCGCGGTCACGTGGCCGACGCCATGCAGCAGCGCGGCATCCGCATTCATACCGGCTGCGCACCGATGCGGATCGACCGGCAGGACGGACGCATCCTCGTCAGGGGGACGAACGGCCACGAGGAGGCGTTCGACTGCCTGCTCTGGGCCACCGGCCGCCGGCCCAACACCGAAGGGCTCGGGCTCGAGGCGCTGGGCGTGGAGATCGACCGCAAGGGGACGGTCTGCGTCGACGAATACGGCCAGACCGCCGTACCGTCGATCTTCGCGCTGGGCGACGCGATCGGGCGGATGGAGCTGACCCCGGTGGCGATCCGCGAGGCGGTGGCGTTCCACAGGACCGTGTTCGCGGGCGAGAAGACCGCGATGGACTACGACCTCATCGCCACGGCCACCTTCACCCAGCCCGAGATGGGCAGCGTCGGCCTGACCGAGGAGGAAGCCGAGGAGGCCGAGCCGACGCTGGTCTACGCCACCGCCTTCAGGCCGATGCAGCATGCCTTCGCCGGCGGCCAGGAGCGGGTGCTCTTCAAGCTCCTCGTGAGCAAGGCCACGGACCGCATCCTCGGCGCCCATATCGTCGGGCCGCAGGCCGGCGAGATGATCCAGCTCGTCGCCGTCGCGCTCAAGATGGGGGCGACCAAGGCCGACTTCGACCGGACCTGCGCGGTGCACCCGACGATGGCCGAGGAACTGGTCACGATGCGCGAGCCGGTTCGCACATTGTCTTGAGGTTCCGCGGCCGGTTCGCACACTTTCTTGAATCGGGGTAGCCAAGGCCCGATCTAGCGTGGAGAAACGGCGCGGACGTGCGACGCGCATAATGATGATCTGAGAGGGACGATCCTGATGGCAGGTAGCGGAGGCCCCTGGGGCGGTGGCGGCAATTCGGACGGTGGCGGCAACCGGCCGCCGGAACGTCCGAACGGCGGGCGGAGGCCACCGAGCCGCGGGCCGCAGGGCGTGCCCGAGATGGACCAGATCCTCAAAAAGGGTCAGGATCAGCTCCGCGTCCTGATGGGCGGGCGCGGCAACGGCTCGCGCGGACCCGGCGGGCCGGGCGGCGGGCTGCCGATCAACCGGGCGACCATCGGCGTCGGTCTCGCGATCCTCGTGCTGATCTGGCTGGTCCTGTCGGTCTACCGCGTCCAGCCCGACCAGCGCTCGGTCGAGCTCTTCCTTGGCGAGTTCTCGGGCATCGGCGAGCCGGGCCTGAACTTCGCGCCATGGCCCGTCGTGACGAAAGAAGTCCTCTCGGTCACCGCCGAGCGTACGGTCGCCATCGGCGAGAACCGCGGCAACCGGGCCGAGCAGGGCCTGATGCTCACGGGCGACGAGAACATCGTCGACATCGACTTCGAGGTGGTCTGGGAGATCAGCGATCCGGCCGAGTACCTCTTCAACCTGCGCGACCCCGAGCAGACGATCCGCGCGGTGAGCGAATCCGCCATGCGCGAGATCGTGGCGCAGTCGCAGCTTGCCCCGATCCTGAACCGCGACCGCGGCATCATCGCCGACCGCCTGCGCGAGCTCATCCAGTCGACGCTCGACAGCTACAATTCCGGGGTCCAGATTCAGCGGGTCAACTTCAACCGCGCCGATCCGCCGGAGCAGGTGATCGACTCCTTCCGCGAGGTGCAGGCTGCCGAGCAGCAGCGCGAGCGGCTGCAATCGGAAGCCGACCGCTACGCCAACCAGGTGCTGGCCGGCGCGCGCGGCGAGGCGGCGCAGCTTTTGGAGGAGGCGGAGGGCTACCGTGCCCGCGTCGTCAACGAGGCCGAGGGTGAGGCGAGCCGCTTCTCCGCCGTGCTCGACGAATATGCCCAGGCACCCGAAGTGACCCGAAAGCGCCTCTATCTCGAGACGATGGAGCAGGTGCTGGGCGACGTGGACAAGATCATCGTCGATAGCGGCGTCACCGGCGGCGCCGGCGGGGGACAGGGTGTCGTGCCCTATCTGCCACTCAACGAATTGCGGGGTGGTCGCACCACCCAAGGAGGACCGACCCAATGAACCGCTCTATCTGGCTTCTCCCCGTCGCGGCCGTGATCCTCGTGGTGATCTTCTCGTCGGTCTATGTAGTCGACGAGCGGCAGAAGGCGCTGGTCCTGCAATTCGGCCGCGTGGTCGACGTGAAGACCGAGCCGGGCCTGTCGTTCAAGATCCCGCTCATCCAGGACATCGCCTATTACGACGACCGCATCCTGTCGCGGGACTTCCCGCCGATCGAGGTCACGCCGAGCGACGACCGCCGCCTCGTCGTGGACGCCTTCGCGCGCTACCGCATCTCCGACCTGCGCCAGTTCCGGGAGGCGAACCCCGCCGCCGGGATCGAGCAGGCGGAATCGCGGCTCGACGGCATCATCAGCTCGCAGCTGCGGGCGGTGCTGGGCTCGGTCTCCTCCGACGAGATCCTGTCGGAGGACCGGGCCACCCTTATGCAGGAGATCGCCGAGAACGTGCGCTCGCGCGCTTCCAATCTCGGCCTGCAGGTCATCGACGTGCGGCTCAAGCGCACCGACCTGCCGTCGCAGAACCTCGAAGCGACCTTCGCGCGGATGCGGGCGGAACGCGAGCGCGAGGCCGCCGACGAGATCGCCCGCGGCGAGGAGGCGGCGCAGCGCATCCGCGCGCAGGCCGACCGGACCGTGATCGAGCTGACCTCGGAGGCCACGCGCGAGGCCGAGATCGCCCGCGGCGAAGCCGATGCCCGTCGCAACTCGGTCTTCGCGACTGCGTTCTCGGCGGACCCGGAATTCTTCGAGTTCTACCGCTCGCTGACCGCCTATACGCGTGCCCTGCAGGGCAGCAACTCGACGCTCGTCCTGTCGCCGGATTCGGAGTTTTTCGACTACCTGAAGACCGATCGCCGACCGGGCGCGCGGACCGGGACGCCGACCGCGCAGGTCGAGCCCGCCAACCCGCCGGGCAACGCGGCCGAGGGCGACGACGCGGATCTCTCGCCCGAGGCGATCACCGACGACACGCCGCCGTCGGACGAGACGCAGTCGCAGGACGACACGGGGACGGAAGCGGAGACGCCCGCCGCCGACATCGCCGCGCCGGACCCCGAAGGGCAGGTCGAGGCGGAGCTGGAGACCGATGTTGAGATCGTGCCCGCGGATTGACCGCAGGCGCCGAACGACCGGCGAAACCAGGACGACGGAACGGGCGCGCGAGCGCCCGTTTGCGTTCGCCCATACGCTCCCGCGTCCGTCGACCGGCCCACCGGACAGCGTGGAACCGTCACACCCATGTGAAGCTTCGTGCGTTGAACCCGGCCGGTGTGATATGAACATGACGAGCACCGAACTGGCGGCCCTTCGCGCCGCGCTCTGGTATCTCAGGAGGATCATCTTGACGACCGACATCACCTCTCCGCGGCCCGTCGGCGACGCGTTCCGCGCCCTGCAGGCCGCCGCACTCGGCGTCGCGCTCACGGTCGCGGCCCCGCTGGCCGCCGCCGCGCAGACGCAGCCCGACACCTTCGCCGACCTCGTGGATCAGGTTTCCGATTCCGTGGTCAACATCACCACGAACACGACCATCGCCTCGGCCGAGCGCGGCCCCAATTCGGGTAATCCGCTCGAGGATTTCTTCGAGGAGTTCCGCAACCAGCGCCCCGACGGTCCGACGCCCCCCGTCCCGCCGCAATCGCGCCGCGGCAGTGCGCTCGGCTCCGGCTTCGTGATCTCCGAGGATGGCTACATCGTCACCAACAACCACGTGATCGAGAATGCCGACGAGATCACAATCGAGTTCTACTCGGGCGAGGAGCTCGACGCCGAGCTGATCGGCACCGATCCGAACACCGACATCGCGCTCCTCAAGGTCGACGCGCCGGAAGCGATGGAGTTCGTGCCCTTCGGCGACAGCGACGCGATGCGCACCGGCGACTGGGTCATGGCGATGGGCAACCCGCTGGGCCAGGGCTTCTCGGTCTCCGCCGGCATCGTCTCCGCCCGCGAGCGGGAGCTTCAGGGCGCCTACGACGACTACATCCAGACCGACGCGGCCATCAACCGGGGCAACTCGGGCGGCCCGCTTTTTAACCTCGACGGCGAGGTCATCGGGGTGAACACCGCGATCCTGTCGCCCACCGGCGGCTCCATCGGGATCGGCTTCGCGATGTCCTCGAACGTCGTGACCAACGTCGTCGACCAGTTGCGGGAATACGGCGAGACCCGCCGCGGCTGGCTCGGCGTGCGCATCCAGGACGTGGATGACGAACTGGCCGACGCGCTCGGGCTCGAGAAGGCGCGCGGCGCGCTCGTCACCGACGTGCCGGAGGGCCCGGCCCGGGAAGCCGGCATCGAGGCGCGCGACGTGATCGTGTCCTTCGACGGCACCGAGATCGACTCGACCCGCCAGCTCGTCCGCACGGTCGGCAACGCCCCGGTCGACAAGGCCGTCCGCGTGACCGTGTTCCGTGACGGCGAGACGCAGACGCTGCTGGTGACGCTGGGTCGTCGCGAGGAGGCCGAGCGGGCCGTGCCGGCTTCGATGAATTCGGAGGATCCGGCGGAGACGACGACGCTGGGCCTGACCGTCTCGACGCTGACCGACGAGGTGCGTTCCGAGCTCGGGCTGGACGATGAGGCCGCCGGCCTGGTCGTGACCGATGTCGACCCCGACAGTGCCGCCTACGAGAAGGGGATCGCCGCGGGCGACCTGATCGAGCAGGCCGGGCAGGTCGACGTGACGAGCGTCAGCGAGTTCGAGGACCGGATCGAGGAAGCGCGCGACGCCGGGCAGAAGACCTTCCTTCTTCTGGTTCGTCGCGGTGAGGATGCCCGCTTCGTCGCCATCCCGCTCGACGGCGAGTGATCCGCGTCTCCTGACGCGACGACGTATCGACGGGCGCCCACGGGCGCCCGTTCTCACATGCGCTGCCAGAGCCAGGCGCCGGCGAGGATGGCCCCCACCAGCGCCGGCTGGTGGACGAGATAGACCGGCAGCGCGTGCCGCCCCGGCCAGGCCAGTGCCCGCGCCAGCCGCCCCGGCCGCGCCGGCCCCCAGCGGAACAGCGCGATCCCGCCCGCCTGCCCGAAGGCAAGCCCGGCGAGGAACGGCGCCAACCACGGCACCATCGGTTCGTAATCCATCATCGGCGGCACTTCAGTCCCGAGCCCGGTCCAGAGCCAGAGGAGCCCGTCGAAGGCCGGCCCGCGCAACGTAGGCAGACCCCATAGGACGAGCGCGGCCGCCGATGCGGTCCCCCAGGCCGGCGCGCGCAGGAAGGGCAGGGCCAGCACGCTCGACAACGCGATCGAGTGCAGGATGCCGAACCGCACCCAGGCTCCCGGCACGGCGATCCACGTGACCAGCGAGATCGCCGCCGCCGCGCCCGCCACCTGCGCCAGCCGGACGAGGTAGGGGCGCCGGCGGAACCCGCGCCCATGCGCCAGCCAGAGCGACAGCCCGGCGAGGAAGATGAAGGTCGAGGCGATGGTCCGCGCCGAAAGATCCCAGAGCCCGCCGAAGGTCGTCCCCGGCGGCACCAGACCCAGCACCTCGAAGTCGCGGCCGAAATGGAACGCCGCCATCGCCACGATCGCCAACGTGCGCAGCCAGTCCACCGCGATCAGGCGGCCGGTCTCGGATGACGTGCTCACGCCGCGCCTCCATCGTCGGCATGGCGGATCGCGGCCGCCGGGATAGACGCTGTCAAAACCATTCTGACGTCCTTCTCCCGCGCGTGACGTCGCAGCGCCCCGACTCGTTCGACCGCGGCCGACGTGAAACGCCGGCCCGGCCGGCCGCGAGCCACGGGGTCGGTGGAAGGGAGGAACGTCGGGTCATTGCACCTGTGTCAGGAGAGACGGCACGGAGCCGTCCCCGTCTTCCTAGCCGAGCGGCCGGGGCCGAGAAACCGCGCGCATCCGCTCTGTTGCACGCCGGCCACCCGGAAGCTAACCCGGGCCCAGACCGGCCCAGGAGTTCCCATGCCCAAGATCACCTATATCGAGCACGGCG
The DNA here is from genome assembly GCF_947494055.1 of uncultured Jannaschia sp. Taxonomy (GTDB): domain Bacteria; phylum Pseudomonadota; class Alphaproteobacteria; order Rhodobacterales; family Rhodobacteraceae; genus Jannaschia. The sequence continues at coordinate 196,247 of NZ_CANLTR010000001.1, read as the reverse complement.
GCAAAGAGCACGTCGTGGACGTTCCCGTCGGCCTCACCGTGATGGAGGGTGCCCGCGACAACGGCATTCCCGGCATCGAGGCCGATTGCGGCGGCGCCTGCGCCTGCTCCACCTGCCACGTCTATGTCGCCAAGGAGTGGGTCGAGAAGTTGCCCCCCGTCGACCCGATGGAGCAGGACATGCTGGACTTCGCCTACGAGCCCGACCCGGACCGTTCCCGCCTGACCTGCCAGCTCAAGGTGAGCGAGGCGCTGGACGGGCTGGTCGTGCAGATGCCCGAGAAGCAGATCTGACGCCTTACCGCCGGCGGCCCGTCGCGTCCCATGCCACGGCCAGCGCGAGGCAGCCGCCGGCGATCGCCCAGTTCTTGACGAAGATCGTCATTTGCCACGGATCGTCGGGCCGGAAGTGGAACAGGCTGGTGAAGGCGCAATAGGCCGCCAGCGACAGCGCGACCGGCGTGACGAAGCGCCCGAGGACGAGGCAGAGCGCCGCCGTCGCGTCGTAGGCGAGCGCCGCCCAGACGAGCCATTCGGGCAGGCCTTTATCCCCGAGCAGGCCCTCCACCGGGGCGGGGTCGAGCGCCTTCTGCGCCGCTCCGCTCGCGAACAGCGCGGCGATCAGCAGCCGCGCGATCAGCAGCGCCGGCGCGTGCCAGCGGGCGCGGCGGCGGCGGCTCACAGCGCGCGCCAGCCGATGTCCCGGCGGTAGAACCCGTCCGCCCAGTCGATCCGGTCCACCGCACGATAGGCCCGGTCCCGCGCCGTTCGCAGGTTCTCGCCCCGCGCGGTCGCGCCCAGCACCCGGCCGCCCGCCGCGACGAGCCGCCCGTCCTGCATCGCCGTCCCGGCATGGAACACGGTCGTCCCGTCGTCGGCCGCCACCGCGTCGAGCCCGCCGATCGCGCCGCCCCTGGCATAGGGGCCGGGATAGCCCTGCGCCGCCATCACGACGCAGAGCGCGTGGTCTTCGGCCCAGCGGACGCGCGCCTCGCCCAGCCGCCCTTCCGCGCAAGCGAGCATCAGGTCGAGCGCCTGCCCGCCCAGCCGCATCATCAAGCACTGGCATTCTGGATCGCCGAAGCGGACGTTGTATTCCACGAGGCTCGGCCGGCCCTCCGCAATCATCAGCCCGACGAAGAGGACGCCCTGCATCGGCGTGCCGCGCCGCGCCATCTCGGCCATGGTCGGCCGCACGATCTCGTCCAGCGCGCACCGCTCCACCTCGGCATCCATCACCGGGGCGGGGGAATAGGCGCCCATGCCGCCGGTGTTCGGCCCCGTATCGCCGTCACCCACGCGCTTGTGGTCCTGCGCCGTGCCGATGGGCAGCACGTCCGCGCCATCGACGAGGCAGAAGAACGACGCCTCCTCGCCCGTCAGGAACGCCTCGATCACCACCTCCGGCGTCCCGTGCGCGCCGTCGAAGATGTCGGCGAGCGCCGCCTCCGCCGTCTCTCGTGTTTCGGCCACGGTGACGCCCTTGCCGGCGGCGAGCCCGTCGGCCTTCACCACGACCGGCAGGGGATGGTCGGCAAGGTAGGCCCGCGCCGCGTCGAAATCGTCGAACCGCGCATAGGCCGCGGTCGGCGCACCCACGGCGGCGCAGATTTCCTTGGTGAAGGCCTTCGACGCCTCGAGCCGCGCCGCCGCGACCGAGGGCCCGAGCACCGTAAGTCCGGCCTGGCGCAGCGCGTCTGCCACCCCGGCGACCAGCGGCGCCTCCGGTCCGACGATCACGAAGTCGATGCTCTCCTCGCAGGCCCAGTCCGCCACCGCCGCGCCGTCGAGGATGTCGAGCGCCGCGCATTCCGCGATCTCCGCGATGCCCCCATTGCCCGGCGCCACGACCAGCCGGTCGCATTTCGGGTTCTGCAGCACCGCCCAGGCCAGCGCGTGCTCGCGCCCGCCGGAGCCGAGTATGAGGATGTTCATGGGCCGCCTCCTGTCGTCTCGGGCGCGGTTTAGGGGGCGGGGCGGGGCCGGACAAGACTGGCCCGGCACGGGGCCACGCGGTAGGAGGGCGCATGGACGATCTGATCGACGAATTCGGGCCGCAGCCCGGACGCAACGAAACCGAGTACACCGTCTCCGAGATCTCGGGCGCGGTGAAGCGGACGCTGGAGGACGCGTTCGGGCGCATCCGCGTGCGCGGCGAGATCGGGCGCATCTTCCGCGCCCGCTCGGGCCATCTCTACTACGACATCAAGGACGACCGGAACGTGCTGGCCTGCACGACGTGGAAGGGCCAGATCGCGCAGCTCTCCGTCGCGCCCGAGGAGGGGATGGAGGTGATCGTCACCGGCCGCCTCTCGGGTTTCGGGGCGCAGTCGAAGTACAACCTCAACGTCGATGCGATGGAAGTGGCGGGCGCCGGCGCGCTGATGGCGATGCTGGAGAAGCGGCGCGTGGCGCTGGCGGCGGAGGGGCTGTTCGACGCGTCGCGCAAGCGCGATCTTCCGCGACTGCCGAACGTGATTGGCGTCGTGACCTCGCCGCAGGGGGCGGTCATCCGCGACATCCTGCACCGCCTGCGGGAGCGGTTTCCGCGCCACGTCCTGATCTGGCCGGTCGCGGTGCAGGGTCGCGCCTCGGCGCCGGAAGTGGCGGCGGCGATCCGCGGCTTCAACGCGCTCGCCCCCGGCGGGCTGATCCCGCGGCCGGACCTGCTGATCGTCGCGCGGGGCGGCGGCTCGATCGAGGATCTGTGGGGCTTCAACGAGGAGGTCGTCGTCCGTGCGGCGGCCGAAAGCGCGATCCCGCTGATCTCCGCCGTGGGCCACGAGACCGACACGACGCTGATCGACCACGCCGCCGACCGCCGTGCGCCGACACCGACGGCCGCGGCCGAGATCGCGGTGCCGGTCCGGCTCGACCTCCTGGCGGCGGTGGCCGATCTGGGGGCGCGGCAGGCGCGCTGCGCCCGCGCGGGGGTCGAGTCGCGGCGGCAACGGTGGCGCGACCTCTCCCGCGCGCTGCCGCGGCGCGAGGCACTGCTTTCGGGGGCGCGGCAGCGGTTGGACCTTGCCTCCGACCGCCTGCCGACGGCGCTACGGGGCCGCACGGCGCGGGCACGGGTTGCGCTGTCCCGGCTGGAGGGACGGATCACGCCCGGCGCGCTCGCGGCACGCACGGCGACCGAGCGGCGGCGGCTGGAACAGCTCGGCGCCCGTCTCGACGCCGCCCTGCCGCGGGCGCGGACACGGGCGGCGCAGGATCTGGCGCGGCAGGCCGCCCGCCTCTCGCCCGAACCGCTCCGCCGCCGTCTCGTGGCCGAGGGCTGCCGGGTGGACAACGCCGCCATCCGACTGGACCCGCTCGTCCGCGCGATCGCGGCGCGGGCCGAGGAGCGGCTGGCCGGGCTCGAACGGCTGCGTCTGTCGCTGGGCTACGAGCGCACGCTGGAGCGGGGCTTCGCGGTCGTCCGGGCCGGATCGTCCATCGTGACCGATGCCGCCGCAGCGCGGCAGGCCGGGCAGATCCAGATCCAGTTCGCGGGCGACGACAGGATCGAAGCCGTCACCGGCACCGCCCCGCGCGGGAAGGCAAAGCCCAAGCCACCCGACCAAGGCTCGCTGTTCTGAGGTCGTTGCGTCCGGAATATCCGTGGGCGAGCGGGCGTCCCGGAAACGCTCGCCAAGCGTTTCGCCCGTGAACGTCCGATGCCCCGTTGTCGAAGGCCCGAGGGCAAAGCCCTTCCGGCCCGTGCGGCGCGTTCAGACCCCGAGATCGGGCAGCGGGCAATCGAGCGGGTCGGTGCCGATTTCCCGCGTCACAAGGTCGGAGGCCGCCGGATCGTCGGACAACCGCGCGCGGAACGTCCCGTCGCCGCCTTCGAGGAAGGACCAGCATTGCGGGTCCGGGCTCGAATCGTAGACGAAACAGATCTCGCCCGTGCGGTTCTCGAACCAGATGCCGCGCTGGCACTGGCCGTTCTCGAAGGCCCAGATCACGCGCTTGTCCTCGAAATACTGTTCCGCCCCGAAGGCCGACCCGTCGCGGTCGAAATGCAGCGTCTTGCCGGTGACCATCTGCGAGAACTCGTCGGCGGAGACGACCCGCTGGGCCAGTGCGGGCGTGGCGGCCGCGCAGAGGAGGGTGAGGCAGAGGGCGGGGATCGGGCGCATGACGGGTTTCCTTCCGGGGCCGAGTCTTTCCGGTTCCATCCGGACTGTCCATCCCGAACGCCGCGACATGGTAACCGGCCCGGCCACGCCCGGGCCGTGTCCGCCCGGCGTGGCGGCGTCGAGCGCGTTCCGTTTACGATCGAGGCATTACCGCGAGGGGGTCGCCGCGCGGGGTGGAGACCGATCCCGAAGTTCATGGCATGGAACACGCGCTGGACAATCGACGGCCCGATCCCCGCTCCGGATCACCGGTGGGGCCGGTGTCCGGATGGGGAAGGGGTGGGGTCTTTGCGTGTCCCGCCGCCTGACCCCGAGGGAGAAAGGTCGGCAGCGGGAGCACTGCACGGAGCAAACCTTGGCGCACGGGCCTGGGTCCACTTCGCCTAATTTGAGCCCCAATGGTTAACAAGTCCCTAACATCTCTACCATCGACTGGTTTATTCTCGGTAAACGCGGAAATCATTGAGATAAGCAGCGTACGCCGGGGGGGCTGTTAACCGGTCGTTCGCGATCGTGGCCGCCGAATCGGTCGCTTCCGAATCGAGAATCGCGATCTTGGGCGCCGCCGGTGTCGCATACCAACGTCGAACGCGGGCCGCCCGCAACGCCCTGTCGCCCGGCCTTTCGCCGCGCGGCCGGGCATATTAGGTGAAGAGCGAAAGGGGGCGGCATGTCGTTCTTCAGCAAGCTCAAGGACCGTCTCACGCGGTCGTCGTCCAAGCTCGAGCAGGGTCTCGACGCCATCGTCGAGGAGGGGGCCGCGGAGGACGCGCCCGATCCCGGCGCGGCGGCCGAGGTCGAGGACGCGCGCGCACCCGGTCCCGCGCCCGCCGAGCCCGCGCCCGCGCCGCGGCCGGTCCCCGTCGCGCCGCCGCTCGACATCGCACCGATCCCGTCTCCCGGCGCGCCGGTTCCGCCGGCAACGTCCCGACCGGAGGCCGAGCCTGCCCCCGAGGCGCCGGCCCGTCGCGGCCTGCTCGACCGCCTCATGGGCCGCGCCGCGCCCGCCGCGCCGCGCCGCGTGCTCGACGACGAGATGCTGGAGCAGCTCGAGGAGCTGCTGATCGCCGCCGACATGGGCGTCGACACGGCGATGCGCGTGACCGCGAACCTGGCCGAGGGGCGGATGGGCCGGCGGCTTTCGACCGAGGAGATCAAGCGGCTTCTGGCGACCGAGATCGCGCGGATCATGGAGCCGGTGGCGACGCCCATGCCGCTCTTCCCGAAGCGGCCGCAGGTGGTGCTCGTCGTGGGCGTCAACGGGTCCGGCAAGACCACGACGATCGGCAAACTCGCCTCCCAGTTCCGCGCGGCCGGCAAATCCGTCGTCATCGCCGCGGGCGATACGTTCCGCGCCGCCGCCGTGGAACAGCTGCAGGTCTGGGGCGACCGCGCCGGTGTGCCGGTGATGACCGCGCCCGAGGGCTCCGACCCCGCCTCGCTCGCCTTCGACGCGATGGGCCGGGCCGAGGCGGAGGGGGCGGACCTGCTGCTGATCGACACGGCGGGTCGGTTGCAGAACCGCGCCGACCTGATGGAGGAGCTCTCCAAGATCGTTCGCGTGATCCGCAAGAAGGACGACAGCGCGCCACACAACACGCTGCTCGTGCTCGATGCGACCACCGGGCAGAACGCGCTGATGCAGGTGGAGGTCTTCCAGAAGCTCGCGCAGGTTTCGGGCCTCGTGATGACCAAGCTCGACGGGACGGCGAAGGGCGGGGTGCTCGTCGCGCTCGCCGACCGGTTCGGCCTGCCGATCCACGCGATCGGGGTGGGCGAGCAGATCGACGACCTCGACGCCTTCGACCCCGAGGAGTTCGCCGCCGCGCTGGTCGGTCTCGACGCCTGACCGGCGGCGGGGTCAGGGCCGCGCGTTCCGTTCAACCCGGCGGCGCGCCCTTTCGTATTCGTTTCCTGTTGAGGCGCTGACCTTTAACCCTGCTCCTCCGCGCGGCGGGCGTTTTTCGGCGAAGCGACGCTCGATTCAGCCGCCCGAGGCGAAGATGATTCCGGCCGCGAGGAGCGCCATGCCGGCGGTCACCCCCTCGATCAGTCGCAATGGATCTGCGTTGACCTCCGTCTGCCGGTCGAAGTCGAAGCGCGTGGGGTCTTGGCAGATGATGCTGAAGAGACAGGCGCATTGTCTCGCATGAAACGTTACCCGACGCTGCCGTTGCCGCACCCTGATCGCTACGCACGATCTGAGTGGGTCGGTGGGGTGCGGAACGATGGCGGGGAGGCTCAGCATGGCGGCACGGGCGGAGGTGACGGCGACGATCAGGGACCGATACGCAGAGAGCGGACGTGTGGCGAAGGGCGTCATCCTCGACGAGTTCGTGGCGCTGACCGGGCTGCACCGCAAGCACGCGATCCGGCTCCTCGGGTCGGGAGATGCCGAGAAGCGTCCGCGGGGCAAGCCGAAGGCGCGCTATAATCAGGAGGTGAAAGAAGCCCCCGCACTGCTTTGGGAAGCGTCGGATCGGGTCTGCTCCAAGCGTCTGAAGCCAATGATCCCGGTTTTGTTGCCGGCACTGGAGCGGCATGGGCAGCTCGCGCCCGATGCGGACCTGCGAGCCGCGCTGCTCGCGATCAGCCCGGCGACGATCGATTGCGGCCGCACAGGGAAGGCGCAAGCGGGCCGGCTTCAGCTCGGCGGTGCGTCGGTCAGTGCCGGTGCGGACGTTCGCCGACTGGGGCGACCCGGAGCCAGGTTTCCTCGAGGTCGACTTCGTCGCGCATTCAGGGGTCAGCACGGCAGGTGCCTTCGTGCAGACGCTGGTGCTGACCGACATCGCCACGGGCTGGACCGAATGCGTGCCGGTGGTGTTTCGGTCAGGGGCGCTCGTGCTGGAAGCGCTTCGGGCGGCACAAACGCTGTTTCCCTTCCCTCTGAAAGGTGTCGACTTCGACAACGACGGGGCCTTCATGAACGAGCCAGTCGTCGCCTGGTGCCGGGCGCAGAAGTTAGAGGTGACGCGCTCGCGGGCCTACCGAAAGAACGATCAGGCCTGGGTAGAGCAAAAGAACGGGGCCATCGTCCGCCGCATCGTCGGCTACGGCAGGTTCGAGGGCATGGCAGCCGCTGCGGCGCTGGCAAAGCTCTACGCGGCGGTGCGTTTGCAGACCAACCTGTTCCAGCCCTCCTTCAAGCTGCGCAAGAAGGTTCGCGTCGGTGCGAAGGTTACGAAGTACTGGCATCCGCCGGTCCCTCCGGCCGGGCGGGCATTGGCCTCGGGGCGGGTAGATGCTGCAAGCATCGCGCGCATCGTCGATCTGCTAAATCGCGCCGATCCGGTGGTCGCCCTGGCAGCGATCCGCGCGGCGCAGGCTGATCTGGGCAAGCGGGTCGATCGGAGGGGGATCGCACCGTCGGCGTATGAGTCGCCTGTTCTGGTTGATCTCGCAGCCGCCATCGCCGATGCGACGCGGAACGGCGAACGCCGGGAGATCCATCGCAGGCCCTATCATCGGGTGAAACCGGTTCCGAAGCGCCCATCAATGCTCGAGCCTCATCGCCTTGAGATCGAGGCATGGCTCGACGCTCAACCTGCGATGACCGCGGTCGATGTTCTGGCCCGGCTCAAGGACCGCCATCCTGACCGGTTCAACGCCTCCCACCTGCGCACCATGCAGCGGCTGGTGAAGGCGTGGCGGGCCGATCAGGCCGCGAGGATCGTCCGTCACGGAATGGAAGCCCTGACGCCGCTGCCGATCGCAGGCATGGTCCTGCCGCTGGCCCGAAATCCAGTTACCGCGCTTGGTAACATCTCAGGGTGAGGCAACAGGCGGCCTCTTGCCCCGGCCGGCCGGGACGTAGACAGGAGGCGCGACCGGAAAGACGCGGACGGGGTGATGCGCGACTGGATCTACGCCATCGAGGGCACGCCGGCCGGCCATGACGTGGCGCTCGTCCTCGCGCTGGCGGCGGCGTTCCTGCACGCGCTGTTCGGCGCGCTCCAGAAGGGCGGGACCTACGACCCCTGGACCTCGCGCACCGTGATGGACGTGGCGATCTTCAGCCTGGCGGCGCCGGTCGCGTTGTTCCTCGTGCCCTGGCCGCCGGCGGAGCTGTGGTGGGTGCTCGCCGGGATGATCGCGATCCAGACGACCTACAAGCTCCTGCAGGGGGCGACCTACGAACGGGGTGCCTACACGGTGGTCTACCCGGTCGTGCGCGGGACCGGGCCGCTCTTTACCGTGCTGGGCGCCGGCCTCATCTTCGGAGAGCACTTCACCGCGATCCAGTGGGCGGGCGTGGGCCTTCTGCTGGTGGGGCTCTTCGGGCTTTCGGCCTACAACATGACCCATGTCACGGTCGAGCGCGCGACGCTGGTGCCGGCGCTCGGGCTCGCCGTGGTGACGGGCCTGATGGTGGCGGTCTACACGACGTGGAACGCGTACGGCATCCGGGCGATGGCCGATCCGTTCACCTTCCTCGCGTGGTTCTTCATGCTGACGTCCCTGGACTTCCCCCTGACTGCGCTCCTACGTGGCAAATGGCGGCGGCCGGAGGCGCCTCTGGTGCGGCTCGGCGCGCTCGGCGGCGTGGTCGCGCTCGGCTCCTTCGGGTCGATCATGATGGCCACGCGGCTCGACAACGTGGGCGAGGCGGCGATCCTGCGCGAGACCTCCACCGTCTTCGCGGCGCTGCTCGGCTGGTTCCTCCTCGGCGAGGCGGTCGGCCTTCGCCGGCTGGTCCTGATCTCCCTGATCGCCCTCGGGGCCGTGGTGGTGGAATTCGGGTGAAGGCCGCCCGACAGCGCCTTTATCACCTTCAGCCGTCAGCAAGCCGCACGAACGCACCGTTCAGGCGCACCACTCCAGTCGGACCCGACTGCCCCCCGCATCGCGCGCGCGTGAAGCCCGCCGCCGCCGAGGCTGGACCCCGCCGCGCGCATTCCGTATCCCCGCCGCACCCGAAGGAGGCCCGCCATGCCAGACAGACCCGAACGCGCCGTGCCTGGATGGCTGAAGACCGCGCTGGAGCTCGGCCCGGTGGTGCTGTTCTTCCTGGGCTATCTCTACCTCAAGGACGAGAGCTACGCCTTCGGGGGTACGGAATATGAGGGGTTCATCGTCATCACCGCGCTGTTCGTGCCGCTGGTGCTGGCCTCCACGGCGGCGCTCTGGTGGCTCACAGGTCGGTTGAGCCAGATGCAGCTCGTCACCGCGATCCTCGTGACGGTGTTCGGCGGGCTCTCGGTCTGGCTCAACGACGAGCGGTTCTTCAAGATGAAGCCCACGCTGATCTACGCGCTCTTCGCGGCGGTGCTGTTCTTCGGCGTCTGGCGCGGGCGCAGCTATCTGGCGATGGTCCTGTCGGAAGCGCTGCCGCTCGACCATGCGGGCTGGATGATCCTGACGCGTCGGATGGCGTGGTTCTTCGTCGGGCTCGCCGTGACCAACGAGCTGGTCTGGCGCGGGATGTCGACCGAGACCTGGGTGAACTTCAAGACCTTCGGCCTGCCGGTGGCGATGTTCATCTTCTTCTTCGCGCAGGCGCGGCTGATGAAGGCCCACGGGCTCGACGACAAGGGCTGAGGATCACCGGCGACGGGCACGATCTTCGGACTGGATAGGGGCAAGGCTGGCCCCGGCCGCAAGCGGGGGTGACGCCCTCGGGGTAAAGCGAAGCGCGACACGACGGGCCGATCGTCGTGTCAGGACTTCCCGCCGGGCTTGTTCGTGAGCGTCTTGCCGGAGGTCCGCTTGGGCTTGGCGATGCCCCGGCCGCGCTGACCGCCCTTGCGCAGGCTGACCGAACTGTCGGAACGCAGCCGCGCGGTCCGTTCCGCCTTGGTCTCCTTCGGCGCGTCGGTCGCACCGGGGCGGCGATCGGGCTGCGAACCGGACGTGCCGCCGGGCCGGGCCGGACGCTCGCCCGCCCGCTTCGGTCCGCCGGACCGGGCCGGACGGTCGCTTCCGTTCTCGGGACGGTCCGCGTTCGGGCCGCGCGGCCGATCCTGGCGCTTGCGATCCTCGCGCGCGCGTTCCGGCCGGGGCCGGTCCTCGCGCCTCGGGCGATCCCCCGCATCCCGCGTCGCGTCGCCGTCGCGCGGGGGGCGCTTGCCGAAGGGCTTGCCGCGCGGGCGGTCCTTGCCGCCCTCGTCCCGCGGGCCGCGCGGCTTGTCCCCGAACCGCCCGCGGGGCTTGTCGCCGTCGCGTGCGGGGCCGCCGGATCGCGGTTTGCTGCCGGCGCCGTCGTTGCGCGTGACCGGCGGCTTTCCCGTCCGCGGCCGTTCGGGCCGGCCGGCGCGTTCGGACCGGCCCTCGGCATCCGGTTCGGTCCCCTTGCGATGCCCGCCCTTCGGATTGGCGCCGCCCGGCTTGCCGCGTCCGTGATCGACCAGTCGGTCGCCGGAACTGCGGGGCTTGCGCGGCTTGCCGCCCTTGTCATCCTCCGCCATCGCGGCTCCTTTCCGGCCTTCGGCCAGTTCTCCCTCGAACGTGCCCCCGAGCTGCTCGCGCAGGACGCGGGGCTTCACTTCCTCGACCGCGCCGGGTTCGAGATGGCCAAGCTGGAACGGCCCGTAGCTGACCCGGATCAGGCGGTTGACGTAGAGGCCCACTGCCGCCATCGCGCGCCGCACCTCGCGATTGCGCCCCTCGCGCAGCCCGACGGTCAGCCAGGCGTTCGCGCCCTGCTGGCGGTCGAGCGCGACCTGCATCGGCGCAAAGGCCTCGCCGTCGACCTCGATCCCCGCGCGCAGCCGCTCCAGCGCGGTCTCCTCTGCCGTGCCGTTCACGCGCACCCGGTAGCGCCGGAGCCAGCCCGTCGCAGGCAGTTCCAGCTGCCGCTTCAGCGCGCCGTCGTTCGTCAGCAGCAGCAGCCCTTCGGAGTTCAGGTCGAGCCGTCCGACCGACAGCACCCGGCCCAGCTCGGCGGGCAGCGTGTCGAACACCGTCTCACGGCCCTTCTCGTCGCGCTCGGACGTCACGAGGCCCACGGGTTTGTGGTAGAGCCAGAGCCGGGCGCCCTCGGCCTGCGGCAGCGGCGCGTCGTCCACCGTCACGCGGTCGCCGGCGGCGACGTTGTGGGCGACGTTCGACACGGTGCGGCCGTTCACCTTGACGCGCAGCTCCTCGACCATGCGCTCGGCGTCGCGCCGGGAGGCGAGGCCCGCGCGGGCGATCACCTTGGCGATGCGGTCTCCGGGGCGGTCGGTCTGGTGCGGGTCATCGGTCATGATTCGGGACGTAGCGCGCGGGAGGGGCCGGGGGAAGCGGCTTGCGCGGCCGCGCGCGGGGCGGCAGGAGCGGGGCCATGTTCCGGTCCTTCATGCCCCAGGCGCTCGAGGAGGCCCGCGCCGCCGGTGCGCGGGGCGAGGTGCCGGTCGGTGCGGTCGTTACGCGCGGCGCGGATGTGCTGGCCCGCGCGGGCAACCGGACACGGGAGTTGACCGACCCGACGGCCCACGCGGAAATGCTGGCGATCCGCGCCGCCTGCGCCGCGCTCGGGCAGGAGCGGCTCGCGGGCTGCGCGATCTGGGTCACGCTGGAGCCCTGTGCGATGTGCGCGCAGGCCATCGCCCATGCGCGGCTCGCGCGGCTCCATTTCGCCGCGGCGGACCCGAAATCCGGCGGGGTGCTGCACGGCGCGCGCGTCTTCGCGCATCGCCAGACGCATCACGTGCCGGAGGTGCAGGACGGGCTCGCCGCCGAGGAGAGCGCGGCGCTGCTCCGCGCCTTCTTCCTCAGCCGCCGTTGAACCGCGTGCGCCAGGCGGGGAGGGACCCGTCGCCGCCGAGATACACCCCCCGCGCAATGGCACGGGCAAGGCAGGCGGCCGCGGCGTGGCCGAGCCGCAGCGCGTCCCAGACCGGATCGGCAAGGGGATGCGCGCCCGTCGCGGCGGCGAAGACAAGGTCGCCGTCCATCGGCGTGTGGCTTGGCACGATGGCGCGGGCCATGCCGTCATGCGCCGCCACCGCCATCCGCGTCGCCTGCGCCTGCGTGAGTGCGGCGTCGGTGGCGACGATGGCGATGGTGGTGGACTGGCCCGGCGCCCGGTCGCCGTAGGGCTCCCATCCGGGGTCGAGCGTCGCGGGGCCTCGACCACCGAACTCGTCCGCCATCTCGAAAGGCGCGGCGTGAAACCGGCCTTCGTCGTCGCAGACCCGCCCAAGCGCGTTCACCGCGACCAGCGCGCCCACCGTGACGCCGTTCGCCAGCACGCAGGAAGCCGAGCCGAGCCCGCCGGCGAGGTCCATCGTGTTCGCGCCGAACCCCGCACCGGCCGTGCCGAGCGCGAAGTCCTCGCCCGCCGCCTCCAGCGCAGTCCGGCCAAGCGCGCCGTAGGGGTTCGCGATCCAGCCCTTGTCGCCGCCGTTCAGCAGGTCGAACAGGATCGCCCCCGGCACGATCGGCACGCGCTGGTTGCCCACGGCGAAGCCGCGCCCCATGTCGCGGAGCCCGTCCGCCACGCCCGAGGCCGCGTCGAGCCCGAAGGCCGAGCCGCCCGAGAGGACCAGCGCGTCCACCTCCTGCACCAGCCGGTCGGGGGCGAGCAGGTCCGTCTCCCGCGTGCCGGGCGCGCCGCCCATGACATGCACCGCGGCGGTGAACGGCCGCGCGCCCAGCAGGACCGTCGCGCCCGAGCGCAGCCCCTCGTCCGCCGCGTTCCCGACGCGCAATCCCGCCACGTCGGTGATCAGGTTGCGCGGCCCCGGCCTCACGCGCGCACGCTCACGACAAAGCCGCCCGCGTGACATGGCCCGGATGCCGCCCCAGATCGCGCAGCAGCGACGTCTCCGGGAAGGCACCGGTGACGAAGGCGCCGGGCAGGACGAGGATCAGCGCCTCCCCGTCGGCGGCTCGCGCCAGCTCGGACACGAGGTCGTCGTCGAAATAGGCACGCAACCGCTTGTGCAGCGGCCCGGCGATCACCTCCACATGGTCGAGGTCGGGCGACAGCCCCTCCGCCTCCGCCACGTCGAGGAGATGCGCATAGGCCAGCTGCTGCGAGGCAAAGGCCCCGGCGAGGACATGGATATCGGCGGCGATCCGCATGGTTAGATGCAGCGCCCGCCATCCACCTCCATTGCGACGCCGGTGATCATCGACGCCTCGTCGGAGCACAGGAAGCAGGCCGCGTTGCCCAGATCCTGCGGGGTGGAGAAGCGGCCGAGCGGGATCGTGGACAGGAACTTCGCCCGCATCTCCGGCGTGTCCTCGCCCATGAAGCTCGCCAGAAGCGGCGTCTCGCCCGCGACGGGGTTCAGCGCGTTGACGCGGACGCCCTCGGGGGCGAGCTCCACCGCCATCGCCTTCGTCGCCGTGATCATCCAGCCCTTCGAGGCATTGTACCAGTTCAACCGCGGCCGGGGCGAGACGCCCGCCGTCGACGCGACGTTCAGGATCGCGCCCGCCCGCGCCGCCTTCATCACCGGCACGACATGGCGGGCGGAGAGATAGACCGACTTCGCGTTGACGCGCAGGACGCGGTCGAACTCCTCCTCGGTCACGTCCTCCATCGGCTTCGGCATGTGGGTGATGCCCGCGTTGTTGACGAGGATGTCGATCCGGCCCCATTCCTCCATCGCCCGCGCGGTCAGGTCCGCCCAGTCCGCATCCGCCGACACGTCGACCCGGTGGGCCATGCCCAGCACCGCCTGCGCGACCTCCTCGGCACCCTCGGCGTTCAGGTCGGCCACGATCACGCGCGCGCCCTCGGCGGCGAACTTCTCCGCGATGCCGCGGCCGAAGCCCGATGCGGCCCCTGTCACGATCGCTGTCTTGCCTTCGAGCCTCATGGGCCTCTCCCTTCATCTCTTCCGGGAACCGCTAACCTGTCCCGCGCGCGGCCCCAAGAGCCTGTGACGACAACCGGCGAGCGCAATGCCCGGGGGCAGGTCCCGCGGCTCGCACCCGCCCCCATCGCGCGCCGCTCCGGTCCTATCCGTGGTAGGCCGCGACGGTCTTGAGCTGCGAGAACCCGTAGAGCGCCTCGAAACCCTTCTCGCGCCCGTGGCCGGACTTGCCGACGCCGCCGAAGGGCAGCTCGACCCCGCCGCCCGCGCCGTAATTGTTGAGGAAGACCTGCCCTGCGCGCAGATCGCGCGCCATCCGCATCTGCCGGGCGCCGTCGCGCGTCCAGACGCCCGCGACGAGGCCGTAATCGGTGCCGTTGGCGATGGCGCGCGCCTCGGCCTCGTCCGCGAAGGGGATGACGACCTGGACGGGGCCGAAGATCTCCGCCTGCGCGAGCCGGTGGTCGCCCGTCGCGCCGGTCAGCAGCGTCGGCGCGACGTAATGGCCGCCCGTGCCCTCGATCCGCCCCTCGGCGGCGACGGTAAGCCCTTCGGCCTGCGCGAGGAAATCGTCCACGATCGCCTTCTGCCGCGCGGAGATCAGTGGGCCCACCTCGAGATCGTCCATCGCCGCGCCGACGCGGAGCGCGCGGTAGCGTTCGGCCATGCGCGCCACGACCTCGTCGTGGACCTCGCGGTGGACGAGGATGCGGGAGGCGGCGGAGCAGGTCTGGCCCGCGTTCTGGATGCCCGCATTGACGAGGAAGGGCAGGGCCGCGTCGAGATCGGCGTCCTCGAAGACGATCTGGGGCGACTTGCCGCCGAGTTCGAGTGTCACCGGCACGACGTTTTGCGCCGCCGTCGCCTGGATCTTCGCCCCCGTCGCGACCGAGCCGGTGAAGCTGATGTGGTGGATGCCCGGATGGGCGGCGAGCGCGGCGCCCGCCTCCGCGCCCAGCCCCGGCACGACGTTCAGCGCCCCGGGCGGGAGGCCCGCCTCCTCGGCCAGCCGGGCGAAGGCCAGCGCGGTGAGGCACGCCTCCTCGGCGGGCTTCAGGACGCAGGCATTGCCCATGGCGAGCGCCGCGCCGACGGAGCGGCCGATGATCTGCATCGGGTAGTTCCACGGCACGATATGACCCGTCACGCCGTGCGGCTGCCGCAGGGTGTAGACGTTGTAGCCGTCGAGATAGGGGATCGTCGTCCCGTGCACCTTGTCGGCCGCGCCGCCGTAGAACTCGAGATAGCGGGCCAGCGCCACGGCATCGGCGCGCGCCTGCCGGAGCGGCTTGCCCACGTCGAGCGCCTCGAGCACGGCGAGGTCGTCTACCCGCGCCTCGACCAGCCGACCCATCCGCGCGAGGATGCGGCCGCGCTCCAGCGCGGGCATCCGGCCCCATTCGCCGGCCAGCGCCGCGTGGGCGGCGGCCACGGCGGCATCGATCTCGCGGGACTGGCCCCGGGCGATCCGGGCGAGCGGCTCCGTCGTCGAGGGGTTTTCCAGCGTCAGCGTCTCGGAGGCGCGCAGCCAGCGTCCGCCGATCAGCATCTCCTCCGGGTCGAACCAGAGGGGGGTGGGCATGTCCTTCATGATGTCTCCTTCACCCAGGCGTCGGGTATGGCGGGGGCGGCGGCGATGAGCTTGCGGGTATAGTCCGATTCCGGCGCGGCGAACACGTCCGCGACGGGGCCATCCTCGACGAAGCGGCCCGCCTGCATGACGATCACCCGGTCGGCGATGGCGCGCACCACGCTCAGGTCGTGGCTGATGAAAAGGTAAGCCAGCCCAAGCCGCGCCTGAAGGTCGTCCAGAAGCGCGAGCACCTGCGCCCGGACCCGGACGTCGAGCGCGGAGACCGCCTCGTCGAGAACCAGCACCGCCGGCTCGGTGATGAGCGCGCGGGCGATGGCGATGCGCTGGCGCTGGCCGCCGGAGAATTCGTGCGGATACTTGTCGAGATCGCCCGCAGAGAGGCCGACGCGTTCGAGGGCGGCGGAGGCACGGGCCCCGGCATCGGGCGGGCGGCCCGTGAGGTGGAACGGCTCCGTCACGATGCGCCGGACGGTCCAGCGCGGGTTGAAGGAGCCGTAGGGGTCCTGGAAGACGACGGAGATCTTCGCCCGGTCCGCGCGGGTCATCGCGGTGCCGCTGGGCCGGCCCATCAGCTCGACCGTGCCACCCTGCACCGGCTCCAGCCCCAGAAGCGCGCGGGTCAGCGTGGACTTGCCGCAGCCCGACTCGCCCACGAGACCCAGGCTCTCGCCCCGGTTGAGCGTGAGCGACACGCCGTCGACGGCCCGGTGCCCCCCGTAGGCGCGCACCACGTCGCGGGCGGCGAGGACCGGGTCGGGCGGCACTTTGCGTGGCGCGCGCGCCGGGGGGCGTGAGGCGGCCAAGAGGTCGCGGGTATAGGGGTCGCGGTGGTCGCGGAACAGCGATTGGGTCGCGTCGGTCTCGACGATGCGGCCGTCCTTCATCACCGCGACCCAGTCGGCGATGCCCGCTACCACGCCGAGATCGTGGGTGATGAGGAGGAGCGCCATCCCCTCGTCGTCGACCAGCACGCGCAGGAGCGTCAGGATCTCCGCCTGCGTGGTCACGTCGAGCGCGGTCGTCGGCTCGTCCGCGATGAGCAGCCGCGGCCGGCGCGCGATGGCCAGCGCGATGCAGACCCGCTGCCGCTGACCGCCCGAGAGCTCGTGCGGATAGCGGTCGAGCGGGATGGACCCGAGCCCCACGCGGTCGAGCCGGTCGCGCGCGATCCGCGTGGCCTCCGCACGGGACGTGCCGCGCAGCCGCAGCGTCTCGGAGACCTGCGCGCCGATCGTGTGGACCGGGTTCAGCGCGGTCATCGGCTCCTGGAAGATCATCGCGACGTCCTGCCCGCGGATGTCGAGCCAGTCGCGCTCGCGAATGGTCGTGAGGTCGCGGCCGTCGAGGCGGATCGCGCCATGCGTCTGCGCGCCGACGGGCAGCAGGCCTGTGGCGGCGAGCGCAGTCATCGACTTGCCCGACCCCGATTCGCCCACGAGCCCGGTGACGCGGCCCGCGGGGAGGGCGAGCGAGACGTCTTGCAATATCGGCGTGCCGTGGATGGCGACGGAGAGGCGGTCGAACGCGAGGAGGGTGGTCTCCCCGGCGTCCGGCACGGTCGGGTCTCGCCCAAACGGCGCTGAAGGCGCACCATGACATTCCGTCCAGTCGTTCACCACTGCAACGCCCTGACGCCCTCGGTCCCGTCCAGCCCGACCGACAGGCCGGGCAGCCCCCGACCGCCCCCCAGGGCGGTGGCTTTGCCCCCACCCGCGGCCAGGGGCTGCCCTCGCGCCGGACGCGCGTCGTCCGCGTCCGGATCGGTGGGGTGGTCCATCTGCGCGGACGCTGGACGCATCGGTCCACGGCGGTGGTCGTCGGCGGAACGTACCTGTCCGTCGCGGGAGGTCGACGCCTGCTGTCCGGTGGCGGCCGGAGACCGCCCGTTCGCCGTGCCCCTCCTCACATCCGCACCCGTCTGAGCCGCGGGTCGAGCATGTCCCGCAGCCCGTCGCCCAGCAGGTTCAGCCCCAGCACCGTCGCCACGATGGCGAGGCCGGGCAGGATGGCGAGCTGCGGCTCGGTGTAGATCATCGTCTGCGCGTCGGCGAGCATCCGGCCCCAACTGGCCGTGGGCGGCTGCGCGCCGAGGCCCACATAGCTCAGCGCCGCCTCCGCGAGGATGCCGAGCGAGAACTGGATCGTTGCCTGCACGATCAAGAGGTTGGCGATGTTGGGCAGGATGTGCTCGACGCTGATCCGGCCCGCGTTTTTGCCCGCCACCCGCGCCGCCATGACGTAGTCCAGCGTCCAGAGCGGCAGAGCCCCGCCGCGGGCGACGCGGGCGAAGACGGGGATGTTGAAGATGCCGATGGCGAGGATCGCGTTCACCGCCGAGGGGCCGAATACCGCGGTGATCAGGATCGCGATGACGAGCGAGGGGAAGGCGAAGATCAGGTCGTTGCCGCGCATCACCACCTCGTCCACCCAGCCGCCGCGCCGCGCCGCCGCCAGGAGCCCGAGCGGCACGCCCGCGCCCATCCCGATTCCCACGGCGACGAGCGCCACCGCGATCGAGGTCCGCGCGCCGGCCATCAGCATCGACACCATGTCGCGGCCGAAATGGTCGGTGCCGAGCGGATGGGCAAGCGAGGGGCCGAGCGTGCGTTCGGCGATGTTCACGCTCGCCGTGTCGTAGGGCAGCCAGACCAGCCCGACCCCGGCGGCGAGCACGGCCAGCCCCGCGAGGAGCGCTCCGATCCGGAAGGCCCAGCTCACCTGCGGCGCAGCCGGGGATCGGCCAGCGTGTAGGCGAGCTCCACCGCGAAGGTGACCGCGATCACCGCGAAGACGAGGAGCATCGTCACCGATTGCACCACGATCAGGTCGCGCTGGGTGATGCCCTGGAAGATCAGACGGCCGAGGCCTGGCAGGAAGAACACGTTCTCGATGATGATGGCCCCGGCGAGCAGGAAGGAGAATTGCAGCCCGAGGATCGTCAGCACCGAGATCGCCGCGTTGCGCAGCGCGTGGCGCAGCACCGTGGCGCGACGGCTCAGCCCCTTGGCGCGGGCGGTGCGGATGTAGTCCGCGTCGAGCGTGTCGAGGAGCGCGGAACGCAGGACCCGCGCGAGGATCGAGGCCTGCGGCAGGGCCAGCGCGATGGCGGGCAGGGTGAGCGCGCCGATCGCCGCCACGGGGTCGGACCAGCCGGGGAACCCGCCGGCCGAGGCCCAGCCGAGCGAGACCGCGAAGACGAGGACGAGGAGCATCGCGAACCAGAAGTTCGGCACCGCGAGGCCGAGCTGCGTCGCGCCCATCACGCCCCAATCGGCGACCCCGCCCCGGCGCGACGCGGCGAGGAGCCCGGCGGGAACGGCGATCACCAGCGTCAGGAGGAGCGCGTAGGCGGCAAGCGGCGCGCTGACGCCGATCCGGTCGGCGATCAGCCCCGCGACGGGGACGCGGTAGGTGTAGGAGGTGCCGAAATCGCCCGTCAGCATGCCGCCGGTCCAGGCGAGGTAACGCGCGACGAGCGATCCCTCCAGCCCCAGCTCCGCGCGCAGGGCGGCGACCGTGTCGGGCTGCGCGTTGAGGCCCAGCATGAAGGCCGCGGGATCGCCGGGCACGGCCTGCAGCATTCCGAAGATCACCACGCTCGCCACGACGAGTGCGGCCAGAAGGGAGACGGTTCGATTGAGCAGGGCGCGCCACATGCGCGCGAGGCTAGCCGTCACGCCGGGCGGAGGGAATGGCCTGCGCGTCGGCACGTCATCGAACGGACGCGGAACCGTCATCCGTTCGTGACGATCGGCGGATTAGAAGGGCGCATTGCCGTCGCGTCCGCAGTATCGGGCGCCATCCCGAACGATTTCATCAGGAGCGGCCCGGTCGCGCGCCCCCGTGACCGGGCCCTTTTCGGGGCGCCGGGCGGGCGTCGTCGGAGCCGTTCGGTTCAGCTTCGACGGAAAAGCGCACGACGATTGGCAGGACGGCAATGGTCCGACCGCGCGAGTTCTTCACCTGAACCGGTTCGTGCGATTGAACGGCCCGGACGCGTCATCGCATCCGGAATCCCCTCATTCCTGCGCGCGGAGAACGCGGGCCGGTCGTGCCGCGAGCGGCCGCCAGGCGAAGGCGAGCCCGGCCAGCAGCGTCGCCACCGCCCCGCCGAGCACGATCGCCGTCGCCGAGACCCATTCGAACGCGTAGGGCGCCTCCATCACGAAGCGCATGATCCCCCAGCCCGCAAGCGCCCCGCCGGCAATGGCGACGATCCCCGCCGCTGCGCCCAGAAGGGCGGATCGCAGCGCGAAGCTCGCGAGGATGGTGGGCCGTGTGGCGCCGATTGTCTTGAGCACCGCCGCCTCGAACACCCGGCCACGCTCGCCCGCCGCTGCCGCGCCGACGAGGACGACGAACCCGGTGAGAAGCGTCGCGCCCGCCCCCCAGCTCGTCGCCGCGGCCAACGCGGAGAGCGCCTCGGTCACGAGGTCGATGGCGTCGCGCACCCGGATCGCGGTGATGTTGGGCGCGTCGCCCGCCACCTCCCGCAGGATGCGCGCCTCGGCCTCCGGCTCGGCATAGACGGTCGAGAGCCAGGTATGCGGCGCGCCTTGGAGCGCTGCGGCGTCGAAGACGATGACGAAGCCGATCCCGCCCGAGGAGAAGTCGACCTCCCGGAAAGAGGTGACGGTGCCCGCGACGTCGCGGCCCAGCACGTTCACCACGACCTCATCGCCGAGCTCGATCCCGAGTTCCTCGGCTTCCTCCCGCGCGAAGCTGATCTGCGGCGGCCCGTCGTAGCCTTCGGGCCAGAACTCGCCCGCGACGATCCGGGTGCCCTGCGACGGCGCGTCGGCGAAGCTGAT
Source organism: uncultured Jannaschia sp. (assembly GCF_947494055.1). Classification (GTDB taxonomy): domain Bacteria; phylum Pseudomonadota; class Alphaproteobacteria; order Rhodobacterales; family Rhodobacteraceae; genus Jannaschia. The sequence continues at coordinate 175,967 of NZ_CANLTR010000001.1, read as the reverse complement.
CCGCCGGTCGCCGCGCGTGACCCAGTGGTCGAACTCGGCAGCGGGCCGGCCCTTGATCGACTTGACCACGGCGCCCAGCATCGGTGCGGTGTCGACGCGGCTGACGGCAGGGTCGTTCTCGACCGTTTCGAGGAAGCCGGGAAGCTGGTCGGGCTGGATGTCGATGAAGAAATAGCTCGGCGCGACTGACGGCAGGTCGCGGTCGATGGCCGCGCGCATGTTTGCGTCGATCTGCCCCACGGCGGCGAGCACGGTGAGCCCGAGCCCGAGCGACAGGACCACCGCCGTCGCGTCGCCGCCCGGCCCGCCCACCGCGCCGAGCGCGAGACGCAGAGCGGGATGCCCCCGGGCGAGGCGGGTGCGCGCGAGCCGCCGCGACAGCATGCGCACCCCGATGGCCGCGAGCACCAACGCGGCCAGCGCCGCGACGATCCCGCCCGCCGACCAGAAAGCGAGGGTGGGAATGCCCGAGAGCCACGCGGAGAGCCCGATCAGCAGCGCGACCGACAGGGCGAGCGTTACGAGGTAGCGGCGCCGGGGCCAGATCCGCACCGACCCCGTGGCGTCCCGGAAGAGCGAGGCCGCGCGGACCTGCTCCGTCCGGGCGAGCGGCCAGAGCGTGAAGATGAGCGCCGTGAGCGCACCGTAGATCGCCGCCTCCAGAAGCGGCAGCGGATGCACCCCGAGCGCGACCGGCACCGGCAGCAACGACTGGATGAGCGGGCCGGCCGCGAGCGGGATGAGCGTTCCGAGGATCAGGCCACCGGCGATCCCCGCCAGCGCCAGCACCCCGATCTGCATCATGTAGGCGGCGAAGATCGTCCGCCCCTCCGCCCCCAGCGTCTTCAGCGTGGCGATGACCTCGGTCTTGCGGTCGAGATAGGCCCGCACCGCCGCCGACACGCCGACGCCGCCGACGGCGAGCCCCGCGAGACCCACGAGGACGAGAAAGCTGCCGATGCGGTCCACGAAGCGGGCGACGGAGGGCGAGGCGTTGCGCCGGTCGCGCCAGCGCGTTCCGGCCTCGGCGAACTCGGCGCGGGTGGCCTCGCGCAGCCCGTCGAGCCGGTCATCGGTGACCTCGGGCATGGCGATGCGGTAATCGGTGTCGAAGAGGCTGCCCTCGGCGATGAGGCCGGACCCTTCGAGCGCCGCGCTGGCCACGATGGTCCGCGGCCCGAGCCCGAAGCTCGCCCCACCGGCGTCCGGCTCCCGCGTGACGAGGGCGCGCAGCGTGAAGCGCTTGTTTCCGAGGAAGACCGCATCGCCCACCTCCAGCGCCAGCCGGTCGGCCAGCACCGGATGGAGGATCGCCCCGTCATCGGCCAGCGCGTCGGCGATGGGCATGGCGGGGTCCAGCTCGATCTCCCCGGTCAGCGGATAGAATTCGTCCACCGCCTTCACCTGCGTTAGCGCGCGCTCGGCCTCAGCCCCCTCGCCGGTCGCCAGCATGGAGCGGAAGTCCACGACCTCCGACACGGTGCCGAGGCTTTCGAGATATGCGCGCTCCTCGGTGTCGGCGCGCCGGTAGCCGAACTCGACCTCGGCATCGCCGCCGAGGATGATCCGCCCCTCGCGGGCGAGGCCGTCGGTGATCGAGACGCGCACGGAGCCGACCGCCGCGATGGCGGCGACGCCGAGGGCGAGGCAGAGAAGGAAGATCCGGAACCCCGCAAGCCCGCCGCGCAATTCCCGCCGGGCGATGGTCGTGGCGTTGCCGAACCAGCCGCGCCCCGGCGCCGCGCTCATTCGGCGGCCTCGGCGGCGCGGCGGCTGTCGGTGTCGAGGCGCCCGTCCACCAGCCGGACCACACGGTCGCACCGGTCGGCGAGCCGCTGGCTGTGCGTGACCAACACCAGCGTCGCGCCGTGCCGGTCGCGCAGCCCGAAGAGGAGGTCCATGATCGCCTCTCCCGTCGCCTGGTCGAGATTGCCGGTCGGCTCGTCGGCCAGAAGGATGTCGGGGCGCGGCGCGGCGGCGCGGGCCAGCGCCACGCGCTGCTGCTCGCCGCCCGACATCTGCGCGGGGTAATGCCCGGTCCGGTGGCCCAGCCCGACCGCGTCGAGCTCGGCGGCGGCCCGGTCGAAGGCGTCGGCGTGGCCGGCAAGTTCCAGCGGCGTCGCGACGTTCTCCAGCGCGGTCATCGTCGGGATCAGGTGGAAGGACTGGAACACCACCCCCATATGAGAGCGGCGAAACCGAGCCAGCGCGTCCTCGTCCATCGCCGTAAGGTCGTGGCCCAGCGCCTCGACCGAACCGGAGGTGGCGCGCTCCAGCCCGCCCATCAGCATCAGGAGAGACGACTTGCCCGAGCCCGACGGACCGACCAGCCCCAGCGTATCCTTCGCCGCCACGTCGAGCGTGATGCCGTGCAGGATGTCGACCACCCCCGCATTTCCCGCAAGCGACAGCGACACGTCTCTGAGGGACAGGACCATGATGCGTCTCCGGGATATGGCGGCTTGTCTGCGGCGGGTGGCGGGTTCCCTCCGATATGGGGCCTCCGCGGCATGCGGCAAGCCGCTCGCGGCAGGCGCGGTCACGCTCCTTCTGGCGCTGCCGGTCGCGGCGGAGCCGGTGCGGGTGGTGGCGCTGGGCGACTCGCTCACGGCGGGCTACGGCCTGCCCGACGGGCAGGGCTTCGTGCCGCAGCTTCAGGATTGGCTCGACGCGAACGGCGTCGATGCCACGATCGTGAACGCGGGCGTCTCCGGCGACACGACGGCGGGCGGCCTCGCCCGGCTCGACTGGGCGCTCGATGCGGAGACCGGCGCGATGATCGTGGCGCTCGGCGGCAACGACCTCCTGCGGGGCCTGCCGCCCGCGACGTCGCGGGACAACCTCGCCGCGATCCTCGACCGGGTGGCGGGGGAACGGGGCCTGCCCGTCCTCCTCATCGGCCTCGACGCGCCCGGTAATTACGGCGCCGGCTACGAGGCCGCCTTCGACGCGATGTATCCCGAACTGGCCCGGCAATACGACGCGCTGCTCGAGCCGAACTTCCTCGGCCCGCTGATCGAGGGCAACGACATCGCCACCGCCCGCACGCGCTATCTGCAATCCGACGGCCTGCATCCGAACCGCGAGGGCGTCGCCCGGATCGTGGACGCATTCGGTCCGAAGGTCGCGGAACTCGTCGGGCGCGCAAACCCCTGACCCGCGTCTTTGCTTTCCAAATATCCCCGCCGGAGGCTCCGACGCACCGGCCGGGCGACAGGGTCAGCGGATGAGCCGCCCCGGCAGGTCGTCGAGCGAGGCCGCCCCGATCTGCGTCATGTTGGCGATCATGTCGTCGGAGAGCACATGGACGAGATGGTCCACCCCGCGCGGTCCGAGCGCCGCCAGCGCGAAGTACCACGCCTTGCCCAGGAACACGAACTCCGCGCCGAGCGCGAGCGCGCGCAGGATGTCGAGCCCGCCCTGGATGCCGGAGCAGTAATAGACCGGCACCCGTCCCGCGACCCGTTCGACCACGGGGCCGAGCGCGTCGACCGCCGCCGGGCCGCCCTCGAACTGGCGGCCGGAATGGTTGGACACCCAGATCGCGTCGGCGCCCATGCCGATCAGCCGCTCCGCGTCGTCGGGGTCCTGCACGCCCTTGACGACGAGTGGGCCGTCCCATTCGGCGCGCAGCGCCTCGATATAGGCGTCGTCGGGAAAGCCCCGGATGATGCGGCCGGCATGGGTGAAGCTGTCCGGCCCGCTCGCCACGGGCGAATAGGAGGCGGGGAAGGCCATGTGCGGCATTCCCTTGCGCGCCATGCCCGCGGCCCAGGCGGGGCTCGCGGCGATGGAAGCGAGGATGCGCGGGGTGAGCACCGGGGGCATCGAGACCTGCGCCCGTCGCTGTCGCTCCCGACGGCTCTCGCCCGGCACGTCAACGGTCACGACGAGGACGCGCCAGCCCGACGCCTTGATACGCGCCAGCATGTCGCGACGGATCTCCGGCTTGTTGACGGGGTAGTGCTGATACCAGCCGAGGTCGCCGACGACCGGGCCGGTATCCTCGGGCAGGGCGGCGGCGACGGTGGACTGACCGTAGGGGATGCGGTGGCGGGCGGCGGCCTCGGCCAGATGCCGCTCCGCGTCGGGCCAGAGCACGCCGGCCAGCCCCACGGGCGCGATGCCGAAGGGCACCGGATGCGTCATCCCGAGCGTCGCGCGGCTCAGGTCGGGGACGAGATCGCCCTTCAGGATCGCCGGGCGGAACCGGATCGCGTCGAGCCCCGCGCGGTTCCGCGCCACGCCGAGCTCCCGCCCGGTGCCGCTGTCGAGATATTCGAAGGCGAAATGCGGCATCCGCCGCTTCGCGCGGGCACGGAGGTCGGAGAGGGCGGGATAGGCGACGTCGAGATCCATCCTTAGACCTTGCCACCCTGTCCGCGGGAGAACCAGCCGCCGCGTGCACGGGGCGCGGAAAAGCGTGTCGCGGTCAGCGCACCCGGAGAACGATCTTGCCGACGTGGTCGCCGCCTTCCATCCGCGCATGCGCGCCGGCGGCGTCCTCGAACGGGAAGACCTCGTCCATCACCGGCGCGACGGTGCCGGCGTCGAGCAGAGGCCAGACCTCGCGGCGCAGGCTCTCGGCGATGCGCGCTTTCTCCAGCACCGAGCGCGGGCGCAGCGTGGAGCCGGTGATCGTCAGGCGGCGGACCATGACCTGGGCGAAGTTCGCCTCCGCCGTCGGTCCGTGCTGCGCGCCGATCAGGACCAGCCGGCCCTCGTCGGCCAGCGCTTTCAGGTCGCGGGGAACATAGTCGCCGCCGACCATGTCGAGGATCAGATGCGCGCCGCCCGCCTCGCGCAGCACGTCCTCCCACGCCTCCCGCTTGTAGTCGATGCCGGTCGCGCCCAGCCGCTCGCAGACCTCGACCTTTCCGGGCGAGCCGGCGGTGGCGAAGACGCGCGCGCCGCGGGCATGGGCGAGCTGGATCGCGGTCGTCCCGATCCCCGAGGAACCGCCATGGACGAGGAATCGCTCACCCCCCTCCAACCGCCCGCGGTCGAAGACATTGGTCCAGACGGTGAAGAACGTCTCCGGCAGCGCGGCGGCCTCGGCCATGCCCATCCCGTCCGGGATGCGAAGCGCGTGGTCGGCGGGGCAGGTGACATATTCCGCGTAGCCGCCGCCGGGCAGCAGCGCGCAGACCCGGTCGCCCGCCTTCCACCGCGTCACGCCCGGCCCGATGGCCTCGACGGTGCCGGAACATTCGAGGCCGGGCAGGTCGGAGGCGCCGGGCGGCGGGTCGTAGGCCCCCGCGCGCTGCAAGGTGTCGGGGCGGTTCACCCCGGCATGATCCACGGCGATCCGGATCTCGCCCGTCTCCGGCTCGGGAACGGGGCGTTCGCAAAGGGTCAGGACGTCGGGTCCGCCGGGCGAGCTGATCTCGATGGCGCGCATGATGTCGGGCATGGCGGGTCTCCTTCGGCAGCACAGGATCGCAGGGTCGGGCGGTCGCAGCAAGGGAATGCGTCATGCCCGCGCGAGACGGGGGCGCATCCCGACCGGACGCGCCCCCGTGAAACCGTCGACGGCGCGCTGCGCCGTCAGACGTAATCGGCCATGAGGCGGCTCGGTCGGCCCGCATAGGCGCCGCCGGCGGCGGCGGCGAGGCCCAGAACGGAGACCAGCGACAGCAGAAGCGCGGCCTTGGAGATTGCGGCGCTCGCGGCTTGTGCGGCCTCCACGGCCTGCTGGCGGGCTGCCTCGACCGCGTCGCGCGCCTCGGCCACGGCGTTCTGCACGCCGTCCTGCACCGATTGCACGAGGCTCTCGGCCTCTTCGGGCGTGATGCCGAGCCGCTGCTCCATCTGGTCGAGGGCCTGCTGGCGATCTTCCTCGGAGATGATGGCATCCGGACCCTGGACCAGACGATCGAAGAAGGCGCCGATCTCCTCGCCGGCATCGGCGGGCGATTGCAGGATGTCGCCCAGCGTTTCGCGCGCCTCGGAGACGGCGGCCTGCTGCTCCTCCTGGCTGAACACGTCGCGGAAGGCGGCGGTGGCTTCCTGGCGGATGTTCTGCTCGGTGATGCCTTCCTCTTCCAGCCGGGCCCGAAGCTCCTCGGGCAGCGCGTCGAGGGAGAGCGAGCCGGCGAGGTTCGACGGGTTCGGCAGGGACAGGTCCTCGGGCACGATGGCCTCGCCCGCATTTCCGACGGCGCCCGCGGTGTTGCCGATGGCACTCGTCGCGGCGCCGAACAAGGCGCTGCCGCCGGAGATCGCGGCCCAGGCGACGAAGACGGTCGTGACGGCCCAGACCGAGGCCCCGTGCAGCACGGCGCTGATCTCGCGCGGGATGCCGGCGAGACGTCCGGCGACGTAGCCCCCCGCGGCGAGCGCGATGAGTTGCGTCACGACGAGGTAGATCGCAGAGCCGATGCCGATTCCCGATGCGGGGTTCGCCTCGTATTGCGGGTCGAACATCCCGGCGCCGATCCCGATTCCGAAGGTGGTGAAGAGGATCATCAGCGCGATCGTCACGACGGCCCCTGCGAAGATCGCGCCCCAGGAGACGCGGCGCACAGTGCCGGCGGACGGGGTCGCGGCGGAGACGGGAGAGGGAGTTCGCATGCAGGCATCCTTTGTGGCGGCGCAGCGTTCTGCTTGCGCGTCCAGGGCCAACGTCCGGCACCGACGGAAGTTTCCCCGAGCGAAAGAATGTTTCCCGGAAGCCGGAATCGCCTACTCCGGATCGTCCCACCGGCCCGGCATGTCCGGACGCGGCGATCGCGCCGGCGCCCGTATCCGGCCGAGGATCAGGTTCGGACCGGCCATCAGGCGTGACAGGACCGGGTTGTCGCGGACGCTTGCCTTGACCTTCTCGATCTGCATCACGTCGTCGATGCGCCGGTCGAGGAACCCCCAGCTTTCCCGACGATCCTCGGATTTGTCGCCGAGCCAGTAGAGCAGCGTCGCCGAGTAGACGCCCGCCAGCGTGGCACGTTTGGTGTACCAGTTCACGTCCCGGCTGGTATCGCCGAGCGCGGTCCAGATGGCGTCGGCGGTCCCCCAGATGGCACGGGTTCCGTCGGCGGCGTGGTTGGGCAGCGACATCAGCGTGACGCCGCGGCGCACCGCCTCCTGATGCTCGCCCGCGATCTCGAGGCGCAGGCGCACGACGCGGGCGATCCGGTCGCGGAAGCGCAGGGCCGAAAGATCCTCGCCCTGCAACCGCTCGACCAGCGCGTCGTCGTTGCGCTGGTGGAAGGCCAGCGCGAGGTCGATGGCGCCGCGCGGAAAGGCGGCGCGAGCCTGCGCGGGCGTGACCTCCGCGTCCTCGGCGGCGCGCCGGAACGTCGCCGGCGACCAGCCGTCGAAGGCGACATGCGGCAAGGCGGCGTCGATCATGCGGGACTGCAGCGGTGTCATCGGGCGTCTCCGGTTCGGCGGGGTCGCTGGACAAGATAGGTGGCGGCGTCTATATCGCCACCTCCTGCACCCGATGACGGGACGTACTCCAGCTTAGAAAGGTGGTGAAAACCACATGCAGGTCAGCGTTCGCGACAACAACGTCGATCAGGCCCTCCGGGCCCTGAAGAAGAAGTTGCAGCGCGAGGGCGTCTTTCGCGAGATGAAGCTCAAGCAGCATTTCGAGAAGCCCTCCGAGAAGAAAGCGCGCCAGAAGGCCGAGGCCGTTCGGCGTGCCCGCAAGCTCGCACGCAAGAAGGCACAGCGCGAAGGGATGATGTAAGTCGTTCCCGCGATCATGCCGATGGAATCGACCCCCGGTGCCGGATGCGGCGCCGGGGGTCTTTCGTTTGAGGGTGGGAGGCCCGGCGCGGACCGGTCAGTCGTCGCGGGCGAGCGTGTTGGCCGTCACCTGGGCAAGGGGACCCGGAGAATCAATATCCTCCGTGTCGTCGTACAGTTCGGTCCGGGTGACGCCGGGGAGATCCGCGAAGTCGCGCATGATCCGGTCGGGATACCAGGCCCGGCGGATCTCCGTGAAGCCGAGCTCCCGCAGAAGCCCGCTGACGGAGATGCCGCAGGTGGCCTTGTTGGCGGGACCGTGCGCCTGCACGAGCGCGAGCGCGCGTTCCGCCATGTCCGGCGTGACCTCGATCTCCTGCGCGACCATGTGGTAGGCGGGCCGGGCGTGGTAGTCCATGTAGAGGCCGTAGATCGGGGGCGTGACGCCGTAGATCACGTCGCCCCGCTCTGGCGCGGTGGGGTGGTGCCAGGTGCCGGCGGGATCGAAGATCACGCGCTGGCTGCCCGACACCATCAGCGCCGAATGCCCGCCGCCGCCGGTGCGGTTGTTGATCGCCGTCAGCAGCGTGAGCGTCGGTGGCCCGGGCTCGACCCAGGCCCGCGTGGCCACCTCCTCCATCGGCGCGTAGACGTGTTCGGCGCAGGCCGCGAGGAGCGGCAGCAGCGCCGTGAGCGCGAGGACGAGACGCATGTCCGGGCCGTCAGGTCCGGAAGATGGCGAGCAGGACCAGAAGCACGATGATGCCGATGACGGTCCACTTGGTGAAGGTCATGAAGCCGGCGAAGGTCTTCTCCTGCTCGGTGATGTCCATCGTGCCGGGCTTGTGCTCGTCGGCCATGTCGGCGCTCTCCTGCTGTTTCTTGTGGGCCTGCTGATCGTCGGGCGCCCGTCTAGCCGATGTCCGCGGCGCTGTCATCCGCCTCTTCGAGGGCGCGGACGAGCCTGAAGCCGATTCGCGCGGGCTCGGCCTGATGATCGGGCTTCGGGACGGCGCGGAGCAGGATGTTGAGCTGGCTCACATGCTGGATGGACTGGGTGCGCAGGCCGGATTCGTCGAGGCCGGAGAAGGTCAGGATGTCGGGCGCGTGAAAGCCGACGCCCTGAATCCGGATCATCCCGGCGGCGCCGCCGGTGAAGCCCATCGCCGCTTCCTGATCGGAATCGAGGCTGTCCTCGAAGGTCTTCAGGTAGAAGATCACCCGCAGGTAGGCCCATTCGGCCGGGCTCCTGTTCGCACCGGTGGTCAGCGCCTTCGGCACGGGCACGGCATGGTCGCGGCCGTCGGCACGAAGCTCCGCCGCGCGGGGCAGGGCGGCGGCCTCCATGGCCTCGGCGGTCGTCTGGGGTTCGGTCATGGCGGGCAGAGTGGCGCAGGCGGCGGGCCGGCGCAACGTCGTCACGCAATCGGTTCACGTGACTTGCGTCCGGTGCCGTGACGATATCCCCTCGCGTGAAGCCGGGGGGAGCGTGCCAATGCGCAGCAGCAAGGTCGTCCATGTCGTCTCCGCCCATGCCGAGGGGGAAGTGGGCGACGTGATCGTGGGCGGCGTCGCCCCGCCGCCGGGCGAAACGCTCTGGGAGCAACGGCGCTGGATCGCCGAGGACGGGACGCTGCGCGCCTTCGTCCTGAACGAGCCGCGGGGCGGGGTGTTCCGGCACGTGAATCTGCTGGTGCCGCCGACGCATCCGGCGGCGGTGGCCGCCTTCATCGTCATGGAGCCCGCCGACACGCCGCCGATGTCGGGCTCGAACGCGATCTGCGTGGCGACCGTGCTGCTGGAGACCGGGATCGTGGAGATGCGGGCGCCGGTGACGGAGATGGTGCTGGAGGCGCCGGGCGGCCTCATCCGGGTGCGCGCCGAATGCCGGGCGGGAAAGGCGGAGCGGATCGCGGTCGGGAACGTGCCGGCCTTCGCGCATCGCATGGCGGTGCCGCTGGAGGTCGAGGGGGTGGGCACGCTCACCGTGGACACGGCCTGGGGCGGGGACAGCTTCGTCGTGGTGGACCCCGCCGCGCTCGGCCTGACGCTCGAACGGGAGGCGGCGCGCGAACTGGCGGCGCTCGGCGTGCGGATCACCGCGGCCGCCGACGCGCAGATGCCGTTCGTCCACCCCGAGCGACCGGACTGGACGCATCACGCCTTCTGCCTCTTCGCCGGCGCGGTCACGCGGGAGGGGCACGCGCTGCGGGCCCGTTCGGTCGTCGCGATCCGGCCGGGCAAGATCGACCGCTCCCCGACCGGCACGGCGGTGTCCGCGCGAATGGCGCTGCTGCACGCCCGCGGCGAGATGGGGGCGGGCGACGTCTTCACCGGCGTCTCGATCATCGGCTCCACCTTCGAGGGCCGCATCCTCGGCTCCGCGCAGGTAGGGGATCTTCCCGCGATCCGGCCGGAGATCGCCGGGCGGGCGTGGATCACCGGGACGCATCAGCACATGCTCGACCCCGACGATCCCTGGCCCGGCGGCTACCGGCTCTCGGATACCTGGCCGGGCGGCTGACGGCTCAGGCCGCCTCGAACAGCCAGACGCCGTCGTCGCGTTCGATACGCCGGGCGCGGCCGGTGAGGTGCAGATGCTGCAGATGCGCGATCGCCTCGAAGAAGGCGAGGCCGTAGATCTTCTTGTCCACCTTGCGCCTGAACAGCGGCGCGAAGCACGCGCCGCCTGTGCGCGGCTCCGTCAGATGCGCGTGCAGACGGTTCAGCGCGGCGACGTGGTTCTGCCGCAGCGTCGCCATCCGCCGGGGCAGGCCGCGATAGGGCAGCTTGTGGCCCGGCAGGACGAGTTGGTCGGGCCGGGCGAGCGGCGCGAGCCGGTCGCAGGCGGCGAGCCAGTCGCCCACCGGGTCCGCGCCCGGCTCCGTCGGGTAGAGGCCGAGATTGGGCGAGATGCCGGGCAGAAGCTGATCGCCGCCCAGGACGAGATCGCCGTCCCGCTCGTAGAGGACGGCGTGCTCCGGCGCGTGACCGTCGCCCTGCGCCACGACCCAGCGCCGGCCACCGAGGAAGATCTCGTCGCCGGCCCGGATGCGGGTATAACCCAGCGGCATCTCGGAGACGACGTCGACGAAGTTGAACGGCCGCTCCTTCGCGCGGCGCTCCAGTATGGCGGGATCCATCCCCCAGCGGCGGCAGAACGCGATCGTCCCCGAGACCATCTCCGTCTGCCGGTCGAGTTGCAGCATCCGCGCCATTAGCCATGCGGTGCGGGTGGTCAGAAGCTCCGTCCCGTCGGACTGGAGCCAGCCTGCGAGGCCGATATGGTCGGGGTGGTGATGCGTCACCAGCAGGCGGCGGACCGGGTCGCCGCCGAGCGGGCCGATGCGGAGCTTGCCCAGCAGCGCGCGGGTCCGCTTCGTGTCGAAGCCGGTATCGACCATCGCCCAGCCGTCGCCCTCGCGCAGGAAGTAGACATTGACGTGGTCGAGCGCCATCGGCAGCGGCAGCCGGGCCCAGAGCACGCCGGACGCCACCTCCACGACCTCGCCCTCCGCCGGGGCCTCGGGCCAGGGAAAGCTCAGCCCGGCATTGCCGTCCGGCAACGCGGTGTCCTCCGCATCGTCCGGCATCAGGCGGCGATCATGTCGTCCGTCACCGCGTAAAGCTCCTCCGCGCCGGTCCGGGCCTTCGCGATCTCGGCCAGCGCCTCGGGCAGGAAGCATCCGATCGCGAACCGGGCGAGGGGCTGGCGCGCGGGGTCTGCAGCGGCGGCCTTCAGGTGATACCACGCGCCCAGCACACGGGCGAAGGCGCCGAGATAGGCGACCGCCCCGGCGAAGCGGTCCTGCATGTCGCATTCCAGCAGGAACCCCGTCGTGGCCCGCAGATGCGAGGCGGCGGCGCGCAGGGCGTCGTTCTCGAATGCCTCGATCTCGTCCAGCAGGCCATAGGCGGCCGCGCCCCCGTCTGCCAGTTTCCGGCCGACGAGATCCATGGCCTGGATGCCGTTCGTCCCCTCGTAGATGGAGGTCACGCGCACGTCGCGTACGAACTGCGCCGCGCCCGTCTCCTCGATGACGCCCATGCCGCCGTGGACCTGCACGCCCTCGGAGGCGACCTTGATGCCGGTCTCGGTGCCGTAGGCCTTGGCGATCGGCGTCAGGAACGCGGCCCGGGCGTGCCAGGCGGCGTCGCCCGTGGCGCGCGCCATGTCGAGCGAGACCGCGCAGTCGAGCGCGATGGCACGGGCGGCGAAGGTCTCGGCCTTCATCGAAAGGACCATGCGGCGCACGTCGGCATGGGCGAGGATCGTGCCCTCGCCGTGATGCGTGCGGCCCTGCCTGCGTTCGAGCGCGTAGCCCGTCGCATGCTGCAACGCTGCCTCCGCGACCGAGAGCCCCTGCACGCCCACGCCGAGGCGGGCGTTGTTCATCATCGTGAACATCGCGGCCATGCCCCGGTGCGGTTCGCCCACGAGCCAGCCGGTCGCGCCGTCGTATTGCATCACCGCGGTGGGCGATCCGTGGAGGCCGAGCTTGTGCTCGAGCGAGACGACCTTGAGGTCGTTGGCCCGTCCGGCCCGTCCGTCCGCATCGGGCAGGCGCTTCGGGACCATGAAGAGGCTGATGCCCTGCGTCCCCTCCGCCGCGTCGGGCAGGCGGGCGAGGACGAGGTGGCAGACATTCTCGGTGAAGTCGTTGTCGGCCCAGGAGATGTAGATCTTCTGCCCGGTGATCCGGTAGGCGCCGTCCCCCGCCGGCTCGGCCTTGGTGCGGATGGCGCCCACGTCGGAGCCGGCCTGCGGCTCGGTCAGGTTCATCGTGCCGGACCATTCCCCGGAGACGAGCTTCGGGACGTAGAGCGCCTGCATCTCCGCGGAGGCGTGGACCTGCAGCGCCTCGATCTGGCCCTGGGTCAGCAGCGGGTTGAGTTGCAGGGCGAGACAGGCGGAGCCCATCATCTCGTTCACCGCCGTCGTCAGCGCGAGCGGCAGGCCCATGCCGCCATGGGCAGGGTCGGCCGACATGCCGAGCCAGCCGCCCTCGGCGATGGCGCGGAAGCCCTCGGCAAAGCCGGGCGAGGTGCGGACCACGCCGTTCTCGAGATGCGCGGGATGCAGGTCGCCCTGCCGGTTGAGCGGCGCGAGCACGTCCTCGGACATGCGGCCCGCCTCGGTCAGGATCGCCGTCACCGTGTCGGGTGTCGCGTCCGCGAAGGTCTCGGTCGCCGCGACCCGGTCGAAGCCGACCACCCGGTCGAGGACGAAGCGGATCTCGGCGACGGGCGCACGGTAGGGCATCGGGAACCTCCCATTCGGGGCGCCGCCGTAGTAGGGCGCGCCAGAGCATGACCGCAATCTAGGGCGAGTGTCGCGATGCCAGCAACCGGAACACCGCGTCATCCCGGGATTGCGGAGGCGGCAGAGATCCTCCGCGCCGGCGGCCTCGTCGCCTTCCCGACCGAGACGGTCTACGGCCTCGGCGCCGATGCCACGGACGGGCGGGCGGTGGCGCGGATCTTCGCGGCGAAGGGGCGGCCGTCCTTCAATCCGCTGATCGTCCACGTGCCGGACGCGGACGCGGCCCGGCGGATCGCGGTGTTCGACCCGGTGGCGGAGACGCTGGCCGCGGCGTTCTGGCCGGGGCCGCTGACGCTGGTGTTGCCGCTGCGCGAGGGGCACGGGCTGTCCCCGCTGGTCACCGCCGGGCTCGACACGGTGGGCCTGCGCGTCCCGTCGGGCGAAATTGCACGCGCCCTGCTGCGTTCGGTCGGGCGCCCGGTGGCCGCGCCATCGGCGAACCCGTCGGGCCGCATCTCGCCCACGCGGGCGGCGCATGTGCGCGCAGGGCTGGGCGACGCTGTGGACGCGGTGCTCGATGGCGGTCCCTGCGCGGTGGGTCTGGAATCGACGATCCTGCGGACCTCGCCGCTGGCGCTGCTGCGCGCGGGCGGGCTCGCGGCGGAGACGATCGAGGCGCGGCTCGGCCGCCCCCTGCCGCGCGACGAGACGCCGGGCCGGGTGCAGGCGCCGGGCCAGCTCGCCTCGCATTACGCGCCCTCGATCCCGGTCCGGCTGGACGTGACCGGGCACGATCCGGACGCGATCCTGATCGGCTTCGGGCCGGTGGCCGGCGACGTGACGCTTTCGGCGACGGGCGACCTTGTCGAGGCGGCCGCGAACCTGTTCGACCTGTTGCACGTCGCGGATGCGCGCGCGCGGGCGGAGGGGAAGGCGCGGATCGACCTGGCGCCGGTGCCCGAGTCGGGGCTCGGCCGCGCGATCAACGACCGGCTGCGCCGCGCCGCCGCCCCCCGGATCGCGCAGGCGTGACTCCCGTTCGCGTGCGTGCTGGCCTAAGGGAGCGCGATGCCCCGCCTCCTCGCGATCCTCGTCCTGCTCCTGCTCGCCGCCCCGCTGCGCGCGCAGCCGGTCGCGGTGTCGGACGTCCTCTCCGTCGAGGTCCTGCCCGGTTGGCGGGAGGCGGACGGGCGGCATCTGGCGGGGCTGCGCGTGCAGCTTCGGCCCGGCTGGAAGACCTACTGGCGCAATGCCGGCGCGACGGGGATCGCGCCGCAGATGGACTGGCGCGGATCGCGCGGCCTGCGCTCGGTCACGCCGCTCTGGCCGACACCGACGCTGTTCGGCCCGGCGGAGGCGCGCTCGATCGGCTATACGTCCGATTTCGTCCTGCCGCTGGAGATCGTCGCGACGGGACCGGGGCCGGTCCAGCTGCGCGGAATCCTCGACCTCGGCGTCTGCGCGGATATCTGTCTGCCGGCGCGCGTGACGGTGCGGGCCCAACTCCCGGCGGCCGGGCGGCACGACCCGGTGATCGCGGCGGCTTTGGCCGACCGTCCGCGGCGGGTGGAGGCACCGGCCCGGTGTAGGCTGTCGCCCGGTGCCGACGGACTGACCCTCACCGGCGATCTCGACGTCGCGCCGCAGGGCCGGGCGGAGGCCGTCGTCTTCGAACTGCCGGACCCGTCGGTCTGGATCACCGATGCCCACGTGGCGCGCCAGGGCCGGCGGCTCGAGGCGCGGGCCGAGGTGATCGCGCGCGGGCGCGCCGGCCTGTCGGTCGACCGGTCGCGTCTGCGGATCACGGTGATCGGGGACCGAGGCGCGGTCGAGATCTTCGGCTGCACCGGTTAATGCCGCGCAAAGTGCGGCAAGTTTTCGCGATCTCCGTCATTCGGACTTGAAGGCCCGCCACCCGGGATCCATGTCTTCGGACACGGAGGATTGCGAGATGCCGAAGGGTACGATCGAGAAGCTGGCCGATGCCGTCAGGGACAGACTGTCGGACCTTCTGGGGTCGCTCGCGCCGCAGCCGGACGCGATCCCGATCCCGGTGCGCGACGAGGGGCGTCGCCGCTAGGCCCGATACGGCACGTGGCGCGATGCCGAGCTAGGACGCGGCCTTCCGAAGCAGCGGGCCGGCCACCGGAACCTTCTTCGGCTTGACGGTCAGGCGGCTCATCATGTCGGCCAGCTCGGGCTCGTCCACCAGTTTCGCGGCCTTCTTCAGCGGAAACCACTTCCGGATCCGCTCGCCGCGCTCCTTCCAATCGGATTTCAGCCGTTCCACGACCATCGGGTAGACCTGGACGTTGCAGGGCAGGGCGGTGCCGTCGTCGAGCATCTTCTTGTAGCTGTAGGTGCCGAACACGTCGCGTGCGACATGGCCCTTGGCGCCGGCCTCCTCGAGCGCTTCGATGGCAGCGGCGGCCCAGGGCTTCTTGCCCTTCATCGTCCATCCCTTCGGCACGATCCAGCGTCCCGTGTCACGGGACGTGATCATCAGGACCTCGACGGAATTCTTGTTCCAGCGCAGCGGCATCGCTGCAACTTGCTGTCGTTCGTTCGCCATCGGTCAATACCTTCGCGCGTGCGGCACCCGTTCCGAGCCTTCTGCGGCACGCTCGCCCAGGTTGAGCATGCCATATCCCGGGTTCTATGACAAATTCCGATCACGAATCCTTAATCGCCGCGGGCAGGTCGCCGATCCGCTCCAGCGTCAGATAGGGCGAGAAGTCGGCGATCGGCCGGCGCTGGTAGCCGCCCTCGACATGCGCGTAGGCGATTTCCGCGGCACGGGCCGTCTCCCAGTCGGTTTCGGAATCGCCGACATAGAGGACGTCTTGCGGCGCGGTGCCCAGCATCTCCGCGACATGGAGCAGCGGCGCCGGGTCGGGCTTGCGTTCGGGCAGGCTGTCGCCGCCCGCCACCGCGTCGAACGGACCCAGCGGCAGCGTCGCGAGCAGATCCCGGGTGGGCGCCTCCCCCTTGTTGGTGCATAGGCCGAGCTTTAGGCCCGCGTCGTGCAGCGTGGCGAGCACCTCCCGCGCGCCGGGATAGACCGTCGTGCCCGAAAGCGGGTCGGCGCCGTAGAGATCGCGGAAGCGCGCGTAGGCGTCGGGATGGTCCGCCGGGTCCGCGCCGGCCCAGCGCAGGCTGCGTTCCACGAGGGTCGGGGCCCCGCGGCCGATATGGCCGATCACCGTCTCGAGGTCCGGCTCCGGCAGGCCGCGTTCGGCCAGCATCGCCCCGATCGCCGCGTGCAGGCCGGGGGCGCTGTCGATGAGGGTTCCGTCGAGATCGAAGATGATCGCCTCGAACGTCCTGCGTCCGTCTTTCATGGTCATCCCTCCTGCACCGTGCCGTTCATCGGCCTAGACCTCGGGCGGATCGGCGGGATGTCCAGTGCGCGACCGAAACTCCGTCGGGGAGGGGTTCGGCTCGGGCCAGTGCGTCCGCGCGGACGGAGCCCGGAACGTCAGCGGCGGCGGGCGAGGATTGCGGCGACGCGGGCGTCCCGTTCGGCCTCCGCCCGAGCCCGGCGCAGGCCGAGCGTGCGGATCGCCCAGTGCAGCGCGGCGCAGAGGCCGAGCGCGACGAGGTAGCCCCAGACGCCCCAGATCAGGACGAGCGCCATGACGAGGATCAGGTAGAACGTCGCGAGGAACGCGTTCGTGTAATCCTCGACCCGGCCGTGGCGATCGTCGTCCATCCTGCGTCCTCCCGCCGCCGAGACTAGCGCGGATTCGCGTCGGTGGAAGTCAGGATCGTGCCGCCGCGAGCGCATCGGGCAAGGCCGCGCCGAGCGCCTCCATGTCGGCCTGCGTACCGCAGGAGATGCGGATGCACCGGTCGAGGGGCGCGACCCCCGGCATCCGCACGAAGACGCCACGCTCCAGAAGCCCGGCCAGGACGCGGCGCGCGAAGTCCCCGTCGCGTCCGCAATCGACCGCGACGAAGTTCGCCCCCGACGGCAGCGGCTCGAGCCCGTTCGTCCGTGCGATGGCGGCGATGGCGTCGCGCGATTGCAGTACCCGCGCCCGCACCTCCATCAGCCAGTCCGGGTCGCCGAGCGCCGCCACCGCCCCGGTCTGCGCCACGCGGTTCAGGCCGAAATGGTTGCGCACCTTCTCGAAGGCGCGGATCAGGTCGGGATGGCCGATCGCGTAGCCGACGCGCAGCCCGGCCATGCCGTGGGCCTTGGAAAAGGTCCGCATCCGGATCACGCGCGCATCGCCGGGGTCGAGCGGCGGGATCGCCTCGGGCAGGGCGAACTCGGCATAGGCCTCGTCGAGGCAGAGCACCGTCCCCTCCGGCAGCGCGTCGATCAGGGACGAGGTCCGCGCCGCGTCGTGCCAGCTTCCCATCGGGTT
Source organism: uncultured Jannaschia sp. (assembly GCF_947494055.1). Taxonomy (GTDB): domain Bacteria; phylum Pseudomonadota; class Alphaproteobacteria; order Rhodobacterales; family Rhodobacteraceae; genus Jannaschia. Next base: position 158,639 of record NZ_CANLTR010000001.1, on the reverse strand, counting down.
GTCCGGATTGGCGAGGTAGACGAGCTTCGCGCCGACCTCCGCCGCCTTCGCCGCGAGCGCTTCCGGGTCCTCGCGGTCGTCGCGGTAGGGGACGGTGTGCAGCGCGCCGCCGAAGCCCGCGACGTGGTAGTTGAGGGTCGGGTAGGCGCCCGCCGAGGTCACGACCGCGTCGCCGGGCGCGACCAGCAGGCGCACGAGATAGCCGAGCAGGCCGTCGATCCCCTCGCCGGCGACCACGCTTTCGAGAGGGATGCCATGATGCGCGGCGATGGCCTCGCGAAGCTCGCGCGCTTCCGGGTCGCCGTACATCCAGCCGTCGGCCGCGGCGTCGCGCATCGCGGCGAGCGCACGGGGGGAGGGGCCGAACACGCTCTCGTTGGCGCCGAGCCGGGCCGCGAAGGACGCGCCGCGGGCGCGTTCCTGCGCCTCGGGGCCGACGAACGGGACGGAGGCGGGCAGGCTCTCGGCCAGCGGGGTCAGTCTCATGCCAGCGCCTCGCTGCGGTCGACGAGGTGGAGAAGCGGCAGACCGGCCTCGCCGCGGCGAACGTTCTCGGCGATGACACGGGCGGCGGAGGCGGGCCGGGTGGCCGAGGCGATATGCGGGGTCACGGTGACCTTCGGATGCGTCCAGAACGGATGCTCCCGCGGCAGCGGCTCGGTTCGGAACGTGTCGAGCGTGGCGTGGCCCAGTCCGCCGTCGAGCGCGCCCAGAAGCGCATCCTCGTCCACCAGCGCGCCGCGTCCCGGGTTGAGGAGCACCGCGCCGGGGCGCATCAGGGCGAAGCGGTCCGCGTTCATCAGCCCCTCGGTCGAGCGCGTATGCGGCAACAGCAGGATGACGATCTCGGCCGCGCGGAGCGCGATCTCGAGCCCGTCCGCACCGTGCAGCGCCCGCACGCCCTCGATGTCCTTCGCCCCGCGCGACCAGCCGGTGACGTCGAAGCCGAGCCCCGAGAGCGCCTGCGCGCAGGCCGTGCCGAGCACGCCCAGACCCAGTACCGCGACGGCGCGGTCGCGGGCAAGCGGCGGGACCTCGGGGGTCCAGTGCCGGTCGGGGTTCGAGATATGCGCGTCCATGCCCAGATGGTGGCGCAGCACGTGGCCCGTCACCCATTCGACCATGCCCTGCGTGAGCCCGTCATCCACCATCCGGGTGAGCGGCGCGGCGAGCGTGCGGTTGCCCTCGACCGTCTCGACCCCGGCCCAGAGGCTCAGGCAGCCCTTGAGGTTCGTGTAGGGCGCGAAGTCCGAGAGCGCCGTCGCCGGGGACGGGCCATAGACGATCCAGTCGATGCCGGCCGGGTCGGACTCGTCCTCCGGCGCGACGATCTCGGCGGCAATTCCGGCCTCGTCGAGGGCTGCGGGCAGATGCGTGCGGTAAGCGTCCCGGGTCTCGGGCTTGGCGGCGAAGAGGATGCGGGTCGCGGCGCCGCTCACGTCGCGAAGGCCCCTGCGAGGTCGCGCATCCCCTTGAACTCGATGGGGTTGCCGAACGGGTCGAGCAGGAACATCGTCGCCTGCTCCCCCGGCTGTCCCTCGAAGCGCAGGGTGGGGGCGATCACGAAATCCTGTCCCGCCGCCTCCAGCCGGTCGGCCAGCACGCGCCACTGGTCCATCTGCAGCAGCACGCCCAGATGCGGCATCGGCACCATGTGGTCGCCGACCTTGCCCGTGGGCTCGTGCACGAAGGGCGTGCCCAGATGCAGGCTGATCTGGTGGCCGAAGAAGTCGAAGTCGACCCAGGTCCCGGTCGACCGCCCCTCGGTGCAGCCGAGCAGATCGCCATAGAAGGTACGGGCGGTGTCGAGGTCGCCGACATTGTAGGCGAGGTGGAAGATGCTCATGGATGCGTCCTATCGATTGGTCTCGGTTCTCGGAACAGCGCGACCGCCCCCGGCACGCCGCGGCAGCAGCGCCTCCATCCGGGCGACGTAGGTCTCGGGCGAGAGTTCGGTCGCCGTGACGCGGCGCGCGGCCTCGGACATGCGCGCACGCAGGTCGGGTTCGTCGATCAGGCGGCGGAAGGCCTGTTCGAGCGCGCCAGGTTCCGTGACGTCCACGCGGAACCCGGTCTCGCCGTCCACGATCAGGCCGGCGGCACCGGCGCCGGTCGAGATCACCGGGATTGTGCCGTAGGCCATCCCCTCGATGGGCGCGGCGCCGAGCGGCTCGCCCACGGAGGGCAGGACGCAGATGTCGTGCGCCGCGTAGACGCTTGCCATCTCCGCAAAGGGCAGGTCCGCGCGGATGTCGATCCAGTCGGTGTCCCGCGCGGCATCCATCTGGTAATCGTAATGCCCCTCGTCGGCGCCGCTGACCGAGCGACCGCTGCTGCCGACGATGGTGAGGCGGACGGCGCGTCCGAACCCGGCGAGGCGGCGCAGCGCGTCGATGACGAGATGCTGGTTCTTCCGCCGCTGTGCCAGCTTGCCGACGCAGAGGATGCGGACGGGGTCGCCGGGCGGTTGCAGTGACACGGTATGGGGCATGGCGGCGACGGGGAACGGCACCAGGATGGCCGCCGGGTCCTGCCGCGCGGACGCATCGAGGCCCGGCACCGGAGTGATCCGCTTCCAAGGGCGGCCTATCAGAAGGCTGCGGAGACGGCGGCCTGGCGGCGTGACGCGGGTCGTGGGGCGGAGGTTGTAGGTCAGCACGCGCGCGCCGTAGCGACGGCCGGCGATCCCCGCCCGGCCGAGCAGGCGGTTGCTGCCGCGGACGATCATCAGGTCGGGCCGGATACGGCGGACGAGATCGTTCAGCACGACCCGCGCCGGCTCCGCCCCGATCTCCACTGGCGTGGCGTGGCTGTGATCCTCGGTGCCGGCGATCTTGGCGACGGCAACCTCGACGTGGTGGCCCGCGGCGATCAGGGCGCGGGTCGCGAAGAACAGGTTCGTGTGGAACCGCGGGACGACGAAGAGGAACGTGGCCAAGGGATCAGGCCTCGACGGACGGGTCGTGCCGGTCGAGCCGGGCGGTTCGCCCGGACAGGCAAAGGCCCGGGGATCGGATAGGCGTCGATGCGATGGCGTCGACGCGATGCTCGACGCGTTTCACGGCGTCCCTGTCGTGGCCGGCGAGGGCGATTTCCTCCACGGATTGCTCGCGGTCGATCAGGCGTTCGAGGATGTCGTCGAGGGCCGGATAGGGCGGCAGTTGTGCCAAACCTGTCAAGTCCGCCCCCGGCTCCGTCGCTGGCGGAGTGTCGATAAAATGGGTGGGCACGACCTCGCGCGCGGGACCGAGAAAGCCCTCGACACTATGCGCGTTCCGCCAGCGGCAGAGGTCGGGGAGGGCCGACCTGTAGAGACCCTTCACCGGATCGTAGCCCATGGTTGCGTCGCCGAGGATCGTGACGCCGCCGATGGCGAGCTCGGACCGGGTGGCGGGGGTCAGCAGCATCGCCCCGAACGTCTCGGCCAGCGACGCGAGCAGCAGCCCGCGCAGGCGGGATCGCAAGTTCGCCCCGGCGATGTCGGTCAGGGGGGCGTCGGAAAGCTGCGCGACAGTTTTCGTCACGGCCGTGTGGCTTGCGTCGATGGGCAGGATATCGAGCCGGCAACCCAGCCGCTTTGCCAGGCCCCGCGCGTTCTCCCTTGCGGTGTCGTCCGAATGCAGCGTGACGCATCGCAGGTTTGCGGGTCCGATCGCGTCGGCGGCGATGGCCGCGACGAGGGCGGACGCCGTGTCGCCGGAAAGCCCGAGCAGGGCCGTCGTGGCCCCGGACTTGCCCATGTGGTCGCGCAGCCCGCGCACCATCGCGCGGTAATCGGCCTCCGGGCCCTCCGGCTGCGGCACGCGGATGCCCGGCCGCGCGCGCCAGCCGTCCGCGGTGCGGTCGAAATCGACATGCACGATCGTGTCCTCGAAGGACGGCAGGTGGTGGGTCAGCGCGCCGCCGGGGTTCAGCGCGAAGCTCGCCCCATCGAAGACCAGATCGTCCTGTCCGCCGGTCAGGTTCAGCCAGACGAGCGGCAGGCCGGTCTCGACGACCCGGGCGACCATGTGGCCGTAACGGACGTCCTGTCCGCCGCGGGAATAGGGCGAGCCGGTGGGCACGATCAGGATCTCCGCCCCGGTCTCGGCCAGCGTCTCGGCCACGTCCTCGGACCAGGCATCCGCGCCGATCAAGCTGCCGATCCGGACCGGGCCGATCGCGTAGGGGCCGGAGACGTCGCCCGCGGCGAGGCTCCGGGTCTCGAAGGCTGCGTCGCGCGACCCGTGGTGCTTGTGCACCTCGGCCACGATCCGGCCCCGATGGGCCACGATCCAGGTGTTGCGAGGCTTCTCCGCATCCCCGGGACGGGTGGGCGCGCCGATGCCGAGGGCGGGGCCGTCGGCGCAGGCGGCGATCAAATCGTCGAGATGGCGGCGGGCCTCGGCGACGACGCCGGGCCTTCGGCTAAGGCCCCGGGGCGTATGGCCGGTGAGGAACATTTCGGGCAACGCCACCATGTCCGCTCCGGCGTCGCGGGCCACCTCCCAGGCGGTGCGGGCCTTCGCGGCATTGCCCGAAAGGTCGCCTGTCGTGGCGTCGAGCTGCGCCAGCGTCAGGCGGAAAGTGTCGGACATCGCAGGCTCCGGGTCCTCGCGCGGCGGGTCGGCCGTCACCTACCGCGCCCTGCGCCGGGGGGGAAGCGCCGATGCCGTGCGGACCGGATCGCCCGTTGCCGTTTGCGCGCCGTTTGCCTAGCTTCGCCGTCGAACGGCCGGGAGGGACGAGCGAGATGAGACGGGTGATCGGAGCGGCGCTTCTGGCGATGGTCGCGAGCGCGGCCGCCGCGCAGGACGTCATCACCAAGGAATACGACGGCGGCGGCGTCTACGAGGGCACGTTCCTCAACGGCAGGCAGCACGGGACCGGCACCTACACGCTGCCCTCGGGCTACACCTATACGGGCGAATGGGCCGAGGGCGAGATCCAGGGTCAGGGCCGCGCCACCTTCGCCGACGGTTCCGTCTACGAGGGCACCTTCGCGGCCGGCGAGCCGGCCGGCGAGGGCACGATCACCTTCGCCGACGGCGCGACCTATACCGGCGCGTGGGTCGAGGGCCGGATCGAGGGGCAGGGCGTGGCCGAATACGCCAACGGCAGCACCTATACCGGCGGGTTCCAGAACGCCGTCCATCACGGGGAGGGCACGCTCGAGGCGGAGAACGGCTACCGCTATGTCGGCGGCTGGTCGAACGGGCTGAAGGACGGGCAGGGGCAGATCACCTATCCCGACGGCTCCACCTACGAGGGCGGGATGTCGGGCGGCGTGCGTTCCGGCGAAGGCACTCTGACGACGCCGGACGGGCTGACCTACGAGGGCGAATGGGCGGACGGCCAGATCAACGGCACCGGCACCCTGACCCAGGCCAACGGCGACATCTACGAGGGCGAGCTCGTCGACGGGCGACGCGAGGGGCAGGGCACGGTGACCTACGCGGACGGCTCCGTCTACGAGGGCGGCTTCGTCGACGACCGTCGCCAGGGGCAGGGCACGTTCACCGGCACCGACGGCTACGTCTACGAGGGCGAATGGTCCGAAGGGCGGATCGAGGGCGAGGGGACGGTGACCTATCCCGACGGGTCGGTCTATGTCGGGCAGTTCGCCAACGACCTCGCCGACGGGTCGGGCAAGATCACCTATGCCGACGGCGCCACCTACGAAGGCGACTGGGCCGACGGCGTGATCGAGGGCGAGGGGCGCGCGGTCTATCCGAACGGGCTCGTCTACGAGGGCGCTTTCGTCAACGCGCAGAATCACGGCTACGGTGTCATGACCGCCGAGGACGGCTATCGCTACGCGGGCGAATGGGCCGAGGGGCTGCGCCACGGCGAGGGCCGGGCGACCTATGCCGACGGGACCGTCTACGAGGGCGGCTTCGTGCAGGGGCAGCGCGCGGGCGAGGGGGTCATCACCATGCCCGACGGGTTCACCTACGAGGGCGAATGGGCCAACGGCGAGATCGAGGGCCAGGGCGTTGCGACCTATGCCAACGGGGACGTCTACGAGGGGTCCTTCGTCGCCGGCCGCCGCGAGGGGCCGGGCACGATGCGCTACGCCTCGGGTCAGGTCGAGGAGGGCGACTGGGACGGCGGCGCCTTGGGCGAAGGCGGCGCGGGGTCGGGGGCCGGCGAGGCGCCCGACACACCGGCGGAGGCACCGGACGCCGCGACGCAGACCGCACCCGGCGAGACGGACGGGGCAGCGGATACGGGCGGCGTCGAAGAGGATGCCGTGGGTCCGGACGCACCGGCGAGTGGCGGGTAGTCGTCCGGAGCCTCGCAGGGGGGCAGAAATTGTATCACCGGATTCCGGTCTGTGACCGTTCCGCCCGGCGGCGTACCGGGTAATCCTCGAGAGCCCTCTTCACGCAGAAGGCGCGCTCCCGGCACGACGGTGGGAACTTCACCCCAGCCGCGGACGGAGCCCGCCGGCCTCGCATCTCTGCGAACGCTGGCTTCGGCAAGGAACAGGGGCGAGAACCCTAGACCCGCTCGCCCGCGTCGAGCTTCGCGAGAACCGCCTCGGCCTCCGCGAGCACGGTCGTCCGATGGTCCTCGTCCATCCGGTCCCAGGACGCATACATCCGGCTGATCCTCGTGTTCGACTTGAACCGTTCGCGATGCCGGTCGAGGAAGTGCCAGTAGAGCAGGTTGAACGGGCAGGCGCCCGTGCCGGACTTCTTCGTCACCGAGTAGCTGCAATGGCGGCAGTAATCCGACATCCGGTTGATGTAGTTCCCGCCCGAGACGTAGGGCTTCGACGCGACCACGCCCCCGTCGGCGAACTGGCTCATGCCGATGACGTTCGGGCTCTCCACCCATTCGTAGGCGTCGGCGTAGACGATCAGGTACCATTCGTGGACCTGATGCGGGTCGAGCCCGGCCAGCAGCGCGAAGTTCCCCGTCACCATCAGGCGCTGGATGTGGTGGGCATAGGCCTCCTGCATCGTGGCGGTGACGCATTCCGCGACGCAGGCCATGTCGGTCTCCGCCGACCAGTAGAAGTCCGGCAGGTCGCGGGTGTGCCCGAGCGCGTTGCGCGAGGTGTAGTCCGGTCCCTGCAGGAAATAGACGCCGCGGATGAATTCCCGCCAGCCGATGATCTGGCGGATGAAGCCCTCGGCCGCGTTGATCGGGACGGCGCCGTCCTTCCAGGCCCGCTCCGCCGCCTCGCAGACCTCGCGCCAGCCCAGGAGCCCCGCATTCATGTAGACCGACAGGATCGCATGGAACATGAAGGGCGCGCCCGTCACCATCGCGTCCTGATAGGTGCCGAACTCGGGCAGGGAACGCTCGACGAAATGGGCGAGCGCTTGCCGGGCGCCGTCCGCATCGGTGGCGAACCAGAAGTCGTCGAGGCTGCCGTAGCGGTTGCCGAAGCGCGCGCGGGCGAGGTCGGTCACCGCCGCCACCGTCGCGTCGGGGGCGAAGCGCAGCGGCTCGGGCGCGTCGAGCCCCGTCTTCGGCGGCTTGCGGTTGTCGTGGTCGTAGTTCCACTTGCCGCCCGCCGGCTTGTCCCCCTCCATCATCAGGCCGGTGCGACGGCGCATGTCGCGGTAGAACCACTCCATGCGAAGCTCCTTCCGCCCCTCGGCCCAGGCCTCGAACTCGGCGTGCGTGCACAGGAACCGGTCGTCGGGGAACAGATGGACCGGGATCGGCCCGTCCTCGAGCGCGGAGATCAGGCGGAACTCCCCGGGCTCGGTCCCGATCGCCTCCGACGCGCCCACGGCATCGGCCGCGCGCAGGAGCTCGCCCGGGATGGATTGCGTGTTGTCGGGATCGTCGAGCGTCGTGTAGCAGACCTGCCAGCCGGCCTCGCGCAGATGCGCGGCGAATTTTCGCATGGCCGAGAACAGGAAGATGATCTTCTTCGGGTGGTGCGCGACGTAATCCGTCTCGGCCTGCACCTCGGCCATCACCACCACGTCGCGGTCGCGGTCGGCCTCGCGGAGCGCGGCGATGTCGTCCGAAAGCTGGTCGCCCAGGACGAGAACGAGCCGCGGGTCCCTCACCATTCGATCGCGTGGCCCGCATAATCGAAGAAGCCGCCCGTCTGCTCGGGCGTGAGCGAGGACAGGACGCGCACGAGGTTTTCCGCCGCCTCCGACGGGGCCACCTTCGGGGCCACGTAACCCTCCGTGAAGGGCGTCTCGACGGTGCCGGGATGGAGGGCGACCACGACCGCCTGCTTGCGCTTGCGCCCGATCTCGATGGCCGCGCCGTGCACGACCTGATTGGCGGCGGCCTTCGACGCGCGGTAGCTGTACCAGCCGCCGATCCGGTTGTCGCCGATCGAGCCCACGCGCGCGGTCAGCACGCCGACGCGCGCCGTCTGCGACAGCTTCGGCGCGATGTGGCGCAGGAGGAGGGCGGGGCCGATGGCGTTGACGGCGAAGGTCTGCGCCATCGCCGTCGCCCCGACCGCGTCGAGTGATTTCTCCGGCGCGTGACCTTCGGGCGTGAGAATGCCGGTGGCGACGAAGACGAGGTCCACGGGCCGGTCGAGCCGGCCGACGACATAGGCGACCGATGTCTCGTCGGTCACGTCGAGCCCGTCCTCCCGCCGGCTGATCCGCGTGACGTCGTGGCTGGTGGCGAGGTGGTCGGCGAGCGCGGCGCCGATCCCGCCCGAGGCTCCGAAGACGATGGCGTGGTCCATGCCGGCCATACTGCACGCGGCGGGCGCCTGGTCCAGAGGGGCCGGGGGTGCCGCCGCGTCGCACCCCGCCGATCCCGACGGTTTCCGAAAAAGGGCCTTCACATCATCCGCAATCCGGCTATCCTGCCGCCCATGACGACGATCCTGATCACGGACCTTCTTCTTAGCCGCTCCTGAGCGTGCCATCCGGCGCGACCGCTCGGGAGTGACGCAGCGCCGAAGAAGACCGAAACAAAGGATCAGAGCCATGACGAATCCCGAACTGAACCACGGCGCCGACCGCGTCATCATCTTCGACACGACGCTGCGCGACGGCGAGCAATCGCCCGGCGCGACGATGACCCACGAGGAGAAGCTGGAGATCGCCACCATGCTCGACGAGATGGGCGTGGACGTGATCGAGGCGGGCTTCCCGATCGCCTCCGAAGGCGATTTCGCCGCCGTTTCCGAGATCGCGAAGGCCGCCAAAGGGGCCACGATCTGTGGCCTGGCGCGCGCGAACCTCCGCGACATCGACCGTTGCTGGGAGGCGGTGCGGCACGCGAGATCGCCCCGCATCCACACCTTCATCGGCACCTCGCCGCTGCATCGCGCCATCCCGAACTTGACGCAGGACGAGATGGCCGAGCGCATCCACGAGACGGTGACGCATGCGCGCAACCTCTGCGACAACGTCCAATGGTCGCCGATGGACGCGACGCGGACCGAGTGGGACTACCTCGCCCGCGTGGTCGGGATCGCCATCCGCGCCGGCGCCACGACGATCAACATTCCCGACACCGTAGGCTACACCGCGCCCAACGAGAGCGCGGAACTGATACGCCGCCTGATCGCGGAAGTGCCGGGGGCCGGGGACGTGATTTTCGCCACGCATTGCCACAACGACCTCGGCATGGCGACGGCCAACAGCCTGGCCGCCGTCGAGGGGGGCGCGCGGCAGATCGAGTGCACGATCAACGGGCTGGGCGAACGGGCGGGCAACACCGCGCTCGAGGAGGTCGTGATGGCGATGAAGGTCCGCCACGACATCATCCCCTTCACGACGGGCATCGACGCCACGAAGTTGATGGCGATCTCGCGGCGCGTGGCCTCCGTCTCTGGCTTTCCGGTGCAGTTCAACAAGGCCATCGTCGGCAAGAACGCCTTCGCCCACGAGAGCGGCATCCATCAGGACGGGATGCTGAAGAACGCCGAGACCTTCGAGATCATGCGGCCCGAGGATGTCGGCCTGACGGCGACCTCGCTGGTGCTGGGCAAGCATTCGGGTCGCGCGGCGCTGCGCTCCAAGCTTAAGGAGCTGGGCTACGAGCTGGCCGACAACCAGATGGCCGACGTGTTCGTGCGCTTCAAGGCGCTCGCCGACCGAAAGAAGGAGGTCTACGACGAGGACCTCGTCGCGCTGATGCAGGTCGAGGAGCGGCAGGCGGAGGATCGCATCCGGGTCGAGCACCTGCGCGTCGTCTGCGGCACCGAGGGCCCGCAGGAAGCGTCGCTGCGCCTGAGCATCGACGGCAGCCCGCAGGAGGCGCAGGCCACCGGCGACGGCCCGGTGGACGCGGCCTTCAACGCGGTCAAGATGCTGGTCACGCACGGCGCCAGATTGCAGCTCTACCAGGTTTCCGCGGTGACCGAGGGCACCGACGCGCAAGCCACCGTGACCGTGCGGATGGAGGAGGACGGCCGCATCGTCACCGGCCAGTCCGCCGACACCGACACCGTGGTCGCCAGCGTGCGCGCCTACGTGAACGCGTTGAACCGCCTGCTCATGCGCCGCGAGAAGGGCGGCACGGACGGACGGGAGATCAGCTACAAGGATGTGGGCTGACATCCGCGCGAAGGGGGCAGACGGTCCGGACCGTCGCGGGTGGCGCGAGGACGGTTGACGCCGATGCCTCGTCTCGGCGCAGCGGGGCGGATAGGCCGCGGAAGCCGCCTGCCGGGACAACCCGGTAACGTGTCGTGCAACCTGAACAGATTGCGCCGGCACTTCGCGATGGTCCCGTGATGTTTTGGTGACGTAGCGGCAGGCAAAGTGGCTGCGTCCCGACCTCCGCCTGCATCGCCCCACTGGACCCGCCCCCCCGGATGCCGCTAAACGCCAGCGAACCCCCGACCGGCGAACAAGGGGGGCGGGACCGTTTGAGGGATTGGCATGAACATCTTCGGTAGCTTCTTCTCGTCGGACATGGCCATCGACCTCGGAACGGCGAACACGCTTGTCTACGTGAAGGGCAAGGGGATCGTGCTGAACGAGCCCTCGGTCGTGGCCTATCACACCAAGAACGGCCGCAAGGAAGTGCTGGCCGTGGGCGAGGACGCCAAGCTCATGCTCGGCCGCACGCCCGGCTCGATCGAGGCGATCCGACCCATGCGCGAAGGGGTGATCGCGGATTTCGACACCGCCGAGGAAATGATCAAGCACTTCATCCGCAAGGTCCACAAGCGCTCCACCTTCACCAAGCCGAAGATCATCGTCTGCGTCCCCCACGGCGCCACGCCGGTGGAGAAGCGCGCGATCCGCCAGTCGGTGCTGGGCGCCGGCGCGCGCAAGGCCGGCCTGATCGCGGAGCCGATCGCGGCGGCCATCGGCGCGGGGATGCCGATCACCGACCCGACCGGCTCCATGGTGGTCGATATCGGCGGCGGCACGACCGAGGTGGCGGTGCTGAGCCTTGCCGACATCGTCTACGCCCGTTCCGTCCGGGTGGGCGGCGACCGGATGGACGAGGCGCTGATCTCCTACCTCAAGCGCCATCAGAACCTGCTGATCGGGGAGGCCACGGCCGAGCGGATCAAGAAGGAGATCGGCACCGCGCGGATGCCCGAGAACGGGCGCGGCCTGACGATGCAGATCCGCGGCCGCGATCTTCTGAACGGCGTGCCCAAGGAGACCGAGATCAGCCAGGCGCAGGTGGCCGAGGCGCTGTCCGAGCCGGTGCAGCAGATCGTCGAGTCGGTGATGACCGCGCTCGAATCCACCCCGCCCGACCTCGCCGCGGACATCGTCGACCGCGGCGTGATGCTCACGGGGGGCGGCGCGCTTCTGGGCGACCTCGACCTCGCGCTGCGGGAGCAGACGGGCCTGTCGATCTCGGTTGCCGACGAGAGCCTCAACTGCGTGGCTCTCGGGACCGGCAAGGCTTTGGAATACGAGCGCCAGTTGAGCCACGTCATCGACTACGAGAGCTGAGAGCCGGATGGCGCGCGGGCGCAGCGAGGACGTCTACACCCGGCCCCTGCGGCGGTTGTTCGTCACGATCGCCTGCGTCCTGCTGCTCCTGCTCGTGCTGCTCTGGCGGATCGACAATCCGCGCGCCGAGGGCATCCGCGCGGCGATCGTTGACCGGGTCGTGCCCAACATGGAATGGGCGCTGGTCCCGGTCACCTGGGCGGGCCGGCTGATCGAGGATTTCGAAGGCTACGCGCGGGTCTACGAGCAGAACCGCGAACTCCGCCGCGAATTGCAGCAGATGAAGTCCTGGCGCGAGGCGGCGATCCAGCTCGAGCAGGAGAATGCCCGGCTCCTCGACCTCAACAAGGTGCGCCTGTCGCCGGAGCTGACCTACGTCACGGGCGTCGTGCTGACCGATTCCGGCTCGCCGTTCCGGCGCTCGGTGCTGCTCAACATCGGCGCCGAGGACGGCATCCGCGACGGCTGGGCAGCGATGGACGGGCTGGGCCTCGTCGGGCGGATCTCGGGCGTGGGTGCGCGGACCTCGCGCGTGCTCCTGCTTACCGACGGCAACAGCCGCATCCCGGTCACGATCGAGCCCGCCGGCAAGCGGGCCATCCTCGCGGGCGACACGACCTCCGCGCCGGCGCTCGACTTCGTGGAGAACCCCGAGGACGTGCGCGCCGGCGACCGGATCGTGACCTCGGGCGATGGCGGCGTGTTTCCCCCCGACCTGACGGTCGGACAAGTCGTGCGCGGGGCGGACGGCCGGCTGCGCGTCCGGCTGGCGGCCGACACGTCGCGGCTCGAGTTCCTGCGCGTGCTCAGGACCCGCGAGGCGCCGGGGATCGACACGTCCGGCACGATCCTCGTCCCCGCGCCGGCTCCCGCGCAGGGCCCGCCGGCGCCGGCGAACGGGGGCTGAGATGGCGGCGCGTCCGGTCTGGGGCTACCGCGTCACGTTCGTCGTCCTCTCCGCGGGCATCCTGTTCTTCGCGCTCGTGCCCTTCGGCGTGGGCGAGCGGGCCTGGCCGGGACCGGAGCTGATGGTCTGCCTGACCGCCGCCTGGGTGCTGCGGCGGCCGGATTACGTGCCGGTCTGGCTGCTCCTGCCGCTGCTGCTGCTGGACGACGCGCTCCTGCTGCGGCCGCTGGGGCTCTGGACGCTGCTCGTGCTCCTGCTGTCGGAATATCTGCGCCGGCGCGTGGACCACGCCGAAGCGCTGCCCTTCGGGTCCGAGCTCTTCCTCGTCGCGGGCGGGATCGTGGCCGTGTTCGTGGCCAACCATCTCGCCCTCGTTCTGCTTCTTGCCGAGACGCCGCCGGTCCACGGCCAAGCCCTGCACGCCTTGGCAACGATTGTGTTTTACCCCGGAGTCGCATTAGTTTCGGAGGTGGTCGGGGTTCGCCGGCTCGCCCCCGGTGAACTGGACAGCCTCGGAAGCCGCGCCTGACCGCCCCCCGGTCCGGTGCCCCCGGAGATCACGGACATGAAGCGCAGCCCGCAGGACATGACCCTCTCGGCCCGCCGCATCTCGCGACGGGCGCTGATCGCGGGCGGCGGGCAGCTCGCCTTCGGCGCTCTCCTCTTCGCGCGGATGCGGCACCTGCAGGTCGATCAGGCCGACGAGTTCCTGTTGCTGGCCGAGGAGAACCGGATCAAGGTCCGCCTCATCGCCCCGGCGCGCGGCGTCATCTACGACCGCAACGGCGTGCCGCTCGCCGGCAACGAACAGATCTACCGCGTCAGCATGATCCGCGAGGATGCCGACGACGTGCCTGCGGTGATCGACCACCTGCGCAGCCTAGTGCGGCTCGACGAGGAGGAGTTGCAGCGGGCCCTGCGCGAGATGGACCGACGCCCGCATCAGGCGGTGACGCTCGCCGACCGGCTCTCCTGGGAGGAGCTCTCGGCGATCGCGGTCAACGTCCCCGCGCTACCCGGCATCACGCCCGAGGTCGGCCTGAGCCGGGTCTATCCGCTCGGCCCCGACTACGCCCATGTGATCGGCTATGTCGGCCGCGTCTCCGAGCGCGACATCGCGGAGGCCGTGGAGGTCGATCCCCTCCTGCAGACGCCGCAGTTCCAGATCGGCAAGATCGGGGCCGAACGGCAGCTCGAGAGCGTGCTGCGCGGTCGCGCCGGGGCCCGACGGGTGGAGCAGAATGCGGCCGGCCGCATCATGCGCGAGCTTGGCCGGACCGAGAGCGGCAAGGGCGCCGACGTGCAGCTGACCCTCGATGCGGGCCTGCAGAACTTCACGCAGGCGCGGCTGGGGCAGGAAAGCGCCTCGGCCGTGGTCATGGACGTGCGCAACGGCGACATCCTCGCCGCGGTCAGCAGCCCGAGCTACGATCCCAACCTGTTCGTCGAGGGGATCAGCGTTCCCGATTACGCCCGGCTGCGCGACAACGACCATCGGCCGCTGCACAACAAGATCGTGCAGGGGCTCTATCCACCGGGCTCCACCTTCAAGCTCGTCACCCTGCTCGCGGCGCTCGAGGCCGGAGAGATCGGGGCGAACGAGACCGTCTATTGCGGCGGCTACACGTCGATCTCGAACCGCCGGTTCCATTGCTGGAAGCGCGGCGGCCACGGCCGCGTCGACATCGCCGGCTCGCTGCGCGAGAGCTGCGACGTGTTCTACTACGAGATGGCGCAGCGTGCGGGCATCGACCGGATCGCGGCGATGGCGCGCAAGCTCGGCCTCGGCGTGCGCCACGACATCGAGATGACCTCGGTCAGCGAAGGCCTGATCCCCGACCGCGACTGGAAGCGTACGAACCGGGGCGAGGAATGGATGGTCGGCGACAGCCTGAACGCCTCGATCGGGCAGGGCTTCGTGCTGACCTCGCCGTTGCAGCTCGCGGTGATGACCGCGCGGGTAGCGAGCGGCCTCGACGTGTCGCCGCGTCTCGTACGATCCGTCGACGGGGTCGCGCAGCCGTCCGGCGTGAAGGGTCCGCTCGACCTGCCGCGCAGCTGGCTCGACGGGGCGCGGAACGGGATGTATCAGGTCGTCAACGCCTCGGGCGGCACGGCCGGCCGATCCAGGTTCGATCTCGGCGGCATCAAATGGGCGGGCAAGACCGGCACCAGCCAGGTCCGCAACATCACCGCGGCCGAGCGTGCGCGGGGCGTGTTCCGGAACGAGGACCTGCCGTGGGACCGGCGCGACCACGCGCTGTTCGTGGGCTACGCCCCCTACGACGATCCGCAATACGCCGTCTCCGTCGTGGTCGAGCATGGCGGCGGTGGCTCCGCCGTGGCGGCCCCGGTTGCCCGCGACATCATGCTCTACGCGCTGTCGGGCGGCCTGCCGCCGCTCGAGGCCTATCCCGACGGACAGCGCGGCGAGATCGAGGAACGCCTATCCGCTCTCGACCTGGATCCCGGCGTGGCGCGAACGGGTGGGACCGGCAAGGCATGAGCTACCTCGAATACAACGTCGCGCGCACGCCGGCGGGGTTGCAGAAGGTGCTGGCGATGAACTGGGCGCTTGTCCTGCTCATCACCGCGGTCGCCGCGATCGGGTTCCTGGTGCTCTATTCGGTCGCGGGCGGCGACTGGCGGTGGGCCGAGCCGCAGATGCAACGCTTCTGCCTGGGCCTCGCCCTGATGTTCCTCGTGGGGATGGTGCCGATCTGGTTCTGGCGCAACGTTTCGGCGCTGTTCTACGCGTTCACGCTCGTGCTTCTGGTGGCGGTGGAGCTGATCGGATCGACGGGTGGCGGGGCGCAGCGATGGATCGAGCTGGGCTTCATGCGGCTGCAGCCGTCGGAGCTGATGAAGGTCACGCTCGTGATGATGCTCGCGGCCTATTACGACTGGCTTCCGGCCACGAAGGTCAGCCGACCGCAATGGGTGATCGTGCCGCTCGCCATCATCCTGATCCCGACCTTCCTCGTCCTCAAGCAGCCCGACCTCGGCACGTCGATCCTGCTCGTCGCCGGGGGCGGGGCGGTGATGTTCCTCGCCGGCGTGCATTGGGCCTATTTCGCGACCGTCATCGCGGCGGGCGTGGGTCTTGTGACGGCGGTGCTGCAATCGCGCGGCACGCCGTGGCAGCTCATCAAGGATTACCAGTTCCGCCGGATCGACACGTTCCTCGACCCCGACAGCGACCCGCTCGGCGCAGGCTACCACATCACCCAGTCCAAGATCGCGCTCGGCTCCGGCGGCTGGACCGGCAAGGGCTACATGCAGGGCACGCAGGCGCGGCTGAATTTCCTGCCGGAGAAGCATACCGATTTCATCTTCACCACCCTGGCCGAGGAGTTCGGTCTGATCGGGGGCATCTCGCTGCTGACGCTCTACCTGCTGATCGTCGCGTTCTGCGTCGTCGCGGCGCTCAGGATGAAGGACCGGTTCTCGGCGCTGGTCACCCTCGGCATCGCGGTCGCGTTCTTCCTGTTCTTCGCGGTCAACATGTCGATGGTGATGGGCATGGCCCCGGTCGTCGGGGTGCCGTTGCCGCTGGTGAGCTACGGCGGGTCCGCCATGCTCGTCCTGATGCTGGCCTTCGGCCTGGTGCAGAGCGCGCATGTCCACCGGCCGCGTATGCAGGGGGAGGGACGGCTGCTGCGGCGGTGACAGGCTGTGCCTTCGTGAAAGAGGACTTGCGGGCTCCTGTCGGTGACGCTGTCCTCGGAAAACAAGATTGCCGATGATCGGATCGCTTATCGTGGGCGTGCGTCTTGGGGTTACGATCTCCGACCCACCGCAAACGAACGTCGCCTTCCTCACCGACGTGATGGATAAGAGCCTTCGAACGGGAGGCTGGCAGGGAAGGGTGGTGTCTTGCGATGCCCGTCGCGGCGCAGGTCCGTATCGTCGACTACTTCCGCCGCGAGGGACCAAATCAGAAGCGGCAGGGGACCGAAGCTGTTCGCCATGCCGCCTTCCGCGTGACGGACGAGTCCGAACAGCGCGCAAGACGAGCACATTGGCTCGATGCCGATACGCACCGGACGCCACCGATCGACCGGGAGTGCTTCGGTGAAATCTATTTCCGCGCGCGCAGTGGCATCCTGTTCGAGAACGCGGCCGATCGGCCGGACTTCACGCGTGACGCCCCGCTCGAGCGGCTGGGCCAGAAGCTGATGCTGCCGGAGCGCTACGAGGTGCGGGGCCGGACCGAAGACTCAATGCGAAACGCCATTTACTGATCGACCCCGAACCCACGGCCCTGAACGAGAAGAGCCACCCCGAAGGGTGGCTCTTGCAATATCGTGTCTACGTTCCCCGGCTTACTCGCGGTTGCCCATGAACTGGAGCAGGAACATGAACATGTTGATGAAGTCGAGATACAGGCTCAGCGCGCCCATGATCGCCGACTTGCCGAGCCATTCGCTGTCGCCATGCTGGGCATGGGCGATGTACTCGGTCTTGATCCGCTGCGTGTCGTAGGCGGTGAGGCCCGCGAAGATCAGCACGCCGATGAACGGGATCGCCATCGCCAGACCTTCGGACTGGATGAAGATGTTGAGGATCATCGCCGCGATCAGGCCGACCAGACCCATCAGGAGGAACGTGCCCATCCCGCTAAGGTCCTTGTTTGTGACGTAGCCCCAGAGCGACAGGCTCGCGAAGGCGATCGAGGTCACGAGGAAGGTCTGCGCGATCGAGGTGCCGGTGAAGACGAGGAAGATCGAGCTGATCGACACGCCCATCACCGCTGCGAACGCATAGAACACCAGCTGCGCGGTGGCGGCCGACATGCGGTTGATCCCGGCGGAGAAGCCGAACACGAAGGCCAGCGGCGCGAACATCACGACCCACTTGAGCGGCGACGTGTAGAGTGCGGCGCCGATGCTGGTCAGATAGCTGTCCGCACCGATCTGCCCGACGGCCTGCGCCGGGTCCGACGTCACGGCCAGGCCCGAAATGGCCCAGGCGGCGGCGAAGGTGATCAGCATGCCTACGGACATCGTGCCGTAGACCTTGTTCATGTGGGCGCGGAGGCCCTGGTCGATTTCCGCGGTGCGGGCTCCGGCGATCCGGCCGGTCCGCAGGGCGTCGAGTTGTGCCATCTGGCTCCTCCGAGTGACGTGTTCTGCAATGAGGTCCTTCCGGGATCCTCTTGTCATCGAATATCGGGTTCGGAGCCGTGTTTTTCAAGCACTCATAGGGGGCTCGGCCCGATTACGTTAACGACCCGGCGTGGCGGCATCCACCCCAGGTCCACCCGGCGTCGATTCGATGGACTGAAGCCTCGATGGACGGGCGGCATGGTCCGGAATCCAAGGAATAACTCCGCCGCGGGACACGGGACGCGAATCATGCGCTTGGATCGAGGGAACGTTCTCGGTCCCCCTGATGCCCGTTCCCGCAAATGCGGGCGGACGGGCGCTATGATCCGGGGGGCTTGCAGCCTGTCCCGATCTCCGGCTTTTCCGTCGCGTGAACAAGATGCAGCAAGGTCCAGGGTTTCTTTTCGTTAATTCCTTTCGCTATGAAGTGATCGTCGGCCATGACCGCGTGCCGGCGTAATGAGTGCGGCAAGATCCCGGCGAGCGCCTGTCGCGAGCCGGGCAGGAGAACACATGAAGCATCCCGTCGACCTCTATGTAGGCCAACGTATCCGACAACGCCGCTGGGAGATCGACATGACGCAGCAGCAGCTCGCCGAGAAAGTCGGGATCCGATTCCAGCAGATCCAGAAATACGAGACCGGGGCGAACCGTGTCTCTGCCTCGCGCCTGTGGGACATTGCCGCCGCGACGGGGGTGCCGGTGTCGCATTTCTTCGAAGGGTTCGACGAACGGGCCGCCAACGATCAGCGCCCGGCCGGGGGACGGGCGGCGGCGGAATGACGTCGCTTGCCGCCGATCGGCGCGTGCCTTGAAGGCCGGGCCGTGAGCTTCGCCGCGGACGTCGCGGCGATCCGCCCCGTCGCGCACGCGCTCGCCGATGCGGCCCGCACGACGACGCTGCGCCACTTCCGCCTGCCGATCGACGTCGAGAGCAAGGGCACGGCCTTCGATCCCGTGACGGTCGCGGACCGGGAGACGGAGGCCGCGATGCGGGACCTGCTCGCACGGCTCCGTCCCGGGGACGCGATCCTCGGCGAGGAGGCGGCGCCGAAGTCGGGGACGAGCGGCCTGACCTGGGTGCTCGATCCGATCGACGGGACGCGCGGCTTCGTCAGCGGCACGCCGACCTGGGGCGTGCTGATCGGGCTGATGGACGAGGCCGGTCCGATCTACGGCATCGTCGACCAGCCCTTCACCGGGGAGCGGTTCGAGGGCAGCGCCGAAGGGGCCGTCTGGACGCGCCCCGATGCCCGGCGCGACCTGCGCGTGCGCGGGACCACCATGCTCGCGGAGGCGACGATCTTCACGACGTTCCCCGAGGTCGGGACCACGGAGGAGGGCGCGGCGTTCCACCGTGTCGCGCGAGCCTGCCGGCTGACGCGCTACGGAATGGATTGCTACGCCTACGCGCTCCTTGCCGCGGGCCATGTGGACCTCGTGATCGAGGCGGGGCTGCATCCCTACGACATCGTCGCGCCCATCGCGCTGATCGAGGCGGCGGGTGGCATCGTCACGGACTGGACGGGCGGCCCGGCGCATGGCGGCGGGCGCGTCCTGGCCGCCGCGACACCCGAGCTGCACGAAGCCGCGATGCGCCTGCTCGATGGCTGAGACGCTGATCCGCGGCGCCGATGCCGTCCTGACGATGGACGAGGCCAAGGCCGGCTCCGATATCCTGATCCGCGGCGGCGTGATCGCGGCTGTCGGAACGGGGCTGGCGACCGTGGGCGAGGTCGTGGACGCGGCGGGCTGCCTCGTCACGCCGGGCCTCGTGAACACGCACCACCACCTGTACCAGACGCTGACCCGCGCGGTCCCCGCTGGGCAGGACGCGCTGCTCTTCGGCTGGCTCCGCACGCTCTACCCGATCTGGGCGCGGTTCACGCCCGACCACATGCACCTCGCCACGCAGCTCGGGCTGGCGGAACTGGCGCTGTCGGGGTGCAGCACGTCGTCGGACCACCTCTATCTCTACCCGAACGGCAGCCGGCTCGACGACACGATCCACGCCGCCGCCGAGACCGGCCTGCGCTTCCACCCCACACGCGGCGCGATGTCGATCGGCGAGAGCGCCGGCGGCCTGCCGCCCGACGCGCTGGTGGAGGGGGAGGCCGCGATGCTCGCCGATTGCGTCCGCGTGGTCGACGCCTTCCACGATCCCGCGCCCGGTTCGATGTGCCGCGTCGGCATCGCGCCCTGCTCGCCCTTCTCGGTCAGCCGCGAACTGATGCGCGACGCAGCCCGTCTCGCGCGGGACAAGGGCGTGCGGCTCCATACGCACCTCGCGGAGAACGACGAGGATGTCCGCTACTCACTCGCGACCTTCGGCTGCCGGCCGGGGCAATACGTCGAGGATCTGGGCTGGACCGGTGCGGATGTCTGGCACGCGCATTGCGTCAAGCTCGACGCCGACGAGATCGACCTTTTCGCCCGGACGCGGACCGGGGTGGCGCATTGCCCCTGCTCGAACTGCCGGCTCGGCTCCGGCATCGCGCCGGTGCGGGCCATGCTGGACGCGGGCGTGCCGGTCGGGCTGGGCGTGGACGGGTCCGCCTCGAACGACATGGCCTCGCTCGTGTCCGAGGCGCGGCAGGCGATGCTGCTCGCGCGGGTGTCGCGGGGCGCGGATGCGATGGCCTCGCAGGACGCGTTGCGCATGGCCACGACGGGCGGCGCCGAGGTGCTGGGGCGCGACGATATCGGGCGACTCGCGCCCGGAATGCGAGCGGACGTCGCGATCTGGGACATGCGCGGGATCGAGGCTGCCGGAAGCTGGGACCGCGCCGCGCTCCTCCTCGCCGGACCGCGCCGCGTGCGCGACCTGTTCGTGGAGGGGCGGCAGGTCGTTCGTGACGGTGCGCTCACGACGCTGGACCTTCCGCTCCTGGTCGAACGGGCGGAGCGCGCCGTGACAAAGCTTTTGGCGTGACGGCACAGGGGCGGTCGGCGTCGATCGGCGGCCGGTTCCCTCCGTGATCTTTCCGCAGCGGACCCGGCTCGGGTCGCCTCAGACCGGCGGTTCGGTCGGGGTGCGGTCGCCGGTCTCCTCGCGGAAATGCCGGCGGCAGAGGCTCACGTAGCGGTCGTTGCCGCCCACCTCGACCTGCGCGCCCTCGGTCAGGGCGCGGCCTTCGGCGTCCCGGCGCACCACCATCGTGGCCTTGCGCCCGCAATGACAGATCGTCCGCACCTCGCGAAGCTCGTCCGCCAGCGCCAGCAGCGTGGCTGAGCCCGGGAACAGCTCGCCCCGGAAGTCGACGCGCAGACCGTAGGTCATCACCGGTACGTCGAGGTCGTCCACCGCGCGGGCGAGCTGCCAGACCTGATCGCGCGACAGCCACTGCGCCTCATCGACGAGGACGCAACCGCAGGGTCCGTCGGCGAGCCGTGCCGCGATCATCGCGAAGAGATCGGAGCCCGCGTCCCACGTCTCCGCCGGTGCCTCGATCCCGATCCGGCTGGCGATCCGTCCCGCGCCCGCCCGGTCGTCGAACCGCGCGGTCAACAGGTAGGTCTGCATCCCGCGCTCGTTGTAATTGTAGGCCGCCTGCAGAAGCAGCGTGCTCTTGCCTGCGTTCATCGTGGAATAGTGGAAGTAGAGCTTCGCCATATGCGCCGTCCTGCCGGTCGCGGCGGCGTGGTGCAAGATGCCGCTCCGCGCTTTCCCCAAGGGCAACATATCGCTAACCTGCCGGAGGGGGACGGTCTATGACACGCGATGTGGAGCGGTTTCTGAAGCGTCGGACCGAGGCGCTCGTGAAGGCTGTCGGCGTGGAGCGGGCCTGCCTCGCCACCGGCAAGTCCAAGGCCACACTCGGGCGCTATTATTCCACGCACGAGGAGCATGCGGCGCGGTTCATGCCGGTCGATGCCGTGGCACAGCTCGAAACCGCCGCGCGCGTTCCGCATGTCTCGTCCGCGCTCGCGGACCTGGCCGGGCGCGCGGCGCGGAACGTCGGGTCCGAGGTGGACGTGCGCGCGTCACTGCAGCGCGTCACGGCGCTGTTGACGGAATACGGGGGCACGGAGGATGCATCGACACCGCCGCCGACATCGGCGGCCCGCGATCTTCCGGGCGAGCTTGCGACGCTCCGACAGGCGCTGTTCGAACTGGAGCTGCAGCTCGCAGGCCGCAGCTAGGACCAACGTCACGCAGCGCGGCGATCCGACCGGACCGCGGAACCGGCATTTTGTGCGATGGCTCCAGCGCGGTCACGACATGCACGGGATCGCAATCCGGGACGGCGCCATCCGGAATCTCGAACAGCGGCAGGCTCTACGGGATTGCGACGGAGATCGGGCCATCAGAGGCGGTGGCCCGTCAGGCGCGTCGCGGGGTGATTGCGGCGGCCTCAGGGGGCGGAACGGGCGACGGTTCTCACCGTCAATCCGCAGATCCCTCCGCCTTCGCGAGCCGCTTCTCCAGGTCCGAGATACGCTGCGCGTTCTGCATCTGGAGCTCGATCAGCATGTCGAGCATGCGGTCGCGCAATGCCGCGCGGTCTGGCTTGGGCCTCGAGGAGGCGGCGTCGGGCATGAGGTCGATGCCGTGGACGTCGCGGAAATAGTCGAAGATCTCGGACTGCCCCGCGAGATGGGCGTCGACCGAGGAATGGTCGAGATAGCGCGCGATCATCTCGTCGAGCCGCGGCGCGGAAAGCGTGCCGTGCGGCGTCACGGTTTCCTGGAAGATCGCGGGCCCGCTGGACCCCTCGAAGCGGCTGTTGAACCAGGCCCGCAGCAGGCTCTCGGCATCCTCGCTGGTCGAGTGGATCCGGCGGTCGGCGCTGCGCAGCTTCAGGCCCGTGACCTCGGCGAAGTCGGCGACGATGTCGTCGGAGCGATATTGCCGGACCACGAGACCGGGGCCGAGGGCCTCGGCCCAGTTCCGCACGAAGCTATAATATCCAATGAGTTCCGGGGCGAACGCGTCGAAGCTCGGGATCGGGCCGGACATGGACTTGTTGCGGAGGGCGCGCTGGATGAAGGCGGAGGAGACCCAGGGGCGGGCTTCGCGGACGTAGGCGATGCAGCGGACGTCCATGAGCTGGGCCAGGCGCTGGACGAAGGGGAGCAGATCCCACTCGACGATCCCCTCCCGCGAGGCGATGAAGGTCGTCCGGCCGTCCCTGTCGTGGCGGTCCCGGAGGGCGGCGTGACAGGCCTCGGCCAGCGATGCCTGATCCGCGTGGCTCTGCCGGGAGAGCTTGACGTAGCTGTTGACGTCCTTGCCTGAATTGCCTGCAAAAACAGGCTTCTTGCCGATATAGGCCGCGTCCTGTCGCCGGAGCAGATCGCGGCTCCGGGCCAGCGCGTTCTGGAGCGCGGTGCTGCCGGTCTTCGCCATGCCGATATGCAGGAACAATCTCATCCCGGTCTCCCTGAGCCATGTGGTCCGGACGGCACCGGAGGGTGCGCGGGGCCCGGTGTCAACCGGCCGCGAGGGGCGTGTTACGGCTGTGTTACGGCTGTGTTACGGCCGTGGCACGCGGCCGCGTTAACGAAGCGTTCACCGCTCCGCCCGAGCGTCGTCCGAAATCGAGGGTTCGCGACAGGAGGGCGGCGATGGCGGGCGAGAAGCTGACCAGGACGCAGAAGGGCCATGTCAACGACATGATCGGGGCGATGCGGCGCTTCGAGTGGGACATGCACATGCAGGTCGCGCGGGCCGGGCGCATCCCGCCCGAATGGCAGGAGATCTGGGAGAGCCGCCGCCCCGAGCGCGAGCACGTCACGGCGCGCATCGACCGCGACGTGATGAAGATGCTGCGCTCGATGGGCCCGAACGTGGGCGGCCGGATCAACGACATCCTGCGCGCCTTCGTCCATGCCCGGCTGGGCGGGTTGATCGAGGGCCGGGACCTCGCCGAGGAATACCGCGAGGGCTGGGAGGGAACCCAGAAGCCCGACGCCTCGGTGATCAACGTGATGTACGAGCGGTCGAAGGGGTAGGGCCGGAAGCTATATGACAGAATCGGGCGTGAAGCGGCCGTTCGCTGTAATAGGACCGAAGAACACGGAAGGCCGGAGAACCAGACCTTAGCTGCGCTCGACATGAACGGTTGCAGTGCGCAGAGGCGGACGTAGCTAGCATGGAAGTCATTCGTTCAGCGTCCGGCCCACAGCGACATCCCCACCCCACCGGGGGCGTTGCGCAACAGTGCTAAGTTGAGGGTGTGACTGTGCGCAACCTGTTGAACGTCAACGTTGACCGCCGCGCCATAGGGTTGAAACGACTTCGCTTGCGAGAAAGCCTGACGTGGTGTTTAGATCATCATGGCTCAGCCGAGATATGAGAAAATAAAACCATACAGGAAATCAGTTTGTCTATCCCTGATTGGAATATGGCAGGTGTTGTGCCGCCCGTTAGGCCCGGTGCTCACCCTGCCGGGAAAGACCGCTCCCCATATAGGGTTTCCCTGAGAGAATTTGCAGACCGATTTTGCTTGAGCTCCGAACGGTTTGAAATACTCAGTGGTTTGATAGACCTGAGATCAGGACTACACTCCATTGGTGTAACTCAGGGATTCCAGTGGATTGACGGAAGTTTCCTTGAGAACATTGAAGACACCAAAAGCAGGCCGCCAAACGATGTGGATGTGGTCACCTACGCCTTTCTACCTGTAGGTGAGACACAACAGAGCTTTTTCCCTAAGATCTTGCCATTCATGGATAAGGCAGCCGTCAAGTCGAAATACAAAGTAGATCACTTCGTAAAGATTCTTCCACAGATTGACATCCGCGATGTATGCTACTGGTACAGCCTTTGGTCGCACCGTAGAGATGGGGTGTGGAAAGGTTACGCTGAGGTTGACCTTGATCCAGTAGACGATCCGCAGGCTAGGAGCATTCTGGCGGCCAAGAGCCCAGGACTTCAACCATGATGATTAGACGAAAGGATGCGCTTCTTTCCGAAATCGGTGAGGTGGAGACAATACTTGAAAGAATCCCGAGCGAGAACGTTATTGATCGCTTTGGCCTCGAGTCTCGCCTTAAAGAGCTCAAGGAAGAGCTAGAGCAGCTTCCAGACCGAATCCAAGAACCTGAGAGGCTGTCTTTGACCTTTCGGGGAGAGCCAGTCCGCGGCAGTACTGCGATTTCAGCTGATTTTGCTGGTAGCGC
Organism: uncultured Jannaschia sp.; assembly: GCF_947494055.1. Lineage (GTDB taxonomy): Bacteria > Pseudomonadota > Alphaproteobacteria > Rhodobacterales > Rhodobacteraceae > Jannaschia. The sequence continues at coordinate 133,647 of NZ_CANLTR010000001.1, read as the reverse complement.
CTCTTCGGCTTTTGTGGACGCGTTCTCTGCCATCATCGCTGGGTTAAAAGGATCGCTAAAGTACTCCGGCCCTATTCCGGACAAGGCTAGCGCCCCTCTTATGATAACAGGGATGGCCACTGGCTCGTTTGGCTTCGAAATGGAACTGCCAAACCTTCAAGGAGAGTTCTTTGAAGAGCAAGCGAGCGCAGGCAGTGCAGTCGAAGTACTTAAAGAGCTACTTCGCGTTTCCGCCAAGGGAACCGACGATGATATTTCGGACATTGTGGAAGAAATACATCCACGGGCGGTTCGCAAGGTCGCAGATTTTCTGTCTGAAATCTCGAAAAAGGGTGCATGGTGTGGATTGGAATTCCGAAATAGTTATTTTAAATATGCCAGCCTTGAAGAGCTAAAGAGCTCAGAGGAAAGACTGCGGAAAGATAATATTTTAGAAACTGAGGAGACGTATTTTGGAGAATTCCAAGGTTTTCTTCCTCAGGGGCGGAATTTTGAGTTTGTTGTTTCCGACGGCTCCGGGATCATTCGCGGTCGCTTGGGGCCAGACATCGAAGATCCAGATGTTCTCAATCGCGAATGGCTTCACCAGCCAACGAGTGTGAAGTTTAATGTCGTTCAGGTTGGTCAGGGTCGCCCGCGCTACACACTTGTTTCCCTTGATGACTTGGGTGCTTAAAGTAGTAATTAGAAGAAAGCGATTTGGGGGTTAAGCGTTGTTGCCCTTGTAAGGGAAACGGCTTCCACGATGAAGCGTTAGGATTACATTGTAATCAAGGCGAAGCCTTTACCGACGCGTTACAACGTCTGAAGTCGGCTTGGGGCCGTCTGCTTCACCCCTACTGCAGCGACCGCACCTCGACCGCACCTTCGTCCCGCGCCTGCATCGCCAGCGTCGCCGCGTGCGCGCCGGCCAGCGTGGTGTAGTACGGAATCCGGTCCATCAGGGCGACGTTGCGCATGGAGCGAGAATCCTCGACGGCCTGGGCGCCCTCGGTGGTGTTCATGACCAGCGCGATCTCGCCGTCCTTCATCACGTCGACGATGGTGCGGCCGCCCTCGTAGGCCTTGTTCACGTGCCGCGAGTCGATGCCGAAGCGGGCGAGGAACTCGGCGGTGCCGGAGGTCGCGAGGATGGTGAAGCCCATGTCGACGAGGAGGCCCGCCGTCTCGGCCAGTTGGGGCACCTTGTCGGCGTCCCTGAGCGACAGGAACACGGTCCCCCCCTCGGGCAGGGCGATGCCCGCGCCCATCTGCGCCTTGAGGAAGGCGCGGGCGAAGGAGCGGTCCCAGCCCATGACCTCCCCGGTGGAGCGCATCTCCGGGCCCAGAAGCGTGTCGACGCCGGGGAAGCGGGCGAAGGGCAGCACCGCCTCCTTCACCGAGAACCAGGGCGTGTCGGGATGGGCGAGCGTCATCAGGTCGCCGATCGGCACGTGGTCGGGATTGGCGTCGCCGGGATAGGGGTCGCGGTGCGGGAAGGCGGAGAGCTTCTCGCCCGCCATCAGCCGCGCGGCTATGGAGGCGATGGCGGAGTCGACGGCCTTGGCGACGAAGGGCACGGTGCGGGAGGCGCGGGGGTTCACCTCGATCAGGTAGACCTCCTCCTCCTTCACGGCGAACTGCACGTTCATCAGGCCGACGACGCGGAGGGCGCGGGCCAGCGCCTCGGTCTGCTCGCGGATGGTGGCGATGGTGTCGCGCGAGAGCGTGTGCGGCGGCAGGCAGCAGGCGCTGTCGCCGGAATGGACGCCGGCCTCCTCGATATGCTGCATGATGCCGGCGACGTGGACCTGCTCCCCGTCGGAGAGCGCGTCGACATCCACCTCGATCGCGCCGGAGAGGTAGCCGTCGAGGAGGACGGGGCTGCCGGGCGAGACGATCACGGCGTCGCGGATGTAGCGCTCGAGCTGGGCGGCGTCGCGGACGATCTCCATCGCGCGGCCGCCGAGGACGTAGGAGGGGCGGATGACGAGGGGGTAGCCCAGCTCGTCCGCGCGCAGGCGGGCCTCGGCGTCGGAATGGGCGATGGCGTTGGCGGGCTGCTTCAGGCCGAGTTGGCGGACGAGGGCGGAGAAGCGCTCCCGGTCCTCGGCCAGGTCGATGGCGTCGGGTGTGGTGCCGAGGATGGGGATGCCGGCGTCGTGGAGGGCGTTGGCGAGCTTCAGGGGCGTCTGGCCGCCGAACTGGACGATGACGCCGTGGAGGGTGCCGGCCTCCCGCTCGACGCGGAGGATCTCCATCACGTGCTCGAAGGTGAGCGGCTCGAAGTAGAGGCGGTCGGAGGTGTCGTAATCGGTCGAGACGGTCTCCGGGTTGCAGTTGACCATGATGGTCTCGTAGCCCTGCGCGGAGAGCGCGAAGCAGGCGTGGCAGCAGCAATAGTCGAACTCGATCCCCTGGCCGATGCGGTTGGGGCCGCCGCCGAGGATGACGACCTTCTTCGCGTCGGTGGGGCGGGATTCGCACTCCGCCTCGTCCATGACCGGGGTCTCGTAGGTCGAGTACATGTAGGGGGTCTGCGCCTCGAACTCGGCGGCGCAGGTGTCGATGCGCTTGAACTGCGCGACCACGCCGAGGTTCTGGCGGGCGCGGCGGACGTTGTCCTCGGTCCGGCCGGTGAGCCTAGCGAGGCGGGCGTCGGTGAAGCCGTAGGTCTTGAGGCGGCGCAGTTCGGGCTCGGTCACGGGTAGGCCGCCTTGACGTACCTCGGCCTCGATCTCCACGATCTCGCGGATGCGGGCGAGGAACCACGGGTCGTAATGGGTGACGGCGTTGATGTCGTCGTCCGAGAGGCCCTGCCGCATGGCCTGCGCGATCACGCGGATGCGGTCGGGCGTCTGCCGGCCCAGCGCGGCCTTGATGGCGGCGGGGTCGTCGGGCAGGTCGATCTCGTCGAAGCCGGTAAGCCCGGTCTCCAGCGAGGCCAGCGCCTTCTGCATCGATTCGTGGAAGGTGCGGCCGATGGCCATGACCTCGCCCACCGACTTCATCGCGGTGGTCAGGAGCGGCTCGGCGCCCGGGAACTTCTCGAAGGCGAAGCGCGGGATCTTGGTGACGACGTAGTCGATCGTCGGCTCGAAGGAGGCGGGGGTGACGCGGGTGATGTCGTTGTCGAGCTCGTCGAGCGTGTAGCCCACGGCGAGCTTGGCGGCGATCTTGGCGATCGGGAAGCCGGTGGCCTTGGAGGCCAGCGCCGAGGAGCGGCTGACGCGCGGGTTCATCTCGATCACGACCATGCGGCCGTCTTCGGGGTTCACCGCCCATTGCACGTTGGAGCCGCCGGTCTCCACGCCGATCTCGCGCAGGACGTTGATCGAATGGGTCCGCATCTGCTGGTATTCGCGGTCGGTGAGCGTCAGCGCCGGGGCCACGGTGATCGAGTCGCCGGTATGGACGCCCATCGGGTCGACGTTCTCGATGGCGCAGACGATGATGGCGTTGTCGGCGCGGTCGCGCACGACCTCCATCTCGTATTCCTTCCAGCCCAGAAGGCTCTCGTCGACGAGGATCTGCGCCATCGGCGAGGCTTCGAGGCCGGAGCGGCAGATGCGCTCGTAATCGGCGCGGTTGTAGGCCACGCCGCCGCCGGTGCCGCCGAGCGTGAAGGCGGGCCGGATGATCGCGGGCAGGCCGACGAACTCGATCGCGTCCATCGCCTGCGCCAGACCGGCGGCGATGTCGTATTTCCCGTTCGCCTTCTTCGGCGCGGCGACGATGGTGGCCTTGGGGTTCTCGATGCCGAGCCGGTCCATCGCCTCGCGGAAGAGCTTGCGGTCCTCGGCCATCTCGATGGCTTCGCGCCGGGCGCCGATGAGCTCGACCCCGTGCTCGGCCAGAACGCCCATGTCGTCGAGGGCGAGCGCGGTGTTGAGGCCGGTCTGCCCGCCCATCGTCGGCAGCAGCGCGTCGGGTTTTTCCTTGGCGATGATCTTCGCCACCACGTCGGGGGTGATCGGCTCGATATAGGTGGCGTCGGCCAGCCCCGGATCGGTCATGATCGTGGCCGGGTTCGAATTCACGAGGATGACGCGGTAGCCCTCCTCGCGCAGCGCCTTGCAGGCCTGTGCGCCGGAATAGTCGAACTCGCAGGCCTGCCCGATGACGATGGGCCCCGCACCGATGATCATGATCGACTGGATGTCGGTCCGTTTCGGCATCGGTGAGCTCCCCGCGCAGGTTCTGGCAAACGACCGCCGTGTAGGGCCGGGGCCGGGCGGGCGCAAGCCGGGGCAGGGAAGGGCGCGAGGCCGGATCGGAGCCCGGTCCATGCGCCGCCGGCGCGTCCGGGTTCGCGGCGACTAATCGTTATGACGACGACGGGGGCTGTGGTAATTTCCTTGCGCCGGACTGGTCCCGACCGGTCGGCGTTCTGCGTATGGGCCTGCCCGTCGGCCGCTTCGACGGGCAGACTAGGGTTTTAGAGGGGAGGTTTGTTCATGCCTACATTCAACATGGTCGCCGGCGACCACTCAGTCTTCGGATGGGACGCGCTGGGGGGTTACGACGTCACGTCCGACAGGGCGCGCAAGATCGTCCTGACGTTTTCGGAGGATGCGATGGGGCGTGCCTTCGACGCGGCGCGGGAGCCGTGGCAGGTGGTCCTCAACATCCGCGGCAGCGAGGTCCGCAACGTGGTCTGGCTGGAGGAGGACGGCGACGTTCTGGCGCGGGCCACGGGCATCGAGACCGACGCGGAGATCGTGCGGACGTTCCTGGATCCGGACGTGAACAAGGGCTGGGATCTCTACCAGTTGATGCTGCAGGACGGCGCGACGTTCGACGGTATCGGCTCCGAGGATTTCACCAACGACATCATGTCCTCGATCGGCGACGACGTGGTCCGCTCGAACGGCGGCAACCTCTACGCCAAGGACCGGGGCGGCGCGGACCTCTATATCGGCGGGAGCGGGTACGATCAGGTCACCTATCAGGAATGGTTCTGGCGGGAGCCGGCCCACGTCATTCAGGGGATCGACGCCGATCTGGCCAAGGGACGGATCACCGGCCCCGACGGCGCGGTGGATCGCCTGCGGGGGACGTTCGAGGGCGTTCGCGGGACCTTTCTCGACGACGTGATGCGCGGCGATGGCCGGGACAACGAGTTCCAGGGCATGATGGGGGACGACACGATCAACGGGCGCGGCGGGTTCGATTTCGTCTCCTACCGCCAGGACACGGATCAGGGCGGCGACCGTGGCGTGACCGTGAACCTCGCCAGGGGATTCGCGCGGGACGGGTTCGGCGATCGCGACAGGCTCGTCTCGATCGAGGGCGCGCAGGGCACGAACGGCCGGGACACGTTCATCGACGGCGGGGCCGACAACGCCTATCAGGGTCGCGGCGGCAACGACCGCTTCATCGTCAAGGGCGGCGACGACTGGCTGCAGGGCGAGGGCGGCGCGGACCGGTTCATCTTCCGGGGACGCGGGTTCGGGCAGGACGTGATCGACGACTTCGACCCGGGCGATGGCGACCGGATCCGGATCGCCGCGGCGCGAAACCAGCGCGACCTGGAGATCTCGCGCGACCGCGACGATACGGTCATCGAGTTCGGTGACAACTCGATCCGTCTCGACGGGTTCGACGGGCGCGGCGTCGACCTGTTCGACTACATCTCCTTCTGACGACGCGATGCGGCGCGCGGCTATTCCGCGGCGCGCCGCATCGTTTGCGCGTTGGACGCGTAGAGATAGTCGCGGGTGTTCGGCACCACGTCGCGCGTCTTCGAGAGTTGCAGCTGGTAGACGACGTGGCGGTGGGCGTCGAAGCTGACCTCGGCGGCGACGAGGTAGTACCGCCACATCCGGATGAAGCGGTCGTCGTACATCGCGCGGACCGTGTCGACGTTGGCCTCGAAGCGGTCCTGCCAGCGGCGCAGCGTCTCGGCATAATGGCCGCGCCAGACCTCGATGTCGTCCTGCCAGAGATCGGTGCGCTCCAGCGGTATCAGCAGTTCCGACAGCGAGGGCGTGTAGCCGCCGGGGAAGATGTACTTCGCCAGCCAGCCCGAGGTCGTCGTCGGCGGCGCGCAGCGGCCGATCGTGTGGATCAGCGCGACGCCGTCGGGGGCGAGCAGGTCCGCGACCCTGGAGAAGTAGGTCGGGTATTGCGGCGCGCCGACATGTTCCAGCATGCCGACCGAGACGATCCGGTCGAAGGGGCCGGCGAGGTCGCGGTAATCCTGCAGGCGGATGTCGATGCGGTCGGTCAGCCCGGCCTCCCGCACGCGGGCGGTGGCGGTCGCGTGCTGGTTCTCCGACAGGGTGACGCCGGTGACGCGGGCGCTGAAATCGCGCGCGAGGGTCAGCGCCATGCCGCCCCAGCCGCAGCCGATGTCGAGGACGTGCATGCCCGGCTCGATCCGAAGCTTCGTCGCGATATGCGCCTTCTTGGCGGCCTGCGCCGCCTCCAGCGTCATGGCGGGATCGGCGAAGTAGGCGCAGGAATACTGCCGGTCCTCGTCGAGGAAGAGGGCGTAGAAGTCGTCGCCCAGATCGTAGTGATGCGCGACGTTGGTCCGGGACTTGCGCGGGTCGTTCGCCTGCATCCACCGACGGGCCAGGAAGCGGGCGCGGAAGCCGGCCGCGATCACCGGCGGCATCCGGCCGCGGCCGCCGTTGATCGCGAAGAGGGTGAGCATGTCGCGCAGGTCGCCCGCTTCGAGGATCAGGGCGCCATCCATGTAGGCCTCGCCCAGCGCGAGCTCGGGGTCCCGCACGAGGCGGCGCAGACAGGTCGCGTCGGTCAGGCGCAGGGTGACGTCGGGGCCGCCCGTGCCCGTGCCGAAGATATGAGTCGTTCCGTCCGGCAGGATCGCCGTGAGTTTCCCCCGCACGATCAGTTTCCCCAGCATCGCCAATACGATCGACTGCCACATCCTCTGGTCCGTCCTGTCCGTTCGCCTTTCGGCGACAGGAAACCGCAGGCGTCGCGCGGGATGCAAGCCGAAAGGGTCAACAGTACGATTCGCGACCGCGCCCGTCCCTGTGCTGCGGTTGACACCCCGCCGGACGGTGTGCGCATAGGACCGACGCCCGAATTGCCGCTCGGAGAGCCCCTATGCACGCCTATCGCACCCATACCTGCGCCGGTCTGTCGAAGGCGGATGTGGGCGAGACCGTCCGCCTGGCCGGCTGGGTCCACCGCATCCGCGACCACGGCGGCATCCTCTTCATCGACCTGCGCGACCATTACGGGATGACGCAGGTGCTGGCCGATCCGGACTCGCCGGTCTTCGCCGAGGTCGAGAAGGTGCGCTCCGAGTGGTGCATCCGCATCGACGGGACGGTGAAGGCGCGTGACCCCGAGCTGGTGAACCCGAAGATCCCGACTGGCGAGGTCGAGGTTTTCGTGCGCGACATCGAGGTGCTGGGCGCGGCGGGCGAGCTGCCGCTGATGGTGTTCGGCGATCAGGAATATCCCGAGGAGACGCGGCTGCGGTATCGCTTCCTCGACCTGCGCCGCGAGGCGATGCAGCGCAACATGGTGCTGCGCTCGAACGTCGTGCGCTCGATCCGGCAGCGGATGTGGGACACCGGGTTCAACGAGTTCCAGACGCCGATCATCACGGCGTCCTCCCCGGAGGGGGCGCGGGACTTCATCGTGCCGTCCCGTCTGCATCCGGGGCGTGTCTACGCGCTGCCGCAGGCGCCGCAGCAGTTCAAGCAGCTCCTGATGGTGTCGGGCTTCGACAAGTACTTCCAGATCGCGCCCTGCTTCCGCGACGAGGACCCGCGTGCCGACCGCAGCCCGACGGATTTCTACCAGCTCGACATGGAGATGAGCTTCGTCACCCAGCAGGACGTGTTCGACACGATCCAGCCGGTGATCGCCGGGCTGTTCGAGGAGTTCGGGGGCGGGCGCCGGGTGGACGCGGACTGGCCGCAGATCTCCTACGCGGACGCGGCGCTCTGGTACGGGACCGACAAGCCGGACCTCCGCAACCCGATCCGCATGCAGGACGTCTCCGAGCATTTCCGCGGCTCGGGCTTCGCGATCTTCGCGTCCCTGCTGGAGAAGGACGGCACCGAGATCCGCGCCATCCCCGCGCCGACCGGCGGCAGCCGGAAGTTCTGCGACCGGATGAACAAGTTCGCGCAGGAGCAGGGGCTGCCGGGGATGGGCTACATCTTCTGGCGCGAAGGCACCGACGGGCTCGAGGCCGCGGGACCGCTGGCCAAGAACATCGGACCCGAGCGGACCGAGGCGATCCGGCAGCAGCTGGGTCTCGGGGTGGGCGATGCCGCGTTCTTCCTCGGCGGACGGGCGGCGGATTTCGAGCCGGTCGCCGGGCGCGCGCGGACCGTGATCGGCGCGGAGCTGGGGCTGACCGAAAAGGACCGCTTCGCCTTCGCCTGGATCGTCGACTTCCCGATGTACGAGCGCGACGACGAGGGGAAGATCGACTTCAGCCACAACCCGTTCTCGATGCCGCAGGGCGGGATGGACGCGCTGGACGGCGATCCGCTGAAGGTGCTGGGCTTCCAGTACGACCTGGCCTGCAACGGCTACGAGCTCGTTTCCGGCGCGATCCGGAACCACCGGCCCGAGATCATGTTCAAGGCGTTCGGGCTTGCGGGCTACGACGAGGACGAGGTGCGCCGGCGCTTCGGCGGCATGGTCAAGGCGTTCCAGTACGGCGCGCCGCCGCACGGGGGCTGCGCGGCCGGGATCGACCGGATCGTCATGCTGCTGGCCGACGAGGCGAACATCCGCGAGGTCATCCTGTTCCCGATGAACCAGCGCGCCGAGGACCTGATGATGGGCGCGCCGTCGGAACCCTTGCCGGGGCAGTTGGCCGAGCTCGGCCTCAGGAAGCTGCCGCAGGGGTGAGTCCGGCATGGCGCTGACCGGATCGGTGAACCTCCGGCCGCGTGCCGCGTTGGTCTCGTCGAAACCCGAGACAACGAAGGGGATATGCCATGGCTCGTCTGTTCAAGATCTTCGCGCTCTGGAAGCTGTTCAAGCGGATGCGGCGGGGTCGCTGACGCCGCCCGCCCGGTGGCGCTGACGGCGCGATGTTCGACGCGCTGCGCGACGCCGGGTTCGACATCGAGACCCGCAACCACGCCGAGGCGATCCTGGCGGGAGATTTCCCCGGCGCGGTGGCAGGGCTGATCGAGGCGCTGGCCGCGTTCCGCCTGACGGCCGCGGAAATCATCGGTTCGGGCGGCGGGCAGGCGGCGAGCACGATGCGCCTGCGCGACGCGCTCTACCGGGACGGCTGGCCCAAGCACGAATTCGTCACCCGGACCATCGTCGACGGCGTGCAACGCGAGGCGATCAGCCACGAGATCGACCACGTGAAGCGCGCGCGGGCGGGGACGCTGGCGCTGGAGATCGAGTGGAACAACAAGGACCCGTTCTTCGACCGTGATCTCGAGAACTTCCAGCGGCTGCACGCGCAATCGGCGATCTCGCTCGGGATCATCGTGACGCGGGGCGCGGCCCTGCAGGAGGCGATGCCCGATCTCGTCGAGGGCGTGCTGCGCGCCGAGGGAATCGGCGACGCGGCCGAGCTGGAAGCCTGGGGCATGAAGGAGCGGACGGCGCGGCAGCGGCGAATGATCGGCCAAGCCCTGCGGCTGGGGGCCGATTTTCCGCGCGCCTTCGCCCGCAGCTTCGTGGCCGACAAGTACGGGCAGGCGACGACACATTGGGAGAAGCTCGCGACGCGGGTGGCGCGCGGTGTGGGCAATCCCTGTCCGCTGCTCCTTGTCGGTCTGCCGCTCTCGTCGGTGGTGGACGAGTTGCCGGCGGCGACGCGGGGGCCGGATTTGTTTTCGTGAGCCCCCGGGGGCAGGGCGCTATCCCGGTTCGGTCATCGAGCCTGCGACATGCACCGCTGGGCCTCTGATGCTCGTCCGACCCGAGGGTCGGAAAGGGCGGCGCCCGGCCGCGGGTGGGGGCGAAGCTCCCGCCTTGGGGGGCGGTCGGGGGCTGCCCTACGTGCCGCCGGGCGGGACGGAACCGTAAGCCACCGCACTCCGAAAGAACCTGTCGTCAGGCCGGTCCTACTCCGCCGCCGAGTTGTAGGCGTAGGTCTTCCAACTCGGCTTGTAGTCGGCATCCGCCTGGTTGCCCCAGACCGTCCAGCCGTCGCGCACCCCGCGGCCGAAGAGTTCGAGATAGGGACCCCAGGAGCAGTCCTCGATCAGGTCGTATTGCTCGTCGGGCTTGCGGGAATGCTCACGCTTGCGGGTCTGGATCATGTTCACCTGCCGCCGCCCGGGCGGAAGCGTGCGCACGTCGCGGCCGCGCACGCCGAAGAGCAGCAGCTCGGTCACGTTGCGGAAGTAGAATCCCACGCCACGCCCGTCCGAGCCGCCGTCCTTGCGCACCTTGTGCCAGACGACGTTCGACTTGTAGGCGAATCCCCAGGCCTGCAGCACCTGCAGCCCCTCCGGCAGGAGCGCGTTCGGCACCCAGAGGTAGCAATGCGCCCGCTCCTCCAGATGCGCGGCCACCGGGAGCGCGCAAATCTCGTCCACCCCCATCGTGGGATAACGGGCCAGCCGCTTGTGCTCCGGCGCGACCTTGCCGGTGCGGTTGACGAACCGCCACGGCGGGTCGGCGAGGACGCAGCCGAAGCGGTCGTCCCCCAGGAATCGGGTCAGGTCCATTGCCGCGTCAGACGTCATAGGCAACCTCTAGCCGACCCGGGGGCGGTGTCACACCCTGTTTCGGTAGCGGGCCCCGCATCCCTCTGTCCAAGGTCCCGGGGGACGCCTATCTAGGCAGAATGATCCCGACCCTCGCCGCGATCCGGTTCGGCACCGGCCTGAGCCCTTCGATTGCCGCCCCGGACGGGCCGGCGGCGCTTCTTTCCGCGCTCGAGGGGCCGGACGCGATTGCGGGCGAGGTGCCGATCCCCGGCTGGGACGCGCGGATGGAGACGCGGGCCGAGATCGCGCGCCTGCGGAAGGCCAAGCGGGACGATCCGGCCGCCGACGAGCGCTACCAGAAGGTCCGCCAGGGGGAGGATCGGCTCTACGTGCAGGACCTGGCCGCCACGCTCCTGCGCGGCGCGCGGACGTCGGACGGGATGCGGGAACGGCTGGTCTGGTTCTGGACCGGACATTTCGCCGTCATCGAGGGGGCGAACATCCTGCGCCGGACCGTGGCGGGCTATGTCGAGGACGCGATCCGGCCGCATGTCGCCGGCGACTTCGCCACCCTCCTGAAGGCCGCGGTCACGCATCCGGCGATGCTGAACTATCTCGACCAGGTGCGCTCCACCGGGCCCGGCTCGCCGCGCGGGCGGCGGGGCGGGGGGCTGAACGAGAACCTGGCGCGGGAGGTGCTGGAGCTGCACACGTTGGGCGTGGGGACGGCCTACACGCAGACCGACGTGCGCGAGCTGGCCGAGCTGCTGACCGGGCTGACGCAGGACAAGCAGGGCCAGACGCGGTTCCAGCCGAACATGGCGGAGCCGGGGGCGGAGACGGTGCTGGGCCGCAGTTACGGCGGCGGCAAGCCGAAGCGCGCGGATATCGACGCCGTGCTCGACGATCTGGCCGTGCATCCGGCGACGGCGCGCCACGTCTCAGGCAAGCTCGCGCATCATTTCGTCTCCGACAACCCGCCCGGCGCGTTGATCGACGCCATGGAGGCGGCCTGGATCCGGTCGGACGGAGACCTGATGGCGGTCTACGCGGCGATGCTCGACCACCCCGCCGCGTGGGAGCCGGTGCTGGCGAAGGTCCGCACGCCGCTGGACTTCATGGCCGCCGCCATCCGGGCGACGGATGCGGCGGGGATCATCGACGGCGCGAAGCTGTCGGAGCTGCGGCAGCGCCTGCATCGGCCGATGGAGCGGATGGGGCAACCGTGGCTGCGGCCGCCGGGGCCGAATGGCTGGCCGGAGGACGCGTCGATCTGGATCACGCCGCAGGGGCTTGCCGCGCGGCTCGACTGGGCGATGTCGGCCGCGGGATGGCGGACGCCGCCGCCCGATCCGCGCGAACTGGTCGAGACGGCGCTGGGGCCGCTCGCGACCGAACGGCTGCGCTTCGCGGCCAAGGCGGCGGAAGACCGGACGGCGGGCGTGGGCCTCGTCCTGTCCTCGCCGGAGTTCCAACGGAGATGAGCATGGACCGACGCCGTTTCCTGAGCCTTCTGGGCTGCTCCGCCGCGGCCTATCCGCTGGCCACGCCGATGGCCTTCGCCTCGGCGCCGGGGGAGAACCGGCTGGTCGTCGTCATCCTGCGCGGGGCGATGGACGGGCTCGACGCGCTGCAACCCTACGGTGACCCGGACCTCGCCCGCCTGCGGCCCGGCTTCGCGATCGGGCCGGCGGCGGGGGCATTCGACCTGACCGGCTTCCATGCGCTGCATCCCGCGCTGGGGCCCCTCCTTCCGCTGTGGAAAGCGGGCGATCTGGGCTTCGCGCAGGCGGTCAGCACGCCCTACCGGGGCAAGCGCAGCCATTTCGACGGGCAGGACATCCTCGAAGCCGGAACGGCGGGCGAGGTGCCGGACGCACGCCAGCGCGACGGATGGCTCAACCGGCTGCTCGCGACGATGCCCGGCGCGACCGGGCGGACGGCCTTCGCGGTCGGGCGCGACGAGATGCTGATCCTGCGGGGCGCGTCGGATTATTCGAGTTGGGCGCCCGACGCGCAGCTCGACCTCGCACCGGCGACGGTGGACCTGCTGCTCCACACCTATCACGACGATCCCCTGTTCCGGGAGAACGCCGAGGCCGCATTGGAACTCGCCGGTGTGACGGGGGTCGGCAATGCGCGCCGGGCCGATGCGCTCTTCGCCTTCTCGGCGGCACAGCTCCGGGCCGATGCGCGGATCGCCACGCTCTCGATCGGCGGCTGGGATTCGCATCGCGGCCAGCCGAAGCAGGTCGCGCGCGGGCTGGAGACGGTGACGAGCGGGCTTCTGCGCCTCCGGGAGGATCTGGGCGAGGTCTGGGACCGGACGATTGTGCTCGCCATGACCGAGTTCGGGCGAACGGCGGCGCAGAACGGCACGATGGGCACCGATCACGGGACCGGCGGCACGATGCTGATGGCCGGGGGCGCGCTGGATGGCGGCCGTGTCTGGGGCGATTGGCCCGGTCTCGCGGAAGCGCAACTTCTCGACGGCCGCGACCTGATGCCGACGCGCGACGTGCGCGCCTACGCGGCCTGGGCGCTGCACGATCTGTTCGGCACGGATCGCACGGCGCTCGAGACGCTGATCTTTCCGGGTCTCGAAATGGGATCGGACCCGCGGCTGCTCGCCTGACATGCGAAGGGCCGCGCGGGTTGTTCCCCGGCGCGGCCCCTGATCGGCTCGGCAGAATCGTTCGGGCGCGGCGCCTTACTTGATCTTGCCTTCCTTGTATTCGACATGCTTGCGCGCCACCGGGTCGAACTTCCGCACGACCATCTTCTCGGTCATGGTGCGGGCGTTCTTCTTGGTGACGTAGAAGTGGCCGGTGCCGGCCGAGGAATTCAGCCGGATCTTGATCGTGGTGGGTTTCGCCATCTGGTCTCTCCTTCTGCCGGCCGGGGGCAGGTCGCCGGGCCGGCCGCAAAATCCGGGAAGCCGCCTTCTAGCCGCTGACCCCCGGGTGTCAAGCCGCAGGGCGGCGTCAGCCTGTCGGCCCGTCCCGCAACTCGACGAGCGTATAGGCCTCGACCGGCGCGCGTCGGAAGACGACGTCGCGGGTCTCGTCCCTGCCGCTGTGATAGCGCAGGTCGAGCCGAAGGGTCCGCGCATCGTCGCCCGCGGCGTCCACGGCCTGCGCGACGGCGTCGCGGTCCTCGAAGCTCCAGAAGCTCGTGAAGGCGAGGCCGCGCAGATCGTCGTCCCGGCGGAAGCCGAGTTCGTGCAGCAAGGCCGGATTGAGGAGCACGATCCGACCGTCCCGATGCAGAAGCCCTCGCCGCCCCTCGGCGACGATCGTCCGGACGTCCTCCGACCCTGCATCGCCTCGATCGTCTTCGGCCGGTGGCATCTCTCGGATGGCAAGTCTCGTCATGGGCTCGTGATCGGTCTCTTCGCCCGGAGATCAGGCGTGCGTAAGGGCGGTGGCACAAGGGAAAGATCGTTAATTCACGGAAGTTCCCGGATGTGCCCGCCATTATTGGCGGTTTCCTGCCGATACCGGCCCATGTCAGCGGGTGCGGGGGGCCTGTAAGCCGGATTCTGTACCGCGGATCCCGCGGCGACGACCATTCCTCTGGACCGCGAATCGCTTCGCGGCCTCGAGCTGCCAACCCGGATCGCCGGGCGAAGCACCCTTGCCCTTGCAGGCGCGCGATCCCTATTCGGCATTGCTCCCGGTGGGGCTTGCCATGCGGGGGACGTTGCCGCCCCCCCGGTGGGCTCTTGCCCCACCGTTTCACCCTTGCCCTGCATGCAGGGCGGTCTGTTCTCTGTGGCGCTGTCCGTCGGGTCTCCCCGCCCGGGCGTTACCCGGCACCGTCACTTCGTGGAGTCCGGACTTTCCTCGGAGCAGGTGCTCCGCGGCCGTCCGGCCCCCCGCACGCGATGCGGTTAGGTCGGCCCAGTCCGCGCGTCAACGGGCATCGGGGCCCGCCGCAACCGGTGGAGCCTCCGGCGGGAGTATTTCCGCCAAGAAGAAGGCTCAGAGGGGAAAACGGTGAGCGAGGTCCGCGGCGAGGCCGGCGTCGACCGCGTCGAGCGGGCCGCGTGCGCCGGGACGGAAGCGAAGGCGGAAAGCGTCGAGGCAGGTCGCGTCGTCGACCGCGGCCGTGTAGCCGAAGGCGTGGGCAAAGTCCCGGAACGCGGGGGGCGCAGCTTCGCGGACGTTCGGCCAGACCGCCAGGCCGTTTCGCGCAAGGCGGCGCCAGTCGAAGCGCAGACCTGGGTCGATCTTGCGGCCGGGGGCGCAATCCGAATGGCCGATGACGCCCTGCGGCGCGATGTCGTGACGCGCCATGAGGTCGGCGAGCAACGCTTCGAGGGCGTCCATCTGCGGCGCCGGGAACGGGGAAACGGCGTCGTTCGAGAGCTCGATCCCGAGCGAGCGCGAATTGATGTCGTCCCACGGGCCCCATCGGCCGGCACCGGCGTGCCAGGCGCGATGCTCTTCCGGGACGAGGCGGCTCACGTCGCCGGTCTCGCCCAAGACATAGTGGCATGACACTTCGGTCGCCGGATCGCAGAGCCGCTTGATCGCGGGGCCGGGGCCGCCCCTCATCGCCGTGTAGTGCAGGACGATCAGGTGAGGCCGGGTCACGCCGCCGCGGCGCGGCCCGTGGTTCGGACTCGGCCGGTCCGCGATCCGCATCAGGTGGGTCAGTTCGACTGGACGAGGGTCCGCACGACGGCCGGGTTCCAGTCGCAGGCATTCCCGTCGCCGTCGGGGTCGAGACCGAGACGATCCCGGCTCGGCCCGCCGGCTTCGAGGAAGGCTTCCTGCGCGAGGTCGGGGCTGCTGTAGGCGGCGCATTGCTGCGCGGCGCGCGTGGCCGAGGCGCGCAGCCCCCGGCGATAGGCGGCCGTCCCGACCGGGTGCGCGGGGCCGAGCGCGTAGGCGAAGATGTTGGGCCCGGTGCTGTCCGGCCGCTCCAGCTCGGTCGGGGTCGCGAGCCGGTATTGCTCGCGGGCGATGCGGAGCCGTTCGGCGTCGGCGGCGATGCCGCGCTGGGCCGACACGGCCTCGAAATCCTGCTCGTTGCTGATCGCCGGATTGTCGCGATCCAGATCGCCGACATTCAGCGAGGATGCGCTGAGATTGGTGAGGGCCGTGCTGCCGGGCGCGGGGACCGGCGAGGTCGCGGCGTCGGGAAGCGGCGCGGGGGCGGAGACCGGGCCCATGTCGCCAAGCGGATTGGCGGCGAGCGGTGGCTGGCCCAGCACGTTGCGGGTCTCGCCGGCCAGACGCTCGGCCTCGGTCTGGGTCGTGGCGGGCGTGTCGAAGCCGAACGGGTCCTGCGACATTCTCTCGAAGGAGCCCCGCCGGCCGGCGGCCGGCGTGTCGAAGCCCGCCTGGTAGCCCGACGGCTGGACGATGGCGCTCTCGGGAACGGAGGGGGCGCAGGCCGCCAGGGCGACGAGCGTCGGCAAAGTGATCAGGATGGGGATCGCGCGCATCTCGAACCTCGCTTCGGTTTCGGACGTGCTACCACCATTTCTCCGGTTGCGCCACGAACCCGGCTCGATCCTCGAGACATTGTGCGGCATTGAGAAGCGCGCCTTCCTCCCACGGTCGTCCGATGAGTTGCAGCCCAAGGGGCAGGCCGCGCCGGTCCTGGCCCGTCGGCAGCGCGATGCCCGGCAGGCCGGCGAGGTTCACCGTGACGGTGAACACGTCCTGCAGGTACATCTCGATCGGATCGGCCTCCGCCATCGCGCCAAGCTCGAAGGCCGGGCTGGGGGTCGCGGGCGTCAGGATGGCGTCGATGCCGCTCGCGAAGGCCTCCTCGAAGTCGCGCTTGATCAGGGCGCGGACCTTTCGGGCGCGGTTGTAATAGGCGTCGTAGAAGCCCGCGGAGAGGACGTAGGTGCCGACCATGATCCGGCGCTGCACCTCGGCGCCGAAGCCCTCGGCCCGGGTCTTCTCGTACATCTCGGTCACGCCGTCGCCCTGGGAAAGCGCGGCGCGACGGCCGAAGCGGACGCCGTCGTAACGCGCGAGGTTGGAGGACGCCTCGGCCGGGGCGATGACGTAGTAGGCGGGCAGGGCGTATTTCGTGTGCGGCAGGGAGATGTCGCGGATTTCGGCGCCCGCGTCGCGAAGCATGGCGATGCCGTCCTGCCAATGCGCCTCCACCTCGTCGGGCATGCCGTCGATGCGGTATTCGCGCGGGATGCCGATGACCTGACCGCGGATGTCCCCGGTCAGCATCGCCTCGAAGTCCGGAACCGGCAGCTCGGCGGAGGTGGAATCCTTCGGGTCGTGGCCGGCCATCGCCCCGAGCATGATCGCGGCGTCGCGGACATTGCGCGTCATCGGCCCGGCCTGGTCGAGCGAGGATGCGAAGGCGACGATGCCCCATCGGCTGACGCGACCGTAGGTCGGCTTGATGCCGACGGTCCCGGTCAGTGCGGCGGGCTGGCGGATCGAGCCGCCGGTGTCGGTGCCGGTCGCGCCGAGGCAGAGTCGCGCGGCCACCGCGGCGGCCGATCCGCCCGAGGAGCCGCCGGGCGTCAGTGCCGCGTCCGAGTTGCCGGCGCGCCACGGGTTCACCGCGGCGCCGTAGGTCGAGGTTTCGTTCGACGAGCCCATCGCGAACTCGTCCATGTTGAGCTTGCCCAGCATCACCGCGCCCGAGGTGAAGAGCTTGTCGGTGACGGTGCTCTCGTATTCCGGGCGGAAGCCGTCGAGGATGCGCGAGGCGGCCTGCGACGGCACGCCTTTCGTGCAGAACAGGTCCTTCACGCCGATCGGGATGCCGCACATGGCGGGCGCGTCGCCGCGTTCGAGCCGGGCATCGGCGGCGCGAGCCTGCTCGCGCGCGAGGTCGGGCGTGTGATGGACGAAGGCATTGAGCGCACCCGCGGCCTCCGCCGCCTCCAGATGCGCTTCGGTGAGGGCCACGGCGCTCGTGTCGCCGGCGCGCAGCGCGTCGCGGGCCCCGGCGATCGTCAGGTCGGTCAGCGCGCTCATTCGACCACCTTCGGCACGGCGAAGAACCCCTCGCGCGCATCGGGTGCGTTGGCGAGGACCGCGTCCTGCTGATTGCCGTCGGTCACCACGTCGTCGCGGCGCTTGAGCTGCATCGGCGTGACCGAGACCATCGGGTCCACGCCTTCCACATCGACCTCGCCGAGCTGTTCGACGAAGCCGAGGATGGCGTTGAACTCGCTCGCCAGACCGTCCAGCCGGTCGTCGGGCACGGCGATCCGGGCGAGCTTGGCCACCCGTCTTGCGGTTTCGCGGTCGATGGACATGGAACCTCCGGAACTGTCGGCCGCGGTCTACAGGCCACGGGGGCGGGGTTCAATATCGGGTGGGCGTGTCGCGGGGCCCCGGGGCGGCGTCAGGGGGCCAGCTCGATCCGCACGGCAAGACCGTCCGAGCGCCAGTCCGGCACCAGTGAGCCGCCCGCGCGTTCGATCAGGTCGCGGATGATGCGGGAGCCGCTTTCCCGATCGGGGGCCGCGACCGCCGGTCCGCCGACCTCCCGCCAGCTCAGCAGGAACCGCCCGTCTCCGGATCGGATGTCGGTCCACGTCACCTCCACATGCCCGTCACCGGTCCCGAGCGCGCCGTGCTTGACGGCATTTGCCGCGAGTTCGTGCAGCGCGAGGGTGAGCGGGGTGAGTTGCGCCGGCGACATCTCGACCATCGGCCCCTCCACCCGCGCCTGCCGGGCGCCATGCGGCGCGTAGGCGTGCAGGACGGTCTCGACCAGATCGCCGAGCGGCATGGTCGTCGCCCGCTCGAACGTGGAGAAATGGGCGCGGCCGAGCAGGTCGAGCCGCTCGGTCACGGTCTTGGCGAATTCGACGACGCTGAGCGCCTCCTTCGCGGTCACCCGCACCGCGATGGCCATCACGTTGACGATGTTGCGGAGCCGGTGCGCCCGCTCCTCCATCTCCTCGGCCAGCCTTCGTTCCTCGGCCGCCCGGCTCTCGGTCACGTCGAGCTGGCTGCCGAAGCACAGGATCGTCTCGCCGTCGGCGTTCTCGATCGGGCCGATCTGCAGCGCGTTGATGAACCTGGTTCCGTCCTTGCGGTAGTTCACGATCTCGACCGTCGTGCGGACGTTGTCCGTAATGGCGCGCCGGATCGCCTCCACGCTCTCGGGCGTGGTGTCCGGCCCCTGCAGGAACCGGCAGTTGCGGTTCAGCACCTCGTCCTCCTCGTAGCCGGTCAGGACGAGGAAGGCGGAGTTGACGTAGACGATCGGATTGTCGGGCCGACGGGGATCGGTCACGCAGATCGCGACGCGGATCTGCTCGAGCATCCGCAGGACCGACGGGTCCAGCGAATTGGGATCGGGGGGGAAATCGGGACGATCCTTTGCCATGACTGACCTTGGCGCTTGCAGACAGGTGCCTTTATCCGGACTGGCGACGGCAGACGTCAACAGCGACTTCGCCTGCTTTTTGTCAATCGCACGCTGCCGGGACTTGCACTGTCGCGGCGTGACGCGATAGCGTCCGGTCCGACGCGGGCGTTGTGTAATGGTAAGACCTCAGCCTTCCAAGCTGATGATACGGGTTCGATTCCCGTCGCCCGCTCCAAGGCTTAGCGTGTCCAACCAGACGATGTGACGGGGTGCGCCTCCGCTGCCAGAGCCGGCGAGGCCGCACCCCCGGCACCCGCCGCAACGTATGCGTCAGACCTCATGACGATACCCCGGAAACGGCGCCTTTCGCTTTGTGCAACGATTGCGACGGCATGCCGCGCTCGCTTGCGTCCACTGTCCGCGGCGCATAATTGACCCGGACAGAGACCGGAGCCCCCATGGCCGACATTTCCGCCGCCGCCGACCGCGAGAGATCGAAGCGGATCGGCAGTTTGCGCGCCCTTGCGCCGTTCTTCCGGCCGCACCGCTTGATGGTGGCCGCGGCCCTCGCCGCGCTGGTGCTCACCGCCGGCGTTTCGCTGATCCTGCCGCTGGCCGTGCGCCGGGTCGTGGACGGGTTCCAGACCGGC
Source organism: uncultured Jannaschia sp. (assembly GCF_947494055.1). Taxonomy (GTDB): domain Bacteria; phylum Pseudomonadota; class Alphaproteobacteria; order Rhodobacterales; family Rhodobacteraceae; genus Jannaschia. The sequence goes on along the minus strand of NZ_CANLTR010000001.1, from coordinate 114,074 downwards.
GAGACGCAGCTACTGGACCAGTATTTCGGCGCCGCGCTCCTGATCGCCGGGCTTCTCGCCGTCGGAACGGGGCTTCGCTACTACCTCGTGACGCGGTTGGGCGAGCGCGTCGTGGCCGACATCCGCAAGGCCGTGTTCCGACGGATGATCGGGATGTCGCCGGCCTTCTACGACAACATCCTGACGGGCGAGGTCCTGTCGCGGATCACCACGGACACGACGCTGCTTCTATCGGTGATCGGATCGTCGGTCAGCGTCGCGCTTCGCAACGTGCTGATATTCGCGGGCGGGCTCGGGCTGATGCTGTGGACGGCGCCCAAGCTCTCCGCGCTTGTCCTCCTCATCGTTCCGGCGGTGGTCGTGCCGATCCTCGTCCTCGGGCGGCGCCTGCGCAAGCTCAGTCGGGAGAACCAGGACTGGATCGCGGAATCCTCGGGCCGGGCGTCGGAATGGCTGCTCTCGGCGCAGACGGTGCAGGCCTATACCTACGAGGGCGAGGCCGGGCGGCGGTTCGACGACGTGACCGAAAAGAGCTTCCGCAGCGCCCGGACGCGCATCCGGGTGCGGGCGATCATGACGGCGATCGTCATCCTGCTGACCTTCACCGGCATCGTCGGCGTCCTGTGGATCGGCGCGCGGGACGTGCGGGCCGAGACCATGACCATCGGCATGCTGATCCAGTTTCTTATCTACGCGATCATGGTGGCGGGCGCCGTCGCCGCGCTGTCGGAGATCTGGGGCGAGTTGCAACGCGCGGCCGGCGCGACGGAACGTCTGGTGGAGCTTCTCGAGATCGAGGACGACGTGCGCGACCCGGTCGAGGCCCGGCCGCTGCCCCCGAGACGACGGAACGGCGAGGCGGTCGCGTTCGAGGACGTGCGCTTCGCCTACCCGGCCCGGCCCGGCACGGCGGCGCTCGACGGCATCACGCTGACGGTCGAGCCGGGCGAGACTGTGGCGCTCGTCGGCCCGTCGGGCGCGGGCAAGTCCACGATGATCCAGCTGCTGCAGCGCTTCTACGACCCGAGTTCCGGACGCGTGACCCTGGACGGGATCGACCTGCGCGACCTCGACCGGGATGCGTTCCGCGCGCGGATGGCGCTGGTGCCGCAGGACCCGGTGATCTTCGCCGCTTCCGCCCGCGACAACATTCGCTTCGGCAACCCGGAGGCCAGCGACGCCGATGTGGAGCGCGCCGCGCGTGCCGCCGCCGCGCACGATTTCCTGACGGCGCTGCCGGAGGGGTACGACACCTATGTCGGCGAGCGTGGCGTGATGCTCTCGGGCGGGCAGAAGCAGCGGATCGCCATCGCCCGCGCGATCCTGCGCGACGCGCCCGTGCTGCTTCTGGACGAGGCCACCTCCGCGCTCGACGCAGAGAGCGAACGGCTGGTGCAGGACGCGGTGGCGCGTCTGGCCGAGGGGCGCACGACGATCATCGTGGCCCACCGCCTCGCCACCGTGAAGCAGGCCGACCGGATTGTCGTGCTGCAGGACGGTCGGATCGTCGCGCAGGGCACGCACGAGGAACTGGTCGGGCAGGGCGGCCTCTACGCGCGACTGGCGCGGCTCCAGTTCACGGAGGGCTTGGCGGCGGAATAACCACCACGCCGCGTCCGGCTTGTCAGCGTGCGGCCCGTCCTTCATCGTGACGCGACAATTTCGGGGCGGGGGGCTTCGAGCCGAGGGGAGGACACGATGGCATCATTCGTCACCAAGCAGGACATCCTCGACATCGAGGCGGCGGAGCCCTGGGAAACGGTCCAGCCGGCGAAGACGCTCTATGAACTCCTGACGAAGACGAAGGACGCCCACGGCGACCGGCCGGCCCTCTCCTACCAACTCTTCTCCGGCCCGAAGGACTTCGCCGAGACCCTGACCTGGCGCGCGTTCCACGAACAGGTGACGCAGGGCGCCAACCTGTTCCGGTCGCTCGGCGTCGGCGAGACGGACACGGTGGCCTACGTGCTGCCGAACTGCACCGAGGCGGCGACCGTCCTGCTCGCCGGGTCCGTCGCGGGGATCGCGAACCCGATCAATCCGCTGCTGGAGGCCGACCAGATCGCGGCCATCCTGCGCGAGACGAATGCGAAGGTCGTGGTCACCCTGCGCGCCTTTCCGAAGACGGACGTGGCGCAGAAAGTAGCCGCCGCGCTGCGCCAGGCGCCGAAGGTCGAGGCCGTGCTTGAGGTGGACCTGCACCGCTACCTGACGGGTGTGAAGCGCCTCGTCGTGCCGCTCATCCGCCCGAAAGTGAAGGTCGAGCACGGGGCGAAGGTGCTCGACTGGACGAAAGCCCTCGCGAAGCAGCCGCGGGATCTGAGCTTTCCAGATACCGAGGGCGATCGCGTCGCGGCCTATTTCCACACCGGCGGGACGACCGGCATGCCCAAGGTCGCGCAGCATCGCTATTCCGGGATGATCTACAATGGCTGGATCGGGCAGCGGCTCCTCTTCTCCGAAGAGGACAACATCCTCTGCCCGCTGCCGCTGTTTCACGTCTTCGCCTGCCACGTGATCCTGATGGCCGCGATCGCCTCCGGCGCGCACGTGATCTTCCCGACCCCGCAGGGCTACCGGGGCGCGGGCGTGTTCGACAACGTCTGGAAGCTGATCGAGCGCTGGAAGGTGACGTTCGTGATCGCCGTGCCCACGGCCATGGCGGCCATGCTGCAACGGCCCGTGGACGCGGAGATCGGCACCGTGAAGACCGCGTTCGTCGGGTCCTCGCCACTGCCGGTGGAACTCTTCAAGCGGTTCGAGGCGAAGTCCGGGGTCACGGTCGTCGAAGGCTACGGCCTGACCGAATGCACCTGTCTCGTCTCGTGCAATCCGCCCGACGGCGAGCAGCGGATCGGCTCCGTCGGGATTCCGTTCATGCATACGGACGTACGGATCATCACGAATGACGGCGACGGCCCGCGGGATTGCGCCGTGGACGAGGTGGGCGAGATCTGCGTCGCCTCGCCGGGCGTCTATGCCGGACGGACCTATACCGACGCCTCCAAGAACGACGGGCTCTACTACCACGACCGCTATCTGCGGACCGGTGATCTGGGGCGTCTGGACGCGGAGGGGTATCTCTGGATCACCGGGCGTGCCAAGGATCTCATCATCCGGGGCGGCCACAACATCGATCCCGCCCTGATCGAGGAGGCTTTGGCGGGCCACGAGGACGTCGCCATGGCCGGCGCCATCGGTCAGCCCGACGCCTTCGCGGGCGAGCTTCCCTGCGCCTATGTCGAGCTCGTCTCCGGCGCGACCGTCTCCTCCGAAGACCTGATCGCCTATTGCCAGGAGAGGGTGCAGGAACGCGCCGCACGACCGAAGCATATCGAGATTCTGGACGAGCTTCCGAAGACGGCGGTCGGCAAGGTCTTCAAGCCCGACCTCCGCCGTCGTGCGATCACGCGGGTCTACGATGCTGCCCTCGCCGATGCCGGCGTTGCGGCGACGGTCGCGCACGTGGTGGAGGACAAAACCCGTGGTCTGGTGGCGGAACTGGAGCGGACCGGCGAGGTCAAGGATGCGGCCGTGACCGACGTGCTGGGTCACTATACGACGCCCTGGCAATGGGCGGACCGGAGCGGGGGAGGAAACTGACAACAAAAGACGCCCACTTGCGCGGGCGTCCAGAGGTCGGCCTGCGATCCGGGGATGCAGCCGTCGTCAGGTCGTCATGTCAGCTCAATCGAGCGCGACGAGATCCGAAGCGGAGGCGCGGCCGTCGCGACCGTCGCGGAGTTCGTACTCGACCTTTTGGTTATCGCGGAGGCCCGTCAGCCCCGCCCGTTCGACCGCGGAGATATGGACGAAGATGTCCTTTCCGCCGTCATCGGGGGCGATGAAGCCGTAGCCTTTGGTGGTGTTGAACCATTTCACGGTGCCAGTGGCCATTCCCGTGTCTCCTTAGTGTCGTCCCGCCCGCAACATCGCGGCGGCGTGGTGGACGACGGCGCGATGGCATTGCTAGGTCCCGAACCGGCGAACACACTTTTTCAGCTAACCTGTCGATGCGCTACGTCAAGGGGAACCTCGTTTAGGGACATATATGGTCAAGACACCCTCGACGATCGTGCTGCACGGACTGGCGACCTGCGACGCCTGTCGGACGGCCCGTGCCGTTCTGCGCGAAGCCGGTCGGAACGTGATCCTGCGCGACCTCCGATCACAGGCCCCGAATGCGGCGGAAGTGGCAGGCTGGCAGGCGGCGTTCGGGTCCGACCTGCTGAACCGGCGATCCACGACTTGGCGGCGCTTGCCGGAGGCGGACCGGGCGGACGACCCCGTGGCGTTGATGGTGGCGCATCCGACCCTGATCAAGCGACCTCTGATCGAGGCGGACGAGGGGATGCATCTCGGCTGGACCGACGCGACCCGCGCCGCGTTTGGCCTCTGACCTCTATCCCTGCGGCAGTTCGAGCACGACGTTCCGGCCACTGCGCTGGTAGCGAAGCTCGCTTTCGCCGATCGCGATCACGCGGCCACGCTCGAGCCGGTCGCCCACCTTCACCTTGACATAGCGACCGTTCGACAGCCGCACGAGCGCCCGACGGGCGTCGGGCTGACCGTAGACGCCGATCAGGCTCGTCTCACGCAGGGGGAGCTCGTTCGCCTGCGTCGCGGCGCGGGCGACGCTGCCGCCGGTCGAACGGATGACCTGCCGGCTGACCGCCGCCGGGGCGGGCGTCGCACTCGTGGCCGGCCGCGCGGCGACACTCTGGCTTTGTGGCGTCAGGGCTTGGGGCGTCGAGGCCGGATCGGGCGCGGCGGGCTCGGGCGCGGCGGTCGCGGCACGGCTGGCGAGCGACGCCGCTGCGGCCGCCGCGGCCGCAGCGATCGCGGCGGATTGCTGCGCTTCGGCGACGGCGGCGTCGGTATCGGTCCCTGCCCGGGCCGCGGCCGCGATGGCTTCGGGACGGGGGCGCGGGCGCAGTAGGGCGCGCGTGTCGTCCGGTTCGTCGTCGGGCGGCGTCGGCGCGAGGCTTTCCTCGATTCCGTCCGGACGCGGAACGGGGCGTAGTCCCACCGGCGCGCTAGGCTCGGGCTCGGCCTCCGTAACATCCTCCGCTTCGACTGCATCCGTCGGCCGCTGCGGCGGCACGAGGCTGGGCCGGCCCGCGACGACGGTATAGCCTCCGGGCGCGAGGGTGCCTGCCAGGCTCGGCGCGACAAGCGCACCCGAGTCGCTTTCGGACTGGGGAGCTGCCGGTGCCGGGTCGGTCCGCGGGCGAAACGTGTCACGCGGCCGTTCGACCCGGGGCAAGGTCGCGGCATCGCCGAGCGTTACCGCCGGGTCGTTCGATGCGACGCGGATGTCGTCGGCCGCCTCGATCACAGGGGGCGTGATTGCAATCGGCTCGGCGCGGGACGCCGGGCCGGGCGCGTTCGTGGCGCCCGGAGGGCCCGTCCCGGATGCCTGACCCCGGATCGGGACGTCCGCAACCGTCTCTACCTCCGTCGCGACGCCCTCGGCTTCCGTCGCTCGATCGCTTTCCCCAGCGACAGTTTCATCCGTCGCCGCATCCGGGCCGACGAGCGGATCGGCTGCAGGCGTCGCGTCGGTAGGATCCGGGTCGGTGGGACGGATTTCCGTGAGGTCGGTTTCCTCGGCACCGGCGGCCGGCTCCTGCCCGACGGGCGGGCTGGCGACGTCGATTGACGTGGCCTCCTCTTCCGGAGTCACGAGCGACCACATTCCGACCGCGCCGAGGGTGAGAAACAACCCGACCGTAAGGACGAGCGCCATGCGTCCGGGGCCCGGCCTTGACGCCCCGGCCCGATCTTCGTCCGCTTTGGAAGGGTTCGGACCAAGCGCGGCGATCCTTGGTGCCCGGGTTGCTACCGATCGTTCGGGCGACATGTTCGATCCGACAGACCCGGACGTTCCATCGGTATCGCCGTCCGGGTGGGACGACCCGGACATGTCCACCGATGACGTCGCCGCTGCCGCGAGCCGGCGGCGGGACGAGAAGGCGGGGGCCGCGTCCGCGTCCGACGCGTCCTCGTCGCGCGAGGCCTGCACGGAAACCGGCGTCGAATGATCGCGGGCCTCGCCCGCCTCCGCCGTGGGTGCGGCAGGTTTCGGCCCGTCCGCTGCATCCGGTCGGGATGCCGCTTCGGGCGACATGTCCGCGGTTGTCGACGCGGTTCCCGGCGTCGCGTCCTCTTCCGCGGCCCCGACGGGCGTCGGCGGCATCGGTGCGGCGCTCGGGACCGAGGGCGCGACCGGTTCTGGCGAGCCGGCCTTGTCGTCCGCCATCGCCGGAACGGGCGGCGTGGGGGGCGGGGCGGCCGGGGCCATCGGCGGGTCGGATCGGGCGGCGGTCTCGGCGCGCGCCAGGGCCGCCTCGAAACTCTCGTCCTGCGGGGCGTCGTCGGGCGGGGGAGGCGCGGGGCGCGCCGCGAACCCGTTCGCCAGATCGAGCACGACCCGCGCTCCGCCCAGCAAGTCCGAGGCGATGCCGGTCGGCCCGAAATCCGGTCGGTCGGGATAGAGGCCCGTCTCGGGGTCGGCAACGACGCGGACGGGGCGGAACCCGTAATCGGCGGCGAAGGTCTCGGCCTCCTTCAGCGTCTCGTTGGCGACGACGGCGACTTGGAGGCGGTCCCCCTTCCGGACGAAGTCGAAGGCGAGATCCTCGATGGCGTAAGGTGTCCGTCCCTTCAGGTGCGTGCGGATCGTGGCCCGTGGATCGCGGTCGTCCCGCTCGAGCGAAGTGTAGAGGATCTGGCTGTCCGGCAGGATCAGGATCGAGGTGGCGCCCTCGCCGACCCGCGCGAAGGCGCGCGCGCGCATCCGCGCCAGACGATCGGACATGTCGTCGACCTCGAGCGGCACGATCCCCTCGCGCAGCCAGGTCCCGTCCTCGCTTCGGGTCAGGATGGCGATATGGTCGAGACTGAGATCGAGCGCGATGCGTGGGGTCATGCAATCCGCCTGGCATGTGGGTTTGCCGTCTCCCGAGAGGCGTCCGGCGCGGGACTTAAAGTCTAGGTCAGGACGTCGTGCAAGGTAAACCCGCGCAGCCCTGAGTTGTGCAGGCCACCCCGACCTTGACCGTCGCGGCCCGGGGTGTAGGAGGGATCCGACATGGGCGGAGGATCGACATGGCCGGGTTTTTCAAGCGCCTCGTAGGCTGGTGGGACGGACAGAGCTTCGGCACGGCCGTCTGGTCCCGGCGGCACGGCCAGGAGGTCGCGCGCGATGATCTGGGCAACATCTACTACCGCAACGCCGACGATTCGCGCCGCTGGGTCTTCTATCCGAGCGACAACGATGCGAGCCGCGTGCCGCCCGAATGGCACGGCTGGCTGCACTTCACGATTCAGCAACCGCCCAGCGAGGTGCCGCTCAGGCGCCGCGGCTGGGAGAAGCCGCCCAAGGCGAACATGACCGGCTCGGACGAGGCGTTCTTCCGGAAGGGCTCCCTCAGGCGTGCCGACGTGGCCCCCGAGAGCGATTACGAGGCGTGGAGCCCGGAGTGATCCGCGCGCTTCTGGCCGGCCTGCTGGGCTTCGCACTGGCCCTGCCCGCGCTTGCGCAGCAGGGCCCGGTCCGCACGCGGACGGCGCCGGGCGCGGTGCTGCGGACGCTCGACCGGACGTCGGGCGAGGTCATCGATGTCGAGATGTCGTCCGGCCAGACGATGGCTTACGGGTCGCTTCAGGTGACGCTTCAGGAATGCCGCTACCCGGCGAACAACCCCTCGGGCGACGCGTTCGGGCTCGTCAAGGTGGTCGATTCCCGCGACGTGACCGAGCTCTTCGCCGGCTGGATGGTCGCCTCGTCGCCGGCGCTCAACGCGCTGGAGCACCCGCGCTACGACGTCTGGCTTCTCAGGTGCATGACCTCGGAGGATTGAGGCACGGGTCCGATCAGTTGCGCAGGTCGGGATAGCGCGTCGGCGAGAAGCGTGTGGTACTGCCGTCGCGGGATCTCGATCGCGCCGAGGCTGGCGAGATGATCGGTCAGGAACTGCGTGTCGAAAAGCGTGTAGCCGCGCTGCCGCAGCAGCGTGACGAGATAGGCCAGCGCCACCTTCGACATGTCACGACGACGGGAGAACATCGACTCGCCGAAGAAGGCAGTGCCGAGGGTGACACCGTAGACGCCGCCAACCAGCGCCCGGTCGACCCAGACCTCGAGCGAGTGGGCGTACCTGTCGGCGTGAAGCTCCGAATAGAGGCGGCGGATCGGCGTGTTGATCCAGGTCGTCTCGCGCGCCGCGCAGGCCTCGACAGTGCCGGCGAAATCGCGGTTCAGTGTCACTTCGTAGCCGCCTCGCCGGATGATCTTCGCCAGCGAGCGCGACAGGCGGAACCCGTCGAGCGGGAACACGCCGCGAAGCTTCGGATCGACCCAGTAGATCTCGGGATCGTCTCGCGCCTCGGCCATCGGGAAGATGCCCGATGCGTAGGCCATCAGCAGCGTTTCGGGCGTGATCTCGGGCGTGTCGCGGGGCATGGCAGGAAGATAGGTGCCGGTCCTCCGGCTTGGAAGCGCGTCGCGTCGATCGGGACGGCAAAATGGCCCGTCAGGCAAGGTTTCGCGCGAGCCAGTCTTCCAGCCAGTGGATCGTGTAGTTTCCGGCCCTGATGTCCGGGTCCTCGACCAGTTCCGCGAAGAGCGGGATCGTGGTGTCGACGCCGTCCACGATGATCTCGCCCAGGCTCCGACGCAGGCGGGCCAGCGCCTCATCCCGGTCGCGGCCGTGCACGATCAGCTTGCCGATGAGCGAGTCGTAGTAGGGCGGGATGCGGTAGCCGTCGTAGAGCGCGGAATCCATCCGCACGCCAAGGCCCCCGGGCGCGTGGTACTGCGTGATCCGGCCCGGGGAGGGCGAGAAGTTCGGCAGCTTCTCGGCGTTGATCCGGACCTCGATCGCGTGGCCGTTGAGCCGCAGGTCCTCCTGGATGAAGGACATCGGCAGGCCCGCCGCGACGTTGATCTGCTCGCGCACGAGGTCGACGCCGTAGACGGCCTCCGTCACCGGATGCTCGACCTGCAGGCGGGTGTTCATCTCGATGAAGTAGAAGTTGCCGTCTTCGTAAAGGAACTCGATCGTGCCCGCGCCGGCATAGTTTATGCGCGCGACGGCTTCGGCGCAGGTTCGGCCGATCTCGGCGCGCTGCTCCGGCGTGATCGCGGGACCGGGGGCCTCCTCAAGGACCTTCTGGTGACGTCGTTGCAACGAGCAGTCGCGCTCGCCCAGATGCACGGCGCGTCCGCGGCCGTCACCGAAGACCTGCACCTCGATATGCCGGGGCGTGCCGAGATACTTCTCGATATAGACCTCGTCGTTGCCGAAGGCGGCCTTGGCCTCGCTGCGGGCGGTGCGAAAGGCGTTCTCGAGGTCGGCCGCGCTCCGGGCGAGCTTCATGCCGCGCCCCCCGCCGCCCGCCGTCGCCTTGACGATGACCGGGAACCCGATCTCCGCCGCCATGAGCTCGGCGGTCTGCAGGTCCGGCACGCCGCCCTCGGAGCCGGGGACGCAGGGCACGCCCAGCTTCCGCATCGTCTCCTTGGCGGTGATCTTGTCGCCCATGACGCGGATATGCTCCGCCGTGGGGCCGATGAAGGTGATGTCGTGGTCCTCGAGCACCTGCACGAAGGCGGCGTTCTCGGACAGGAAGCCGTAGCCGGGATGAATCGCCTCGGCACCGGTGATCTCGCACGCCGAGACGATCGCCGCGACGTTGAGGTAGGATTGCGCGCCGGAGGCCGGGCCGATGCAGACCGACTCGTCGGCCATGCGGACATGCATCGCGTCGGCATCGGCGGTGGAATGGACGGCGACCGTCGCCACGCCCATCTCGCGGGCGGCGCGGACGACGCGCAGGGCGATCTCGCCCCGGTTGGCGATCAGGATCTTGGAGAACATCGCTCAGGCCAGGATCACGAGAGGGGCGCCGTATTCGACCGCCGCACCGTCCTCGACGAGGATGCGCTTCACCTGACCGGCGCGCGGGCTCGGGATCTGGTTCATCGTCTTCATCGCCTCGACGATGAGGAGGGTCTGCCCCTCCTCCACGGAGTCGCCGATCTGGACGAAGCGCGAGGCGCCCGGCTCGGGCGAGAGATAGGCGGTGCCGACCATCGGCGAGGTCACGGCGCCCGGATCCTGCGCCGGATCCTGCGTGGCGGCGGCACTCGCGGACATGGCCGGGCCGGACGGCGCCTGCGGCGCGGGTGGCGGGGGCGCGGCCGGCTGCAGGGCCGGGGCGGCGGGCGCCGCAACGATCTGACGGGCGACCCGGACGTTGAGGGCGTCGTCCTCGCCGTATTCGCGCGACACTTCCAGTTCGGTCAGGTCGTTTTCGCGCAGAAGCTCCGCGAGCGCCTTGATGAAGGCGACGTCGCTGTCATGGGTCTTCGTCATTGCCGTCTCCGCTGCGTGTTTCCCGGGGCCTAACGCGTCCCAAGGGTCAGGGGAAGCGTCCGGCGCACAGCTTTGCGGTAGCGTGGCGCGAACGGCGCAGCCTCGCCGGGGTCGCGGCGGCCCGGAGGCGCGGTCCGGACCGGCCCGGTAGACAGGGCGTCGAGCGGGTTGGCCCATGCGCCGATCCGAAGTCGCGATCGGGTGCGTCCGATCACGCGGGCGCGCGAAGCGCCGCGATCCTCCGTCGCCTCAGCGGTTCATGCGGTTCGCGATCAGGTCGTCCACGACCTCCGGATCGGCGAGCGTGGAGGTGTCGCCGAGCGCGCCGTAATCGTCCTCAGCGATCTTGCGCAGGATGCGGCGCATGATCTTGCCCGAGCGCGTCTTGGGCAGGCCCGGCGCCCACTGGATGCAGTCCGGCTTGGCGATCGGTCCGATCTCGGAGCGCACCCACGCCTCGAGCTCCTTCCGGAGATCCTCGGACGGCTCCTCGCCGCCCATGAGCGTGACGTAGGCATAGATGCCCTGACCCTTCACGTCGTGCGGGAAGCCGACGACCGCCGCCTCGGCAACCTTCTGGTGCGCCACCAGCGCGCTCTCGACCTCCGCTGTGCCCATCCGGTGGCCGGAGACGTTGATGACGTCGTCGACGCGCCCGGTGATCCAGTAATAGCCGTCCGCGTCCCGGCGGCAGCCGTCGCCCGAGAAGTAGTAGCCCTTGTAGTCCGAAAAGTAGGTCTTCTCGAACCGTTCGTGGTCGCCCCAGACCGTCCGCATCTGGCCGGGCCAGCTGTCCTTGATGCAGAGCACGCCTTCGGCGGCAGTTTCGGCGATCTCCTCGCCGGTCGTCGGATCGAGGATTGCGGGCTGCACGCCGAAGAAGGGCAGGGTGGCGGAGCCGGGCTTGGTGGCCGTCGCGCCGGGCAGGGGGGTGAGCAGGTGGCCGCCGGTCTCCGTCTGCCACCAGGTGTCGACGATGGGGCAACGGCCCTGGCCCACGACCTCGTTGTACCAGGACCAGGCTTCCGGGTTGATCGGCTCGCCCACGGTGCCCAGCACCTTGAGCGAGGAGAGGTCGTGCCCCTCCACGAGGCGCTTGCCCTGACCCATCAGCGCGCGGATCGCAGTGGGCGCGGTGTAGAACTGGTTCACGCGGTGCTTCTCGCAGACCGCCCAGAAGCGGCCCGCATCCGGATATGTCGGCACGCCCTCGAACATCAGAGTCGTCGCGCCGTTGGCGAGCGGGCCGTAGACGATGTAGCTGTGCCCGGTGACCCAGCCGACATCCGCGGTGCACCAGTAGACGTCGCCGTCGTGGTAATCGAACGTGTATTGATGCGTCATCGCGGCGTAGACGAGGTAGCCGCCGGTCGTGTGGACGACGCCCTTCGGCTGCCCGGTGGAGCCGGAGGTGTAGAGGATGAAGAGCGGGTCCTCCGCTCCCACCTCCTCGGGCGGGCAATCGTTCGACGCCTCGGCCTCGAGCTCGTGCAGCCAGAAGTCGCGCCCCTCCACCATCACGATCTCGCCGCCGGTGCGCTTGACCACGAGTGCTTTCGTGTCGGTCGACGCCTTGTCGAGCGCCTTGTCGGCATTGGCCTTCAGGGGCGTGTTCCGGCCCCCCCGCGGTGCCTCGTCGGCGGTGACGAGGACCTTCGCCTCCGACCCGTCGATCCGCGCGGCCAGCGCGTCCGCCGAGAAGCCGGCGAAGACGATCGAATGGATCGCCCCGATCCGCGCGCAGGCCAGCATCGCGTAGGCGGCCTGCGGGATCATCGGCATGTAGAGGACGACGCGGTCGCCCTTTTCGACGCCCAGCCCCTTCAGGACGTTGGCGAACTTGCAGACATGGGCATGCAGCTGGCGGTAGCTGACATGCTGCGCCTCCGCCTCCGGGTCATCGGGCTCCCAGATGATGGCCGTCTGCTCGCCGCGCTGGGCCAGATGCCGATCGATGCAGTTCGCGGCGACGTTGAGCGTGCCGTCCTCGAACCACCTGATATCGACGTTGCCGGGCGCGAAGGACGTGTTCTTGACCGTGCCGTAGGGCTTAATCCAGTCGATCCGCTTCCCGTGCGCGCCCCAGAACGCCTCGGGATCGGCCACGGAGGCCGCATACATCTCTTCGTAGGTCGCGCGGTCGATATGCGCGCCGGCGGCAAAGTCCGGATCGGGCTCGAACGTCTTGTCTTCGTGCATCATGATCTCCCTCATTCCCTGCCCGGGCTATCGGTCCCGGGCAGTCTGTGCCAGTCCCGGCCAACGGCGGTCCGTCGGCGGTCAGATCGCCAGATATTCGGCCCGCAGCGCCGCGTTATCCAGCACCTCCCGGGCGGTCCCGTCGAACACGACGCCGCCGGTGTCGAGGATCACGGCGCGGTCCGACAGCTTCAGCGCCCGGACCGCGTTCTGTTCCACGAGGATCGTGGTGATTCCGCTCCGTCGGATCTCGCCGAGCGTCCGTTCGATCTCGTCGACGATCACCGGGGCGAGACCCTCGTAGGGTTCGTCGAGAAGCAGCAGCTTCAGATCGCGGGCCAGCGCGCGGGCGATCGACAGCATCTGCTGCTCACCCCCCGACAGCGTGACGCCCTCCTGGCGGCGGCGTTCGCCGAGCCGGGGGAAGAGCTCGTAGATGCGCTCGATCGACCAGCCGACGGGCGGGGCGATCTGTGCGAGCTTGAGGTTCTCCTCGACGGTCAGGCCCGGGATGATCCGCCGGTCCTCCGGGACGAGACCCAGCCCGGCCGCGCTGGCCTCGTGCGCCTTCATGCGGTGCAGGGCGTCACCGTCGAGCCAGATTTCGCCCTGCCTGAGTTCGGGGTTGCCGAGCCGCGCGCAGGTCCTGAGCGTCGAGGTCTTGCCCGCGCCGTTGCGCCCGAGGAGCGCGAGGATCTCGCCCTCCCGCACGTCGAAGCTGATCCCCTGCACGATGTAGCTCTCGCCGTAATAGGCGTGGATGTCGCGAACAGAGAAGAAGGCCTGCGCGGTCGCGTCACGGCCTGTCCCGTCGTCGAATGCCGGATTGACGTTCATCGCGTCCCCCTAATGCTCCGTCTCGCCAAGATAGGCCTCGCGCACCTTCGGATGGCCCTTGATGTTGTCGGGCGTGTCCTCGACCAGCGGCGTGCCCTGCGCCAGCACCGTGATCCGCTCGGCGAGAGAGAACACGACATGCATGTCGTGCTCGATGATCGCGATGGTGATCGGCCGGCTGTCCTTGATGTGCTTGAGAAGCTCGATCGTGTTGTTGGTGTCGGCGCGCGCCATCCCCGCCGTCGGCTCGTCAAGAAGCAGCAGGCGCGGCTGTTGGGCGAGGCACATCGCAATCTCGAGCCGCCGCTTGTCGCCGCGCGACATCGAGGCCGCATGCATGCCACGCTTGTCGATCATGTGCATGTCCTCGAGCATGTGCTCGGCCCGGTCCACGATCTCCCGGTCGCGCATCATCGCGCGGTAGCCATGCAGGGCGAAGGCGCCGTCGCGTCTGGCGAGGCAGGGGATCATCATGTTCTCGAGTACCGTCAGGTCGCCGAAGATCTCGGGCGTCTGGAACACCCGGGAAATGCCCATCTGGTTGATCTCGTGCGGCTTGCGGCCAAGCACCGACTGTCCGTCGAAGCTGACCGAGCCGGTATCGGGAATGAGTTTGCCGACGAGGCAGTTCAGGAGCGTGGACTTGCCCGCGCCGTTCGGCCCGATGATCGCGTGAACCGAGTTCTCAGCCACCGAGAGGTTCACGTCCGAGAGCGCGTGAAGCCCTCCGAACCGCTTACCGACGTTCTTGACCTCGAGAATGCCCATCCGGCTCACTCCCCCGCCTGACGCTGCGCCGCCGCGTCGTCCTCGACCCCGCCGCCCTTGCGGTCGCGGCGGAAGATCGTGGCCATCTTGTTTCCACCCTGCACCAGCCCGCCGGGCAGGAAGATCACGACCAGCATGAAGAGCAGCCCGAGCGTCAGGTGCCAGCCCTTGCCGACGAAGGGATAGACGATCGCCACCAGCGCGTCCTCCAGTCCGTCGGGCAGGAAGGCGAACCAGGCATGCAACGTGGATTCGTTGATCTTCGAGAAGATGTTCTCGAAATACTTGATGAAGCCCGCGCCGAGCACCGGGCCGATCAGCGTGCCCGCACCCCCGAGGATCGTCATCAGCACGACCTCCCCCGACGCGGTCCATTGCATCCGCTCGGCGCCCGCGAGCGGGTCCATCGCCGAAAGAAGCCCGCCCGCGAGGCCGGCATACATTCCCGAGATGACGAAGGCCGCGAGCGTGTAGGGCCGGGCGTTGACGCCGGTGTAGTTCAGCCGCTGCTGGTTCGACTTCACCGCGCGCAGCATCATCCCGAAGGGCGACCGGAACAGGCGCACGGAAAGGTAGAAGCAGATGATCATAACGACGGCGCAGAGGTAGTAGCCGGCGTTGAACTGGAAGTTCCACGCCCCCACGGACAGCGTCTCCGTTTCCCGCATGGCAAGGCCGAAGATGTGCGGCGCGCGGGGCCCGTCGCCCTGCAACCATTGCGGGTCGTTGGTGTAGACCTGCAGGCCGGTCTCGCCGTTCGTCAGGTTGAACGACGGATTCGACAGGACGGAATAGGCCAGCGCGAAGGACATCTGCGCGAAGGCGAGCGTGAGGATCGAGAAGTAGATGCCCGAACGCCGGAGCGAGATGTAGCCGATCAGCAGCGCGAAGAGCCCCGAGACGACGATCGCAAGCAGGATGCCCGGCAGGACGTTGTAGCCCAGCAGCTTGAACATCCACACGCAGGAATAGGAGCCCACGCCGAGGAAGGCCGCGTGACCGAAGCTCAGGTAGCCGGTCAGCCCGAACAGGATGTTGAAGCCGATCGCGAAGATCCCGAAGATGACGAAGCGCTGCATCAGGTCCGGGTAGCCCGCGTTGAACTGCGCCATGGCCGAGTTCGACGGGAACGGGTTGAGTAGGAACGGCGCCAGCATCGTCAGCGCGATCACGACGGTGAGAAGGCCGAAATCCTTGCGCGTCAACCCGAGGATCGTGTCGCGGGCCGCCCTGCGCGAGGGCAGCTGCGCGGCGACGGGGGTGTAGTCGGTCTGGTCGGTCATGGCGTCACTCCTCCATCACGCCGCGGCGTCCCATCAGGCCCCTCGGACGGGTCAGAAGGACGGCGATGGCGACGAGGTAGATGATGATCTGGTTGATGCCCGGCACCGCGGTCGTCGCCCAGGTCGTCGAGGCGAAGCTCTCGAGAATGCCAAGCAGGAACCCCGCCAGCACCGCGCCGGGCAGGGAGCCCATGCCGCCCACGACCACCACCACGAAGCTCAGCACGAGGAAGTCCATGCCCATGTGGTAGTTCGGCGGATTGATCGGCGTGTACATCACGCCGGCCAACCCCGCGACGGCGGCGGCGATGCCGAACATGATGGTGAAGCGGCGGTCGATGTCGATGCCGAGCAGGCCGACCGTCTCCCGGTCCGCCATGCCGGCGCGCACGACCATTCCGAAGGTCGTGAATTGCAGGAAGGCGAACACCGCGGCGATGATGATCGCGGCGAAGAAGAAATAGACGAGCCGCCAGTACGGATAGATGATCGTGTTCGGATCGAAGCCTAGCAGCACGCCGAAGTCGAAGCTGCCCCGGAAGGCGTCGGGCGCCGGCGTGGGGATCGGGTTGGCGCCGTAGAAGTACTTGATGACTTCCTGAATCACGATGGCGAGGCCGAACGTCACGAGGATCTGGTCGGCATGGGGGCGCTTGTAGAAATGCTTGATGAGGCCCCGCTCCATCACGAAGCCGATGAGCAGCATGACCGGGATGGCGACGAGGATCGAGACCGGGACGGCCCAGTCGACCAGCGTCTGTCCAAGCTCCGCGCCGAAGATGTCCTGCACGTAGAGTACGTCCTCGTAGCGCGGATTGCCGAGGAAGTCCGTCCCCGACGGCTCCGACGCCTTGTGGCTGAGCTGCAGCAGGCGGCTCATCGTGACGGCGACGAAGGCGCCCAGCATGAAGAGCGCGCCATGCGCGAAGTTCACCACGCCGAGCGTCCCGAAGATGAGCGTGAGGCCGAGCGCGATCAGCGCGTAGGCCGACCCCTTGTCGAGCCCGTTGAGGATCTGGAGCAGGAAGGCTTCCATTTGGACGGTATCCCTGAAGGTACGGCCGGATCGGCGGAGCGGGTACGTGGACCGCCCGCCGGAAGGCCGGTGTCGGGGCGGTGACCGGCCGGTGGCCCGACCGTTTGCCCGGGGGACCGGCCGCGCCCCGCGCGACCGGTCAGGCTCAGATCAGGCGCCGGGGTTGCACTCGCCGAGTTCGCCGCCGGCGAACATCGGGTGATCCGGCTCGTAGGTGACGGCTTCGGTCGGCGTGACCTCGACGATCTCCACGAGGTCGAACTCGTTGTCCGGGTTCTCCTTGCCGCGAACGACGACCACGTCCTTGAAGCACTGGTGGTCGGCAGCACGGTAGAGCGTCGGCCCGTTCCCCAGACCGTCGAACTCGAAATCCTCGAGCGCTTCGACGACCGCGCAGGGGTTGAAGCTGCCCGCGCGTGTCACGGCGTCGGCGTAGAGCAGCGTCTGCGCGTAGCAGGTGTGGGCCGCCTGGCTCGGTGGGAAGCCGTATTTCTGGCCGAAGGATTGCACGAAGGCATTGGTGCCGGTGTAGCGCGAACCGCGCTCGTTCTCGAGCTTCCAGTCCCAGTTCTGCGACCCGGGGATGCCGGCGATGTTCTCGCCCGCACCGCGCGCCATGAGCTCCGAGTAGAGCGGCACGACGATCTGGAAGTCCTTGCCGTTGGCCTGCGCCTGTTTCAGCCCGAACTGCACGGCGTTGGTCAGCGAGTTGACCATGTTGCCGCCGTAATGGTTGAGCACCAGCACGTCGGCGCCCGAGTTCAGGACCGGCGCGATGTAGGAGGAGAAGTCCGTCGCGGCGAGCGGCGTCAGCACGTTCTCGACCGTCTCCCAGCCCAGCGCCTCGGTCGCCGCGGCGATCGATTCCTGCTGCGTCCAGCCCCAGGTGTAGTCGGCCGTCAGGTGGTACGCCTTCCGGTCGGTGCCGTAGAGGCTCTCGAGCACGGGCGCCATCGCGGCGGCGGACATGTAGGCGTTGAAGAAGTGTCGGAACCCGTTGGCCTTCTTGTCCTTGCCGGTCGTGTCGTTGGAATGCGTGAGGCCCGACATGAAGATCACGCCGGCATCCTGGCAGAGGCCCTGCACCGCGACCGCGACACCGGACGAGGAGCCGCCCGAGATCATGACCGCACCGTCCTTCTGGATCATCGACTGCGCGGCGGCGCGGGCCGCGTCGGACTTGGTCTGCGTGTCGCCGGTGACGAACTCGACGCGCTTGCCCATGATGCCGCTGCCGTCGAGCTCCTTCGAGGAGAAGGTCTGCAGCATGCCGCCGTCGCCCTCGCCGTTCAGGTGCTCGACGGCGAGCTCGAAGGCGCGCAGCTCGTCGGCGCCCTCGTCGGCATAGGGGCCGGTCTGGGGCACGTTGAAGCCGAGCGTCACCGTGTCGCCGGTCGGCGCGTTGGTGAAGCCCTGCTCCTGCGCCCGGGATGCGCCGGTGAAGATGGTCGGCAGCGTGAGACCGGCGCCGGTGGCGGCACCTGTCTTCATCACGCCACGCCGGGTGAAGTGCGATCTGGTCATGAGGACCCTCCCTGTATTCTTGTCGCCGGCACCCTCTCCCATCGGCCGCCGGTGGTCCGTCCTGTCGACGGATCGAAGACATTATCCGGCGAGGATCCGTCCGACTTCAACAAGCTATCCAACAAGCTTCATTTTCTTGTAAAGAAGATGACACTTACAAAAACAGATTTGTAAACTCATTCTCGCGCACTTGCAGCATCGAAGGAAAATCAGGGGGTTTCGTGACAAGAGCCACACCGACCGGACACAGGATACGGGAACGGCGTCTGGCGCTCGGCCTCAAGCAGAGGGAAGTTGCCGCAACGGCAGGTATCTCGCCCAGCTACCTGAACCTCATCGAGCACAACCGTCGGGCCATCGGCGGGGCGCTCCTGTCCCGGCTCGCGGCGGCGCTCCGAACCGATCGCGCGGCGCTCGCCGAGGAGGGGGATGCCGAGCTGGTCGATGCGCTGCAGACGTTGGCGGGGTTGCGCGGCACGGAGGCGCGCGCGCTGGATCAGGCCGGCGATCTGGCGCGGCGGCATCCCGGCTGGGCGCGGCTTCTCCTGTCGGAGGCGGAGGAGAACGCGGCGCAGAGCCGCAGGATTGACGCGCTCACGGACCGTCTGACCCACGATCCGACGCTCGCGGAGGCGGTACATGAGCTGATGTCCTCGGTCTCTGCCGTTCGGTCCATGGCCTCGATCCTCGCCCAGACACCGGAGATCGACCCGAACTGGCTCGCGCGGTTCCACGTCAATCTGGACGAGGACAGTCGTCGGCTGGCCGAACGGGCGGATATGGTCCGGGGCCTTTTCGACGCGCGGCCTGCGCTGGCGGAGACGGACCTGCTGCCCGCGGAGACCGTCGCACGCTTCCTCGACGCGCATGGGCATCGTTTCGATCGCCTCGAAGATGCTGGTGCGGATGCGATCCCCGATCTCGTGGCCGGCATCGCCGACCCGGTCGCGCGGGAGATGGCGGCAGACGTTCTTGCCGGGGACGCCGCGGATGCGGCGCGATTGCCGCGGAGCGTCGTGATGGCAGCGAAGACGCCCGCCGACCTGTTCGAGGCGGCGGAGGGGGACGTCGCGCTCGTCCTGCGCCGGATGGGGACCCGGGATCCGGCCCGCGGTCTGTTGGTCTGCGATGCTGCCGGGGCGGTGCTGCGGCGCAAGCCCGTGGCGGGGTTTCCGCCGTCGCCGGTCGGTGCGGGCTGCCCGCTCTGGCCGGTCTATGCCGCACTGTCCGCGCCCGGCCACCTGATCGACAGGACGATCGAGATGCCGGACGGCGCGGCCTGGCAGGCTCAGGCCATCGCGACGCTCGCCCCGCCCGTGCGCTTCGGGCAACCATCGATCGTCCGGGCGACGATGCTTCTGACCCCGGTCGCGGACGCATCGGCATCTGGCCGCGCCATCCCCGTCGGGCCGGGATGCCGGGTCTGCCCGCGCGTGGACTGTCCCGCCCGGCGGGAGCCCGGCGTGCTGACCGCGAGGCTGGACAAGGTGGACGACGCCATGAACACTCCGCCCGAGCCACGACCGGAGGGAGGCCAGGCTTGACCGATACGACCGAACCCGGCCCGGCGAGCGGGCGGCCGCCGGGCCGCGTTCTCCTGATCGAGGACGAGCCGAACATCGCCACGGCGCTGGGCTTCATCCTGCAGCGCGACGGCTGGCAGGTCTCGACCCATTCCGACGGGGCGACCGCGCTCGACGCCGTGGCGCGGCATGCGCCGACCGTCGTCGTGCTCGACGTGATGCTGCCGGGCCGGTCGGGCTTCGACATCCTGTCCGGCATCCGGTCGGGCCCGCGTCCCGACCTCCCGGTCCTGATGCTGACCGCGAAGGGGCAGGCCAAGGACCGCGCCCGGGCCGAGGCGCTCGGCGTCAATCGGTTCATGACCAAGCCGTTCTCCAACCGCGAGATCCTCGACGCGGTGCGGGACCTGGCCGCGACGTGACCGGCCACGCGCCCGCGACCGACGCGCAGCGCCGCCGGCGCGCGCGCGCGCGGGTGATCGATGCGGCGCGCCTGCTGCCCTTCCTCGGCGCGGCGCTGGTGCTGCTGCCCGATCTGGTCCTGTCGGACGGGGCGGGCGGGGACGGGGCGACGGTGCCGTGGCTCACGTACCTCTTCGCCTCGTGGCTCGCGCTCATCGGCCTCGCGCTCTGGATCGCCCGCCGGTACGCGCGCCCGGGCGGTGCGGACGATCCGTCGTGACGCTGACCTTCAACCTGCTGGTCGCGATCTGCCTCGGCTACGTGGCGTTCCTCTTCGCGGTGGCCTTCGCCGGCGAGCGCCAGTCCACGCGGGGTCGCAGTGGCTGGCTGCGCGGACCGACGGTCTACACGCTGTCTCTGTCGATCTACTGCACCGCGTGGACGTTCTACGGCGCGGTCGGCTACGCGGCCCGGTCGGGGCTGGAGTTCATGACCATCTATCTCGGCCCGACGCTCGTCTTCGTCGGATGGTGGTGGTTCCTGCGCAAGCTCGTCCGGATCGGACGGGCCGAACGGGTGACCTCGATCGCGGACATCGTGTCGAGCCGCTACGGCAAGTCCACCTCGCTCGCGGTCATCGTCACGCTGCTCGCGGTGGTGGGCACGACACCCTACATCGCGCTGCAGCTGCAATCGATCACGCTCGCCTTCGGCGTCTTCGCGGCGCCAGGCACCAACGCGTCGGAGCTGCACGGGCTCGCGCTCTGGTGCGCGGTCGGGCTCGCGATCTTCACCATCCTGTTCGGCACGCGGCGGCTCGACATGGGCGAGCGGCACGAGGGGATCGTGAGCGCCATCGCGGTCGAGGCGGTGGTGAAGCTCCTCGCGCTCCTCTCGGTCGGCGCCTTCGTCGTCTGGGGCCTGAACGACGGCATCGGCGCGACGCGGGCGGCGATCGCGGCGGGACCGGTGGCGGACTGGACCGCCACGCCGGGCCGCTGGGCGGGGCTCATCCTGGTGTCGGGCGCGGCGGTGATCTGCCTGCCCCGGATGTTCCAGGTCCTCGTGGTCGAGAACACCGACGAGCGGCATCTGGTGACGGCGAGCTGGGCCTTCCCGGCCTACCTGATGGCGATGTGCCTCTTCGTCGTGCCGATCGCGGCGACCGGGCTCGCGCGGTTGCCGGCGGGGTCGAACCCGGACCTCTTCGTCCTGACGCTGCCGCTGGCGGAGGGGCGCGACGGGCTGGCGCTGCTCGCTTTCCTCGGCGGCTTCTCCTCGGCCACGTCGATGGTGATCGTGGCCTCGGTCGCGCTCGCGACGATGCTGTCGAACCACGTGGTCATGCCGATCTGGCTCGCCGCGCAGGGGCAGGGGCGGGCCAGCATCTCGGGCGACGTGCGCGCCGTCGTGCTGCGCGCCCGGCGCATCTCGATCCTGGCCGTCCTCGCGATGAGCTACCTCTACGTCCGGACGACCGGCGGGACGGCGGCGCTGGCCTCGATCGGGCTCATCTCCTTCGTCGGCATCGCGCAGGTGCTGCCGACCCTCGCGTTCGGGCTTTTCTGGTCGGGCGCCACGCGGCTCGGGGCGGCGGCGGGGATCGTGACCGGCTTCGCCATCTGGGGCTGGACGATGCTGCTGCCGGTCCTGCTGCCGGGGGTCGCCGCGCTCGAGGCCCCGTTCGGAATCGGCTGGCTCGGGTCGTCCTCGCTCTTCGGGATGACCGGCGACCCGCTGGTAACGGCCGTGATCCTGTCGCTCGGCCTCAACACCTTCGTCTTCTGCCTCGTCTCCCTCGTCGCGTCGCCCACGCCGATGGAGCGTCTGCAGGCGCCGCGCTTCGTGCATGTCTTCGACCGGACGGCGCAGCCCCGCGGTCATCGCGGCGGCACCGCGCAGGCGGACGAGCTCCTGATCATGGCGCAGCGCATCCTCGGCGCGCGCGAGGCGCAGGATTTCTTCTTCGGCGAGGCTCGCCGGCAGGGACGGGACCGCGACCTGCCGGAGACGACGCCCGAACTGCTCGACCGGCTGGAGCGGCGCCTCTCGGGGTCGGTCGGTGCCGCGACCGCGCATGCGATGGTCAGCGGGATCACCGGCGACGCGCCCGTCTCGGTCGAGGACCTCCTGGCCGTCGCCGACGAGACGGCGCATATCATGGAATACTCCGCCCGGCTCGAGGCGCAGTCCGCCGAGCTCACGCGGACCACCCGGGAACTGCGGGAGGCCAACGCCAAGCTCACCGCGCTCGGCCGGCAGAAGGACGCGTTCCTGAGTCAGGTCAGCCACGAGTTGCGCACGCCGATGACCTCGATCCGCGCCTTCTCCGAAATCCTGCGCGAGGAGGACGTGCCGGAGACGGACCGGGCCCGCTACGCCGGCATCATCCTCGAGGAGAGCCGCCGCCTGACGCGCCTGCTCGACGACCTGCTCGACCTGTCGGTCCTCGAATCCGGGCAGGTCGTGCTCGACCGCGTCGCCGTGAGCCTGCGCGACGTGATCGATCGCGCGCTCGCGGCCTCCGGGGAGACCGGCCTGCATATCGACCGCGATCCGGTCGCGGAGGCGGTGCATGTCGAGACCGACCCCGACCGGCTCGCGCAGGTCTTCATCAACCTCGTGACCAACGCGGCCCGGTATTGCGACGCGGCGCGGCCGACGCTGTCGATCCGGGTCGCGGTCGCCGAGGCGGTCACGGTCGACTTCACCGACAATGGCGGCGGCATCGAGCCGGACGCGCGGGACCTGATCTTCGAGAAGTTCGCGCGCCTCAGCGAGAGGTCCGCAACCGGCCGGGCCGGACTCGGCCTGGCGATCTGCCGGGAGGTGATGGCGCGGCTGGGCGGCGGCATCGCCTATGTCGCCGTGGGGCGCGGCACCACGTTCCGCGTGCGGCTGCCGCGCATGGTGGCGCAGGCCGCGGTGGCCGAATGAACGGCACGGGAAAAGATTTGTTAACGTCGATCGCGCAGAGAGAGCCGCGAGAGAATCCCTCGAGGCCCGATGTCTGCAGAACGTGACACAAACCTCCTGCGCCGGATGGCCGCGCCGAACGCGGCGGTCGCCGAAACCGGGCTGGTCTCCGAGTCCGATCTCGCCCGGGCGATGGCCACCGGCGTCCTGCGCGTGGCCGACAGGATGGACGGTCTCGGCCTCTCGACGGGGGAGCGCACGGCCCGGCGCGTCGACGCGGACGCTGCATTCGACGGGTTCGACGCCCGCGCGCTCTGCCTGCTCCTCGACCCGGACGGCTACGACGCGACCGCGCCGGGCGGTTCGTCCCCGGAGGCGCTCGCGGCGCGGACCGGATTGTTCGTCCTCCACCCGGCCCTGACCGACGCGCTGATCGAGGTCCAGACGATCGGCCGGGTCGAGGGGCCGGGCCGGCCGGCGCGTCGGCCGACGCGGATCGACGCGGCGCTCGCGCAGCCCTTCGTGCTGTCCCTGCTCGATCAGGTCCGCGCGCTGCGTCGCGCCGATTCGAGCGAGCCGTGCCCCGGCGCGCTGCGCGCCGGCAGCTTCATCGCCGGGCCGGCCTCGCTCGGCCTGATCCTGACCGCGGCGAACTATCTCCGAGTCGACCTCGAGATCGAG
Organism: uncultured Jannaschia sp.; assembly: GCF_947494055.1. Lineage (GTDB taxonomy): Bacteria > Pseudomonadota > Alphaproteobacteria > Rhodobacterales > Rhodobacteraceae > Jannaschia. The sequence continues at coordinate 90,523 of NZ_CANLTR010000001.1, read as the reverse complement.
CTCGGCGACGGGCATCGCCAGGCGGGCCTCTCGCTCGTCCTGCCCTTCGATGCGGCGGCCCGCGCCAGCGCGGACGAGCCGGACCCGCGCGGCGAATGGGCGCCGGCGATGGAGGCCGCCGCGATGGAGGCGCCGGTGCGACTGGAGGCGGTGCTGCCGCCGGTGCGCCTGCCGCTGTCGCGGCTGGTGACGATGAAGGTCGGCGACCTGATCCCGATCGACGCCAACGCGCTGAGCCGACTGTCGCTGCACGGTGGGTCCTCCGGCGTCACCATCCCCGGTCGCGCGCGCCTGCCGCGCGGGGCGTCGCTCTCGGCGCGGCTGGGGCAGCTCAACGGCGTGCGTGCGGTGAAGATCGCGGCGCTTCCCGGCGATACGGACGCGGCCGAGGCCGGGCACGACCCGGAATTCGGCGCCGGCGCGATCGCCGCAGGAGGGCCGGGATCGGCCCCGGCGCTCGGCCTGTCCGATCCGGGGGCGGAGGGGGCGCTCGGCGACCTGCCGGACTTGCCGGATTTGCCGGATTTGCCCGGCTCGCCCGGGACCTCGGATCTGCCGGATCTGCCCGACCTGCCTGACTTGCCCGACCTGCCCGACCTGCCCTGACGGGCTTGCGCCGCGCCCGCGCCTCTGCAACCTGTCGGGCGGGAGGACCGGACATGGCGGAGCAGAGGCGGGCGCTTCGGGCGCGGATGCGGGCAGGCGAGCGTCTGGCCGGAACCTTCGTCAAGACGCCCAACGTCGCCGTGATGGAGGTCCTGATCCTGTCCGGCCTCGACTTCGCGGTGCTCGACGCGGAACACGCGCCGTTCGACCGCGGCGCGATGGATGCCTGCCTGGCCGTCGCGCGCGCCCATGACTTCCCCGTCCTCGTGCGCGTGCAGGACGGCGCCCCCGCCCGCATCCTCGACGTGCTTGACATGGGCGCGACCGGCATCGTCGTCCCGCACGTGGACGGCGTCGCGAAGGCGGAATCGGTCTCGCGCGCCGCACGGTTCGGCATGGGCGGACGGGGCTATGCCGGCTCGACCCGCTGGGCCGGCTACACCACGCAACGGATGCCCGATCTTCTGGCCCGGTCGCGCGAGGAGACGGTCGTGCTCGGACAGATCGAGGAGCCGGTCGGGGTGGACGCGGCCGGGGGGATCGCGACGGTGGATGGGCTGGACGGGCTCTTCATCGGGCCGTCGGACCTGTCGGTCGCCTACGGGCACGACAGCCTCGACAACCCGGATCTGCCCGCGGCGATCGCAAGTGTCGGCCGCGCCGCGGCGGAGAACGGCAAGACCTTCGTCACCTGGGTTCCGAATGTCGGGATGGCGGCGGATTGGGCGAAGCACGGCTTCACCATGTTCGTCGTCTCCTCCGAGCACGGCTGGATCCTGCAGGGCGCGCGCGAGACGGCGCAGGCCGTCCGAAACCTTTCGTAAAGCTTCTTGCGCTCAGCGCATAGGGGCGTTTCCGGACCGGCATTTGTGATATGCCGCACCGCGGCATACTTCTGGGTCAACGGAAGCGGCGGACAACCCCGTCGCGACAGACCTACGGAGCCCGCCATGACCGATCATCAATATCTGGACGTTCACAAGTACGAACTCGAAGCCCGCGCCATGCGTGCCGCCTACATGCGCGAACTGGGCCGGACCTTCGCGACCCGCCTCCGCGGCCTCTTCGCACGGCCCGCGCACGCCTGATCCGCCTGCGATAAGTTTGCAAGGGCCCCGTTCGGGGCCTTTCGCATGTCCGGGGGGGCGGTCTAGAGGGAACCATGCCCGACACCGCTGCACCCCGCCCCGTCCTTCGCCTCAAGCCCGGGGCCGACGCCCGCCGCCTGCGTCACGGCCACCCCTGGGTCTACCGCGACGACGTCGTGGCCGACCGGCGGACGCGGGCGATCGATGCCGGTACGATCGCCGTCCTGACCGATGCCGACAGGGCGCCGCTGGGGTTGGCGGCGATCAACATGGAGTCGCGCATCGCGGCCCGTATCCTCGACCGCAATCCGGAGGCGGCGATCGACGCGGCGTGGATCGCGGCCCGGCTGCGCATGGCCGCCGGGCATCGCGACCGCCTCTACGACGCGCCGTTCTACCGCCTCGTCCACGCCGAGGCCGACGGGCTGCCGGGCGTCATCGTGGACCGGTTCGGCGACGCCGCCGTCCTGCAACCGAACGCCGTCTGGGCGGAGGCGCATCTGGACGATTTCGTCGCCGGGCTCGCCGCGCTGGGGATCCGGCACGTCCTGCTGAACGCGACGGGCCGGGCGCGGTCGACGGAGGGGCTGGACGCGGAGAGCCGGTGGCTCGCCGGCGGGCTCGACGCGCCGGTGCCGGTGGAGATGAACGGCGCGACCTATATCGCGGATCTCACCGGCGGGCAGAAGACGGGCCTGTTCTACGACCAGCGGCCGAACCATGCATTCGTCGCCGGACTCGCGACGGGCGCACGCGTGCTCGACGTGTTCGCGCATGTCGGCGGCTTCGGGTTGGCCGCGCTCGCCCACGGCGCCGTCTCGGCGCTGGCGGTGGACGGCTCCGCCCCGGCGCTGGACCTCGCGGCAGAGGGGGCCGACCGGATGGGGGCGTCCGCGGCCTTCGCCACGCGCAAGGGCGACGCGTTCGAAATCATGGCGGCGCTGGCCGGGGAGGAAGCGACTTTCGAGGTCGTGGTGGCCGACCCGCCCGCCTTCGCGCCGGCGAAGTCCGCGCTGACGGCTGGCCTGCGCGCCTACGAACGGGTGGCGCGCCTCGCCGCGCCGCTGGTGGCCCCCGGCGGCTATCTCACGCTCTGCTCCTGCAGCCATGCGGCGGAACTGTCGAAGTTCCACGCCGCCTGCATCCGCGGGATCGGCCGCGCGGGTCGGTCGTCGCAACTCGTGCGGACCGGCTATGCGGGGCCGGACCATCCGGTCCATCCTCAGCTCGCCGAGAGCGGCTACCTCAAGGCGCTGACCTTCCGGCTCCTGCCGTGAAGGCGTTCCTCGACGCCTGCGTCCTCTATCCGACGGTGCTGCGCGAGATCCTGGTGGGCTGCGCGCGCGCCGGGCTCTATCGGCCGCTCTGGTCGCCGCGCGTGCTGGAGGAATGGGCGCGGGCGGCCCGGAAGATCGAGGGCGGCGAGGTGGTCGCCCGCGGCGAGATCGCGCTCCTGCGCGCGGCCTTCCCGGAGGCGGAGGTGCGCCCGGGGCAGGGGACGGAGGCGCGGATGTATCTGCCCGACGCGAACGACGTCCACGTCCTCGCCGCCGCCTCGGATGCCGGGGCGGACGTTCTGGTCACGCTGAACCTGCGCGACTTCCCCAAGTGGGACGTGGCCGAGGAGGGCATCCGGCTCCGCTCGCCCGACGTCTTCCTCCTCGACCTCTGGCAGACCGACCCCGACCGCATGGCCGCCGATGTCGAGACCGTGCGCGCCACCGCGGAACGGCTCTCCGGCGAGGCGATGCCGCTTCGCCCGCTCCTGAAACGCGCCCGCCTGCCGCGGCTCGCGAAGGCGCTCAGCGCGGAACGAGACGGGTGATCCCGACCGCCCCGGCGCGGGCGAGCTCGGGATCGAGCGTCATTGGGATGTATTCGCCCCGCCGCCAGAGTTCCCCCAGATCGTCGTAATGCGGTGACAGCGGGTGGCCCGACTGCCCGGTGGACGTGATGAACACGCTGCTCTCGGGATCGGCGAAATCGTAGACGCCGCGATAGGTCGCCGCGTGGACGTTGACGAACGGCTCCGGCAGGACGCCCGCGATGCGTCCGCGCAGAAGCGTGTTGTCCCCGCCGGACGTGGATTGGCGGATGTTCACGACCATGCCGAGCCCCGGCACGTCGCCCAGGACCGGGTGGTCGTGCCGTGCCTCGTGCGCGTCGCCCCAGCGCCAGCTTTCCACCGCCGCGCCGTATTCCTCCTCGAGGAACTGCAGCGCGTCGTCGAGCGCCAGCCGCGCCATCTCGGTGCAGGTCTCCGTCTCCCGCGACCGGATCACGTCGCACCAGGCCGCGGCGCCGTCCACGTCGCGGAACACGCGTTCCAGGAAGAGCGGCTCCATCCGCGTGTATTCGTCGGCGAGCGGTCCCAGATCGTCGCGGATCAGCCGGTCCTGCAGGGCCCGCATCCAGGCCACGTAGATCAGCGGTTCGGGCAGGTGCTCCGACATCTCGCCGTTCCACGCGGCCAGAAGCTCCAGCGCGATCTCGCGGCGCCGCTCCGGCGTGCCGGGGGCCGCGGCCGCGCCGGTGAACCACAGGTCGCGTCCGATCAGCGGCAGCAGCGCGCGTGCCGTACCGGAGACGATGTCGAGCTGCGCCTCGATCATGCTCTCGCGCGTATGGACGTCGCGCTGCCGCATCAGCCGCTGCATCCGCTGCACCCGCTGGCTGTCGCCCCAGACGAAGCTGAGATGGTCGGGGAAGGGCGCGTCCGTCGTCTTGTTGTTGGTGTTGCCCAGCATCCCGCCTTCGGGGTCGTCCCAGACCGGGTTGTCCTCCGCCGGCTTCAGGCCGCGCCAGCGGTTCGCCTCGATCCAGCCGGGCGCGGGGATGCGGCCCTGGCTCTGGTGGTCGGGGTCGCGGTCGGGCTGCCGGCCCATCAGCGTCATCGCGACCCGCTCGCCGTCGGTCAGCGTCAGGTTCTGCGCGGGCGCGACGAAATGGCGGGCGGCGGCGATCCCGTCCTCGATCGTCCGGGCCCGCATCAGCTCGAGCCCTGTGCGCATCGACGTGTCCTCGGTCGAGAGCGCGGTCCAGTTCAGCGCGGCGACATGCCCGGGCGGCGTGACGGTGCCGAGGTCGAACTGCCGCCCCGTCAGCACCGGGCCGTTCTCTGTCCGCCGGAGGGTGAGCGTCACCGGGTCGGCCTCCGCGATCCGCAGGATGCTCCGCGCGGTCTCGAACTTCGCCCATCCGTCGGGCGTGCGGTAGCGGGACGGGTCGTCGGGATCGAGCTCCTCGATCACCACGTCCTGATCGTCGAGATAGCTGGAGGTCAGCCCCCAGGCCAGGTGCGGCGTCCGGCCCAGCAGCACGAAGGGAATGCCCGGGAGCGTGCCGCCGATCGCACCGCCGGTCGCGAGCTCGAGCCGGGCGAGATACCAGAGCGTCGGCGCCTGCAGCCCCAGATGCGGGTCGTTCGCCAGCAGCGCCCCGCCGGCCGCCGCACGGTCCGGGGCGACGGCGAAGGCGTTCGACGCGCCCGCGAGGTCGGGCGGCGGCGCGGGCCAGAGGAACGGGTCCGGCCCGGCCGCGGCGAAATCCGTGGGCGTCAGCGTCGGGAACAGGTCGGCGGCCAGCGCGACCGTGCCGTCGCCGGGCACGTCCGGGTGCAGGTCGCGCAGCCGGTCCCCGGGCAGGACGAGCGAGGCGCGGGCCCGCCGCACCTCGAAGCCGACATGGCCCGAGAGTTGCAGCGCCATCAGCTTGACGAGCGCGATGCTGTCGGCGGGCTGCCACGGCGCGATCTCGGGCGCGAACAGGAAGAATTCCGGCGCCCCGCGCCCCGACGCATCCGCGTTGATGACGTCGATCCGCGCGTTCACCCCCGCGGCATACGCCTCCAGCATCGCGGCCGTCTCCGCATCCTGCGCATCCACGCTCCGCACGGCGGCGTCGTAGAGACCCAGCCGCCGCATCAGCTCGTCGGTCCGCAGGCTGCGCGTGCCGAACAACTCCGAGAGCTTGCCCTGCGCCGTCCGCCGCATCAGCGTCATCTGCCAGAGCCGGTCCTGCGCATGCGCGTAGCCCAGCCCGAAGAACACGTCCGCGTCGCTTTCCCCGAAGATGTGCGGCACGTCGTGGGTGTTGCGCACGATCTCGACCGGGGCCGAGAGGCCCGCGACCCGCTCCGTCGCGTCGTATTCGGGCAACGACCGCGACGCGAGCCAGAACGCGCCGGCGATCAGCAGCCCCGCGAGGAGCATGAGGCCGGACACGATCCGGAACGTCCAGCGGAACACGCGCTCCATGCGACCTCCTGTTGACCCCTTCGGTCGCGGGCGGTCTAACCACCGGAACGCACGGATGCAAAGGGAGGCCGGGATGGCTCGAATCGCGTTTCTGGGAATGGGCGTCATGGGCGCACCGATGGCGGGGCATCTCGCCGCGGCCGGACACGAGGTGCGGGTCTACAACCGCACGGCCGCGAAGGCGGAAGCCTGGGCAGGGAAGCACGGCGGCAGCCATGCGTCCACCCCGCGCGCGGCGGCGGAGGGTTGCGAGATCGTGATGGCCTGCGTCGGCAACGACGACGACCTGCGCGGCGTCTGCCTGGGCGAGGACGGCGCCTTCGCGGGCATGGGCGAGGGCACGCTCTTCGTCGACCACACCACCGTCTCGGCCGGCGTCACGCGCGAACTCGCCGAGGCGGCGGGCGGCAAGGGCATCGCCTACGTCGACGCGCCGGTCTCGGGCGGCCAGGCGGGGGCGGAGAACGGCCAGCTCGTCATCATGTGCGGCGGGGCGCAGGCCGATTACGACCGCGCCGAGCCGGTGATGGACGCCTACGCCAAGCTCGCGCGCCGCATGGGCGAGGTCGGCGCGGGCCAGCTCACCAAGATGGTCAACCAGATCTGCATCGCCGGCCTCCTGCAGGGTCTGAGCGAGGGGATGCGCTTCGCACAGATGGCGGGCCTCGACGGCGAGGCGGTGGTCGACGTCATCCAGGGCGGCGCGGCCGGCTCCTGGCAGATGGTCAACCGCCACAAGACCATGCTCGCGGGCGAGTACGACCACGGCTTCGCGGTGAACTGGATGCGCAAGGATCTGGGCATCTGCCTCGCCGAGGCCGAGGCGATGGGCGCGCCCCTCCCCGCCACCGCGCTGATCGACCAGTTCTACAAGGACGTGCAGTCGATGGGCGGCGGCCGCTGGGACACCTCCGCCCTGATGGCACGGCTGGAGAAGCTGTCCGAGGGGTGAGCGGCGACCGCTCCCCAATAGGAGAGGGGTGTTTGTCTAAACGCCCCTTTTTCGAAACTGTCGACGATTGCGGGCAAGAAAGGGACTTAGTCGCCGACAGGACGTTCGTCAGCTTTGAGCCCATTGCACTCACATCCGATGCACATGCTACACGCTCAACGAAGACACTTGAGGAGAGCCGATGCCACGCGCTGTAGTCCCAACTGATGATCAGTCAGAGCGTGAGAAAGGCCGGGTGCCCCTGTGGCTGGACCCCGATGATTTGCTATGGCTATCAGAGAATTGGCGTGCCGAAGACGTACGTTCGGATGAGGAGAGAGAGCGGCGCGGTCGACTGCAATTTCGGGCTCGTGCCGCACTTCACAAGGCGGGATTGCTCGGAGAACAATAGGTCGAGGAGAACGCCGAACGTCCTTTTCGTCCGCACAGCGGACATCCGTATATGGGCAGCCAATGGCGGCGCTTAGCGTCCGTCGAGAACACGAGGGCTGAATTGGTATCTGCTTTAGGATCGCAACGATACGGGGAAGGCAGTCCCCGATCGGGGGCGGAGCTCTCTCCTTGGGGGTCGGGCAGGGGCCGCCCGGCCTGACGGCCGGACGGAAAGCCACGGATCGTTACCCGGCTTTTGTGACCCGGCTTCGAGTCTCGCGGCCTCAGCCTCTTATCGAAGCGTTTCTGAAAGCGGAAAGCTCCGAAGACATCCGCCCGCCCCGATCCCGTGCCGCCCGAGAGGGCGGCGCGGCGCATCCTTACTCGGCGAGCGCTTCGTCCGTGATGTCGTGCGTCCAGGCGCCCTCGGGCTCCTGCGAGATCACCGGGTCGGAGCCGCCGGCGAGGAGCGTGTCGACCGTCCGCTGGTAGTCGGCCTCGTCGAGCGCGCCGTCGGTGGCCTCGGTCAGCTTGGCGATCTCCTGCATCATCGCGATCTGGTGCTCCTCGGTCTGGGCGCCGGTCTCGTCGTTGTCGAGCACGATCATCGCCGCTTCCTCGGGGTTCTCCTCGGCCCATTTCCAGCCCTGCATCGAGGCGCGCACGAAGCGGACCATCCTGTCGCGGAACTCGGGGTCCTCGAGGTTCTCCTCGAGCACGTAGAGCCCGTCCTCGAGCGTGGCCACGCCCTGATCCTCGTACTTGAAGGTGGTCAGCTCGTCCTCGGTGACGCCGGCCTCGAGCACCTGGTTGTATTCGTTATAGGTCATCGTGGAGATGCAATCGGCCTGCCGCTGCAACAGGGGGTCGACGTTGAAGCCCTGCTTCAAAACGGTGATCCCGTCCTCCCCGCCCTCGGTCGGGATGCCCGCCTGGCTCATCCAGCTCAGGAACGGATACTCGTTGCCGAAGAACCAGACGCCGATCGTGCGGCCGCGGAAATCCTCCGGCCCCTCGATCCCGGCATCCTTCCAGCAGGTCAGCATCAGCCCGGAGGTCTTGAACGGCTGCGCGATGTTGACCAGCGGCAGGCCCTTCTCGCGCGCCGACAGCGCCGAGGGCAGCCAGTCCACCATCACGTCCGCCCCGCCACCGGCGAGCACCTGGCTCGGCGCGATGTCAGGCCCGCCGGGCAGGATGGTGACGTCGAGCCCCTCGTCGGCGTAGAAGCCCTCCTCCTGCGCGACGTAGTAGCCCGCGAACTGCGCCTGCGTGACCCATTTGAGCTGCAGCGTGACGGAATCGTCCTGTGCGGCAGCCGCACCTGCGAATGCCGTGGCCAGCGCGGCCGTCGCGAACATCGTTCTCATGATCGTATCCCTGTCGGTTCGAGTCCGGCCCGCTTCCGGGGCCGCTCCGGGAAGCATGGCATCGCCGAAATCGATATGCCAGCCCGCCGCGACGTCGGGCCGGCGGTAGCGGCCTTTCGGTCCCGTCCCACGCCCGTGCCACGGCCGTAACACGGCCATAACACAGCGGTAACACGCCGGGTCAGCGCCGTTGCGAGGGGTGCCAGAAGGTCAGCCACCGCTCCAGCAGCGCGACCGCCCCGTAGCTGAGGCTGCCGGCGAGGGCGGCCACGACGATCGTCGCCCAGACCATCGGCAGGTTCAGCCGGCCCACCTCGGTCGAGATGCGGAACCCCATCCCCTGCGTCGGCGAGCCGAAGAACTCCGCCACGATCGCGCCGATCAGGGCGAGCGTCGTGGCGATCTTCAAGCCGTTGAATATGAACGGCAAAGCCGAGGGAATGCGTAGGTAGCGCAGTTCCTGCCCCGCCGCCGCGCCGTAGGTGCGCATCAGGTCCCGCTGCATCGCGCCCGTGTCCGCCAGCCCCGCCACCGTGTTCACGAGGACCGGAAAGAACACCATCACCACCACGACCGCGGCCTTGGATTCCCACCCGAACCCGAACCACATCACGAGGATTGGCGCGGTTCCCACGATCGGCAGCGCCGCCACGAAGTTCCCCACCGGCAGCAATCCCCGCCGCAGAAACTCCGACCGCGCCACGAGCAACGCCGCCAGCACCCCCGCCCCGCAGCCGATCAGCCATCCGGTCAGCGCGCCTTTCAGCACCGTCTGCACGAAATCCGCAAAGAGGATGGGCAGGTTGTCGGCAACGGCACCCGCGATCTGGCTCGGCGCGGGCAGGATCACGGTGGGGACGTCGAACAGGCGGACGATGCCCTCCCACAGGATCAGGAGCGTCAGGCCGAAGAGCGCCGGCGCCAGCCACGCGCCCGTCCGGCTCCGCGCGAGCCGCACGTTCGCGCTCCAGAGTGCGGCCCAGACGAGGAGGATGGCGACCGCCTTCACCGCGCGAGCCCCATCCGCCGCAGCGTCAGCCGCTCGATCCCCGTGATCAGCGCCACCAGCGCCGCCGCGACGATGGCTGCAGCGAAGAGGGCCGACCAGATCTGGATCGTCTGGCCGTAATAGCTCCCCGCCAGCAGCCGCGCGCCGAGGCCGCGGACCGCGCCGGTGGGCAGCTCGCCGATGATCGCGCCGACCAGCGCGGCGGCCACGGCGATCTTGAGCGAGGCGAAGAGGTAGGGCAGCGAGGTCGGCAGCCGGAGCGAGACAAGCGTGCGAAAGGTCGAGGCGTTCCATGTCCGCATCAGGTCGAGGTCGGAAGCGGCCGGCGCGCGCAGACCCTTCACCATGCCGACCGTGACCGGGAAGAAGGAGAGGTAGGCCGAGATGATCGCCTTCGGCAGCAGGCCCTGGATGCCGACCGAGTTCAGAACGACGATGATCATCGGCGCGATGGCGAGGATCGGGATGGTCTGCGAGGCGATGGCCCAAGGCATGACCGACAGGTCCATGACCCGGCTATGGACGATGCCGACGGCGAGGAGAATGCCCGCGAGGCTGCCGATGGCGAAGCCGAGGAGCGTGGGACCGAGCGTGATGCCTGCATGGAAGACGAGGCTGCGCTTCGAGGTGAGGCGGAGGCCGATCGTGCTGTCGATCAGTTCGGCCACGACCTGATGCGGGGCGGGCAGGCGCGGACGGTCCTGCGCGAAGGCGCCCGCGGCGGCGACGGTCGGATTGGCAGCGGTCAACGCCAAGCCCCCCATGTCCCGGCGCTCCGCCGCGGTTGGCGGGGTGACGGCGATCTCCGCCCGCTCGGCCTCCAGCAGGCTGCCCTGCGCGTTCATCGGGATGCAGGCCAGATACCAGAGCGCGATCAGCGCCGCGACCACCACGAGGACGGGCCAGAGCCCCGCGCCGAGCCGGCGCAGTGCGACGCGGCCGGAGCGTCCGACGCTGGCGCCGGGGGCGGAGAGGGGCGTATCGGTCATATCCCGCGCCCGAACAGGATGTTGAGCAGACCTTCCTCGTTGTCGCCCTCGGTCTGCCGAACTTCGTGGAAACCTTCGCGGGCATAAAACCGCCGGGCGCCCTCGTTAGTCCGGAACGTCCAGAGCCGCTGCGGACCCTCCCGCACCGCGTCGAGCAGCGCCGGGCCGAGGCCGCGTCCGCGCGCCTCCGGGGCCAAGTACAGACCGCTCACCGTCTCGCCGTCGGCGGCGACCGCGACGAAGCCGTCGATCCGGCCGTCATGTTCGGCGACGAAGACGCGCTGCTGCGGCAGGACGCTCTCGCGGTAGTGGCGTTCCACGTCGTCGGGCGGGTGAACGCGCGGCATCCACGGCGTCGCGTCGATCCAGTCGTTGAGGATGGATGCGCAGGCTCGCGCGTCCTCGGGCACGGCGGACCGGATCATGCCGCCGCCATGCCTTCGCGGAGCCCCTCCCGCACGCGGTGAGCGACGGCGAGGAACTCGGGCGTGTCGCGGATGTCGAGCGGACGCTCGCGGGGCAGGGGGTTCTCGATCACGTCGGCGATGCGGCCGGGTCGCGGGGACATGACGACGATGCGGGTCGAGAGATAGACCGCCTCGGGGATCGAGTGAGTGACGAAGAGCATGGTCTTGTTCGTCCGGGCCCAGAGCGACAGCAATTCCTCGTTCAGCCGGTCGCGGACGATCTCGTCGAGCGCGCCGAAGGGCTCGTCCATCAGGAGGATCGGCGCGTCGAAGGCCAGCGCCCGGGCGATGGAGGCGCGCTGCTGCATCCCGCCCGAAAGCTGCCAGGGATACTTGCCCGCGAACTGGTCGAGCTCCACGAGGCGCAGCACGCGCTCCATCCGTTCGCGGCGTTCTGCCTTGGGGTAGCCCATGATCTCGAGCGGCAGCGTCACGTTCCGCCCGATGGTCCGCCACGGGTAGAGCCCCGCCGCCTGGAACACGTAGCCGTAGGCGCGGGCCTGCCGGGCCTCGTCCGGGGTCATGCCGTTGACGGTGAGGCTGCCGCCCGTCGGTTGCTCCAAGGCTGCGACGCAACGCAGGAACGTCGTCTTGCCGCAGCCGGAGGGACCGATGAAGGAGATGAACTCGCCCTCGGCGATGTCGAGACTGATGCCCGACAGCGCGTGGACGGCGCCGTCGCCGGTCTGGAAGGTAAGGTCGAGGGAACGGGCAGAGATTACTGTCATTAAGTCAACTAGTTTTATAAGTTAGGCGATCTATCATAGGCTCGGGCTTACCGATTGCTTCACCTGCAATTTGACGTAATGAGACGTAGTATTGCACTCCCTCTCGGATACTTGGAGGAACACACTGGTCATAATGGACTAACTCATTCCGTCGGTTAATACATTGCACGAGATGGGCGAGATAGTCTTTCGAAATACCGTCGTAGGTTTTCGCAGATTTCAAATTGAAAGGAACACCAGCGCACGTCGCGAATTCCTTGAAAAGTTCAAATTGTTCGACAATAATAGAACGCGCAATTATTGTATTTGCTGTAGGCTGATCGATCTCTTTTTCCAAGGCTGGTATCCGAACACCTCCGCGCGCATCGACAGGTGGATTCTTGCCAACTACAAGCGACGCAACAACCGAGCTCTCTAAACTAAGACGTAGGCATAAAGGCCTGAATGAATCGATGTCTACCCTACCGGACCCTGTACTTAAATAAGGACCATTTCTTTTCGCGATTTCCGACGCGTCCTCACTGGGCCACGACATGAGCTTTTCTGCGGCTGTTGCTAGATCGCTAACGTGAACCATAGTCGCTATCGACCGGTCCGATTGGTAAATGTATTGACTGTAGCGTGTCTGAATATATCTATCAGCGGCCATTAAACCCCCGCCGGAATGTTCCGCGGGTCGCGCTCGATCTTGCGCGGGGTGTTCAGAGACTTCCACTTCGACAGCGCGGTATGCGCGCTCGCGAAGGCGGGCCGGCGCACGAACTTGCCGCGGCCGGGCTGCGGCTGCGAGTTCTGGCCGTGGGCCCAGATGACTTCGCCGCGCGAGAGCGTGTAGCGGGGGGCGGCGCGGAGCTCCATGCCCTCGAACACGTTGTAGTCGATGATCGACTTCTGGTTCGCGACCGAGACCGTGCGGTGGATCGACGGGTCCCAGACCACGATGTCGGCCTCGCCGCCCACGACGATCCCGCCCTTCATCGGATAGATGTTCAGGATCTTGGCGATGTTGGTGGACGTGACGGCGACGAACTCCTCGGGCGTCAGGCGTCCGGTTTCCACGCCGCGCGTCCAGAGCATCCCCATCCGCTCCTCCAGACCGCCGGTGCCGTTCGGGATCTTGGTGAAATCGTCCAGCCCCATGCGCTTCTGCTCATCGGAGAAGGCGGCGTGGTCGGTCGCCACGACCTGTAGCGAGCCCGAGGCGAGCCCGGCCCAGAGCCCGTCCTGATGCGCCTTTGAGCGGAAGGGCGGGGACATGACGCGGCGGGCGGCGTATTGCCAGTCGTGGTTGAAGTACTCGCTCTCGTCGAGCGTCAGGTGCTGAATCAGCGGCTCGCCGTAGACGCGCATCCCCTTCTGGCGCGCGCGCCGGATCGCCTCGTGCGCCTGCTCGCAGGAAACGTGGACGATGTAGACCGGCGTGCCCGCGGCGTCGGCGATCATGATGGCGCGGTTCGCGGCCTCGCCCTCGACCTCGGGGGGACGGGAATAGGCATGCGCCTCGGGTCCGGTATTGCCCTCGGCCAGGAACTTCTGCTGGAGCGCGGCCACCACGTCGCCGTTCTCGGCGTGGACCAGCGGCAGCGCGCCGAGCTCGGCGCAGCGGCTGAAGGAGGCGAACATCTCGTCGTCCTCCACCATCAGCGCGCCCTTGTAGGCCATGAAGTGCTTGAACGTGTTGATCCCGCGTTCCTTCACGACCGTCTCCATCTCCTCGAAGATGGTCTCGTTCCAGCCGACGATCGCCATGTGGTAGGAGATGTCGGTGCAGATCTGGTCCTTCGACTTGCGGTCCCAATCGTCGATGGCGGGCAACAGGCGCTTGTCCTCGCCCGGCAGGACGAAGTCCACGAGCATGGTGGTCCCGCCCGCGGCGGCGGCGAAGGTTCCGCTCTCGAAGGTCTCGGTCGCGGTCGTGCCCATGAAGGGCATCTCCAGATGGGTGTGCGGGTCGATGCCGCCGGGGATGACGTAGGCGTCGCTCGCATCGATGGTCTCGTCGCCCGACAGGTTCTCGCCGATCTCCGCGATCCGCTCCCCCTCGATCAGGACGTCGGCCTTCCACTGGCGGTCGGCGGTAACGATCGTGCCGTTCTTGATGACCTTCGACATGTAACCCTCTCGAATATCAGATGCAGTATTGCGTGCCGCGCGGGTTCAGGACCGGGTAGATCCGGCCCTGGAACACGTAGCCGTAGCAATTGTCGGCCACCCGCACGTCCCGGTCGACCACGCCCCGTGGCAGAAGCTGTCGCACGGCGAAGGGGACGGGCGCTTCGGTGATGGCGTAGTCCTGCGGGTCGGGGACCGGGCCGCTGGGCGAGGGGGCGCAGGCAGAGAGGGCGAGCGCGACGGCCGCGACGAAACGGATGTTCACGACACCACCTCCGCCGTCTCCAGCACCGCGTGCAGAAGCACATCGGCGCCGGCGCGGGCCCAGTCCTTCGTGATCTCCTCCGCCTCGTTGTGACTCAGCCCGTCGACGCAGGGGCACATGATCATCGCCGTCGGCGCGACGCGGTTGATCCAGCAGGCGTCGTGGCCTGCGCCGGAGATGATGTCCATGTGGCTGTAGCCCAGACGCTCGGCCGCGATCCTTACGGCGGTCACGCAGCCCTCGTCGAAGGCGACCGGGTCGAAGCCGCCGACCTTCTCGAGTTCGATCTCCATGTCCATCTCGCCGGCGATGCGCTCGGCCGCTTGGGCGAGCTTCGCCTCCATGTCCTCGATCACGGCGAGGTCCGGGGAGCGGAAGTCGACGGTGAAGACCGCGCGGCCGGGGATCACGTTGCGCGAGTTCGGGTGGACCTCGATATGGCCCGCCGCGCCGACCGCGTGGGGCGCGTGCGACAGGGCGATCTCCTCCACCTCGATCAGAAGCCGGGCCATCGCGAGGCCCGCGTTCTTGCGCATCGGCATCGGGGTCGAGCCGGTGTGGCTCTCCTTGCCGGTCACCGTCACCTGCGTCCAAGACAGGCCCTGCCCATGGGTGACGACGCCGATTTCCTTGCCCTCGGCTTCGAGGATTGGTCCCTGCTCGATATGGAGCTCGAAGAACGCGTGCATCCGGTCCTTCCGCGCGCCGACCTCCTCCTCGCCGCGCCAGCCGATGCGGTCGAGCTCATCGCCGAAGCGCGCGCCCTTGGCGTCGGTCTTGGCCTCCGCCCAGTCCTGCGTGTGGACGCCTGCGAAGACGCCGGAGGCCAGCATCGCGGGGGCGAAGCGTGTGCCTTCCTCGTTCGTCCAGTTGGTGACGACGATGGGGTGCTTCGTGCGGATGTTCAGGTCGTTCAGCGTCCGGATCAGTTCCAGCCCGCCCAGAACGCCGAGGACGCCGTCGTACTTGCCGCCCGTCGGCTGCGTGTCGAGGTGGGAACCGACATAGACCGGATCGGCCTCAGCGTTCGTGCCCGCGCGGGTCGCGAACATGTTGCCGAGCTTGTCCACCCCGGTCTCGAGCCCGGCCGCGTCGCACCAGGATTTGAAGAGCGCGCGCCCCTCGGCATCGGCGTCCGTCAGGGTCTGCCGGTTGTTGCCGCCGGCCACGCCCGGCCCGATCTTCGCCATCTCCATCAGGCTGTCCCACAGGCGGTCGGGATCGATCCGGAGGTTCTGTCCTGCGGCTGTCATCTGCTCTCCTGATGTCCGACACGTGCGTTGACGGGAACGCTACCACGGGGTCGGGGGAGGTCAATGGCGCGCGCCGGGTGACGGCGGGTTCTGTCTTCAACTGGAAGAATTGATCCCGGCAGAGTGCAATGAAGACAATGCCGTAAGACGCGATCTTCGCCTAAAGCGGACCACCCGGCGGCAGGCGCATCACGTCGAGCGCTTCGAACCCACCGAGGACGGCATCGACCGCGACCGTAGCCAGGACGATCCCCATCACCCGGCTGATCACGCTGGCACCGGTCGTCCCGATCAGCTTCTTGAGCCGCGCGCCCACGAGGAGGACGGCGAGCGTGATAAGGAGGACGGAGAACAGCAGCATCGCGGTGACGATCTGGTCGGGCACGGAATTGCGGTGATTGTCGGTCAGCACCACGATCGCCAGCATGGCGCCGGGCGAGGCGATCGACGGCATGGCGAGTGGAAAGACCGCGCCCTCCATGTGGTCGCGGCCCGCTTCCTCGATCTCGCGCGAGGGCTTCGACTCGCCGAAGATCATGGTCAACGCGAAGAGGAACAGGATGATCCCGCCCGCGATCTGGAACGACCCGAACCTGAGGCCCAGGGCCTCGAGCACGAGCTGGCCCGCGACCAGGAACAGCATCAGCACCGCGCCCGCGACGGCCACCGCGCGCATCGCGATCCGGCGGTGGAAATGCGACGGCACGCCCGCCGTCGCGAAGTAGAAGACGGGCAGGGTGCCGATCGGGTCGATCACCACGAAGAGCGTGATGAACTCCCGGGCGAGGGAGGATACGTCCATATTCCGATCCGCCTGTGGAGGACGGGCCGCCGGGGCGGCCGTTTCGGCCGACTAGCGTGCGGGTCGTCCGCTTCCAGCCTATTCGGCCGCCACCGCGCTCGGATTGTTCGGATGCATCGTCCAGTCGGCGGGCTCGGCCTCGACCACCTTGCCGGTGCGCGGGTCGGTCTCGCCGGGGGCGAGCTGCACCATGTCGATGCAGTTCTCGACCGGGCAGACGTCGATGCACAGGTTGCAGGCCACGCATTCCGCGTCGATCACGGTGAAGGTCCGGTCGGGCAACATGCCGATCGCCTGATGGGACGTGTCCTCGCAGGCGGCGTAGCAGCGGCCGCACTTGATGCAGAGATCCTGGTCGATCCGCGCCTTGGTCACGTAGTTCAGGTTCAGGTGCTTCCAGTCGGTGACGTTCGGCACGGCGCGGCCGACGACGTCGTCCAGCGTGGCGTAGCCCTTCTCGTCCATCCAGCGGGAGAGGCCGGTCTTCATCTCCTCCACCACGCGGAAGCCGTAGGTCATCGCCGCCGTGCAGACCTGCACCGTGCCGCAGCCCAGGGCCATGAACTCCGCCGCGTCGCGCCACGTGGTGATGCCGCCGATCCCGGAGATCGGCAGGCCGTGGGTTTCGGGGTCGCGCGCGATCTCGGAGACCATCGACAGGGCGATGGGCTTCACCGCCGGGCCGCAATAGCCCCCGTGGCTGCCCTTGCCGTCGATCGTGGGCATCGGCGACATGAGGTCGAGATCGACCGAGGTGATCGAGTTGATCGTGTTGATGAGGGACACCGCATCGGCCCCGCCGTTCTTCGCGGCCGCGGCGGGCTTGCGGATGTCGGTGATGTTGGGCGTGAGCTTCACGATCACCGCCCGGTCGTAGTATTGCTTGCACCAGCGGGTGACCATCTCGATGTATTCGGGCACCTGGCCCACGGCGGAGCCCATGCCGCGCTCGCTCATCCCGTGCGGGCAGCCGAAGTTCAGCTCGATCCCGTCGGCGTTCGTCTCCATCACGCGGGGCAGGATGGCCTTCCACGCCGCCTCCTCGCAGGGGACCATGATGGAGGCGATCAGCGCACGGTCGGGGTAGTCCGCCTTCACCCGCGCCATCTCCTCGAGGTTGGTTTCGAGCGGGCGGTCGGTGATGAGCTCTATGTTGTTGAGGCCCAGCAGCCGCCGGTCCGCGCCGTAGATCGCGCCGTAGCGGGGGCCGTTGACGTTGACGACGGGTGGACCCTCGGCCCCGAGCGTCTTCCAGACGACGCCGCCCCAGCCGGCCTCGAAGGCGCGGCGGACGTTGTATTCCTTGTCCGTCGGCGGCGCGGAGGCCAGCCAGAACGGGTTCGGGCTGCGGATGCCCACGAAGTCGGTCGTCAGGTCGGCCATGGCGTCACCTCTCTAGTCGGTCTGTCAGGTTGCCCGTTCCTGATGGTCGGGGCAGTAGAAGGACGTGCGGCCGCCGACCTTCCTGCTTTCGATGGTCCCGCCGCAGCGGCCGCATTCATGGCCCGTCTTCCGCCGGTGGATGAGCCAGGGATCGGGCAGTTCGGCGTAATGCGCGTCGACGTCGCAGACGGCCTTGAGGATGCGGCCGAAGGTCCGGTGCAGATCGCCGCGTTGTTTCCCGGACAGGTCGCCGGCGCGGGTGTCGGGATGAATGCCGGTCTGGTAGAGTGTCTCGTCGGCCCAGAGATTGCCGATCCCGGCCACCTTGGCCTGATCGATCAATGCGGACTTTACCGCGCCGCGTCCCTCGATCCGATCGGCGAACTGCGATGCGTCAATCTCCAGTGCGTCCGGGCCGAGCTCGAGCCGCGCGATCTCGGCATCGGGGTCATCTATCACGCGGACCCAGCCGAACTTGCGCGGGTCGCGGAACGCCATCCGGCGATCTCCTTCGAAGATCACGACAAGCCGCGCGTAATCCGGATCGCCGTCCTCCGTGTCGTAGACCCGGACCGAGCCGGACATGCCCATGTGCAGGTTCAGCCACGGGCCGGAGGCGGAACCGACGAAGATGTATTTCCCGTGTCGTCGGGTCTGCGTGAACTGGTGTCCCTCGAACCGCGCCCGCGCCGCGGCGTCCGGCAGTTCGACATGAGTAATGTCGTTCCCCGGCCGGATCTCCGCGACCGTCCGGTTCAGTGCGCCCGCGTCGATACGCCGCCGGAAGGTTTCGACCTCGGGCAGTTCCGGCATCGACCCGCCTCAGGCGCCGAGCGTCGCGACATCCACCCCCGCGCCCTCGAGACGGGCGGTCGCGGCGTCGCGGGTCGCGGCGTCAAAATCATCGGGATGGCGCAGGATGATCGCCTCGCCGGTGAGCTCGGGCATGTGCCGTGCCATCAGCATCTCGAAGCCCTGCGTCTCCTTCGTAGCCTCGGCGAAATCCGCGAGCGTCTTGCGCTCGCCCACACGCGTGACCTTCTGCCGCGTCTTGGTCAGACGCACCGCCTTGCCGCGCGCGTCCTTCAGAAGCTCCTCGAAGGCGTGGATCGTCTGCCAGAAATCATGCTCGACGCTGCCGGGCTCCCCGTTGGCGAGGACGGTGGTCAGACGCCGGAAGGCCGCGTCGCGCACCTTTTCGACGCCCATACGGTCGGCATTGGCCATCAGGTTCCGCAGCTTGGCGGGGTCATCCATCATGTCGACGCGCGCGAGCGCGGCATCGTTGCGGGCCGCAAGCTCCTTATCGGTCAGGGCTGCGGGTTTCGGCGGGGTGACTGTCTTGGATTTTTTCATGCGCGACCATCGGTCAGGGCGGCGTGAATGTCCATCGCCGCATCGCGTCCCTTCGCCACCGCGGTCACCGTGAGATCCTCGCCACCCGCCGCGCAATCGCCCCCGGCCCAGACACCTTCCACGGAGGTGCGCCCCGTGCCGGTCACGGCGATCTTGCCGCCCTCGAGCGAGAGCCCTTCCACCGCCACCAGTTTCTGGCCGATGGCGCGGAACAGCTGGTCGGCGGGCAGACGGAACGTCTCACCCGTTGGCGCCATGTCGGGATCGACATAGGCAAGCTCGACCTCGCGCAGGCGGTCGCTGCCGTGCAACGCTTGCGGGATGACGCCGAAGACGAGACGGACACCGTGGCTCGCCGCGAGATCCTGCTCCCACCGGCTCGCCGGCATCCGGTCGCGCGCCCGTCGGTAGGCGATGGTCACGTTCTCCGCGCCGAGGAGCTTCGACTGTACCGCGGCGTCCACCGCGGTCATCCCGCCACCGATCACCACGACGTTCCGCCCGATGGGAAGCTGCGTCAGATCCTCGTGCTGGCGCAGGGCGGCGATGAAGTCGACCGCGTTTTCGGTCCCGCCGAGCGCCTCCCCTTCGAGCCCGAGCGCGCCGACCCCGCCGAGCCCGATGCCGAGGAACACCGCGTCGTGTTTGGCACGGAGCCCTTCGAGCGTCTGCCCTTCGCCGATGGCCCGCCCGGTTTCGACCGTGATGCCGCCGATCTTCAGAAGCCAGTCCACTTCCGCCTGTGCGAAGCGGCCGGGCGTCTTGTATTGCGCGATGCCATATTCGTTCAGGCCGCCCGGCTTCTCCCGCGCGTCGTAGATCGTCACCGCGTGGCCGAGCATCGCCAGCCGATGCGCGCAGGACAGGCCCGCGGGGCCGGCGCCGACGATTGCGACGCGCCGGCCGGTCTCGGGGGCGCGGGCGAAGGGGTGCTCCCCGGCTTCCATCATCGAATCCGTGGCGAAGCGTTGCAGGCGGCCGATCTCGACCGGCTTGCCCTCGGCCACCTCGCGGACACAGACCTCCTCGCAGAGCGTCTCGGTCGGGCAGACGCGGGCGCACATGCCGCCGAGAATGTTCTGCTCGAAGATGGTCTTGGCCGCCGCGTCCTCCATCCCCGTCGCGATCTGGCGGATGAAGAGGGGGATGTCGATGTCGGTGGGACAGGCGGTCACGCAGGGCGCGTCGTGGCAGAAGTAGCACCGGTCGGCGGCGACCAGCGCCTCGTGGTCGGTGAAGCGGGGATGCAGGTCCGAGAAGTTTCGCGCCAGATCCTCCGGCCCCAGCCGTCCCGCGCGTATTCCGTCCAGCCGCATCGTTTCCGTCATGTCCGCCTCGTCCTCTGTCGCGCATACACTGGCATACGCGTCCGGACGTGCAACATGAGTTTTGACAGGCGCGCCGCTTGCGACCCGACGTTTTCCGGTATGAGGCGCCGCGCCGGGGATCGGGCCGGATGCCGGGGCGGCACGAGGGCACCGCTCGAAGCGCCCCTGCAGGGATCGCCGCCTAGAAAGAGGGGGCCAGTCGCCCCCCGTCGATCGGTTCGAGGTCGAACCCCGTGACCGCCATGTCCGGATAGCGCAGCACGACGTCGCGGAAGGCCGCGTGGCGGGCGCGCGGCGCGGCTTGCGCGACGGGCATCGCGAAGGAGAAGCGCGCGAGGTGTTCGCGGTAGACCTGCTCGTAGTACCAGTACTGGTTCGGGGTCAGCGCAGCCTGTCCTTCGCGCCCGGCGAAGACGATCCGCATCCGGGCCTCGCCCGCACGGGTGGTCGTCGGGCCGTCGTACCAGAGGTAATCAGGGTCGTAGGTCCGGTTCAGATCGACACGCTGGGCGAGCGCCGGACCTGCGACGGCCAGCGCGAGGAGTATCGTCAGCGTCCGTGTCATCGGTCCCGTCCGACCGGGTTGTCATCGCGGTCGTCGTCGCCGAAGCGCCGGTCGTCCGCCAGCGCATCCTCGCCCGCGGGGATGTAGCCCTCGCTTTCGCGCACCGCCGCGTCGTCATGCGTCGGGTCGGCATAGGCATCGGCCGGCATCGGGCCGCCGAGGAATTCGTGCAGCGCCTGCTGCGCCTCGCCGGGCGACGTTCCCTCGTGCGCGGCGATAAGCTTGGCGAGTTCGGCGGTGGAGCCGTCGGCATCCTCGAGGTCGGAATCGCTCAGCTGTGGCCAGCGGCTCATCAGCGCGTCGCGGTACGGCACCCAGTCCTGTTCGAAATCCTGGCGGCTCATACGGTCCTCCTGTGGTTGCGTGTCGGCAGAACGCGGGCCGCGGACGGGGGTTCCGGTATGGACCCGGCTCAGACGAACATCTCGCGGAGGTCGACGGTGGAATGCGTCCCGATCGCGTCGAAATCGCGGTCGAGGAACGCCTCGGCCGCCGCCGATCCGGCGTTGCGGAGCTGGTGGATGACGATCGGGTTCGGCACGACCTTGGTGGCGACCGAAAGCTGGCGCATCAGGTGGTCGTCCGAGACCATGTGGACGATCACGTCCTTCATCGAGCCCTCTGGGATCTTGCCCGAATGGACGAGGCGCTGCACGAACTCGACGGCCCGCAGCTCGCGCAGCAGCGACGTGTTGAAGCTGATCTCGTTGATCCGGTTCTGGATGTCGCGCGCCGTCACCGGCAGTTCTGGCCGCACCAGCGGGTTTATGTTCACGATCAGGATGTCGCGCGGCAACGCCGGATCGAAGAGCGGGAACAGCGCCGGGTTGCCGGTATAGCCGCCGTCCCAGTAGGCCTCCCCGTCGATCTCCACGGCCGGAAACAGCGTCGGCAGACAGGCCGAGGCGAGGATGGCCTCCGTCGTGATCGCCTTTCGGGTGAAGAGCCGGATCTTCCCGGTCCGCACATTGGTCGCGCAGATATGGAATTCCGGCCCCGTCGCGGCGCAGACAGCCTCGAAGTCGAGCCCCGCCAGGAGGCGCCGCAAGGCGTCCTGGCTCATGCTGTTCGTCATGTAGGGACTGATCGAGCGGCTGATCCCGTCGATGAACTGGTAGCCCAACGACAGCTCGGTGGCGTAGCTGACCGCCATCGGCGAGAACGCCTCGAACCAGGGGGCCCAGACCTCGTCGGTGAACGCGCCGACGCCGGTCCAGATCGCCTCCAGCCATTCGCGGGCAAGGTTGCGGCTTCCCCGCGCGAGCCCGGCCTTCACCGCCGCGCCGTTCAGCGCGCCGGCGGAAGTGCCGGAGATGCCCGAGATTTCCAGACGTTCGTCCGCGAGCAGCCGGTCGAGCACGCCCCAGGTGAACGCGCCATGCGCCCCGCCGCCCTGCAGCGCGAGATTGATGCGCTTCGGCGTCATCCGTCGCGCCACCGCGCCAGCAGGTCGGACACGGCGATCCCGTCGATCGTCATGCCCTCGATCTCGGCGTTCGTGATGACGAGGCCCTTCAGGTTCGCCGCGTCGATCGTCGCGCCCGAGAGGTTCACGTCGTGGAAGCGGGCGCGGCAGAGATTGACGTTCTCGAACGCGATCCCTTCCGCGTTCACGTCGTCCACCCGCGCGGCCTGCAGCTGGCTGTCTGCCACGACCGCGTCCTTCAGGCTGACACGGGTGAAGATCGAGCCGTCGAGGAACTTGTCGGTGAGCTCGAGCCGCTCGGGCAGGGCGCCGTCGCCCTCTTCGCCGGTGAACAGATCCTCGGTCACAGCGCGGTCCACCCGCCATCGACGCTGATCGTGGTTCCGGTGATCTGCGCCGCGGCGTCCGAGCAGAGGAACAGCGCCGTGCCGCCGAGCTGTTCGACGGTGGCGAATTCCTTGGACGGCTGGCGGGCGAGGAGGACGTCGCGGATCGCCGTCTCCCGGTCCATGCCGTATTCCTTCATCGTGTCGGGGATCTGCCCCTCGACCAGCGGCGTCATCACGTAGCCGGGGCAGATGGCGTTGGCGGTGATCGGCTCCTCCGCCGTCTCCAGCGCCACGACCTTCGTCATGCCCACGATCCCGTGCTTTGCCGCGACATAGGCTGACTTGTACGGCGAAGCCGTCAGCCCGTGGGCGGACGCGATGTTGATGACCCGGCCCCAGCCCGCCGCGCGCATCATCGGCAGGGCGGCTGCCGTGGTGTGGAATGCGGAGGACAGGTTGATCGCGATGATCGCGTCCCAACTCGCGGTCGGGAAATCCTGGATCGGCGCGACATGCTGGATGCCCGCATTGTTGACGAGCACGTCGCAGGCGCCCGCCTGCTTGATGAGCGACCGCGCCGCCTCGCCGTTCGAAAGGTCCGCCTGGATGTAACGGACCGTCACGCCGTGCGCCTTGGCCAGCCCTTCGGCCAAGGCGTGATCCTCGTCGGTGTCGGTATAGGAGTTCAGGACGACGTCGAGTCCCGCCTCCGCGAAGCTCGTTGCGATGCCGAGCCCGATGCCCGAATTCGATCCCGTCACGACGACGGTCTTTCCCTTGAGCGGCATGGCAGACCCTTTCCCGATGCGCCTCAGTCGCCGTGCAGCATAGATGCTGCATGTGCGAAGGAAAGAGGCGGCGCAGTGCGGTAAGTCGTCGAGGACGCGAACAGCAGATCATACGGGATCAGGGCGTGGGAAATCGGCCATCGTGTCGATTCCCGGGAGGCTCCAGTTCGCGGGCCCGAAGTAACGTTGTGAATGGTCTTGGACCGGCGTCACTCGTTCGGGTCCCTGAGCAAACCCGGGATTTCGCCATAGCGGGGTTCCGCCGAGGCGACCGGAAGATGGATGGACGCCGTCAGCAGGATGACTAGACGGAGGCACGTTCCCATAATCCGATCGTGCGAACCGACGCAGGTACGGACTGCATCACGTCCGCCCCAAAAAAAACGCCGGCACGAAGCCGGCGTTCAGTCATTGAGGCAGGTTTCATACAGGCAAGAAACCTATCGAGCAGTAATTCGTGTATAGACGTTAACGTAACAGAGTCCAAGCAAATCTTTCGGTCCCCGTGACCAAATGCCTTTGATAAAGGTCAAATTGTACAGGCTGTTAGAAGGGGCATGACAATGCACCTCAATCGTTTCGCACGAATCACCTACTCGATTCGCTCGTTTGCCATCGCATTGATCATAGGGGGATTCGCTGTCGAAGGGCATGCCGACGGGCATGGCGTCGCTCTCTACGGCGACCCCGCGTTGCCTCCGGATTACGCCCATCTGCCTTACGTCAATCCCGACGCGCCGAAGGGCGGGACCTTCGTGGACGGCCAGGTCGGAAGTTTCGATAGCCTCAATCCGCACATCCAGCAGGGCAACGTCCCCTGGCAGCTGCGCTTCCTTGCCTACGAGACGCTGCTCGGCCGCTCCTACGACGAGCCGTTCACGCTCTATACGCTCTTGGCGGATTCGGTGGAGGTGAACGAGGACAACACTGCGATCACCTTCACTCTGAACCCCGCCGCGCGGTTCTCGGACGGCTCTCTCGTCACCGTGGACGACGTGATCTGGTCGTGGAACATCCTCGGCCAGGAGGGCGCGAACGGCCGCTATCGGACGGCCTTTGCCAAGGTCTCCTCGGTCGAGACGGTGGGCGAACGCGGCATTCGCTTCACCATTCCCGAGCCGGACCGCGAGCTTCTGATGACGCTTGGGATGCGCCCGATCATGAAGGCCGCGCCCTACACCGAGGACGAGCGGTCGTTCTTCCGCTCGGGCCTCGACAACCGCCCGATCACCTCGGCGCCCTACATCATCTCCGATGTCGATGCCGGCCGCTATGTCGAGCTGACACGCGATCCCGGTTACTGGGGCGCCGACCTGCCGTTCCGGGAGGGCATGCACAACGTCGACACCATCCGGATGGAGTTCTTCGGCGACGCCACCGCGCATTTCGAGGCGTTCAAGGCCGGCGAGCTTTCCTCCATGCGGGAGACGAACGCCTCCGCCTGGGCACGCAATTACGGCTTCCCGGCGGTGCAATCCGGGGAAATCGTCCTGTCGGTGATCCCGCACGAACGGCCGAGCGGAATGACCGGACTGGTGATGAACACCCGCCGCGCGCCCTTCGACGACTGGCGCGTGCGGGAAGCCCTGATCCAAGCCTTCAACTTCGAATACGTCAACAACGTCATCAATGACGGCGCGCAGCCGCGCATCACCTCCTACTTCTCGAACTCGCCGCTCGGCATGGAGCCGGGGCCGGCCGAGGGCCGCGTGGCGGAGCTGCTCGAGCCGATGGCGGACGATCTTCTGCCCGGCACGATCGAGGGCTACGCGCTGTCGCGCACGGAGGGGCAGGCGTCCGACCGCCGGGGCCTGCGCAACGCGACGCGGCTGCTCAACGAGGCGGGTTACGAGGTCGAGAACGGCGTGCTGACCGGTCCGGACGGCCCGGTCTCGATCGGCATCCTCGTCCCGAACGGCTCCTCCGAGGTGCGGGCCATCGTCGACATCTACCTGCAGTCGCTGCAGCGTCTGGGCATCGACGCGCGGGCCGCCTCCGTCGACAGCGCGCAATTCACCGAGCGTACGAACGCCTACGATTTCGACATGGTCTGGTATTCCTGGGGCCTTTCGCTCAGCCCGGGCAACGAGCAGCTCGCCTATTGGGGGCCGAACGGCGTGGAGCAGCCGGGCTCGCGCAACCTGATGGGGGCCGACGACCCAGCCATCGTGGCGATGATCGACGCGATGCTCGCCGCCGAGACGCAGGAGGATTACGTCGCAGCCGTTCGCGCGCTCGATCGCGTCCTGACCGCGGGGCGATACGTCGTGCCGACCTGGTACAACCCGGTCAGTTGGATCGCGCACGACGCGGATCTGAAATATCCGGTCGACGACCTGCCGATCTACGGCGACTGGATCGACTTCCAGCCCGACGTGTGGTGGTTCGACCAAGACCGTCCGGAATGACGTCGGCCCCGGGGCGCGATGCGGTGAGGGCGGCGCCCGGCTCGTAAGGGCTGCGGGACGGCCCGACGCAAGCCCGGGCGGCGGAATCACCGAGACCGTCCCGGCCCTCTCGTCCGCCGTGCCGGAATGTGGCGGGCCGCCGGTGCGGGATCGCTTCCCGTCAGGTCCAGTGCGGGAGGTCCCCGCCCGGCAGGGCGGCCCGGGCGGCGGCGAAGGATTCGGTGCTGTAGCCGCGCGCGCCGCAGAATCCGGTGACCCATTCGTCGTCCAGCATCACGAAGTCTAGAACGGCCCCGAGAAACTCCGGATCGCGGGCCCCGGCGAGGATCGACTTGCGGTCGGAACCGGTAACCGACTGAAACCGATCGAGCAGGTCGGCCTCTGCCATCCAGCCCAATGCATCAAGGGCGATCACCTCGGCATGATCCCGCCGCATGGGCACCTCCTCCAAGCCTCGTGAAACCATTTGTTAACCTTCATGGCTGATTAATTAGGTGAACAAAAAGATAAACCGCAGGTAAACTGAATGTCGGGTCGCATCCTCATCGTCGACGACGTCGCAACGAACCGAATCGTGATGAAGGTAAAGCTTTCCGCGGCACGCTACGAGGTCGTCCCTGCATCGAGCGGCGCGGAGGCCCTCGCGATCGCCGAGGCAGGCGGCATCGACATCATCATTATGGACATGATGATGCCCAACATGAACGGCGCCGAGACCTGTTGCAAGCTTCGGGCGAACCCCGCGACCGCGATGATTCCCGTGATCCTCGTCACCGCTTCGGAGGACACGCAGGCTCGGATGGAGGGGCTCTCGGCCGGGGCGGACGACTTCCTGTCGAAGCCGGTGGACGAGGTGGCGCTGCTCGCCCGCGTCCGGTCGCTGCTGCGGGCCCGCGAGGAAGAGCGCGAGTTCGAGGCCCGCAGCGGCGCGCTTCTCGAGATGTCCGCGCCCGTGGCGACGGGCTTCGCCGAGGCCGGCGGCCAGGCATCGTTCCAGACCGCGCCCTCCCTGCCGGGCGCCGGGGAGGCCACTCCGCTGACCGAAGGGCGGATCGCCATCGTCGGCGGTCCCGATGCGACCTGGCTTCCGTTGCAGCGCGACCGCCTGCGCCCGCTCTTTCGCGAGACGGTCCGGATCGTCGGGCGCGACGCCGCGCTCGCCATGACCTCGGAGACGGCGCCGGACCTGTTCCTGATCGACGCCGATCTCGGCGGTCGCAACGACGGCCTGCGCCTCATGTCGGAGTTGCGCTCCCGTGCCGCCACCCGCCACGCGGCGTTCCTCATCCTTCTGCCGCCGGGCGACAGCGAACGTGCGGCGACCGCGCTCGACCTCGGCGCGGCCGATGTAGGCTATCACCCGTTCCCGGTGGACGAGATCGCGATGCGTATCCGCACGCAACTTGCCCGCAAGAAGCGCGCCGACAAGATGCGCGACACGCTGGACACTGGCCTCAAGCTCGCCGTGATCGATCCGCTGACGGGTCTGCACAACCGCCGCTACGGCCTGTCGCATCTGAACCGCGTGGCGACGCGGTGCCGCGCGCAGGGCATCCGGGCCGGCGTCGTGCTGATGGACATCGACCACTTCAAGCAGGTCAACGACACCTACGGCCATCCGGCGGGCGATATCGTGCTCGCCAAGGTGGCGCAGACCCTCGATAACAGCCTGCGGCACGAGGATCTCGTAGCCCGGATCGGCGGGGAGGAGTTCCTCGCCATCCTGCCCGACACCGACGTCAACCAGATGCGCTTCGTCGCCGAGCGCCTGCGCAGCGCGGTCGAGGAGTTACGCATCACCATTCCCGGTGGCGAAGTCCTGCAGGTGACGCTGTCGATCGGAGTGGCGCTTCTGGAGGACCGTGACGACGCGGCATCCCGCGCAATCGAGACGGCTGACAAAGCGCTTTATTCGGCGAAGGGCGACGGCCGGAACCGCGTGCGGATCGCTTCCGTCGTCTGAGCCGACGCGGCGTTACCGCCGCCCGGTTCGCGACACCCGCTCGGCCAGCGTCGCGCGTTCGGCGGCTGGCAGTTCCGCGACGATCCCGGCCAGGATCTCGATCCCGCTGCCGGCGAGCGCGGCCTGAACGTCGCGTTGCGCTCGCATCGACGCTTCGAAGCCGGCCCGGTCGAACGGCTCCGAGCGCAGGGCGGCGACGACCGCGCCGCGCGCCGCCTCCATCCGCTCCCGTCCGTCACGTAAGTCCGGATTGCTCCGTAGCCGGTCGAAGAGCCGACTGCGCGTCTCGTCGTCGAGCCCGCGGGCGAGGGCGGCGATCTCCGGCGGGCCGCCTCCGCGTGGGCCGCGATGGCCCGGCCCCCCCGTGACGAGCGCACCGATCACCGCCGCGGCGACCAGCACGTTGACCATCAGCGACGCGATCAGCGCCCATTGTGTCCAACGCCCGTTCATCCTGCATCTCCCTGCATCCAGGCCGCGCCGAAGACCTCGTCCAGGAGTACGGTAGATTGCGTTTCCGGCAGGACGTCGAAGACGAACGCCGGCTGCACCGCGCCGAGCCAGAGCCCCAGCAGCGCCGCGCTCGGCACGCCGATCAATCCGCCGAGCCAGCCGCGCAGGCCCAGGCTCCTCGACGGGGCCGCTTCATGACCAGCCTCGGCGACGAGGCGGACGCGCAGGGCTTCGGGGACCGGCGCCGTGTCGTCACGGGCCGCCCGGAGGAGGTCGTCGAGATCGTCCTCGCGCATCATACGTCTCCCGTATCCCCGAGAAGCTCGGCCAGCCTTCGCTTACCCCGCGCGGTCAGGCTCTCGACCGCTTCCACCCCGCATCCGAGCATCGCCGCGATGTCCGGGTTCGAATAGCCCTCGACGTGCCGTAGGACCACAGCCTGCCGCTGGCGTTCGGGTAGGCGGGCCAGCGCGGCGTCGAGCGCGGTGCGCCGTTCCGCCCCGATCAGGCCGGCAAGCGCGGAGGGCGCCGCGTCGGCCACGTCGCCCGCCGCGTCGAGTGGGGCTTGGCGCGCCGCTCGCCTGCGGGCGTCGACGGCGAGGTTCGCGGCCACCCGACCGAGCCATGTCGAAAGCTGCGCCGGCCCGTCCACGTCCCAGTCGCCCGCCTTGCGCCAGAGTCGCAGGAACGACTCCTGTACGATATCCTCGGAGAGCGCACGGTCGCCGCCGGTCATGCGGAGCGCGAAAGCCATCAGCCGCGGCCCCTGCCGGTCGACGAGGGCGCCGGCCGCCCGGGCCTCGCCATGGCCCGCCCGGACCAGAAGCTCGGCCTCGCGCAGCCGATCGGCCCGCAGCCTGTCGTCATCCGCCATGCGGCCTCCGGTCGGCCCGGAGCGATGCGCCCCGGACCTCTCGCCTCAATGATGTCCACGCGCCGGGCCACGATGTCCACGCTCGGGCCCGCCATGCGGCCCGCGAAGGCCGGCCTCGTCCCATTCCTCGGCGCTCAGGCCGCCGTCGTCGTTCGCGTCGGCCCGGTCGAAGACCGTACCCATCCGGTCCGGGCGCAGCCCGACCCGGGCGATGAGTTCGGCGCCGTCGAGCTGCCCGTCTTCGTTCGCGTCGAGTTCGGCAAACATGCGATCGACCATCGCGGTTCGGCGCGTCCCTTCGCTCGCGAGCAGCTCGTCGCGCGCGATCTGCCCGTCGCCATTGGTGTCCACCTCGGCGATCCGCGCGGCACGGACCTCGCTACGGAACGTGTCGAGCTCGGCCTGCGTGACGGTACCGTCGCCATCGGCGTCGATCTCCGAGAATTCGGGTCGGTCGGGAGCGCCTGCGGGGCCCTGTGCCTCTGCAGCGAGGCTCGACAGGCACAGCCCGGCCGCGACGGCGAGGGCCAGAGGGGCAATCTTCTTCATGTCGTCTCCAGTTCGTTTCCGCCGGCCTCGTTTCTCCGAACCAGCATGCCCCTTCCACGCGGGTCGCCGGCCGTTCCGTCGCGCCCGACGGCGAAAAAAACGAATGTCACGGCGGCCGCACGATTCTGCGCCTTTTCTGTCGTGTGCCATCGACCTAGCTATGGAGTTGACGGAGGACCGCAATGACCGATGCCCGCATGGAACCCGACACGGACCGCCAGATGTCGCAGGCCGTCTGGCGCGGCTGGCGTCGCCGCTGCCCGAATTGCGGCGAGGGCGGGATGTTCGCGGGCTACCTCAAGGTGCGCGACACGTGTCCGCATTGCGGCGAGTCGCTGCACCACCATCGCGCCGATGACGGCCCGCCCTACCTGACGCTCCTGATCGTGGGGCATATCGTCGGGCCGGGGATGCTGTGGTACTTCGTTGCGTTCGAACCCGATCCGTTCACCTTCATGGCGATCTTCATGGGCGCCTCGATCGTCCTGTCGCTATGGTTCCTGCCGCGGCTCAAGGGCGTAATCGTCGGCGTGCAATGGGCCGCACGGATGCACGGCTTCGGCCACGGCGACCCGCCCAGCGACGTGTCGTGAGCGAGGCGCCCATCCGCGACGCGGCGACCGTCGTCCTGCTTCGCCGGATGGAATCGGGGCCGGCCGTCCTCATGGGGCAGCGCGGGGCGCGGGCGGTGTTCATGCCGTCGAAATACGTCTTTCCCGGTGGCGCGGTGGAGCCGGCCGACGCGGGAACGGTCTTCGCGCGACCCCTTTCGGCCGAGACTCACGCCGCGCTCCGCGACCGGTCGGACGCGCCGCCCGAGGCGCTGGCCGCCGCCGCCATTCGCGAGCTCGTGGAGGAGACGGGGCAGGTGTTGGGACAGCCGGGGACAGGGTGCGACTGGCCCGGCTTCGACGGCCATGCGCCGGACGCCGCGCCGCTGCGCTACATGTTCCGCGCGATCACCCCGCCGGGGCGGCCACGCCGCTTCGACGCGCGGTTCTTCCTCGTCGATGCCGACGCGCTCGCCACCGATCTCGACGACCATTCCCGCGCCGAGGACGAGCTCGCCCAACTGCAATGGGTGCCGCTGAGTCAGGCGCGCGCGCTCGACGTGCCCTTCGTCACCGAGATCGTGCTGGCCGAGGTCGCGGCCATCGCGGCGGGGCGCACGAGCGCGGGCGTGCCGTTCTTGGATAATTCCGGCGAGACCTCGCACTTCCGTCGTATCACGCCTGCAGCAGGATGAGCGCGACGACGCTGACGCTGACCAGCACGATGGCGAGGAGCTCGCGCCGGGAGAATTTCTCGCCCAGCACCAGCCAGGAGATCGCGAGCGACAGGATCAGCTCCACCTGTCCGACCGCGTTCACGTAGGCGGCCGTCTGGAGCGTATAGGCCGTGAACCAGCCCAGCGAGCCCAGCATCGAGGTGGCCCCGACCAGCGACGTCGTCCGCCAGCGCCGGAACACGGCGGTGAATCCCGCCCGGTCGCGCCAGAGGAGCCACCCTCCCAGCAGGACCGTCTGCACGAGCGTCACGAGGCAGAGCGTCACCGCCGCCCGCAAGATCGCGACGTCGGTCGCGACCAGCAGCGACGCGCCCCGGTAGCCCACCGCCGAGATCGAAAAGAACGCGCCCGAGGCAAGGCCCAGGGCAGAGGCGCGGTTGAGGATCTGCCAACCCCCGTCCGCCGGGACCGAGAGGACGAGGACGCCCAGGAGGCCCACCGACATCGCCGCGAGGTCCGCGAGCGTCACCGTTTCCCCCAGGACGAGGAAGCCCGTCGCCACCGTCATCAGCACCGTAACCTTCGAGAAGGCGATCCCGACGGCGAAGTTGCGCCGTGCGAACAGGGCGACGACGCACATGGTCGCGAGGATCTGCGCGACCCCGCCCGATACCGCATAGAGCCAGAAGCCCGGCCGGATCGCGGGCAGCGCGCCGCCGAGGCCCACCCACAGCGCCAGCCCGAGCGCCACCGCGGCCGGCGCGTAGACGAAGCGCGCGAAGGTCGAGGCCGCGGGCGACAGGCCTCCGACCGACAGCCGCTTCTGCAGCAGGAACCGCAGCGCCTGGACGGACGCGGCGAGGAGCGTGGCAGCGACCCAGAGCGACATGCGCTTCCTCTGGCACGCGCGCCGCGGCCCGCGCCAGCCCCGATCGCGGGGGCCCCGGGGCGGCGGGCGCAATCCTCTCTGGCCGGCTCTTCGGCTTCGGTGCTAGGCAGGTGTCAAAGCCCGGCAAGGGGAGGGGGACCGATGAACGAACGCGACACGGACGAGCACCACGCGGCGCAGCGGCAGGCCGCGCTCGACTACCACCGGTTCCCGAAGCCCGGAAAGCTGGAGATCCGCGCGACCAAGCCGCTCGCCAACGGTCGAGACCTTTCGCGCGCCTATTCGCCCGGCGTGGCCGAGGCCTGCATCGCGATCCAGTCGAACCCGGACGACGCCGCCGACTATACCGCCCGCGGCAACCTCGTGGCCGTCGTCACCAACGGCACCGCGGTTCTGGGCCTCGGCAATATCGGCGCGCTGGCCTCGAAGCCGGTGATGGAGGGCAAGGCGGTCCTCTTCAAGAAGTTCGCCGGCATCGACTGCTTCGACATCGAGCTCAAGGAGACCGACCCCGAGCGGCTGGCCGACATCGTCTGCGCGCTCGAGCCGACCTTCGGCGCGATCAATCTCGAGGACATCCGCGCGCCCGATTGCTTCGTCGTCGAAAAGCTCTGCCGCGAGCGGATGAACATCCCCGTCTTCCACGACGACCAGCACGGCACCGCCATCGTCGTCTGCGCCGCCGCGCTGAACGCGTTGCGCCTGACCGAGCGGCGGTGGGAAGACATCAAGGTCGTCTCGACCGGGGGCGGGGCGGCGGGCATCGCCTGCCTCAACATGCTGCTGACGCTCGGCGTGCAGAGGGAGAACGTCTACCTCCTCGACCTGCACGGCCTCGTCCACGAAGGCCGGGACGTGGACATGACTCCCCACAAGGCCGCCTTCGCACAGCCCGGGCCGATGCGTGCGCTGGGCGACGTGATCGAGGATGCGGACCTGTTCCTCGGCCTGTCCGGGCCGAACATACTGACGGCGGCGATGGTGGCGAAGATGGCGCCGCGCCCGATCATCTTCGCGCTGGCCAATCCCGACCCCGAGATCGCCTACGACGTCGCCAAGGCCGCCGCCCCCGATGCGCTGAT
Source organism: uncultured Jannaschia sp. (assembly GCF_947494055.1). Taxonomy (GTDB): domain Bacteria; phylum Pseudomonadota; class Alphaproteobacteria; order Rhodobacterales; family Rhodobacteraceae; genus Jannaschia. The sequence goes on along the minus strand of NZ_CANLTR010000001.1, from coordinate 57,633 downwards.
TGCGACGGGGCGGAGCGACTACCCGAACCAGGTCAACAACGTCCTGTGCTTTCCCTTCATCTTCCGCGGCGCGCTCGACGTGGGCGCGACCGAGATCAACGAGGCGATGAAGATCGGCTGCGTCGAGGGGATCGCCGCGCTCGCCCGCGCCACGACCTCCGCCGAGACCGCCGCCGCCTATCAGGGCGAGCAGCTCACCTTCGGCACCGATTATCTGATCCCCAAGCCGTTCGATCCGCGCCTGATGGGCGTGGTCGCCGCCGCCGTCGCGGAGGCCGCGATGGAATCCGGCGTGGCGCGCCGGCCGATCGAGGATCTGGCGGCCTACAAGGCCAATCTCGACGCGTCGGTCTTCAAGTCCTCGATGATCATGCGACCGGTCTTCGCCGCGGCCGCCGACGCGCAGCGCCGCATCGTCTTCGCCGAGGGCGAGGACGAGCGCGTGCTCCGCACCGCGCAGGCCATGACCGAGGAAATGACCGACATCCCGATCCTGATCGGGCGTCCGGACGTCATCGCCTCCCGGATCGCGCGGGCGGGCCTGACCCTCGACCCGGAAACGAGCCTCGAGATCGTCAATCCCGAGAACGATCCGCGCTACCGCGATTACTGGGAGACCTATCACGCCCTGATGGCCCGGCGCGGCGTGGCGCCTGACATCGCGCGGGCGATCATGCGCACGAACACCACCGCGATCGGCGCGGTCATGGTCGCGCGCGGCGAGGCCGACAGCCTGATCTGCGGGACGTTCGGGCAGTTCCTGTGGCACCTGCGCTACGTGACCGAGGTCCTGGGGCAGGGCGACCTGCACCCGGTGGGCGCCATGTCGCTGATGATCCTCGAGGACGGGCCGCTCTACATTGCCGACACCCATGTCCACGCACGTCCCACGCCCGCGCAGGTGGCCGAGACGGTCGTGGCCTGCGCCCGCCACGTCCGCCGCTTCGGGATCGAACCGCGGGTGGCGCTCTGCTCGGCCTCGCAGTTCGGCAATCTCGATTCCGACAGCGGTCGGACGATGCGCGCCGCGCTGGCGCTGCTCGACGAGATGCATCTCGACTTCCAGTACGAGGGCGAGATGAACGCCGACGCCGCGCTCGACGCCGAGCTGCGGGCGCGGTTCCTGCCGAAGGGGCGGATGGAGGGACCGGCCAACGTCCTCGTCTTCGCCTCCACCGACGCGGCCGGGGCCACGCGCAACATCCTGAAGGCCCGCGCGAGCGGACTGGAGGTCGGGCCGTTGCTGATGGGGATGGGCAACAAGGCGCACATCGTGACCCCCTCGATCACCACGCGGGGTCTCCTGAACGTGAGCGCGCTGGCCGGGACGCCGGTGGATCATTACGGCTAGGGCGGATCACGTCCCAAGGGTGGCGCGTGGGCGATAGGTCACGGCTGTCCCCTTCGCGACCTACCGGCTTGACGCGCTGCGGCAATCTCTGAGACAGGGCCGCCGCAACGATCGGGACCATGCGCTTCATGCGCCGTGCCGGTCCGCCTGCCAGCCCGATCCGGAAGGTCGTTCCCACCATGATCCACCGGCATATGTCCGCCGTGACCGAAGCCGTCTTCTGCCTTGTCGTCTGCCTCGTCCTCGCCGGGGCCGTCATCGCGACCGACCTCGCGATCCTCGCCGAGGACGAGACGCTGACGCGCGAGGGCGGCGGCATCGAGGCGCTCTCGATGCTGGGCTATCTCGCCGCCATCGTGCTCTATCTCATCAAGCGTCCGAGGCCGTTCTGGCCGATCCCGGTGACGCTCCTGTTCATGGCGGCCCGCGAGTTCGACGCCGACAAGCGGTTCACCAGCGAAGGCATCCTGAGCACCAAGATCCTGTTTCACGACACCCCGGTCTGGGAGAAGTCGATCGCGCTGACCGTATGGGCCTTGCTGGCCCTCACGCTGGTCGTCCTGATCCGTCGTCGAGGGCCTGTCCTGCTCGCTGCGCTGAGGCGCGGCGCGCCCTGGTCGCTGGCCTTTACGACGGGGTTCCTGCTCGCCGGGTTCAGCAAGCTGATCGACGGACTGGCACGGAAGCTCGCGCCCTGGGGGATCGTCGTGCCGGACGATGTCAACCGGAATGCGGGCACGCTGGAGGAATGCCTCGAATTGCTGATCCCGGTCGCGTTCATGGTCGCGATCCTCCTGTGCGGCCTGCCGTCCGGTAAGAGGACGCCGCCGGACATGCCGCGCACGATGCGCGACTGACCGGGCGTGCGGACGTCTCCCTCAGGCTTTCTCCACTTCGGAGGCCAGCTTCAGGACGCCGTCGCCGTCCTCCTGTTCGATATAGAGAGCCGGGTCGTCCTTGGAGCCATTCCGCGTGACCTCGCTGCCCTGCAACTTGCGAGTGACCTTCTTCTCGTAGGTCTTCTGCACCTTGCCCGTCGCGGAGCCGTTGCCCCACGACCATTTCACCTTGTCGCCTTCCTTGTAGCTGGCCATCGCCGGCCTCCTTTGCCGTGTCGTCGCTGATCGAACCGCAATCTGCGAGACGAGGTTCCGGACGGACCCGGGACACGGGGTCGCGGCGACGGCGGCCCATCAGGATTGCGCACCGGAGTGGAGGCACGGCTGCCTCAGCCGAGGATCACCCCGGTCACTACCAGCATCAGCCCGATCGCGGACACAGCGAGCGCGCCGAGGTTGAGCGCGACGAGTCGCCGGAGCCGCGCCTCCATCGCCGGCCCTTCGAGCCCCGCGCGGCGGGCGCGGAGCGCGACCAGGATGCACCAGGCGAGGGCCGCCAGGCCCGCCAGCGTCAGCCCCGCGCCGATCCAGATCAAAGCCGCCATCCCTGCATCCTCCTGCGTTGCATCGCGCCCCGCCCGGCGCTACCGAAGGCGCTCGATACGGGCAAGAGGAGCAGAGCATGGCCGAACCCCAACGCGTCGACGCGCAGGATAGCGGGCCCGCCGACACGTACCGCGTCACCGCCGACGAGCTGCGCCAGTTCATCGAGCGGGTCGAACGGCTGGAGCAGGAGAAGAAGGACATCGCCGAGCAGGTCAAGGAGGTCATGGCCGAGGCCAAGGGGCGCGGCTACGACACCAAGGTCATGCGCAAGGTGATCGCGCTGCGGCGGCGCGAGCCCGACGACATCGCCGAGGAGGAGGCGGTGCTGGAGATGTACCGCGAAGCGCTTGGCATGACCTGACGCGCGTCAGGGCGCGAGGAACGTCACGTCGTCCCGCGCCCTGATCCGCGCCACGTCGGCTTCGTAGAGATCCGACAGGCCGGCGATCATCTCCTCCGACCAGTCCGGCTGCGCGATCTCGGGTTCGATCTGCGCGGCGTCGGCGTGACGCACCAGGAAGGCCGAGGCCGCCTTGCGCCAGGTCGAGCGGTCGGGGGCCGGGTTCTCCTGGATGTAGGCCTCGAACCGCCGGACTCCCTCCGCGCTCATCACCTGCCGCAGGATCGCGTCCTCCCCCGAGAGCGGGATGTCGGCGCCGATGACGGCGTGCAGCACGTCGGGCCAGATCAACGGCAGATCCTCGTTGCACCAGACCGTCAGCGCCGCATCCGAGCAGGCCGCGCGGATGGCGTCGACGACTGCCGACCACCGCAGCCGAGGCAGGTCCACGCCGTCGAGGAACGCGCCGAAATCGTCGGCCGAGGACGCTTCGAATAGCGCGGGCACGTGCGTTGCCGGGTTGCGGATGGCGAGGAAGAACGCGACCCGGTCGCGCGGGAAGACGTCCTGCAGCAATGCGGCGCGTCGGCCCGCCTCCGGGTAAAGGTCGGGACCGTCGAGCGCGGTGGCATAGGTCGCGAGGAACCCCTCGAAGCTCAGCACCAGGCGCCGGGCGCGCTCGCCGTCGAGCAGGCTGTCGCGCAACGGCTCCGCGTTGGGCGGAAAGGCATCGTCGGGGCGGGCGGCGAGGACCCGCCGGATCGCCGGGCGGACACGATTGCCGGGGGGCACGACGATGCCGCGCCTGGTCAGAGCATCGGCATTCTGCATCAGGGTCCGCAGGATCAGGTCCTCGTCCGTGCAATGCGCGCCGAGGTGGATGGCGATGTCCAAGAAAGGCCCTCTCGCTGGTCGTCGCATCCGAGCCTAACGGCGCCCCGCTGGACAGGCAAACGCCGATCCTCTAGCGCCTCGTCCCATGTCCGACCAAAACGCTCCGAGCGGCCCGACGGCGCTGCGCCTGCACCTGCCGGATCTCTGGTCGGCCGGCGCGCTCGCCATCGCCGCGCTCGTCCTCGTGCCGATCGCCGCGGTGTTCTGGCTGGCGGCGAACCCGACCGAGAATGTCTGGCCGCATCTGATGGCGACGGTGCTACCGCGCTACCTGTCGACCACGCTCGTCCTGATGGCCGGGGTCGGCGTGCTGACCGCGGCGGTCGGGACCGGGGCGGCCTGGCTCGTGGCGATGCACGAGTTCCCGGGTCGCAGGTTGCTCGCCTCCGCGCTGCTGATGCCGCTTGCCATCCCGGCCTATGTCGGAGCCTACGCGCTCGTCGACTTCCTCGATTATGCCGGCCCGGTTCAGACGGCGTTGCGCGCGACCTTCGGCTGGTCCAGCGCGGCGGATTACGCGTTCCCCGACATCCGCTCGCTGCCGTCCGCCGTGCTCGTCCTGTCCCTGTCGCTCTACCCCTACGTCTACCTCCTCGCCCGCGCCGCCTTCTCCGAGCAGTCTGGCGCGGGGTTCGAGGTCGCCGGCGCGCTCGGCGCGGGGGCGTGGCGGCGGTTCTGGCGGGTGGGCCTGCCGCTCGCGCGGCCCGCCATCGCGGCGGGCGTCGCGGTCGCGATGATGGAGACGGTGAACGATTTCGGCACGGTGGACTTCTTCGGCGTGCAGACGTTGACGACCGGCATCTTCTCGACTTGGCTTTCGGGCGGGAATGCGGGCGGGGCGGCGCAGATCGCCTGCGTCGTCCTCGTCCTCATCGCTGCGCTCGTCTGGATCGAGCGACAATCCCGCCGCCGCCGCCGCTTCTGGCAGGCGGCGCGCGCACAGCGGCCCGTAACCCGGCGGCGCCTCGAAGGCGGTGCGGCCTGGGGCGCGACGTTCGCCTGCCTCGTGCCGGTGCTGGGCGGCTTCGTCTTTCCGGCCTCGGTGATGGGCTGGCACGCCATCGTGGCGGCCGATGGCTGGCTCGCGCCCGGCTTGGCCCGCGCGATCGTCAACACGCTGACGGTGGCGGGGGCGGCGGCCGTGCTGACGGTCGGGCTGGCGCTCTTCATGACCTACGGCGTGCGGATGGCGGGCCGGACGCTGCCGCGCCTGCTGCTGCCGATCACGACGGTGGGCTACGCCGCGCCGGGGGCGGTGCTGGGGCTAGGCGTCCTGATCCCGATGGCGGCGCTCGACAACCGGGTGGCGGATGCGGTGCTGGCGCTGACCGGGCACGATCCCGGGCTGATCCTGACCGGCTCCTGGGCCGCGCTGGCCTTCGCCTATGTCGTCCGCTTCTTCGCGATCGGGCAGGGGGCGGCGGATGCGGCGCTGGGGCGGATCCCGCCTTCCCTGCCGATGGCGGCACGCGCGCTCGGACGCGGGCCAGGGGGCGTGCTGACGGCGGTGCACTTGCCGCTCATGCGCGGCTCGGTCGCGATGGCGCTGCTTCTCGTCTTCGTCGACGGGATGAAGGAGTTGCCGGCGACGCTGCTGCTGCGGCCCTTCGGCTTCGACACGCTGGCCACCCGCGTCCACGATCAGGCGAGCCTCGAGCGGCTTTCGCAGGCCGCGCCGGCCGCGCTCGTCATCACGGCGGTCGGACTGGTTGCGGTGCTCTTGCTCGCCCGGGCGGACGCGGCTAGATGAGGGCCGGCATGCCCCTATAGCTCAGCTGGTAGAGCAACTGATTTGTAATCAGTAGGTCCGCGGTTCGAGTCCGTGTGGGGGCACCGCGCTTCTTGTTTCGTGCTTGGATAGAGATGGCGCAGGCCGGCTCTCGGCGTACGAGACGGGACCACAGTGTGATTTGCCGGGCGGCGCTCCTATCTGCTAAGGTCCAGACAGGGGAACGCCATTCGATGACGCGCGACACGCACGATCCGCAGGACGCGGTTCCAGGCCCGCCAGAGACGGCCGGGCCGCGCGTCCTATCGTCGGAGCAGCCCGGCGAGGTAAAGGGCCGGACGCGGCCGGGCGGGAATTTCGAGCGTCGGTTGGCCGAGGCGCGGGCGAAGCGCGCCGAGCGAATCGAAAAGGCGCCAGTCGAGAAATCCCCCGCGGAATCGATTTCGGATATCAGCGTGATGCTGTCCGGGGGGGCGGCTTCGAGGGCCGAATCCGCGAACGACGGCACGCGAGTCCCTGCCTCGTCTGGTCCATCCGACAGCGCAGTGTCGAAGGGCGGGTCCCGGCCGTTGTCGGAACCCCCACCCGGCGAGAGATCGCGCGACGCCTGGATCCGCGGGTCCGGCCTTGTCGGACTGGCGCTTTGCGGTACGGCGGTGCTGGCGATCGGGGTCGGGCTGGATTGGGCTTCCGATGTGGTACCCCCGGACGTCACCCGCGGCGCGACCGGACCCGCGCCGATCGGCGTCGGCGTTGGGGCGTCTCGCGAGGCGATAGTTGCTTCGTCCTCCCCCTTGCGCTCGGGAACGCCTTCGCCGTCGGCGCAGCAGAGTACCGAGACGACCCCGGAGGCCCCGCCCGGCGCACCTGATACCCTGTCGAACCAGGATTTCGCGGGCGACCGGGTCGCCGACCCGCCTCGGCTCACGGGCGAAGCGCCCCAGTCGATCCCGCCGGAGGTCCTGGCGACCACGCCCATGCCGCCACGCGTCGAACGTGTCGTTCCCGGGAACGATGGGGCGGTAATGACGTCATGGGCCGATGTCGCGGTAGCGGAGCGTGCCGGTCCCGCGCACCCTGACGGAAGCCTCACCGTCGAGGTGCTGCCGACGACCGATCCCGCGGAATCGCCGATGCGGATTGCGGCGATCGCCGCGCGACAACCGCCCGATGCGTTGGCGACGGAGCCGGAAACATTGTCGACGGCAGCCGTCGCCGCGCCGGTGATGGGGCGCCCGGATGCGATCCGAACGGATCCGGTAAGCGAGACTTTCGACCCGCCACAGCCGGGGACACGCCCCGTCGCCGCGGCGATCGCCGCGATGGACGACGCCGGGGCGCTTCCGGCCGGGCCGTCCGGTCCCGTGGCGACGGACGCCGTTGCCGCGCCCAACAGGTTCGTGTCCCGCATGTGGCAGCCGCAGGCTGACGGCGCGCCGGAATCGGGGCTCGCCATCCGACCGACGCGACCTGTGATGCCGGACGGGTTCGCGATGCGGGCCTTGGCCGAGGACGCGGCACCGATCGAACTGGCGGCAATAGGGGCGTTCGATCCGGTGACGATCGCGTCCCGGCGCGGCGGATCCGGGCAGACGGCGCCCGCGGTGGACCTGCCCGCCCAACGGTCCGACATTGCCGGGGCGCCGCTGGCGCGCACAGACCTGCCGAACCGGGCCGCATATGAATTCGGGGTGCAGGACCTGCCGCGCATCCCCCTCCGGGTCACGTCTATCCGCAACGGGCTTGCTGGTGCTTCGGGCCGACCGGGCGCGGGGATCGCATCTGCCTCCGTGATCGACGCCTTGCCGGCCTTCCATCCCGCCCCGGACCCGCGACTGCGCGCGGATCTCGTCGTTGCCGCTCTCGGACCGGGACAGGTGGGCGAGAAGGCGGCGCGTCCCGGCGAGGCGGATGGTCCCCCCGATCCGGCCGCCCGCCCGGACCTCGTCGCGAACACGCCCCCGCAGGCCGAGCTGCCGATGCCCGCGCCCGCGGACGGCGTGACGGCTCATGGGCGCGGCGCGGCACTCTCGCGGTCAGTTCCGGATACGCAGGCGGGTCGTCCGTTGCGTGTCGCCGCGGCGAAGCCCGACTTCGCGACCCCGCCGAAACCGTCGCCGCTGACGGGTCCCGACAATCCCTTCACCTGCTTCGCTTGTGCGCTGCCGCCGCTGACCGGTCCGGTGCCCAGCGTGGCGCTGATCCTGGCGGACGGGGCGGGAGACGCGTCGGGCTATGCCGATGACCTGCGTTCCTACGGGTTCCGACAGATCGAGACGCGGCAGGCACGGTTGCCGGTCGCGCAGCCCCAGGTCCGGTACTTCCGCGAGGCGGATGCCGAGGTGGCCCGGGCCTTGGCGGAGCAGACCGGGGCCGAGCTCGTCGACCTGACGTGGTTCTCACCCGCGCCGGAAAGTGGCCTCATCGAGATCCTGCTGTCAAAGGCCGTCCTGCGGCATTGAAGCCGCCGAAAACTTTTCCACCGTTTCCACGTAGCTTTGTCGTAACTTCATTGAAAGGTTCATCCGATGAAACGAATTGCCAAACTCGTCCCCACCGCGACCCTCGCAATCTTCCTGCCGCTGGTCGCAGGCGCGCAGGACAGCGGAAGCGCCGCCGTCACGCCCGCCGAGACAGCGTCCGCCGCCTCTACGCAGGAGCGTGCGAGCGGACCCGCGGCTTCGGAATGGCTGCGCGTCTATTTCGAACTTGGCAGCGCGCGCATCGGGTCCGACCAGTCCGATGTGCTCGACATCGCGGCACGAACCTTCCGCGATGGCGACCCTTACGTGATGATCGTCTCGGGCGTCGCGGATACGGTCGGCTCCCCCGCCACCAACCTCTCGCTGTCGCTCGCCCGGGCGCAGGCGGTGGTCGACGCGCTCGCCGCGCGCGGCATCCCGGTCGAACGATTGCAGGTGCTCGGCCGCGGCAACAGCGAACTCGTGGTCGATACCGACGACGACGTACAGGAACCCGAGAACCGCGTCGTGGAGATCAGCTGGCGGTGACGCGGCGCGCCGGACCGGCTCTTCGCGCCTGTCTGTTCGCGTTCGCGCTCGGGCCGTCCGCGGCCTTCGCGCAGGACGGGGCTGCGGCGTTCGCGGCGAAGGATTATGCAGCCGCGGCGGAGTTCTGGCGGGCGGAGGCGGAGCAGGGTTCGGTTGATGCGATGCTGGGTCTTGCTCGGCTCGCCGATCGAGGGCTCGGGCAGGCGCGCGATCCGGCCGGGGCGTTCGCATGGTACCTGCGCGCGGCGGAGGCCGGGTCGGCCGAGGCGCAGTTCAACGTGGGCGTCCTGTACGACATCGGCACCGGAACCGCGCGCGATGCCGGGGCGGCGACGCTCTGGTACACGCGGGCTGCGTTGCGCGGCAATTTGCGGGCGCAGTACAATCTCGGACTGATCTATTCCTTCGGCGCGGCGGGTGCAAAGAGCGACGCGGTCGCCGCGGCCTGGTTCGCGCAGGGGGCCAACGACCTGCCCGCCGCGCGCGACAAGCTCGCCGAGCTGGCGCGGGAGGGGGCGCTAACCGGCGAGTTGAACGCCCCCGCGCTGCGGTTCTCCGATCTCGGCACGGAGGCTGTGGAACTCGTCTGGATCGACCGGGGCGGCGGTGCGTCCGAGTTCCTCGTCGAGGTGGTGGGCGTTCCGGGGCAGGGGGACGCCTTCGCCGAACCACGTCTCATGCGTCGCACGTCGCTGTCGGGTCTGCTCGAGCCGTGGGAGGCCCCCGCCGGACCACTCGTCGCGCGGGTCAGCGCGCTCGGTCCGGACGGGGAAAGCTACGCCGCCTCGAGCTGGACCGGCGACGTGCCGGGTCCGGACGGGCGTGCGACGTTGCATGTGGATGCCGGGGACGACCGCGCCGCCGGCTTCGCCGGTTTGGTGGCGGCCGACCTCGCGGCCGGCGGGATCTGGGTGCGGATCGAGCCAGACGGGGCCATCGCGGCCGACGACCGGTCGGGCGTGCGCTACGGCTACCGCGAGGATGCCGATCTCGCGCGGGCGGTGATCGGGCTCATCCCCGTCCTGACCGAGGCCGACGCCGTTTTCGCCCCCGAGGCGGGCCTGCTACCGGGCGAGATCGCCGTCCGGATCGCCGCGTCGCGGTCCTGACGTCACGTGGGGAACCCGGCACTCGTATCGAGCGTCTGATCAGAGGAGGTACATGCGTGACACCGGACATGACCGCACGGCTCGACCGTCTGGATCGCCTTGCCCGAAACATGGACAGCCGCTACCGGCTCCCCGGGACCGGTATACGTTTCGGTTGGGACTCGATCCTCGGAATCGTGCCGGGACTCGGGGATATCGCGGCGCTCGGTCCGGCGGGCTTCATCTGGCTGGAGGCGCACCGAATGGGCGTGCCGAACTCCGTCAAGGCGCGCATGGCGGCGAATATCGGCATCGACTGGGTCGTGGGATCTGTACCGCTCTTGGGCGACCTCCTCGATGTCGGGTTGAAGTCCAACCGTCGCAACGTCGCGTTGCTTCGTGAGCATTTCGCCTCGATCCAGGACGGCCCGGCCCCCGGCACCCGGACCGCGTCCCTGGTCGCGTGGCGATGATGCATTTCCAACGCAGCACCCGGGAGATCGCGCAGGCGGAGCCGAACCGTGGCCGTGACGCGTCGCGGCCTTCGGCAATTCCGACGAAAGGCTGGAAAGACATCTTCTTTCGCGTGGTCGGGCAGATCGGAAAGGACCATGTCGGGCTCGTCGCCGCCGGCATCGCCTTCTACGGCCTGCTCGCGATCTTTCCGGCCATCACCGCGCTAATGGCGATCGCCGGCCTGCTTTACCAGCCGCAGGAACTCGTGGGCGCGCTTGAGGGCATCTCGGCCGTGGTGCCGCCGGATGTGAGCCGGATCCTCCTCGATCAGGCGATGCAGGTGGCCGGCTCCCAGCAGAGCGGCCTGACGCTTGGCCTGACACTCGGCCTCGCGCTGGCGCTCTGGTCGGCCTCGATCGGGGCCGGCAGCATGATCGAGGGGCTCAACATGGCCTACGACGAGCGCGAGACGCGCGGCTACGTCATCCTGAAGCTCCGGACGATCGCGATGACCCTCATCATGATCGTTGCCGTGATCGTCGCGGCGCTGCTGATGATCGCGTTGCCGGTCGCGCTGTCCTTCCTGGCGATCGCGCCCTGGCTCGAGCGATTGATCCAGCTGGTTGCCTACATTCCGATGGCGCTGGTCTTCGTCGGCGGCGTCATCGCGTTCTACCGCTGGGGGCCGGATCGCAATCCCGCCAAGCTTCGCTGGCTTACGCCGGGCGCGGTGGTGGCGAGCGCGGTGTGGCTGATCGTGTCGATCGGGTTCTCGGTCTACGTGCAGAACTTCTCGAGCTACAACGAGACGTTCGGTTCGCTCGCCGGGGTGATCGTGATGCTGATGTGGATGTGGCTGTCGGCCTATGTCATCCTGCTGGGCGCGGAACTGAACTCCGAGATCGAGGCGCAGACCGCACGTGATTCCACGATTGGACAGCGCGAGCCGATGGGCGAGCGGAACGCGGTAAAGGCGGATGAGCTTGGCCCCGCGCGATGAACCGCAGGAAAAGTCGGTCGGGGCGAATACCATCGCGGCTCTTCCCCAGTTGCCTGCGGCCGACAAGCCGCGGCACCCGCTCGCGATTCCCGTCACGGGGATCTTCCTGCTCCTGCTGGTGCAGGCGCTGGTCTTCGCGTCCCCTTTCCTGATCCCCGTTACCAGCGCGGTGCTGGGCTATTTCATCCTGAACGCGCCCCGCCGGGGTCTCAGCAAGCTCGGCATCCCGGCGCCGCTCTCGGCGGGGATCTTCACCCTGACGATCGGAACGGCGCTGGTCCTGGGCGGCGTGATGCTGAGCGAACCGGTGACGGACTTCGTCGGCGACATACCGCGTCTGATCGACGAGATGGTCGGCATGGCCGCGGGGCCCGGCGGAATCTTCGAGTCGATCTCGGAAGCGGCGGAGGCGACGGAGCGCGCGCTCGAGGACGAAAGCGAGCGGCCGATGCGGGTGGAGGTCGTCGACAATTCCGGTATCGCCACCTCCGTCGCGACGATCGCGCCGGGATTGCTGAGCCAGGTCGTCTTCGCGATGTGCCTTCTCTTCTTTCTCGTGGCCTCCGGCGACCTGTTCATCCAGAAGGCCGTGCAGGTCGCGGACCGGTTCGAGGACAAGAAGAACACCGTCCGCACCGTGCACACGATCGAGAAACGGCTCGGGAATTACCTGGGCGCGATCACGCTGATCAATATCGGCCTCGGCCTGTGCATCGGCCTCGGCATGTGGTGGTGGGGCTTGCCTTCGCCCTGGCTCATCGGCCTGATGGCCACCGCGCTGAACTTCATTCCCTTCGTCGGCGCCGTGGTCGGCTCGGCGATTGCGGGGATCATCGGCTTCGTGACGTTCCAGGACCCCTGGCCGGCGCTCGGCGGCTTCGCGACATATTACGGGATGACCGCGCTCGAGGGGCAGCTCATCACGCCGGCGCTCGTCGGGCAGCGGCTGCGCCTGAACATCGTGATGGTGTTCCTGTCGGTCGCGTTCTTCGCGTGGATCTGGTCGGTGATGGGCATGGTCTTCGCGGTGCCGCTGCTGATCGTGGTGAAGGTCGTCTGCGACAGCATCCCCAAGTTCCGCAAGGTCGGCTTGTTCCTCGGCGACGCGGAGGGCTTTCAGCCGGGCGAAGCGCGCAACGACTGATCTCGCGTCAGACGCCGGTTTGCCGCGAAACCGGTTGCAGCACCGATCCCGTTCGCTAACCTGCGTGCAAGGGCGCCGCGGGAGGAGCGGGACCGTCCTGCAAACAGGGAGATAGGGATGACCGACACGTTTCGCGCGCTTCTGACGGGCGCGGCCATGTTCGCAGCCGGTTCGGCCGGCGCGGCCGAATGCATCGCGCCGGCCAATCCGGGCGGCGGCTGGGACTTCACCTGCCGGCAGATCGGCAAGATCATGTACGACATCGGCGAGGTCGACCAGCCCGTGCAGGTCACCAACACGGCCGGGGCCGGCGGCGGGCTGGCCTTCCAGACGGTCGTCAACGAGCGCAACGAGGACGAGGACCTGATCGTCGCGGCCTCGGTCGCCACCGTCACCCGGCTGGCGCAGAACGCCTATGGCGGCTCGACGGCAGATCAGGTGCGCTTCGTCGGCGCGATCGGCGCCGATCCGGGCGTGATCGTCGTGGCCGCCGACAGCCCGTTCGAGAGCCTGACCGACATGCTCGACGCGATGAAGGAAGACCCGTCCTCCGTCGCTTTCGCCGGCGGGTCCGCGGCAGGCGGGTTCGACCATCTCAAGGTGCTGCAACTTGCGCAGGCCTACGGGATCGAAGACCTGCGCTCGATCAAGTATATCGGCGTCGATGGCGGCGCCGACGCCATAACCCAGACCGTCGGCGGCTTCACGCAGGGCATGACCGGCGACATGTCCGAGATTGTCGGCTTCATCGAATCGGGCGAGGTCCGGCCGCTCGCCGTGCTGTCCGACGAGCGGGTCGAGGGCTTCGACATCCCGACCGCCATCGAGCAGGGGGTCGACATGACCGGCGTGAACTGGCGCGGGCTCTACGTACCGGGCGGCATCTCCGACGAGCGTTTCCAGGAATGGGCCGACAAGCTGCGGGCCGTGGCCGAGAGCGAGGAATGGCAGACGGCGATGACCAACAACGGTCTGGCCCCGTTCACGCGCGTCGGCGACGATTTCCAGTCCTTCGTGGACGAGAGCATCGAGAGCCAGGCCGAACTGTCCCGCGAGATCGGCCTGATCCAGTGACCGTCGGAGGAGACGCGGCCTGCAGCCTTCGGCCTGAGGAGCGGCCGACCGCCACCGGGAGTGCGGCCGGATGAATGTCTGGACGGGAAAGGGCGACCGCATCTTCGGGGCGGTCGTCATCCTCGGTTCCGTGGCTTATGGCGTCGCGGCTCTGAACCTGCAGGTCGGGTTCATGACGGACCCGGTCGGCGCGAAGACATTCCCGCTCATCGTGGCCGGTGTCTCGCTGATCTGCGGGCTGGTCATGGTCCTCAAGCCGGACCCTGACCCGGAAATTCCGGACGGGGCCACCTGGATGCGGCTCGCCATCGCGGTCGCGACGCTGGTCGCCTACGCCTATGCACTACGGCCGCTGGGTTTCCTCGTTCCAACGACGATCGCCGCCGCGATCCTGAGCTACCTGATCGAGCCACGTCCGCGCTACGCGGCACTGGCCGGACTCGGGCTCGCGGTCGGGCTCTTCGTCATCTTCCGCTTCGTCCTGGGCCTTGGCCTGCTCGCCTGGCCACGGGGATTCTGACATGGACATCCTGTCCAACCTCGCACTCGGTTTCTCGGTCGCGCTCTCGCCCTGGACGTTGTTCCTCGCGGTCATCGGCTGCTTCATCGGCACGATCGTCGGCGCGCTGCCGGGGCTCGGGCCGTCCAACGGCGTCGCGCTGCTGATCCCGATCACCTTCACGATGGGGCTCGACGCGACGGCGGCGCTCGTGCTGCTCACTTCGGTCTATTACGGCGCGATGTATGGTGGGCGGATCAGCTCGATCCTGCTCAACATCCCGGGTGACGAGCCGGCGATGATGACGACGCTCGACGGCTACCCGATGGCGCGGGCCGGCCGGGCGGGGGATGCGCTGGTCATTTCCGGGGTCGCGTCCTTCGTCGGTGCGCTCTTCGCGACGATCGCGTTGGCGCTCGTCGCGCCGATGCTCGCGCGGGTGGCCTATCTGTTCGGGCCGGCCGAGTACTTTGCGTTGTATCTCCTGGCCTTCTCGACGCTGGGCGGGATCGCCTCGAAGAACCAGGCCAAGGCCGCGCTCGCCTCCGCCATCGGACTCGGGATCGCGATGATCGGGCTCGACAACTCGTCCGGTTTCACGCGCTTCACGGGGGGCAACCTGCATCTGGCCGACGGGGTAGACTTCCTCGTGGCCATCGTCGGCCTCTTCGCCGTCTCCGAGGTCTTCGTCTTCATCGAGAGCCATGGCAAGGGCAGCGCCATCGGCGTGAAGCTCGACCGGGTGACGGTGCCGTGGCGGGAGATGTGGGGGACGCGCTGGACGATGCTGCGCTCCTCGGTGCTGGGCTTCGTCGCGGGCGTGCTGCCGGGCGCGGGCGCATCGCTCGGGTCCTTCCTGACCTACATGATGGAGAAATCCATCGCCGGGGCGAAGGGCGGCTTCGGCACCGGTGTCGCGAAAGGCGTGGCCGCACCGGAGGCCGGCAACAACGCCGCGGCGGGCGGGGCGCTCGTGCCGATGCTGACGCTGGGCGTGCCGGGTTCGGGGACGACGGCGGTGCTGCTCGCGGTGCTGATGACGCTCAACATCACGCCGGGCCCGACGCTCTTCGCGAACAACCCGGAGGTGGTCTGGGGCCTGATCGCTTCGCTCCTGATCGCGAACTTCGTGCTGCTGGCGATGAACGTGCCGATGGTGAAGGTCTTCGTGCGCGTCCTCTCGGTGCCGCCGCAACTGCTGTTGCCGGGCGTGATGATGGTGAGCTTCGTGGGGATCTACTCGCTCACGGGAAGCTATTTCGACCTGCTCCTGATGGTCGTGTTCGGCATCATGGGTTGGCTGTTCCGCAAGCTCGACATTCCGACAGTGCCGGTGATTCTCGGCATCCTCCTCGGCAACGCGATGGAGAACAACCTGCGTCGCGCGATGACGCTGTCGGACGGGGACGTGACCTTCCTCTTCTCGTCGGGCATCGCTATCGGTCTGTGGATCGCGGCGGTGCTGGGCTTCGTCGCGCCCCTGTTCCTGCGCCGCATCATCCGCCGCCCCGAGGTGCCCGACCATGCCAAGCCGGCCGACTAGAATCCTCGTCCCCGCCGGCGCGCTCGGCCTGGGTTGGGACGAGGCCGCGCTGGAGGCGGGGCTCGCCCGCGCGCCCGATCTGATCGCCATCGACGGCGGCTCGACCGATAGCGGGCCGGCCTATCTGGGCCGAGGCGTCAGCAAGTATTCCCGCGCGCAGACCAAGGCCGAATGGGCCGCGCTGATCGACGCGGGGGCGCGCGCAGGCTGTCCGCTCGTCGTCGGCACGGCGGGGACTTGCGGCGCGGGGACGGCGGTGGACTGGCTGCTGGAGATCACGCGGGAGGTGCTGGCGGAGACCGGCCGGCATGCGAAGATCGCCGTTCTCTACTGCGACCGCGACCCCGACGCGCTCGCCGCCGCCTGGGACCGCGTCGCGCCGCTGTCCGGTGCCCCGGAGGTGACGGTCGAGGACGTGGCGACCTGCACCAACATCGTCGCGCTCGCGGGCGTGGAGCAGGTGCAGGCCGCACTCGCCACCGGGGCGGACATCGTGATCTGCGGGCGCACGACCGACACGGCCATCCTCGCCGCGATGCCGATCGAACGGGGTTGTCACCCCGGCGCGGCGTGGCACGGGGCGAAGGTCGGGGAATGCGGCGCGCTCTGCTGCACGCATCCCGATACCGGCGTCATCGAGATCATGGTCGACGAGACCGGCTTCACCGTCACGCCGATGGCGGAGGTCTCCCGCGCCACGCCGCAGACCGTCGCGGCGCATCTGCTCTACGAGAACAGTGACCCGATCATCCTTTACGAACCCGGCGGTTTCCTCGACGTGACTCGCTCCAACTACAGCACCGAGGGCGACCGCGCCGTGCGGGTCGAGGGCAGCGAATGGGTCCCGGGCCCCTACGCGGTCAAGCTCGAGGGCGCACGGGTGGCGGGGCACGGGATCATGTCGCTCGTGCTGGTGCGCGACCCGCGCTACGTGGGCGCGATCGACGAATGGTGCGCCTCGCTCGAGGCCCGGGCGCGGCGCCGGATCTCGCAGCGGATGGGCGACGTGGCCTACGATCTCGAGTTGCGCCGCATCGGTCTCGACGCGACACTCGGCGCGCGTGAGCCGGACCGGGCCGTGCCGAACGAAGTCGGCGTGATGACACAGGTCGTTGCGCCCCAGGCGGAGGTGGCCCGCGAGGTCGCCAAGGTCGTCAATCCGCTGCTCCTGCACCACCCGCTGACCGAGGAGGAGCCGATGCCCACCTTCGCCTTCCCGTTCTCCCCGCCCGAAGTGGAGCTCGGCCCGCAATACGAGTTCGTCTTCCACCATGTGCTGTCGCTCGACGATCCGATGGACGGGTTCCGCATCGAGGTCATCGATGTCTGAGGCGCCGGTGGAACTGGGCCGGATCGCGCGCATCCGGTCGAAGAATGCGGGTCCGTTCTGGATGACGATCGACCTGTTCTGCACCGAGGAAAGCTATGGACGCGTGCAGGCGATCGCGACGGAGACCTATGCCGAACGGCTCGCCGCACCGGAGTTGCGGCGCTTCGACCTGCCGGACCTGCATGTCGTCAAGCTGAGCCTCCCGCGGCCGGAAGTTCAGGGAAGCCTCCGCGACCGGGACATGCACGGCGCGGCGATGGCGCAGGTCCTGACGGGGTTGCCCGTAGGCTGATCGTCGACCGCGGTCCGAGCCCCGACGTTCAAGAGACATGAGCGTCAAGCGCACGATGTGGGAGATGCGCTGCGGTCAGCGGTTCTTACCAACCCCGTCGCAGCGGCTGACGGGGATCGACGTTACAACTGCCTACAGACTTTACGGATAAGCGTCGGATTCACGATCTTACACCAGGCCCGGGGAGTAAGGGTCGGGCAATTACGGAACCATGCTCGACGAGCAGACAGATCGAATTTGCTTCGATGTCATCGACGACGTTCCCGGAGACATGGAGCACAACACGGGTCGTCTGGATCGGCCCTAATTAACCGTAGCGGATCGGATGGATGCGGCGGCGGCGGGTGGCGCACGCGGAACTCGTCGCCGATCTGCGGCCGCGGCCCGTCCTGTTTCGGGAAGATGTTTACAGGTTCGCTCGCAACATACGCGTCTCGCAGCGGCATGGCTTGTTGCGCGGGTCCAAAACTAGGGTCCGGACGGCGCATCTGGCGCATACAATGACCGGCATCCGGATCGTATGTAGTCGTCGGTGATAGATAAGTGGCTACCTGTTGTCTGAATTCCACCAGATCGCCTTCTCCGAGGTGTCGCGTAGGAACGCTTCTTGTCCGACCCGACGTCGCTGCGAATGACCGATGCGCAAGCGCTGTCGGAACGCCTCGAACACTTTCGGTCCGGCGCAGCACCGACGCGGGAGAGGCAGCGGCCCGGAGCGCCTGCGCGTCCGCTCCTCTGCCGTTCGGCTTTGCAGCGCGGCTAGAGAGCCTCATCGGCAGCGCGTTTGCGGTATGATGTTGGTGGGCGACCCTGGAATCGAACCAGGCGTGCGTCTCCGCGAGGGAGTTACAGTCCCCTGCCACACCTTGCGGCCTGTCGCCCAACGGTGGACCGGATAGCCGCCGGTCCCGGTGGGGTCAAGCGGTGTTGTGGCGCCTGCCTCGAGCGGCGATAAGCACTGGAAACGGGCGGGGGATCGCATGACGGAAAAGCCGAAATGGGTCGTCGCGAAAGAGCAGGCGCGGCGGGCCGGGGCGCGCGAGACTGTCTGGCTGTTCGGGCTGCACGCCGTACGGGACGCGCTGGCGAACCCGATGCGCGACAGGTTGCGTCTCGTCCTCACGAAGAATGCGGCCGACCGGCTCGGCGCGGCGGTACCCGAATCGGGCATGACGGCGGAGATCGTCGATCCGCGTAA
Source organism: uncultured Jannaschia sp. (assembly GCF_947494055.1). Classification (GTDB taxonomy): domain Bacteria; phylum Pseudomonadota; class Alphaproteobacteria; order Rhodobacterales; family Rhodobacteraceae; genus Jannaschia. The sequence continues at coordinate 39,239 of NZ_CANLTR010000001.1, read as the reverse complement.
GTTTCCCGCCCCGCTCGACCCCGGCTCCGTCCATCAGGGCGCGGCGCTGGAGGTCCGGCCACTCGACTGGGGCCGGCTGGAGGATCTCGCCCGGCCGGGCGGCGGAGCGCCCTTGCTCGTGCTGCTCGACCGGGTGACCGATCCGCACAATGCCGGCGCGATCCTGCGGTCGGCGGAGGTGTTCGGCGCCCGCGCGGTGATCGCGCCGGCCCGTCATTCCGCGCCGGAGACCGGAGCGCTGGCCAAGACCGCCTCCGGGGCGCTCGAACGGCAGCCCTATCTCCGCGTCGGCAATCTCGGCGATGCGATGGAGAAACTGGCGGGCCTCGGCTATACGCTCGTCGGCCTCGACGGGATCGGGGAGGAGACGCTCGCCGATGCCGCTCCGAGCCTCGCAACGAGTCCCACGGCCATCGTGCTCGGGGCGGAAGGGCCGGGACTGCGCGAACGGACGCGGTCGCTCTGCCACCGGATTCTGCGCATCGATGCCGCCGGATCATTCGGATCGCTCAATGTGTCGAACGCGGCGGCGGTTGCGCTTTTCGCTTTGTCAACAGGACGTTGAGGATATCTCCGCGACGACATGGAAAAAATCGTGCCCGGCGGGAACTCTTTCCTTGCAAGTCTGTTATCACTGTGTCTGAGGAAGGCGAAATTGGAACTTTCGTACTTCTGTTCACTGTCCCTCGTTCCATACCTCGGGCCCGCGTCGTCATCGCCGCGGGTCCTTTTTCGTCTTACAGTAATTCGATGACATATCCATCCGACGAGACCCTACGCGACCTGCTGACGAGCACCCGTCGCTTCGCCTGTCTCGGCGCATCCGCGAACCCCGGGCGGCCGAGCCACTACGTGTCGCAATACCTGATCGCGCAAGGTTATGACGTCGTTCCGGTCAATCCGGGTCTGGCGGGACAGGAGGTCTTCGGTGCGCCGGCGGTCGCCTCGCTCGCGCAGATCGAGGGTCCGATCGACGTGCTCGACGTCTTCCGGCGATCCGAGGCCGTGCCGGGGCTGGTTCGGGAGGCGCTACGTGATCTGCCGGGGCTTCGTTGCGTGTGGCTGCAGCTTGGGGTGATCTCGGACGAAGCGGCAGAGATGTGCGACGACGCGGGGGTTGTGTTCGTGCAGGACCGTTGCACCAAGATCGAGCACGCCCGGCTGATCGGCGCATCGGCCTGACCGGACAAGAAAAGGCCCGCCGTGATCGGCGGGCCTTTCCTGCAAATGGATCGGACGCGTCAGCCCTCGTACTCGGGGAGGGACTCGAGCTGCTCCTCGGTCGCATCGATATAGATGCGCATGTCGTTGTCGCCCTGCAGGATTTGCAGGTTGTCGAACGGAACTTCCACCTGCTTCTCGCCGAGGCCGAGGAAACCGCCCACATCAACGATCGCGTTGTCGAGCTTGCCGTCGTCGCTCATCAGCAGTTCGCCGATCTCGCCCACGCGCTCGTCATCCGGTCCGTAAACGGCCGCGCCAGTTACGTCGTCGGCGGTCAGCTGGTCGTAGCCGACCGACTGATAGCCTTCGCGTTCCATCATCGGCGCCGGCATCAGACCGGCCGTGCCCGTCATCGCCGCGTCGCCCTCGGGCGCCATCGTGGCATCGCCCTCGGCCATGTCGGTCTCGCCTTCGGTCAACTCGGCCGCCGCGTTGTCCATCGTGGCTTCGGCCTCGTTGCCGGCTTCGGCCAGCTCCGCCCCGGCATTCTCCACCGCGTTTTCGGCTTCGTTGCCCGCTTCGGCGAGTTCGGTCTCGGCGTTCTGCATCGCGTCTTCGGTTTCGGTCTCAGCCGTGTTTACGGCGTCCCGGGCTTCCTCGGGCTCCATCCCGTCGGCGATCAGCGCGGATTCCTCCGGGTCCATGTTCGGATCGGCGTTGTCGCCTGTCATCAGCGTCGAACCGGCTTGCGTGTCCATGCCGGTGCCCTGCGTCGCGTTCATCGCGCCGGTCTCGAGGCCGCTGCCGCTCATCGGGTCCTGGAACTCGGGCGCGTTCTCGAGATCCGCCTGGCTGCCCTGCATGACGATGAAGAACTCGCTCGCCTCCGCACCATCGGAGACGAACTGGAGGTCGTCCATGTTCACGGCCACGGTGCGCTCGCCAATGCCGAGGAAACCACCGATATCGATGAGGACGGCGTCGATCTCACCGGAATTGCTGAGAATGATGTCGGAGATCTCACCGACGTCGTTCCAGTCCTGGCCCTGCCCGGCCATGGTGTCGACCTCGGTCTCGGAAACGTAGAGGCGCGACCCCATCAGATCGGACCCCCGGGTGGAGTCCCCCTCGATAGAGGAGACGAACGGGCCTGTCTCCTGCGCGATGGCGGGGACGGCGAGGGCCAATGCGACGGCTGTAGACGCGAAAAGCGTTTTCATCGTACATTCCTTTCGTTGCTGCGGTGACCTGTTTGCAGGCTGGTCATCGAGGTAACCCGCAGGGCGGCGGGAAGGTTCCGGGACCGGAACGCCGTCTTGCGTGTCCCGTCGAAACGTGCATGGCGGCACGGACCATACGGCTCCGAAGTGGATTGCGTGGATTTGCGCGGATAGCCCGACGCGCGCGCTATCCAGCCGGATCAGTGGGTTGCGCCGTCGCGCGGGCAGACCGTTCCTCGAGGCCGGACTGGCCCTGCCGGCGTCCGAGCTCCGCCAGGACGTCGGCCAGGTCGACGCCCCCGGCGGCCAGCATGACGCAGAAATGGTAGAGGACGTCGGCCCCTTCACGCGTCAGGGCTTCGCGATCGCCCCTTGCCGCCTCGATGATCGCTTCAATGGCCTCCTCGCCGAACTTTTCGGCACATTTTGCAGGGCCCCTGTCCAGCAGCTTCGCCGTCCAGCTTTCGTTCGGATCGGCGTCGCGGCGGGCGACGATGGTGTTCCAGAGGGCGTCGAGCGCGTGCATGGTCACTCCATCCGCATGGGGATGCCGGCCGCGGCCATGTGGGCCTTCGCCTCGGCGATCGTGTGGGTGCCGAAATGGAAGATCGAGGCGGCGAGGACGGCGGAGGCTCGGCCTTCCGTCACACCGGCCACGAGATGGTCGAGCGTCCCCACGCCGCCCGAGGCGATTACCGGGATCGGCACGGCATCGGCCACGGCGCGGGTCAGCGGCAGGTTGAACCCCGCCTTCGTCCCGTCGCGGTCCATCGAGGTGAGCAGGATCTCGCCCGCGCCGCGCTGCGCCGCCAACCGCGCGAAGGCGACGGCGTCGATGCCGGTTTCCCGCCGGCCGCCATGGGTGAAGATTTCCCACTTGTTCGGCGCGACCGTCCGGGCGTCGATGGCGCAGACGATGCATTGGCTGCCGAACCGGTCCGCCGCCCGGGCCAGCACGTCCGGGTCGGCCACGGCGGCGGAATTGAAGCTGACCTTGTCGGCCCCCGCGAGCAGCAGGTCGCGCACGTCCTCCACGGTCCGCACGCCGCCGCCGATGGTCAGCGGCATGAAGCACGCCTCGGCCGTCCGGGTGACGAGGTCGTACATCGTGCCGCGGTTCTCGTGGGTGGCATGGATGTCGAGGAAGCAGAGTTCGTCCGCGCCGGCCGCGTCGTAGGCGCGCGCGGATTCGACGGGATCGCCCGCGTCGCGCAGATCGACGAAGTTCACGCCCTTGACCACACGACCGTCGGCCACGTCGAGACAGGGGATGATGCGGGTCTTCAGCATGGCGGGGGTTTGGCCGGGATTGGCGGGCGGGGCAAGGGCGACGCGGCCGGACCTGCGCCGTCCTAGCCGCGGATCACCCGCAGGATCGCCGCCGCCAAGAGCCAGGCCCCTCCGAGCAGCAGGAGCCCGCGCGCCAGCAGCGTCAGATGTGCGAGCGCGAAGCGCGCGGGCACGGAGACGATGCAGACGATCAGGTCGATCGTCCGGGTGCAGTCCAATGCGCCCAGGGACCATTCGAACCAGAGATCGAGGAGGAGGAATGCGAGGCCGAGGGCAACGAGGATCGCGGGGTAACGAAGCTTCACGCCGCCTTCAGCGCGGCGAGGGCCGCCCCGAGGTCGATCGCCCCGTCGTAGAGCGCCCGCCCGGAGATCGCCCCGGCGATGGAGCCGGTCGCCTTGAGCCGTTCCAGATCGGCCAGCGAGGACACGCCGCCCGACGCGATCACCGGAATCGAGACTGCCTCGGCCAGCGCCTGCGTCGCCTCGACGTTCGGGCCGCCCATCGCGCCGTCGCGGTCGATATCGGTATAGACGATTGCCGCCACGCCGGCATCCTCGTACCGGCGGGCGAGGTCGGGGGCCATCACGTCCGTCTCCGATGCCCAGCCGCGCGTCGCCACCCAGCCGCCGCGCGCGTCGATGCCGACGGCAACCTGTCCGGGGAAGGCGGCCGCCGCCTGTCGCACGAGGTCCGGATCCTCGACCGCCGCGGTCCCGAGGATCACCCGGGCGAGCCCCTTCGCCAGCCACGCCTCGATCGTCGCCATGTCGCGGATGCCACCGCCGAGCTGCGCCGGAACGTCGATTGCCGCGAGGATCTCCTCGACTGCGGCGGCGTTCACCGGCTGGCCGGCGAAGGCCCCGTTCAGGTCGACGAGGTGGACCCATTCGCAGCCCGCGTCCTGAAAGATGCGTGCCTGCGCCGCCGGGTTGTCGTTGAAGATCGTCGCGCTCTCCATTTCGCCGTGCAGCAGGCGCACGGCCTGTCCGTCCTTCAGGTCGATGGCGGGGTAGAGGATCATGTCGGCGCTCCTGTCTTGCGCGGGCTCAATGCCCGACCTGCACCGGATGGGAAAGACCGTCGCGCCGGGCTAGGATCGTCTTGCAGGTCAGCCATGCCCGGAGATCGTCTTGACGAACCGCATCCTTCTCGCCCTCGCCGTCATGCTGGCGCTCGCCGCCCCGGCGGCGGCGGACCCGATCGAGGGTACGTGGCAGACGGAGCGCGACGGCGGCAGCTACGCCCATGTCGAGATCGCCCCCTGCGGCCACGCCTATTGCGGCGTCCTGGTGCGGACGTTCAACGAGACCGGCGAATACCGCGCGCCGGGGCTGGGCCAGCAGATCGTTCGCGACATGGTTCCACAGGGCAGCGGGCGATACGAAGGCCGCGTGTGGCGGCCGACGAACGACAAGGTCTATTCCGGACGGATCACGGTCGAGGGCGACCGGATGGCGCTGCGCGGCTGCATCGTCGGCGGCCTGATCTGCGCAAGCCAGACCTGGGTCCGAATCGACTGAGCTCAGGGCGCCCAGCGGAGGAAGTTCGCGATGAGGCGCAAGCCCGTCCGCTGACTCTTCTCCGGGTGAAACTGCGTGCCGACGACGTTGCCGCGCGCGACGATGGCGGTCACGTCGCCGCCGTATTCGACATGAGCGAGCCGGTCGGACGGAGTGTCGACAATCATCTGGTAGGAATGGACGAAATAGGCGTGGTCGCCGGTCGCGACCCCGTCGAGCACCGGATGCGCCTCGGTCACGACGAGGTCGTTCCAACCCATATGGGGCACTTTCAGGGCGGGATCGGACGGCACGATGCGCTCGACCGTTCCGGGCACCACGCCGAAGCCCGCGACCTCCTCGTATTCCCGCCCCGTGGTCGCCAGCATCTGCATGCCGACGCAGATGCCGAGGAAGGGCAGGGCGCGCGGGCCGATCGCCTCCAGCAGCGCCTCTTCCAGCCCGTCGAAGCCCTTGAGCCCCCGGCGGCAGGCCGGGAACGCGCCGTCGCCCGGCAGGACGACGCGGTCGGCCCGCGCCACGTCCTCGGGGCGGGAGGAGACGACGATCTCGCCGGCATCTTCCTCCCGCGCCATCCGCTCGAAGGCCTTCTGCGCGGAATGCAGGTTGCCGCTGTCGTAATCGACGAGAACGGTCCGCATGATCAGAGAGAGCCCTTGGTCGACGGGATCGCGTCCGACTTGCGCGGATCGGTCTCGAGCGCGTCGCGCAGGGCACGGGCGACGGCCTTGAACGCGGCCTCGGTGACGTGATGCGCGTTCACCCCGCGCAGGCCGTCTACGTGCAGCGTGATCCCTCCATGGGTTGCGAAGGCCTGGAAGAACTCGCGCACGAGCTCGGTGTCGAAGGTCTTGATCTGCGGCACCGTCAACTCGACGTGCCAGACGAGGTAGGGCCGCCCCGACAGGTCGAGCGCGGCGCGGACCAGCGCGTCGTCCATCGGCAGCAGGCAGGACCCGTAGCGGCGGATGCCGCGCTTGTCGCCCATCGCCTGCGTCAGGGCCTGACCGAGCGCGATCCCGGTATCCTCGACCGTATGGTGGTCGTCGACATGCAGGTCGCCGTCGCATCGCACCGTCATGTCGATCAGCGCATGGCGCGCGAGCTGGTCGAGCATGTGGTCGAAGAAGCCGACGCCCGTCTGGTTGTCGTAGGTGCCGGTCCCGTCGAGGTCGAGCGTGACCTCGATCCCGGTCTCGGCGGTCTTGCGGGCGACGGTGGCCGTGCGCATGGGATGGCTCCTCGGGGATCGTTCGCGGCTCCCTTAGCTTGACCTGCGAGGGCAGGAAAGGGCGCCAGAACGACGAAGGCCCCCGGCGGGAACGCGGAGGGCCTTTCATGAACCGGACTGGAGCGGGCGATGAGATTCGAACTCACGACCCTTACCTTGGCAAGGTAATGCTCTACCCCTGAGCTACGCCCGCACGCCAATCGGTCCGTTCGATGGAGCGGGCGATGAGATTCGAACTCACGACCCTTACCTTGGCAAGGTAATGCTCTACCCCTGAGCTACGCCCGCGCGCCATCGATGGCCGCGACTTAGCCAAGGCCCTGTCGCCCTGCAAGGGGAAAATCCCGGTACAGCCACGCGCTGCCGAGCTGCCCTCGGAGTCCCGGACGCAAGCCCCCCGTGGTGGCCGGCGCGCGGCCGGACCCGCCGCCCTCACGCTTCGTATTCCACGAGCAGGTCCTTCGCATCGATCTGGGTGCCCTGGGAAACGTGCACCGCCTTCAGCACCGTGTCCCGTTCGGCATGCAGGCCAGTCTCCATCTTCATCGCCTCGATGGTCAGTAGCAGGTCGCCCTTGCGCACCTTCGCCCCGGCCTGTGCCGCGACGGAGGCGACCACGCCCGGCATCGGCGCGCCGACATGGTCGGGATTGGCCATGTCGGCCTTCGGGCGCTTCGTCTGGGTTCCCGCGACCTTGCGATCGGCGATGCGGACGGTGCGCGGCTGGCCGTTCAGCTCGAAGAAGACGCGGACCTCACCGTCCTCGCCCGTCTCGGTGCGGGCGACGCAGCGGATCTCGAGCGTCTTGCCGGGGTCGATCTCCGCGTAGGTCTCGTCGCCCGGCTCCATCCCGTAGAAGAAGACCGGCGTCGTCAGTGCCCGGACGGGGCCGTAGACCTGATGGCGTTCAGCGTAGTCGGTGAAGACCTTGGGATACATCAGGTAGGCGTTCAGATCCTCGTCGTCGATCTCCTGATCGAGCTTCGCCGACACCTCGGCGCGCACCTCCTCCAGATCGATGGGCTTGAGGTGCTTGCCCGGCCGGTCGGTCAGCGGCGCCTCGCCCTTGAGGACCTTCTTCTGCAACGCCTCGGGCCAGCCGCCGGGGGGCTGCCCCAGATTGCCGCGCATCATGTCGATGACGGATTCCGGCCATGACACCTCGACCTTCGGGTCGAGCACCTGCGCCACGGTCAGGCCCTGGCTCACCATCATCAGCGCCATGTCGCCCACGACCTTCGAGGAGGGCGTGACCTTCACGATGTCGCCGAACATCCGGTTCACGTCGGCATACATCTGCGCGACCTCGTGCCAGCGCTCCTCCAGCCCCATCGAGCGCGCCTGCGCCTTGAGGTTGGTGAACTGCCCGCCGGGCATCTCGTGCAGGTAGACCTCCGAGGAGGGCGCCTGCAATCCGCTCTCGAAGGCGAGGTACTGGCCGCGCACCAGTTCCCAGTAATCCGACATCCGACGTACCGCGTCCTCGTCCAGACCGGGATCGCGCGGGTCGTCCTTCAGCGCGGCGAGGATGGTGCCGAAGGTCGCCTGGCTCGTGTTCCCCGAAAGCGCGTCCATCGCGACGTCGGCCGCGTCCACGCCGGCCTCGCTCGCGGCGAGGATCGTGGCGCAGGCGATGCCGGCCGTGTCGTGGGTGTGGAAATGGATCGGCAGGCTGATCTCGTCCTTGAGCGCGCGGAAGAGCTGTCGCGCGGCGGCGGGCTTCAAAAGACCCGCCATGTCCTTCACGCCCAGCACGTGGGCGCCCGCCGCCTCGAGTTCCTTGGCCATGCCGACATAGTACTTGAGGTCGTATTTCGCGCGGTCGGGGTCGAGCAGGTCGCCGGTATAGCAGACCGCCCCCTCGCAGACGCGGCCGGTCTCGATCACCGCGTCCATCGCGACGCGCATGTTCTCGACCCAGTTGAGCGGATCGAAGACGCGGAAGACGTCGACCCCGGTCTCGGCGGCCTGGTGCACGAAGCTGACGACCACGTTGTCGGGGTAGTTCGTGTAGCCCACGCCGTTCGACGCCCGCAAGAGCATCTGCGTCAGGAGGTTCGGCATCGCCGCCCGTAATTCGCGCAGGCGCTGCCACGGGCATTCCTGCAGAAAGCGGTAGGCCACGTCGAAGGTCGCGCCGCCCCAGCATTCGACGGAGAACAGCTCGGGCAGGTTCGCCGCATAGGCCGGCGCGGCGCGGACCATGTCGATGGAGCGCATCCGCGTGGCCAGAAGCGATTGGTGCCCGTCGCGCATCGTCGTGTCGGTCAGCAACAGCCGGTCCTGCGCCAGCATCCAGTCCGCGAGACCCTTGGCGCCTTCGCGGTCGAGGATCTGCTTGGTGCCGTCGGGCGGTGCATCGCGGCGCCGCTCGGGTGCGGTCGGCGCGCGCAGATCCGCGGGCGGGCGGGGGCGACCCGCCGTCTCCGGGTGCCCGTTCACCGAGATGTCGGCGATGTAGGTGAGGATCTTCGTCGCCCGGTCGCGCTGGACCGGGAAGTCGAAGAGCTCCGGCGTCTCGTCGATGAACTTGGTCGAATACTCGTAGTTCAGGAATTTCGGATGATGCAGCAGGTTCACGACGAACGGGATGTTGGTCGACACGCCGCGGATGCGGAACTCGCGCAGCGCCCGGTCCATCCGCTTGATCGCGGCTTCCGGCGTGCGCGCCCAGGCGGTGACCTTGGTCAGGAGCGAATCGTAGTACCGGGTGATGACGGCGCCGGAATAGGCGGTGCCGCCGTCGAGGCGGATGCCCATGCCGGTGGCGGAGCGGTAGGTGGTGATGCGACCGTAATCGGGAATGAAGTTGTTCTGCGGGTCCTCGGTCGTGACCCGGCACTGCACCGCGTGGCCGTCGAGCTGAACGTCGTATTGCGAGGCGATCCCGGTGGCCTCGGTCAGCGACTTGCCCTCGGCGATAAGGATCTGGGCGCGCACGATGTCGATGCCGGTGACCTCCTCGGTCACGGTATGCTCGACCTGCACGCGGGGGTTCACCTCGATGAAGAAGAACTCGCCCGAATCCATATCCATCAGGAACTCGACCGTGCCCGCGCATTCGTAGGAGACGTGCTCGCAGATCTTCTTGCCGAGCGCGCAGACCTGCTCGCGCTGCGTCTCCGACAGGTAGGGGGCGGGCGCGCGCTCCACGACCTTCTGGTTGCGCCGCTGCACCGAGCAGTCGCGCTCGTAGAGGTGGTAGATGTTGCCCTCGCTGTCGCCGAGGATCTGCACCTCCACGTGACGGGCGCGGGTGATCATCTTCTCGAGATAGCCCTCGCCGTTGCCGAAGGCGGCCTCGGCCTCGCGCCGCCCCTCGAGCACCTTCTCGGGAAGCTCGTCCTCCGACGCGATCGGTCGCATGCCGCGCCCGCCGCCGCCCCAGCTCGCCTTCAGCATCAGCGGGTAGCCGATTTCCGCGGCCTCCGCCCGGATCGCGTCCATGTCGTCGCCGAGCACCTCGGTCGCGGGGATGACCGGGACGCCCGCCTCCACCGCGACGCGGCGCGCGCTGGCCTTGTCGCCCAGGGCGCGCATCGTGTCAGCCTTCGGGCCGATGAAGGTGATCCCTGCGGCGGCGCAGGCATCCACGAAGCCAGGGTTCTCCGACAGAAGGCCGTAGCCCGGATGGATGGCGTCGGCGCCGCAGGCCTTCGCGACGCGGATGATCTCCTCGATCGAAAGATAGGCCGCGACCGGACCCATCCCCTCACCGATCCGGTAGGCCTCGTCCGCCTTGAAGCGGTGGAGGCTCAGCTTGTCCTCCTCGGCGTAGACGGCGACCGTCCGCTTGCCCATCTCGTTGGCCGCGCGCATGACGCGGATGGCGATCTCGCCCCGGTTGGCGATGAGAATCTTTTCGAAATCGGCCATGCGCGGTCCTTCCGTCTGGTTCACCGGATACCCGGTCGCAAGGAGACGCTAACCCTCACGCTGCAACGCGGCAATACCTCCCGAAGGCGCGCTATTCGGCGGCCAGATTCGTCGAGACGAGGGGCGGATCACCCCGCCGCGCCGCGTCGAACGCACCTTCGACCGCCGCACGCTCGTAGTCGGTCGCGTCTTCGGCAAGACCGGTCATGACCTCTTCGATCATCTCCGAGAGCTGGGCGCGGTCGATCGCGTGCTGCGCCCGGCGATAGGCAGCGGAATAGGCAGAGACGAGGCGCCGGGCGACGAAGGGATGCGGCCGGGCCGCGCGGTGGAAGACCGACAGGTAGAGGCGGGACTGCGCGATCACCCCGCATTCGGGGACGTGCAACCGCGCTTCGCCATGATCGTCCGTGAACCAGCCCTCGGGCCCGGCCTCTCCGCGCAACCGCGTCGACAGGCCATGTCCGATCCAGTCCGCGCAGGTCGCGGCGGTTTCGTGGTCGTTCACCGACGGGGAGAGGGCACGGGCCGCGATCTCGACGAGGAGCGAAAGCGAGAATGGCCCCTGCGGCCGGTCGCTTCGGTAATCGGCGATCTCGCCCGTCTTGCGGAACGCCGCCTGCATCATGCCATCGTCGCCCCAGAAATGTACGAGCGGATCGCCTTCGACGATATAGGCCCCGTCGGGGATGCGGATCGCCATCCGTCCGCCGGCCGACCGTGCCGCCGCGATCAGGGCATCGCGGCGGAACCCCCCGAGATAGCCGGACGCCCAAGCCCGCAGGACGGTTTCGGGCTCCGCGTCCGGATCGGGCCCGGCGGTCAGGCCCCAATCCTGCCGGTCGTGCCCGAAGGTTCGGCCGAGACCCACGATGGAGGTGTCGATATGCGCCGTCCGCGCCAGCCGGTGATAGCCGAAGCCGAGCCAGCCGAGCGCGAGGATCGTCAGCAGGAAATCCGTCAGGACCAGTCCACGCGGGACCGGCACGCCCGGGTTGACGAAGATCCGGCCCGCGAGGCTGTAGGCGACGAGGGCGGTCCATTGCACCAGGGTCGCGCGGATCTCGATCCGGGCGATCCAGCGCTCGATCAGGCGGGAGCCGAGCGAGGAGGCGGCCAGCGTGAGCACGAGGAGCGTGATCGAGATGTAGAGCGTCAGGACGGCGACCTGCACGCTGAGAAGCGCGTCGAGATGGTTCTCGGCCGCCTGCTCGCCGAAATCGAACGGGCTTCCGAAGGCCGCGATCAACGCCGCGAGGCCCCGTTCGTCGAGAACCCCGATCCCGAGCGCCAGCAGCACGGCCAGGATCGTCGCGACGAGCATCGGCACCCAGATCCCCGAGAGCAGACGGTTGAGAAGAAGGGAGCCGGTCGCCCGAATTCCGTCCTGTATCATCGCGGGAGGTCTTTCACGGAGCGGAGATGCCCAGCGGAACAGGGTTTCCGCCGATTCTGTTCCGGTTCTCTGCCCATGCGGCGGCATGTCGCTCCGACAGGGGACTTCCCCGGGACGAAGGCGCGAACGCAAGGCGAACACGGGGTTCCGTTCCGCGGCCCGGCATCCTATCCTTGGTTAATGATGCACGATGATTCCGACGCGATGGAAGCCGCCAGCCTGTCCACCCGCGCCATGGCCGCCCGGCCCGCGCCCTATCTCGGCGGGCTGAACCCGGCGCAGCTCAAGGCGGTCGAGACGCTCGACGGTCCCGTCCTGATGCTCGCCGGCGCCGGCACCGGCAAGACGCGGGCCCTGACCGCCCGGATCGCGCACCTGATGGCGCAGGGCCGGGCCCGGCCGAACGAGATCCTGGCCGTCACCTTCACCAACAAGGCCGCCCGCGAGATGCGCGAGCGGGTCGGCGCGATGATGGGTGAGGTGGCCGAGGGGATGCCGTGGCTCGGCACGTTCCACTCGATCTGCGTCAAGCTCCTGCGCCGCCACGCGGAGCTCGTCGGCCGGGAGGTCGTGCAGGGGGGCGACCCGCGCGAACTCCATCTGCGTTCGAACTTCACGATTCTCGATACCGACGACCAGAACCGCCTGCTGAAGCAACTGATCGTCGCCGCGAATATCGACGAGAAGCGCTGGCCGCCGCGAATGCTGGGCGGCATCCTCGACAACTGGAAGAACCGCGCGTGGACGCCCGACAAGGTGCCCGCGCACGAGGCGCAGGCCTTCGACGGCAAGGGCGTCGCGCTCTACCGCGCCTATCAGGACCGTCTGCTCACGCTGAACGCGGTCGATTTCGGCGACCTGCTGTTGCACGTCATTGACATCTTCCAGCGGCACGAGGACGTGCTGGCGCAGTACCGCCGCTGGTTCCGCTACATCCTCGTGGACGAGTATCAGGACACCAACGTCGCGCAGTATCTCTGGCTCCGGCTCCTCGCCGGCGGGCATCGGAACATCTGCTGCGTGGGCGACGACGACCAGTCGATCTACGGCTGGCGCGGGGCCGAGGTGGGCAACATCCTGCGCTTCGAGAAGGATTTCGAGGGGGCGGAGATCATCCGGCTGGAGCAGAACTACCGCTCCACCCCGCATATCCTCGCCGCTGCGTCCGGTGTGATCGCCGGGAACAAGGGCCGGCTCGGCAAGACGCTCTGGACCGAGGCCGAGGAGGGCGAGCGCGTCCGGCTCATCGGCCACTGGGACGGCGACGAGGAGGCGCGGTGGATCGGCGAGGAAGCCGAGGCGATGACCCATGGCACGCGCGGCATGGCGCCGTTCACGCTCGACGACATGGCGATCCTCGTACGCGCGACGCACCAGATGCGCGCCTTCGAGGACCGGTTCCTGACCATCGGCTTGCCCTACCGCGTGATCGGCGGTCCGCGCTTCTACGAACGGCTCGAGATCCGCGATGCGATGGCCTATTTCCGCCTCGTCGTCAGCCCCGACGACGACCTCGCCTTCGAGCGGATCGTCAACACGCCGAAGCGGGGTCTGGGCGACAAGGCGCAGCAGAACATCCAGGTCATGGCCCGCTCGAACGGCGTCTCTTTGGTGGAGGGCGCGCGGCTCTGCGTTCGCACGAAGACGATCGGCGGACGGGGCGGGGCGGCTCTGGGCGAACTCGTCGACGGGCTCGACCGCTGGCGCGCGGAAATGCTCGACGGACGCGACCACATCCGGTTGGCCGAGGAGATCCTCGACGAATCGGGCTATACCGGGTTCTGGCAGAACGAGAAGACGCCCGAGGCGCCGGGCCGGCTCGAGAACCTTAAGGAACTCGTCAAGGCGCTGGAGGGGTTTGAGAACCTCCAGGGCTTCCTCGAACACGTCTCGCTGATCATGGACAACGAGAGCGAGGCCGAGGAACCGAAGATCACGCTGATGACGCTTCACGGCGCCAAGGGGCTCGAGTTTCCGGCCGTGTTCCTGCCCGGCTGGGAGGACGGCCTGTTCCCGTCGCAGCGCGCGATGGACGAGACCGGCGTGAAGGGTCTCGAGGAGGAGCGGCGGCTCGCTTACGTCGGCATCACCCGCGCCGAACGCGTCGCCACGATCAGCTTCGCCGCCAACCGCCGCGTCTACGGTCAGTGGCAATCCGCGCTGCCCTCGCGCTTCATCGACGAATTGCCGGTCGAGCATGTCGAAGTGCTGACGCCCCCCGGTCTTTACGGTGGCGGCTTCGGCGCGACGGGGATGGCCGCGGCGCAGCAGGCCGGCATGGCGGGCGGTGTCGAATCCACGATGCCCGAGAAGGCGGCCTCGGCCGACGTCTACAACTCGCCCGGCTGGCGGCGATTGCAGGCCAACGCCACCCGACCGATCCGGCAGCCGGCGGAGGCCAAGAACCTCGTCATCGACGCGACCGCCGTTAGCGCCTTCGGCGCGGGCGAGCGGGTGTTCCATGCCAAGTTCGGCTACGGCGAGGTCTTGGGGGTGGAGGGCGACAAGCTCGAGGTCGCCTTCGACAAGGCCGGCACCAAGAAGATCGTCGGTCGATTCCTGCTCCCGGCCGATCAGGCGGGGGACGTGCCGTTCTAGCGCGGGCGGGTCGTCGGCGCGGGCCGCATTTGGCGCGCTGGCGCGATGATGCGGACAGCATGACATGAGGAACATCCGGGCGCAGAGGCGCGCCGTCCGGCTCGGTATCTTCGCGGCATGGGTCGTCTCGGCCGCGTTCATCGCGGCCGGCGTCCTGTTCCAGGCCCGGACGGGGGCATTCTTCGGAACCCCTGCGCGCGCGGCCGCATTCGCCCTGTCCATGGCCGGCCTCGCTCTTGTCGCGGGGATCGGTCTGGCCGCGGCAATCCGTCATTTTCTCGGTCCGATTGATGGCGGAGGCCCGGCGGCCGGCACCCGTCTCGACCTGACGCTGCGCTATGTCACGAACACGACGGAGCAGACCCTGGCGTTCAGCCTAGCCGGGGTGGCCTGTCTTTTCGCCGACGAATCGCTTGCGCAACGACTTCTGCCGGTCATGGGCGTCTGGTTCGTGATCGCCCGCGCCGCGTTCTTCCTGGGCTATCGAATCCGTCCCGTTCTCCGGGCTTTCGGGTTCGCGGCGACATTCCATCCGACGATTGCCCTGCTCGCTGTCGTCCTGGCGCGACTCCTAGTCTAGCGGCCCGTCGACGCGTCTCTCGGAAACAAAAAAACGGCGATGCCCAAGGGAGGAAGGGCACCGCCGTCTCTTCTTTGGCGACCACCCCTAGGGAGGAGGTAGGGCGGTGCGCCGGTCCGACGTTCGCCAAGGGAGGAGAGGCGACCGTCGAAACCCTGACAGGAACGTCCGGACGACCGCCCGAGGTTCCCGAAAAATCTTCGAAGGGGGCCCGACGACGCCCAAGGGAGGAGAGGACGCCGCCGGTTCCTTCTGTGACCCTGGCCCCAAGGGAGGAGAGAAGCGAGGGTCTTATCCGGCCCCAAGGGAGGAGGAGAGGCCGGAATTTTATGCGGCGGTTGGATCAGGGAGGAGATCGCCGCCGCAATCCCCGAACCCGCGAGGGAGGACGCGGGCCAGGGTAACTCAGTGTCCGTAGGCCGCCTCCTGGGAGATGGTGCGGATGGAGGCGCGGCTGATGCCGAGATCCGCCAGATCGCGGTCCGACAACGCCGACAGTTCCTTGTAGGTGTTACGGTAGACGCGGCGCTTGGCCAGTTCCGCACGTACACCATCGAGACGAGCCGCGACGTTGCTGCGCAGCAGGGTGGCGAAATTGCCCGTCGTACCGTTGATTGCGTGTGCCATGTCGATTTCCTTTGTCCGGAGCCGTTCGCTCCAATGTCCTTCCGGCCCCATTGCCGGTCGGTGTGTTCGTTTCGTTGACTGGAACATGGCGCTGATGCTGCGCTTGCACAACGATCGATGTCTCAATGCTGCCATGCAGCAACTGCATGGCCGGCTTAAGTGCATTTTAACTTCCGGCTGCCCCGCCCTAGCTCTGCCGGCATGAGCGCGCTTTCCCATTCCGGCTTCCGGGCCTACTTCATCGCCGCGGTTCCCCTCACCCAGGCACTCTGGGCGCAACGGGTCACGCTGGGCTGGCTCGCCTGGCAGGTCTCGGGCTCGGCGCCGTTCGTGGGCCTGATCGCGGCGCTCGGGCTTGCGCCGATGATCCTGGCCGGGCCCGTCTTCGGCGTCCTGGTGGACCGGGCGGACATACGGCGCGCGCTGATCTTCACCTCCGGGACCATGTGCGCGTTGCTCGCGGGGACCGCCATGCTGGCCGGGGGACCGGGCCTCGGGAAACCGGCACTCGTCGTCGTCGCGCTGTCGATCGGGTCGGTCACCGCCGCGCACCATCCGGTGCGGATGTCGCTCGGTCCCCGGCTGGTGCCCAAGGCGGACGTGCCGAACGTGATTGCGCTCACGGCGCTGAACTTCAACCTGGCTCGGATGGTCGCCCCCGTTCTGACCGGGTTGGCTCTCGCCGCCTTCGGGCCGGTGGCGACCTTGTGGATGTCGTCGATCCTGTATCTCCCGATGCTCGTGGCGACGCGCTGGATGGACCCGCGGCCGCTTCCGGCAAGCCAGGGCCGAACCAGCGTCCGCGAGGGGATCGCCGAGGGCTTGCGCTACATCGCCACTCATCCCGTGGCGCGCGAGGCGATGATCCTGACCGGCGCGATCGCGATCCTCGTCAGGGGCTATCTGGAGTTGCTTCCGGTCATGGCCGAGGGCGTGCACGCCCGCGGCGCCGAGGGTCTGGGCGTGCTGACGGCCGCGGCGGGGTTCGGCGCGCTGGTCGCGGCGCTCGCCAAGGCGGCGGGCGTGGGGCAGGGCGGCATCGCACCGATCACCCGCCTGACGCTGGTGCTCGGCGTTCTCGCCGTCGCGCTGGTGGGGCTGTCGCACGAATGGTGGGCGGCGCTCGGCTGGACGGCGGTGCTGGGCTTCGCCTCCACGTTTTCGGGCGTCAGCCTGCAGGCGGCCGTGCAGGAGGAGTTGCCCGACGCGTTGCGCGGGCGCGTCATGTCGCTCTGGGTCGTCGTCGGCATCGGCGCGGTGGCGCTCGGTTCGGGGGTGCTCGGCTGGCTCGCCGGATTCTTTGGCCTGCCGCGCGTCCTTCTCGTCGGCGGGCTACTGGGCGCCGCGGTGACCGGGTGGCTGGCCTTGCCATCGCGCGGCAGGCGGGCCACGTAGCCCTCGAAGGAGGGCCATGCCATGACAGTCACCCGCGAGGACGTCACCCGGACCCTGTCGCAGATCGCCACCCCGGACGGCGGCGATCTGGTTTCGTCGGACATGATCCGGGCGCTGGTCGTCGATGGCGGCGACGTGCGCTTCGTGATCGAGGTGCCCTCCGCCGAGATCGCTCGCGTGTCCGAACCGCTTCGCGCCGCCGCCGAGGCCGCCGTCGCCCGCCTGCCGGGCGCCGCGCGCGTGCAGGCCGTGCTAACCGCGCCCACCTCCGAGAAGGCACCGCCCGCGCTCAAGGTCGGCGGCCACCCGAAGCCGCAGGACGGGCCGATGCGCGTGCCCGGCGTGGCGCGGGTGATCGCCATCGCGTCCGGCAAGGGCGGGGTCGGCAAGTCCACGGTCAGTTCGAACCTTGCCGTCGCGCTGGCCCGTCAGGGGCGCAAGGTCGGGCTTCTGGACGCCGACATCTACGGCCCGAGCCAGCCGCGGATGATGGGCGTGAGCCAGCGGCCCGCTTCGCCCGACGGCAAGCGCATCCTCCCGCTCGAGGCGCACGGCGTCACGATGATGTCGATCGGGCTCATGCTGCCGGAGGACAAGGCCGTGGTCTGGCGCGGCCCGATGCTCATGGGCGCGCTGCAGCAGATGCTTGGGCAGGTGGAATGGACCCATCATGCGGGCGGCCCGCTCGACGTGCTGATCGTGGATCTGCCGCCCGGCACCGGCGACGTGCAGCTCACGCTCTGCACGAAGGCCGTGGTCGACGGCGCCATCGTCGTCTCGACGCCGCAGGACGTCTCGCTTCTCGACGCGCGCAAGGCGCTCGACATGTTCGCGACGGTGAAGACGCCCGTCCTCGGCCTGATCGAGAACATGTCGCTGTTCCATTGTCCGGAATGCGGCCACGAGGCGCATATTTTCGGCCATGGCGGCGTCGCGACCGAGGCGAAGCGGCTCGGCCTGCCGTTCCTCGGCGCGCTGCCCATCGACCTCGACACGCGACTCGCGGGCGACGCGGGCCGGCCGGTCGCCGCCGGAACGGGTGCGATGGCGGACGCGTTCGCCGCGCTCGCACGAAAGATGATCGAGGACGGCCTCGCCTGAGCCAATGCGCCGGGCGCGCGTCGCGATTTTTCGATCGGCGGCTCTGGCGTCCGAGGCACGATCACGCCCCCGCATGCCCCGCGATGCCATGAAGCCGTCGAACGGGGCGCACTCGCGATACCGGCCCATCGGGGGATTCGGGTCGGTGATTACGACAGCGTCCTACGCGATCACGACCGGATCGCGGTCGCGTGATTCGACGACCAAGCGTCATGCGAACAAGGTGACTGGATTCATTGGGAATCCGGTCAGCAGTCGCATTTCAACCGTCTTGCGCGGGTCGAATCCGAGAGATTAAGATTCTGTAAACTGCTCCGTATTCGTGCAGGGACGAAACGTAAGCGTGGCCGAGGCGCGATACCGATCCGTCCTGAAGCTGACACAACATCTTGGGTCCACCCCGCGCACGAAGCCCGGATCATGTGCATGAATTTCTTGTCCACAGATTTTCCCACACGCTGTGGATAAGAAAAGTGGGTTCGAGTGGCATGAGAGGGCTTCCCAGACCGTCCCTCTCGTGGCATCAAGACTTCACAGAGCACGGGGAGGAAAGAGGCGAAGACCTCAGACCCCTAAAACCCAAACGAGGCAGGTCAAAACAGGCACCCCCCACATACGTCTCTGGACGACAAGGCTCCGAGGCGCGCTTATCGGACATCCCCCACTGTGACAGCGCGCCGAGGACGCCCCGACTGGACCATCTGACGGGTCCGTTCGACGGGGAAATAGGGCGGACCGGGTTGGCAGACCCCGGTTCGCCCTTTTCTGTCGCGCGCCCTGCCCGGGCGGGGGCGGTGAAACCAACGAGCCGCCGGGCGGCGCAGGCGAGGAGCGGTCTTGAAGCAGCGCTTCATCAGCACGAGCACCCACAAGGTGGACGCGAAGGGCCGGGTCTCCATCCCCGCCGAGTTCCGTCGCGTGCTGGACCGTGCCGACCCCGACCGCGAGCCCGGCACCAACCCGCGCGTCCATGTCCTCTACGGCGACCCGCGCGAGCCCTGGCTGACCTGTCATTCGATGGCCTCGTTCGACGAGATCGCCGACCTCCTCGACGAGATGGAGGAGAACGATCCGCTCCTGCCGGCGCTCAATGCCTACTATTTCCGCCATGCCGACACGCTCACGATCGACGACAGCGGCCGCCTGATCCTGACGAGGGCGCTGCGCGACCGCGTCGCCGTCGACGGGGAGGCGGTCTTCGCCGGCATGGGCAAGACCTTCCGCATCCACTCGCCCGATGCGCCGCAGGAATCGGTCGACCCGTTGGCGGCGCTCCTCGGCACGCTGCCCGAAGGCACCTCGATCGCGAGCCTGCTGCCACGCAAGCGCCGGCTGGTGGACTGAACGATGGCCGGTTCCGATGCGCCTCATGTCCCCGTCCTCCTCGATGCGATCCTCGAGGCCGTGGCACCCGTGCGCGGCACATGGCTCGACGGCACGATGGGCGCGGGCGGCTACACGAGGGGCCTTCTGGACGCTGGTGCCGACAGGGTTGTCGGTCTCGACCGCGACCCGCTTGCGCACCGGATGGCGCGCGACTGGGCCCGCGACTACGCCGAGGGCCGCGTGACGCTGGTGCAGGACGTGTTCTCGAACATGGACGAAGCGGCGCGCGACCTCGACGGCGTCGTCCTCGACCTCGGCGTCTCCTCGATGCAGCTCGACGAAGCCGATCGCGGCTTCTCCTTCCTGCGCGACGGACCGCTCGACATGCGGATGGGGGAGGCGGGGCCGACCGCCGCCGAGCTCGTGAACACGCTGCCGGAGGCGACGCTGGCCGACATCCTGCACCGTTACGGCGAGGAGCGGGCCGCCCGGCGGATCGCCCGCGCCATCGTCCGCCGCCGCACGGAAACGCCCTTCGTGACGACGGCGGATCTGGCCGAGACCGTCGCCGCCTGCCTGCCGCGCCCGAAGCCCGGCCAGTCGCACCCCGCGACCCGCAGCTTCCAGGCGATCCGCATTGCCGTGAACGACGAGTTCGGAGAGCTGGCCGAGGGGCTGTCCGCGGCCGAGCGCGCGCTCGCCCCCGGCGGGTGGCTCGCCGTGGTGACCTTCCACTCGGTCGAGGACCGCGCGGTCAAGCGCTTCCTCGCCGACCGCGCCGATGCCGGTGGCGGCGGCAGCCGGCACGCCCCGGCACGCGAGATCCGCGATCCGGCCTTCACCTTGACCCACAAGGCGGTGTCGCCGACCGCGGCGGAGGTCGCGCGCAATCCGCGCGCCCGCTCCGCCCGCCTGCGCCTCGCCCGCCGGACCGCCGCGCCCGCCGGTTCCGTGCCGCGCCGCGCGCTGGGCCTGCCCGATCCCGTGCGACTGGAGGCGATCTGATGCGCGGCTTGCTCTACACCCTGTCGATCTGCGCGGTGATCGGCCTTGCCTTCTGGGCCTATGGCTCGAGCTACGAGACCCGTACGCTCGAGCGGCAGGTGGCCCGTCTCGAGCGGGAGATCGGCGCCCGGCATCAGGAGCTCGCGATGCTGCGCGCCGAATGGGCCTATCTCAATCGCCCCGACCGCCTGCACGAACTGGCGGAGATGAATTTCGAGATGCTGGGCCTCGTGCCCCTCTCCGCGGACCATTTCGCCGAGACCGATCAGGTCGCCTATCCCGCCACGGCCGGCCCGCGCGAGCTGGGCTTCGACTGGGCCGCCCGCGCGCTCGAGACCGAGATCGACGGGGTGATCGTGATGAACCACCGGCTCGAGGAGGAGGTGCGCGAACCCGTCGTGCCGCCCGCGCCGGCCCGCGACGGAGAGCAGTTGCCGTGAGACATCCCTTCCGACGCCGCCGCGCCATCGCGACCGACCCCTTCGTGCCCGTCGCGCCGACGACCGCGCCGGCGCGGCCCGCGCCCGCCCGCGAGAACCCGGAGAAGGCCCGCCGGCGGGCCGAGCGACGGATCAAGTTCACCGCGGTCTGCTTCGTCTTCGGTTTCGCCGTGATCGGCGCGAAGATGGGCGCGATCTCGGCCTCCGAGGCGCGCGAGCCCGCGACGGGCGGGCTCGCCGGCGCCGGCATCGTCTCCGAGCGTGCCGACATCACCGACCGGGAGGGACGGGTGCTCGCCACCAACGTCTCCGCCACCGCGCTCTATGCGCAGCCGCACAAGATGGTGGACCCCGCCGCCGCCGCCGAGGGGCTCGCCAGCGTGTTCCCCGAAATGGAGGCCGCGACCTGGACACGCCGCTTCACCTCGGGCTCCAAGTTCTACTGGCTCAAGGGAAACATATCCCCCGAGCAGCAACAGGCCGTCTTCGATCTGGGCGAGCCGGGCCTCCTGTTCGGGCGGCGCGAGATGCGGGTCTATCCGAACGGCCCGCTCGCCGCGCATATCCTCGGCGGCGCCCGCTACGGCGAACAGGACGTCCGCGCCGCCGAGATCCGCGGCGTGGCCGGCGTGGAAGCGGTGTTCGACGCGTATCTGGGCGACCCCGCCCGCGAAGGCGCGCCGCTCCGGCTGTCGCTCGACCTGTCGGTGCAGACGGCGGTGGAACGGGTGCTCGCGTCCGGCATGAACCTGATGCAGGCCAAGGGGGCGGCCGCGATCCTGATGAACGCGCGGACCGGCGAGATCGTCTCGATGGCGAGCCTGCCGGATTTCGACCCGAACGACCGTCCGCAGGTCCGGACGGAGGGCGACCGGGGGGACGATCCGCTCTTCAACCGCGCGGTGCAGGGCGTCTACGAACTCGGCTCCACCTTCAAGATCTTCGCCGCGTCGCAATCGCTGGAACTGGGCCTGACCAATGCCCGGACGATGATCGACACGTCGGGCCCGCTGCGCGTCAATCGCTTCACGATCCGCGACTTCCACGATTACGGGCCGCGCCTCTCGGTCACCGACGTGATCGTCGAATCCTCGAACCGGGGCACCGCGCGCATGGCTCTCGACATCGGCGCCACCCGCCAGCAGGCGTTCCTGAGATCGCTCGGCTTCTTCGATCCGACGCCGGTGGAGCTGACCGAGGCGCCGGGCGCGAAGCCCATCGTGCCCACGCGCTGGCCCGACATCACGACGGCCACCGTCAGCTACGGCCACGGCCTGTCGGCCTCGCCGCTGCACCTCGCCACCGCCTACGCGTCGCTCCTCGGCGGCGGCACCCGGGTGACGCCGACGCTGCTGGCGCGCGAGACCCCGCCGGAGCCCGGCCCCCGCGTCGTCAGCCCCCGCGTCTCGGCAGAGGCGCGGCACATGCTGCGGCAGGTCGTGACGCGCGGCACCGCCTCGCTGGCCGAGGTCGAGGGCTATCAGGTCGGCGGCAAGACCGGCACCGCCGACAAGCCCAGCCCGACCGGCGGCTATTACGACGACAAGGTCATCACCACCTTCGCCGGCATCTTTCCGGCGAACGATCCCGACTACGTCCTCGTCGTCTCCCTGGACGAGCCGGAGATCGAGGCGGCGGGCGAGGAGCGGCGGACGGCGGGGTGGACCGCCGTGCCGATCGCCGCGGAAATCGTTCGCCGGATCGCGCCCCTTCTGGGCGTGCGGCCGGATTTCGATGCCGGGTCTGACACGTTCGGCGCCT
The DNA here is from genome assembly GCF_947494055.1 of uncultured Jannaschia sp. Classification (GTDB taxonomy): domain Bacteria; phylum Pseudomonadota; class Alphaproteobacteria; order Rhodobacterales; family Rhodobacteraceae; genus Jannaschia. The sequence goes on along the minus strand of NZ_CANLTR010000001.1, from coordinate 16,706 downwards.
ATCTCGCCAACGCAGCCGTGCAGTGATGGACGCGCGGCCCGACCCGCGCTAGGCCCGCGCCCGGGGGACATGGACCGATGCAGAAGACCCTTTCCGAACTCGGCCTGACCGGCCCCGCGGACCTCGCCGTGACGGGGCTCGCGGTGGACAATCGGAAGGTCCGTGCGGGCGACCTGTTCGCGGCGCTACCCGGCAGCGCGACCCACGGCGCGCGCTTCGCCGCCGACGCGCTGGCCCGCGGCGCGGCGGCGATCCTGACCGACCCGGCCGGCGCCCGGATGATTCCCGCCGAGGCGCCGGCGATCGTGGTCGAGGATCCGCGCGCCGCGCTGGCCTTCGCCGCCGCGCTGATGGCCGGCGCGCAGCCCGAGCTGATGGTCGCGGTGACCGGGACCAACGGCAAGACCAGCGTGGCGAGCTTCACCCGCCAGATCTGGGAGGCGCTCGGCCTCACGGCGGTCAATATCGGCACGACCGGCGTGGAGGGCGCGTTCCACGCCCCGGCGCTCCATACCACGCCGGAGCCGATATCGCTGCACGGGTTGCTGGCCGAGATGGCGGCCTTCGGCGTGACCCACGCGGCGATGGAGGCATCCTCGCACGGGCTCGACCAGCGGCGGCTGGAGGCGGTGCGCCTGGCGGCGGCGGCCTTCACCAACCTGACGCAGGACCATCTCGACTATCACGGCGACATGGGCACCTATCTCGCGGCCAAGGCCGGGCTCTTCGACCGCGTGCTGCCGGGCGACGGAATCGCCGTCATCAACCTCGACGACCCGCACGGCCCCGACCTCGCCGCCGCCTGCGAGAGCCGGGGGCAGGAGGTGATCGGCGTCGGCCGCAACGAGGCCGCGCGCCTGCGCCTGACGGGGCAGCGCTTCGACACGACGGGGCAGGAGGTCCTGTTCCGCTGGCAGGGACAGGGCCACAGCGCCCGGCTCGACCTGATCGGCGGCTTCCAGGCGGCGAACGCGCTCGTGGCGGCGGGCCTCGCCGTCGCGGGGGGCGAGGCGCCGGAGGCGGTCTTCGCCGCCCTGCCGAAGCTCGCCGGCGTCCGCGGGCGGATGCAGCTCGCCGCGTCGCGCCGCAACGGGGCGGCGATCTTCGTGGATTACGCGCATACGCCCGGCGCCGTGGCGACCGCGCTCGCCGCGCTTCGCCCGCACGTGATGGGCCGGATCGTCGCCATCGTCGGCGCGGGCGGGGACCGCGACCGCGGCAAGCGTCCGCTGATGGGGCGAGCCGCGGCGGAGAATGCCGACCTCGTGATCGTGACCGACGACAATCCGCGCAGCGAGGACCCGGCCGCGATCCGGGCCGCGATCCGCGAGGGCGCGCCCGACGCGACGGAGATCGGCGACCGGGCGGAGGCGATCCTCTGCGGCGCGGGCCTGCTGGAGCCGGGCGACGCGCTTCTGATCATGGGCAAGGGCCACGAGACCGGACAGGTGGTGGGCGACATGGTGCTGCCCTTCGACGACGCGGAGCAGGCGTCGATCTCGGTGGCGGCGCTGGAGGGACGGGCATGAGCCTCTGGACGGCCGGGGACGCCGCCGACGCCACCGGCGGCCGGGTCCGGGGCGACTGGAAAACCGGGCCGCTCTCCATCGACAGTCGGGCGATCCGACCGGGCGAGATGTTCGTCGCGCTCTCGGCGGCGCGCGACGGGCACGACTTCGTGCGCGCCGCGCTCGAGGCCGGGGCGGGAGCCGCGATGGTCTCGCATGTCCCCGAGGGCTGCGCCGACGCGCCGCTGCTGATCGTCGACGACGTGCAGGCCGCGCTCGAGGCGATGGGCTGCGCCGGGCGCGCCCGGACGGCGGCGCGCGTCATCGCCGTCACCGGCAGCGTCGGCAAGACTTCCACCAAGGACATGCTGCGCCACGTTCTGTCCGCGCAGGGCGTCACCCATGCGGCGGTCAAGTCCTTCAACAACCAATGGGGCGTACCGCTCACGCTCGCCAACATGCCGCCGGAATGTCAGTACGGCATCGTCGAGATCGGCATGAACCACCCCGGCGAGATCGCCCCGCTCGTCCGGCTCGCCGCGCCGGACGTCGCGGTGGTCACGAACATCGAACCGGTCCACCTGGAGGCGTTTCCGGACGGGCTCGCGGGCATCGCGCGCGAGAAGGCGTCGATCTTCGAGGGGCTGACCCCCGGGGGGACGGCGATCTGGAACGCCGACAGCGAGATGACCGACATCCTCGCCCGCCCGGCGGGCGTGTCCTTCGGCCGGACCGCGGGTGCGGATTGGCGGCTGGTCCAGGTCAACGCCAATGCCGACAGCACGACCTGTGCCGCGATCACGCCGCTGGGCGACGTGATGCTGCGGATCGGCGCGCCCGGCGCGCATTTCGCGCCGAACGCGATGGCGGTGCTGGCCGCCGTGCATGCCGTCGGCGGCGACGTGGCGCGCGCGGCGCTGCGGCTGGCCGACTGGACCCCGCCCGAGGGGCGCGGCCGCCGATACGCGATCTCGCTGCACCCGGACGCCGCCCCGGTGGACCTGATCGACGACAGCTACAACGCCAACCCGGCGAGCGTCGGCGCCGCGCTCGACCTGCTCGCCGCCACCGAGGTTCCCCGGCGCGCGCGGCGGATCGCGATCCTGGGCGACATGCGCGAGCTCGGCCCGACCGGCCCGGTGCTGCACCGCGCGCTGGCCCGGCATCCCGCCACCGAGCGGCTCGACACGGTGCATACGGTGGGCGAGCTGATGCACGGCCTGCACGACGCATTGGACCCGAACCAGCGCGGCCACCACGAGGCCGACGCGACGCGGATGGCCCGCCATCTGCGCGAGATGGTCCGGCCGGGCGACGCGATCCTTGTGAAGGGTTCGCTGTCGATGGGGATGACGCTGCTGGTCGACGGGCTGCGCGCCCTGGGCGACACCGAACGGCAGGCGTGACGGATGTTCTACTGGCTCACCACATTCTCGGACGGCGGCGGGGTCTTCAACCTCTTCAACTACATCACCGTCCGGGCCGGCGGCGCGTTCTTCACCGCGCTGATCTTCGGCTTCCTGTTCGGCCGTCCGCTCATCGACCTGCTCCGCAAGCGGCAGCGGCGCGGCCAGCCGATCCGGGAGGACGGACCGCAGACGCATTTCGCCAAGGCCGGCACGCCGACGATGGGGGGCGTGCTCATCCTCGGCGCGGTGACGGTGGCGACGCTGATGTTCGGGCGGCTCGACAATGCCTATGTCTGGCTCGTCCTCGGCGTGACGATCAGCTTCGGCGCGATCGGCTTCGTCGACGACTATTCCAAGGTCAGCGCCGGCAACAGCAAGGGCGTGCCCGGCCGGGTGCGGCTGGCGCTCGGCTTCGCGATCGGCCTCGTCGCGGCGCTCGTGGCGCTCTACGTCCACCCGGCGGAACTCGAAGGACAGCTCGCCGTGCCGGTCTTCAAGAACGTGCTGCTGAACCTGTCGTGGTTCTACCTGCCCTTCGTGATGCTGGTGATCGTGGGCTCCGCCAATGCGGTGAACCTGACCGACGGGCTCGACGGGCTCGCCATCATGCCGGTGATGATCGCCGCCGGCACGCTGGGCGTGATCTCCTACGCGGTCGGTCGGGTGGACTTCACCGACTATCTCGACGTCCACTACGTGCCGGGCACGGGGGAGCTGCTGATCTTCTGCGCGGGGCTGATCGGCGGCGGGCTCGGGTTCCTGTGGTACAACGCCCCGCCGGCAGCCGTCTTCATGGGCGACACCGGCTCGCTCGCGCTCGGCGGCGCGCTCGGCACGATCGCGGTCGTCACCAAGCACGAGCTGGTCTGGGCGATCATCGGCGGCCTCTTCGTGGTGGAGGCGCTGTCGGTTATCATCCAGGTCGCCTACTTCAAGTCGACCGGCAAGCGGGTCTTCCTGATGGCGCCGATCCACCACCATTTCGAGAAGAAGGGCTGGGCCGAGCCGCAGGTCGTGATCCGGTTCTGGATCATCGCGCTGATCCTCGCGCTGATCGGCCTCGCCACGCTGAAGGTACGGTGAGCGCGACGTGCGGCTCCTGGCACGCTATCTCGGTTGGCGCACCGCGCGCGCACGACCGCCGCTTTCCCTGGCCGAGACGGCGGCGCGCTACGGGGCGGTCGCGTTCCTCATCGGCGCTGCGATCCTCGCGATTCCCGTGGTGCAGGGGTACCGCGAGGGGCCCGTCTTCCCGGTCCTCGACCCCTCGCCCTGGGAGGCGCTGAAGCAGATGGGGCGCGAGATGCGGATGGAGGCGGAATGATCCCCGTGGGCGGCTACGCCGGCGCGACCGTCGCCGTGCTGGGCCTCGGCCGTTCGGGGCTCAGCGCGGCGCGGGCATTGCGGGCGGGCGGCGCGGACGTGATCGCCTGGGACGACGGCGAGGCAGGCCGGACGGCGGCGGCGGCGGAGGGGTTCGCGTGCCGCGACCTGACGCAGCCCGGCGCGCTCGAAGGGGTCGTCACGCTCGTCACCTCGCCCGGCATCCCGCACCTCTATCCCGCGCCGCACCCGGCGATCCGCGCCGCCTGGGACGCGGGCGTGGCGGTGGACAACGATATCGGCCTGTTCTTCCGCTCGCTTGGGCAGGACGGCGCGCCGCCCCGGACGGTCGCGATCACCGGGTCGAACGGCAAGTCCACGACCTCGGCGCTGCTGCACCACATCCTCACCCATGCCGGCCGTACCGCGCATCTGGCCGGCAATATCGGGCGTGGCGTGCTCGACCTCGATCCGCCGGGGGAGGCGGACGTGGTCGTGCTGGAGCTGTCGAGCTACCAGACCGAACTCGCCCGTTCGCTGACGCCCGACATCGCGGTGCTCACCAACCTCTCGCCCGACCATCTCGACCGCCATGCGGGGCCGGGCGGCTACTTCGCCGCCAAGCGCCGGCTCTTCGCGGAAGGCGGCCCGGACCGCGCGGTAGTCGGCGTGGACGAGGACGAGGGGCGGTTCCTCGCCAACCAGATGCAGGAGGCGCCCGGCGACGACCGGGTGATCCGCGTCTCCACGGGCAAGCTCACCGGCGCTGGCTGGCGCGTCACCGCGCGGAAGGGGTGGCTGGCCGAGCATCGCAAGGCGCGGCAGATCGCGAGCGTGGACCTGCGCGACGTGCCCGGCCTGCCGGGGCGCCACAACCACCAGAACGCCTGCGCCGCCTGGGCCGCGGCCCGCGCTCTGGGCCTCGGCCCGCGCGAGATCGAGGCGGGGCTGCGCTCCTATCCCGGCCTGCCGCACCGTTCGCAGCGGATCGCGGAGCGGGGCGGGGTGGCCTTCGTCAACGATTCCAAGGCCACCAATGTCGACGCCGCGGCGCAGGCGCTGCAGGCCTTCGACCGCGTCCGCTGGATCTGCGGCGGGCTGATGAAGGAAGGCGGGCTCGGCGGGCTGCAGCCGCATCTGGGCCACGTCGTCCGGGCCTACGTGATCGGGCGCGAGGCCGAGGCCTTCGCGCTGGCCCTCGGGCCGGGGGTGGCCATGGAGATCTGCACCGACATGGCCACGGCCGTCGCGCACGCCGCCGCCGAGGCGCGACCGGGGGAGACGGTGTTGCTGGCGCCGGCCGCGGCGAGCTTCGATCAATACGACAATTTCGAGCGACGCGGCGAGGATTTCGCCGCGCGCGTGGCCGCGCTCGGCCCGGCCTGACAGCGCGAAACCGGCGTCCGTGCCGTGGCAGTTCGATTTCGCGCGAACTTGCGGGGCCCGGCATGCGTTGATCGGGTATCGCACCGGAACCGCGCGTTCCATACCCCGCCCGCCAAGGAGACCACGCCATGCCCCTGTCCAGCATTCGAGTCGAGGACGAACTCTTCGTGAAGGACGGCGAGACCGGCATCGGCGCCGTCCGCGACGTGCGACCGGACCACCTGATCGTGCATATCGAGGGCTACGGCGAACTCGAGATCGGGCCGGACCACATCGCCGATGCACATGACGGCAAGGTCATGCTGCGCCGGGACCGCCTGCCGCAGGATGTGCAGGACCGCATCGATCACGTGCATGACGGCGAATATCGCCGTCCGTCGGACACCAATCCCGTCTGAAGGACGCGCTCAACCGGCCGGGTCGAGGTCCGGCACCCGGTCCTTCGCGTCCTTTTCGCCCGGATAGACGAGGCCGGCCGAGATCACGAGCTTGGCCGCATCCTCGACGCTCATGTCGAGCATCACCACGTCGTCCTCGGGAACCAGCAGCAGGAATCCCGATGTCGGGTTCGGCGTGGTCGGCAGGAAGACCGACAGCATCGGCATCTCGGCCCGCGCCGCAAGCTCGCCCTTGGCGCTGGTCGAGACGAAGCCGATGGCCCAGATGCCCTTACGGGGATATTCGACTAGGCAGGCCTGCTCAAAGCTCGACTGGTCCTGCGCGAGGATCGTCTCGGCGATCTGCTTGAGGCCGCCGTAGACCGAACGCACGATCGGCATGGTCTGCACGAGGTTCTCGGCGAAGCGCAGGATCGACCGGCCGATGAGTCCCTTGGCTGCCCAGCCGACGATCAGCGTGAAGACGAGGAAGAACGCGACCCCGATGCCGCGGATGTCGAGGTCGAGGCCGAATTGCTGCAGAAGCCATATATCGGGCCGGTAGCGGTGCGGCACGAAGGGCAGCACCCACCCGTCGATCCAGCCGATCACCGACCAGATCAGCCAGAACGTCAGTCCGATCGGCGCGATCACGATCAGGCCGGTCAGGAAATTGTTCCTCAACCGGGCGAACAGGCCCGGACGCGGCGGGCGAGATGGCGTGTCGTCGCCGAGTTGCATGGAAATGTGTCGTTCCGTCTGGGTGCCGCCCCGACATAGGACGGGCGCGGAGCGCGAACAAGCCAAAGGACGCAGGCCAACCAAGCCCCCGCGCCGCGGCGATGCCGCACGTGGCCCGATGCCCGCGAAACGGGCAGGGTGCGATCAGTAGGTGTCGCCCGAAACGTAGGTCGCCGCCGCCTCCAGCGCCCGGTCGAGCGCCCGCGCGACGTCCATTCCCTGCACTTCGGCGGCGATGTGCGCGGCCATGAACGTGTCGCCCGCGCCGGTCACGCGCGTCACCATCACCTCGCGCGGGGCACGCGCCTCGACGCCGCCGGGATGCGCACAGGCGGCGAGCCGGGGGCCGTCCGTCACCAGCGCCCGGTACAGGCCGCGTTCGCGCAGGGCTTCCGCCGCCCGGGCGGCGTCGTCCTGCGGCGCGTGCAGCAGCAGCCCGGCCTCCTCGAGATTGACGTAGAGCGTGGCGGAGGGATGCTCGAGGAAGGGCAGCAGCCGTTCCGCCTTGCCGGGCGAAGCGGGCGCTAGGCGCAGATCCGCGCCGCGAAGGTCGTCGCGCCCCGCGATCCGCGCGAGCAGGTCCTGCGTGAGGTTCCCGTCCACGGCGATCGGGCCCGCGAAGGCGAGCCGCTCCAGCGGGCGCAGCACCTTCTCCCCCGCCGCCTCCAGCGAATGGGCGTCGGCGATGGCGGCGATCAGGCCGTTGCCGCCCTCGACGGCCATGTAGATGTCGGTCGGCAGATCCTCGGAGCGGTAGAGCGTGTCGGTCACCAGCCCCATCCGGTCGAGCGCCGCCACGAGCTCGTCGCCCGCCGCGTCCCGCCCGACGCAGGACAGGAGCGCGGGCGTCATCCCGTAGGCCCGCGCCGCCATCGCGACGTTGAGCGCGACGCCGCCGGGCAGGCGCACGATCCGGCCCGGCACGTCCGATCCCCGCTCCATGTGGGCGTTGGACCGGCCGATCACGTCCCACAGGACCGAGCCGATGCAGAGGATGTCGGGGGTCGCGGCGCTCATGCCCCGCATCTGCCGGAGCGGGCGGCCCGCGTCCAGAGGCTCAGCGCTCGACCTGCCAGCGGGCCTCGTTCGCCTCGATCGCGGCGATCCGCTCGTCGCTCTTCGGATGGCTCAGCATCCAGGCCGGCACGCCGCGGCCACCGGCGCCGTGCATCTTCTCGAGCTTCTGGAACAGCGATTTCTGCGGCCCGGTGCCGATACCGGACTTGACGAGAAGCGCGCTGGCATAGGCGTCGGCCTCGTACTCGTCCTGCCGCGAGAGCCGCGCGGCCACGAGCGAGGCGAGCATGTTCGCCAGATAGGGTCCGACGCCCGGCAGGACCCGGCCCAGCACGCCCATCAGGACCACGCGGATCGCGTTCTGGCCGGAGAAGTCGATGAGCCGCCGCCGCGAATGGCCGAGGGCCACATGGCCCAACTCGTGCGCCACGACGCTCGCAAGCTCCTCCGCCGTGACCTCGCCGGTGCGGAACTTGTCGAGGAAGCCGCGGGTCAGGAAGATGCGTCCGTCGGGCGCGGCGAGCCCGTTGACCGGCTGCACCTCGTGGACGTTCACCCGGATCCGCGGCACGTCGAGCACCTTGGCCATCCGCCCGAACACCGCGTCGAGGCGGGTATCCTCGAGCTGGGTCGAGGACTCGTCCATCTCCCGCTTCAGCCGCCAGGCGGAGAAGAACCACATGACGAGCCCGTAGCCGAGCGCGAGGAGGAGGGCGGGAAGCTTCAGCATCGCCAGACGATATGGGGGCGATGGCGGCCGAAGGGAACCGGTCGGCACGTCGCATGCGACCGACCTTTCGCCGGCGCGCGACTTATTCAAGCAACTTGACGAATATGTCCGCCCGGTCCGCGACGAACCGATGGACATGCAATATCGCCAGGACTGCGACGCCGACTTGCGCGCGTCCAATCCGACCTTTGATTAATCAAGCAACTTGACGTATGCACGATCGGTCAGCGGGTCAGCATCCGCATCCCCCGCGCCAGCCCTTCGAGCGTCATCGGCACCATCCGGTCCCCGAAGATCTCGCGGATCATGCCGACGGAACGGGTGTGGTCCCAATGTTCGCGCGGCAGCGGGTTGATCCAGAGGTTGCGACCCCATTGCCCCCGCGCCCGTTCGAGCCAGACCTGTCCGGCTTCGGCGTTCCAGTGCTCGTTGGCGCCGCCGGGGACGGCGATCTCGTAGGGCGACATGGCGGCGTCGCCGACGAAGATGCAGCGGTAGTCGGGGCCGTAGGTATTGAGCACCTCCTGCGTCGGCGTGACCGCGTTCCAGCGGCGGCGATTGTCGCGCCACACGCCTTCGTAGAGGCAGTTGTGGAAGTAGAAGTGCTCGAGCGTGCGGAACTCGGCGCGGGCGGCGGAGAACAGCTCCTCCACCACCTGGACATGCGGGTCCATCGAACCGCCGATGTCGAGGAACAGCAGCAGCTTCACCGCATTCCGCCGCTCCGGCCGGGTCTTCACGTCCAGATAGCCCGCCTTCGCGGTGGACCGGATCGTGTCGTCGAGGTCGAGCTCGTCCGCCGCGCCCTCCCGCGCCCAGGCGCGCAGGCGCTTCAGCGCGACCTTGATGTTGCGCGTGCCGAGTTCCACGCTGTCGTCGAGGTTGCGGAACTCGCGACGGTCCCAGACCTTGACGGCGCGCCGGTGACGGCTCTCGTCCTGACCGATGCGGACGCCCTCGGGGTTGTAGCCGTAGGCGCCGAACGGCGAGGTGCCGGCGGTGCCGATCCACTTGGAGCCGCCCTGATGACGGTCCGTCTGCTCGGCCAGACGCTCGCGCAGCTTCTCCATCAGCTTGTCGAACCCGCCCGCCGCCTCGATCTCGGCGCGCTCCTCCGGGCTCAGGTGTTTCTCCGCCTGTTTCGCCAGCCAGTCGGCGGGCAGGTCGACGGCGTTCAGCACGTCCTCGGTCGAGATATGCTCCAGTCCCTCGAACGTCTCGGCGAAGGCGCGGTCGAACCGGTCGATATGCCGCTCGTCCTTCACCAGCGCAGCGCGGGCGAGGTAGTAGAACCCCTCGACGTCGAAGGTGACGAGACCCGCGGCCATGCCGTCGAGAAAGGCCAGATGCTCGCGCAGCGAGACGGGCACGCCGGCGGCTCTCAGGGTCTCGAAGAAGCGCAGGAACATCGCGCCTCCGGTCAGAGCCGCACGAGCACGAGGAGCGCGAGGAAGCCCAGGAGCCCGCCGATGATCGCCCAGACCGTCGCCCATTGCGCGATGTCGAAGCCGTTGCCGCGCCGGCGGCGGGCGGTGAACGCGCCGAGGACGGCGCCGAGAATGGCTGTGATCAGGGGGAGCATGGCCGCGCCTTACGCCGCCGGGCGCAGGCTCGCAACCTCGGCGGCCTGCCGCGTCAGCGCGGCGTCGCCCCAGGCGTAGCGGCCCCAGGCCAGCCCTTCGCGCCTCGTGGCGCGTGCCTCGGCGGCGTCGCCCCGCAGTTCGACCGCTTCGGCCCGCATCAGCAGGAGCGTGGCGAGAAGCGCGGCGTTCTGGCCGTCGTAGGCCGCCGGGATCGCCCGGTCGAGCTCCGCCAGCGCGATGTCCGCCCGGCCCGAGGAGAGCGCGAAGGCGGCCAGCTGGATCGAGACCTGCGCCGTCTGCAGGCCACGGCCGAAGGCGCGTCGGTAGGTCCGCTCGGCAGTGCGGAACGACGCGACGGCCTCGTCGCCGTCCAGCGGGAGTGCGGCCCGGCCGCGCGCCAGATGCGACATGGCGAGCCGCCCGTCGGGCCAGTCCGCCGCCTCCGCCAGCGCCACGGCGCGCCGCGCGCTGTCGAGCCGCGTCCGGTCCGTGCCGGCCGGGTCGAGCGCGCCGCGCAGCGCCGCATCCCAGTTCGCGTCCGACGCCGCGGCCGCCCGCGCCGCGACGCGGCCCCGGGGATTGGCGTCCGCGAGGATCGCCGGAAGCCGCGCCGCGACCGCGTCGCGCGACATGCCGGAGGCGAGCCGGGGATCGTAGGTCGCCCGCAGGATCGTCATGTCGTAATCCGTCAGCACGACATGCATGTTGTCGTCGTTGAAGACCGAATGCGGCAGGCGGTAGAGGTCGTTGAGAGGCCCGAGCGCCTGCGCCAGCTCCTCGTGCAGGCAGTCGCGAATCTCCTGCGGGCTGACGTCGGCGGGCAGGAACACGCTGACCCGACTGCGCGTGACGAGCGTGGTCCAGTCGACCGCGTCCGTTCTGCGGCGCGCGAGGTAATCGGCCCAGCCGCTCACTCGCGGCACGACGAAGCAGGCCGCGCCGGGCACATGGCGCGCGAGCGTCGCGCGGGGCAGGGCGCTGACGGTGATCGAGGGCTTCTCACCCGGCGTCGCGCGCGCGATCTCGATCCCGGCTTCCGTCCGCAATCGCGCGAGGAGATCGTCGAGATCGGGGCCGAGGGTCCCCGGGACCGGCCCGCGTGCCTCCACGCCGACGGTGATCGGACCCTCGAACCGGGTGAAGGTGTCGAGTTGCGTCCCCGTCTCGAGCCGGAAGGTCAGCGCCATGAAGTCGCGGGCGAGCGACCGGTTCGACTGCACCGGGATCGCGAGCGCGGGCGGGCCCGAGAACCGGCGCAACGGCGGCAGGTCCATCCGGGCCTCCGCCACCGCGCCGCGCGTCGCCTGCGGCAGGACCGGCGCGCAGGCGGCGAGCGCCATGACGGCGAGGGTGACGAGCGTCCGGCGCATCAGAGGGGACGGTCGTAGCGAATGAAGGGCGTGCGCCGGCCGATCCGGTCGTAGAGCATTCGGCCCGCGTAGTTGAACTCCTGCGTCAGCCAGTAGACATGCGGACATCCCCGCGCATCCGCATCCGCGTAGACCGCCTCGATCAGTCGCCGCGCGATGCCGCGCCCGCGCGCCTCCGGCACGGTGTAGAGGTCCTGAAGGTAGACCACGCCCTCGGGTCGCCACATGTGGGGGTGCCGGCCCCAGTGCACGAGCCCCTTTGCGGCACCACCGGACCAGGCGATCAGGCCGGAGAACGAGGTCGGATCGTCCGACAGAAGCCGCGCAAACGACGTCTCGTAGACCTGCGTCGGAAGCTCGGTTTCGTAATAGGCCAGGTAGCCGGTCCAGAGTTCGCCCCAGACTGTCCGGTCCGCCGCCGTCACCGGCCGAAGCTCGAGTGCGTGTTCGTCCATTCCTGCCCGCTCGCATCTTCGTGCGTTGCCGTCGATCATGGGCGGGGAATGTGACCGGAATGCGGCGGGCCGTCGCCGATCGGCGTCCGGACGCCTAGCGCCCCCCTCGGGCCATGAAAGCCAGCCGCTCGAAGAGATGCACGTCCTGTTCGTTCTTCAGGAGCGCGCCGTGCAGGCGCGGCAAGGCGTTCGCGCCGTCGCGCCGGAGATCCTCGGGCGAGAGATCCTCGGCCAGCAGCAGCTTCAGCCAGTCCAGCATCTCCGAGGTGGAGGGCTTCTTCTTCAGCCCCGGCTGCTCGCGGAGCGCGAAGAAGCTGGTGAGCGCGGCGGTCAGGAGGGCGGGCTTCAGGCCGGGATGGTGGACCTCCACGATCCGGCGCAGCGTGTCTTCGTCGGGAAAGCGGATGTAGTGGAAGAAGCAGCGGCGCAGGAACGCGTCGGGCAGCTCCTTCTCGTTGTTCGACGTGATGATGACGATCGGGCGGTGGCGCGCGCGGACGGTCTCGCCGGTCTCGTAGACATGGAACTCCATCCGGTCGAGCTCCTGCAACAGGTCGTTGGGGAACTCGATATCGGCCTTGTCGATCTCGTCGATGAGCAGGACGACGCGCTCCTCCGCCGCGAAGGCCTGCCAGAGCCGGCCGCGGCGGATGTAGTTCGAGATCTCGTGGACGCGCTCGTCGCCGAGCTGGCTGTCGCGCAGGCGGCTGACGGCATCGTATTCGTAGAGGCCCTGCTGCGCGCGGGTGGTGGACTTCACGGACCATTCGAGAATCGGCACGTCGAGCGCGGCGGCCACCTGCCGGGCGAGCTCGGTCTTGCCGGTGCCCGGCTCGCCCTTGACCAGAAGCGGCCGCTCCAGCGTGATCGCCGCGTTGACCGCGACCCGCAGATCATCCGTCGCGACGTAGTCGCTTGTTCCCTCGAACCGCATCATTCCGCGACCTCGCCCGCCATCGTTTCCCGCGCGATAACAGCCCGGTGACACGGAGCCAACAGGACCCCCCGCGGGGCGTGACATCGCGGGCGGTCTCCTGTAAGCGCCCGCCATAAGCGCCGGATACGGAGGTCCGCCACGGCCCCGTCCTCATATTAACCGGCACGAGGGACCGCACATGAAAGCCGAAACCTTTCTTCCGAACCATTACACGCCCGCCGAGGACGAACCGTTCATGAACGATCGGCAGACGGAATATTTCCGCCGCAAGCTCCTCGCCTGGAAAAACGACCTGCTGGACGAGACCGAGCGGACGATCGAGGGGCTGCAGGACGCCGCGCGTTCGATCCCCGACATCGCCGACCGCGCCTCCGAGGAGACCGACCGCGCCCTCGAGCTGCGCACCCGGGACCGGCAGCGCAAGCTCATCGCCAAGATCGACGCGGCCCTGCGCCGGATCGAGGAGGGCGAGTACGGCTATTGCGAGAAGACCGGCGAGCCGATCTCGCTCAAGCGTCTCGACGCGCGCCCGATCGCCACGATGACGGTCGAGGCGCAGGAGACGCACGAGCGGCGCGAGAAGGTCCATCGCGACGACTGACGCCCGTCGCGGTGCCGTCACGATTCTCGGCGGCGGTGTCGCCGGGCTGGCCTGCGCCATCGCCTGTGCGCAGCGTGGCCACGCCGTCACCCTCCTTGAACAGGCCCCGGCGCTGACGGAGATCGGGGCCGGCCTGCAGATCGCGCCGAATGGCGGACGGGTGCTGGACGCGCTGGGCGTCGCGCCGCCCGCGATCGGGAATGCGGCGATCCACCTGATCGAAGGCCTTACGGGACGCCGCGTCATTCGCGCCCCGCTCGGGCCCGGCTTCCGGTTCCTGCATCGCGCCGACCTGATCGCCGCCTTGGCGGCCCGGGCCGAGGCGACGGGTGTCGCGATCCGGCTCGGGGCGGAGGTCGCGGGGGTCGGGGTCGACGGGCGCGAACTCCGGCTGGCGTCCGGCGAGACGATCGCGACGTCCCGCCTGATCGGCGCCGATGGCGCACGCGGGGCGGCGCGGGCCTTCGTCGCGCCGGATCACCGTCCGGACTTCACCGGGCAGGTCGCCTGGCGGGCCATCGTGCCGGTCACGGATTGGCCCGGCGAGGCGCGCATCCATGCCGGGCCCGGACGGCACCTGGTCTGCTATCCCCTGCGGGACGGCACCTCGCTCAACCTCGTGGCCGTGGAGGAGCGTGCCGAGTGGGCCGCGGAGGGCTGGTCGCGAAGGGACGCGCCCGAGAACCTCCGTCGCGCTTTCGCCGGGTTCGCGGACCCGGTGCCCGGCCTCCTGGCGCAGGTCGATATGGTGCATCTCTGGGGGCTCATGGATCATGGGGCGACGCCGCGTTGGCGTCGGGGCGTCTGCACCCTGATCGGTGATGCCGCGCATCCGACGCTGCCCTTTCTGGCGCAGGGCGCCAACCTCGCCCTCGAGGACGCGTGGACGCTGGCCGCGATGCTGGACGATCCGGCCGCTTGGGAGGATGCGCGCCGGCCCCGCGTGGCGCGGGCGCTCCGCGCGGCGCGGGGGAACGCGCGGAACTATCACCTGTCGGGCGCGCGGAAACGGGCGGCGCATCTGGCGCTGCGGACGCTCGACCGGGTGCGGCCGTCGACGCTGACCGGTGCCTATCGCTGGCTCTACGACCACGACGTGACGCGGGCCTGATCGCGCCTTCGGACCGTCCCCTCCCGGACCGGATCCGGTCTCCGGGCGGGCGCGGGGAACGGAGCACGCCGCCCGGCATTGACCCGGCATGATCGTCGCCAGCTTCCTCTTCGCGAGCCTGTTCGCCCTCGTTCACGTCGGCATCGGCTGGATCAAGGTCCTCGACCGCACCCCCCGCAGCCGTTGGTTGTCGGGGGCGGGCGGCGTGGCGGTCGCCTATGTCTTCCTGCACATCCTGCCGGAACTCGCGAGCCACCGGGCCACCTTCGCCCACGAACTCGAGACGGACGAGGCGGCCGCAGAAGCGATCGTCTATTCGCTCGCGCTCACCGGACTGGTGACGTTCTACGGGCTGGAGCGGGCCATAAAAACGCACCGCAAGCGCGTGGAGCGGGCGCATCCAACGGCCTGGGCGTTCTGGCTCCATATCGGCTCCTTCGCGCTCTACAACGTGATCATCGGCTATCTCCTGTTGCACCGGGAGGATGCCGGGTTCCGGTCGCTGGTGATCTACGGGGCGGTGATGGCGCTGCATTTCGTCACCAACGATTTCGGGCTTCGGCAGGACCATCAGGCGCGCTACGATCGCGTCGCGCGCTGGGTCCTTGCCGGGGCCGTCCTGGGGGGCTGGGTACTGGGCAGCCTCGCCGATCTGTCGGAGATCTGGATCGCCTTCCTATTCGCCTTCTTGGCCGGCGGGGTCGTGCTGAACGTGCTGAAGGAGGAACTGCCGGAGGAGCGCGAAAGCCGGTTCTGGCCGTTCGTCGGCGCGGCGGTCGCCTATGCGGCGATCCTGTCCGTTCTCTGAGGCTGAGATGACGGATCCACAAGCGGCTCGGTGTCGAGATTGCTGCTGAAGCCTGCCACCGAGGCCGAGCAATTCCATCCGAAAACGGTGAAGGAATGGCCTTGCGCGATGTCAGGGTCGCCTCACTTTCCGACAACCTTGTCTCTCAACGGCGAAAGATCGACGGGAGCCTGTTCCGTGCAAGGATGGCGGGCGTGAAGGTTTGGCCTACAAGGCAGCCGCCACAGCGATGTTTCGCATGTGGCGCATGTCGGTGCCGCAGCACCCGCCCAGGACGCGAATATGCGGGAATCGCCGCCGAATGTCGGAAAGCTGTTGCGCAAGCTCGTCCGGATCACCGTCATCCAGTTCTTCCGCTTCATCCAGCTCGGCATGACTGCAACGCGATGCGTTCGCGACGAGCCCCTGGACCCGTAGCAACCAGTGCTGGTCCTCGAGAACGGGGCTGAAATGGTCCGGATGCGCGCAGTTGATCATGAAATAAGCCGCATATCCGTCCGTCGCGGAATCGACCTCCGCAATAGCGTCCGGCAACGTGCTTCCCGTGGGGAGTTTGCCGTCCGTCTCCACGGTAAAGGAAATCACGACCGGTAATCCGAAATGCCGCGCTGCCCGGACGATACCTATCGCTTCGGCCGGGTAGGCGAGCGTGTAGGCGCTCACGATATCGACGTCCGTATCCGCGAGGGCCGCGATCTGTTCGGAGTGATAGCGATCCGCTTCCTCGGCGGTCATTCGCGCCGCGGGTTCGTAAGCGTCGTCGCGTGGTCCGATATTGGCGCTGATGATCGTCGGCACGTCACCGCTGGCGGCGCGTATGTCTGCCATCAAGGCTATCGCGTCCCGGTTGAGCCGTTTCAACGTCCGGGGAGAATACCCGATCGCCGCGCCTCGATCCCGGTTGGCGACCCAGGTCGGGCTTTCGAGGATCACGCCGTGGCCCATCTCCCTCGCGAGTTCGATAATGTTCTTCAGATACCCTTCGAGCAGCGCACGGCCGTCCGCCGTTTGCAGGAGCGGGTACGACGCGAACCCTGACAGATCGATGCCGCGCGTAAAGATCAGGTCGGTTTCCATGCCGACATAGGCCAGGAACAATCCGGTGTCCGTGTCCGGAAACGTGTCGCGGTAGGTCGCCATGCACGCGCGATCCTTCGAAAGCCTCTGCTAGCCTTTACCAGCCGGGACACGACGAGTCATTCCCGGAGCCGTATTGTTCAGAAGGCGTCTGGTGGACTGGTGAAAGCCGCATCTCCGGGTCCGTCCCGGAAAGCGCGGGTAGTGCCCCGGCTGGTGGTGTAGGAGGCCGCGCGCGGAGCCCTCGGTGTAGCGTAGCGCGCGGCCGGTGGT